>NZ_JAHSTS010000001.1:1721840-2933681 GCF_019145435.1 Pseudomonas ekonensis | reverse complement strand
AACCCTGAACCAGGGCGGCCTGGTGTCCGGCTGGAACGGCGTGACCGTCGACGGCGGCAGCCTCGACAACAGCCAGGAAGGCACGGTTTCCAGCCAGTTCGGCGATCTGGCCATCGACCTCAGCGGCGCCCTGGTCAACCACAGCAAAGGCGGCCTGGGCGGCAAGGGCGAGGTGACCATCAAGGCGGCCAGCCTCGACAACACCGCCGGCATCATCACCAGCGGCGACCGGCAGTCGCTCACCTTTACTGACGGCACCCTGATCAACTCCTCAGGCGGTCTGATCGAAAGCAGCGGCACTCTCGATATTCGTGCAACCGACCTGAACAACGCCGGCGGCCGTATCACCGCCGCCAAGACCATGACCGTCACCGGTTCGCGACTGGACAATACCGGTGGCCGTCTCGTAGGCGACGGCAGCGTTGCCCTCGACCTGCTCGGTGCGCTGACCAACATCAACGGCGTTCTGGGCAGCGCGGGTCCGCTGGAGATCCTGCGCGCCAGCGGCATCGACAACCAAGGTGGCCAGTTGATCAGCCAGTCTTGGCTGAAACTGCTGACCGCAGGCGAGATGAACAACAGCCAGCAGGGGACGATTTCGGCTGATGGCCGGCTTGAGATCGCCTCCGCCGGCACGCTTCGCAACGATGCCGATGGCTTGATCAACAGCCGTGAGGGCGATGTGATCCTCACCGTTGGCGGGCTGAACAACGGCAACGGCGCCGTGCAGGCCGGCAACGCGTTGACCGTTGACGCGGGCACCGGGGCCATCGACAACCAGGGTGGCAAACTCATCGCCCGCAATGGCGACCTGACCCTGAGCGCCAGCAGTCTCGATAACCGTGGCGGGATGCTGTCGAGCCTCAAGGGGCTGATGCAAAGCCGCCTGACCGGCGTGCTGCGCAACGGTCAGGGCGGCAAGGTCGAGGGCAGCCGGATCGATCTGCGTGCTTGGGGCGGCATCTACAGCGGCGCGGGGCGAATCGCTGCTAACACGGGCGATATCCTGCTCGATGCAGGGAGCAATCTCCTGGACAACAGCGGCGGCGGGATCTACGCCAAAGGCCTGCTCAACGCCACCGCCGGCTCTGTGAACAACGATGGCGGCCAAATCGGCGCCAGTAAGATCGACGTTGTCAGCAACGGCAATTTTTCCAACCGCGGCGGCCTGATCGAAAGCGCCAGCACCCTGGCCATCCGCGCCGCCAACCTCGACAACCAGGGCGGCAAGCTGCGGGCGCTGGGCAACGCCGGCAAGACCGATTTCCAGATCGGCAGCCTGTTCGACAACCGTAACGGCCTGGTGGAAACCGCCAACACCGATCTCATTCTCACCACACCGGGCTTCCTCAATGCGGGCGGTACTATCACCCACGTCGGAACGGGCGAATTCGGCATCTCCACCGCGAATGTCATGAATGCCGGCGGCTCGCTGGTCACCCTGGGTGGCTTGACCTTGGCCGCCGACAGTTGGACCAACAGCAGCGTCATTCAGGCTGGGCGCCTTACGGTCAACGTCAACAATTTCACTCAATCGGCAAGCGGACAACTGCTGGCGACGACCAAGCTGGTCGGGCGCGGCGGGAACTGGAACAACGATGGGTTGATTGCCGCTGGCGGCGGATTGGACATTCAGCTGAGCGGTCGTTACTACGGCAATGGCCGACTCAGCAGCGTCGGGGACTTGGGCCTCACTGCTGCGCAAATCGAATTGCCTTCGGCAGCCAGCATCACGGGAGCCTCCAAGACCACGGTCACCAGTCGCGGCAGCCTGACCAATCTGGGACGGCTCACATCCGTTGGCGACCTCAACGTCAATGCAGACACGCTGATCAACAACGGGACGCTTGGCGGCAGCAGCAAAGTGACGATCACCGCCAACTCTCTGCTGAACCAGAACAGCCTGATTTTCAGCGGTGCTGACATGCAACTGCGTGTCGGCACACTGACCAATCGCTATGCCGATATCTACGGTATTGGCGACATCAGCATCTCGCGGGACGGCATCGGTGGCTGGAGCTCATCGATCGAAAACCTTTCAGGGACTATCGAAAGCGTCGGCGACCTGAACTTGGCGGCGGATCGCATCGAGAACCGCAAGGATGTGTTTGAGGTGGCGGGGGGCGGGCTGGTTTCCGGCGCCATTGGGGTACGGTGTTATAGCTGTTCTTCGTTTGGAGATATCAGTAACGGAGATGCATCCCCAAGCCATTTGGTTTGGGTCGAAAACTACAAGTCCTCCATCGTCAAGGATTCGGCCTCCGGCACATTGACGGCCGGCCGAAACCTCGTGGGGAATGGTCGTGAGTTCATTAATGACGCTTCTGTAGTCAGCGCTGGCGGCAACCTGACGCTCAATCTGCAAAATTTCACCAACCAAGGGGCATCTGTCGGTGAGTACACCGTCACCCGCTGGTTTGACGGACAAACGAAAGACTTGCGCTTTTGGCAGGCAGTCATGAATTACAACGCTGCCAATGATCCGGGGTATGACTCAGGAGAGCTCGGTTACATTGCGGGGCAGGGAAAGTTTGTCAGACCCAACTTGCATGTATGGAACGGTGAAAATGTTGAATCTTTGACGCGTGTAAGAACCCGTGCAACCGGTGGCGAATCGGATGGCTACATTGCGTTCGGCTCAATTCATGTGGAACTCGGCAAACTGAATTTTGAGTTACCGCATTACAACGATGGCGTACGTGTCGAGGCTCCGGATGCAGTAAAAAATGCAACATTCTTCCGAAACACCACCGTCGAAAGCGGTCCTTCGACCAATGCCAACGCCGTCGTGCAGGCCGGCGGCACCGTCTACATCAATGCATCGAACAAACTGGACAACGGAGTCGTGCGCAACGGCAACGCGACGGCAGCCGGTACGTCCCGTCTAGGATCCACACAGTTGGGCGGACAGGTGACGCCGACCGTCATCCGCATCAATTCGCAGTTGCCTCCCGATCTGGCCCAGCAACAGGTCAACCCTCTGACGTTGCCGGGTTTCACCCTGCCGGCTGGTGAAAATGGCTTGTTCCGCTTCAGTCACAAGGAAGGCGCCGATCCGACCCCCGCAGTGGAGCACGACTGGAGCATCGGCACGATTGCCGCCGCTGCTAGCTCGCGCACTGACGGTATGCCGGTCAGGTCGGCCACTCCATTGCAGTTCGACCAAAACGGCCCGGTATCGACAGGTAAGCGTGACTTGAGCCTGGCGGAACGTCCGTCGTTGAGCCTCGGTGACAAGACTGTTCCGGTCAGCGTGAATGCCGGCACCGACAAGCCGGTGGGCGTGCTGTCGCCAGGCGGCAAAGCCACCTCATTTTACGTACAGCGTGTTGAAGGGCTGCCCGACACCAGTGTGAGTTCCAACCCGCACAAGTACCTCATCGAGACCAACCCGGCGCTGACCAACCTCAAGTCGTTCATGAGCTCGGACTACCTGCTGGGCAAGCTCGGCTACGACCCCGACACCAGCGCCAAGCGCCTGGGCGACGGCCTGTTCGAACAGCGTCTGGTGCAGCAGGCCGTGGTCGCCCGCACGGGCCAGCGCTTCATCGACGGCCAGACCTCCGACGAAGCGATGTTCAAGTACCTGATGAACAACGCGGTGGCGAGCAAGAACGAGCTCAACCTGTCCGTCGGCGTGACCCTGACCGCCCAGCAAGTGGCGGCGCTGACCCACGACATCGTCTGGCTCGAAGAGCACGAAGTGAACGGCGAAAAGGTGCTGGTGCCTGTGCTTTACATGGCGCAGGCCAACAACCGCCTGGCGCCGAACGGGGCGTTGATCCAAGGCAACGACGTGACCCTGATCGCCGGCGGCGACCTGAACAACGCCGGCACGCTGAAGGCATCGAACAACCTGTCGGCCGAAGCCGGCAACAACCTCACCAACAGCGGCCTGATCGAAGCCGGCGAGCGCCTGACCCTCAAGGCCGGCAACGACATCGTCAACAAGTCCGGCGGCATCATCTCCGGGCGTGACGTCACGCTCACCACGACCCGCGGCGACGTGATCAACCAGCGCGACGTGAACAGCATCGACGGCAGTCGCGGCACAAGCCTGTTCCACCGCGACGTGCTCGACAACGCGGCGCGAATCGAAGCGGCCAACGACCTGAAGATCGATTCCGGGCGCGACATCAACAACATCGGCGGCGTGCTGCAAAGCGGCCGGGACATGACGCTGGACGCTGATCGCGACATCAACATCACCTCGGTGCAGGATCGCAGCACCACTGGCCGTGGAAGCAGTTTCCTCAACCAGACCGTGACTCAGCAGGGGGCGGAGGTGAAGTCCGGGCGGGATTTGTCAATCTCGGCTGAACGTGACATTACCGCCATAGCGAGTCGTTTGGACGCCAAGCTTGATCTCGACTTGACCGCAGGGAACAACATTCTTCTCAGCTCTGCGGCCAACGAAAGCGACTATGTATCGCGCAGCAAGAAATTCGCACAAGAGAGTCACAGTATCAGCCAACAGGCTACGGTGCTGAACTCGGGTCGAGACATTGCGATCCATGCAGGCAATGATCTGGGGATCATCGCCAGTCGGATCAAGGCAGAGGAAAATGTCAGCTTGAATGCCGAACAGGACATTCTGGTTGCCTCAGCCAAGGACGAAAGCTCTTCTTACTACTACAAGAAGAAAAACGGCTCCTTCGGGCGCAGCAAGACCACGCAAAGTGAGAACTACGACAGCACCAACGTCGCTTCAGTGATCGAGGCCGGCCAGAGTCTCACCGTCAATACCCACCAGGATGAAGACGGCAGCGTCAATCTCGACGGGGGACGCAATGTCACCATCATCGGCAGCCAGTTGAGTGCCGGGAATGACCTGATTCTGGGCGCCAAGAATGACGTTTCGGTGCTCTCGGCTACCGAGGAAAGCGGATCCTACTCCAAGAAGACCAAAACCGGACTGTTCGGGTTGTCGTCCAAGGGCAGCAGCCAGCTGCAGACCAACGTCACTCAAGTCGGCAGCGAACTGAACGCAAAGCACGACGCCGTCATCATCGGTGGCCGTGACATCAACCTGAACGCCAGTGTCATCAACGCGGACAACAACGCGGAACTGCATGCCGGGCTTTTGGACAAGGCCGGTGACATCAATCTTTCTTCCGCAGACAACGAAGCCTATAGCCGTGCAGAAGAGTTCAAGAAAAAACTGGGCTTGTCTCTCAAGGATACGGTGGGCTTGATTGCGGGCACGCCAGGGGCCGGGGCTGATATCACGGCGAACGCTTCGCATAAGGGCGGCCGTGAAGTCGTCAGTTCAACTAGTGTCGGCAGCGAAATCAATGCCGGTCATGACGCCATTCTGAAAGCCACACGAGACATTAATGTCATCGGCAGCGGCATCAATGCGGGACACGACGCCAACCTCGATGCGGGCCGCGATGTAAACGTTGTGGCCAGCATCGATGAGCAACGCAGCAGCAGTTGGGAAACCAACAAGAGCTACGGCATCAAACAGACTATCGACAGCAATGGGTTCAGCACGTTCGTCGGCAATGAAACCATCAAGAAGGGTACCGAAAGCTCCGGGCATACCGCTGCCGGCAGCTCCATATCCGCGGGTCAGAACCTTAAGGTCAACGCCGGCCGCGATGTCAACCTGCAAGGTTCGGACATGCAGTCAGGCATCGATCTGAAGATCGGCGCCAAACGAGACATCAACATTGATGCAGCGGAACAAGCCAGTGCGGTCACCACCTGGGACAGCGTGAAACGCAACGGCACCACGACCACTATCGCCTATAACATCGGTAACACGCTCAATACCCTTCAAGGCACCGGCAAGGGAGAGGATGGGGTCAGCAAGGGATCAAGTGTGCTGAAGTCGGTCGATACATTGGGTCAGTTCTTCGGTGGGGCGACATTCGATGGTCATGCAGGTGGCTCAAGCATCAGCCAGACCCAGACCAGAACATCGGTAACCCACCGTCCTTCGACACTTTCGGCAGCCAACGATATCAGCCTGGACGCCGGCAATGACGTCAACGTCCATGGCAGCCGGTTGGATGCCGGTCACGACATCAATGTCACCGGCCGTGACATCACCCTCGACGTCGCCCATGGTTCCCAAGACAGCGACGCCAACCAGAGTCAAAGCAAAGGTGGCCTGAAGGGGGGCACCACTGGCGGCTTCAAACTCGGTGTCGGGATCAGCAATGCAGGAAGTCAGGGCGAGTCCACTCAAGGCTTTTCTCTACCGACTCAGCTCAATGCTGGTGGCAGCATCAATCTGGATGCAAAAAACGATCTGACGCTGATAGGAACCCGAGCTGTCGCCGAACGCGATATCAAGCTCAAGGCCGGAAACGACTTGAACATCCTCTCTGCGCAGAATGCGTCGAGCAGTGAAAACAGTCGGCGCAGTTGGGGTGCCGAAGGTGGGGTGATTGCAGGGAAGGACGGTTTCGGCTTCTACGGCTCAGTCAATGCAGGTCTGGGCGATCTCAAGCGCCAGGGTGTCGAGCAGCAAGAAGCCTACCTGTACGCGGGCAAGACCCTTAACTTCGAGAGTGGTCGTGACACCACCATTGCCGGTGCGACCTTGCGCGGCGACGAAGTGACTGGCGACGTTGGTCGAAACCTTACTGTGACGTCTGTGCCCAATACCGGGAAAGTCGAAGGCAAGGAGATGGACGCCAGCCTGACGCTTGCTTTCAGCATCGGCATGACCGCGAGCGGATCGTTGGGTTATGGACAAACTAACGGCAAGACCGATTGGGTCGAGAACCAGACCGTCATCAGTGGCAAAAGCAAGGTCGACATTCGCACCCAAGACCATACCCAGTTGGACGGGGCCGTTATCTTTGCCGACAACGGCAATCTGAAGCTGGATACCGATACGCTCGGTTTTCGCAATATCACCGGCAAAGACACTGAGCATGGTTACTACCTGAATGTCGGCGGCAGTTACGGCATCGGTGGCTCTCAGGCCGATAAACCCAACAAAGGCATGGGGGGGGACGGTAAAAACAATTGGGCAGTAGAGGGCTACAAGTACGACAAGGATCGTGAACAGACACTCAACGCCACGGTTGGCGCGGGTGAGATTGTCGTGCGTCATGACAAGAAAACTGGACAAGACTCTACGGCAGGGCTTAACCGCGATCTGAACAAAGCCTATGAAGTGACCCGGGATGACGAGCACCGAACGGATCTGTACGTGAGCAGCACGTCGATCAATGCGATCCTGGACTATGACAAGACGCTGGATAAATGGGCGGAGGATGCGGAAAAGTACGGCGAGAACGGCATTGAGTCCCTGAACAAACTGCTGGATCTGGTTTTTGCCACGAATGCCTTCGTCCGCGGCAACGGTGTCTCCGTCGCCAATTACGTATTGGGCAATCGCGTTGCTCACCGATATTTGATCAAAAGTTTGCGTGACGAAAAAACGCGCAAGGACACTATCGGCAAGGCTGTCGACGGCATGACCAATGGGGCAACGTCCCCTGAAGCGCAAGCGGTGGTCGAGCGGATTGCTCAAATTGCCGCGACCGATCCCGAATTGGCGCTGAGCCTGATGCTCGCGTTCAAACGCTTGCAGACCTCAATGCCTGGGCAGTTGAACTTTGCGCCTTTGGCGGTTATGGCTGGAGGGGCGTTGGCTGCCTTGGGGGGCGCGCTTTTGACGGCAGCCAATTCACCGCAGAATCAGGAGGAAATGCGTAAGGCGGTGAATAGCCTGATGGAGTCCACCAGTGGCTCAGGGCTGCCAATGCAAGAGCGTCTAAGGCTGGCGACTGAATTGTGGTGGGCGATTCTTGGTACGAGCTTGCCCATACACTTGCTGGATCCTCGCTTCGGCACGATGACCAACCCGATTGTGGAAACAGACGTGCTCCATCCCGTGAGCGCCGGTGGTTTCACCATCGAGCCCACGTCTCCAAGCAGTACTGGGGGCAGTACGATCGAAAATGGGGAGGGGTGGAGCACTATTACGCCGCAGGTGGATCCACGCCTGTTTCCCGGCAATATGTACAGTACGCCCGGCTCTATTACGACAGAGATAGGTGCAGTTCCTGATGAAAACGAAATACGGGCAGGAGAGGAGTTATCTCGTCTAGGCTATGATGTAACTTACCGTGCAACGGCGTCTTCTCAGGGGATCACTGGGGAGCGAACCTCTGACTTGATGATTCAAGGAGTCGGCGCAGTTGATGTATACACACCTAGGAATCCGTCTCCAGTCAGCATACTTAGAGCGATCGAAAAAAAATCAAATCAAGCTAGTGGGGTATATGTTCAGGTTGATCTTTCGAATGCAGAGATGTCTTCGATTGCAGGTCGTATGTGGGGTAAGTCAAATTCGCAGAGTATCAAGACGATTTTCTTTCAGGGATCCAATGGTGTGGTTACTCGATACAATCGACCGTAAGAGGGTAAATAGCTGTGCCGAAATTTTCTTGTGTGTGTGGGAATGTGATTAATCTATCTCGTGGCGCTTCCGATTTTGAACTATCGTTGATCACGGAGAAGAAAATAGATGAAATTGGGAGCATGCTCGCGGATGGTGGGTTGTCTGAGGAAGAATTTTATAACCTTATAGATGATGGGGCTGTTGCAGTTTATCTTTGCCAGAAATGCGGCCGTTTGCATCTTGATCAGGGTGGTGGGAAGTTTTCCTCTTATTTGAGAGAGGTGGATTGAGAGAGGTTTAAGGTTATTTGCTGCTGGACTGATTGTTTAGATTGCCCGAAAGAAAGCGAAAGAAAGGGGACGAATCTATTTAATGCGATGATCAATTCAATAGATCTGACCCTTTTCACCCTTTATTCGTTAACGCGCCCACGATCTGAATCGCCGACCTTGACCAGAGCAAACGGAACTCTCTCATTGCACCATTCGAACTACCCCCGCCTAAAGGTATTCCTGGCCTTTCTTCTGTGCCCATTGGTCCCTGGCTTCATCGCCGGGATCGTCAAGACCGTTGCGACGGTTGCCCATCTGGCCATGAACCCGAGGCTGATCGGCGAGGTGGGGCCGGAGTTGATGATGATGCCTTTCCTCGCGCCCGTGCTGGCGCTGTTGATTTTCATCGTGCCGTTTCTGCTGTTCTCTTCGGCCATTGCGGGGCTGAAAGTGACGAGAACGGTGCGGGCCTGTGCGACGGTCGCCTTGGTGGGCGCCTGTGTCGCCACGTTGTGGGTCGTTCCGTTTGTGGTCGCCGTTTTCCGGGATGACCCACGGGGGGATGGTCTGGAATATGCCTTGGAGTTGGCCGTGCTGTTTGCTGTCTCGACGGCCACGTGCTGGCTGACCGCACGTTTCTTTTTGCCGGAGCCGGTCAGTCTTGAGGTCGATTCCGGTCCGGGTGTCGATGGATCACAGCGCCACTGATTCAGAATCCCAACGCAAACGCCCCGAACAATGTCGGGACGTTTTCATTAATGTTGAGGCTGTAGAGAAAGGGGCATATCTATTTGAAGTGGGAAGCAATTTAATCGATGTGTCCACGTTCTTAATAAGCCTTGATTGTCGAGAGTGTTCATGAAGCTCAAGTTTTATCATCAGCCAGGCGGAACCTATCCTGTAGTCGGGCAGAGGTTCCATGCGGTGGCTGAAGTGGTTTCAACGGATGAAGAGGCGTCGCGCTACGAGCTCTATGTCTGCAGTGTTCTCAGTGCGATCGCTCAGATCCCAAAGGATTGCGATCGATTGCTGACTGCCATTGAGTCGGTAGAGACAGGCGAGCAGGAGTCCGTCAGCGATGGTGGCAATGATGTTCTGTTGAACATTGATGCGAGCGCTGTGCAAGTCGATATTCTGGTCAACGATGACTGGGTTGGTCAGCCTGAGGGCAGGTTTACTCTTCAGGAGTGGCGTAAAGTGCTCGAAGGATGGAAATATCTTTTGGAGCTACCCAAAGGTTCCGCGCAAGTTGTGATGGTCGAGTTGCCATAGGCAAACGGCTGACCGCACGTTTCTTTTTGCCGGAGCCGGTCAGTCTTGAGGTCGATTCCGGCCTGGGTGCCGATTGATTTCAGCGCCGCTGATTCAGGCCCCCAACGCAAACGCCCCGAACGATGTCGGGGCGTTTTCATGTGTCGGGTTCAATAGCCGGGGTGTTTAGCGGAACGCCGGCACCACGTGCTTGATGAACAGCTCCAGCGACTTCTTCTTCTCCGCATGGGACAGGCTGTTGTCGCACCAGAAGCTGAACTCATCCACGCCCAGTTCCTGGTAGTACTTGATCCGCGGAATGATTTCTTCCGGCGTGCCGATCATTGCGGTCTTGTGCAGGCTCTCCAGTTCGAATTCCGGGCGGCCGGCGAATTTCTCTTCCGGGCTGGGGGCGAGGAAGCCGTTGACCGGGACTTCCTTGTTGCCGAACCACGCGTCGAACGTGCGGTAGAAGCGTGAGATGGCCTTGGCGCCGACTTTCCAGCCGTCCGGATCGTCAGCGGTGTGCACGTGGGTGTGGCGCAGCACCATGAGTTGCGGGCGCGGCACGCCGGGGTTGTTGTCCAGGGCGGTCTGGAATTTGTTCTTCAGGTCGACGACTTCTTCGTCGCCCTTCATCAGCGGCGTGACCATCACGTTGCAGCCGTTGGCCACGGCGAAGTTGTGGGAGTCCGGGTCGCGGGCGGCGATCCACATCGGCGGGTTGGGCTTCTGCACCGGTTTCGGCACGCTGGTGGAGGTCGGGAATTTCCAGATGTCGCCGTCGTGGGCGTAGTCGCCTTGCCACAGGGCGCGCACCACCGGAACCATTTCCCGCAATGCCTGGCCGCCGGCCGATGCGGGCATGCCGCCGGCCATGCGGTCGAACTCCACCTGATAGGCGCCGCGGGCCAGGCCGACTTCCATCCGGCCGTTGCTGATCACGTCGAGCAGGGCGCATTCGCCGGCCACCCGCAGCGGGTGCCAGAACGGCGCGATGATGGTGCCGGCGCCCAGGTGGATGGTGGTGGTCTTGGCCGCCAGGTACGCCAGCAGCGGCATCGGGCTCGGCGAGATGGTGTATTCCATGGCGTGGTGTTCGCCGATCCACACGGTGCTGAAACCGCCGGCCTCCGCCATCAGGGTCAGTTCGGTCAGGTCTTCGAACAGTTGGCGGTGGCTGACGCTTTCGTCCCAGCGTTCCATGTGTACGAACAGGGAAAATTTCATGACGCTACCTCGGATCTCTTGTTGTTGGCCGGTCGCTGTCGGGCCTGTTTAACGGCAACCGGTTGGGGTCAGGCAAAAACGGGCAGGGCGCCCATCTTGCCGTGGCAATACACCAGCGGTCCTGCGTCTTGCTCGGGCACGATCAGGTTCTTCACCGCGCCGACCATGATGGCGTGGTCGCCGCCCTCGTATTCGCGCCACAACTCACATTCGATGATAGCCGTGGCGTTGGCCAGGATCGGGTTGCCCAGTTCGCTCAGCGTCCATTCGATGCCCTGGGCCTTGTCCTTGCCTTTGCGGGCGAACGCGTAGGCCTCGCTCTGCTGGCCGCCGGACAGCACGTGGATGGCGAAGCGCTTGTTCTTGATCAGGACAGGGTAGGAGTCGGAGCTGTAGTTGGGGCAGAACAGCACCAGGGCGGGATCCATCGACAGCGAGCTGAAGGCGCTGGCGGTCAGGCCGACGATCTGGCCGTCGTCATCCAGGGTGGTGATGACGGTTACGCCGGACGGAAACGAACCCATGACTTGTTTGTAGAGGGCGGCATCGATCATTGGACGATCCTCGGATGGGGTGACGCGGTTTTTATGTGTTTGTGGGTCTGATGGTATACCGTAATACATCGTTTGCAAGCGCTTTTTTGATGAAACGATAAACGCGGTGCTTTCGTCGGAAACTCAGGGTTTACGGGACTTTTCCGTAGCCGCAGGGGTTTGGGATCAGGGAGGATGGCGGATCAGATGACGCGCCGAACAGCGGATCAGTCTTGTGTAAATGTTGGAATACCATAATATGGTGTTCGCTCAGGGTGGGCGGCGAATCCCTCCTGGTTTGGCTTCATACAAAGATAAAAACAGACAAGCTCGAGTTCATGCATATGTCCCAGATGTCCCGGCAAGATCCGTTGATCGAGAATCACACGGTCGACTACGTCCCACTCGCGGAACGCCACGGGAAGGCCCGCGACCTGTTCACCCTGTGGTTCAGCACCAACATCGCGCCGCTGCCCATCGTCACCGGCGCCATGGTGGTCCAGGTGTTTCACTTGGACCTGTTCTGGGGGCTGCTGGCGATTGCGCTGGGGCACATGATCGGCGGCCTGGTGATCGCCCTGGCATCGGCCCAGGGCCCGCGCATGGGCATCCCGCAGATGGTGCAGAGCCGCGGCCAGTTCGGCCGTTACGGCGCGCTGCTGATTGTGTTCTTCGCGGCGGTCATCTACATCGGTTTCTTCATTTCCAACATCGTGCTGGCCGGCAAGTCCATCGTCGGCATCGCGCCGTCGGTGCCGGCGCCGCTGAGCATCCTGATCGGTGCCCTCGGCGCCACGGCCATCGGCGTGATCGGCTACAACTTCATCCATACCCTCAACCGCATCGGTACGTGGGTGATGGGCAGCGCGCTGCTGGCCGGGTTCCTCTACATCTTCGCCCATGACCTGCCGGCGGACTTCTTCACCCGCGGCGCCTTCAACCTGTCCGGCTGGCTGGCCACGGTGTCGCTGGGCATCATCTGGCAGATCAGCTTCTCGCCGTACGTGTCCGACTATTCGCGCTACTTGCCGGCGGACATCGGCATCGCCAAGCCGTTCTTCGCCACCTACCTGGGGGCGACGCTGGGCACGATCCTGTCGTTCGCCTTCGGTGCGGTGGCCGTGCTGGCGGCGCCGGAAGGCACCGAGGCGATGGCGGCGGTCAAGCTCTCCACCGGTTGGCTGGGGCCGATCCTGATGGTGCTGTTCCTGCTCAACATCATCAGCCACAACGCCTTGAATCTGTATGGCGCGGTGCTGTCGATCATCACCTCGATCCAGACCTTCGCCAGCCAATGGACGCCGAGCGTCAAGGTGCGGGTGGCGCTGTCGAGCGTGGTGCTGGCGGGCTGCTGCGTGGTGGCGCTGGGCGCGTCGGCGGACTTCATTTCCCAGTTCATCGGCCTGATCCTCGCGCTGCTGTTGGTGCTGGTGCCGTGGGCGTCGATCAACCTGATCGACTTCTACCTGATCAAGCGCGGCCGATACGACATCGCGTCGATCTTCCGCGCCGACGGCGGCCTCTACGGGCGCTTCAACCTGCACGCGATCGTCGCCTACTTCATCGGCATCCTGGTGCAGTTGCCGTTCGCCAACACGTCGCTGTACGTCGGGCCTTACGCCAATCTGGTGGAGGGCGCGGACCTGTCGTGGCTGGTGGGCCTGGCCGTGACCTGCCCGCTGTACTACTGCCTGGCGACCCGCAGCCAGCCGCAGCGCAGCGGGGCGGCGCAGTTCAGCTACACCGACTGATCCGCCAGCGCCTCACCCGTAATGCCCGGCCCTTCGCCGGGCATTGTCGTTTCCGCACTGCGGCGGTCACTCAAATTGGCCGTTTCGATCCCCTTTTGGCCAACCGGCCACTGTGCCCGGCCAGCGCCGTCGGCAAGAATCGGACGCAACCGACAAAAACAACAGGACGCCTCACCACCTTGCCCTTGGCTGACGATCAGCCGCTGCCGTGTACAGAACAACAAAACCATCGAACTCACGCCGCTTCAGGGGAAACAACCATGGTCACGATCAAACGCATGCTGGGCGCCACCGTGTGCGGGCTGACGCTGCTGGCCAGCGCCGTCCAGGCCGAACAGCGCGAATTGCGGGTCTACAACTGGGCGGACTACATCCTGCCGTCCGTGCCCAAGGATTTCGCTGCCAGCAGCGGGATCAAAGTGACCTGGGACACCTTCGACACCAACGAATCCCTGGAGGCGAAACTGCTGACCGGTAACTCCGGCTACGACCTGGTGGTGCCGTCGAACCAGTTCCTCGATACCCAGATCAAGGCCGGCGTGTTCCAGAAGCTCGACAAGTCCAAATTGCCGAACTGGCAACACCAGGATCCGGCGCTGCTCAAGCTGCTGGACGCCAACGACCCGGGCAACCAGTACGGCGTGCCCTACATGTACGGCACGGTGCTGATCGGATTCAACCCCGCCAAGGTCAAGGCGGCGCTGGGCGAGAACGCGCCGGTGGACAGCTGGGACCTGGTGTTCAAGCCCGAGAACATGGAAAAGCTCAAGTCCTGCGGCGTGGCGATGCTCGACTCGCCGTCGGAGATCCTGCCGCTGGCCCTGCATTATCTGGGGCTGGACCCGAACAGCCAGAACCCGGACGACTATGAGAAGGCCAAGGCGCTGATGCTGAAGGTCCGACCCTACGTCACCTACTTCAACTCGGCGAAGTACATGACCGACATCGCCAACGGCGACATCTGCGTGGCCATCGGCTATTCGGGCAGCTTCTACCAGTTCGGCAACCGGGCGAAGGAGGCGGGCAACGGCGTGGTGGTCGACTGGCGCCTGCCGAAGGAGGGCGCGCCGATCTGGTTCGACACGTTCGCCATTCCGAAGAGCGCGCAGAACGTGGCCGAGGCCCATGAGTTCCTGAACAACCTGCTCGATCCGAAGGTGATCGCGCCGATCAGCGATTTCCTCGGCTACCCGAACGCCAACAAGGACTCCATGGCCCTGATCAACAAGGAGATCACCGAAAACCCCAACCTGACGCCGACCCCTGCGGCGTTGGCGAAGCTCTACGTGGTGCAGCCGCTGCCGCAGAAGCTGGAGCGGGTGCGGACGCGGGTGTGGACGAGCATCAAGTCCGACAAGTAGCTCGCCTGCAGAATGGGGACTTGTGGCGAGGGAGCAAGCTCCCTCGCCACAGGCGGTTTGAGTCAGCGGGCATCCGGCTCGGCGGCCTTGTTCCGGCTGAAGACCAGGCTCAAGACCACCGACAGCAGAATCACGCCGCCCACCACCGCCAGCGACCATTCCACCGGCATGTGGAACCACGGCATGAGCGTCATCTTGCCGCCGATGAACACCAGCACCAGCGCCAAACCGTACTTGAGCAGATGGAAGCGGTCGGCCATGTCCGCCAGCAGGAAATACAGCGCCCGCAGGCCCATGATCGCGAAGATGTTCGAGGTGAACACGATGAACGGGTCGGTGGTGACGGCGAAGATCGCCGGGATGCTGTCGACCGCGAACATCAGGTCGCTGGCCTCGATCAGCACCAGCACCAGGAACATCGGCGTGGCCCAGCGCACGCCGTTCTGCACCACGAAAAAGCGCTCGCCGTGAAATCCGTCGGTGATGCGCAGATGCCCGCGCACCCAGCGCAGCAGCGGGTTCTTGTCCAGGTCCGGCTGATGCTCGGCGAACATCAGCATCTTGATCCCGGTGACGATCAGGAACGCGCCGAACACATACAAAAGCCAAGCGAACTGCGACACCAGCCACACGCCGGCGAAGATCATCGCCGCGCGCATCACGATGGCCCCGAGCACGCCGTACAGCAGCACCCGGCGCTGCAACTCGGGCGGCACGGCGAAATAGCCGAAGATCATCACGAAGACGAACATGTTGTCGATCGACAGCGATTGCTCGATCAGGTAACCGGTGAGGAACTCCAGGGTTTTGACCTTGGCGATTTCAGGGCCGAATTCGCCGTTCAGGTACCACCAGAGCAGCCCGGCGAAGGCCAGCGCCAGTGCGCACCAGGCGATCACCCAGCCTGACGCTTCGCGCACCGACACCCGGTGGGCCTTGCGCCCGCCGAACACGAACAGGTCCAGGGCCAGCATGGCGAGGACGAAGACAATGAAGGCGCCCCACATCCAGGGCTCGCCGATGTTGATGGGTTGCATGCCGTTCTCCCTGTCTTTATGTTTTTCGGGGTGGACAGGGCCATGCTAGTGGGAGCCTTCCGACAAAGAAAAATCGTTTATTCCGTGGGTATTGTTCGTAAATGGCGAAGTGTCGGAAATACCTCATCGACACTTCTTTGCTAACCTCGCTGTCGAACCAGTCCACCACTCCGGGAGCCAAGATCATCGACACGCCAGATCCTCAAGCCGTCTGCAGCCCGATCACCAGCGCCGCCATATTCATCGTGGCGACCCTCAACGCCGACGCCGGGGCCGCCGAGACCGTTCGCGGTTGGTGCGCCGATGTCGCGGGGCTGACGCGCTCGGTCGGCAAGCGCGTTCCCTCGGGCAATCTGTCTTGCGTCTGCGGGTTTTCCTCCAACGCCTGGGATCGTCTGTTCGGCGGTCCGCGCCCGGCGTCCTTGCACGGTTTTCGCGAGTTCGGGGTAGAAGGGCGGCGCGCCGTTTCCACGCCTGGCGACCTGCTGCTGCACATTCGGGCCGACCAGATGGACCTGTGTTTCGAGCTGGCGACGCAGTTGATGTCCGCGCTGGACGGCGCCGTGACGGTGACCGACGAGGTGCAGGGGTTCCGCTATTTCGACATGCGCAGCATCATCGGGTTTGTCGACGGCACCGAAAACCCGGTCGGCCGCAAAGCCGAGCATTTCGCCCTCGTGGGCGAAGAAGACCAGGCGTTCAGCGGTGGCAGTTATGTGCTGGTGCAGAAGTATCTGCACAACATGAAGGCGTGGAACGAATTGTCGGTCGAGGCCCAGGAGCGGGTGATCGGTCGCACCAAACTGTCCGATATCGAGCTGGACGATTCGGTCAAGCCGAGCAATTCCCACAGCGCACTGACGACGATCACCCAGGACGGCGAAGAAGTGAAGATCCTGCGCGACAACATGCCGTTCGGTCGGCCCGGCGCAGGAGAGTTCGGCACTTATTTCATCGGCTACGCGCGTTCGCCGGAGCCGTTGGAGCGGATGCTGGAAAACATGTTCGTCGGCAAGCCGCCCGGCAACTACGATCGGTTGCTGGACTTCAGCACGGCGGTCACCGGCAGCCTGTTCTTTGTGCCTTCTGCGGATCTGCTGGAGGCGTTGGCAGAGCGATAAAAAAGGCGGGATCGAATGATCCCGCCTTTTTTCTTACTTGCCGGTCGCCAGGGCTGGCGTACGCGGCGGCACCAGACGTTTCGAACCGGTTGCCTCAAACGCCGCAGCCAGGCGCAGCAGCGTCGAGTCGTCGTAGGCGCGGCCGGCGAAGGTCAGGCCCGCCGGCATGCCGATGTCCGCCATGACGCCCATCGGCACGGTCACGGTCGGCACACCGAGGTGACGGATGGCGAGGTTGCCGTTGGCGACCCAGATGCCGTTGCTCCAGGCGATGTCCGCCGACGCCGGGTTGATGTCCGCGTCCGCCGGACCGACGTCGGCGTTGGTGGGGAACAGCACAGCGTCGAGGCCGAGGCGGTCCATCCAGTCTTCGAGGTCGAGCTTGCGGGTCTGCTCCAGGCCGCGCAGGCCGTCGGGCAGGGTCGGGATCTGGTCCCACGGCTTGATGCCGCGCTCGGCCATGCGCACGTATTCGTCCATGCCGGCGGCCAGGTCGCCTTCGCGGTTGGGCAGGGTGCCCGGATCGTGCGGGAAAATCTTCGGTCCGTCGACGTCCGCCAGGCGGTTGAGTTTCGGGTCGCCGTTGGCCCGCAGGAAATCATCGAACGCCCAGGCCGACAGATCCCACAGCTCGTCGTGCATGAATTCCTTGGACACGATCCCGCGGTTGAACACGGTCGGCGCGCCGGGACGGTCGCCTTCGCAATTGGACACTAGCGGGAAGTCCACCTCGATCACCTCGGCGCCGGCGGCTTCCAGCGCTTGGCGCGCCTGGTTCCACAGGTCGATCACCGAAGGGCGGGTGTTGATGCGTTGGCCGGTCGGGCCGCCGATGCCGGGAGCCTCGCTGGTGCCGGCCTCGGGGTCGGCGTTGATGTACATGCGCGGCACGCCCAGGCGCTTGCCCGCCAGGGCAGCAGTGCCGACGGCCAGTTCGGCGTAGGAGGCCGGACGCACCGAGGCGACGCTCGGGATCGGCACCCAGGGCTGCAGGCGCCACAGGTCGCCGCGGGTGTCGGTGTCTTCGGCCACCACCACGTCGAGCACTTCCAGCAGGTCGGCCATGGTGCGGGCGTAGGGCACGACCACGTCCATGGTCGGCGTCAGCGGCCAGTTGCCGCGCACCGAAATCACCCCGCGCGACGGCGTGTAGGCGCACAGGCCGTTGTTGGAGGCCGGGCCGCGGCCGCTCGACCAGGTTTCCTCGGCCAGGCCGAACGCCGAGTAGCTGGCGGCGGTGGCGGTGCCGGCGCCGTTCGACGAGCCGGAGGCGAAGGGGGCGGTCAGGTAAGCGGCGTTGTACGGGCTCTCGGCACGGCCGTAGACCCCGCGTTGCATCCCGCCGTTGGCCATCGGCGGCATGTTGGTCTTGCCCAGGCAGATCGCCCCGGCGGCGCGCAGGCGCTCGATGGTGAACGCATCGCGGTGGGCGACCAGGTCGGCGAAGGCCGGGCTGCCGGACGCGGCGGTCAGGCCCTTGACCAGGTAGCTGTCCTTGGCGGTGTAGGGGATGCCGTCCAGCGGGCCGAGGGTCTTGCCGGCGGCGCGGCGGGCGTCGGAGGCCTCTGCTTCCTTCAAGGCGTCGGGGTTGCGCACCACCACGGCGTTGAGGGCGGTGGCGGTCTGCGGGCCGTCATAGGCGTCGATCCGCGCCAGGTACGCCTGCACCAGCTCGACCGCGGTGGTCTGGCCGGACTCCAGGGCTGCGCGCAATTGGGCAATGGAAACTTCAGTGACTTCGATCATGCTGTTACCGCCGACAGGTTCTCAGATGGGTTGTTCGTCATGGTTATCGTGGCACGGTGTCAAGAATCCTTGATGAGCGAGACTCTACCCTGAAGTGAAGCGGATGGGGTATTCAAATTCGATAAATATCGGCATTTATCATCGAAAAAATTCACCGGGCGTCTCCCCGAACTGTTGCCGGAACGCCGCGATGAAGGCCGAAGTTGAATCATAGCCGCAAGCCAGCGCCACATCGGTGACCCGTTCGCCCCGTTCCAGCGGCGTCAGCGCGCCGAGCAGGCGCAGGCGCTGGCGCCAGGCCCGGAAGGTCAGGCCGGTGTCGCGCAGGAACAGGCGGCTGAGGGTCTTTTCGGTGACGCCGAACCGGTCGCTCCAGTGCTGGAGCGTGGTCGACTGATCGGGATGCTGCTCAAGGCTGCGGTAGATCTGCTGCAAGCGGCTGTCCTGGGGCAGTGGCAGCATCAGGTCGATTGGTGGGGCTTCGGCCAATTGGTCGAGGATCACCTGGGCGAGCCGACCGTGAGGGCCGTCCAGGTCGTACTCCACCGGGACGCCGCTGAAGGTGCGGATCAGCTCGCGCAGCAGGTCGTTCACGGCCAGCACATGACACCGTTGCGCCGCCCAGCCTGCGACGCTGCAATCGATGTACAGGCTGCGCATTTCCGTGTGCGGCGAACTGAACACCCGATGCGGCACACCGGCCGGGATCCACACCGCCCGCTCCGGCGGGGCGACGAAACGGCCGGCGGCGGTCTGCACTTCCAGCACACCCTGGATCGCATAGGACAACTGCACCCACGGGTGGCTGTGGCGGCGGGTGAGGGCGCGGTTGGGCAGCGACTCGGTGCGGCCGTAGAGCGGTCTCGGCAGGCTGGGCAGGCCGGGAATGCTGCGTCTGACGCTTTTGTCGTGTCCTTTAGGCGGCATCTGTGGGCTCTTCGGCGTTAGTCGGTCATTGCCGATCACGTTAGAGTCGCCTTCACGTACTGGCAACCCCCGGAAGACCGCTTATGACCCGCCCACGCTTGTTACCCGACAACTTCACCCTGACCCTGATCGGCGTGGTGCTGCTGGCCAGTTTCCTGCCCGCCAGCGGCCAGGTCGCGGTCGGCTTCGGCTGGCTGACCAACATTGCCATCGCGCTGCTGTTCTTTCTGCATGGCGCCAAGCTTTCGCGTGAGTCGATCATCGCCGGCGCCGGCCACTGGCGCCTGCATTTGCTGGTGTTCGGCCTGACGTTCGTGCTGTTCCCGCTGCTGGGCCTGGCGCTCAAGCCGCTGCTGTCGCCGCTGATCGGCGACAGCCTGTACATGGGCATGCTCTATCTGTGTGCGCTGCCGGCCACGGTGCAATCGGCAATTGCGTTCACTTCGCTGGCCCGGGGCAACATTCCGGCGGCGATCTGCAGCGCGGCGGCTTCCAGCCTGTTCGGGATCTTCCTGACGCCGCTGCTGGTGACGCTACTGTTGAACGTTCACGGCGACGGCGGTTCGACCCTCGATGCCATCGTGAAGATCAGCGTGCAGCTGTTGTTGCCGTTCATCGCCGGACAGATCGCCCGGCGCTGGATCGGCGCCTGGGTCGGGCGCAACAAGCATTGGCTCAAGTTCGTCGATCAGGGTTCGATCCTGCTGGTGGTCTACGGCGCCTTCAGCGAGGCGGTGAACGAAGGCATCTGGCATCAGATTCCGGTGC
The DNA here is from genome assembly GCF_019145435.1 of Pseudomonas ekonensis. Lineage (NCBI taxonomy): Bacteria > Pseudomonadati > Pseudomonadota > Gammaproteobacteria > Pseudomonadales > Pseudomonadaceae > Pseudomonas > Pseudomonas ekonensis. The sequence goes on along the minus strand of NZ_JAHSTS010000001.1, from coordinate 2,913,316 downwards.
TGGACCTGTTCGGGCTGGTGGTGGTGTGCTGCATCCTGCTGGCGCTGGTGCTGCTGGCGTCCACGGTGCTGGGCAAGGCGTTCGGCTTCAGCCAGGAAGACCGCATCACCATTCTGTTCTGCGGCTCGAAGAAGAGTCTGGCGACCGGTGTGCCGATGGCGCAGGTGCTGTTCGCCGGCAGCACGATCGGCGTACTGATCCTGCCGCTGATGCTGTTTCATCAGATTCAGTTGATGGTGTGTGCGGTGCTGGCGCAGCGATATGCCAAACGGCCGGAGTCGATTCCTGAACTGATGGCTCAGGTGGATCCGTAGGGTATTTGGCTGAATAAGAGAGGGTGAAACGAGGAAGAAAATGGCAGGGGCGGCTGGATTCGAACCAACGCATGGCAGGATCAAAACCTGCTGCCTTACCGCTTGGCGACGCCCCTGTATTCGGTTGGCCTGTGTGGCTTCCCGGAAAGTGCGCGAAATTTAACAACATTTTTTCCGTCTGGGAAGCCCCGGACGAAATAATTTTCTTGGAAAACAGCCTGTTATCTTTTTTGCGCCGCCCGTAACGGCTCATTCCGCCGCGTTTCCTACAGCATTCCCGCGTATTTCACTGCCGCAGCGGCACGGGAGGGGACGTTCAGCGTGCGCAGCAACGAAGACACGTGAATGCGCACGGTAAACGGAGATATATCGAGTTCCCGGGCGATTTCCTTGTTGGTCTTGCCTTGGGCGATCAGCCGCAGCACCTCCTGCTGACGGGCGGTCAACGCCGTGCCGGATTCCAGCGGCAACAGGCCCGAAGGCGCAAACCGGACCAGCACTTCACCCTCGCGGATGGCCAGGATCGCCTGGCCGATCTCGTCCGGGACGATGTTCTTGCCGATGAACCCGTCGATCCCGGCGGCCATCACTTCGCCGATCAGCGCTTCGTCGTCCACCATCGACACCACGATCAACGTGGTGCGCGGCCAGTGCAGGCGCAGCTGCGCCAATTGGTCGAGGCTGGTCAGGCCGGGAAAGCGCAGGTCGAGGATCAGCGTGTCCGGCTCATCGCCTGACCGGAGCAAGCGATGCACGGCCTCGAGATCGCCGGCCTCGTCGACGGCGGCCTCGGGCAACAGGCGCTGGACGGTGCGCAGCAGCGCCTCGCGAAACAGCGGGTGATCGTCGGCTATGATGATTCGGCAAGCCATGGCTGCACCCTCCCTGGGTCTGGCGTTCCGTTGGCGTGCACCTTAGCACCGGGCAAAGGCGTTGCCTGTTGGTTCGTGCTGGATCTGACGACTGCCGCACAAGGACGTTCCCATGAAGTTCGAAAAGAACACCGAGCTCGACCAGGCCAACCTGCGCATCATTCTGGCGAGCGTGGCCCTGGCCTACATCAGTGTGCTCGGCTTTCTGCCGGGGCAGCGGGTGGAGACCTACCTGCCGATCATCGCCTACATCAGCGTGTTCCTGCTGGCGTCGGCGGTGCTGCGCCAGGCCATTGTGCGGTGGCCCGGGCATTATCCGGCGCGGCGGATCTTCGGCATGGTCAACGACTACACCGGCACTTCGTTCGGGCTGGTGATGGGCGGCGCCACGGCGTTGCCGCTGTATGCGGTGATGGTCTGGGTCAACCTGGGCAACGGCATGCGCTACGGTTCGCGTTACCTGGCGATCGCCACGGCCCTGGCGTTGGCGGCGCTGGTCGTGGTCTACAGCCTGACGCCGGTGTGGCAGGCGCAGCCGTTCATGGTGCTGATGCTGATGATCACCAGCACGGTGATTCCGTTCTATGCGCACCTGCTGCTGGAGCGCACCCGCAAGGCGTCGGAGGAAGCGGTCGCGGCCAATCTGGAGAAGTCGCGGTTTCTGGCCCAGGCCAGCCACGACCTGCGCCAGCCGATCCACTCCATCGGCCTGTTCACCGCGTGCCTGCGCGAGTCCCGCCTGGGTGACGACGAGCGCCGGCTGGTGGACAACATCGACCGTTCGCTGCTCAACGTCTCGCAGCTGTTCCGTTCGATCCTCGACCTCTACACCCTCGACAACGGGCGGATCCAGCCCAAGCTCCAGACGTTTGACCTGGGCGAATGGCTGGCCGACCTGATCCGCCAGAACGCCGAGGCCGCCCGTTGGGCCGGCGTGGAATTGCGCCTGCGCCCGTGCCGGCACTGGGTGCGCACCGATCCTGCGCTGCTGGCGACCATGGTGCAGAACGTCCTGTCCAACTGCTTCAAGTACGGTGCGCAGCGGCCGGTGCTGATCGGTGTGCGCAAGCGTGCAAACGGGCTGGCCATCGTGGTGTGCGACCGCGGCAACGGCATCGCCGACGAACACCTGCCGAAGGTCTTCGAGGAGTTCTACCGGGTCCGCCAATTGCGCGACAAGGACGTGGAGGGCGTGGGGTTGGGGCTGTCGATCGTCAAGCGGCTGGGGCAACTGATTGGTGTCGGGGTGACGCTGCGTTCGCGGCTCGGGCATGGCACGGCGGTGACGTTGTCCGGATTGCCGCCGGCGACGGCGCCCGGGTTGCCGGCGGTGCGCGATGAAGCGCGTCAGGCGGGCATGCTGACCGGGCTGAAGGTGTGTCTGGTGGAGGATGACCGCAACGTGCTGCTGGCCACGTCTGCGCTGCTCGAGCGCTGGGGGTGCGTGGTGCAGGCCGAGACGACGGGGCAGGGGCTGGTGACGGACTGCGACATCATCGTCGCCGACTACGACCTGGGTGCCCACGGCACCGGCATCGAGTGCATCGACGACATTCGCCGGCAACGCGCTCAGGCTGTGCCGGCGATGATCATCACCGGGCATGACATCGAGAAGATCCAGGCGGCGCTGCATGACCGCCGGATCGCCATCCTGTCAAAACCGGTGCGCCCGGCCGAGCTGCGCGCGACCTTGCGCGCGCTGCGCGAGCGGCGGGACGAGCCGGTCAGCGCCGGCAGCGACAGTCTTGGGTGAAGGCGGTGCCGGTCACCGGTACGGGATCGGCGAGGCGCCTTTGGGCAGGCAGGTCAACGGCGGCGACATGATCCCCATGCTGGCCACCGCGACGATCGCGCCGCTGGGCAGTTCGCAGTTGTACTCGCCGCCGGCGGTGTAGGCCGTGTAGTAGGTGAGGGTGCTGTCGCTGCGCACGTTGGCGATCTTGGTGACGGGTTGGCCGATCACGGTCTGGGCCCGTTCCTTCATGCTGTCTTCGGTGGGTTTGGCGGTCTGGCAACCGGCGGCGCCGGCCAGCAGGGCGCCGATGACAGCGAGTTTGCAGAGGCGTGAGTGCAGTTTCATGGTGTGTCTTCCTTGGTGTTGTTCTTTTTCCGGGCGCAACGGTGCCGAGCACGGTGCAAAGGCCGTGTGGGGAAACGTCGGGGGTTGCGGGGACTATAGCGCCGGGCGGTGCACCGGTCGATTAGCACAAATGTGCTAGTGGAGACCAAACGGGCGGCCGGACGGGGCCGCCCGTTCGTCTGGATGGGCGGGTTATTGAGGGCTGTTGAACTGGTCGGAATAACTGCCGGTCATGAGTGCCGAAGCGACCCGGTCGGAGCCGATGCCGACGCGGGAGTAGGCCAGGCGGTTGGCGCCGACCTTGTCTGCGCCATCGGCGGCCACAGCGCCTGCACCGACGTGGTCGGAGCCGTCGGAAGCCACAGCGCCCGCACCGACGTGGTCGGAGCCGTCGGAAGCCACAGCGCCCGCACCGACGTGGTCGGCTCCGTCGGAAGCCACAGCGCCTGCGCCGACATGGTCGGATCCGTCGGAGGCCACAGCGCCTGCGCCGACGTGGTCGGAACCGTCGGAGGCCACAGCGCCTGCACCGACGTGGTCGGAACCGTCGGAGGCCATAGCGCCTGCACCGACATGGTCGGATCCGTCGGAAGCCACAGCGCCCGCACCGACATGGTCGGAACCGTCCGAAGCCACCGCACCCGCACCGACATGATCCGAGCCATCCGACGCCAACGCCTGCGGCTGCGCCGCCCAGGCAACCGGCACCACCACCGTTGCGGCCACCGCAAGAACGACGCCTGTCAAAAGCTTGTGTTTCATGATCTTCTCCACGACCCATCAGCCACAACGCGTCCGAGCGGCGTCCGTCGGATGCACCGGCGGCAGGGCTCGTTGGCCCGGGGTTAACCAGATTGGCGATTGGCACGGGCGCACCGGCAGGTGCACGGGTGTCGACGTACAGCATGAAACTTCGCTAGCGAACTGAAAAGTATAGTCGGCCAACCGTGGGTGACGGAGGCCGGTCGGCCCGGGGCGATAGTCGGTTAACGTCCTTGCGGGCGGGCGCTAGAAGGAAATCGGTCTAAAAAGGGCGTTTCGGATTTCAAGGCCTTTGCTAGGCTCATAGGTGTAGGCGAACACGCAGACTGATGCGCAAGCGGATAGCGAGGAAGCGTTGGGCGCGTTCCGAAGGGTACACGGTTAGAAAGATCCCCGCGCTGGGATCCAGCCCTTACGCCGTGTGAAGCAGCAGAGCACATTGCCTGTACTGTGGGAGTCCTGATAAACCTCGTAAGCCAGAGACCAGCACTGGCCGCCTACTCGAACACCAAAGCCCGCCTTGCGCGGGCTTTGACGTTTCGGGGGCCTACACTTTCGCCAGGGCCTGCGCCAGGTCGGCGCGCAGATCCTCCACATCCTCCACGCCCACGGACAGGCGCACCAGCGTGTCGCCGATGCCCAGCCGTGCGCGGGTCTCTACCGGAATGGTGGCGTGGGTCATGATCGCCGGGTGCTCGATCAGGCTTTCCACGCCGCCGAGGCTTTCGGCCAGGGCGAAGATCTTCACGTTCTCCAGGAAGCGTCGGGCGCCGGCCAGGTCACTGTCCAGGTCCAGGGAGATCATCCCGCCGAAACCGCGCATCTGCCGTTTCGCCAGTTCATGCTGCGGGTGCGACGGCAAGCCCGGGTAATAGACGCGCTTGACCTGCGGCTGACGCTCCAGCCACTGCGCCAGTTCCAGGGCGTTGCTGCAATGGCGCTCCATGCGCAGCGCCAGGGTCTTCACGCCGCGCAGGGTGAGGAACGCGTCGAACGGTCCTGCGATCGCGCCGATGGCGTTCTGCAGGAAGCCCAAACGTTCGGCCACCTCGGCGTTCTGCCCGACCACGGCGATGCCGCCGATCACGTCGGAGTGGCCGTTGAGGTACTTGGTGGTCGAGTGCAGCACGATGTCGAAGCCCAGTTCCAGCGGACGCTGGATGTACGGGCTGGCGAACGTGTTGTCGGCCACGCACAGAATGCCCCGCGCCCGGCAGGTGCGGGCGATGGCCGCGAGGTCGACCAGGCCGAGCAACGGGTTGGTCGGGGTCTCGACGATGACCATGCGGGTGTCGTCCTGCAACGACGCTTCGAAGGCCGACAGGTCGCTCAGGTCGACATAGCTGAAACGATGCCCGGCGCTGTGCTGGCGCACTTTGTCGAACAGGCGGAACGTGCCGCCGTACAGGTCGTTGCCCGACACGACGTGCGAGCCGGCCTCGAGCAGTTCGAGCACCGTGGAAATGGTCGCCAGGCCCGAAGCGAAGGCGAACGCCCGGGTGCCGCCTTCCAGGTCCGCCACGCAGCGCTCGAGGGCGAAGCGGGTCGGGTTGTGCGAGCGGCCGTAGTCGAAGCCCTTGTGCACGCCGGGGCTGTCCTGCAGGTAGGTGGAGTTGGCGTAGATCGGCGGCATCAGCGCGCCGGTGGTCGGATCCGGCGTTTGCCCGGCGTGGATCACGCGGGTGGCGAAGTCCTGTGGCGGGGCGTTTTCATCGTGCTGGCTCATGCCAGGGATCTCCGTAGTTGGTTGAGCATGTCGACGCGGGTGATCAGGCCGTGGAAGCCCGAAGCGTCGGCGATGATCGCCACCAGCCCGCGGTTGAGGACCTTCTCCAGCTCGGCCAGGTCGGCGTTCGGCGCCAGGGTCTGCAGCTTGTCGGTCATCGCGCTGGCGACGGTCTTGCGAAAATGCGCAGCGTCTTCATGGACGCCGAGCAGGATGTCGGACTCGTCGATCACCCCGACCAGTTGCCGGCCTTCGACCAGGACGGGCAGTTGCGACACATCGGCCAGGCGCATGCGCTGGAAGGCCGTGAGCAGGGTGTCTTCCGGGCCGACGCTGATCACGCGACCGTCCTCGAAGCGCCGGGCCACCAGGTCGCGCAGATCGCCGTAACGCTTGCGCGCCAACAGGCCCTGGTCGTTCATCCACTGATCGTTGTAGACCTTGGACAGGTAGCGGGTGCCGGTGTCGCAGACGAAGCTGACCACCCGTTTCGGTTCGGTCTGCTCGCGGCAGTAGCGCAGCGCGGCGGCGAACAGGGTGCCGGTGGAGGAACCGCCGAGAATGCCTTCGACCCGCAGCAGTTGGCGGGCGTGGTCGAAGCTTTCTTCGTCGCTGATGGAATAGGCGTGGCGCACGCTGGAGAGGTCGGAGATCGACGGAATGAAGTCCTCGCCGATGCCTTCCACCGCCCAGGAGCCGGCGGTGCCGAGGTGGCCGCTGCGGCTGTATTCGGCCATCACCGAACCCACCGGGTCGGCCAGCACCATTTCCAGGTTCGGCTGCACGCGCTGGAAGAACCGGGTCAGGCCGGTGAGCGTGCCGGCGGAGCCGACGCCGACGACGATGGCGTCCAGGTCATGTTCGGTCTGCGCCCAGATTTCCGGGGCGGTGCTGCATTCGTGGGCCAGCGGGTTGGCGGGGTTGTTGAACTGGTCGGCGAAGAAGGCGCCGGGAATGTCCTTGGCCAGGCGTGCGGCGACGTCCTGGTAGTACTCGGGGTGACCCTTGCCGACGTCGGAGCGGGTGATGTGCACTTCGGCGCCCATGGCCTTGAGGTGCAGGACTTTCTCGGTGGACATCTTGTCCGGCACCACCAGCACCACCCGGTAGCCTTTGGCGCGGCCGACCAGGGCCAGGCCCAGGCCGGTGTTGCCGGCGGTGGCCTCAACGATGGTGCCGCCGGGCTGGAGGCGGCCGTCGCGTTCGGCGGCGTCGATCATGGCCAGACCGATGCGGTCCTTGATCGAGCCACCGGGGTTCTGCGATTCGAGTTTGAGAAACAGTGTGCACGGCCCGGTGTCGAAGCGGGTGACGCGAACCAGCGGTGTGTTGCCTATCAGCCCAAGCACTGCAGGGCGTGAATCCTTTGACATCTCTTCACCTCGTTTGTGGTGATTGATCGCGATCCATTCGCGGGGAACAAGCTCGCATGCAACATAGGCCCGGATGGTCTGCGCCGCAACCTTTCGATGGCCGGGGCAATGATTTGGGGCGTGGGTGCGGCAAGCCTCGATTGCGGTTTTCGTTCGATCGCCGCTAATATACGTTCCATATGCATTTCATATCAGGTATTGCCGTGGGCATCGTAAAAATCTCCGAGGACATGCACGAGAACCTGCGCATCTCCAGCAGCGCGCTCAGCCGTTCGATCAACGCACAGGCTGAGCACTGGATGCGCATCGGCATGCTTGCCGAGCTGCACCCCAACCTGGATCACAGCGCCATCTGCCGCTTGCTGATCCGCGCCGAGCAGGCGGGCGGTCTCGATCTGCAGAGTCTGTGTGCGTTGGCGGATGCGTCGTCTGCACTGGGGGCCGAAGCATGAGAAACCCGATCAAGATCAACTCCGCCGCCGACATCGCCCAATCGCGGGAGGCGGGCCGGTTGGCCGCCGAAGTGCTGGCCATGCTGGTGCCCCACGTCAAGGCCGGGGTCTCCACCGACGACCTCGACCGTCTGTGCAACGACTACATCGTCAACGTGCAGAAGGCGATTCCGGCCAACGTCGGCTATCACGGCTTTCCGAAGACGGTGTGCGCGTCGGTCAACGAGGTCGTGTGCCACGGCATTCCGTCGGGCCGCAAACTGAAGGACGGCGACATCGTCAACCTCGACATCGCGGTGATCAAGGACGGCTGGTTCGGCGACACCAGCCGCATGTACGTGGTCGGCGAGCCGACGCCCGAGGCCCGGCACCTGATCAAGACCACCTATGACGCCATGTGCGCCGGCATCCGCGCCGTGCGGCCGGGTGCGACCCTGGGCGACATCGGCTTCGCGATCCAGAGCCTGGCGGAGCGGGAAGGCTTCAGCGTGGTGCGCGAGTACTGCGGACACGGCATCGGCAAGGTCTATCACGACGAGCCGCAGGTGCTGCACTACGGGCATCCGAACCAGGGCCTGAAGCTGAAGGCGGGGATGATCTTCACCGTCGAGCCGATGCTCAACGCCGGCAAGCGCCATGTGAAGAGCCTGGCCGACGGCTGGACCGTGGTGACCAAGGACCAGTCGCTCTCGGCGCAGTGGGAACACATGGTGGCGGTGACCGAGGACGGCTTCGAAGTGCTGACGGCGTGGCCGGACGAGATCGCGGGGTTTGCGCCGATCCTTCGGTCGTAAAAAAGGGCCGGCACCGCCCGACGCGTTGCCGGCCCGAAGGTGACATTTCAAAGAGAGTTGACTGTGCCGGCCTCATCGCTGGCAAGCCAGCTCCCACAGGTTTTGCGGTGTGCATGAATCGGGGTACCTGTGGGAGCTGTGCCGATGCCGGACTCAGTGGGCGCCGGCTGCCTTGTTCAGGTCGCTTTCCGCCCATTCGGTGTACACGCAGGCGTCCGCCGTGGCCCAGCGCACCTGCACCGGATCGCCGGCCTTGAGCGGCATGCCGGCGGCGGACAGGGCCTTGACCGTCATCGCGGTGCCGCCCGGCGTGACCACGCTGCACGTCTGGCTCTCGCCGAGGAACAGCACCTCCACCACCTTGGCCGACACCTCGTTCCATCCGGCGGCCAGCGGTTCGTTCACCGCTTGCTGCACGCTCAGCGCCAGGGCCTTTTCCGGGCGCACCATCAGCAGCACGTCCTGTCCGCTGTGCAGGCCGGCGGTGAGGCGGATCGACAGCGCTTGCCCTTCGAAATCCGCCGCCCCGTTGCCCTGGGCCTTGAGCCGCAGGAAGTTCGAGTTGCCGAGGAACGACGCCACAAAGGCGTTCGGCGGGTTCTGGTACAGGTCATAGCCGCTGCCCAGGCCGACGATCTTGCCGTGGCTGAAGATCGCGATGCGCTGGGACAGGCGCATGGCTTCTTCCTGGTCGTGGGTCACGTAGACGATGGTGATGCCCAGGCGCCGGTGCAGCTGGCGCAGTTCGTCTTGCAGGTCTTCACGCAGCTTCTTGTCCAGCGCCCCGAGAGGTTCGTCCATCAGCAGGATGCGCGGCTCGTAGACCAGCGCCCGGGCGATGGCGACCCGTTGCTGCTGGCCGCCGGACAACTGCGAAGGGCGACGGTGGGCGAACGGCTCCAACTGCACCAGCTTGAGCATCGCCTCCACGCGCTTGTCCCGCTCGGCGGCGGAGAGTTTGCGGATCATCAGCGGGAAGGCGATGTTGTCGCGCACCGAAAGATGCGGGAACAGCGAGTAACGCTGGAACACCATGCCGATGTCGCGCTTGTGCGGCGGCACGTTCACCAGCGACTGGCCGTTGACCAGGATCTCGCCGCTGCTCGGCGTCTCGAAACCGGCGAGCATCGACAGCGTGGTGCTTTTGCCCGAGCCGCTGGAGCCCAGGAAGGTGAGGAATTCGCCGTCCTTGATGTCCAGCGAGATGTTGTCCACGGCGGCGAAATCGCCGTAGTGCTTGTTCAGGTGGCGCAGGCTGACCAGAGGTTTGTCGCTCTGCTGGGATGCGTCTTTGATCACGGCACTCATGTCGTACTCCTGGGCGCTCAGGCGCGGATTTCATTGCGCCGGCGCAGGGCGGCGGCGATCACCATGACCAGCACCGACAGGCCGATCAGCAGCGTCGAGGCGACGGCGATCACGGGTGTCAGGTCCTGACGCAGGGTGGTCCACATTTTCACGGGAAGGGTCTGCAGGGTCGGGCTGGCCATCATCACGCTCAGCACCACTTCGTCCCACGAGACGAGGAAGGCGAAGAGGGCGCCGGCGACCATGCCCGGACGGATCGCCGGGAACGTCACCCTGAACACCGCTTGCAGGCGCGAGGCGCCGCAGATCACCGCCGCGTCCTCGATCGACTGGTCGAACAGCTTCAGCGAGTTGATGATCGAGATGATGGTGAACGGCAGGGCGACGATCACATGGCTGACGACGAAGGCGAACATCGTCCCGGTGTAGCCGAGCTTGAGGAACAGCGCGTACACCGCCACGGCGATGATCACCAGCGGCACGATCATCGGCAGGGTGAACAGGCCGTAGAGCATTTCCCGGCCGGGAAAGCGCCCGCGCACCAGGGCGAAGGCGGTCGGCAGGCCCAAGGCCACGGCGCAGACGGTGGTCAGCACTGCGACCTTGAGGCTGGCCATGGCCGCGCTCATCCAGTCGGCGTTGGAGAAGAACTGCACGTACCACTTCAGCGTCCAGCCCGGCGGCGGGAACACCAGCCACTGGGACGAGCCGAACGACAGCAGCACGATGAACACGATGGGCAGCAGCAGGAACAGGCCGATCAGCCCGGTCGTCGCGTACAGGCCCAGGCGCATCCGGCGGCTCATGGCATTTGGTGTCAGGAGCATGTCGGCTTACCTCGCGTTGCTGGCGCCAACCGGGGATTCCGGCTGAAGCTTCAGGTAGAAGTAGAACAGCACCAGGGTGATGACGATCAGCAACGCGGCGCCGGCGCTGGCCAGGCCCCAGTTGAGGAACGACTGCACCTGCTGAATGATGAACTCCGGCAGCATCATGTTCTGCGCCCCGCCCAGCAGCGCCGGGGTGACGTAGTAACCGAGCGACATCACGAACACCATCAGCCCGCCGGACGCCAGCCCCGGCCGGCACAGCGGCAGGAACACCCGGAAGAAGTTGGTCCACGGGCTGGCGCCGCAGATCGAACCGGCCTGCAGGATCATCGGGTCGATGGCCTGCATGGTCGCCTGCAGCGGCAGCACGATGAACGGGATCATGATGTAGCTCATGCCGATCACCACGCCGGTGAGGTTGTGCACCATCTCCAGCGGCTGGTCGATGATGCCCAGCGCCATCAACGCCTTGTTGATCACGCCCGAGGCCTGCAGCAGCACCAGCCAGGAGTAGGTGCGCGCAAGCAGGCTGGTCCACATCGACAGCAGCACGATGTTGAGCATCCAGCGGCCCCAGCCGCGCGGCACCAGAGTGATCGCCCAGGCCAGCGGAAAGCCCAGCAGCAGGCTGAACAGGGTCACCAGCCCGGCCACCGAAAAGGTGTTGAGCAGCACCCGCGCATAGGCCGAGTTGGCGAACAACTGCTGGTAGTTGCCCAGGCCCGGTTCAGGCTCGAGCACGCCGCGCAGCAGCAGGCCGATCAGCGGCGCGAGAAAGAACAGGCCGAGGAACAGCAGCGCCGGGGCCAGGTTGCCGGCGCCGCGCCAGCGTTGTTTGAGGGACGGGGCTTGCGCCATGGCACTCGCCTTGACCGGGGCCGGGCCGGCAGCGCTGGCGGCGCTCCCGGCGGCAGTTGAGGGACGGGACGCGGTGGCCGCCATTTTCATTTGACCAGCCATTCGTTCCACCGTGTCGCGATGGCCGGACCGTTCTTGGCCCAGTACGCGAAATCAAGGGTGATCTGATCCTTAGCGTAGGCAGTCGGCAGGTTGGGGGCCAGCGTCGAGTCCAGACGCGCCACGCTGTCGACGTTGACCGGGGCGTAGGCGGTCAGGTTTGAGAAGTCGGCCTGGCCTTTGGCGCTGCTGGCGCTGGCCAGGAACTTCATTGCCGCGTCCTTGTTTTTCGAGCCCTTCGGTACGACCAGGATGTCGGCCATCACCAGGTTCTGCTTCCAGCTCACGCCCACCGGCGCGCCGTCCTGCTGCAGGGCGTAGGTGCGGCCGTTCCAGAACTGGCCCAGGCTGGCCTCGCCGGAGGCGAGCAATTGCTGCGACTGCGCGCCGCCGCCCCACCAGACGATGTCTTTCTTGATGGTGTCGAGTTTCTTGAAGGCGCGGTCCAGATCCAGCGGGTAGAGCTTGTCCGCCGGTACGCCGTCGGCCAAAAGGGCCAGCTCCAGCACGCCGGGGCTTGGCCATTTGTACAGGGCGCGTTTGCCGGGGTAGGTCTTGGTGTCGAACAGGGCGCTCCAGTCCTGGGGCTTGTTGGCGCCGACCTTGCCTTCGTTGTAGCCGAGCACGAAGGAGAAGAAGAACGAGCCGACGCCGTGGTCTCTGACGAAACGCGGGTCGATCTTGTCGCGCTGGATCTGCTTGAAGTCGAGGGGTTCGAGCAGGCCTTCGGCGGCGGCGCGCAGGGCGAAGTCGGCTTCGACATCGACCACGTCCCACTGCACGTTGCCGCTTTCGACCATGGCCTTGAGCTTGCCGTAGTCGGTGGGGCCGTCCTGCACCACGGTGATGCCGCTGGCCTTGCTGAACGGGTCGGCCCAGGCCTGCTTCTGCGCATCCTGGGTGCTGCCGCCCCAGCTGACAAAGTTCACGCTTTCGGCGGCCATTGCAGCGTGGCCGGTCACGCTCAGCAGTCCCGCAAGAAGGATTGCGGTTGCAGCTTTGTTCAACACCATTTTCACGCCCTCATTGTTGTGTTTTTCAGCGGGCTTGCGTTGTTGCCCGCCTGTCGGGAGCAGTAGAGGGACGGCTGGGTCGGCTCGTCCGGTCTATGGAATATCATATTATGGTATTCCAAACTTTGTGCAAGCATTTTGCCGTACCGGTTATCCGGCAAACGGGGTCATTCGGTGAAGGGAATGCTCTCGACCACTTCCAGATCGTAGCCGGTCAAACCGGCATATTTCAGCGGCGGGCCCAGGTGGCGCAGCTTGCCGACGCCCAGGTTCTGCAGGATCTGCGCCCCGGTGCCCACTTCAGAATAGATCCGCGACTGCGAGCGGCTGAACTGGCGGGGCGGCTGGGTCAGTTGCGGCACCCGCTCCAGCAGCGCCTGGGAGGATTCATGGTTGGCCAGCACCACGACCACGCCATGGCCCTCGGCCGCGACCCGCTGCAGCGCCGCCCACAGCGTCCAGTTGCGCGGTCCGCTGTACTCGGCGCCGACTAGGTCGCGCAGCGGGTCGATCACATGCACGCGCACCAGCGTCGGCTGCTCGCGGCGCAGTTCGCCCATCACCATGGCCATGTGCACGCCGCCCTCGATGCGGTCCTCGAAGGTGATCAGGCGAAAGGTGCCGTGCACCGTCGGCAGTTCGCGTTCGCCGATGCGTTCGATGGTGTGCTCGGTGCTCAGGCGGTAGTGGATCAGGTCGGCGATGGTGCCGATCTTGATCCCGTGCTTGCGCGCGAAGGCTTCCAGATCCGGCCGGCGGGCCATGGTGCCGTCGTCGTTCATCACTTCGACGATCACCGATGCGGGCGAGAAACCGGCCAGGCGCGCCAGGTCGCAACCGGCCTCGGTGTGCCCGGCGCGGGTCAGCACGCCGCCTTCGCGGGCGCGCAGGGGGAAGATATGGCCGGGCTGCACCAGATCCTCGGCGCAGGCACCGGGCGCCACTGCCGCCGCCACCGTACAAGCGCGGTCGGCGGCGGAAATACCGGTAGTCACGCCGACCGCCGCTTCGATGGAAACCGTGAACGCGGTGCTGAACACGCTGCCGTTGCTCGGCACCATTTGCTCCAGGCCCAGCCGCTGGCAATGTTCGTCGGTCAAGGTCAGGCAGATCAGCCCGCGGGCCTCACGGGCCATGAAGCTGATCGCCTCGGGTGTGCAGCGGTCGGCGGCCAGCAGCAGGTCGCCTTCGTTCTCCCGGTCCTCGTCATCGACCAGCAGCACCATTTTGCCGAGGCGGTAATCTTCGAGGATTTCTTCGATGCTGTTGAAGGCCATGCTGGACTCCCGGTGTTTGTTGGATATTTGTGGTATACCATAATACAAATTTAACCAAGAGGTCACTATGAAGGCTTACTGGATTGCTCACGTGGACGTCACCGACCCGGACCGCTACAGCCAATACACCCAACGCGCGCCGAAGGCATTCGCCGAGTACGGCGGACGTTTCCTGGCCCGGGGCGGGCGCAGCGAAGCGCTGGAGGGCAGGGCGACGCCCCAGCGTAGCGTGGTGATTGAGTTCGACAGTTACGAACAGGCGGTGGCGTGCTACCGCTCGACGGCGTATCAGGAAGCGAAAAGCTACCGGGAGGAGTGGGCGAGGGCGGAAGTCATTATTGTGGAAGGGATGGCGCCGTAAGCGCTTGCTTGCAAGGCCGCGCTAAATACAGCGAAATGAGAGGCTTGTCATTCATTGAACGACAGGCCGCGCGTACGCAATCCAGAGCTCAGCATGGGATTTCTTGCCTGCGGATTTACAAGCCATGCTCGAAGGGATTATTGAGGCGCACTATGACAAGAAGAATGTTTGCAAATAGGCGAATTGGCTATTGGTTGCTGGGCGTTCTATTTGTAAATGCGATCTTTCTGGCGTTTCTGATTGTGGGGAACAGTTCGAAGGAACGTGATTTGGAGAGGGTTAAAACCAAAGAACCTCTGCTGATCGAAGGGCAAGGTGGCGATGATAATTACTATGTCCTGCCCATGGGGACTACGCTCTATCACGATAAGAGTTTTCCTGAAGGGCATGATCGCTATGTTGTCTATCTGAATCACAAAGGTTCAATCGCTCACGAAGAGGTTCCCATGAAGCCTGAGTATGGTGGCTCTTTCATCGACCCTCTTTGGTTACAGAATATCGATGCGGACACATTGAAAGACATTTTCAAGCGCTTCCCGCTTTCTAAAAAAGATATCTCCGCTGCTCTCAAGGCCAATGAGATCACCAAAGATGATTTGGCTGACATCATCCGGTCGATGCCGGACTGAGCCCTCCGGCCACCGAGGAAGCGGGCTCTGCATCTGTTGAAGGTGACTTCTGATCAGCGGATGAAGTGAATCTTGCCGCTGTCGTCGTTGCCCACATAGATGCCGTAGACGCCGGCCTGGCGTTCCTCGATGTAGCGTTCGAGGATCTGGCGGATCGCCGGGTAGTAGATCTTGTCCCACGGGATGTCTTCGGGGGCGAAGAATTGGCAGTCGAGGGTTTCCGGGCCGTACTGGCCGGTGATCTCCAGGGCGATGGCGCGGAAGATGATGTACACCTCGCTGATCTTCGGCACGCTGAAGATCGAGTAGGGCGAGACGATCTCGGCGCGCACGCCGCTTTCTTCCCAGACTTCGCGCACGGCCGCCTGCTCGGTGGTTTCGCCGCTTTCCATGAAGCCCGCCGGCAGCGTCCAGGTGCCCGGACGCGGCGGGATCGCCCGCTGGCACAAGAGGTATTTGCCGTCCTGCTCGATGATGCAGCCGGCGATGATCTTCGGGTTCACATAGTGGATGTAGCCGCAGCCGCGGCACATCAGGCGCTCGTGCGTATCGCCCGGCGGCACCTGCTGACCGAGGTCGGCGCCGCCGCATTTCGGGCAAAAGCTCGGGCTGAACATGTCAGTGACCTATGCGCGGTTCTTTCAGCGCGATGGGTAGGGTGATCGCCGGCGTGCTTTTGAGATCGGTGCCGGTTTCTTCCTGTTTGCGCTTGAGGTAGTCGAGGGCTACGGCCGCCGCCGCACGAACGTGATCGACGCACGCCTGATGCGCCGCCAGAGCGTCGCCGCTCTTGATCGCCTCGACCATTTTTTCCATTTCCTGGTTGCTCGCGCCGCGACGGTTTTCCTGGGACACCGACGTCGCCCGCAGGTAGCTGATGCGCGCTTGCAACTGGCGCAGCTGGGTGGCGGCGATGTGGTTGCCGGAGCCTTCCAGCAGCACGTCGTAGAAACCCTGCACCGAGTCGATCACCTGTTGCAGCTCGCCGTCCTTGAGCGCCTTGCGGTTCTCCTCCAGCGCTTTCTCCAGGGCCTTGATGTCCTTGGCCTTGGCGCGCAGGGTGAACAGCTGGACGATCAGGCCTTCGAGCACGCACCGCAGCTCATAGATGTCGACGGCGTCGGCCAGCGTGATGATCGCCACGCGCGGGCCCTTGGCGTCGGCGAATTCCACCAGGCCTTCGGACTCCAGGTGACGCAAGGCTTCGCGCACCGACGTGCGGCTCACGCCCAGGCGGTCGCACAGGTCGCGTTCGACCAGGCGGTCGCCCGGCAGGAGCTGGAAGTTCATGATGGCGCTTCGCAGCTTGTCCAGCACGATCTCGCGCAGGGTGACGGGGTTGCGATTGACCTTGAAGCTGTCGTCGAGTGGCAGGCGTTTCATGGAGTCCGCTCTAAATGTGGCTGTCCTTGCGGGGCGGTCAGACAGCCGAGTGTTGTCTGGAGGCCTCGGCGTCGGCTTCGGCGAAGGCTTCACGGGCGAGCCGGAAACTGTCTACGGCAGCGGGAACACCGCAGTAGATGCCGACCTGAAGCAGAATTTCGCGTATTTGCTCACGACTCAAGCCGTTACGCAAGGCGCCGCGCACATGCAGCTTGAGTTCATGCGGGCGGTTGAGCGCCGAGATCATCGCCAGGTTGATCATGCTGCGCTCCTTGAGCGACAGGCCGTCGCGGCCCCAGACATGGCCCCAGCAATATTCGGTGACCATTTCCTGCAGCGGGCGGGTGAAGTCGTCGGCGTTCTCGATCGAGCGCTGCACGTAGGCTTCGCCCAGCACCTGGGTGCGGATCTGCAGGCCTTTTTCATATTTTTCGTTGCTCATCATTCCTCCTTACGCCACTTTCCCCTGTGGGAGCGAGCCTGCTCGCGAAAGCGTCATCACATTCGAGATTGATGTCGACTGACACTATGCCTTCGCGAGCAGGCTCGCTCCTACAGGGGTGAATCCTTCAAGACAGCGTCGGTAACGCGCCCAATTTTCCCTTGTGGTAGATCATCGGCGTCACCGGTTGCGCCGGCAGGATCAGGTTCTTCACCGCGCCGACGATGATCGCGTGGTCGCCGCCGTCGTATTCGCGCCACAGTTCGCATTCGATGATCGCCGTGGCCTTGTCCAGGATCGGGTTGCCCAGCTCGCTCAGGTGCCAGGCGATGCCTTTGGCTTTGTCCTTGCCTTTGCCGGCGAAGGCATAGGCTTCGCCGGTCTGGTCGGCGGACAGCAGGTGGATCGCGAAGCGCTGGCTGTCGCGCAGCACCGGGTAGGTGTCGGAGGCGTAGTTGGGGCAGAACAGCACCAGCGCCGGGTCGATCGACAGCGCGCTGAAGGCGCTGGCGGTGATGCCGACGATGCCGCCGTCCGCGTCGAGGGTGGTGACCACCGTGACCCCGGACGGGAACGAGCCCATCACGTCTTTGTAAATGCCGGGTTCGATCATGTCGCAGGACTCCTAGCGCATCACGAAGGGATCAGGCATCGGCGCCTGGGAAAGGTTGATCCACACTGTTTTCAGTTCGGTGTAGGCCAGCACCGAATCGATGCCGCTTTCGCGTCCGTAGCCACTGTTCTTGAAGCCGCCGATCGGCGCCATCGCCGACACCGCGCGGTAGGTGTTGACCCAGATGATCCCCGAGCGCACGTCACGGGCCAGGCGGTGGGCGCGGCCCAGGTCGCGGGTCCAGATGCCGGCGGCGAGGCCGAACTGCGAGTCGTTGGCGATCGCCAACGCTTCGGCCTCGTCCTTGAAGCGGATCACCGAGGCCACCGGGCCGAACACTTCTTCCTGCATGATCTTCATCGAGTTGCGGTCGCACTCGAACAGCGTCGGCTCATAGAACCAGCCGTCGCCCACGCCCGCCGGGCGCTTGCCGCCGATGCGCAGGCGCGCCCCTTCGGCGAGGGCGTCGGCCACCAGGCCTTCGACCACGGCCAGTTGCTGGGCGGTGGCCATCGGGCCCATTTCGCTGCTGTCGTCCTGGGGGTTGCCGATGCGGATGCGTTGGGCGCGTTCGGCCAGGCGACCGACGAACTCATCGTAGATCTCGTCCTGCACCAGCAAGCGCGAGCCGGACACGCAGCTCTGCCCGGACGCCGCGTAGATCCCGGCGATGGCGCCGTTGATGGCGCTGTCGAGGTCGGCGTCGGCGAAGATGATGTTCGGCGATTTGCCGCCCAGTTCCAGTGACAGCTTGGCGAAGTTCTCGGCGCTGCTGCGCACCACATGACGGGCGGTCGCCGCGCCGCCGGTGAAGGCGATCTTGCGCACCAGCGGATGGCGGGTGAGGGCGGCGCCGGTGCTCGGGCCGTAGCCGGTGACGACGTTGACCACGCCCGGCGGGATGCCGGCTTCGAGGGCCAGGCGCGCCAGTTCCAGGATCGTCGCCGAAGCGTGTTCGGACGGTTTGATCACGATGGTGTTGCCTGCCGCCAGGGCCGGCGCGAGCTTGATCGCGGTCAGGTACAGCGGGCTGTTCCACGGAATGATCGCGGCGACCACGCCCATGGCTTCATGCACGGTGTAGGCGAACAGGTCGGGCTTGTCGAGCGGCAGGGTGCCGCCTTCGAGCTTGTCGGCCAGGCCGGCGGTGTAGTGGAAGAACTCCGGCAGGTAGCCGACCTGGCCGCGGGTCTCGCGGATCAGTTTGCCGTTGTCGCGGCTTTCCAGCTGGGCCAGTCGTTCCTTGTTTTCGGCGATCAGGTCGCCGAGGCGACGCAGCAGCTTGCCCCGCGCCGTGGCGGTCAGGCCTCGCCAGGCCGGGCTGTCGAAGGCGGTCTGGGCCGCTTGCACGGCGCGCTCGACATCGGCCTCGTCGGCGTCGGGCAGCTCGGCCCAGGGCTCGGCCAGGGCCGGGTCGAGGCTTTGGAACGTCTTGCCGGACAGGGCGTCGACCCAGTCTGCGCCGATGCACATGCGAAAGCGTGCGAGTGTCATGCAACGATCCCCTTTATTGGACTTTGTCGGGCGTTTGCGGATTCGAGAAATTCCAGCAGCATCTGGTTGACCAGGCGCGGCGACTCTACGGGCATCATATGCCTTTGCTCGGGCAGCACGGCGACCTTCGCGCCGGGGATGCGCCGGGCCAGTTGCTCGGCCATCTCCGGGGTCGAACCGGGATCCAGCTCGCCCGTGGCGATCAGCGTCGGCACCTGGATGCTGCCCAGGTCGTCGGCGCGGTACATGTCTTGCGTGGCGAACAGCGAGTAGGTGGTCAGGTAGCCCTGCGGGTCGTTGCCGGCCAGGGTCTGGCGGATCGCGGCGATCTGCGCCGGGTTGGCCGCCTGGTATTCGCGGCTGAACCAGCGCGACAGGGCCGCTTCGGCGTTGGCGTCCGGCCCGTGCTCGGCCGCCTGGCTGGTGCGGGCGATGACGCCGGCGCGCTGCTCCTCGGTGCGGTTGAACACACTGTTGAGCACCACCAGCCCTTGCAGGCGCTGCGGGTAGTGCAGGGCGAAGGCCCGCGCCACCAGGCCGCCCATGGAGAACCCGATCACGGTGGCCTGGGGCAGTTGCAGGTGCTCCAGCAGCTCCAGCAACTGATCGGCGTAACCGAGCAGGCCGGTGTCGGCGGCCGGTCGCGGACTGGCGCCATGCCCGAGCATGTCGTAGGCGATCACCCGGTATTGCGAGGCGAGGCCGACGATCTGGCCGCCCCACATTTCTTTGTTCAGGCCCACGCCGTGGATCAGCACCACGGGTTGGCCGAGGCCGGTCGCCAGATAACTGGTGCCGGCGGGGGTGAGTTCAGCGGTGAGCCGAATCATGGAGCGCTCCTGCTATGCCTTCTTGTTGTGGTCACTGGGCCTTTTCGGCGGCCAGCTCTTCCAGGTCGATGTAGCGGTTGCCGATGCGCGGGTGCAGGCGGCCGCCGTCGGCGCAACCGAGCACCACGACGATCTCGTCGGCACGCGGTGCGTCTTCGATCTGCATTTCCAGGGTGATGTAGTGCGAGCGCAGGCCTTCGTCGTCCTTGTGCATCATCGGGATCTGGATCGAGGTGCCGGGACCGCCGCGCTTGTTGGTGAAGCTCAGGTAGCTCTTGGCCTTGACCGCTTCGCGGTAGTGGTTGCCGAAGCGCAGGGTGTGGATCACCGCCGAGGCGTGCTCGATCTCGCCGTCGGCGCCGACCACCGCGGCCTTGCCGTAGGCCTCGATCTTCTCGGCCCCGCCGATGGCGGCCACGAGGCGCTCGACCATCAGCGCGCCGAGGTCGGAGCAGTTGGCGCGGATCTCCGGTTTCAGGTCTTCGACGAAGCCGCGGCCCAGCCACGGGTTCTTGATCACGACCGCCAGGCCGACCATGGTCACCGGGGTGTCGGTGGCCTTGCCGCCTTCGATGAAGGTCTCTTCGACGTAGCTGACGATCTTGCGGATTTCGAAACTCATGGGCTGCTCCGTAGGGGGTGAGAGTGTCTGTGCGTCTGATGGTATACCATAATACCTATCGTGCAAGTCCCCTTCGCAAGTTTTGCGTCATCCATCCGGCGAATGGCCGTTCATTCGGCCGTCATCGCCAATGTCTGTGGCCGCTGCCAGACACATCGGGAGCAACGCCTGCGGTGCCTTGACCGACGCTTTCGCGGGCAAACCCGCTCCCACGGGTTTCGGGTGGTACGCAGCGGTCGTGAGCGACCGCAGCCAGGTAGGAGCGGGCTTGCCCGCGACGACGGCGGGTCAGTCAATGAAGGGGCAACAGACCGGTTTCGCGGTTAACAAAAGATAACGTGGCGCCGATTGTCAGACGTTTCCAAAGCCCGATAGGATGAGCCAGCATCCGAAGGGGCTCTGGACTGCGGGTTTCAGGACTATGCTGCATGCAGCGCAGCTGACTGGCCGGTCACCCGGAGCACCCTTGCGGCGCCCTTGAAGGCCCGATGGCCCAACAATAATAAATAGGGGAAGGTCTATGGTTCGTTGCCGCCCGCCGGCGTTACGCAAAACCGCATTGCTGGCCACCGCCTGCGCCCTGCTGGGCCTCGCAGCCGTACCGGCCTGCGCCCTGGCCGACGAAGCGCCCGCGGACGCGGTCTATTCCACCGCTTCGGCCAAGGCCGCCAAAAGCCTGATGCTCGATGTCGTCCATGCCGGCGCCCGGCTGGTGGCGGTCGGCGACCGCGGACACATCCTCTATTCCGACGACCAGGGCAAGACCTGGACCCAGGCCAAGGTGCCGACCCGGCAACTGCTCACCGCCGTGTACTTCGTCGACGACCGGCACGGCTGGGCCGTCGGCCATGACGCGCAGATCCTCGCCAGCGAAGACGGCGGCCTGACCTGGACCAAGCAGTTCGAAGACCTCAAGCGCGAAGCGCCGCTGCTCGACGTCTGGTTCAAGGACGCCAGCCAGGGCATCGCCGTCGGCGCCTACGGCGCGCTGCTGGAGACCACCGACGGCGGCCAGCACTGGGAAGACGTCAGCGACCGCCTCGACAACGAAGACCAATACCACCTCAACGCCATCGCCGCCGTGAAGGACGCCGGGCTGTTCATCGTCGGCGAGCAGGGCAGCATGTTCCGTTCCGCCGACTGGGGCCAGACCTGGGAAAAGCTCGAAGGCCCGTACGAAGGTTCGCTGTTCGGCGTGATCGGCACCGCGCAGCCGCAGACCCTGCTGGCCTACGGCCTGCGCGGCAACCTCTACCGTTCCACCGACTTCGGCGGCACCTGGGAGCAGGTCGGGCTGAAGGCGGCGCGCGGTTCCCTGGAGTTCGGCCTGTCCGGCGCCACGCTGCTCGACGACGGTTCCATCGTGATCGTCGGCAACGGCGGCTCGGTGATCAGCAGCAGCGACAACGGCGAGACCTTCAGCGTGTTCAACCGGCCCGACCGCATTTCGCTGTCGTCGGTCACTGCCGCAGGCAACGGCGACCTGATCCTGACCGGGCAGGGCGGAGTACGCATCACGGCGCCCAACGGCGCCGAGCTGGGCAAATGAGCCGGATCAATAATAAGAAGGCGGGGCTATGACTTCCTTGAGCACTCATCATCAGGACAAGGCGACGTTCCTCGAACGCCTGATCTTCAACAACCGCCCGGCAGTGATCGTGATCTGCGTGCTGGTCAGCATCTTTCTGTTCTGGCAGGCCACGCTGATCCGGCCGTCCACCAGCTTCGAGAAAATGATCCCGCTCAAGCATCCGTTCATCGAGAAGATGATGGAGCACCGCAACGACCTGGCGAACCTGGGCAACACCGTGCGGATCTCGGTGGAGGCCACCGACGGCGACATATTCTCCAAGGAGTACATGGAGACCCTGCGCCAGATCAACGACGAGGTGTTCTACATCTCCGGCGTCGACCGTTCCGGCCTCAAGTCGCTGTGGAGCCCGAGCGTGCGCTGGACCGAGGTGACCGAGGAAGGCTTCGCCGGCGGCGAAGTGATCCCGCAGAGCTACAACGGCTCCCAGGACAGCCTCGACCTGTTGCGCAACAACGTGCTCAAGTCCGGCCAGGTCGGACGGCTGGTGGCCAACGACTTCAAGTCGAGCATCGTCGACATCCCGCTGCTGGAGTCCTACCCGGATCCGCAGGACCAGGGCAAGCTGCTGGCGCTGGACTACCGCAAGTTCTCCCATGAGCTGGAGGACAAGATCCGCAACAAGTTCGAGGCGCAGAACCCCAACGTCAAGATCCACATCGTCGGCTTCGCCAAGAAGGTCGGCGACCTGATCGACGGCCTGGTGATGGTGGTGATGTTCTTCGGCGTCGCCTTCGTCATCACCCTGATCCTGCTGTACTGGTTCACCCACTGCATGCGCAGCACCGTCGCGGTGCTGAGCACCACGCTGGTGGCGGTGATCTGGCAACTGGGGCTGATGCACTTCTTCGGCTTCGGGCTCGATCCGTACTCGATGCTGGTGCCGTTCCTGATCTTCGCCATCGGCATCTCCCACGGCGTGCAGAAGATCAACGGCATCGCCTTGCAGTCCAGCGAGGCGGACAACGCCCTGACCGCCGCACGGCGCACGTTCCGGCAGCTGTTCTTGCCGGGGATGATCGCGATCCTGGCGGACGCCGTCGGCTTCATCACCCTGCTGATCATCGACATCGGCGTGATCCGCGAACTGGCCATCGGCGCGTCCATCGGCGTGGCGGTGATCGTGTTCACCAACCTGATCCTGCTGCCGGTGGCGATTTCCTATGTCGGCATCAGCAAGCGCGCCGTGGCCAAGAGCAAGAAGGATGCGAACCGCGAGCATCCGTTCTGGCGCCTGCTGTCGAACTTCGCCAGCTCCAAGGTGGCGCCGGTGTCGATCCTGATCGCGCTGGTCGCCTTCGGCGGCGGCCTCTGGTACAGCAAGAACCTCAAGATCGGCGACCTCGACCAGGGCGCGCCGGAATTGCGTCCGGACTCGCGCTACAACAAGGACAACAACTTCATCATCAGCAACTACTCCACCAGTTCCGACGTGCTGGTGGTGATGGTCAAGACCAAGTCCGAAGGCTGCTCGCGCTACGAGGCGATGGCGCCCATCGACGAGCTGATGTGGAAGATGCAGAACACCGAGGGCGTGCAGTCGGCGATCTCGCTGGTGACCGTGTCCAAGCAGATGATCAAGGGCATGAACGAGGGCAACCTGAAGTGGGAGACCCTGTCGCGCAACCCGGACGTGCTGAACAACTCCATCGCCCGGGCCGACGGCCTGTACAACAACAACTGTTCGCTGGCGCCGGTGCTGGTGTTCCTCAACGACCACAAGGCCGAGACCCTGGACCGTGCCGTGAAGGCGGTGCAGGCATTCGCCGCGGACAACAACAAGGAAGGCCTTGAGTTCATCCTGGCCGCCGGCAACGCCGGGATCGAGGCGGCCACCAACGAAGTCATCAAGCAGGCTGAACTGACCATCCTGGTGCTGGTGTACATCTGCGTGGCGGTCATGTGCATGATCACCTTCCGTTCGTGGGCGGCGACCTTGTGCATCGTCCTGCCGCTGGTGCTGACCTCGGTGCTGGGCAACGCGCTGATGGCGTTCATGGGCATCGGCGTCAAGGTCGCGACCCTGCCGGTGGTGGCGCTGGGCGTGGGGATCGGCGTGGACTACGGCATCTACATCTACAGCCGCCTGGAAAGTTTCCTGCGCGCCGGCCTGCCGTTGCAGGAAGCCTATTACCAGACCCTGAAATCCACCGGCAAGGCGGTGCTGTTCACCGGCCTGTGCCTGGCCATCGGCGTGTGCACCTGGATCTTCTCGGCGATCAAGTTCCAGGCCGACATGGGCCTGATGCTGACCTTCATGCTGCTGTGGAACATGTTCGGCGCGCTGTGGCTGCTGCCGGCGCTGGCGAAGTTCCTGATCAAGCCTGAGAAGCTGGCGGGGCAGAAGGGCAATTCGCTGTTCGCCCACTGATTGGCGAGCCTGAAACGAAAAAGCCGCAACCCAAGGGTTGCGGCTTTTTTATGTCTCGAAGTTCACGATTAACCTGTGGGAGCTGGCTTGCCAGCGATAGCGGAATAACAGGCCACACCAATGTTGAAGGTTAAGCCCTCATCGCTGGCAAGCCAGCTCCCACAGGGTTATGGCGTTCAGGAGAGGTCGGTGCCGAGCACCACGCTCAGCGCACTGCGCGCATCATCCAACTGCACCAGCGTCGCATGCCGTGCACCGAGGGCGTCGCGGTTCTCGATGGCGGTCAGGATCGCCTTGTGCCGCGGCAGCGCCAGTTCGTGCAGGTTCGGCCGCTGGTTGGAGTGCTTGAGCGCTTCGGCGATCGCCACCGAGAGCATGTTGCACAGGTTGGCGAGCAGGTCGTTGTGGGTGGCGTCGGCGATGCGGCTGTGGAAATCCAGGTCCGGCTGCAGTAACGCCTCCGGGGTCGGCGCCGCCTCCATGCGCCGGTAGGCCTCGCCGATGGCGGCGATGTCGGCCTCGGTGGCGTGCTGGGCGGCGAGGGCGGCGGCGGCGGGCTCGATGATGCTGCGCACGCTGGTCAGCACATTGAAGAACTCGTTCTGCGGGCTGCTCTGCATCAGCCAGTGCAGCACGTCCGGGTCGAGCATGTGCCACTCGCGGCGCGGCTTGACCACGGTGCCGACCCGCGGCTTCGAATACACCAGCCCCTTGGCCACCAGCACCCGCGTGGCTTCGCGCAGCACCGGCCGGCTCACCGCGTACTCCTCGCACAGCAAGGCTTCGGCGGGCAGTTTGTCGTCGGGCGGGAAGCGGCCGGAAACGATCTGCAGGCCCAGTTCCTGGACGATGCGCGAATGCATGCTTTTGCGGTCGGAGGGTTTGCGGTAATCCATGGGGAGCGGGGCGATCCTGTGGGGTGAGCGGTGCCCGGCATCATAGCAGGCGTGGCACGATCTTGAGGCAGGTGCACAAAGCAAATGTGGGAGCTGGCTTGTCAGCGATGGCGGCGTGTCAGTCAACAGGAATGTCAGCTGAAAGACCGTAATCGCTGGCAAGCCAGCTCCCACAGGGGACGGTGGCGTCAATGGGAGTGGCGCGGCACTTCGGCACCCCGGCAACCGACCAGGAAGTCGAAGTCGCAGCCCTGGTCCGCCTGCAGCACATGGTCGATGTACAGCTGACGGTAACCCCCCACCAACAACGGTTGCGGCGGTTGCCGATCGGCCATGCGAGCCGCCAGTTCGGCCTCCGGGATGTCCAGGTGCAAGCGCCCATTGGCGCAGTCCAGCTCGATCCAGTCGCCTTCCTGCACCGCCGCCAGAGGCCCGCCCGCCGCCGCTTCCGGGGCGACATGCAGCACCACGGTGCCGTACGCCGTGCCGCTCATCCGCGCATCCGAGATGCGCACCATGTCGGTCACGCCCTGGGCCAGCAGCTTGGCCGGCAGCCCCATGTTGCCGACTTCGGCCATGCCCGGATAACCCTTCGGCCCGCAGTTCTTCATCACCAGCACCGAGTCCGCGTCGACGTCCAATGCCGGGTCGTTGATCCGCGCCTTGTAGTGGTCGAAGTTCTCGAACACCACGGCGCGGCCACGGTGCTGCATCAGCGCCGGCGTCGCGGCGGAGGGCTTGAGTACCGCGCCGAGTGGCGCCAGGTTGCCGCGCAATACACAGATGCCGCCGTCGGCGCGGATCGGATTGTCGAGGGTGCGGATCACTTCGTCTTCACCGTAGATCGGCGCGTCCTGGGTGTTCTCGCGGATGGTTTTGCCGTTGACGGTCAGTGCGTCCGGATTCGGAATCAGGTTGGCCTCGCCCAGACGCCGCAGCACGGCCGGCAAGCCCCCGGCGTAGTAGAACTCTTCCATCAGGAAACGCCCGGACGGCTGCAGGTCGACCAGGGTCGGCATGCCGCGGCCGATGCGCGTCCAGTCGTCCAGGTCCAGCTCCACGCCGATGCGCCCGGCGATGGCTTTGAGGTGGATCACCGCGTTGGTCGAACCACCGATCGCCGCGTTGACCCGGATCGCGTTCTCGAACGCCTGCCTGGTCAGGATCTTCGACAGCCGCAGGTCTTCGCGCACCATCTCCACCGCACGCATGCCGGACATGTGCGCCAGCACGTAGCGCCGTGCGTCCACCGCCGGGATCGCCGCGTTGTGGGGCAGGGAGGTGCCCAGCGCTTCGGCCATGCAGGCCATGGTGGACGCGGTGCCCATGGTGTTGCAGGTGCCGGCGGAGCGGGACATGCCGCCCTCGGCCGCCAAAAAGTCATCGAGCGTGATGGTGCCGGCCTTGACTTGTTCGCTGAGCTGCCAGACCACGGTGCCGGAGCCGATGTCCTTGCCCTTGTGCTTGCCGTTGAGCATCGGCCCGCCGGTGACGACGATGGCCGGTACGTCGCAACTGGCCGCGCCCATCAGCAGCGCCGGGGTGGTCTTGTCGCAGCCGGTCAGCAGCACCACGCCGTCGATGGGGTTGCCGCGGATGGCTTCTTCCACGTCCATGCTCGCCAGGTTGCGGGTGAGCATGGCGGTCGGGCGCAGGTTCGACTCGCCGTTGGAGAACACCGGGAACTCCACCGCAAACCCGCCGGCCTCGATCACGCCGCGCTTCACGTGTTCGGCGATCTGACGGAAGTGCGCGTTGCACGGGGTCAGCTCCGACCAGGTGTTGCAGATGCCGATGATCGGCTTGCCGTGGAACTGATGGTCGGCGATGCCCTGATTCTTCATCCAGCTGCGGTACATGAAGCCGTTCTTGTCGGCGGTGCCGAACCATTGGGCCGAGCGCAGGGCGGGTTTCTTATCAGACATGATCGGTTCTCTTATTGTAAGACTATTATTTGCGAGCTTTCGCTTAAGCTAAGCGAAAAGCGTCTGACATGGAAGTATTGGCGCCTAATAAGTATTACTATATAGTCGATTTCAACGAGGGGATCGGCCCTGGCGAGGTTCGCCCGAGGCATCCCCCGAGGTTCCATAACAACAACAATCGGAGACCGACCCCATGAGCCAGGAACAGCGGCTTGTCCGGCGCATCACCCTGAAACTGATTCCCTTCCTGATCCTGCTGTACCTGATCGCCTACGTGGACCGCTCCGCCGTCGGCTTCGCCAAGCTGCACATGGGCGCCGACATCGGCATCGGCGACGCGGCCTACGGGCTCGGCGCGGGTCTGTTCTTCATCGGCTACTTCCTGCTGGAGATCCCCAGCAACCTGATGCTCGAACGCTTCGGCGCCCGGCGCTGGTTCGCCCGGATCATGATCACCTGGGGCGCCATCACCATCGGCATGGCGTTCGTCCAGGGCCCGCACAGCTTCTATGTGATGCGTTTTCTGCTCGGCGCGGCGGAGGCGGGGTTCTTTCCCGGCGTCCTGTACTACATCACCCAATGGTTCCCGGTGCGCCACCGCGGCAAGATCCTCGGGCTGTTCATCCTGTCCCAGCCCATCGCCATGATGATCACCGGCCCCGTGTCCGGCGGCCTGCTGGGCATGGACGGCATCCTCGGCCTGCACGGCTGGCAATGGCTGTTCATCGTCATCGGCACCCCGGCGATCTTGCTGACCTGGCCGGTGCTGCGCTGGTTGCCCGACGGCCCGGAGCAGGTGGACTGGATGGATCGGTCCGAAAAGGACTGGCTCAGCGGCGAGCTGAAAAAGGACCTGCAGGCATACGGCCAGACCCGCCACGGCAACCCGCTGCATGCGCTCAAGGACACGCGCGTCTTGCTGCTGGCGCTGTTCTACCTGCCGGTGACCTTGAGCATCTACGGCCTGGGCCTGTGGCTGCCGACCCTGATCAAGCAGTTCGGCGGCAGCGACCTGGTCACCGGTTTCGTGTCGGCGGTGCCGTACCTCTTCGGCATCGTCGGCCTGCTGATCGTGCCGCGCAGTTCCGACCGGCTGAACGACCGCTACGGCCACCTGGCGGTGCTCTACGTGCTGGGTGCGCTCGGCCTGTTCTTCAGCGCCTGGCTGGCGTTGCCGGCGATGCAGCTGGCGGCGCTGTGCCTGGTGGCGTTCGCGCTGTTTTCCTGCACGGCGGTGTTCTGGACCCTGCCGGGACGGTTCTTCGCCGGCGCCAGCGCGGCGGCGGGCATCGCGCTGATCAACTCGGTGGGCAACCTGGGCGGCTACATCGGTCCGTTCGTGATCGGGGCGCTGAAGGAATACACCGGCAACCTCGCCTCGGGTTTGTACTTCCTGTCCGGGGTGATGGTGTTCGGACTGATTCTGACCGGTGTGGTTTACCGGGTGCTTGAGCGCAGACACGTGTTGCCGGCGGATCAGTTCGCCGCCAGTGCGCGGGGCGCCACGCGAACCTGACGCCACCTGCCGGACATAGGTTTTCCGGTGTTCAGACATTTGTTGACAGGAGAGAACACATGCATCTGGTGCAATTCGAATTGAGTAACGGCGAGCGCCGCGTCGGCGTGGTCGAGGGCGGTCTGGCGCGGGAGGTGCAGGACGTCCGCGCCGTGCGCGACCTGGCGTTGGCGGCCATTGAGGCCGGCGTCAGCCTCGCGCAGCAGGTGCAGGCCTTTGGTCTGGGCATCAGCCACGACTACGCCGAACTGCGGGAGCGGCTGCGCATCCTGCCGCCGCTCGACCATCCGGACCCGGCGCACTTGCTGGTCAGCGGCACCGGCCTCACGCACCTGGGCAGCGCTTCGGCCCGGGACAAGATGCACCAGCAGGCCGGCGACGAAGCGACGCTGACCGACACCCTGCGCATCTTCAAGTGGGGCGTGGAGGGCGGCAAACCGGCGGCGGGACAGGCCGGGGTGCAGCCAGAGTGGTTCTACAAAGGCGACGGCAGCATCGTCGTGCGACCCGGGCAACCGTTCCCGCTGCCGCCGTTCGCCGAAGACGCCGGCGAAGAGCCGGAGCTCACCGGGCTCTACGTCATCGGACACGACGGCAAACCGTACCGCCTCGGTTTTGCCCTGGGCAACGAGTTCTCCGACCACGTCATGGAGCGCAAGAACTACCTGTACCTGGCCCATTCGAAACTGCGCAGCTGCAGTTTCGGCCCCGAGCTTCGGGTCGGTGAGCTGCCGCCGCACCTGGCGGGCACCAGCCGCATCCTGCGCGACGGCGAAACGCTGTGGCAAAACGAGTTCCTCAGCGGCGAAGCCAACATGTGCCACAGCCTGGCGAACCTCGAATACCACCACTTCAAGTACGCCCAGTTCCTGCGGCCGGGCGATGTGCACATTCATTTCTTCGGCACCGCGACGCTGTCGTTCGCCGACGGTGTCCGCACCCGCCCGGGCGACGTGTTCGAGATCAGCCAGGCCGAGTTCGGCGCGCCGCTGGTCAACGGCATCGCGCCAATCGATGCGGTTTTCGCCCCCGGCAGCATCGGCACCCTTTAAGGAGATCACATGACTCAGATTCTCGGCCTCAACTACATCGGCGGGCGTCGCAGCGCCGCCGGCGGCCTCCAGTTGCAGAGCGTGGACGCCAGCTCCGGCGAACCGCTGCCTTACGGTTTCTCCCAAGCGACGGTGGAGGAGGTGGACGCCGCTGCCCAAGCGGCCGCCGCCGCGTACCCGGCCTACCGCAGTCTCAGCGCAGAGCGCCGGGCGCAGTTCCTGGATGCGATCGCCGATGAGCTCGACGCGCTGGACGACGGGTTCGTGGCCGTGGTCTGCCGCGAAACCGCGCTGCCGGCGGCGCGGATCCAAGGGGAGCGCGCCCGCACCAGCGGCCAGATGCGCCTGTTCGCCAAGGTGCTGCGCCGGGGCGATTTCTATGGGGCGCGGATCGATCTGCCGTTGCCGGCGCGCCAGCCGCTGCCGCGTCCGGACCTGCGCCAGTACCGCATCGGCCTCGGGCCGGTGGCGGTGTTCGGCGCCAGCAACTTTCCGTTGGCGTTCTCCACGGCGGGCGGCGACACCGCCGCTGCGCTGGCCGCCGGTTGCCCGGTGGTGTTCAAGGCCCACAGCGGCCATATGGCCACCGCCGAGTGGGTGGCCGACGCGCTGATCCGTGCGGCGCAGAAGACCGGCATGCCGGCGGGCGTGTTCAACATGATCTATGGCGGCGGCGTCGGCGAATGGCTGGTCAAGCATCCGGCGATCCAGGCCGTGGGCTTCACCGGTTCGCTCAAGGGCGGACGGGCGCTGTGCGACATGGCGGCCGCACGCCCGCAGCCGATCCCGGTGTTCGCCGAGATGTCGAGCATCAACCCGGTGATCGTGCTGCCGCAGGCGCTGGCCGTCCGCACGGAGTCCGTGGCCCGCGACCTGACGGCGTCGGTGGTGCAGGGCTGCGGCCAGTTCTGCACCAATCCCGGCCTGGTGATCGGCCTGCGTTCGCCGCAGTTCAGCGGGTTCGTGGCGCAACTGGCCGGGCTGATCGCCGACCAGCCGGCGCAGACCATGCTCAACGCCGGCACCCTCGCCAGCTACGGCAAGGGCTTGCAGAAGCTTTTGGCCCACGCAGGCATCACGCACCTGGCGGGGCGCGCGCAGCAAGGCAATCAGGCGCAGCCGCAGTTGTTCAAGGCCGATGCGCGGTTGCTGATCCAGGGCGATGAAGTGCTTCAGGAGGAAGTGTTCGGGCCGGCCACTGTGGTCGTCGAAGTGGAAGGCCGGGCGCAGTTGAACGAAGCGCTCAACGGATTGCACGGGCAACTCACCGCGACGCTCATCGGTGAGCCGGAAGACTTCGCGCAGTTCCCGGAACTGACGGCGCTGCTGGAGCAGAAGGTCGGGCGGATCCTGCTCAACGGCTATCCGACCGGGGTCGAGGTGTGCGATTCGATGGTGCACGGCGGGCCGTACCCGGCGACCTCCGATGCCCGCGGCACTTCGGTCGGCACGCTGGCCATCGACCGTTTCCTGCGCCCGGTGTGCTTCCAGAACTACCCCGACCACCTGCTGCCGGAGCCGCTGAAGAACGCCAATCCGCTGCGCATCCAGCGCCTGGTGGACGGCAGGCCCTCGCGCGAGGCCCTCTGAAAAACCCGCAGGAGCGAGCCTGCTTGCGAGGCGTACCGACAGTCGACAAACGCGTTGACTGACACGCCGCCATCGCCAGCAGGCCGGCTCCCACAGGGGATCCGGTCGGATGCAGCCACTGCGTTCACCGCAGAACCTTGTGGACGCTTGCCTGCAAGCGATGGGGCCGGCACGGTCGGCCTCTGTGCCGACCCACGTTCCGGCAGAGGATCCAGCCTCACATTGAGCTATCATTGCCGCTTTCCCCCTGAAAGACATGATTGCCATGACTGCCGTACCCAACTCCCTTCTCGACGCCCTCGAACATTGCGCCATGGTCGAAATCGACGGCCTCCACGCCTTCGAATTCGCCCTCGACGAAGTCGACAACCTGCACATCGAATGCATGGACGGGCGTTTGTCCAAGCACTGGGAATTCACCCCGGACCAGGTCAAGGCCGCGACCTTCGACGAATCCCTTCAGAGCTGGCTGATCGTCGGCGACAGCGGCGAACACCGCCTGGTCTGCCTCGACGCCTTCGGCGGCGACGATGAGGATGACGCCCATGAAGATGCGTAAGTTCTGGCCGCTGCTGATGGCCGGCAGCGTCGGCGCGATGGGCCTCTCCAGCGCCTCGGCCGAGACCTTCCAGTTGCTGGTGGGCTCCTACACCGCGGGCGCGAGCCAGGGCATCTACCGGATGAGCTTCGACAGCGCCACCGGCCGCATCGGGCCCAACCCGCTGCAGGTGGTCAAGAGCGCCAACCCGTCGTGGCTCACCTTGTCCAGGGATCAGCGCAAGCTGTTCGTGGTCAACGAAAACGGCCCCGGCCAGAAAGACCCGGTGGGCCGCGTCAGCAGCTATGCGATCAACCCGAAGACCCAGGCCCTGAGCCTGATCAACCAGGTGCAGAGCCTGGGCAACGAGCCGACCCATTCGAGCCTGAGCGGTGACGCCAGCCACCTGTTCGTCAGCAACTACTCGGTGGCCGAAGATCCGGGCGGCACGCTGGCGGTGGTGCCGGTGGGCAGCGACGGCCGCCTGAAGCCGGTGGTGCAGATGAGCGCCCACCCGGCCAGCCGGGTGAACCCGGAGCGCCAGGCGTCGAACCATGTGCACTCCACGGTCTCTTCGCCGGACGGCCGCTACGTGTTCTCCAATGACCTGGGCGCGGACAAGGTCTTCATCTACCGCTACGACCCGAAGGCCAACCCCGAGCTGCCGCTGACCCCGGCGAAAACCGCGTCGGTGGACCTGCCGCCGGGCAGCGGCCCGCGTCACCTGCTGTTCAGCGCCGACGGCAAGCACGCCTGGCTGACCATGGAAATGAGCGCCCAAGTGGCGGTGTTCGACTACCGCGACGGCGTGCTGACCCAGACCCAACTGGTGGACCTGGCGGCCGGCCAGCCGACCTCGGACAAGGCCGCAGCCGCCTTGCACGCATCCGCCGACGGCAAGTTCCTGTACGTCAGCAACCGGGGCACGGCCAACCAGATGCTGGTGTTCGCCATCGACCCGGCCAGCGGCAAGCTCAGCGAGCTGCAACGGCGCTCGGTGGAGGGCGATCACCCGCGTGAGTTCAGCCTCGACCCCACCGGCAAGTTCCTGCTGATCGCCAACCAGAAGAGCAACGGCATCGTCGTGCTCGAGCGCGACGACAAGACCGGTCTGCTGGGCAAAGTCGTGCAGACTTTGCCGATGGATGCCCCGAGCGACCTCAAGTTCCTGCTGCGTCAATGAGCCGCAGGCCCCGGTTCGCGGGGCCTGCGCCTTTGTATTAATCGCGCTGATAACAGCTAATGCCATAAAGCATTTCAAGCGGCGGACCCTCGAGCGTTAAGTTTGCTTCACGGCCCGAACGGGCAAGCAAGCCAACCGAACACGAGGGTTACCGCCATGAACTTCAATCTCTTTTCCGTGATTGCCGCGTCCGCCATCTCCGCTTCCGTGGCCCTGCCAGCCAGCGCCAGTGTCGAAGTCAGCGACAAGAAATCCCACACCCAGAGCTACACCCAGAAGTACCTGCAACAGAGCGCCAATTTCTACGCCGCTCTGGACCACAAAGCCCAACACTGAAACCCTTCCCGCACTGCACCCGTTATGCAGGAGCGAAGTCATTGACGCCGCCCTACGTTTCCAAGCGTTGGCCGCAACAGTGATGTCGCTCCTGCATAACCGTTTGCGACAGCATCAGGCGTATTTCAATGTCTGCGCTTGATATCACATAGCCATGAACGTAAAGTTGACGCTGATTTTTTGACTCCTTCCCGCATAAGGATCGACAGCATGGCGATGCGTCTGGCCCTGGTACTCCTGTTTCTCTATTCCACCCCCATCCTGTCGGCCGCCGAGCCTGTCGTCGGCGAGCCGGAAGCGGCGTTCGAACGCCTCATGAGTATTATTGAAGGCTGAGATAGATCGGCTTAATGATCAACGAAGCTGATGGTCACTATGGATAACCCTGAATGGTTACTTCGGCTTTTTTGATCGATTCTGTGGGCCTCGAAACATGTCCACGGAGTCCGCATCATGGCCAGTCCCCTCATCGCTTACGCCAAACGCGGCGCTTACCTGGCCATCGGTCTGTACCTGGCCATGGTGTTGTCCGTCAGCCTCGTCTCGCAGTCGCAGCACCGCTTCGACGCACCGATCCAGGTCGCCCATCCCGGCATCCAGTCCGAACTCCGTTCCCACGGCGGGGCGGTGGACGGGGCTGAACTGGCGGGAGTCGGCGGAGCATGAAAGGCTACAGACTCTGGATCATCGCCGGCCTTGCGTTCATGACCAACGGCGCCTCGCTGCTGGGGTTCGGCCAAGGCTCGGTCGGCGGTCTGGCCCGGGCCATAGAGGCCAACCACAGCATCGCCCACAACATCGAACGGGCCAACGCCCTGGGGCTGCTGGCCGGCAATCCGCCGGTCAAGTCCGAGCGTGATTTCCTCGGGCCGTTCGAAGTGGATTGCTCGGCCATCGGCATGTGTGAAGTGCTGGCCTGAACCCGGGATTACTTTTTCATGATCCCGGTGAACAGGTCGGACTCGAGAAACCCCTGCAGCCATTGCTGCAACCGCACGTAAGGCGTCTGCGCGAACCACTCGCGGTCGACGTGGGCGAACTGGCGCACGAAGGGCAGCAGCGCGATGTCGGCCAGGCACGGACGGTCAGCCAGCAAGTAATCGCGCTTGCCGAGCAACTCATCGAGCTTTTGCAGGAACAGCGCCCCCTCCGCGCGATAGGCCTCCATCGGCTGCTCCGGGTAGCGTTCGGCGTACTTGTACCGGTTCAGGTGCACCTTGAACACGTGGTCGTTGCCGTGGATCAGCTTCTCCATCCACATGCCGTGGAACGAATCGTCCTTGAGCAGCCAGTCGTGCGGATCGTTCTGCGCCAGCGCCCAGCGCATGATCTCCAGGCTCTCGTCGATCACCCGGCCGCCGGCGTCGAGCACCGGCACCGTGCCTTTGGGCGAGAGCTCCAGCATCCTCGCCGGCTTGGCCTTGAGGCTGACCTCGACGATGTCCACCGCCACCCCCGCATAGCGCAACGCCATCCGCGCGCGCATGGCGTACGGGCAGCGGCGGAACGAGTAGAGCGTGTTCATTTCACCTCCAGTGTGCTGAGGCCGTTGCCCTGGCGCCGCACGTGGATCTGCACCGGAATCCGTTCGTGCATTTCCTGCACGTGGGAAATCACCGCCACCTTGCGCCCCTGGGCCTGCAAGCCGTCGAGGGCATCCATGGCCAGTTGCAGGGACTCCGGGTCCAGGCTGCCGAAGCCTTCGTCGATGAACAGCGATTCGATCTTCAGCGTGCTCGACGCCATCGACGCCAGGCCCAGCGCCAGGGCCAGCGACACCAGGAACGTCTCGCCGCCGGACAGCGAATGCACCGAGCGCAGTTCGTCGCCCATCTCCGTGTCCATCACCAGCAGGCCGAGCATGCTGCCGCCGCGCTTGAGCCGGTAGCGCTTGACCAACTGGCGCAACTGCACGTTGGCGTGGTGCACCAGCAGGTCGAGGTTGTAGGCCTGGGCGATCTTGCGGAAGGTGTCGCCGGTGGCCGAGCCGATCAACGCATTGAGCCGGGCCCAGCGCTGGTACTCGGCGTAGGCCTCGGCGATCCGCTGCGCCAGCGCCTGGTTGGCGTTCTGCCGGCGCTGGTCTTCGGCCTGCTCGGCACGCAGCTCGGCGCATTGCTGCTCGCTGAGGGCGAGCTGTTGTTGCAGATCGGCGAGGGCGCTCGCCAATGCGTCGGCCTCGAGGTTGCCGTTGCGCTGAGCCTGATGCTCGAGCAGGCGCTGGTCACGCTCCTGCAGCAGGACGTTGGCCTGCTCGATGGCCTTTTCATTGAGCTGCAGGCGCTGACGCAGTTCACTGACCTGCGCGTCGTCGATCCGCAGCAGGTCTTCGAGGCCGCCGTCGTCGAGCTCGGGGTGGCGTGCGCGCCAGTCGGCGATCTTGCCGGCCAGTTCCCGGTCCTCGGTGTCCAGCGCCTGCCGGCGTTCTTGCTGCGCCTTGAGTTCCGCCGCCGTCTGCACCTGTAGCGTGCGCAGGTCTTGCAGGGCGTAGGCGGTATCGGCCTCGGCGCTGCGGGCCTGCTCCACGGAGCGCTCCAGTTGCTGTTGCCATTGCTCGGCGCTGATGTGTTCGCCGAGCAATTGCGCAAGTTTGTGCTGGCTGGCCTGTTGCTGCCCGGCCAAGTCATTGAATTGCCGTTCGGCGGTCTGCGCCTGCTCGACGCGGATCCGCTGACGATCCTGCTCTTTGTCCAGTGTCTGCTGGCGTTCCAGCTGTTCCTCCAACGCCTCTTTCTGCTGATCGACCTGCGCCAGGCGCTCGGCGATCTGCCGGTCGAGCTGCATGAAGGTGGCCGCCGGTTCTACGCGCAGCGCTTGCAGGGTGTCCGCCGGGAGCAGGTTGGCGAAGGCGTCGAGTTCTTCGTCGAGGCGCTGCCGGTCGCTGTCCAGTTCCCGCTGCTGATGGCTCAGGTGCTGCGCCGCCTGCTGATGGGCCGATTCGGTCTTGCGCAACTGCTGGGTCAGCCGCGCCGCGTCCTGTTGCAGGGTGAGCAGGGCGCTCTGGCGCTGTTCGTCCTGGGCGATGCTCAGGTTCAGCTGATCGTTTTGCCGCACGAGCCAGGCGTCGCGCTTGTCGGCGTCCTGAACCGTCAACTGCGCAGCCAGCGGATGCGCCTCGATCGTCGGCGCCAAAGCGTGCTGTTGCGCGGTCAGTTGCTCTTGCTGCTGCAACAGCTCTTTCTGCCGGGCGATGACGGCGCCGACCGCTGTGCGCAGTTCGATCAGCGATTCGTTGAGCCGCTCCACTGCTCGCAGCGCATTGGCCTGCTCGCTTTCGTCATGGCGGCCAAGGCTTTGCAGCAGCGCCTCGGGCTGATGATACGGGTGGGCGTCGCTGCCGCAGACCGGGCAAGGCTGGCCGTCCTGCAACTGCGCGCGCAGTTCCTCGACGCTGGCGCTGCGGGCCAGACGCTGGCGTTCCAGCAGCTCGCGGGTGACCGTGAGGGTCTGTTCGGCGACGGTCAGTTCGGCCTTGGTCTTCACC
This sequence comes from Pseudomonas ekonensis, assembly GCF_019145435.1. Classification (NCBI taxonomy): domain Bacteria; kingdom Pseudomonadati; phylum Pseudomonadota; class Gammaproteobacteria; order Pseudomonadales; family Pseudomonadaceae; genus Pseudomonas; species Pseudomonas ekonensis. The sequence goes on along the minus strand of NZ_JAHSTS010000001.1, from coordinate 2,876,702 downwards.
CCGTCCTGGGTCAGGCGGTCGCGTTCCTGCTGGGCTTCGAGCAGGCGTTGCTGCAGATCGGCGCTGCGCGTGCTCAGCTCCTGATGGTTGCTCCACAGACGCGTCAGGTCTTCGACGGCGCGCAGTTGCTTGCGGTTGTCCTGCAACAGGTTGCCGAGGAGGCCGATCTGTTCGGCGACGGCGTCCGGTTCGGCGCCGGCTTCCTTGAACAGCACGTCCAGTTCCTGCTTCTGCCGGGCGAGGTCTTCGGCGCTGCGGGTGGCGGTCTGTTCAAGGCTGGCCAATTCGGCCTGGCCCTTGTTCAGGCGATTGCCGATCAGCATCAGCTGTTGCAGGCGGTCGCGGTAGGCGTTCCAGGCATCGCTCAACGGCGCCAGGTGGGCGCATTGTCCGAGCCCGCCGGCGATGTCCCGCAAGCGTTCGGCGACCTCGGCCTGTCTCTCCAGCAAGGCCTGGATGCCGGCCTGGCCCTGGGCGCAGGCTTGCTCCGCGTGCTGCCTGGTTTCGGCGCTGAGGGCGGTTTCTTTGGCCAGACGGGCGAGGGTGCTTTGCTCCTCGAAAGCGATGCGCAGCAGCGGCGCGCTGTCGCCTTGCCGTTGTTGCGCCTCGCCCAAGGCGGCTTTCGCCGCGTCGAGGCCTAGCGCAAGTTGCGCTTGGCGTTCGGCCAGTTCGGTCTGCTGCTGCGTGTGAGCGGCGATCTGTTCGGCCAACGGCGTCAGCAGCGCCTCCAGTTCGGACTTGCGGGCGAACTGGTGCCGCTGCGGACCGAGCTGTTCCAGCCGGGTCAGCCTCAGGCGCTCGGCGGCCAGGCCTTCCCGCTGTTGTTGCGCACTGTGCAGTTGCTCGGTGGCGGCCTGCTGCGTTTCCTGCAAGCGGCTCAGTTCCTTCAGCCAGGCCTGTTGCTGGTCAAGCTGCTTGAGCTGCGCCTGTTGCCGTTTCAGTTCCTGTTGCGCGGCGCTGAAGCGCTCGTCCAGTTCGGCACGATCCTGCGGTGCCAGGGGTGTGACCCCCACGGCTTGTTCCTGCAGCAGCCTGTGCGCCTCGCGGGCCTCTTTGGCTTTGTCGAAGGCGCGGCGGCCCAGGCGGGTGTAGAGCGCGGTGTCGGTGAGCTTTTCCAGCAGTTCGCTGCGGTCGTTGTCGTCGGCCTTGAGGAAGGCGCTGAACTCGCTCTGGGCCAGCAGCACGGCGCGGGTGAACTGTTCGAAGTTCAGCCCCAGCGCCGCCTCCAGTTGAGTCTTGTATTCGCCTTTCTGGCTGGCCAGCAGTTGATCCTGGTCGATGTCGCGCAGGCTCTGGCGGCTGACCTGCAATTTGCCGGCGGCTTTCTCGCGGGCACGGTTGGCTTCCCAGCGGGCGCGGTAGCGGCGGCCGTCGACGCCGACGAAGTCCACTTCCGCAAAGCCCTCGCCGGTGCCGCGGCGCAGCAGGGTGCGCGGGTCGCCGGTGGCGATCTCGCCGTCGGCGTCCGGCACCTTGGCGTCGCGGCCGGTGTTGTTGAGTCGCGGCACGGCGCCGAACAGCGCCAGGCACAGGGCATCGAGCAGGGTGCTTTTGCCGGCGCCGGTCGGGCCGGTGATGGCGAACAGGCCGGCACTGGCCAGCGGTTCGGCGGTGAAGTCGATTTCGAACGGGCCGGCCAGCGAGGCCAGGTTCTTCAGGCGGATGGCGAGGATCTTCATGGCTGCCCGACCTCCATCTGCACGTCCTGAAGCAGTTCGGCGAAGTCCTTGAGAGTCTGCTCGTCGGCTTCGTTGCCGTAGCTGTCGAACCAGGCCCGGCTGAACAGTTCTTGCGGGGTGAGCTGGTCCAGTTCGATCAGGGCATCGCCCTCGTCGGTTGTGCCCCGTGCGCCGTTGCCGGCGTATTCGGCGGCGATCCGCACCAGCCGCACGGCTTTGCCTTGCAGGGCGCTTTCCACTTGCTGGCGCAGGTCCGGCTGCGGTTCGTCGAGGTGCACGCGCACCTCCAGCCAAGGCTGGCGCCGGGCCTCGGCAAGCAGGTCGATGTTCGGCAGATCCGCCAGTTGCAGGAGAACCTCGGCCAGCGGCGCCGGGCCGACGCGTTGCAGGTGCACGGAGCGGGGGATCAGTCTGGGTTCGACGCTGACCAGGGTTTCGCCGTCGAGGGTGACGTCGAGGATCTGGTGCTGATAGTTGATTTCCGAGAACGACAGCGGAATCGGCGAACCGCTGTAGCGGATCCGTTCCTCGCCGTTGACCTTCTGCGGCTTGTGCAGGTGGCCGAGGGCGACGTAGCTGACGCTGGGCCCGAACAGGCTGGCCGGCAGGGCTTCGGCGTTGCCGATGATCAGGCTGCGCTCGGAGTCCTCCGACACCGAGCCGCCGGCCATGTGGGCATGGCTGACGGCGATCAGCGCCTGGCCGGGCACGCGTTTGGCGTTCGCCGCGTCGATCAGGCGCTCATGCACCTGGCCGATGCCGTGCAGGTAGTCGTCGCCCAGGTGAGGGCCGGTCACCTCGGCGGGCCGCAGGAACGGCAGCGCCAGGCACCACGCAGCGACCTCGCCGTCGGCGTCCGGCAACGGCAGCAACAGGCGTTCGGTGTCGAGCTGCCCGTCATCGAGCCACAGCACCCGGCCCAGGGCATGGGTACGCAACCGTCGCATCAGCGGCGCGGGCAGTTCGATCCGCGAGCCGGAATCGTGGTTGCCGGCGATCATCACGATGGTCAGTGCAGGCTGCTGCTCGTGGGCGCTGACGATGAAATCGTAGAGGCGTTCCTGGGCTTTGACCGGCGGGTTGACCGTGTCGAAGATGTCGCCGGCGATCAGCAGCGCGTCCGGCTGCGCCAGATGCAGCTGCTTGAGCAGCCATTCGAGGAAACAGGCGTGCTCGAAATCGCGCTCCTGGCCGTGCAGGTTCTGCCCAAGGTGCCAGTCGGAGGTGTGAAACAGACGCAAGGCGGACTCCGCATCAGGATTGAGGTGATGGCCGCTGCAAAGTCGGGAGGCCAAAGAGGGGAGAGTCTACTGGCAAATGCGCCGATTGTGGTCGAACTCGCGTGGGGCCTCGCTTCGGGGAGCTTTCAGGCATCGGGAGGGCAATCTGTTAATTGACGCCAGAATAGTGGCATTTTAGTATTGCGATATTGTTTTGATATCACTTTTGCTTCGAGGGATCGGACTTGCACTCACTCCTCTGTGTGGCGAGGCGGGGCGCAGGCTTGCCCTGCCTGCCCATGCCTGCCGTTTTCCTTGACGGAGCCGTTGCGCACGTTGAAGCGCACTTCTTCTGACCTGTCTTCCTGGCGCCGTCTGCGCTGACCGGGCGCAAGGCGCCGCACTGCTGTATCTGAATTCTTCTAAAAACAATTATTCGAGATCATCGACATGGATGTTCGCCACCCGACCCTCCCGGCCGGCCAACCCGCTGCTGCCGTCAATCCGCGCGAGCGCTTCCTGGGCATGCCCAAACGCGGGCTGGCGTTCCTGCTGGCGAACGTCATGTTCTGGCAGCCGTTGTGGGCGCAGGCGGACGGGATCGTGGTGGCCAACCCCGGCACCGGGCTGGACCGGGCCGGCAACGGCGTGCCGATCGTCAACATCGCCACGCCCAACGGCACGGGGCTGTCGCACAACCAGTTCAACGACTACAACGTCGGCGCCCAGGGGGTGATCCTCAACAACGCGGCCACCCAGACCGCCGCCACCCAGCTGGGCGGCCACATCATCGGCAACCCGAACCTGAAGAACAGCGGCTCGGCCCAGACCATCCTCAACGAAGTGGTCGGCGGCAGCCCGAGCCAGCTGCGCGGCTACACCGAGGTGGCGGGGCAGTCGGCGCGGGTGATCGTGGCCAACCCCTACGGCATCACCTGCAGCGGCTGCGGCTTCATCAACGCACCGCGGGTCACGCTGACCACCGGCAAGCCGGTGCTGGACAACGGGCGCCTCGACCGCTTCCAGGTCGACCAGGGCAGCGTCGCCATCGAAGGCGAGGGCCTGAACGCGAGCAACGTCGACCGCTTCGAGATCATCACCCGCAGCGCGAAGATCAACGCCCGGCTCCAGGCGCAGAACCTGGCCATCGTCGCCGGACGCAACGACGTCAACGCCGACAGCCTCAACGCCACGGCCCGCGCCGACGACGGCAGCGCCAAGCCGCAGCTGGCCATCGACAGCTCGGCGCTGGGCGGGATGTACGCCGGGGCGATCAAGCTGGTGGGCACCGAAGCCGGGGTCGGCGTGAAGCTCGACGGCAAACTGATCGCCAGCGGCGGCGACATCCAGCTCGACGCCAACGGGCAACTGAGCCTGGCCGAGGCCTCGGCCACCGGCGCCGTCAACGTCAAGGCCGCCGGCCTCGATGCGCGCGGCGCGGTCTACGCCGGCACCGCGCTGAACGTGCAGACCCAGGGCGACCTGACCAACCGCCAGACCCTCGCCGCCCGCGACAGCGTCGCCCTGACGGCGGGCGGTCAGCTGAGCAACGCCGGCATCATCGAGGCCGGGGTCAATGCCGACAACAGCCGCAACGCCAACGGCGATGTGAGCCTGAGCGCGCAGAACCTCAGCAACAACGGCAAGAGCGTGATCGCCAGCCGCAACCTGACCGCCAACGTGGCGCAGAACCTGAACAACCAGGGCGGCACGCTCAGCGGGCAGCGCACGGCGATCACGGCCGGAACGCTGGACAACCGCGACGGTGCGCGGGTGCTGGGCGGCCAGTCCCTGAGCCTGAATGCCGGCCAGGTGCTGAACGGCAAGGGCGTCATCGACAGCGGCGGCAACTTCAACGGCAACGTCGGGCAGTTCAGCAACTCCGGCGGCGAGTTCTCCAGCCAAACCGACAGCGTCCTGGCCGTCACCGCGCTCGACAATGTCGCCGGCCTCATGACCGCCGGCCGCTTGCTGGACCTGAGCGCATTGGGTGCGGTCAACAACAGCGCCGGCAAGATCGGCGCAAAGCAAAATGTGATCGTTCGCGCGCAGCAACTCGACAACAGCCAGCAAGGCCAGTTGACCAGTGAAGGCACGCTGACCACCCGGATCGGCGGCCAGCTCGACAACCGCAAAGGCTTGATCCAGGCCAACGGCGCGATGGATGTGCAGGCCACGCGCCTGGACAACCGCGCCGGCAAGGTCTCCGGCCTCGACACCCTCACCGTCGACAGCGCCGAAGCCGACAACCGTGGCGGAGCGATCCGCGCCGACAAGGCACTGACGCTGCGCACCGGCACCCTGGACAACCGCAGCCTGGGCCGCCTCGAAAGCAAGGCGGCGCTGACCTTCGACGGCACCCGGCTGGACAATAGCGACAAGGGGCTGATCACCGCGACGGGGCCGCTGAGCCTCAAGGCCAAGGAGGTGATCAACAATGGCGCCGGGCGCATCTCCGGCAAGGGCGACATCGAGGCGAACATCGACGTCCTGAGCCAGCAGGGCGGCGAGCTGGTCGCCGAAGGCAACCTGACGCTGACCGGCAAGCAGTTGGGCAACCGCCAGGACAGCCTGGTCGGCTCGCTCAAGGCCCTGACCGTGAACGTCGACCAGATCGACAACCGGGGCGGTTCGCTGTCCGGCGGGCAGGGCCTGCTGATCAGCGGTGCGCGCCTGGACAACAGCGACAACGGCAAGGTGCTGTCCGACACGACCCTGGGCCTGAAGGTCGCGCAGATCGTCAACGCCACCAACGGCCTGATCTTCGGCAAGGGCGCCGTGACGCTGAGCGGCATCGGCCTGAGCAACGTGGGCGGACGGATCGTCACCCAGAAGGACCTGAAGCTGGCCTTCGACGAGGTCATCGACAACCAGAACGGCCTGATCAGCAGCGACGGCCGCTTGACCCTCGATGCCGGGCGCCTCGACAACCGCTTGGGCAAGCTGTCGGGCCTTGAGGCGATCGCGCTGACCAGCGTCGGCGCCGCGCTGAACCAGGGCGGCCTGATCGTGTCGCAAAAAGGCCTGACCATCGCCAGCGCCAGCCTCGACAACAGCGACGCCGGCCTGATCAGCGCCAAGGGCGACTCGACCCTGAGCACCGGCGCGTTCAACAACCGCCGGGGCGGCAGCCTGGCCGCCGACGGCACGCTGCTGTTGACGGCCGCGCACCTGGACAACGGCGGCGGCAAGATCGGCAGCCAGCAGCAGATGACGGCATCGGTCACCTCGCTGGAGCAGGACGGCGGCGAACTGTTCAGCAACGGCGACCTGACGCTCGACCTGAACCGGGGCCTGCTGGACAACCGGCGCGGCAGCCTGCGCACGCCCGGCCAGTTGCTGCTGAAGAACCTCGGCGAGGTGAACAACGGCGCCGGCGAGATCGCCGGGGCCAAGGCCTGGAGCCTGACGGCGCAGAGCCTGAGCAACGACGGCGGCAAACTGCTGAGCAACGAGAAGCTCACCCTGACCGTCGACCGGGCGCTGAGCAACGTCAAGGGCCTGATCGCCGCCGCCGGCCTCGACAGCCGCAGCGCCAGCCTGGACAACGCCGACGGCGAGATCCGCATCCGCGGGGAGGCCGGGCTCACCGTCAGCGACACCTTCGGCAACCAGGCCGGGACGGTCATCGCCGACGCCGGCCTGACCGTCGACGCCGCCAGCCTGGACAACCGCCGCGAAGGCTTGGTGGGCGCCGCAAAAGCGCTGAAACTCACTGTCGGCCGCCTCGACAACCGCACCGGCGAGCTGTCGGGCAAGGCCGACGTGAGCCTCACCGGCGCCTGGCTCGACAACAGCGACAGCGGCTATATCCTGGCCGGCGGCAACCTGGCGCTGACCGTGGGCGAGGTGTTCAACCGCAACGGCGGCGTGCTGGCCGGCGACACCGGGCTGACGCTGACCGGGGCGAGCCTGGAGAACAGCGGCCGGCTGAGCACGTTGCGCGACTTGTCGATCAACCTGTCGTCGGCCCTGAACAACGATCAGGGCCGTCTCGTCAGCGAAGGCGCGCTGTCGGTCAATGCCCAGAGCCTGAGCAACGACAAGGGCGTGGTCTCCAGCGCCAAGGCCCTGAGCGTCGACACCCACGGGGCCGTGAGCAACAAAGGCGGCCAACTGCTGACCGACGCGGCGCTCACCCTCGACAGCCAGTCGCTGGACAACCAGGACATGGGCGTCATCAGCAGCAAGGGCAACCTGAGCCTCACCACCGGCGCGCTGAACAACAGCCGGGGGAGCCTCTTCTCCGGCGGCCGGCTAGAGCTCGATGCGGGCCAGGTGACCAACACCGCCGGCAGCCTGGGCGCCGCCACCGAGTTGGCGGGCAAGGTCCGCGGCCTGGATCAGCAGGGCGGCAAGCTCTTCAGCCAGGGCAGCCTGAGCCTGGACCTGCAAGGCGGCGCGCTGAACAACGAAGACGGACTCATCAACGCACCGGGCGTGCTGTCGTTGACCCACCTCGTCGGGATCGACAACCGCAACGGCGAGATCTCCAGCGAACAGGCCTTCGACCTGATCGCCGACTCCCTGGACAACAGCGGCGGCCGGGTGCTGAGCAACCAGAAGCTGACCCTGACGCTCGACAAGGCCCTGACCTCGGTCAAGGGCAAGATCGCCGCAGCGGCGCTTGAGATCCGTGCCGCGAGCCTGGACAACAGCGACGGCGGGGTGCTGCTCAGCGACGGCGACCTGAGCGTGACCGTCGACGGCCTGCTGGACAACGGCAACGGCACGGTCAAGGCCGCCAGGCAACTGACCCTCAGCAGCACCGGCCTGAACAACCGGGGCGGCACGCTGCTGGGCGGCACCGGCATCGGCATCGATCTGGGCGCGACGGCGGCGGATCTCGACAACCGGAACGGCCTGATCAACACCAAGGGCGTGCTGACCATTGCGCACCTGCGCGACCTGGACAACCGCAAGGGCGAGATCTCCAGCGTCAACGGCTTCAGCCTGACCGGCAACCGCCTGGACAACCGTGGCGGCAACCTGATCAGCAACGACCGACTGCACCTGACGGCAGCCGAGATCCTGAACCAGGGCGGCCTGGCGTCCGGGTGGAACGGCGTGACCGTCGGCGGCGGCAGCCTCGACAACAGCCAGGAAGGCACGGTCTCCAGCCAGTTCGGCGATCTGGCCATCGATCTCAGCGGCGCCCTGGTCAACCACAGCAAGGGCGGCCTGGGCGGCAAGGGCGAGGTGACCGTCAAGGCGGCCAGCCTCGACAACACCGCCGGCATCATCACCAGCGGCGCCAAGCAGACGCTGACCGTCACCGGCGGCACGGTGACCAACGCCTCGGGCGGCCTGATCGAAAGCAGCGGCACCCTCGACATCCGCGCCACTGGCCTGAACAACGCCGGCGGCCGCATCACCGCCGGCCAGGCGATGACCTTCACCGGCACGTGGCTGGACAACAGCGGCGGCAGCCTGGTCGGCGACGGCAGCGTTGCCCTCGACCTGCTCGGTGCGCTGACCAACATCAACGGCGCCCTCGGCAGCGCCGGCCCGTTGACGGTCCTGCGCGCCAGCGGCATCGACAACCGGGGCGGCCAAGTGATCAGCCAGGACACCTTGAGCCTGCTGACCGGCGGCGACCTGAACAACAGCGGGCGCGGCACGCTCTCGGCCAACGGCGAGTTGGCGGTCACCGCCGACGGCACCGTGCACAACGACACCGACGGGCTGATCTTCAGCCGCGACGCCGGCGTGAACATCAAGGCCAGCGCCTTCGGCAACGGCAAAGGCGCGGTGCAGAGCTATACCGCACTGACGGTGGATGCGGGCACCGGAGCCATCGACAACCAGGGCGGCAAGCTCATCGCCCGGACCGGTGACCTGAACCTCACCGCCGCCAGCCTCGACAGCCGCGGCGGCGTGCTGTCCAGCCTCAAGGGCCTGCTGCAGACCCGCCTGACCGGCGTGCTGCGCAACGGCCAGGGCGGCAAGCTCGAAGGCGCACGCCTCGACCTGCGGGCCTTGGGCGGCATCTACAGCGACGGCGGACGCATCGCCGCCAACGCCGGCGACATCCTGCTCAACGCCGGCGGCAACGCCATCGACAACAGCGGCGGCGGGATCTACGCCAAAGGCGCGGTGACCATGGTCGCCGGCTCGTTGAACAACAATGCCGGCCAGGTCAGCGGCAACGGCATCGGTCTGGGGCTGGACGGCAACCTCAGCAACCGCGGCGGCCTGATCGAAAGCGCCGCGTTGCTGGCCATCCGCGCCGCCGGCGTGGACAACCAGGGCGGCAAGCTGCGGGCGCTGGGCAGCGGCGGCAAGACCGACTTCCAGATCGGCAGCCTGTTCGACAACCGTAACGGCCTGGTGGAAACCGCCAACACGGACTTCATCCTGAACGCGCCGAGCCTGCTCAACGCAGGCGGCACGATGACGCACGTGGGGACGGGAGAATTCGGCCTCTCGACCGCCAACGTCATGAACGCCGGCGGCTCGCTGGTCACCCGCGGCGGCCTGACGCTCAACGCCGACAGCTGGATCAACAGCAGCGTGATCCAGGCCGGCCGCCTGACCGTCAACGTCAACCACTTCACTCAGACCGCCAACGGACAACTGCTGGCGTCGGACAAACTGGTCGGACGCGGCGCGGGCTGGAACAACGACGGGTTGATCGCCAGCGACGGCGAGCTGGATATCCAGTTGAGCGGCGGGTACGGCGGCAATGGCCGCCTGAGCAGCCTGGGCAATCTGACGCTGACGGCGGCGCAACTCGGCCTGACCGGCGCCGCCAGCATCGGCGCAGGCGGGCAGGGCAAAGTCACCGTGGGCGGGTTGCTCAACAACGCCGGCGGACGCTTGACGGCCGGCGGCGACTTGACGATCGATGCCGGCGCCGTGACCAACACCGGCACACTGGGGGCGGCTCAGACGCTGACGGTCAGGACGGCCAGCCTGCTCAATGAGCGTGGGCTGATCTTCAGCGGCGGCAACATGAACCTGCTGGTCAATGACTTCACCAACCAGACCGGCGATGTCTACAGCATCGGCAATCTCACGATCGGCGGAAAGGACGGGGGGCGCGCCAATGCCGTCAACAACCTGGCCGCTTCGATCAATGTCGATGGCGACTTTTCGCTGTCGGCCAACAGCTTCAACAACAAGACCGAAGGCGTGGTCGGCGAGGAGAAGTTCATCTCGGGTGACATCACCTTCGACGGCTCCGCCACGTTCTATGTCAACGAAAGCTTCGAGTCGACCTCGACGATCTCAGGCCCCCAGGCGTCCCTCAATGTGGCGGGCAACCTGACCGGCAACGTCGGAGCGTTCACCAACACGGCCTCGCTGATATCGGCGGGCAAGAACATCAAGCTCGACGTCGACACCTTCGACAACTTCGGCCTGCAGTCGGGCACCTTCACCCGCTCGCGGGTCTTCAAGCTCGGCGGGTTGCCCAGCAAGCAGACGAGCTGGATCAGCACCGACCTGCAAGCCTATGCAGACCGCAACTCCAAAAACCAGTACGACTACATCGAAACCTGGCATGAGCCGGACAAGGGCGGAACGCATTGGGACTACACCGCGATCGCCAAGCAGATGCTCGGCAAGACCAACGTGAAGTTCGGCACCGGTCCCCAGGTCGCCATCCCGGGCCAGATTCTGGCGGGCGACCTGAAAAAGGACACCCGTGTCTTCACCGACGGCGGCGGCAGCGTTTCCTCCGTTGTCCAGGCGGGCCAGGCGGTTGAGATCAACGCCAAAACCACGATCCGCAACGGCAACCTCAATCCCTATACCCACTTCGACGGCACGGCCAAGGAGGGGACGGACACCGGTGTGAAGAGCGCCGTCAAGCCGACGGTCATCTTCTTGAATCCACAATTGCCGCCGGAGCTGGCCCAACAGCAGGTCAACCCGTTGGCGCTGCCGGGCTTCACCCTGCCGACCGGCGAAAACGGCCTGTTCCGCTACAGCGGCAAAGGCGGCAGCGAGCAGGCGGTGACGCCCGGCAAGGACTGGACCATCGGCACCGTCGCCGCCGGCACCACCCAGCGCTCGGACGGCATGCCTTCCCGCCCGGCCACCGAGCTGTCGTTCGACAAGAACGATCCGGTCTCGACGAACAAGCGCGATCTGACCCTGGCCGCCCGTCCCTCGCAGAACCTCAATGGCCAGACGGCGCCGATCAACGTCAACGCGGTCGCCGGCGACGGTCCGGTCGGCGTGCTGGCGCCCGACCGCGGTCAGGCCTCGTTCGATGTGCCGCGGGTTCAGGGGCTGCCCGACACCAGCGTGCGTTCCAACCCGCACAAGTACCTGATCGAGACCAACCCTGCGCTGACTGACCTCAAGTCGTTCATGAGTTCTGACTACCTGCTGGGCAAACTCGGCTACGACCCCGACACCAGCGCCAAGCGCCTCGGCGACGGCCTGTTCGAGCAGCGCCTGGTGCAGCAGGCCGTGGTCGCCCGCACCGGCCAGCGCTTCATCGACGGCCAGACCTCCGACGAAGCGATGTTCAAGTACCTGATGAATAACGCGGTGGCGAGCAAGAACGAGCTCAACCTGTCCGTCGGCGTGACCCTGACCGCTCAGCAAGTGGCGGCGCTGACCCACGACATCGTCTGGCTCGAAGAGCACGAAGTGAACGGCGAGAAGGTCTTGGTGCCGGTGCTGTACCTGGCCCAGGCCAACAACCGCCTGGCGCCGAACGGGGCGTTGATCCAGGGGTACGATGTCGATCTGATCGCAGGCAAGGATCTGGTCAACGCAGGCACGTTGCGCGCCAGCAACAATCTGGCCGCGAGCGCCGGGCTGGACCTGACCAACAGCGGCCTGATCGAAGCGGGGAACCGCCTGGGCCTGCTGGCCGTGCATGACATCGTCAACAAGGCGGGCGGCATCATCGCCGGGCGTGACGTCAACCTTGTGACCTTGACGGGGGACATCGTCAACGAGCGTTCGGTGAGCGCCGATACCTTCGACGGCAAGGGCAAGTCGTTCCAGCGTGACGTCGTCGACAGTGCCGCGCGCATCGAGGCGGCGAATGACCTGACGATCTTCTCGGGCCGGGACATGCTCAGCGTGGGAGGTTCGATGTCCAGCGGGCGGGATGTCCGGATCGAGGCCAGTCGGGACATCGCCATCGCTTCGGCTCAACAGATCAATGTCGATGGCGGTGCCAGGCAGAGCAGCTCCGTCACTCAGTTCGGCTCAAGCTTGGATGCAGGGCGCGATATCTCGATGAGTGCGGGTCGTGACTTTGCCGCGGTCGCCAGTGACATGAACGCCAAACGCAATTTCACGCTCATCGCGGACGGCGATGTGACCATCGCTTCCGGGGCCGATGAAAGCCACTCCTATTACAAGACCAAGAAGGTGACCGCCCAGGAAGACCACGTCAAACAGATCGCCAGCACGATCACTGCCGGCGGCGATGTCGCCATTCGGGCAGGCGATGACCTGACGTTGATCTCCAGCCGGATCAAGGCCGGCGACGAAGCCTATCTGGTGGCCAGGGACGAGCTCGAAGTATTGGCGGCGCAAGACACGGACTACTCGCTGTACGACAAAAAGGACAAGGGCAGTTTCGGCAGGAAAAAACTGCGCCATGACGAAGTCACGCAGGTGACGCATGTCGGCAGTGAAATCACGACCGGAGGCAACATGGCGCTGGTCAGCGGCGGCGACCAGAAATTCCAGGTCGCGAAGCTCGACAGTGGTGGCGGCATCAGCCTGGACAGCGGCGGGAAGATCGTATTCGAAGGGGTCAAGGACCTTCACGACGAGAGCCATACCAAGACCAACGACAGCGCTTTCTGGGTATCGTCCAAGGGCAAGGGCAACACGGACGAGACGTTCCGTCAGACACAGATGTCCGCCAAGGGCGAAATCGCCATCAAGGCAGTGGAAGGCCTCAAGATCGATGTGAAGCAGATCAATCAGCAGACGGTCAGCGAATCCATCGATGCCATGGTCAAGGCCGATCCGCAGATGGCGTGGCTCAAGCAGGCCGAAGCCCGCGGAGACGTGGACTGGCGGCAAGTGAAGGAAATCCACGAGTCGTTCAAATACTCGAACTCCGGGCTCGGGCCGGCCTCTCAACTGATCATCGCCATTGCGATGGCCGCCATCATCGGGCCGATGATGGCGGGCATGAATGCGATGCTGCAGGGCGTGGCCATCACCGCCGCGACGAAAGCGACGGTCAGCACGATCGATAACCGGGGCAACCTCGGGAAAATCCTGAAAGACATGACCTCCGAAGATGCCATCAAAAGCTACGTTGTCGCCGCGGCCACGGCGGGGGTCACCCAGGGGTTGAAGTTCGACGTGGGCAACATCAGCCTGACCCCGGAGGGATTCAAGGTCATAGCCACCAAGGTGACGGCCGACGCCCTGATCAAAACGGTCGTCTACGGCGGCAGCTTCAAGGACAACCTGGTCAGCTCGGCTACCGGAACGCTGACTGCCATAGGCGCGGCCATGGGGGCGGGCGCCATCGGAGACTTGAAGCTGCCTGAAGGCAGCATCGAGAAAATTCTTCTGCACGCTGGCCTGGGCGGGCTGCTGTCCAAGGCCATGGGAGGGGATTTCCGCACGGGGGCGATCGCCGGCGGCGCCAACGAGTTCCTGGTGGGCCTGCTCGGGGACAAACTGTTGCCGGCCAACTATGTGCCGGGTACGCCTGAATACATTCAGGCACAGGCCAACCTGCTGGCCATTTCCCAGATCGTAGGCGTGCTGGGGGCCACGGCGTCAGGGGGTGACCCGAGCACGGCGGCCTCGGTGGCGGCCAACGGGACGCTCTACAACTATCTGTCCCACCAGGCTTTCTCGGAGGTTGAAGACTGCCTGAACGGCAAGACGTGCTCCACCAAAGAGGAAAAGGACGCTGCCATCGCGAAGGCGGAGAAGCTCAGCGAGTTCCTCGATTCGGAGATGCGCAGCATGTGCGACAAGGCCCCCCAGAGCGACGGCTGCCGGACGGCAGTCAACGCGGCGCTGAAATACATCGCCATGCAGGACGCCTGGAATGTCATGCACAACGACGTGGCGCGCACTTCGAACACGACCTTCGACTACCTCTACAATACGCAAGGTGCCTCAGACCGCCTAGTGACGTACCTGAACACCATCGACAACCGGGCCAACTTCTTCGGGGCCAGCAACCTGTATGAACAGGAAATGGGGATCGGGGCCAACTGGTTCGGGGGCGCTGAAGCGGTATCCAGAGCGCCGTTGACTGGGTTGGGGGCGGACGGGAACGGATCCTTCCTGAGCTTTGGCCTGGGCTGGTTCCTGGCCCCGGTGTACGACTGGCGCAAGGCGGCGGGGGACGCGCTGATCACGGGCGGCTTCGATAATTTCAAAGACCTGTACAACAAATCGGCCACTGATCCGGTTGCCTGGGACATCAAACAGTTGAAGAACGAACAGTCGCTGCTGCAGACCATCCATGAGAAGTTCCTGGGTGACCATTCATGGTTCACGACCGTCGGCAAATACGCCACGGACACGTCGCTCAATCCGCTCATCGGCGACAAGCAGGGTGTCGACGGCGGTGTGGTCATCCTGGATTACCGCTCAAGGGTGAACTATGGCTGCAAGCTGTTGGGCCTGTCGAAAGCCCAGGGCTGCACCCCATGATCAAGGCTCGATACCCACGCGGGAAGGTCTTCCTGGCCTTTTTCCTGTGCCCGATGGTGGTGGGGGGGATCGCCGGAGTCATCAAGACGGTCACAGTGTTTGCCCACTTGATCGATACGCCGAAACTGCTGGGGGAAGTCAGGGGGGGTGAACTGCTGCTGATGCCCTTCCTGGCGCCTTTCCTCGCGCAGTTGGTGTTCTGTCTGCCTTTTCTGTTTTTTGCTCTGGCGATTGCTTTGATGAGGGTCAGGAAGACGGCGCTGAACTGTTTGCTGGTCGCTCTGGCAGGCGCCGGAGTCGCCGCCGGATGGATGTTCTGGTTCGTATTGCTCGTTGTGCGGAACAACGACATCAACGGCGGCGAGATTTCGGATTACTGGCTGGAGCTATCGGTGTCGTTCCTGGCGTCGATGGCCAGTTGCTGGCTGGCCGCCCGGACATTTCTGCCGCAGCAGGACTCCGAAGACCGGGCACCTGACGGGCAATGACGTCGCAGGTGGCGACGCCGCGCGCTCATTTGGGGTAGAGCGGCGGCAACCCGCTGTCGCCCACCGGATCCTTCGCCCGTTCGGCCGCCGGGATGGCGCGGATGGCCCGCCACAGGTCCTCGCCTTGCCAGTGCTGGCCGGTTTCGCTGTAGAGCGCGCCGTTGAGGCCGTCCAGGGCATCGGACAGCGGCACGAAGCGGGCGGCCATGTCGGCCAGGGTCTCGGGCTGCTGGCGGGCCCAGGCGTCGAGGGCCTGGCGGGTGGCGTGGGGGTCGTTGGCCTGGCTGGCGCGCTTGATGTCGTCGAGCAGCGTGCGCGGGCTCGGGCCGGTCTGGGCGGCCCGCAGGATCGCCGGTTGCCAGCGGGCCCGCCACCACAGGCCGAAGCCGAGGGCGGTGGTGCACGCCAGGACCAGCGTGCTGAGCTTCCACCACCACAGCGCTTCGCTGTCGGCGCCGCCCGAGGCCTGCGTGCCGGCCGGCGTGTCCACCTGCAGGCTCGGGTTGCTCGCCACTTGCAGGGCGCGCGCCGGCAAGCTGCTGTGTTCCAGGTGATCTTCGAAGGTGTTCCACCAGACCACCTCCACCGTCGGCAGCTCGATGGCGCCGCTGCGGCTGGGCACCAGCGCCTCGCGTTCCTCGCGGCTGCCGGTCAGGCCCCGGTCGCCGCTCTGGTTGTTGAGCACCGGTTGGTCCGGGTAGCGGCGCAAGCCGTTGGCCTCGGTGGCCGGCAATGCGGGCAGCTGCGAACTGGCCAGGCCGTCGGCCTTGAGGGTCAGGCTGCGGGTCAGGGAATCGCCGACCTGCAGGTGATCCGGCTCCGGGTTCCAGCTCTCGCTCAGGGTCAGGCTGCGGGCCGGCAGCCACGGCGCGTCGGCCGGGTAGGTGATGGGTTTGGGCTTGACCGTCAGCGCCGTCGCGGCGGAACTGATGCGCATCAGCTTGCCCGGTTTCGGCCCTTGGGCGGCGGCGTCCCCGGACGGCCGCGTATCGACCAGCGTCGCGCTGAACGTCTGCGGGGCGATGCTCAGCAGGCCGCTGTGCTGGGGATAGATCGCGTAACGCATTTCGATCACGCCGTGACGCACGCCGTTGATGTCTTTCTCGTAGGTGCGCGTGTCGCCCAGCTGTTCGATGCGCGCGTCGGCGATCTGCAACGGCGTCAGGCTGCTGTCGTCATACAGCGACACCGAATGGTAGATGCGCACGGTCAGCACCGCCTGGGCCTGCACGTAGACGCTGTTCTGGTCGAGGCTGGCTTCGATGAACACCGGGTCCAGGTTGTCGGCGCTCTCGCGGTCGTCGCTCTCGACCACCTGCACGGTGATCGGCTGGCTCTGCGCGTCGCCCAGCTGCAGCGGCGGGATCACCATGCTGCCGTTGTTTTTCGGCAGCAGGGTGACGATCCAGCGGGTGGTGGCGCGGTTGTCGCCGTTGAGGGTGTTCAACTGGTTGACCTGACGGGTGCCGCGCACTTCGAACAGCGGCTCCAGCGGGGTCAGGTCCGGTTTGCCGAACTGCGTGACATCGTTGGATTCCAGGGTGAGTTCCACCGTCTCGCCTGAGTTCAGGCGCGTGCGGTCCACGCTGGCCGTCAGCCCGGCCGCCTGGGCGGTGGCCGTGCAGATCAGCAGGGGCAGCAAGAGTGCGGTGAAACGGCTCATCGAATGTTTTCCTGATCCTGATGTTGTTGCTGTTCGTACCAGAACTTGCGTCGCAGCAGTTCGCCCGGATCGTCCGGGATCTTGCCCAGCCATTGTTCCAGCGCCTGACGCTGCTCGCCTTCGAGGTTGTCTTCGGCGGGGCGCAACGGCGGTGTGGCGTTCTGTTCGTCCTGCGGTTCGCTTTCGGCCAACTCATCGGCGCCCGGCAGCGGCGGGGCGGTCGGTGGCGGTTCGCTGGCCGCAGGCGCCGGCGCAGTGTCGCTTGGGGATTCGCTGTTGGCCGTCGGCGGGGGCGCGGACGGTGGCGGCGGCTCGTCGCCCGGCAGATCCTGAGGCGTCGACGGCTTCTGCGGTTCGGCGGGCGGCGGAGCGTTCTTCTGTTTCAGCAGGTTCTCCACCAAGGCCTTGTTGGTCAACGCCGGGCGCAAGTCCGGCTGACGCTCCAGGGCCTGATCGTAGGCATCCAGCGCCGCTTCCAGCTCGCCGCTCCTGGCCAGGGCATTGCCTCGATTGTAGTGGGCGCGGGCGTCGTTGCCTTCGGCGAAGCGCTGGGCGGCGCCGCTATAGTCACCGGCCTCGTACAGCGCCACGCCTTGCCACTGCGGATCTTCGAAGTGCCTGGCCGCTTCGGCTGGACGCTTCTGCTTGAGCAGGTGCAGGCCCTGTTGGTCGGGACGCAGCCACAGGTCTTCGAAATCGAACGCGTAGCCGGGCTGCGGCAGGCACCACAGCAGCGGCAGGCAGAACAGCCAGCCGCGGCGCCCGGCGCAAGCGGCGAGCAGCAACAGCGGCAGCAGCAGCCAATAGCCCTGGTCGGCCCAGGTGTCCAGGCGCAGGGTCTGGCCGTCGTCGCGCAGGCTGCGGGGGCCGTCGAGCAGGCCGAGGGCGCGCAGGTCGGACTCGTCCAGGCGGGCGCCGCGGTACTCGCCGCCCACCGAATTGAGGAAGGCATTGAGGCCGGGGCCGTCCAGTTGCGGCACGCGGATCGCGCCCTGGGCGTCCTTGAGGAAACTGCCGTCCTCCTGGGCGATCGGCGCCCCCTCGGCGGTGCCGACCCCGAGCATCAGCAACTGCGGGGACTGCCCGCCCAGCGCCCGGCGAATGCCCAGGCGCTCCTCTTCCGACAGCGACGAGCCGATCAGCAGGATCCGCCCCTGGCCCAAGGCGCCCTGTTCGAGCAGGGTCAAGGCCTTGTTCACCGCCAGGTCGGCGCGATGGCCGCTTTGCGGCATCAGCGACGGCTTGAGCGCGTCGAGCAGGTTGCGGCTGGTGGCCAGGTCATCGGAGAGCGGCACCAGCGTGTGGGCGCTGCCGGCGTACACGACGATGGCGGTCTGCGCGTCGCTGCGCGCCTGCAACAGGTCGAACAGCTTGCGCCGGGCCTGTTCCAGCCGGGTCGGCGGCGAGTCGGTGGCCAGCATCTCCGGGGTCAGTTCCAGCACCACCACCAGCGGGTCGGCGGGTTTCTGGGTGGTCTGCTCGACCCGCTCCCAGCTCGGCCCGAGCAGCGCCGCGACGGTCAGCAGCCAGGCCACGCCCAGGGCGACCCACGGCAGTTTGCTGTCGCGCCCGCGGCCCCCGCGCAGCAGGGTGGAATGGAAGGCCGGCGGCAGGATCACCTGCCAGCGCCCGGCGCGCTTCTGCCGGTGCCAGAGCTGCCAGAGCAGCCAGCCCAGCAACGGCAGCAGCAACAGCCACCAGGGGCGGAACCAGTGCGGCCAGAACGTGATCATCGACGCCTCCGCAGACGCAGACGCTTGAGGCGGGCACGCCAGTCAGGCAAAGGACTCTGCAAATACAATTCCTTGCTGAAGAGGCGTTGCAGCGGGTTGTCCGGCCACAGTTCGCGGATCACCAGCAACAGGCTCAGCAGCAGCGCCAGCGCCAGCGGCCATGGGTACAGCGCCTGGGCCGGGCGGGCCTGGGTCGGTTGCTGGGCCACCGGTTCGAGCCGGTCGAGGGTGTCCTTGACCGCCTGCAGTTCCTGGCCGTCGCGGGCGCGGAAATAGCGGCCGCCCGTGGTCTCGGCGATGGCCTTGAGCGCCGGCTCGTCGAGGTCCAGGGTCGGGTTCGCGCCGAGCAGGGCGGTGCTGCCGCTCGACTCGGGGTCGGCGCCGATGCCGATCGGGTAGATTCTCACGCCTTCGCCGGCGGCCAGGCGGGCGGCGGTCAACGGGTCGATTTCGCCGCCGTTGTTGGCGCCGTCGGTGACCAGCACCAGCACGCGGCTCTGGGCCGGGCGCATGCGCAGGCGCTTGAGGGCCAGGCCGATGGCGTCGCCGATGGCGGTGTTCTTGCCGGCGATGCCGATCCGTGCCTCGTCGAGCCAGACCCGCACCGTGTGGCGGTCGAAGGTCAACGGCGCCTGCAGGTACGCCTGGCTGCCGAACAGGATCAGGCCGACCCGGTCGCCGTCGCGGCTTTCCAGGAAGTCGCCGAGCAGGTGCTGCACCAGCGACAGGCGGCTGACGTCCTCGTCCTGCCATTGCATGTCGGGGAAGTCCATCGAGCCGGACACGTCCACCGCCACCAGCAGGTCGCGGCCGCTGGCGGCGATCGGCAACGGTTCGCCCAGCCATTGCGGGCGGGCGGCGGCGATCAGCAAAAACAGCCACAGCAGCAGGAACGGCGCCTGCTGCCGCCAGGCCGGCAGGTTGGCCCGGGCCCGGCGGCGGGCGAGGCCTTCGAGGTCGGCGAGAAAACTCACCTTCAGCGCCGGCTCGCCGCTGTCGGCCACCGGCAGCACCAGGCGCATCAGCCACGGCAGCGGCAGCAGCGCGAAGATCCACGGCCAGGCGAACTCAAACATGCTTGCGGATCCAGGTGTCGACCGCTTGGGTCAGGCCGGCGATGGCCTTGTCGTCGAGCTTGCATTCGGGCTTGTAGGCGCCTTCGACCAGCACCATCCAGCGCGTCAGGCCGGCGGCCGGGCAGCGGTTGTCGAGGAACGCCAGCCATTTGCGGCCGTTGAGGGTGTGGCTTTGGCTGTTCGGGTAATGGTTGCGGCACAGGCGCTTGAGCAGGCCGTTGAGTTGCTGCAGCCAGGCACCGGCGGGCGCGCCGTCATAGGGCTTGGTCATTTGCGCCAGTTCCGCGAGGGCGGCCAGGCGCACCGGATCCAGCGGTTGCTCGGCCCGCACGATCGGGCGCTTCTTCACCGGAATGAGCCGGCGCAGGCGCCACAGGGCGAAACCCGCCAGGGGCAGCAGCAGAAGCAGCAGCCACCAGCCAGGCGCCGGCGGCCAGAAGGCGACCGGTGGCGGGGACATCAGCGGCTGCAGTTGTTCGAGGCCGTTCATCGTGCGCTGCCCGGCCGCTGCGGGTTGAGGAACTCACGCATCTGCTCGACCATTTCGCTCTGGGTGCTCAGGGGCATCAGCAGCACCCGCAGCTTCTGCGCCAGCAGCTCCCAGCGGGCGATCCGCGCCTCGGCCTGGGCGCGGTAGGTCTGGCGCAGGTCGAAGTTGAGGGTGTCCAGCTCCAGTTGCGCGCCGCGCTCGGCGAACCGCAGCAGCCCGGCGGCGGGCAGGGCGTGGTCCAGCGGGTCGGACAGCGGCAGCAGCAACAGGTCGCAGTGGCGCGACAGCAGGCTCAGTTGCTGTTCGGCGCTGTCGGACAGCACCCGCTCGTCGCAGATCACGATCACCAGGCTGCCCGGCCGCAGCACCTCACGGGCCCGGCGCAGCGCCACGCCGAACGCATCGCGATCCGGTTCGCGCTCGCTGTGCAGCGCCTGGTTGGCGCGCACCAGCCGGTTGAGCAGTTGCAGCAGGCTTTGCTTGCTGCGTCGCGGCTTGATCTCGTAATGCTCGTTGTCGCCGAACACCAGTCCGCCGACCCGGTCGTTGTGGCCCAGCGCCGCCCAGCCGATCAGGGCCGCCGCTTGCGCGGCGAGCACCGATTTGAACATCAGCCCGGAGCCGAAAAACAGCCGCCGGCTCTGCTCGACCATGATGAAGATCGGCCGCTCGCGCTCCTCGTGGAACAGTTTGGTGTGCGGCTCCTGGGTGCGGGCGGTCACGCGCCAGTCGATGGTGCGCACGTCGTCGCCGGCCTGGTAGACCCGCACCTGGTCGAAGTCCACGCCGCGGCCGCGGAACTTCGAATGGTGCAGGCCGATCAGCGGGCTGCGCTGGCTCGGCGTGGAGAACAGCTGCACTTCACGGACGCGGTGACGCATCTCGATCAGCTCGGCGAGGCTGACGCGGATGCCCGGTTCGGACGGCAGGGGGGCGTTCATGGCGGTCAAGCGACGGCAACGACGTCAAGGATGCGCTGCACCACCCGGTCCTGGTCGATGCCGGCGGCTTCCGCCTCGAACGACAGGATGATGCGGTGGCGCAGCACGTCGAACAGCACGGCCTGGATGTCTTCCGGGCTGACGAAATCGCGACCGGCGAGCCAGGCGTGGGCCCGGGCGCAGCGGTCGAGGGCGATGGAGCCGCGGGGGCTGGCGCCGTAGGCGATCCACTCGGCCATCTCCGGGTCGAACTTGGCCGGGTTGCGCGTGGCCATGACCAGTTGCACCAGGTATTCCTCCACGGCGTCGGCCATGTACAGCCCGAGGATTTCCTTGCGCGCCGCGAAGATCGCCTGCTGGCTGACCCGCCGCTCAGGCTTGGTCTCGCCGTTGAGGGCTTCGCCGCGGGCTTGCTGGAGGATACGCCGTTCGACGGCGGCGTCCGGGAAACCGATCTTGACGTGCAGCAGGAACCGGTCGAGCTGGGCTTCGGGCAGCGGGTAGGTGCCTTCCTGCTCGATCGGGTTCTGCGTGGCCATCACCAGGAACAGCGGCGACAGTTCATAGGTGCTGCGACCGACGCTGACCTGGCGTTCGGCCATGGCTTCGAGCAATGCCGACTGTACCTTGGCCGGGGCGCGGTTGATTTCGTCCGCCAGCACCAGGTTGTGGAAGATCGGGCCTTGCTGGAACACGAAGCTGCCCGTCTCCGGACGGTAGATCTCGGTGCCGGTGACGTCCGCCGGCAGCAGGTCGGGGGTGAACTGGATGCGATGGAACTGGGCATCGATGCCTTCGGCCAGCTCTTTGATCGCCTTGGTCTTGGCCAGGCCCGGCGCGCCCTCGACCAGCATGTGGCCGTCGGCGAGCAGGGCGATGAGCAGGCGCTCGATGAGTTTTTCCTGGCCGAGGATCTGCGTTGAAAGAAAGGTGCGCAGCGCCAGCAGCGCTTCACGATGTTCCATCGGTGACTGTTCCTGGAAAGGGTGGCCGCAGGCGTTCGGATAACGCCGGGGCTGGGGGCGTTACTTTAATCCATCGCGGGGGGTGGCGACTAACGGCATTTTGCGCAAAGTGCGGGAAATGACCGGGCGACAATGGCGACGGGAGATGACGGTCACCGGCCCGTCGCGGGCAAGTCGGATCAAGGGGCGGGCTTGCTCCGGGCGACGATCCGGCGATGAGGCCCGCCGTCGCGACTTCAGGCCTGGCGGATGTAAGTGCCGGTACCGTCCAGAATGTTCTTCAGCGTCTCCTCGACTTCGTCGAGATCCACCATGTCCGGGTTGAAGGTGATCTCCAGCACGTCGTCACCGTTCAGCGCATCGGCATCGCCCGCCGCGATCTCGATCTTCAGCAGGGGCGGCGCCAGGGTCACCTTCACGCCGTCGAGGGTCGACGGCTCGTCGTTCAGGGTGATCTCCAGATCGTCCTCGTCCGGGTAGCGGCTCATCAGGAACATTTCGCCTTTCTTGCTATGGCAGCAGAGCATGGCCATGTTGTCTTCTTCGTCGTCGCACGGGTTGACGATGAGCAGATCGGTGGTCATTTGCATGGGGAGGATTCCTGAAGGGCCGGACGCGACGGGGCGACGAAAAAACGTGATTCTGCCAGTCCGACGAAGAATCTGCTGCTACATCTTCAATTTTTTTGCCTCTTGCTCAGCCAGCGTTCGATTTTGAATCGTGGGATGGAGTAATAGAAGGAACATACGAAGAGGGGTGCCAAGGAGAACATCGTGGAGGACATGAGTGAATGGTGGAAGGAATAGAGCAAGGCATTCTTGCCAAACAGGTTTCCGTATTTTCCGGTGCTCGTTCCAAGATCGTGCGATATCAAGTAAAAAGTACATGCCAGGAAAATAAAAAATAAAGTCCCTCCGATAAGCACGGCCAGATAACGCCTTGTTGTGAGTTGTGCGATTTTTTTGATCTGTTCCGGGTCTTTTTCGGTTTTGAATGCTGTGAAAATCGAGTAGGCGGTGAGTAGCGGGCCGAACACCGCTGAATAATTTGCGGCGGCTTTTGAGTTGAAAGGGAATAGGGATGACCAGAACCCAACCCGCCCAAACAGCTGATTGTCCAGCATGTCATCGATGGCAAAGTCCAGAGCGGTTTGCGGATAGCCGGGGAGAATGAAACAGATGAGGAATATCGGAATGTAAAACACACTGTTAACCCAAAGGAGACGGGTTACTGCCGGATGGTTTTTTGGCATTTGGAGTTCCCGGATGTGTATGTTTTTCGGTTGCAGGATTGAGCTCGTCAATGAACTCAATCCTGCGGTATCTATTAAGTGGATGATGCGGGGTTTAGTTCAGCAAGGAGGATTGTGTTTATTTTTTCTACCGTCTTGGCATCCAGATAGGCGGCTGCGGCGGCAATCACCAGGCCAACTATCAATATGCCAGGGATGCTGATTGCGAAAACGGGGGCACGCATTGCGATAGCGCCAGCCAGTATTGCGCCAGCTCCGATTCCGGCGGCAATACTTTCCAGCTCCAGCAACAACGGCTTCCAATCACCATCCCGAAAACCAATGACCGTCTTCTCGATCACCGAATGTGCCTGCACGATTTTGCCGGTCACGCCAAACCCTTTGGCCAACCGGTTGACGTTGTCCACGTAGGTCGCTTTATCCAGCGCATTCAGCGCATCGACAACGGCGCGGGTGTCCTGCGGGCTGAGCCTGGCATGGGGGTTGTTGCGCACCTTTTCGAACGTCTGCATGGCCTCGCCGTAGCTGCGGACCTTCTTGCCTGAGATGTCCTTCTGCAGGTCCAGCACCACCTGATGCAGTTTCTCGCCGTATTTCTCCAGGATGTATTTGTTCGCTTCGGCGACGAAGGCCACGGCGCGCTTGTAGTCGTCGATCTGCCTGGCTTGTTCTTCGGCTGCGATCCGGGCCTGCTCCGCCGCGACCTGCCTCGCCTGTTCCTCTGCCTGGCGCTGGGCTTCCTCCGCGCGGCGCGCGGCTTCTGCCGCCTGTTGCTGCGCCAGGGCTTCGGCCTGGCGGCGGGCGATTTCCGCGTACAGGGAAGACTGGCGGTTCTGCAGGCTGGTGATCTGGTCGTTGAGGATCATCGCGTTGTAGGTGGCCTGCAGCTTGCCGAGCTGCTTGGCCGTCTGCGTGGCCTTCAACTGCTGTTGGTATTCGGTGTTCTTGCGAAAGAGCAGTTCGTTGACGATGTTGACGGTCCGCGCCAGCCACTCGTCCGGTGTGTGGTGGCGCAAGGGCGGATGGGTGCCGTCGACGGCGTCCAGTTCGTTTTGCAGGTGGGGCTCAAGGTTGTGCTTGCGCGCCAGATAGTCGTTCTGGATGGCCAGGGTGAACCCGTGCATCGGATTGCCCAGCGGGTAGTTCTTGCGGATGTCTCCACGGACCTTGTCCGGGTTCAAGTTGATGATTTCCCATGTTCCGTCGGCGTAAGTGATGATTCCGGGTATTTCCAGTTGTGGCATGTGCCTGTTCCTTGTGCGTTGAACGCCCGATCCGTCGGGCAAGCGAAGTGCGTCGCGAAGACGCGCTTCGTGTTTGTTTACAAATGGTTTGCCGGCTTTCCATTGATAACATTGCCCTTTGTTTCCAACAAACCGGCTTGTAGGAAAGTGTTCTGTTAATGATGTAGGGCAATTCTTTGAGATTTGTGCGACTGAATAATCTGCAACTAACGAGTTGTTTCTTATCGGTTATTTCAGGTGTCGGCAGGGCGGGGCAGGGCCTGGGAATCCGGGCCGAAACCGGACGAAGCGCCCAGGGGAACGAATCGCGCCGGCGCGGTCATTTTTGGCACGGGCGTGCGGCAAAAAAACGACGCCCAACGGGCCGGGGCGCCCATCCCCTGCTAGTGTTGTCCGGTGCGCAGGCCGCCGTTTACGTGCCGATGACCGAATATGTCGCAGCGCTGCAAGCAGGCACATTGTCGCAGCCATTAAGCTGCGCAACGGATGGGCACCCGTAAAGGCATTGCCGACGGCCCGAGGGCGCGGGGCAGTCGTTTTTGCAGATGCCCATCCCATGGAAGGTGAATGTGACCTGAGTGTCTCGTCCAGCTTCACCCACCTGTCACCCTGTTTCCTCTGCCCGAGAATCAGGAACAGGGCGACGGAACGGCCCGATAGGGGGCCATGCAGCATGTGACGCTTTCCATCAATAACAAGCCCAAGCGGAGTACCACAGATGGCGTTCTTCACCGCAGCCAGCAAAGCCGACTTCCAGCACCAACTGCAAGCGGCACTGGCGCAGCACATCAGTGAACAGGCACTGCCACAAGTGGCGCTGTTCTCTGAACAATTCTTCGGCATCATTTCCCTGGACGAGCTGACCCAGCGTCGCCTCTCCGACCTCGCTGGCTGTACGCTTTCCGCATGGCGCCTGCTTGAGCGCTTCGACCACGCGCAACCTCAGGTTCGCGTCTACAACCCCGATTACGAACGTCACGGCTGGCAGTCGACCCACACCGCGGTCGAAGTGCTGCACCACGACCTGCCGTTCCTGGTGGACTCGGTGCGCACCGAGCTGAACCGCCGCGGCTACAGCATCCACACCCTGCAGACCACCGTGCTGAGCGTGCGTCGCGGTGATAAAGGCGAGCTGCTGGAAATCCTGCCCAAGGGCACCACCGGCGAAGGCGTGCAGCACGAGTCGCTGATGTACCTGGAAATCGACCGCTGCGCCAACGCGGCCGAGCTGAATGTGCTGACCAAGGAACTGGAGCAGGTCCTGGGTGAGGTCCGCGTCGCGGTCGCCGATTTCGAGCCGATGAAGGCCAAGGTGCAGGAGATCCTCACCAAGCTCGATACCAGCGCATTCGCCGTCGACGGCGACGAGAAGACCGAGATCAAGAGTTTCCTGGAATGGCTGGTGGGCAACCACTTCACCTTCCTCGGCTACGAAGAGTTCGTGGTCACCGACCAGGCCGACGGCGGCCACATCGAGTACGACCCGGCCTCGTTCCTGGGCCTGACCAAGCTGCTGCGCACCGGCATGACCTATGACGACCTGCGCATCGAAGACTACGCCGTCAACTACCTGCGCGAACCCAAGCTGCTGACCTTCGCCAAGGCCGCGCACCCGAGCCGCGTGCACCGTCCGGCCTACCCGGACTACGTGTCGATCCGCGAGATCGACGCCGACGGCAAGGTCATCAAGGAATGCCGCTTCATGGGCCTGTACACCTCCTCGGTGTACGGCGAAAGCGTGCGCACCATCCCGTACATCCGCCGCAAGGTCGAGGAGATCGAGCGCCGCTCCGGCTTCCAGTCCAAGGCCCACCTGGGCAAGGAACTGGCGCAGGTGCTGGAAGTGCTGCCGCGCGACGACCTGTTCCAGACCCCGGTCGACGAGCTGTTCAGCACCGTGATGTCGATCGTGCAGATCCAGGAGCGCAACAAGATCCGCGTGTTCCTGCGCAAGGATCCGTACGGCCGCTTCTGCTACTGCCTGGCCTACGTGCCGCGTGACATCTATTCCACCGAAGTGCGCCAGAAGATCCAGCACGTGCTGATGGAGCGCCTGAAGGCCACCGACTGCGAGTTCTGGACGTTCTTCTCCGAGTCCGTGCTGGCCCGCGTGCAGCTGATCCTGCGCGTCGACCCGAAGAACCGCATCGACATCGACCCGCTGCAACTGGAGAACGAAGTCATCCAGGCCTGCCGCAGCTGGCAGGACGACTACGCCGCGCTGACCGTGGAGACCTTCGGCGAAGCCAACGGCACCAACGTGCTGGCGGACTTCCCGAAAGGCTTCCCGGCCGGTTACCGCGAGCGTTTCGCGGCGCACTCGGCCGTGGTCGACATGCAGCACCTGCTCAACCTGAGCGAGAAGAAGCCGCTGGCCATGAGCTTCTACCAGCCGCTGGCCTCGGGCCCGCGCGAGCTGCACTGCAAGCTGTATCACGCCGATACCCCGCTGGCGCTGTCCGACGTGCTGCCGATCCTGGAAAACCTCGGCCTGCGCGTGCTGGGCGAGTTCCCGTACCGCTTGCGCCACAACAACGGCCGCGAGTTCTGGATCCACGACTTCGCGTTCACCGCGGCCGAAGGCATGGACCTGGACATCCAGCAGCTCAATGACACCCTGCAGGACGCGTTTGTCCACATCGTGCGCGGCGACGCCGAAAACGATGCGTTCAACCGCCTGGTGCTGACCGCCGGCCTGCCGTGGCGCGATGTGGCGCTGCTGCGTGCCTACGCCCGCTACCTGAAGCAGATCCGTCTGGGCTTCGACCTGGGCTACATCGCCAGCACCCTGAACAACCACACCGACATCGCCCGCGAACTGACCCGGTTGTTCAAGACCCGCTTCTACCTGGCGCGCAAACTGGGCAGCGATGATCTGGACGACAAGCAACTGCGTCTGGAGCAAGCGATCCTGACCGCGCTGGACGACGTTCAAGTCCTCAACGAAGACCGCATTCTGCGTCGTTACCTGGACCTGATCAAAGCGACCCTGCGCACCAACTTCTACCAGACCGACGCCAACGGCCAGAACAAGTCGTACTTCAGCTTCAAGTTCAACCCGCACTTGATCCCTGAACTGCCGAAGCCGGTGCCGAAGTTCGAGATCTTCGTCTACTCGCCGCGCGTCGAAGGCGTGCACCTGCGCTTCGGCAACGTCGCCCGCGGCGGCCTGCGCTGGTCCGACCGCGAAGAAGACTTCCGTACCGAAGTCCTGGGCTTGGTGAAAGCCCAGCAAGTGAAGAACTCGGTCATCGTGCCGGTGGGCGCCAAGGGCGGCTTCCTGCCGCGTCGCCTGCCGCTGGGCGGCAGCCGTGATGAGATCGCGGCCGAGGGCATCGCCTGCTACCGCATCTTCATCTCGGGCCTGTTGGACATCACCGACAACCTGAAGGACGGCAAACTGGTGCCGCCGGCCAACGTCGTGCGCCATGACGACGATGACCCGTACCTGGTGGTGGCGGCGGACAAAGGCACCGCGACCTTCTCCGACATCGCCAACGGCATCGCCATCGACTACGGCTTCTGGCTGGGCGACGCGTTCGCCTCCGGCGGTTCGGCCGGCTACGACCACAAGAAGATGGGCATCACCGCCAAGGGCGCGTGGGTCGGCGTGCAGCGCCACTTCCGTGAGCGCGGCATCAATGTCCAGGAAGACAGCGTCACCGTGGTCGGCATCGGCGACATGGCCGGCGACGTGTTCGGCAACGGTCTGTTGATGTCCGACAAGCTGCAACTGGTTGCCGCGTTCAACCACATGCACATCTTCATCGATCCGAACCCGAACCCTGCCACCAGCTTCGTCGAGCGTCAGCGCATGTTCGACCTGCCGCGTTCGGCCTGGTCCGACTACGACACCAGCATCATGTCCGAAGGCGGCGGCATCTTCTCGCGCAGCGCGAAGAGCATCGCCATCTCGCCGCAGATGAAAGAGCGCTTCGACATCCAGGCCGACAAGCTGACCCCGACCGAACTGCTGAACGCCTTGCTCAAGGCGCCGGTGGATCTGCTGTGGAACGGCGGCATCGGCACCTACGTCAAGGCCAGCACCGAAAGCCATGCCGACGTCGGCGACAAGGCCAACGACGCGCTGCGCGTGAACGGCAACGAACTGCGCTGCAAAGTGGTGGGCGAGGGCGGCAACCTGGGCATGACCCAGCTGGGCCGTGTCGAGTTCGGCCTCAACGGCGGCGGCTCCAACACCGACTTCATCGACAACGCCGGCGGTGTGGACTGCTCCGACCACGAAGTGAACATCAAGATCCTGCTGAACGAAGTGGTTCAGGCCGGCGACATGACCGACAAGCAACGCAACCAGTTGCTGGCGAGCATGACCGACGAAGTCGGCGGCCTGGTGCTGGGCAACAACTACAAGCAGACCCAGGCCCTGTCCCTGGCGGCCCGCCGTGCCTACGCGCGGATCGCCGAATACAAGCGTCTGATGGGCGACCTGGAAGGCCGCGGCAAGCTGGACCGCGCCATCGAGTTCCTGCCGACCGAAGAGCAACTGGCCGAGCGCGTGGCCGAAGGCCAGGGCCTGACCCGTCCGGAGCTGTCGGTGCTGATCTCCTACAGCAAGATCGACCTCAAGGAGCAACTGCTCAACTCGCTGGTGCCGGACGACGACTACCTGACCCGCGACATGGAAACGGCGTTCCCGCCGACCCTGGTCAGCAAGTTCTCCGAAGCCATGCGCCGTCACCGCCTCAAGCGCGAGATCGTCAGCACCCAGATCGCCAACGACCTGGTCAACCACATGGGCATCACCTTCGTTCAGCGGCTCAAGGAGTCCACCGGCATGAGCCCGGCGAACGTGGCCGGCGCCTACGTGATCGTGCGGGACATCTTCCACCTCCCGCACTGGTTCCGTCAGATCGAAGCGCTGGACTACCAGGTGCCTGCCGAAGTGCAGCTGGAGCTGATGGACGAGCTGATGCGCCTGGGCCGCCGCGCCACCCGCTGGTTCCTGCGTGCCCGGCGCAACGAGCAGAACGCTGCCCGTGACGTCGCGCATTTCGGTCCGCACCTGAAGGAGCTGGGCCTCAAGCTCGACGAACTGCTCAGCGGCGAAATCCGCGAGACCTGGCAGGCCCGTTACCAGGCCTACGTCCAGGCCGGTGTGCCGGAGCTGCTGGCGCGCATGGTGGCGGGGACCTCGCACCTGTACACCCTGCTGCCGATCATCGAGGCTTCCGACGTGACCGGCCAGAACCCGGCAGAGGTGGCCAAGGCCTACTTCGCCGTGGGCAGCGCGCTGGACATCACCTGGTACATGCAGCAGATCAGCGCCTTGCCGGTCGAGAACAACTGGCAGGCCCTGGCCCGCGAAGCGTTCCGCGACGACGTCGACTGGCAGCAGCGTG
Organism: Pseudomonas ekonensis; assembly: GCF_019145435.1. Taxonomy (NCBI): domain Bacteria; kingdom Pseudomonadati; phylum Pseudomonadota; class Gammaproteobacteria; order Pseudomonadales; family Pseudomonadaceae; genus Pseudomonas; species Pseudomonas ekonensis. The sequence goes on along the minus strand of NZ_JAHSTS010000001.1, from coordinate 2,846,981 downwards.
CGATCACCATCTCCGTCCTGCAACAGGGCGACGGCTCCCAGGAGGTGGAAACCCGCCTGGCGCTGTGGATGGAACAGCACGAAGCCATGATCGAACGCTGGCGCGCCATGCTGGTGGAAATCCGTGCCGCCAGCGGCACCGACTACGCCATGTATGCGGTGGCCAACCGCGAACTGCTGGACGTGGCGCTGAGCGGCCAGACGGTCGCCCCGGCCGCCTCGGCCCGCAACGCCGAGCTGGAACCGGCCTGAGCCGTAGCTGAATGAGAAAGCCCCGCTCTCGCAAGAGGCGGGGCTTTTTCATGCCTGCATGATGGGTGTCGCCTGATAGGGCCTCATCGCCAGCCTGCTGGCGATGAGGCCTGCGAAATCAGTACAACTTTTGAGCCTGGCGTGTATCCAGCATCGACACACTGTCCGCCGCACCGCCCAGCAAGTTGCTGAGCGACCGGTCGAACTTTTGCAACGCCCGCACTTGAACTTCCTGCTGTTCACGGATATCCGCGACGATATCGTCGGTGCGCTTGTAGTCGGCCCACAACGGACTCAAGGCCTTGGCATCGGTGCCTTTGGCCGTGCCGATGTAGTTGAACTTCGCATCATAGAAGTCGGCACTGGCGTCGGAACGGATGTCGGAACTGCGCGAGGTGATCAGTTGGCTGCGGGTCTCGATGATCGCCGTCACGTCCGGCCTGGCCGCCCGCAGGCTCTGCATGTCCGGGTAGACCGTCACCGAGCCGAAACGGCGTTTGAGCGAAGCGGTCATCCAGTCCACGGCCATGTCCGGTTTGGAGGTGGCGACGTAGGCGTCGTGGATCGGCTGCACCAGCAGGCTCTGGCCGAAGCCGGTGCCGGCGTTGGCCTGGTAGTCGCGCAGGTATTGGCGGTTGGTCTGGGTGCCCGGGCTGTAGACGATGCCGAGGGACACGTCGGCGCCGCTGGGCACCCGGGTGGCGCCGCTGCGGCCCACGGGGTGGGTGAACAGCGTGTCGAGCGATGATGCCGAGGGCGGTGCGGTGGGCACCGAGCAAGCGGAGAGGGCCAGTACCGAGATCGTTAAAGTGGCGGCAAACGCAAGTTTCATGGTGGTTCTCCCGTGAAACAACTTCGGTTCGAAGAGTTTAAAGTTGCCGCGCTGAACGGCAGTTGAACCAGACTAAACCCGCATCGGAAAGTTGAAACGACCCATCGGCGAAGTTATCGGGTGGCCAATAGTCTTGTTTGCTTTAAGTAAGGCGGAGTCATTGCCACGGGAAATAAAAAGGCTCAAATCGACGATTTGAGCCTTTTTATTTATGGCTGGCGCAACAGCGATCAGTTTTCCAGGGGGATCAGCACTTTCTCGTCCGGGGCCAACACCATGAACACCAGCAACTTCGCCGGCTTGGACTTGCTGGCGTTTTTCGACACCAGGTGTTCGGAGCCGGCCGGTTCGTACCAGTACTGGCCCTTCTTGTAGGTGACCGGTTGTTCGCCCTTGACCTGGGACACGATCTCGCCTTCCAGCACGTAGGCCATGGCGGTGCCCTCGTGCCGGTGGGCAATGGAAGACTGACCGGGTTTGTAGTCGACCTCGATCATCAGGGCTTTCTTGCCCGGAGCGTTCTTGAGCATCTGATCCTGCAGGACGGTGACCTTCTCGGAAGGTTCGTCCGTGCCATGGGCAAAGGCAGGACCTGCGGCCAGCAGGGCGAGGGCGGTAAACACGTGCAGGGCTTTCATGGGCATCACCTGTGGAGTGTGGGTGTCGGTGATCACAGTAGTCGGCGCGGCGGTCCGATCAAACGGCCAATGTTCGGGAAGATCGGGAGACCAATCGCCGACCCCGAAACGTGTTGGCGCAACTTGCCCCAGTGGCGAGGGAGCACGCTCCCTCGCCACAGAGGCTGCGCTGCAGGGCTAGACGATGGGAAAAGAGTTGAAGTCCACGCTGTTGGCCAGCCGGCTGTCGATCAGGTCGATGAAGCCCTGGGCTTCGGGGCGGTTGAAGTGCGCCTGCATGGCCGCTTCCGATTGCCAATGGGCGCTGACCGTCCAGCGCTGGCTGTCCTCGGGGCAGCGGTCGACCATGTAGGCGTCGCAGCCCGGCGCTTCACGCAGGGTCTCGACGATCTTCTGCAACTGCCTGCCCAGCTCTTCCGAGCGGCCGGCGGCGGCCTGTACCTGGACGGTGTTGATCACGGGGTTGGACATGGCTCGCACTCCTGTACCGGTTCGGACGCATCCGCCCATTGAGGGATAAGGCCTGTGCAGGATAGGCCTGCCTCCCGGGATCACCAATAACCAATCGGCGGTTAATCGGTTAGACCAATCCCTCAGGCCACTTGCTGCAAGAGATCGCGCAGCCGGTCCAGGGCGATGTCGATGTCCAGGGTCTCGATGGCGCCGAAGCCGAAGTACAGGCCGTCGCGGGGCGCTTGCTGATAGTAGAAACCGTTGATCGCGTACAACCCGACCTCGACCTTTTTCGCCAGCTCGATGATCAGCGGCAGGTCCAGCGGCACCTTGCAGAACACCGCCATGTGGAACCCGGCGCTGGGCGGCACCGCCTCCAGCCACGGCGACAGGTCGGTGGCCATGCGCGTCAGGATCCGCTCCCGGCGCTGGGCGTAGACGGTGTGGCAGCGGCGGATGTGCTTGAGCAGGCAGCCCTCGGCGATGAACTTGGCCAGGGCCCATTGCGGCAGGGTGGAGGCGTGCAGGTCGGTGAGCTGCTTGGCGCGGATCACCGCTTCGAGGATCGCCGGCGGCAGGATCGCGTAGCCGATCCGCAGTTCCGGCAGCAGGGTTTTGGAGAAGGTGCCCACATAGGCGACGAGGCCGCGCCGGTCGAGGTTGTGCAGAGAATCCGTGGGCCGGCCTTCGTAGCGGAATTCGCTGTCGTAGTCGTCCTCGATGACGATGGCGCCCAGCGAGTGGGCCCGCTCCAGCAGCGCCTCGCGCCGGGCCTGGCTCATCGGCATGCCCAGCGGGAACTGGTGCGACGGCGTCACGTAGATCAGCCGGGTGCCGTCGGGAATGTGCTCGACCTGAATGCCCTCGGCATCCACCGGCACGCCGACCACCGTGGCGCCGTGGGTGCCGAACAGCAGGCGGGCGGGCGGATAGCCGGGGTCTTCCATCGCCACGACGCTGCCGGGCTGCAGCAGCACCCGGGCGATCAGGTCCAGGGCCTGCTGGGCGCCGTTGCACACCACCACGTCCTCGTCCTGGCAGTTCACCCCGCGGGAAAACGCAATGTGCCGGGCAATCGCGTTGCGCAGCGCCGGCAAGCCTTCGGGCAGGCTGTAGAAGCCTTTGGAGGTCGCCATCTGCCGCATGGCGTGGGCGACGCAACGGCGCCAGTCGTCCTGGGGAAACTGGCCCTTGCCGGTGGCGCCGCCGATGAAGTCGTAGCGCAGCGAGCCTTCCAGCGTCGGGTGGCGCAGGAACACCGGCAGGCTGCGCCAACGCTCGACGACCTCGGCGCCGGCCAGTTCCGCAGCGCTTTGCTTGCGCTGCACGGCGGCGGGACGGGCGTTGACGTAGGTACCTTTGCCGATCACGCCAGTGAGGAAGTTTTCGTAGGTCAGCTGCGCATAGGTGTCGGAGATGGTCTTGCGCGAAATCCCCAACTGCTCGGCCAGCAGGCGGCTGGGGGGCAACTGCGTGCCGGCGGCCAGGCGCCCGGACTCGATGGCGCCGCGCAGTTGCTGGTACAACTGACCGGCCAGATCCTTGCGGCCGTTGATCACGACATGAAGTTCCATACCGACAGGGCTCCGGTTGCGGGTGGTGCGAAAGACGTGCCCGCCAGATTAACTCCGTTGCCGGACGGGCAGAAGTTGCGCAGCGCAAATAGCCGGAATTGGTCTGCTCTCGGTGGTGGCCTGACTGGCGCCATCGCGGGCATCGCCGACCCCTGTGTTGGCTGACCCACCGCCACCGCCACCGCCATCGCCAGCCTGCTGGCGATAGCGTCAGTCAAGGCACCGCAAGGCCTCAATGGTGTGCTGGCTTTCCGCACAATTGGCGCTGTTTCGCCAGGGCGCCAGCCTTTAACGTGAAGGTCACTTCCGTTTCCCGAGACCGCGCCATGTCCCCGCGCCTGGATTACTACAACGCTTCGCCCAAAGCGATGAAAGCGATGATCGCCCTGGAGGCGCTGACCGGCAGCCTGAGCATCGAGGCGCCGCTGCTGCACCTGATCAAAATCCGCGCCTCGCAGCTCAACGGCTGCGCGTTCTGCACCGACCTGCATTCGGTGGAGGCCCGGCGGGCCGGGGAGAGCGAGCGGCGCCTGTACGCGGTGGCGGTGTGGCGCGACAGCGGCTTCTTCAGCCTGCGCGAACGGGCGGCGCTGGCCTGGGCCGAAGCGGTGACGCTGCTGTCCGAAGGCCAGGTGACGGATGCCGTCTACCGGCAGGCGCGGGAGCAGTTTGAAGAAGGCGAGCTGGTGGACCTGACCATGGCCATCAGCACCATCAGCAGCTGGAACCGGTTGGCGGTGAGTTTCCGCCAGGAGCCCAGCGAGTGATCCGGGAATGCGCGGGGCTGCCTCGTACGCCGGAGCGAGCCTGCGCCCTCGCCACAGGACCTGGGTTCATTGGCCCTGTGGCCGCTGCGGCTTGACTGAGTTGCCGAAAGCGTTGCCCATCCGCGTGGCGGTGGCGGCCGGTGTCGCCAGGCCCACCTGGTTCGGCGGCCGCTTGTAGACCGGCACGTTCATCGCCTCGCGGTTCTTTTGCGCCGCCTTGGCGCCTTCGGGGTTGTTGCCCATCTGCTGGCTCAGGCAATCGTAGTTCGGCGCCTTGTAGCCGCCGACCGTCACGTCGATGCAGCCCGGCGGCTGCTCGGCCTGCGCGGCGCCGAAGGCGGTGAGCAGGCATCCGCCCAGAATGATGTTCCACAGTGATTTCATGCTGGCCTCCTGGCCGGCCCGACGGGCCGCTCTGGTGCTTGAGTCTACTGCAAGGCCGCCGGCGATCCCGTGATGGTTTTTTTGCACCGTCCGTCACACCAGATTCATAAACAGCCCTCAGGATGACGGTTTTCAGGGGTGCGTCAGCCGTGCAGCGAGGCCATGCCAAGGGCGGTTTTGTGCGTTCAGCGCCTTTGCGCCAGGCCTGTCTGGGCCTGTTGCTGGGCCTCATGGCGCTGGGGGCGAAGGCCGAACCGCTGCGCATGACGCTGCACATCCCGGCCCAGGATCTGGCCTCGGCCCTCGACAGGTTCAGCCGGGCCACGGGCATGGCGGTGCTGGTGGACAGCCAGTTGAGCCGGGGCCGGCGTTCGTCGGCGGTGGACGGTGAGTTCACCGCGGCCGACGCCTTGCGCCACATGCTCGGCGGCAGCGGCCTGATGGCCAAGTACGCCCGCGCCGATGCGTTCACCTTGCAGGTGGCGCAGGTCGAAGAGACACAGGGCCCGGCCCGGTACGCACCGGCGGCGCCCAGCGCGGTCAACCGCAGCTACGCGACGGCGGTGCAGGCGGCCATCGAACGCACGCTGTGCCGTTCGCCGCTCACCCGCCCGGGCAGTTACCGCGCGGTGCTGCAGTTGTGGATCGGCCGCGACGGGGTGGTGCAGCACCACCGGCTGCTGACCTCCACCGGCGACGACCGGCGGGACGCAGCGCTGGTGGACAGTTTTCAACGCTTGAGCATCGAGCGCCCGACGCCCGGGGCTTTGCGTCAGCCGGTCACGCTGCTGCTGTTGCCGGAAACCATGGACAAGAAAAACACAGGGAAACGCATGGACTGCACCAGATGGGAAGGAGTCTCCGGGGGATGAAAGACGCCGGACAAGGTTCGATGCTCCAGTTGTTCCTGACGTCCTACGACGACTTCCGGGTGCGCCTGCGCCGTCGTCTCGGCTCCGAGGACCTGGCCAACGACGTGCTGCACGAGACCTACCTGCGGGTGGACCGCATGGAGCCTCCGCCGGATCTTCTGCGGCCCAACGCCTACCTGTACCGCATGGCGCTGAACATCGCCGCCGACCGCCGCCAGGCCGACGCCCGGCTGCTCACCGGCAGCGAGGTCGAAGAGCTGCTGCAGATCGGCGACGAAGCCCTCGACCCGGCGCGGGTGGTGGGCGGGCAAAAGGAAATCCAGTCGCTGCTCAGCGCCCTGTACGAACTGCCGGCGCGGCGCCGGCGGATCTTCATCGCCGCCCGCCTGGAAGAGGCGCCGCACCTGGAGATTTCCCAGCGCTTCGGCATCTCCACGCGCATGGTCGAGAAGGAAATCAAGGCTGCGCTGGGGCACTGTGCGGCGAAACTGGAAAGAAAAGTGTTTCAGCGGTTCGGTCGCGGGGCCGGAAAACCGTCTTGAAAGTAGAGCGCCGATCCGGGCGTCCCGATCAACCCGTCGAGTAACTGTGCGTTTGAATATCCTCCGTCTGACACCTGCCGCGCCCAAGGCCTGCGAACGTCTGCAGAGCGAAGCCCGCGACTGGCTGATCCTGCTGACCTCGGGTCGGGCCACGGTCGCCGATGCCCGGGCCCTGCGCCAGTGGTGCGCGCAAAGCCCCGAACACGCCCGCGCCTTCGAGGACTGCAAGGCCCTGTGGCATCTGCTGCAACCGGCGGCTGAGGGCTTGCGGGCTCCCCGGCGCTTCGGCCGGCGGGCGTTCCTGGGCGGCGCCATTGCGGCGTCGGCGGCGTTCCTGCTGGTGCGCGGCACGGTGCCCGGCGGTTTCTCGGGGCTTGGGGCCGACTACATCACCGAGGTCGGCGAGCAGCGCCGGTTCGAACCGGCCGACGGCCTGAGCCTGGAGCTCAACACCCAGACCCGCATCAACCAGCGCGCCGTGGAAGGCGGTGCGCAAGGCTTCGAACTGCTCAGCGGCGAAGTCGAAGTGCAGACCGCGCGCCGGCCGTTGGCGATGCAGGCGGGCAGCGGCTGGCTGCGGACCAGCCAGGCGCGCTTCAACCTGCGCAACCTCGACCGGCAGGTGTGCGTGACGTGCCTCGACGGTGCGCTGGAGGTGGACCTGCAAGGCCGCAGCGTGCGCCTGGAACCGGGCCAGCAATTGACCTGGGACGCGCAGCAAGTGGGCAGCGTGCAGAGCGTCGACATCGCCGCGGTGATGAACTGGCGGCACCAGGTGCTGGTGTTCAACGGCGTGACCCTGAGCCAGATGATCGACGAGATCAACCGCTACCGCCCCGGCATGCTGGTGCTGCTCAACCGCGAACTGGGCCAGCGCCGGGTGCAGGCCCGCTTCAGCCTTGACCAACTGGCCGGCGTCGCCTTGCTGATCCGCGACGCCTATGGCGTCAATTGCACCGAACTGCCGGGCGGGGTCGTCGTTTTCAGCTGACCGCATGGCTGGCGGTTTAGATGCCAGCAGTGCCGGCCTCATCGTTTGCAGGCAAGCTCCCACAGGTTTTTGTGGTGTGCCTGGATTTTGCGGGCACCTGAGAAACCTGTGGGAGCGGGCTTGCCCGCGATGGCGGTGGGTCAGGCAACACAGGATCAGGGCGATCACAGCAGCGGGCCGATGACCTGGCGGTAGTGCTCGGGGCCTTGCGGGGTCTGGCGGGTCAGGCGCAGTTCCAGGCCCGGCGGGTCTTCCTTGCGGTTGCCGCTCAGTTGGCGCCAGCCCTTGTCCGGATCCCAGACCCGCACCTGCGCTTCGCTGACATCCGTGAGCACCGCCACCCCCGAGGTCGGCGCCGGCAGCGGATAGCGGCTGCGAGCCGGGGCGGCGGCGCGGTACAGGGTGTCGCCCTTGAGCCACCAGCGCACCCGCTGCAGGGCGCCGGGCCGGTCGGCGGCGGTGCGGATGATGTCCAGCCGAAAGCCTTGGCTGTCGCTGCCGCGCACGGTGAGCGCGGGCGGGGCGGTGTCGGGTTCGTCCTCTTCGCCGGCACGTTTCGGTTCGCTGAGCTCGATCCCGGCGCGCAGCTCGACGTCACGCTGCAACTGGTTCAGCGCCCGCAGCAGGCTGTCGCTCTGCTCACCGCTGGCCTGCAAATGGCTGTCTGCGCGCGTGACACTGTCCAGCCCCTTCCAGGCAATCAGACTGACCACCGCCATCAGCAGGATCGCCACCATCACTTCGATCAGGGTGAAACCTTGCTGGCGCTTCATTGCACGCTGATCCGGCCGGCGGCATCGCGCAGCACGCTCAGGCGGTTGAGCCCGTCGGACAGGGTCAATTGCAGGGGCGGATTGATCCATTCGGCGTTGAGCACCACTTTCTGCTTCGGCTCCACCCGCACATCAAGCTTGGGGCTCTGCCAAGGGCGCGGGCGCAATTGCGGATCCCGCTCGAAATGGTCGAACCCCTGGCCGCTGTCGCTGCGCCGGCTGAAGCGGAAGCCCTTGGCGTCGCTCAGCCAGGCGATCGGCCGGCCGTCGGCGCGGGCTTCGGCCTGGGCCACCTGGAGCAATTGCGCCACGCGCTCGGAGTCCTTGCGCAGCAGTTGCAGCGGGTCGGGACGGATGCTCAGGCTGATCGCCGCGCTAGCGATGCCGATGATCACCAGCACCACCATCAGCTCGATCAGGGTGAAGCCCTGTTGCTTGAACCGGTTCATCGAATGCGCACTCCTTTGCGTCCAGCCCCGTCCCAAAAAACCATCCTGCACGGCCAACATGTAAGGCGTGTGAAATAAAACCGTGAGAATTGCCGGGTAGTCTGACGGTCGGGATTGAAAGGAGATTGAACCCATGAACTTCACCGCACGCGTTTCCCCGCCGCAGATGGCGCAAGCCCTGGCGCTGCTGGCGGCGCTGGTGGGCATCGCGACGTGGTCGTCGCTGCTGCTGACCCCCGCCGAATCGCACACCCCGGCCGCCGCCCCGCAACTGCTCGCCGCCCGCAGCGACAGCCCGGCGCTGCAATGGTTTGCCGACCACACGGCGCCGGTGCAGATCAAAGTCAGCGGCGTGATGGCCGGCAGCCGCGGCGCGGTGGCGATCCTCAGCCTCAACGACGGACCGCCGCAGAGCTTCCTGCAAGGCGAGCGGGTGAGTCCTGGGGTGAGGTTGGTGGCGGTGGAGGGGGATGGGGTGGTGATTGAGCAGGGTGGGGAGAGGGTAAGGCTGGGGGTGGAGAGGTTGGGGGAGGAGGTGGAGATGCCTAGGTTGGTTAGACCGTGAGTTGTGGGGGGGGAGTTTCTTTGTCGTTTCAATTAACGTTATGTGCTTTCTCAATTAATAGGCCAATCGCCTCAAGGTAAAAGGAGAATGGCCAAGTAAAGATTATTGTGTTCGTTTCCTGTTTGGTGTGAAAATTCGGCTGAAAAAGCGTGTATGACAAAAAACAGCGCTGAGAGAACTTAGGAATTACTCTTTGAAAGAAGCGTGACCTTTTAGTCACGCTTTTTGAGGTTGATTAGTGCGTCGGATTATAATTGATAAGAGATGAGAACCTAACCTCTGGAAGTGGGTCGTGAAGAGAGTCTTTGATCAAGGTTTCTAGATGTTGATAGTTGCCATCCCTGAGTATGGTTATTTTTTTTGCCAATTTTACACACTCTGATCGTATTACTGAGGCGTCTATGGCTTCGGAACTGTTGGGGTCTATGTCTTCATATTTCGATTCTTCGTAGATCGCTTGGAGGCTGTCGCTTAGAATTTCGAAGTCTTCATCGCTTAATGATGTTTCAATGCTCGAGTCATTTAATATTCTTAATATGTAGGATAGCCCCGTTTTTCGTCCGGATTCAACCAGGTAAATTATTCTAGATATTAACGATTTTGCATGGGTTGAGTCGGAAAGCTCTCTAAGTTTAAAGGCGGCCAGCGTAGCGTAAATTATATTATCTTGTTTTTTTCCTTGTAAGAAGCGCCGTATTAATTTGCTAACTTCAATTTCTATGGCTTCGTCATTTTTTACAAAAAACACCATGGAAAACACGATTGAAGGAAGATCTACTACATGCAGGAAATTTCTGATTTTTTCATATCTTTCTGGTGTTAGTTCATCAGCGGGTAAAGCTGGCACAATCGAGTACGCGAGAGCTTGACCTATTAACGCTCCGATGTAATTCTGATCATTTGCAAATAAGATCTCTGATTTGTCAGGAGGGCACCATTGAGTGAGTTTCTCAAAGTGCTCTATAGCTTGAGATACGGAAGGGAAGAATTTATTTTTATTATTTTTCGCTGCATAAATTATTGCTTGCAGATGCATCGGGTTCGTGTTGCTTATATTGTTGAATAATGTGTTGGATATTAAGGAGGCGAGCTTTTCTGGATCCTCAGTAGGGATGCTCATGAATACGTGAGGGTAAAAATCTGAACTTGGGAGGGAGGTGTAATCAAAATTTTGTCCGTATAAAGCTTCCGATAGTTTTTGATTTTCTAGATCTGTAGTAAACTTGTTGATTACCAAAGGTAATAGCCTGCTAAGTGCGGATGTGCTATTTAATGGCCTCTTTGGTATATTATTTACTTCGGTTGTTGCGTTTTCAGGAACGCCAGACAATGGGTTGCTTATGAGCGGTCGAGAGGGATTTGATGTGAGTGAAACGGTTCGAATTAAGTCAGAAATTATTTGATCGTATTCTGAGGTCTTGGATCTTGTTCCCGGGTTTTCTACGATTGGATTTGGAGCATCCAAGTGTAACTTTACGTTAGGTAATGGAAATTTCAGGGAGTGCAGCAAAACTTCTCCATGCTGGTCAGGTGGAATGCTGAGCAATGAGTTGTTTAGTAGGTTCTTTAAAGGCTCGTGAATCCAAGGATGCTTTGAATAATTTTCTTGCCCCATCTCGGTTGCCATCACAAACATATTTTTAGCCATCTCTGGGCTTGCTCGTATCAAGAGTCGGCTGAAAATCTCAATGAATACACGCAGCTTTTCTACGCAGTATCTTTTGTATTCTGGTGTTTTTGTGTTGTGTTTTTCTCGCCAGTAATTTATCGCTTCGAAGCAATGACTTATAGCGATGTTTATTTCATCTTCTTCTATGCAGGCGATTTTTATTCTGGAGAAGTTTGATTTTATAGATTTTGATTTTTCATAATTGGAGGTTAGGATGGAAAGTGTGAGTTTTTCCCTAAAGCCTACGCTGTCTAATAGGGTGATGTTTTCTATGGCGTTTTTTATGAAGTTAATGTTGTCCCATCTTATTGGGAGGCCTGTTTCTCGGGTTATTCCGTCGACTAATAGCACCAGATGTATTTCGTTGCTAAATATGATTTGATTAGCGTTGTCTTTGTAACTACCAGGTTTGAAAAGCGCCTCTATCTTCTGTTGGTGGTGCGTTTCAAGGCTTTTTCTTACTCGGGCATCAATATGATCTAGGTGGTTCCAGGGGTCGCATTTCCATTTTTTGTATTGTGATGAAGTGTTTTCAGTAGTTGTCGAATAGTTTGAGTGCACGCCTTGGATGATAAAGTGGGCCCAAGCTAGTCTGGAAAAGACATAGATTGACTTTCTATCTTTGCGATGGTGATCTTGAAGTTCAGCGAATGCAGATGATATCAGGTTTTCCCCTTCGTCAAATCTTCCAAGTTCTCCTAATAGAGAAGCTTTCTTTATTTTCCAGATTGGATCTCTCTCGTCGATTTTGTCTACAAGTTTTTCTAGTTCCCAATAGTCAAAGCTGTCGCGCGAAATCAGAGCGAGGTGGTAGTTGATTTCGTTGGAGGCTTCTGGATAATGTTGTAGGTTCTGCAGTAGTGAGGTTGTAGCTATGTTGGAAGCTGATTTCTCCTCCGCTAACGTGTAAGTGTGCCATCGGCTGTTTTTTAGGATTAGAAGCGCGATTTCTAATTGTTGTTTAATAGTAAGAGAACATCTGGTTGCAGGGTCGGAGATTTGTATGAGTTCTGATACGAGCCAATCAGGCAGAATTTCATAGGTTTTGCTGTGCTGCCAGCAAATTTCATATAGGAGAGACTCTTTCTGCTCTTTTGGAATGTTGTTGAAGTAGTCGGGTGATATTTGGATTCCGGATAGCTGCGTTTGTATATCCCATCGAATTGCGTGTGGGCAAACGAGCCAGCCCGGATATGATTTTCTATCTGTTTTTAATGTATTTATGATTTGCTCAGGAGTCGCTGTTCCTTCTAGGTGGGTAGGGCGCCAATTCGAGGGGTCTTTAGGCTTTAGTGAGGTTAGCAGTAAAAAGAAAGCTTCAGTAGCTTTTATGTGTTTAAGGTTATGATCGTCGTAGTCATCAACGAGCCCCCATAGATCTATTGGAGCAACATTTAATGACTCAAGGTATTTTCGCTTGGCTGGAGTTAATTTTAAAGCGCCTATTAAGTATATTTTGTGTGCGTTTTTTGTAAGGTTGTCTCTTACCCATCCTGCCCACTGTAAAAAGTTCGGGTCTTCTCCGGAAAACCCCAGAAGGCATAGCTCATTTTCAATAAATATCTGCCTGGAAAGGTTCACAAATGCTGCGTGCGTCTGCGGGTATTTTCTATAGTCTTCTTGAGTGAAGATTAAATCTTCAGTAGTATCTATGGTCCCGTGTAGTTTAACGATTCTAGGGGCGCGGAAATAAGAAAGATCTGACGGCTTTGTGACGATATTATAAATTGGCGTGTGTATGCTAGTTGCAGTGCGTTCTAGCAAAGTATCCCAGTTTGTTGTTAATACATCAGTCCACGGAAAGCTTAAAACAGTTTTGTGGAGTTCGCCTGGTGACCAAGAAGCGTCATTGATTTCGCCCCTAAGTAGGTCGATCATAGTTTGATGTCCAAAGTGGGCACGATATTCCTCTGCTAAGCGAAGTGGGTCGGAATAAGGGAGATCCATGTTCGATGGATCTAACTCCTCCGCCAATTTTTTTGAAAGATCGAGCCACAGTGGTGGAGCCTTTGATATATCACCACTTTGAGCTGCGCAGCGAGTAAATCCTGCTCCCAGCATTATGGCTGCTCCATGGCCTGTAGAGTCTTGTCGCCAAAGCGCTGTAGCAAGTTTCTTGATCAATGCAAAGTCTGGTAGTTTGTTTGCTCTTTCTAGCAAAATGATTTCGTCGGCTGTCACTTTGTTTCCTTATTAATGGTGGTTAGAGGAGTGATGTTGTGATTTTTAGAATGATTCTTTAATATTTTTATTGTTGCATTATTTTGCGTACCAGTTTTTCAAACTCTGCAATCGATGATGCCTTGGTGTGTAAAGGCCGGATGCGAATTAGTTTTGCATTTGCGGCGCGGAAGATTGAGTCCTTTAGTTCATCATTGTTCTGGGTTCTAGCGCTATCATGAAAGCTACTGTCCAATTCTATAAAATATCTAGGCTCATAACCGCTGCCGACATCAAATACGACGCTATCTATGATCGCCTGAAAAAAAGTATAATTTAGCCTTTTCAGATAGCTGGTCCTTGATGGCCGGATAATCCAAGACGCAACTCAAAGCGACATTTGGGTAGGGGTGATAGGTTGGAAAAACTCTACGTACTGCCTCGTAGAAGTTTTCCTCCTGCCTGGACTTGAATAGTCGAATGGTTTTTGCGTTGCCACCCACTACTTCTGTAGCGCGGATTTTCATGTTTTCGTGGAGACTTGCTGCGACCGCTTCTGGACTAGTCTGCATAAAAGACTTAATTATTTGCTTAGCTAGTGGGCGATGCTGATACGACTGAGCATAGTTAAGAAGTGCGTGGTGTTTCGTTTCCTGCATCAGCTTCAGACGCTCATCCACAAAACGATCCACAAAGCTCTGGCTGAATCCGTGCTGACCGAGTTCGATTATTAAGTTAGTGAACTCAAACTGCTTTGTTCGCTCTGCTGCCGGTAAAGATGCAGCGAAGGTAAAAAATTCAGCTTCAAAATACTCAGTGACTTGGTTCAAGAAGGGATCTTGCGTCTTGGTCTTCTTGTTCTTGTAGATGACTTTACCAATTGCCTCCCAGTCTTTCTGAGCCAGCAATGCGTATAGTTGCTCTCTGTCTTCCATGCTAGCACTCCGTTCCAACCTTGGTCGTGCACCTAGGATAGTGGCAAAATGGAGGCCTCGACAAATGCAATACCGAGTTGAGACAAGGCAAACCACATGAATTCGAAAAAGGGGACTGATTTATTTCAAGAAAATAAATCTGAGGCTCATCTGGCCAGCCTCCCCACCTCATGGAGGTGCCGCAGTAAGGTCACGATAAGCACCAAGGTTTAAAAGGACATCTCCAGACACTCTCTCAGGCTACACACCCTTGCGCCGTTGCCTACAGCTACGCCAGAATCCGCCGGCTTGTGCGCTTTGTACCTGGTCTTTATCGTCTATGGGTCGCTGGCAACCCAGCGACCGGGTTTAGCGACCCGACCAGGTATGAGTTCAACGACGCTCCAGTTTGTCGCAGACTTTTGCGATGACGATATGGTGGCTGTGCGTGGGAGACCTTCGGGTCTGCCGGGTCTTATACCTCTCGGTTCGCTAACCCGCGTACAGCTGCCACCCTTACCTGTTTAGCGACGGGTGTTGGTGGTTCCACCAGGTATAAAGATGGAGCTTCACCATGATCAAACCAACACCCAACCCGCCTGAAACCGACTCGGTTTCCCCCTACGAATCCATCGATTCCAGAAAACTCCACGAAGCCGCCGACCGCGCGCTCGACCATTACCTCTGTCCGCCCGGCTCCACGCCGTCCCCACGTAGAACCCGCGGGATGTATGCCGTGACAGCGGACAACAAAAACGAAGAATTGCTGATTGATGCCAGTGAAACACTCGCTTCGGCCCAAACCATTGCCCAAAATTTCGCCAGTCTGGTGCCAGCTGCGCAGCGTCGGGCGTTGTTGGGGATTGCGCAGTTGATCATGCTAGGGGAGTTGGCGGTGAATCGGGCGTTGGATAATTTGCAATTGCCGGAGTGAGGCAGACCTCGGGATCAACTGCTGATTAAGCGGGTGTCAATTCTGGCGCCTTCGCGAGCAAGCTCGCTCCCACAGGGATTTATGTTGATCACAGATATTGTGTAGGAAGCTGAAATCTGTGGGAGCCGGGTCGGCGGAGATGGCAATGGCACATGCGCTGTTTCTCGTGTCTGCTCGTCCTCTATCGCCAGCAGGCTGGCTCCCACAGGATTTTGTGTGCGCATAGGTCTCAGGCACCTGATGAACCGAGAGCGTTTTCCTGCTGCTTGGGAGTGTATTTACTGCGGAAGTCTTTCCTGTGGCGTGAGCAATGTTTCGAGTTTGGCCAACGGCGGCGCATCTTGGCTGCGGTCGAACACCTGCACGCCGACCTTCAGCAGCCGTCCGTTCTCGGCGGTGCCGATGATTTGCTCGCAGCGCAACGTCAAGCGCCCTTGATCGCACTCCACGGCCTTCATCCCCATCGGCAACCGCCCCTCCAGCTGCAGTTCGGCCATGCGCCCCTGCGCCGCAATCATCGCAATCGAGCGGTCCCGCAAGATCCCGCTGCTCTGGGTCATCAGCCCCGCCACGCGCACGGCGGCTGACATGGCCACGGCGATGATCGCCAGGGCTACGAGCACTTCGATCAGGGTGAATCCAGCTTGCGGGGAGGGGGCGCGCATCGGGGTCTCGGGCGGTCGGGCAGCCCTTGACGCTAACCCCCGCGCTTGACCGCTTGAAGACCGAAACTCCCGAGGATTCACAACATCTCTGACATATCTTCTTGCAACACTGCGCGTCGAATCGAATCTAGCCAGGGAATGACGAGATGGATATCGCGCAGCGCAAACAGCCTGAACAACCGCCACGGATGCCGCGCCGGCAGCAGGGCTTCACCTTGATCGAGATCATGGTCGTGGTGGTGATCCTCGGGATTCTGGCGGCCATGGTGGTGCCCAAGGTGCTGGACCGGCCGGATCAGGCACGGGCCACGGCGGCCCGGCAGGACATCGGCGGGCTGATGCAGGCCCTCAAGCTGTACCGGCTCGACCACGGCAGCTACCCGACCCTGAACCAGGGCCTGAAGGTGCTGGTGGAGCGTCCCGCCGACGCCAAGAACAGCAACTGGCGCTCGTACCTGGAGCGCCTGCCCAACGACCCGTGGGGCCGCCCGTACCAGTACCTCAACCCCGGCGCCAACGGCGAGATCGACATCTTCTCCCTCGGCGCCGACGGCCAGCCGGACGGTGAGGGCGTGAATGCCGACATCGGCTCCTGGCAGCTGTAGGGCCGGCCATGGACAGCCCATCGAACCAGCGGGGCATGGCGATCATCAGTGCGCTGCTGATCGCGGCGGTGGTGGCGGTGATCGCCGCCGGCATGCTTACCCGCCAAAGCGTCTCGACCCGTGCGCTGGAGGCCGAGCAACTGCGGGTGCAAGGGCGCTGGCTGTTGAACGGCGGCCTGGAACTGAGCCGCCAATTGCTCTGGGACGCCCGTCAGCGCGACCCCTTGACCCGGCTCGACCAGCCCTGGGCACAGGTGCTGAACGCCTACGGTTTCGAAGGGCGGCTGGAAGACGAGCAGGGCAAGTTCAACCTGCGCACGCTGGTGGCCAACGAACGGGTCGATGACGGCCAGGTCGAGGCGTTCCAGCGCCTGTGCGCCCTGATCGGCCTCAATGACGCACTGGCCCGGCGCATCACCCTGCGGGTCATCGAATCCTACCCGCGGCTGCTGAACCCGGCCCTGGCGGACAAGGCCATGGCGAATAACGGCTTCGACAGCGGCCGCGGCATTTCGCCCGGCGCCGCACGCAAACCGCAGCCGCCGGCCCTGCCGATGCTGCGCAGCCTGGAAGACCTGCGCAGTGTCGATGGGGTCGACGACGCTGTCGTCCGCAAGCTGGCGCCTTACCTCACGGTGATTCCGGCCAACACCTGGGTCAACGGCAACACCGCCACCGCACCGGTGCTGGCGGCGTATGTGCCGGGGCTGTCGCTGGAGCGGGCGCAGGCGTTGATCAATGAGCGTGACGCCGGGCGCTGGTTCATCAACCGCGGCGACTTCGTCAACCGTCTGCGCTTGCCGCAGTTGGAGGTCACGAGCGTCAAGGTCGGCATCACCAGCGACTGGTTCCGCCTGCGCGGCCAGGCCCGCCGCGAGCAGCGTCGGGTCAGCGTCGAGGCGTTGCTGCACCGCAGCCAGGACCGTCTGCCGCAAGTGATCTGGTCGCGGGTGGGCGTATGACGCCGGTGCGCGTGGGCCTGCCGCCGCTGGCGCAGCTGAGCCCGGACAGCGAGCTTTCGTGCGTGTGGCTCGACCGTCAGGGGCAGGTGGTCCGGCAGCAGGTGCAGCGTCTTGGGCAATTGCCGGCGAAGACACCGCTGGTGTGCTTCCTGCACCCGGTGGACAGCCTCTTGGCCAGCCTCGATCTGCCGCCGTTGCCGAACGCCAAAATGGCCGCCGCCGTCCAGTGCGCGGCGCAGACCCTGATGCTCGGCGACGTTGCCGCCATGCACGTGGCCCACGGTCCGCGGGATGACGCCGGGCAGGTGGCGGTGGCGTGGCTGGCGCGGCAGGAACTGCAACAGCTGGGGCGGTTGCTGCGCCAGGCCGGGCTGCACCTCAAGGGCCTGTACCCGGTGGCCTACGGTTTGCCGGTCATGGCCGGCGGGGTCGGTTGTGTGTTCGAAGGGCACCTGCTGCTGCGCGACAGCCTGCACACGGCGCGGATCCAGCCGCTGCTCGATGACGGGGAGCAGGCGGAACCCGGCGTGGCGCTGCACTGGATCGGCGACGATGCCCCGCAAGGCGCGCAGCCGTTGCCGTCCGGCCAGCGCTGCAGCGGACCGTTGCCGGCCTGGGGGCTGCATGCCGGCCTCCAGCAGCCGGTGGACCGGCGCGGCTGGGGGCGGGCGCTGGGTTGCGCCGTGCTGGCGCTGACGGTGTGGGTGACCGGCCTGAACCTGTACGCCGCCCGCGAAGCCGCCCAGGGCCAGCAGCTCAAGGCGCAGATGATGCAACGGGTGAAACAGGCCTTTCCCGAACTGCCGGTGATCCTCAATCCGCTGCAACAGGCCCGTCAGCAACTGGCGGCGCGTCAGCAGGGGGCGGCGGACGATCCGGGGCAGGCCTTTAGCCGGCTGGTGCTGCAAGCGGGCAGCGGCATGCCGTTCATGGCCGGCAGCGTGCAGCGCCTGACGTTCGTCGACGGCGCCCTGCAATTGAGCCTGCTGGACGAGGCCCGGGCCGGCAGTGACAAAGGCTGGCAGGACACGCTGGCCCAAGCCGGGATCAGCGTCAGCCATGACGCGGACGGCTGGACGTTGCGTCCGGCCGGCGAGGCCCTCTCCACGGCAGGCGACGACGACGGCGACAACAGCGGAGCGGAAGATGAATAAGGTGACATTGGCCAATGGCCGGGCCGCCTGGCAGCGCGTCGCCCGGCAGGTGCAGGCGCGCTGGCAGCCGCTGGCCCTGCGGGAGAAACGCATGGTGAGCGGCATGGCCGTCGCGTTGGCGGCCCTGCTGGTGTGGGGCGCGCTGATTCAGCCGCCGTTGAAGAAGATCGCCCACTGGCAGGCCGAAACGCCGAAGCTGCGGGCCCAGGCCGAAGCCCTGGAGGTGCTGTTGCGCGAGGTCAGTGCGCCGGTCGCCGGGCAAGACCTCGAATCTTCGCTGCAGCACGGGTTGCAGGCCGCCGGGCTGGCCGGCCATTTCCGCTTGCAGGCCGTGCCGTCCGGCGGCTGGCAACTGACCTTCGACGCAGCCCCGGCGGACGCCGTGCTCGACTGGCTGCTGAGCCGCCCGCAACAGTTTTCGCTGCACGTGGTCGAGGCCCGTCTGCAACGCGCAGAGGCCGCCGCGACCGATGACACCGCCGGCACTCTGTCAGGCACCGTACGCATGGATCAGGCGCTGGGCGCTAAGGAAGCTTCATGAAGGGGTCAGGTTTCAACCCGGCGCGCAAGGCGTTGCCGATGCTGTTGGTGGCGTTGGGCGCGTGCAGCAACACCGCCCCGCAGAATCAGCCGCCGTTGCTGGTGGACAGCGAACTCGGCCGGCCCTTGGCCAACACCCAGCGCAGCGGCGACGCGGTGCTGGACCGTGAGCGGATGCAGGCCCAGGTCAGGCCGGCGCCCAAGCAACTGCACAACCTCACCGAGCGCGCCCGCAGCGGCGCGGCGGTGCCGGTGCCCGTCGCTGCGGCCAATCCGTTGGGCGAGCAACCGGTGACCCTGAACTTCGTCGAGGCCGACATCCAGGCCGTGGTGCGGGCGCTGTCCCGTTCCACCGGCCAGCAGTTCCTGGTCGATCCGCGGGTCAAGGGCAATCTCACGCTGGTTTCCGAAGGCCAGGTGCCGGCCCGCCAGGCCTACGAGATGCTGCTGGCGGCGCTGCGCATGCAGGGCTTCAGCGTGGTGGACGTCGGCGGCGTCGCCCAGGTGGTGCCGGAGGCCGACGCCAAGCTGCTCGGCGGGCCGATCTACAGCGCCGACAAACCGGCCGGCAACGGCATGCTCACCCGCACGTTCCGCTTGCAGTACGAGAACGCGGTGAACCTGATCCCGGTGCTGCGCCCGATCGTTTCGCCGAACAACCCGATCAACGCCTATCCCGGCAACAACACGGTGGTGGTCACCGACTACGCCGAAAACCTCAACCGCGTGGCGCAGTTGATCGCCGGCATCGACACCCCGAGCGCCATCGACACCGACGTGGTGCAGATCCAGAACGGCATCGCCGCCGACATCGCGCCTATGGTCGCCGACCTGCTGGACGCGCCGGGCAACGATCCGACCCAGAAGATCGCGGTGATCGGCGACCCGCGCTCCAACACCATCATCATCCGCGCCGGCAGCCCCGAACGTACGGAGCTGGCGCGCAACCTGATCTACAAGCTCGACAACGCCCAGAGCAACCCCAGCAACCTGCACGTGGTGTACCTGCGCAACGCCCAGGCCGGCAAGCTCGCCCAGGCCCTGCGCGGCCTGCTCACGGGCGAAAGCGACAGCGGCACCGGCGACGGCGCCCGGTCGGTGCTCAGCGCCATGGGCAGCACGGCCAACGGCGGCGGGCAGACCAGCCAGAACGGCACGCAGACCACCACCGGCAGCACCACCACGGGCAGCGGTTCCGGCAACGGGGGCGGCTATGCCCAGGGCAGCAGCGCCGACAGCGGCAGCGGCACCGCCGGCGGCCAGGCCAGCGAACAGAACGTCGCCTTCAGCGCCGGCGGCGTGACCATCCAGGCCGACGCCACCACCAACACCTTGCTGATCTCCGCGCCGGAGCCGCTGTACCGCAACCTGCGCGAAGTCATCGACCTGCTCGACCAGCGCCGCGCCCAAGTGGTGATCGAAAGCCTGATCGTCGAGGTCGGCGAGGACGACGCCAGCGAATTCGGCGTGCAGTGGCAGAGCGGCAACCTCGGCGGCAAGGGTGTGATCGGCGGCGCCAACCTCGGCGGCTCCGGGCTCAAGCTCAACGGCAAGACCAGCCTCGACGTGTTGCCCCAGGGGCTGAACGTGGGCTACGTCAACGGCACCGTGGACATCCCCGGCATCGGCAAGGTTCTCGACCTTAAGGTGCTGGCCCGGGCGCTGAAGAGCAAGGGCGGCACCAACGTGCTGTCCACGCCGAACCTGCTGACCCTGGACAACGAGGCGGCGAGCATCTTCGTCGGCCAGACCATCCCCTTCGTCAGCGGCAGCTACGTCACCGGCGGCGGGGGCACCAGCAACAACCCGTTCCAGACCGTGACCCGCGAAGAAGTGGGCCTGAAGCTCAACGTGCGGCCGCAGATCTCCGAGGGCGGCACGGTCAAGCTCGACATCTACCAGGAGGTCAGCAGCATCGACGAACGCGCCTCGGCGGCGGCCACCTCGGCGGGGATCGTCACCAGCAAGCGCGCCATCGACACCAGCATCCTGCTCGACGACGGCCAGATCATGGTGCTCGGCGGCCTGCTGCAGGACGGCTACAGCCAGAGCAACGAAGCGGTGCCGTGGCTGGGCAGCCTGCCGGGGATCGGCGCGCTGTTTCGCAACGAGCGCCGCTCGATCAACAAGACCAACCTGATGGTGTTCCTGCGCCCGTACATCATCCGCGACAGCGCGGCGGGGCGCAGCATCACCCTCAACCGCTACGACTTCATGCGCCGCGCCCAGGGCGGCCTGCAGCCGGAGCGCAGCTGGGCGATGCCGGACATGCAGGCGCCGCAGTTGCCCAACGCCGCCCAGGGCGTGCCGGCAGCGGCGCCGGCCTCCGGACCGCGGGCGACGATCAAGGCCGTTCCGCTGGAAGGGAGCCCCCGGTCATGAGCGCATTGCCCTACGCCTGGGCCAAGGCCCAGCGCATCCTGCTGCGCGACGGCGTGCTGACGGTGTGCCCGTCGACGCCGGGCTGGTCGATCGGCGAGGTGCGCCGCCAGTTCGGCGCCGCGCGGCTTGAGCGGGTACGGGACGACGAGCTCGACGGCCTGCTCGCCAGCGCCTACGCCGACACCGGCAGCGCGGCGGCGGTGGTCGGCGCGGCGGAGAGCGAAGTCGACCTCGACCGCCTGATGCAGGACATCCCGGAAATCACCGACCTGCTCGACACCCAGGACGGCGCGCCGGTGATCCGCATGATCAACGCCTTGCTCACCCAGGCGGCGCGGGACGAGGCCAGCGACATCCACATCGAGCCGTTCGAGACCCATTCGGTGGTGCGCTACCGGGTCGACGGCACCCTGCGTGACGTGGTTTCGCCGCGCAAGGCCCTGCACGGCGCGCTGGTGTCGCGGATCAAGATCATGGCCCAGCTCGACATCGCCGAGAAACGCCTGCCCCAGGACGGCCGCATCACCCTGCGCGTGGCCGGGCGGCCCATCGACATCCGGGTGTCCACCGTGCCCACCGGCCACGGCGAGCGGGTGGTGATGCGCCTGCTCGACAAGCAGGCCGGCCGCCTGCACCTGGAGACCCTGGGCATGGACGCCCAGGTGCTGGCCAGGCTCGACGGCCTGATCCGCCAACCCCACGGCATCGTGCTGGTCACCGGCCCCACCGGCAGCGGCAAGACCACCAGCCTGTACGCCGCGCTGGCCCGCCTGGACGCCAGCACCAGCAACATCCTCACCGTGGAGGATCCGGTGGAGTACGACTTGCCGGGCATCAGCCAGATCCAGGTCAACGCCAAGATCGACATGACGTTCGCCCTGGCGCTGCGGGCGATCCTGCGGCAAGACCCGGACATCATCATGATCGGCGAGATCCGCGACCTGGAGACCGCGCAGATCGCCGTGCAGGCCTCGCTGACCGGCCACCTGGTGCTGGCGACCCTGCACACCAACGACGCGGTGTCGGCGGTCAACCG
Organism: Pseudomonas ekonensis; assembly: GCF_019145435.1. Taxonomy (NCBI): domain Bacteria; kingdom Pseudomonadati; phylum Pseudomonadota; class Gammaproteobacteria; order Pseudomonadales; family Pseudomonadaceae; genus Pseudomonas; species Pseudomonas ekonensis. The sequence goes on along the minus strand of NZ_JAHSTS010000001.1, from coordinate 2,824,869 downwards.
CCTGATCGACATGGGCGTGGAGCCGTTCCTGCTGGCGTCGTCGATGCTCGGCGTGCTCGCGCAGCGGCTGGTGCGGCGCCTGTGCGGCCACTGCAAACAGCCGGATCCGGCCGCACCGGGCACCTGGCGCCCGGTGGGCTGCGCGGCGTGCAACCACACCGGCTACAGCGGCCGCACCGGCATCCATGAGTTGTTCTGCATCGACGACGACATCCGCACCCTGATCCACCAAGGGGCAGGGGAGCAGGCCTTGCGCGCCTCGGCGCAGAAGGCCGGCATGCTCAGCCTGCGCGAGGACGGCGAACGCTGGATCCGCAGCGGCGCCACCGCGCCCGAGGAAATCCTGCGCGTGACACGGGACGCCTGATGAACCGCTACCGCTTTGAAGCCGCCGACGCCGGCGGCAAGATCGAATCCGGGCACCTGGAGGCCGACAGCCAGAGCGCCGCGTTCGGCCTGCTGCGCAGCCGGGGCCTGACCGCGCTGTCGGTGCAGAAGGAGAACACCGCCGCGGGACAGGGCGCCGGCGGGCTGTTCAGCCCGAAGCTGTCGGACAACGACCTGGCCTGGGCCACCCGGCAACTGGCGAGCCTGCTCGGCGCCAGCCTGCCGCTGGAGGCCGCTCTGAGCGCCACGGTGGAGCAGGCCGAGAAAAAGCACATCGCCCACACCCTCGGCGCCGTGCGCGCCGACGTGCGCAGCGGCATGCGCCTGGCCGAAGCGCTGGCGGCCCGGCCCCGGGACTTTCCGGAGATCTACCGGGCGCTGATCGCGGCCGGGGAGGAGTCCGGCGACCTGGCTCAGGTCATGGAGCGGCTGGCCGACTACATCGAGGAGCGCAACAACCTGCGCGGCAAGATCCTTACCGCGTTCATCTATCCGGGCGTGGTCGGGTTGGTGTCGATCGGCATCGTGATCTTCCTGCTCAGCTACGTGGTGCCGCAGGTGGTCAGCGCGTTTTCCCAGGCCCGCCAGGACCTGCCGGGGCTGACTCTGGCGATGCTCACGGCCAGCGATTTCATCCGCGCCTGGGGCTGGCTGTGCGCAGGGCTGCTGGGAGCGGCCTTCTGGGGTTGGCGCCTGTACCTGCGCAACCCGGCGGCGCGGCTGAGCTGGCACCACCGGGTGTTGCGGCTGCCGTTGTTCGGGCGTTTCGTGCTGGGGCTGAACACGGCGCGGTTCGCCTCGACCCTGGCGATCCTCGGCGGGGCGGGGGTGCCGTTGCTGCGGGCGCTGGACGCGGCGCGCCAGACCCTGTCCAACGACCGCCTGAGCCTGAGCGTCAACGAGGCCACCGCCCAGGTGCGCGAGGGCGCCAACCTGGCGGCGGCGCTGAAGGCGCAGAACGTGTTCCCGCCGGTGCTGATCCACCTGATCGCCAGCGGCGAGAAGACCGGCGCGCTGCCGCCGATGCTGGAACGGGCGGCGCAGACCCTGTCCCGCGACATCGAACGCCGGGCCATGGGCATGACCGCGCTGCTGGAGCCGCTGATGATCGTGGTGATGGGCGGGGTGGTGCTGGTGATCGTCATGGCGGTGCTGTTGCCGATCATCGAGATCAACCAGTTGGTGCAATAGAACCCCGTCAACCGGAGGGGTGCCGGCCGCACCGGCCACTGTAGGAGCCAGCCTGCTGGCGATGGCGCCGGTGAAGTCTGCGCATGCCGAAAGACTTGCGACGTCCTTCCTGGAATATCGGCCTTGATCCTGTCCGGCGGCGCCCCGGCTGACGCCATCGCCAGCAGGCTGGCTCCTACAGGGATTGGGAGAAGGCCGGTTCCTGGAAATATTTTTCAGCGGCCGAACCGTCACCCGAGTCCCGTGCCGGCCATCCTCGGGTTCTCCTTTCTGTCATCTGCAACGGCCGTTCAACGGCTCTGGCCGATCTTGCGCAAAACCCCGTCCCAGACGCTCGCGGCCGCTGCGCAAACACCCGAGGAAAAAGCGCCGCAAGGCGTCTTCGGCTCCCGAGGTTTTTTCCTTTATCTGTCACCGGAACCTGCGAATTTCTCCCTGCGACTTAACCACGGGCCACGTCAGCGACGGTCAGCGGTGAGTCCGACCCGCGTCATGCAAGTCACCTGAAAACCTGTGTACCCAACCTACGTTGAAAAGGAGATTCTTCATGTTCAAGCGCACTCTGATCGCCGCCTCACTGACTGTCGCCGCCCTGGCTTCCGCCCAGGCCATGGCCGTAACCGGTGGTGGCGCCTCACTGCCTGCCGCTCTGTACAAAGGCTCTGCCAACAGCATCCTGCCTGCCAACTTCAGCTACGCCGTGACCGGCAGCGGCGTGGGCAAAAGCGCTTTCCTGACCAACACCGCTTCGCAGTTCGGCACCACCGGCACCGTGCACTTCGCCGGCAGCGACTCGATCCTCAGCGCCACTGAAATCAGCACCTACAACACCAACTTCGGTGCTTCGTACGGCCCGCTGATCCAACTGCCTTCCGTGGCCACTTCGGTTGCCATCCCGTACAAGAAGGCCGGCCAGACCGCCCTCAACCTGACCAGCGCCCAACTGTGCGACGCGCTGTCCGGCACCGCCACCACCTGGGGCACCCTGCTGGGCACCGCCGACACCACCCCGATCCGCGTCGTTTACCGCAACGTCTCCAGCGGCACCACCGAGATCCTCAGCCGTCACCTGAACTCGATCTGCCCGACCAAGTTCGCGGTCAACTCGACCTTCACCAGCGCCCGTCTGCCAGCCGGTTCGACCCTGCCTTCGAACTGGGTGGGCGTGGCCAACACCGCTGACGTCGCCACCGCCGTCAACGCTGTGGACGGCTCCATCGGCTACGTCGGCCCGGACGGCGTGAACGCCGCCAGCAACGCCGTCGTCGCCCGTGTCAACGGCGTGCAGCCGACCACCGCCAACGTCTCGCTGGCCCTGGGCTCGGCCGCACTGCCGACCACGCCTTCGAACCCTGCCCAGTGGGTGCCGGTCGTGCCTAACCCATCGAGCGGCTACCCGATCGTGGCCTACACCAACTTCATCTTCGGCCAGTGCTACAAGGACGCTTCCGTGGCCAACGATGTGCGCAGCTTCCTGACCACCCACTACAGCAACCCAGGCAACAACGCCGCCACCGTGGCCCACAGCTTCACGCCGGTTCCGACCAACTGGAAAGCCGCTGTGACCGCCAACTTCATCACCAACACCTCCGGCAACAACCTGGACATCAACAACGCCAGCGTCTGCAACGGCGTAGGCCGTCCTCTGTAAGCGCAGCACCCGCCGCAAGAAATGGCGGCAGCCTTCGGGCTGCCGCCGTTTTTTTTGGCCGGCCTACTCCTCGTTCATGAAGTTTGTGTGACATCCGTTCGGTCGCGGCCTGCGCCAACCGCCTAGGTGGTAACGGCAGGGGCGTGTGACCTGCGGTCTCTTGTGCCAGACAAATGCGCCAGACAAAAAAGGATTTCGCAGTGATGCCCGCTCGCCCGTCCCGTCGCCGTAACGTTGCTCCGTCCCTCCCGCACGCCGCCGCGCAGCCGACCCTGTGGCTGCTCAAGCCGTTGGCGCACGCGGTCGCGCTGTGCCTGGTGGCGGGCAGCGCCGAGGCGGCGACCGCGTTCAGCTCCGGTTGGTTCGCGGCCAAGGGCGCCGCGCAGCAGAATGCCGCCGCACGGGGCAGCGTCGGCGGGTTGCCGGGCATGACCCCGCCGCTGGCCCAGCAGCAGCGGGCCAACCAGCAGTTGCAGCGCTCGCTGCAGACGCTCAACAACACCGTCGCCGCCATCGCCGCGCAGCAGGCCGTCCAGGCCGCCGGCCGCGCCGCGGCGCTGGGCTCGGTGCAGTGGGTGCCGGACGGGCTCGGCGAAGGCGGGCTGAAGGTCGACAACAGCCTGGCCCAGGGTTGGCAGAACGCCAAAGGCCCGCAGCAGTCCCAGGCCGACGGCAAGACCACGGTGAAGATCGAGCAGACCGCCGACAAGGCGATCCTCAACTGGGAAACCTTCAACGTCGGTCGTAACACCACCGTTGAGTTTGCCCAGCAGGCGGACTGGGCGGTGCTCAACCGCATCAACGACCCGGCGGCGCGGCCGAGCCAGATCCAGGGCGCGATCAAGGGCGACGGCACGGTGATGCTGATCAACCGCAACGGTGTGGTGTTCAGCGGCTCAAGCCAGGTCAACGTGCGCAACCTGGTGGCCGCCGCCGCGACGATCAGCGACAGCCAGTTCCGCGACCGTGGCCTGTACGTCGACAGCAGCGCCAGCCAGGCGACCTTCACCGACGCCGCCGGCAAGGTGCTGGTGGAGCGGGGCGCCTCCCTCGAGACCCACGCGCCGGCCACGTCCACCGCCGCCGGCGGCTATGTGCTGCTGCTCGGCAACGAGGTGCAGAACGACGGCCGCATCGCCACCGCCAAGGGCCAGACCGTGCTCGGCGCCGGCGACCGCTTCTACATCCGCAAGGGTGCGGGCACCGAAGGCAACGTTTTCTCCACCACGTTCGGCAACGAAGTCACGCCGGGCTTCAAGGCCGGCGCCAGCGCGGGCAAGGTCAGCAACAACGGCCTGATCCAGGCCGCCACCGGCGACATCACCCTGACCGGCCACGACGTCGTGCAGAACGGCGTCGCGGTGGCCAGCACCTCGGTGGCCACCCGGGGCACGATCCATTTGCTCAACCCGGCGGCCGACACCACCGGCAGCGTCACCCTCGGTTCGGGCAGCGCCACGGCGATCCTGCTCGACGGCAGCGACCTCACCGCCCTGGACAGCCAGCACCAGGCCGCGCTGACCGGGGTCAACGCCAACAACCGGATCCGCAGCGACCAGTCGCGCATCGACATCCAGAGCGGCGGCAGCGTCGAGTTCCAGAACGGTTCGGTCACCCTCGCCACCGGCGGCCAGGTCGCGGTGACGGCCCAGCGCCGCAGCGTGGTGCGCGACGGCGCCCTGATCGACGTGTCCGGGGCCGTCGGCGTGAAAGTGGCGATGGAATCCAACAGCATCAAGATCAACGTCCAGGGCAACGAGCAGCGCGATGCCTCGGTCAACCGCGAAAAAGGCGCGCTCAACAGCAACGACGTCTGGGTCGATGTGCGTGAGCTGGTGTACGTGCCCGCCGGCACCAACGGCTACGCCACCGACCGCTGGTACACCGCCGGCGGCCTGCTGGAGGTCGGCGGCTACCTCGGCACCCGCGGCCACGGCATCGGCGAATGGATGGCCCAGGGCGGCACCGTGAGCTTCGCCGGCAACGACGTGGTCACCGAGCGCGGCTCGCTGATCAACCTGTCCGGCGGCACCCTCGACGTGCAGAGCGGCGAGATCCGCCAGAGCTGGCTGCGCGGCGCGGACGGGCGCCTGTACGAGGTCTCGCGGGCGCCGGGCGACCTGCTCTACACCGGGCTGTACAAGGGCTACGAAGACCGCAGCGAACGCTGGGGCCAGACCCGCGTGTACTACAACCCGCTGATCGCGCCGGGCAAGCGTTTCGAGTCGGGCTACACCGTCGGCCGCGACGCCGGACAACTGGTGATCGGCACCCGCAGCGCGGTGCTGGGCGGCCAACTGCTGGGCGAAACCTTCCAGGGCGAGCGCCAGACCCAGGCCCCGCGCGCGGCGCTGGACGGCTACGAGCAGAGCCAGACCGCACTGGCCCGGCGCGCGCAACTGATCGTCGGCAGCTACGACCCGGCCTACGTGGCGGCGGCCGGCGGCCTGCTGTACGGCCTCAATCCGTTGATGGACCGGGTGCTGATCGACAACGTCGGCGGCGCCGACGCCCCGGCGGATCTGGCCGGTGCCGTGCCCGCCGCACGCAGCGGCTCGCTGACGCTGGACGCCGACACCCTCAACGGCTGGCGGCTGGGTGCGCTGAAGGTCGCGGCCAAGGAGCGGATCGACGTCGACGGCGCGCTGAGCGTCGACGCCGGGGGCGACATCACCCTCTACGGGCCGCAGGTGCACGTCGGTGCCGACCTCACCGCCCGGGGCGGCAGCCTGCACCTGGGCAACGTGCTCAACCAGCTCAACACCGACAAGCGTGCGGACACCCGGATCAGCGCCCCGGACGGCCAGCCGACCGTGGTGGACATCGCCCAAAACGTGCGCCTGGACACCCGTGGCCTGTGGACCAACCTGCGCAGCGACCCCGACGATTCCGCCAGCCTGGCGTACCTCAACGGCGGTTCGGTGTCGATCCGCAGCAGCGGCGACATCCGGGTCGCCGCCGGCAGCCTGCTGGACGTGTCGTCCGGCGGCGCGGTGCTGGCCAACGGCAAGACCCGGGGCGGCAAGGGCGGTGATGTGACGCTGGAGTCCAGCGCCATTTCCGCCCCCGGCGATTCCCGGCTGGTTTTCGACGGCGACGTGCGCGGCTACGGCGTCACCGGCGGCGGCAGCCTGACGGTGCAGGCCGGCAAAATCAGCGTCGGCCAGGGTTCCGGCACGCTGGCGGACGACACCCTGCACCTGACCCCGGCGCTGTTCGGCAAAGGCTTCTCCGCCTACAGCCTGATCGGCCTGAACGGGCTGACCGTGGCCGACGGCACCGCCCTCGACGTGACGATGCCGGTCTACCGGTTCGCCGATGCGGCGGCCGACCGCCCCAGCGGTGTGGACCCGGACCCGGACACGGCGATGCAGGTGTGGACGCCGACCCTGCTCCAGGAAAGCCCGACCCAGGGCCGCCTGACCCAGCGCGCCGGGGCCAGCCTGTCGCTGCAGGCCGGGGCGAGCCTGCGCAACTTGATCGACCCGGCCAACAGCCCGTTGCTGCTGGGGCAGGGTTCGCGGATCAGCGTCGATCCGGGCCAGCGCATCAGCCTGCGCGGGCCGGGGCAGATCACAATCGACGGCGAGCTCAACGCCTGGGGCGGCACCATCGATATCCGCCAGCAGCAATTCGCGGCCATTGACCCTGCGACTTCCGACCAGACCGCCGACCCGAAAGCGCACCAGCGTTCGATCCTCATCGGCGAACACGCCGTGCTCGACGTGGCGGGCCGGGCGAATACGGCGGTGGACGCCCTCGGCCGGGTGTACGGGCAGGTCGGGCGCGGCGGCAGCATCATCGTCGGCGGCGAGATCGACGCGAAGAAGGCCACGGCCACGTCCGCCGACGCCTTTGTGATCGTGCGCGAGGGCGCCAGGCTTGAGGCGTCCGGCACCGAAGCGACGCTGGACATCGCCGGGCAGGGGCCGACCCGGGTCGCCAGCGACGGCGGGCGCATCGCGTTCAGTTCCTACAATGGCCTGTCCCTGGAAGGCCGCCTGCACGCGGCGGCCGGCGGCGTCGGGGCGGCGGGCGGGCAGCTGGAGGTGGTGCTGGACTCGCCGCTGTACCAGGACAGCGCCGGCAACGAAGTGCGCAAGCCCCGGGAAATGGTCATCGGCCAGACCGCACCGTCGGCGGACGCTTCGGCGCCGTTGAGCTACGGCCAGGCGCGGTTGAGCGCCGACCGTTTGATGGCGGGCGGCTTCGACAGCCTGAGCCTGATGAGCAACGGCTTTCTGTCGTTCGACGGCGATGTCGACCTGCGCATGGGCCAGCGCCTGAGCCTGTATGCCGGTGTGCTGTCGCTGAGCGAGCAGGGCAAGGACACCGCGCAAGTCAGCCTGGCGGCACCGTACCTGCGCCTGTCCGGCATCGGCCAGTACTTCACCAACGTCGGCGTCATCCGGCCGCTGATCCAGAACACCGCGTCCTCGCAATTGCCGGTGTCGCTGTCGGCGGCGCAGCTGCGGGCCAGCGCGGAGCTGCTGGACGTGGCCAACAGCCTGTCGTTCGGCGCCAGCGGCTCGATCCTGCAGCACGGTGCCCCGGCGGTGTCCTCCGGGCGCCGGGGCTTCGACCGGGTCTCGCTGGAGAGCCGCGGCGACCTGCGTTTCCTCGCGCCGACCGACAGCAAGGCCAAGACCCAGCTGTGGACGCCGGGCGACCTCGATCTCCGTGCGGCGCAGATCTACCCGGCCAGCGGCGTGACCGCCGATGTGCGCGTCGGCTTCACGCGCGCCGGCGCCGACGCAGGCCCCGGCCGCACGCTGAGCATCGGCGCAGCGGGCGCCGCGCCGCAGGCCTTGCCTTACTCGGTGTTCGGCCAGTTGAACCTGTTCGCCGGGTACATCGAGCAGGGCGGCGTCCTGCGGGCGCCGCTGGGGATGATCACCCTGGGCGACGACCTGCTGACCCAGACCCGCGAAGTGCGCCTGTTGCCCGGCAGCGTGACGTCGGTCAGCGGCGCCGGGCTGGTGATGCCGTACGGCGGCACCACCGACGGGATCGACTACCGCTACAACGGCAAGCCGGTGGTGCTCAACGGCATCAGCGGCGACACGGCCGGGGTGACGCTGCGCTCGCAGTACGTCGATGTGCAGAACGGGGCGTTGATCGACCTGTCCGGTGGCGGCGACCTGCGCGGCGCCGGTTTCGTGTCCGGGCGCGGCGGTTCCACCGATGCGCGGTTCAACCCGCTGGTGCGCAACGCCGCCGACGGTACGTTCAGCCTGCCGGGGCTGGCGGCCAACCCGGTGTACGCGATCGTGCCGGGCAACCAGAGCACCTACGCGCCGATGCTCGCGGAGGCGGGCGCGTCGGATCCGCGGATCGGCCAGCAGATCACGATCGGCGCCGGCGTGCCGGGACTGGCGGCGGGCACGTACACCTTGCTGCCCTCGACCTTCGCCCTGTTGCCCGGCGCGTTCCGGGTCGAGGTCAACGGTCAGGCCACGACGGCGGCCGGCGGCGCGCTGGCGATGCGCAACGGCTCGTGGACGGCGTCGGGCCTGCTGTCGGTGGCCAACACCGGGTTGCGCGACACTGTGGCCAGTCAGCTGATCCTGACCTCGGCGGACGTGCTGCGCCGCTACTCCCAGTACAACGAAACCGGTCTCGCCGCGTTCATCCGCAGCGACGCCGCCCGGCGCGGCGTGCCTCGGGCGCTGACCCCGGCGGACGCCAAGTCGCTCAACCTGTTCCTCACCAACGGCGGGCGCCACGACATCGCCCTGGACTTCAACGGCCAGGTGCTGTCCGGTGCGGCGGCGGGCGGCGTGGCCGGTTCGGCGGTGGTGCGCGGCAGCAGCCTGGCGGACATCGAGATCCTCGGCGCCGGACACTCGCGCAGCGAGGGCTTCACCGGGGTCTCGCTGTATGCCGACACCCTCAACCGGCTCGGCGCCGGTCGCCTGGCCATCGGTGCGACGCCCACGGTGGACTACGTCACGGCGGGCAACATCGTCGATTTCAAGGGCAACACCCGCAGCGTCACCCTGCGCGAAGGCGCGATGCTGTCGGCGCCGGAAGTCATGCTGTGGAGCAACGCGGGCAGCGGCGCCATCACCGTGGAAGCGGGGGCCGGCATCAACACCCTGAGCCGGGGCGGCGTGCCATACGATTCCGCCAGCGGTTACGTCTACCAGCCGGGGGCCGCCAGCCTGCTGGTGGTGTCCAACGGCTGGAACAATGTGCTGGCGCCGGCGGCGGGCAACGGCATCACGTCTTCCGGCAGCATCCGCATCGGCACCTGCGCCACGGCGGCCTGTGCCGAACCGGCGCTGCTGTATTCCCAGGGCAGCATCACCGCCGCCACCGACAAGCAGTTCGAACTGGGCGATTCGGTGCGCTTCGGCACCCGCCAACTGTCGCTGGCGGTGGGGGCGGTGAACGCCGGCAGCGCCGAGGCTCTCGCGCAGGCCGGGGCCAAGGTGCCGACCGGCCTGACCCTGAACCAGCAGGTGCTCGACCGCCTGCTGCGCGGCGACACGCAGTTCGGCGCGCCGGCCCTGGAAACCCTGAACCTGACCACCCGTGACGCGTTCAACTTCTACGGCAGCGTCACCCTCGACACGCTCGACCCCGTGACCGGCCAGAGCCGGCTCAAGAACTTCATGCTGTCCACCCCGGCGGTCTACGGCCTGGGCGAGGCCGGCGACGTCGCGACCCTGCGCACCGCCAACCTGATCTGGAACGGCGCGACCCAGGCCCCCGGCGCGGTGGTCGCCGGCGGCGCGGGCACCGGCCGCGGCACCCTGGACATCCAGGCGCAGCGCATCGAGTTCGGCTACGGCGCCTACGCCCAGCCCAACGGCCTGGCGCAGAACGACCGGTTGGCGCTGGGGTTCGCCAACGTCAACCTGAGCGCCAGCGAACGCATCACCGCCAACCACAAGGGCAGCCTGTCGGTGTACCAGGCCCAGGGCGCTTACGACCCGGTCAAGGGCTACGCCTACAGCGGCGGCAACCTGAACCTGAGTACGCCGCTGCTGACCGGCGAGGCGGCGTCGGTCAACCGGCTCAGGGCCGGCGAACGCCTCACCCTCAGCGGCGGCGGTGGTTTGGCGCGCGCCGATGCGCTGGGCGCGGAACTGACCCTGGACGCCCGCGACGTGGTGCTCGACAGCCGCATCGCCCTGGCCAGCGGCAAGCTGACGGTCAAGGCCGAACAGGACCTGACCCTGGCGGCCGGCGCGCTGCTGGACGTGGCCGGGCGCACGCTGCCGTTCAACGACGTGAACAAGTACAGCTGGGGCGGCGATGTGGTGCTGCACAGCGCCAACGGCTCGATCCGCCAGGCGTCCGGTTCGCGCATCGACCTGTCGGCGCAGAACAACCAGGCCGGCACCCTCAGCGCGGTGGCCCTGGGGGCGGACGCGGGCATGGTCGATCTGCTGGGGCAGATCCTCGGCGCCGCCAGCGGGCGTTACGATGCCGGCGGCACGTGGGTGCCGTACAAGGCCGCCGGGGTGGACATCCGCGCCCAGCGCCTGGGCGGTGACCTCAACGAGCAGTTCGCCGCGCTCAACGGGCGGCTGAACGCCGGGCAGGTGTTCGGCAGCCGCAGCTTCCAGCTCAAGCAGGGCAGCCTTGTGATCGGCGACGGGCTCAAGGCCGGCGAGGTGAGCGTGTCGGTGGACAACGGCAGCCTGACGGTCGCCGGGCTGATCGACGCCAGCGGCGAGCGGGTCGGCAGCATCCGCCTGGCCGGCAAGCAGGGCCTGACCCTGGCCGGCAACGGGATGCTCGATGCCCATGGCCGGGTGCTGCGGGTCGACAGCTACGGCCAGATCATCGACGCGCCGAACCGGGCGACGGTCGAACTCAACGCCGGCGACGGTCTGCTGACCCTGGCCCCAGGCGCGCGGATCGACCTGCGCCACGGCACCGACGCCGTGGCCGGCACCTTGCCGGGGCAGCATGACGGCCGGTTGCGCGGCACCCTGGAGCTGTATGCGCCGCGCCTGGGCGCCAACGACATTGCCATCGACGCCGGCGGTGCGCTGGACATCCAGGGCGCGCGCTCCATCGGGCTCAACGCCGTGCGGCGCTACACCGATGCCGCCGACGGCACCGATCCGACGGCCAGCGGCCGTCCTTACCAGGTGATCGACCAGGCCTACCTGAACCGGATCCACGGCGACAGCAGCGCGTTCATCGATGCCGCGCTGGCCAACGGCGACCTGTTGCAACGCAAGCTCGCGGGCCTGCGCAGCCGCGCCTACAGCGACGCGTTGCACCTGCGCCCCGGCGTCGAGATCGCCAGCAAGACCGCCGACGGCGATCTGGTGGTGCAGGGCGACATCGATCTGTCGGGCTACCGCTACGCCAGCCTCAATCCGCACACGCAGAAGACCTCGGTGTACGGTTCCGGCGAGGCGGGCAGCCTGGCGATCCGTGCCGGCGGCAACCTCGACGTGTACGGCAGCCTCAACGACGGCTTTGCGCCGCCGCCCGAAACCGTGGACGACGCCGGCTGGAAACTGCTGCCGGGCATCCAGCCGTTCGGTGGCGACCTGATCGTGCCGGGCACCGGCGTGACCCTGGCCGAAGGCACGCTGTTCCCGGCGGGCGCCACCCTCAACTACGACGTGCCGCTGCAGGCCGCGACCCTGGCCGCCGGCACGCTGCTGCCGACCCAGGGCACCCTGGCGGCGCCGTACACCTTCGCTGCCGGCACGGTGCTGGCCGGCCCCGTGCACGACGGCTCGGGCAACCTGCTGTACGCCGCCGGCACGTTGCTGGGCGACAGTGTGACCGTGCCGGCCGGCACCCGCCTGGGCGCCGGCATCCGCCTCAACGGCAACACGGCGCTGCTGGGCCTGACCTGGCCCAAGGGCGTGCCGCTGCCGGGCAGCGTCGAAGGCGATGCCCAGACCGTCAAGGGCGTGCGCCTGAGCGGCTCGCTGGCGTTGCTGCGCGGCTCGCTGATCCCGTCCATGACCGACGTGGCGCTGGCCGACGGCACGACGTTCATCGAACTGCGGCCGTTGAGCGGCACCACCCAGGGCCGCAACTGGGCGGTGGCCAGCCTGCTGCCGTCGGGCAGCGCGTCGTGGTCGATGCGGGTGGTGGCCGGCGCCGACCTGGACGCCGCCGACACCCGCGCGGTCAAGCCGGTGGCCAGCGACGGCCATCTGCGCCTGGCCGACACCCATTACGGGATGAAAATCACCGAGAAACCGCCGACGCTGGTGTGGGGCGACGGCAACCTGGGCGGCTTCACGCCGGGGGATCCGGTGCCGGACGATCTCAAGGACTGGTGCGATTGGGCGCCCAACTCCTGCGTGCCGGCGCCGCGCTGGCGCTGGGCGCCGGGCAACTGGATGGGCATGCCGGACAACGCGCCGATGACCGACGACGAAGTGCTCGCCTGGTGCGGTTCGTTCCCGGAACTGTGCGTGGAAAACAAGCCGGGCGTCACCGTGAAGACCCGCACCCAGATGTTCAGCGTGCTGCGCACCGGCACCGGCGACCTGGATGTGTCGGCGGCCGGCGACCTGAGCATGGCGTCGCCGTTCGGCGTGTACACCGCCGGCACCCAGTCGGCCGACGTCGATCCGCGTTTCAACCAGCCGCGCGGGCGCCTGTCGGACAACGGCTCGGTGTTGGGCAGTGCCGACGCCGACAACGAGAAATGGGTCGACGGCGGCCGCGACAGCCTGTACCAGGCCTGGTATCCGCAGTTGGGCGGCAACCTGACGATCAATGCCGGCGGTTCGGTGTCCGGTGATGTGCTCGGCCGTCGCGGCTATTCGCAGAACATGGACACCCGCGAGCAGGTGCCGAGCGTGGCCGTCGGCAACTGGCTGTGGCGTCAGGGCACCGGCAACGCGGACGTGCCGACCGCGTGGTGGATCAACTTCGGCAGCTACGCGACCCAGCCGCTGCCGGACCAGAGCGTCGACACCGGTGCTTATCTGGTCGGCTTCACGGGCTTCGGCACCCTGGGCGGCGGCAACATCAGCCTGCGCGCCGGCGCCGACGGCGGGCAGCTCAAGGCTATGGGCGGCAGCGGCAACACCAACCTGTACCCGCGCGGGCAAGGGCTGGTGGTGGCGGTGGGCAGCACAGGGCGGGTGGGCAGCGACGGCCGCCTGCAACTGACCGGCGGCGGCGACATGGACATCCGCATCGGCGGCGCGCTCAACCCGTCGCTGGCCGCACGGGCAGGGCAGAGCGGCACCGCCGCCCCGCAGCATGACCTGCAAGGCGCGCTGATCAACCTGCGCGGCGCCGCGCAACTGAGCGGCGGCGCAGTGGGCGGGATCAATCTGCAGTACGGTTCCGCGCCGTTCCAGCAGGACCCGCGCGAGACCCGTCCGTTCGACCTGTTCACCTCCACCCTGGGCAGCGCGTCCGGCGGCCTGGTGCTGATCCCCGGCGACGCCGGCATGCGCATCAACACCCGCGGCGACCTGGTGCTCGGCGGCGCGGCCGATCCGGGCCGCGTGCGCCTGCAGAACTCCACGCCGTTCACCACGGCGGACGGCACCGTGCACGCCGGCGGCGGCCTGAGCGGATTCTCGCTGTGGACCGACCACACCGCCATCGACCTGTTCTCGGCCGGCGGCAACCTGACGCCGAGCACGCAGATGGCGGAGATCGTCGCCAGCTCGTCGCTGCCGGTGGAGGGCAGCAACAGCTCGCCGACCGACGGGCGCTTCGTGTATCCGTCGGTCCTGCGGGCGGTGGCCGGGCAGGGCTCGATCTACGCAGGCCCTTCGGCGGCCTACGGTTCGGTGGGCGGGGTGTATCCGCTCAAGGGCTATTCGCTGCTGCTGGCGCCATCGAACGCCGGGCAGCTGGAGCTGTTGGCGGGGGATTCGATCTACGCCGGCGGCTATGCGATCAACCGCTCCGGCGCCAGCCTGTCGTCCGTCGCCACGCCGTTCGCCCCGGCGTTCAACGGCTTCGGCGACAACGTCAGCGCCACGCCGGTGATGACCAACCGGGGCAGCGACGGCGTGGCCGCGAACAAGAACGTGCGTTACCCACTGTTCGCGTTCGGCGCCGACACCTATTCGGCAACGGGCGCGGCGCAGGCCCCGGCGCGCTTCTATGCGCTGACCGGCGACCTGGTGGGGGTGCGCAGCGGCGAGACCCTGAGCTTCGACCTGTCCAGGCGCACCTGGTACGAAGCGGCGGGGCCGGTGTGGATGCTGGCGGGCCGCGACATCGTGGCGTCCGGCACCAACCTCGGCCAGCCGACCGCCGTGCCGAGCGACGGCCTGGGGCGCGGCACCGAAAGCATCACGTCCACCGGCAACCTGTTCATCCACGGCGATGCGCGGGACGTGTCGCGGGTCTCGGCCGGGCGCGACATCCTCTACAGCGGCTTCGACATCGCAGGCCCCGGCACCCTGGAAGTCAACGCCGGGCGCAACATCCTGATGGAAGACCGCGCCGCGATCACCAGCCTCGGGCCGGTGGCGGCCGGCGACAACCGTCCCGGCGCCAGCGTGGTGCTGCAGGCCGGGGCGGGGGCGCAGGGGCCGGACTACGCGCGGTTCGTCGCCCGATACCTGGACCGGCAGAACCTGGCCGACCCGAACGTGTCGCTCAGCGCGCAGCCGGGCAAGGTGGCCAAGACTTACCTGGGCGAACTGAACAGCTGGCTCAGCCTCCGTTACGGCTTCAGCGGCGGCGAAGCGCAGGCCCAGGCTTTCTACGCGGCGTTGCCGGCGGCCGAGCAGTCGATCTTCGCCCGTCAGGTGTACTTCGCCGAACTGCGGGCCGGGGGACGTGAGTACAACGACGCCGACGGCCCGCGCAAGGGCAGTTACCTGCGCGGCCGCAACGCCATCGCGGCGCTGTTCCCGAGCACCGACGTGGCCGGCAACCCGATCCGCTACGACGGCGACATCACCCTGTTCGGCGGTGCCGGGGTCAAGACCCTGTTCGGCGGCGGCATCCAGATGCTCACGCCGGGCGGCGGCCAGGTGTTCGGCATCGAAGGCGCGGCGCCGCCGTCCACCGCCGGCATCGTCACCCAGGGCCAGGGCGACATCCAGCTCTACGCCAAAGGCAGCATCCTGCTCGGCCAGAGCCGGATCATGACCACCTTCGGCGGCTCCATCGTCGGCTGGTCGGCCGAAGGCGACATCAACGCCGGCCGGGGCTCGAAGACCACCGTGGTCTACACGCCGCCCAAGCGGGTCTACGACACGTGGGGCAACGTCAGCCTGTCGCCGTCGGTGCCGAGCACCGGCGCGGGGATCGCGACCCTCAACCCCATCGCCGAGGTGGCGCCGGGGGACATCGACCTGATCGCGCCGCTGGGCACCATCGATGCCGGCGAAGCGGGGATCCGGGTGTCGGGCAACGTCAACATCGCCGCCCTGACCGTGGTCAACGCCGCCAACATCGCGGTGCAGGGCAAGGCCAGCGGCGTGCCGGTGGTGGCGTCGGTCAACACCGGGGCGATCACCTCGGCCAGTTCGGCGGCCTCGTCGGCGACCCAGGCGGCCGAAGACGTGGCGCGCCAGCAGCAGGCCGCGGCGCGGCAGAACCAGGCGTCGGTGTTTACCGTGCAGGTGCTGGGCTTCGGTTCCGAGCAGTTGGCGCCGTCCCGGGAAGGCGCCAGCCGTGCGCCGGCGCCGGGCTACAACCCGGACAGCCCGGTGCAGGTGCTGGGCGCCGGGGTGCTCGACGACCGCGCGCGGCAGCAATTGACTGAAGAAGAGCAGCGCCAGCTGACGCTCTAGGACTCTCGTGGCAACACGCTTCGGGCGGCCGTTTGGCCGCCCTTTTTTTTTACGCCGGCGCAGGCTCGGATTCGGCCAGTTGCGCCAGCAGCCAGTCGGTGAAGCTGCGGGCCAGGGGATAGCTTTCGCTGTCGCGGTGGGTGAGCAGGGCCCAGTTCGGCCCGCGGATGGTGTCTTCCACCAAGGGCTGCAACAGCCCGTCGGCCTGGGCCCGGCGGCTGAGCAGGCGGCTGACCAGGGCGATGCCGAGGCCGCCGCATGCGGCGTCCAGCAGCAGGCCCGGATCGGAAAAGTTCAGCCCCTGGGCCTGTTGGCCGACGTCGATGCCGGACTCCACCGCCCAGTGGCTCCAGTCCATTTCCCGCTCGCCGTGCAAGGTGGTGCGCTGCGCCGGCGGCACGTCCAGCAGGCTCGGGTGGCAGGCCGGGAACAGACGGTCGGCGTGCAGCACCCGAAAGCTGCATTCGGCCTGGGAGCTGATGTCGTCGCGCACCGCCAGGTCGATGGTCTGGGTGGCCATGTCCGGCACTTCGTCGGTGCTGAAGATCCACAGGTCCACCTGCGGATGGCGCCGGCGGAAATCCCCCAGGCGCGGCAGCAGCCAGTGCCGGGCGAAGGCCGGCGTGGTGTTGAGCACCAGTTGGTTGGGCTTCTGGTACTGCCCCAGGCGACGGATGCCCACCGCCAGTTGCTGGAGCATCGCCTGGGTGGTGCTGAGCAGGTCGTGGCCGGCGTCGGTCAGGCTGACGCTGCGCCCGGCGCGGAAGAACAGCGGCTGCTCCAGGTATGCCTCCAGGCTGCGGATCTGCTGGCTGATGGCCGACTGGGTGAGGCTCAGCTCCTCGGCGGCCTTGTGGAAACTGCCCAGCCGGGCGGCCGCTTCGAAGCCGCGCAGGGAACTGAGCGGTGGCCAGTGTTTGAGCATGATCGATAAGTTCCTCTAATCAGTTGTCCGCTAAATCCATCGTTTGTTTGCCCTTGAAGGCGCCATTAGCATTCACGCCATCACCGCCAAGGCTGTTTTTCACTGAACACAATGGCTTAACACAAAGGGCTTTTTACCATGCAGCAGAACAAACACAACAACAGCGGATGGATGATGCCGGCGGAGTGGGTGACCCACGCGGCGACGTGGATGGTCTGGCCGCACAACCAGGCGCTGTGGGAGTCGGGCTGGCGCGTGACGCTGGCCCAGGTGCAGGAGGATTTCGCCGGGGTGGCCAACGCCATCGCCCGCTTCGAGCCGGTGAAGATGGTGGTCGATCCTTCTGCGGTCGCCAGCGCCAAGGCCCTGTGCGGGCCGAACATCGAACTGATTCCGCTGACGGTCAACGACAGCTGGTGCCGCGACTCCGGCCCGAGTTTCGTCTGCCATCCGCAGCACGGGTTGGCCGGGGTGAGCTGGCGGTTCAACGCCTGGGGCGGCAAGTCGGCCCACGACCTGGACGAAAGCCTGGCCCGGCGCGTGCTCAACCACTTGGGCGGCGAGTGTTTCGGCACGCCGCTGAGCAACGAGGGCGGCGCGATCCATGTGGACGGCGAGGGCACGTTGATCACCACCGAATCGGTGCTGCTCAACCCCAACCGCAACCCCGGCGTGAGCAAGGCCGAGATGGAAGAGATCTTCGCCCGCCTGCTGGGCGTGACCAAAACCATCTGGCTGCCGGGGGATCCGGACTATGTGACCGGCGACATGACCGACGGCCACGTCGATGGCGTGTGCGCATTCGCCCGGCCCGGCGTGCTGCTGGTGGACGCCACCCATGACCGCAGCTCGGTCTACGCCGAGGTGGCGCGGGAGAACCGCCGTGCGCTGGAGCTGGCCACCGATGCCAAGGGCCGCCAGTTCGAGCTGATCGAGCTGTTCGAAGCCAGCGACGCCGTGGACCCTGAGGCCGAAGTGTTCTGCGCCTCGTACACCAACTTCTACCTCGCCAACGGCGCGGTGATCATGCCGGCCTACGGCATCGCGGCCGACGACGTGGCGGCGCAGACCCTGGCCCGGACATTCCCCGGCCGCGAAGTGGTGCCGGTGCGCATCAACCGTCTGGCCCACGGCGGCGGCGGGGTGCACTGCATCACCCAGCAGCAGCCGGCCTGGCCGCTGGAGGGTTGAGCCATGACGACGCTGACGATCGCCGCCACGCAGATGCCGTGCAGCTGGGACCTGGCCGCCAACCTGAACGAAGCCGAACGCCTGGTGCGTGAGGCGGCGGCCCAGGGGGCGCAGGTCATCCTGTTGCAGGAACTGTTCGCCACGCCGTACTTCTGCATCGAACAGCGCCACGAGCACATGGCGCTGGCCGAGGAATACCGCGACAGCCGCGTCCTTGCCCGGTTCGCCGCCCTGGCCCGGGAGCTGGGCGTGGTGCTGCCGCTGAGCTGGTACGAGAAGGCCGGCAACGCCTACTTCAATTCCCTGAGTGTGGCCGATGCCGACGGGCGCCTGCTGGGCGTGTACCGCAAGACCCACATCCCCAACGCCATCGGCTATCAGGAGAAGGAGTACTTCAGCCCCGGCGACACCGGTTTCCGGGTCTGGGACACCGCCTTCGGCCGCCTCGGCGTGGGCATCTGCTGGGACCAGTGGTTCCCGGAGACCGCCCGCAGCCTGGCCTTGATGGGGGCCGAGGTACTGCTGTTCCCGACCGCCATCGGCTCGGAGCCCGGCTGCGCGGACCTGGATTCGCGCGACCACTGGCAGATGACCATGCGCGGCCACGCCGCCGCCAACCTGTTGCCGGTGGTGGCCTCCAACCGGGTGGGCCGGGAAACGGCGACCACCGATGCGGGCCTGCAAATGAGCTTTTACGGCTCGTCGTTCATCACCGACCACAAAGGCAAGCTGCTGGCCGAGGCCGACCGCGACAGCACCGGTGTGCTGCTGCGCACGCTGGACCTTGCGGCCATGCGCGAGGAGCGCCTGAGCTGGGGGATCTACCGCGACCGCCGTCCGGAGATGTACGGCGCGTTGCTCAGCCAGGACGGCCGTCACCTTCACGCACGCTGGAATCCTCAAGGAGTCTGATATGCCTGCACTCAACCAGTGGTTGCCCGCCGCGCTGTGCCTGACACTGGCCGGCGCGCTGCCGGCGGCCCACGCCGAAGACAAGACCCTGCGCCTGTACAACTGGGCGGATTATTTCGCCGAAGACACCCTGGGCCGGTTCACCGCCGAGACCGGGATCGAGGTGATCTACGATGTGATGGACGGCAGCGAAACCCTGGAGGCCAAGATGCTGGCTGGCGGCAGCGGCTACGACCTGATCTTCCCCGGCGACACCGTGGCCGAGCGCCTGATGCGCGCCGGCAGCCTGCTGCCGCTGGACCCAATGAAAATCACCGCGTTGGGGGATGTCGAGCCGGGCCTGCAGAAACTGCGCAGCCGCTACGAGCATTCGAACAAGGCTACGGTGCCCTACACCTGGGGCACCATCGGCCTGACCTACAACGAGCAGCAGATCCGGCAGCGCATGCCCGATGCGCCGGTCAACAGCCTGGACATGCTGTTCAAGCCGGAGCTGGCCGGCAAGTTCGCCGATTGCGGGATCTCGATGATCGACTCGCCCGACGAAGTGCTGGCGGTGGTGCTCAATTACCTGGGCCGCGATCCGCGCAGCGCCAAGCGCGAAGACCTCGCGGCGGCCAGTGACCTGCTGCTCAAGCTGCGGCCGCACATCCGCAAGTTCCAGTCGCAGCCGGTGACCGACCTGGTCAACGGCAACCTGTGCCTGTCGCTGGGCTACAGCGGCGACATGACCCAGGCCCAGCGCACCGCCGACACCGCCGGCAAGGCCAACACCTTCCAGTACCGCGTGCCTCGCGAAGGCACCACGGTGTGGATGGACACCATGGCCATCCCGGTGGACGCCAAGCACCCGGAGTACGCCTACGCGTTCATCAACTTCGTGATGCGTCCGGAGAACATGGCCGCCATCAGCAATTTCACCGGCTACCCGACGTCCAACGCCAAGGCCCGGCCCGGTGTGGACGCGGCGATGCGCAACAACCCGGACATCTACCTCGACGACGCGACCTACGCCCGTTTGATCCCGGGCAAGGACATCCCCCAGGCCGACATGCGCGCCCGCATGCGCACCTGGACCAAATTCAAGACCGCCACCGCTCCGTAACTTCACTCATCAGGAACAGCCCCATGCCGACTCGTCGCGAGTTCATCAAACAGGTTTCCGTCGTCGCCGGTGCCGGCGTCGCCTTGGCCGGCCTCGGCCTGCCGTCGTCCTTCGTGCTGGCCGCCGCCGAGGGCCGCTGGTTCATGCCCGACGAAGGCGAGCGGCACGAACGGGCGTTCATCGCCTTCGGCGCCCAGGACGCGATCTGGGAAGACTTCACCGAGGACGTGCAAGAGGCCCTCGGCAGGATCGCCCGCACCATCGCCCGCTACGAGCCGCTGACGGTCTATTGCCGTCCGGGCGAACGCAGCCTGGCCGAGGAGTTCTGCGGCACCTCCAACGTCACGTACGTGACGGCGGCCCTGGACGACATCTGGATGCGCGACATCAGCGCCAACTTCGTCGTCGACGACAAGAACGGCCTGGGCGCCGTGGACTTCAACTTCAGCGGCTGGGGCAACAAGCAGCAGCACGCCAAGGACGCGAAGATCGCCCGGCGGGTCGCCGACGAGGCCCAGGCGACCTACATCCGCAGCGAACTGGTGGGCGAGGGCGGCGGCATCGAGGTGGACGGCCACGGCACCGCGATCATGACCGAGAGCTGCTGGGTCAACGCCAACCGCAACCCCGGCTGGAGCCGCGCCGAGGTCGAGGCGCAACTGAAGGCGCGCCTGGGGCTGCGCAAGATCATCTGGCTGCCGGGCATCAAGGGCAAGGACATCACCGATGCCCACGTCGATTTCTATGCGCGCTTCGTCAAGCCCGGTGTGGTGATCGCCAACCTCGACACCGACCCGCGGTCCTACGACCACACGGTCACCCTGGCGCACCTGGAGATCCTGAAGAAGGCCACCGATGCCGACGGCCGGCCGCTGCAGATCCACACCGTGTCGCCGCCGCTGAACCCGCGCAGCAGCAAGTTCAGCAAGGGCAACCCGGACTTCGCCGCCGGCTACATCAACTATTTCGTGATCAACGGCGCGGTCATCGCCCCGGAGTTCGGCGACAAGGCGGCCGACAAAAAGGCCCTGGACCTGCTCCGGCAGCTGTATCCGGAGCGTGAGGTGGTGCAGCTCAACATCGACGCCATCGCCGCCGGGGGCGGCGGCATCCACTGCGTGACCAGCCATCAGCCGGCCTGACCGGCCTCAGCGAAAGCGCGGGGGAATCGCCTCGGCGAACGGATAGAAGCCGAACCACGGTTTGGCTTCTTCAAGCACCTGGCGCACGGAGGGACGCTGCACCAGCCGCTCGAAGTAGTCGCCCAGCCGCCGGTGTTGCGCAGGGAACGCCACCAGCGTGCTGGCATAGAACAGCGCCGGGGCGGCGGCGCAGTCGGCCAGGCTGAAGTCCGGGCCGGCGACCCAGGCGCCGGGCGCCAGTTGCTTGTCGAGCATGCCGTACGCCGTGTTCAGCAGGCTGCGCTGGGCGCTCATGTCGCCATGGCGGGCCTGTATGCGGTCGCCGACGATCTGCTGCACGGGCGTCTGCACGTACTGATCGAAGAAACGGTCCCACAGGCGCACGTCAAGGGCCGCCTCCCAGCCGTCGGGAATCAGGCGCGGTCCTGTGGGGTGAACGTGATCCAGGTACTCGATGATCACGCTCGACTCCGGCACGTCGCGCTGGCGCTCGTGGTCGCGGATCACCGGAAACTTGGTCAGCGGCCACAGCGCCTGCAGCTCGGCGCGGTCGGCCTCGCTGGACAGGTCGATGATCCGCCTCTGGAACGCGGTGCCGTGCTCGTGGAGCGCGATCAGCACCTTGTGGCAGTACGACGACAACGGGTGGTAATAGAGGGTCAGGGGCATGGTCGGATTCCTTGAGGCCGCGGGCCGGTCCTGCCGTGCAACGGCTCATGACCGCCAGGTCGCGCCGCCGAAGATGTGCAGGGCACTGTCTTTGAAGGTGCCGGACAGGGTCGTGCCGGAGCGCCGCTTGGTCTGTTCGTCGACCGTGTAGAGCTGGCCCAGGTTGACTCCCGTGCCGCCATCGGTGGCGTTCAAACGGTCAAGTAAAGGTAGACGCTGCGGCCCGGTTGTCGAGCCGCGCCGTCGGCGGCGTGCCCGTCTGACAACCCCGCAGCCCTGGGCTACGCTGCGATCTGTATGGATGTCCTCACCCGGTGAACGAAGGAATCGACGCATGCGCAGCAGGTTGGCGGCCCTTTTGCTGGTGGTTTTCGCGCTGTCCTGGCCGGCGTCGCTGTGGGCCGGGGACAGCCTGAAGCCCGTCGGGGAGCGCGCCGATCTGACCGTGGCCAACCGCAGCGTCATGGTGTTCCGCGCCACCGTGCTGGGCGAGGCGCCGGCCGTCCGGGCCAAGCGGGCGAGGATGGTGATCGCCGAGGCGCTGGACGCGGCGGACGATCTGGCGGTGAGCGTCGAGGCGGTGCGCGACAGCTACCTGGTGCTGCTGGGCGACAAGCGTGCGTTCATCGTCGATCCGGGGGATGTCGACAGCCTGGAGTACGCCTCCGTCGAGCAGGCGGCGCAGGGGGCGGCGCTGACCTTGCGCCAGGTGGTGGCCGAGACGGGCGAGGCGCGCAACCTGCACCTGATGCTGCGTGCGGTCGGCGCGGCGGCCATCGCCACAGCGGTCTATCTGGCGCTGCTGTGGGGCGTGGCCTGGCTGCGTGGCCAGGTGCTCAAGCGCCTGCCCGACGTGATGGACCGGCACACCCGTGCGCTGAAGGTGGGCCGGGTGCAGGTGATCGAAAGCAATTTCCTCTACCCGCTGGTGATCCGCCTGTTCTGGCTGTTGCGCTGGCTGGTGCTGCTGTTGCTCACCTACGAGTGGCTGGGGTTCGTCCTGTCGCGTTTCCCCTACACCCGCCCTTGGGGCGAGAGTCTCAACCTTTACCTGGTCGAGGTGGCCGGCTATCTGTTCCAGGCCATCGTCGGCGCCATTCCGGGACTGGGCGTGGCCCTGGCGATCTTCTTCATCGCCCGGGGCGCCACCGCGTTCAGCCGCCGGGTGCTCAGACGCATGGCGGCGCCCGGCACCTTCAACTGGCTCAATGGCGAAACCCTGCAGCCGACCCAACGCCTGACGTCCCTGGCGATCTGGCTGTTCGCGCTGGCCATGGCCTACCCGTACCTGCCCGGCGCCGACACCGATGCGTTCAAGGGCCTGTCGGTATTGATCGGGCTGATGATTTCCCTGGGCGCCACCAGCGTGGTGGGGCAGGCGGCGGCCGGGCTGATCCTGACCTACACCCGCACCCTGCGCCCCGGCGAGTTCGTGCGCATCGGCGAATACGAAGGCACGGTGACGGAGCTCGGCATGTTCACCACCAGCATCCGCACCGGCCTGGGCGAGGTGCTGACGCTGCCCAATTCGATGATCACCGGCACGGTCACCAAGAACTATTCGCGCACCGTGCAGGGGCCGGGCTATGTGGTCGACACCGTAGTCACCATCGGCTACGACACGCCGTGGCGCCAGGTGGAAGCGATGCTGCTGGAGGCGGCCCGGCGCACGCCCGGGGTGCTGGAGAAACCGCCCGCGCAGGTGTTCCAGACGGCGCTGTCGGACTTCTACCCCGAATACCGCCTGGTGGCCCAGGCCATCCCCAGCGAACCCCGGCCCCGGGCGGTGCTGCTGAGCATGCTGCACGCCAACATCCAGGACGTGTTCAACGAATACGGCGTGCAGATCATGTCGCCGCATTACCTGGGCGATCCCGAAGAGCAAAAGCGCGTGCCGAAAGAGCAGTGGTACACCGCGCCGGCGCAGCCGCCGGAGGAGGGCTAGGCTCTGTGTGAAAAGCCTTGATACTCGGTGATGCTGCGTTGAAAACAGCCTCGGAATGCTCATTTACAACCCGTAAACTCCGCTTCCTCGGCTGTTTTCGCCTTGCCTGACCTTTGCCTCAAGACTTTTCACACAGGGCTAGCGCAGGCCGGCGCGGCGGGCTCAGCGGCCGTGGGCGGCGTCGGCCAACTGCCCGGTGTCCACCCGCACGAACACCGAATCGCCGACGGCGGTCAGGGTGTCCCCGGCGTAGACCTCGCAGATGACGCGGGTCTTGCGCCCGACGTCGCCGTCCACTCGGGCCTTGAGCGTCAGCGGCACGCCCATCGGCGTCGGTTTGATGAACTTGAGGCCCAGGTTGCCGGTGACGCAGTCGATGCGCGGCAGGCTGCCGGGTTCGCGCCGTTCGGCCCGGTAGTGGCAGGCCATGGCCGTCCAGTTCGAATGGCAGTCCACCAGCATCGCGAGCAGCCCGCCGTAGACCAGTTCCGGCCAGCCGCAGTACTTGGCCTCGGGCAGGTGCTCGGCCATGACGTGCACGCCGTCTTCGTGCCAGAAACTCTTGACGTGCAGCCCGTGGGGGTTGCGGCCGCCGCAGCCGTAGCAGACGCCTTCGGGTGCCGCGGTGTCTTGCAGTGAAATGCCGGGGGTGGACATGCCTCGATCTTCCTTAACGTGAGTGTCGAACCGGGCGATTCTAACCCTGAACCGCGCGCAAGGAAGATCCGCCGTCGCACAGGCGGCGAGGGCAGGCAAAAAAAAGCTGCCATGTCGGCAGCGAAGTGAAGAGCACGCGAGGTATTGGGTGCAGTATGGCGACCTGAAAATGACAGTGTCATGACAGGCATTCCCCGACCGGCAACCTGCCCGCGTCATCAGGCTGTCATCGATCCCCGGGCACACTGCGCGCAAACCGGTTTGCGCATCCCGCGCCGGGTGCCTGCAAGGATCCCCCATGAAAGAAGACGCCTCGCTGTTTGCCGCCATCGACCTGGGTTCGAATGCGTTTCGCATGATGATCGGGCAGTCGCTCCGGCACAGCCGGGGGTTCGTCATTCAGGAGGTCAAGACCCTGCGCGAGCCGGTGCGCCTGGCCGAGGGGTTCGACGGCGGCGCGCTGGACGAGATGGCCTTGGACCGCGGTTGGCAGGCCCTGGCCCGGTTCGGCAAGAAACTGCGCGGCTTCGAGGCCGGCCGGGTGCGGGCGGTGGCCACCAGCGCCGTGCGCGAGGCGGACAACGCGCCGCTGTTCCTGGCCAGCGCCGAGCGCCACCTGGGGTTCCCGATCGATGTCATCTCCGGGCACGAAGAGGCCCGGCTGGTGTATGCCGGCGTCGCGCACGCCATCCCTTGCGCCGAGGACATGCGCCTGGTGGTGGACATCGGCGGCGGTTCCACCGAACTGATCCTGGGGCAGGGCACCCGGCCCTTGCTGACCGAAAGCATCGCGGTCGGCAGCGGCACCCTGGGCGCCCGTTACTTCAGCGGGGGCGAGCTCTCGGCGGCGGCGCTGCTGGAGGCCGAGCGGGTGGCGATCCTGCAGTTCGAAAAGGTCGCCCGGCGCTACCGGGCCCAGGGTTGGCAGCAGACCATCGGCTCGTCGGGCACCGCCCGCATGCTGGCCAAGGTGCTCAAGGCCAACCGGCTCAACGACGACGGCCAGGGCGGCATCACCTACGGCGGCCTGCTGCGGCTGTCGCTGCGTCTGCTGGAGGTGAAGAACGTGCGCCAACTGAAGCTGGCCGGGCTGCAGCCCCACCGGCACGGCATCCTGCCCGGCGGGCTGGCAGTGATGCTGGCCGCCTTCAAGGTGTTCGGCATCGCGCGGATGATGCCGTCGGAACCCGGCTTGCGCCTGGGCGTGCTGCACGGCCTGATGTCCCGCCACTGACCGCGCAGGCGGTCATGGCCGGATCGGCGCAACGGCTCCATACTCCATCGGTTGTTGATCTTTCCGAAATCACGCGGGTGAAGAGAGGAGCACGACCATGGGCAACAAACCGACGATCATTCTGGTGCACGGGTTCTGGGGCGGCGCAGCGCACTGGGCCAAGGTCATCATCGAGCTGGCGCGCAAGGGCTACGGCGACATCCGCGCGGTGGAGATGCCGCTGACCTCGCTGGCCGACGACGCCGAGCGTACCCGCAAGATGATCGCGCAGCAAAGCGGGCCGGTGCTGCTGGTCGGG
The DNA here is from genome assembly GCF_019145435.1 of Pseudomonas ekonensis. Classification (NCBI taxonomy): domain Bacteria; kingdom Pseudomonadati; phylum Pseudomonadota; class Gammaproteobacteria; order Pseudomonadales; family Pseudomonadaceae; genus Pseudomonas; species Pseudomonas ekonensis. Next base: position 2,798,852 of record NZ_JAHSTS010000001.1, on the reverse strand, counting down.
CATTCCTACGGCGGCGCGGTGATCACCGAGGCGGGCAACCAGCCGAATGTCGTCGGCCTGGTCTACATCGCCGCGTTCGCGCCGGATGCCGGCGAGAGCCCCGGCGGCCTGACCCAGCAGCACCTGCCCGCCGCCGCGCCGAACCTGGCGCCGGACAGCGACGGCTACCTGTGGCTCAAGGCCGACAAGTTCCACGAAAGCTTCTGCCAGGACCTGAGCGCCGAGGAAGGGCTGGTCATGGCCGTCACCCAGAAGGCGCCGGTGGCCAGCACCTTCGGCGATGCGATCAGCGTGCCGGCATGGCGCAGCAAGCCGTCCTGGTATCAGATTTCCAGCCAGGACCACATGATCCATCCGGACAACCAGGCGTTCATGTCGTCCCGGCTCGGGGCCAGGAAGGTCATCACGCTGGACGCCAGCCACGCTTCGCTGGCGTCCCGTGCCGCCGAGGTGGCCGCGCTGATCGACGAGGCGGCCAGCGCGGGTTGAGTGCAGACGGAATAAGGCCCCGGGCGGTCAGCCGGCCTCGGGGTCTTCGGCGACGGCCGGCGGGGTGAGGGGTGTCGCCTGGTAGACCAGCAGTTGCCACTGCTCGCCGGTCTTTTGCCACGCCGTGAGCGTGCGGTTGTGCAGGTGCTTTCTGACGCCGCACGAAGTCACCGTGGCGTCCAGTTCGCCGAACGCGATGGCCAGTTCGCCGACCCGGGTCACCTTGTCGATCTGGTGGGTGAGGGCGTGATAGACGAATTGCTTGGCGCGGCATTTGCCCAGGTAGCTCTTGAGGTCGTCGACGGCGCCGCTGGCGTGGATGTAGGTCAGGTCGGGGTGGAACAGGTGGCTGAAGATGTCCAGATGGCCGCCGAGCATGGCGGCGCTGCGCTGGGCTTCGCAGGTGCGGATCACCAGGTCGATCTGATCGTTATGCGCCATCGCCTGGTCTCCGTGCCGCCGTCACGATGATTTCGATGAGCAGTTTGCCGCCCAGGTCCACGCCGTAGCAGGCCCGCTGCGGCCAGTGCTGCGGATCCTCGCCGAGCCAGCGGGCCCAGAGCCCGTCGACGAGGGGCTTGTCGCGCATGTCCGCCAGCAGCACCTGGGCCGACAGCATCCGCGAAGGGTGCGATCCGAGTTGTTCGAGGTTGGCGCTCAGGGCCGCCAGTGCCTGTTCGGTCTGGCCGGCGATGTCCAGGGCGGTGTCCGGCGAGGTCGCCACGGTCCAGACGAGGTCGGCGTATGCGCTGGAACGGCTACGCCCTGCGTGGCCGCTTGGGACGCGTTCAATGTTGTGCATGGGAGCTTCATCCAGGTTGAAGGGGGCGGAAGCCGGCGTCGGCCGGCCTCCGTGGAGCGCGGTCAGACCGGTTGGGTGGCCTCTTCGGCGGCGATGGCGGCCTGCACGCTCGGGCGCGCTTCGATCCGGTTCATGAACGACGCCAGTTCGGTCCAGTTCTTGATGTCGATGTTGAAGAACGGCAGCCACTTGAGCACCGTGAACAGATAGGCGTCGGCCAGGCCGAAGGTGCCCAGCAGGTAGTCCTTGTTCACCAGCCCGCGGTTGAGGTAGTCCAGGCGCTTGAACAGTTTCTGGCGGAAGATTTCCTTGACCGGCTCCGGCAGGTCGCCATTGAACAGCGGGGCGCTGCCGCCGTGGATTTCCGAGGTGATGAAGTTCAGCAGCTCCTGCAGGCGGGTGCGCGCCCAGGTGCCGTTGGCCGGCGCCAGCGTGTTGCCGGGCACCAGGTCCGCCAGGTACTGGACGATCGCCGGGCCTTCGGTCAGTACTTCGCCGTTGTCCAGCACCAGGGCCGCGACGTAGCCCTTGGGGTTGATGTCACGGAAATCGCGGCCGTCGGCGGTGTCCTTGGTCTTGTTGTTGACCCGGATCAGCTCGAACGGCAGGCCCAGTTCGCGCAGCACGATGTGAGGCGACAGGGAGCAGGTCATCGGGGCAAAGTACAGTTTCATGGTATCTCCTCATAGGCGGGCAACGGCTGCCCGGGCGTGTGGCCGTTCCGGCTCCGGAGCGGCTGTGAACCTTGTTCCAGACATAGTGGTGGCATGTCATCGTTCGGTAAAATTACGATCCTATGCACCCATCATTAGGTGCCCTTATGGTCGCTCAGGCGACTTTCGCTTCCGTACTGCGAACCGTCATCGGGATGTGGCTGCCCAGGGTCGACTTGCGGATCTCGTTGAGGAACGCCTGGGCCGAAGGGGTGCGTTCGCCGGACGGCGAGCAGACCAGGCCGAACTCGCGGTAGATCGGCTTGCTCAGTTCGAAGACCCGCATGCCGCGGCGGTCCACCGGCAGGGTCGAGGCCGGCACGATGGAGATGCCCATGCCTTCGCTGATCAGCGCGAACGCGGTGGTCCAGTCGCGCACGCTGATCTTGATGTCCTTGAGCTTCAGGCCCTCGCGCTCGACCAGCGACTGGCCGTTGAGGTGACAGCCGCCGGTGGCGAGGATGAAGGGCTCGTCCACCAGATCCTTGAGCGCCACGGTGCTGGCCGAGGACCTGCGGGCCAGGTCGTGGGTCGCCGGCACGGCCGCCACCCAGGAGTCGCGCCCCAACAGCACCGCGCCGCGCGAAGGGCAGGGGTTCATCACCACGCCCAGGTCGACGCTGCTGGTGGCCAGCCACTGCTCGACCTCTTCGTCCGTGCCCTCCAGCGACACGATCTCGATGCCCGGGTGCAGCCGGCTGAAGCTCTGCAGCAACGGCGGCAGCAGGTTGGCGAACACGGAAGGGAAACTGGCCAGCTTGATCCGCCCCAAGTGGCAACCGCGCGAAGCGTCCACCAGGTTCTGGATCGACTCGAACTCGGCCAGCATGCGCCGGGCCCGGTCGATGATCTGCTGGCCGATGGCGGTGGCGCTGGTCTGCCGGCGGTCGCGCACGAACACCTTCACCCCCAGGGCCTCTTCCATTTGGGTCAGGGCCTGGCTGGCCCCGGACTGGGTGATGCCATACCGCTCGGCGGCGCGGGAAACGTTCTCGGCGTCGGCCACGGCGACCAGCAGGCGCCAATGCATCAGGTTCATCATTTCAGTAGCTCCTCTTATGTTCGGGTAATCGATTTCTAATTTTACGAAGGGTCTGCGCAGCCTCAGGATCGGTTCCCGAATACTCAGTGAGGTGTCGCAAAGTGCACAAAACCCGGTCAATGGAAGTGACGGTCGGCCCCGCCTCGGCAGTCCCTGTGCTGGTGAGCGTGGCCTTGAGTTCATTCATGGTTGCGTTGGATGTCACCGCGCTCAACGTGGCGCTGCCGAGCATCGGCCGTGACCTGGCGGCGGGCATGGACCGCCTGCAATGGATCGCCGGGGCGTACACCCTGGTGTTCGCCAGCCTGCTGCTGTCGGCCGGTGCGCTGAGCGACCGGCTGGGGGCTTGGCGCGTGTTCATGTCGGCGCTGCTGCTGTTCACGCTGTCGTCGGTGGCCTGCGGCCTGGCCCAAGGGGTGGCGGCGTTGATCGCCGCCCGTGCGGTGCAGGGCATCGGCGCGGCATTGATGCTGCCCAGTTCCATGGCCTTGCTGGTCGAGGCCTACCCGGATACGGGGCGGCGCGCCAAGGCGGTGGCCTTGTGGGGCGGGATCTCGGCCACTGCGCTGGTCGCCGGGCCCCTGTTGGGCGGCGCGCTGGTGGAACTGTTCGACTGGCGCTCGATCTTCTATCTGAACGTGCCGTTCTGCCTGATTGCGCTGGCGGGCTGCGCGATGCGTCCCAGCCGTCTGAGCGTGCAGCCGCGCTCGCTCGACTGGCCGGGGCAACTGCTGTCGGCGCTGGCGCTGGTGTCGCTGGTGTTCGCCCTGATCGAAGGGCCGGTGCTGGGCTGGCGCACCCGTTGGGTGGCCGGCGCGTTGCTGGTGGCGCTGGTGTCGGCCGTCGCCTTCATCGTGTCGCAGCAACGCCGGCCGGAACCGATGCTGCCGCTGAACCTGTTCGCGTCCCGGACGTTCTCCGCCGCCATCGGTGCGGGGTTCCTGCAGACCCTGGCCTACTACGGCAGCCTGTTCGCGCTGCCGTTTGCGTTGCAGGCCCAGGGCCGCACGCCGGTGGAGGTCGGCGTGGCGATGATCCCGATGACCGTCGCGACCGGCGTGATGGCCAGCCTGTCCGGGCGCCTGTCCAATGCCTTCGGCGCGCGCAGCGTCGGGGCGGCGGGGATGCTCTGCGGATCGCTCGGGGCGGCGTCGCTGGCGCTGTACGGGATGGACCGGATCGGCCTGGCGCTCGGGGGGCTGTTGATCGGCCTTGGCGGCGCGACCCTGCCGGTGATCGTCGGCGCTTGCCTGGCCAGTGTGCCCAGCGGCAAGGTCGGGGTCGGCTCCGGGGTGCTCAACGCCGCGCGCCAGTGCGGCGGCGTGACCGGCATCGCCCTGCTCGGGGCTACTCTGGACGGGCCGGGCCGGGCGGGCGCAGCCTTGTCGATCATCGCCCTGGCGTTTCTGGCGGCGGGGCTGCTGACGGTATTGCGCTTGTACACCGTGGAAGTCGACACGGTGAGTGAATGCTGACCGGCGAGCCGAGGCGCGCCGGAGAGTGTTGCAATGAAACAACGTCGCGTCGCCTGCCCCTAAGGTTTCAGGCAGGCGACGGCAACGTTGCGGGTAACGGGTCAGATTGTGAAAGAGCGTTCGGCACGGGCGACGCCGGGGATCAACCCCAGCGCCGCACCGTGCCGCTGTCCAGGCCGAGCAGATCGAGCATCCGGCCCACCGTGTGGTCGACCATCTCGTCGATGGACTGCGGACGGGCATAGAAGGCCGGCACCGGCGGCATCAGCACGCCGCCCATTTCGCAGACCTGGGCCATGCTGCGCAGGTGGCCCAGGTGCAGCGGCGTTTCGCGAACCATCAGCACCAACGGACGGCGTTCCTTGAGGGTCACGTCGGCGGCCCGGCTGAGCAGGCTGCCGGTGATGCCGCTGGCGATCTCCGACAGGCTCTTGACCGAACAGGGCGTCACCACCATGCCCAGGGTCTTGAACGAGCCGCTGGAGATCGACGCGCCGATGTCCGCCGGGTCGTGCACGACGCTGGCCAGGGCCTTGACGTCCGCCACTTTCAGGTCGGTCTCGTGGGCCAGGGTGACCTGGGCCGAGCGGGTCATGATCAGGTGGGTCTCGATCCCGAGCTCGCGCAGCAGCGTCAGCGTGCGTACACCATAGACCACGCCGCTGGCGCCGCTGATGCCCACCACGATGCGCCGTTGCCCGTTACTCATGGGCGTCCACCGTGGTGTCGAAGGCCGTGATCGCCGGCACCTCGCCCGGCAGGCCGAGCTCGCTCCAGCGTTCGCGCACGCGCTCGTAGACCGACGGGCGCAGCAGCGTGCGGGTCGGGAAGTTGCGGATGTCGCGGTAGTCCTTGCAGGCATTGATCAACGCCTTGGAGCCGAAGAAACGCTTGTGCGGCGGGTTCTGCGCCGGATCCAGCGGCGAGCCGCGGGTGTTGCGCAGGATGTCGATGTCGTCGCTGGGCGTGGCCCGGGTGGCCATGGCCCACAGCACCTGGTTCATGTCGGTGGGGTCGACGTCTTCGTCCACGGCCACGATCCACTTGGTGATGTACGCGCCGCCCGGCACCTGGCCGGCCAGCGCCAGGGCCTGGGCGGCGTGCCCGGCGTATTTCTGCTCCAGGCTGATGACAATCATGCCGAAAGCCCCGGCGGCGGCCGGCGGGCAGTACACGCCCTTGATCCCCTGGATGCCCAGCTTGTCCAGGTCGTTCCAGATCTTGGCTGAGCGGATCGTGGAGAAGAACGCGCTTTGCTCGTTGGAGGGGAAGTCGGCCATCAGCGCGTTGGTCAGGATCGGCCGGGTGCGGTAATGCAGGGCGGTCACCTCGATCAGCGGGCAGTCGATGTCCTTGTAGCCGTAGTAGCCGGTGAACTCGCCGAAAGGGCCTTCCTCACGGGTGGAGCCGGGGCGGATGACGCCTTCGATGACGATCTCCGCCGCGGCGGGAATCAGCAGGTCCGAGTGCCGGGCCTTCACCACTTCGATGGGCTTGCCCTTGATGCCGCCGGCGAAGTCGTACTCGGACATACCCGGCGGCAGCGATTGCGAACCCACCACCATCATCAGCGGGTCGATGCCCCAGGCAGCGGCGACAGGCAGCGCCTGGCCCTTGGCCCAGGCCTGGTGGATGTGGCGCAGCGCGTCCTTGCCCGGCGCCAGCGACAGGCCGACCTCGCGCGGGCCCTGGATCATCATCCGGTAGGTGCCCACGTTCAGGTAGCCGGACTCCAGGTCGCGGGTGAACACCGCGTCGGCGGTGCCGGCGTAGGCGCCGCCGTCCCTGGGCCAATGCTTGGGGATGGGCAGGCGGGTCAGGTCGATGTCGTTGCCGGTGAGGGTGTTCTGGTAGATCGGCGCTTGCTCCTGCGACACCTCCAGCGGGGCGATGCTGTGCCGCAGCTTGTCCTTGGTGCGCCGGATCAGTTCCATGGTCGGCGTGTGCGGCGGCTCTTCCAGGGTGATCGCGGTGCGCGCGACGCTGGGGCCGAAGATGTTCCACAAGTGGCGCAGGCCCAGGGGCGAGTCGGGCTGGTCGAACAGGACGGCGGGGGAGGCGGGTTGGCGGGCGACCAGGTAGGTGATGGCGCTCATTTCTTCGAGGGGGTCGACGGCTTGCGAGACGGTCTGCAGTTCGTCGATCCGCTCGGCGCGGGCCAGCCAGTCTCGAAGGTCGGCAACCGGTTCAATCAATTCTTTCATCATCAATGTCCGCAGGAACGGAAAAAAAGCGGCGGGCGGATCGCTCCGCCCGCCGCACCGGGATCAACGCTTGTCGATCGAGTACTTTCCAGGCCCCAGCAGGCAAAGGAAAAGGAAGCCGCCGGCGATGCTCACGTTCTTGAAGAAGTGCACGAAGAGCGTGTGGTGCGCCGTAGGGTCGGTGGCGTTCCAGAAGGCATGGCCGATGATCCCGGTGCCGATGGTGTAGACCACGAAGATCGCGGCGATCGGCCGGGTCCAGAAGCCGAACAGCAGCGCCAGGCCGCCGAAGAACTCGACGATGGTGGCCACGATGGCGGTGGTCTCCGGGATCGGCGCGTCCACCGACTTGAGGTAAGTCACGAAGCTGCCGTGGTCGGTGACGTAGGTGAAACCGAAGTAGCCGTAGAGGATCAGGATCATGATCCGGGCGATCAGGATCATGGCGTCGCGTTGGTCATCGAACAGCTGATAGCGTAAGTACATTCCATTGCTCACAAGTCAGATTGGGTAAGGGATGGTTTCGGCGGGGGCGCGCACGCCCTGCGGCGCGCTCCGGTCGAACACCTGCGGGTTCACCGCGTTCGCTGCGTTCGGCGCATCGCCGAACACGTCCAGCACATTGCCGGCCGCCAGTTTCGCCATGCGGCTGACCGCCTCGCGGGAGACCCCGGCCAGGTGCGGCGAACAGATCACGTTGGGAAGGCCCGGCAGGCCGCTGAGGTGAGCCGGCGGTTCGGGCAGGAACACGTCCAGGGCCGCCCCGGCGATGCGCTTCTCGGCCAGCAGGCCGTACAGCGCCTGCTCGTCGACGATGCCACCGCGGGCGGTGTTGACCAGGTACGCGTGCGGTTTCATCAGGGCCAGGCGCTGCGCCGACAGCAGACCGACCGTCTCGTCGGTCTTCGGGCAGTGCAGGCTGACGTAGTCGGCGCTGGCCAGTCCCGCCTCCAGCACCGGCACGGGCTCGGCCCCCACCGGCAGGGACTGCGGCGCCAGGTACGGGTCATAGACCTTGACCCGCATGCCCAGCGCCAGGCACAGCGCGGCGACCCGCGCACCGATCCGGCCGCAGCCGATCAGCAACACCTCACGGCCTTCCAGCTCGGTGGGCAGGTAGTCGTAGCGCTGGTGCCAGTCGCCGCTGCGCACCAGGCCGCACAGCGCCTCGGTGCGCTTGGCCAGGGCCAGCATGAAACCCAGCGTGTGCTCGGCCACGGCGCGGTGGTTGGCGTTGGCGCAGACCATCACCGGCACGCCGGCGGCGGTCATGACCGGCACGTCCACCGCGTCGAACCCGACGCCGATCCGCGAGACCACCTGCAGCCCCCGCGCCCGCTCGAGTTCGGCGGCGCCGAACCTGGTCAGGCCCAGGATCACGCCATGCACGGCATCGAAGCTTTCGAGCAGGGCCTGGAAGCGGCCCTGCTCGATGATGTTGTGGAACTCCACCACTTCGATGTCGTCGCGTTCGCGCAGCATGCGCTTGCCTTCGTCCCCCAGGATGTGGGCGACCAGTACGCGCTTCTTGCTCATGCGACGTGCTCCTGTCCGGCGTCACGGGCAAAGAACTCGCCGTCGTTGACGCCGATGCGGTACATCACCCGCTCGGCCTCCCGCGGCAGCTCCGTGGCGCAGTGCCACACCGAGCGGTTGTCCCAGATCAGCAGGTCGTTGGGCTCCCACCGGTAGTGGAAGATCCGTTCCGGCGTCAGGGCGAACGCGGTCAGCTCGTCGAGCAGCGCGCGGCTTTGCTCCTGCGCATAGCCGCTGATGCGCGTGGTGTAGCCGGGGTTGACGTACAGGCTTTCGCGGCCGGTGCGCGGGTGCACCGCGACGGTCGGGTGGGTGCTGGCCGGGAAGTGTTGCTCCAGGCGGCTGAAGATCTCCTGGATCGACTCACCGACATCGTCTTCCTTGACCTTGTAGGTCCAGCGCACGTCATGCACGGCCTGACGGTTGCGCACCCGCTCGTACAGCTCACGCGGCAGGTCGTCGTAGACCGACTGCATGTCGACGAACAGGGTGTCGCCGCCGGTCTCGGGCAGTTGCCGGGCGTGCAGCATGGTCAACGGCAACGGCTCGGCCAGGTAGCTGGAGTCGCTGTGCCACATGTTGCCCAGCTTGCGCGCACCGACGGCACCCGCGCCGTTGCGGTTGTTGATCACCAGGATGTTCGGGTAGGCCGGGTCGTGGTAACTCTTGAGCTTGAACTGTTCGAGCTCACCGAAACACGCCGCGAACTGCTGATAGCCCTCACGGGTCAGCGCCTGGTTTTTCACCGCGACCACTTTGCGTTCATAGACCAGTTCCTGCAGGGCGCGAATTTCGCCCAGGGAGGCCGTGTTGATATCGAAGTCCGTCACTGCCGTGACGAAACTGTCTGCCAGATCCGTTCGCTTCACGTTGGTTTCTCCTGCGGCGACGTCGGTCAAACGGCCAGTGCGGCCGGTTGACGGCCGGCGGCCGCGGTGTCCACGTTCGATTCGCTGCTCTTGAGCATCAGGCTCAGGTCGAGGATGTCGGACGGGTTGTGCGCCGAGGTGACCGACATGCGCAGCGCCGCCTGACCGCGCGGAACGGTCGGGAAGAACACCACGGAGGTGTAGTGGCCCTGTTGCAGCAGGTACTCGCCCTTGGCGATGGCTTCCTGTTCGTTGCCGATGCGCACGATCCGGATCGGCAGTTCGCTGCCGCTGGTTTCGGTCGGGATCAGGTGGTCGAACAGCTTCATGTTGTTGCGCAGCGCATGCTGCAGCTTGTGCAGTTCCGGCGTGGCGTGGATCTCGGCCGATGCCAGCGCGGCACCCACCGCCGCCATGTTCGGCGCGCAGGAGAAGCCGTAGGTCGGCGCGTAGCGGCGGATCGAGTTTTCGATGTCGCGGGTGCCCAGCATCAGCAGGCCGCCCGCCGCGCCGTAGCCTTTGCCCAGGGAGGCGGCGACGATGGTGTTGCCGTCCAGCCCGTCCAGCTGCGAACGGACGAAGCCTTCGCCGTGATGGCCGACCACCGAGATCCCGTGGGCGTCGTCCAGGTAGACGAACAGGCCGTACTTGTCTTGCAGGGCGCGCAGTTCGCGCACCGGCGCCGCGCCGCCCATCGAGTAGGCGCCGTCGCCGACATAGGCGACCTTGCGGCCGCTCTGGCACAGGCGCTCCAGGTGTTCGAGGTCGTTGTGCTCGATGACGATCACGTCGGTTTCCTCGCGCAGCACCGGAATGTGGTACTGCAGGGTCACGTGGGCGAAGCGGTCGAAGGCGATCAGCGGTTTCTCGCCGCCGGTGAACAGGCCGGCGGCCAGCAGGGGCAGGGCGCCCATGTTGGCGGCGGCCACCGTCGGGAAGACCACCACGCCGTTGACGTCGAACAGCTTGGCCAGCGTGTGCTCCAGGCGAGCCAGCGGCTCGGCGGAGAGACGGGTGCGGGCCACGGAGAAGTGCACCGAAGGCACTTCGTCCATCGACGCCTTGGCGGCGGCGAGCACTTTGGGATGGGCGTCCAGGTTGAGGTAGCCGCAGCGGGTGTAGTCGATCACTTCCTTGCCGCTGGTGGCGATTTCGATGCGGCGGTTGTCAAGCACGCGGCAGGAAACCCCCATCAGGCCTTTTTCGTACGCAGCGTCGAAATGCGGGCGACTGATTTCGGCCATTCGGGAGGCATTGCGCGCTTTCAGTTGTGGAGCTTTTTCGTCCGGGCTGTTGTTGATTTCAACTGTCTTGTTCACGGCGATCTCATCCTATGAGTGGGCGTTTTCAGGCCGTTGTGGCCTGAAAGCGACGCTAGGATCCTCGACCGCTGAAACATTTTGCAAAGGACTTCTTGGGTGCTACCTTATGACAAAATCTCATGAGCATTAACAAAGCTAATGGTCGCCAGAATTCCCTCCCTCAATGGATTGAGAGCGTTCGAGTCTGCCGCTCGCCATATGAGTTTCACCAAGGCCGCCGAGGAACTGAACGTCACTCAGACGGCCATCAGCCATCAGATCCGCCGGCTTGAAGACGAACTGGGCATCCGCCTGTTCCTGCGCCTCAAGGACGGCCTGGCGCTGACCACCGAAGGCCACGCCTATCTGCCCGGCATCCGTTCGGCCTTCCACGAACTGCGCTATTCCACCGAAATGCTGCGCGAGTCCTGCAACAACAGCGCGTTGACCATCAGCACGCTGGTTTCGCTGGCGTCCAAATGGCTGTTGCCGCGCCTGGCGTCCTTCCAGGACGCGTTCCCCAACATCGACGTGCGCGTCACCGCTTCCACCGAACTGGTGGACTTTCGCAAGGGCGGCATCGATGCGGCGATCCGCTACGGGTTCGGCGACTGGAAAGGCCTGCGGGCCGACTGGCTCATGTCGGACGAGATCTTTCCGGTGTGCAGCCCCAGGCTGCTGACCGGCCCCAAGGCCCTGAAGAGCCCCGTCGACCTGGCCAACCACACCTTGCTGCAAGTCAGCGGCATGACCAGCAACGACTGGAACATGTGGCTGAGCGCGGCAGGGCAGCCGAAGAAGCTGGCCGAGGGCACGCGGCTCACCTTCGACCTGGCCATGATGGCGGTGCAGGCCGCCATCGACGGCCTGGGCGTGTGCATCGGCCGCTCCACCTACGTGGACGACGACCTGAAGGCCGGCAAGCTGGTGGCGCCGTTCAACCTCAAGCTCAAGTCCGACCTGGGCTTCTACCTGGTGACGCCGCTGGAGATCGCCGACTCGAAGAAAGTCGTGGCGTTCCGCACCTGGCTGATCGACCTGGTGCAGAGCGGCGAGCAGCCCGTCGTGGCGCCGCTCTGAGGCGGACTTTGTATGCGTCTGTATCCGGGGCGCCCGCCGATACAGTGGCTTGATAAACGTTCGGTCTGCGACACATCGGCGGTACATGTCCGGCGCAAGGTAGGCAGGGTCAACCACTGCTTCGAAGAGGACACACCATGCGACGTCATCTGAATACGCTTTCGGCTGTTGCACTGGCCTGCCTGGCCGGTCTGGCGCAGGCCGCGCAACCGGCGCCCGCCCCGCAGAACTGGCAGCAAGGCCTGAGCCGCACGGACCTGGTGCACCAGGACCTGGGCACCGCCGACCGCGAAGTCATCCAGGCCCGGGTGGATTTCGCGCCGGGCGTCACCTCGCCCCGGCACGCGCACCCCGGCGTCGAAGTGGCCTATGTGGTCAGCGGCACGTTCGAGTACCAGCTCGAAGGCCGGGATCCGGTCACGCTCAAGGCCGGCGATTCGCTGTTCATCCCGGCCGGCGTGGCGCACATCGCCCGGAACATCGGCACCGACAAGGGCTCGGAACTGGCGACCTACATCGTCAAGAAGGGCGAGCCGCTGCTGATCCTCAAACAATGAGCCCCGGCGCCTGAAACAAGAAAAGGCCTGCCATTGCGGCAGGCCTTTTCTGTTGTCGCGGTTTCGCTCAAGCCGTTATGCCGGTGCGAACATCCCGGAACCGCTGCCGAAGAACTGACCGCTGATGTTGGCCGCGTACTGCGACGGATGGATCAGCACCGCCAGCAGGCGCGATCCTTCGTAGATGGCCAGGGAGAGCGTGCCTTGGTTGATCGACAGGTTCACGGTCAACGGAACGCCGATGAGGTTTTCCGCGTCGGGCACGGTGCCCTGCATGTACGCATTGGAAATGTTGATGTTGGTGCCGGTGCCTGTCGCCTGGCCGATGAACCGCACCGGGGTGCCTTGCTGCGGCGCTTCAGGGCCGATGTTGCAGAGCGATGTGGTGATCTGGATGGTTTCGGTGTGAGGGCCGCAACCGCAGCCGCAACCGTTGAAGTTGAAGTAGCCGCAGATGTTCTGCTGGCATCCGCATCCGCACAACGATTGCGGGTGCACGTTCTGGTGGAGCACCTCACGCAGTGCCGGTTTGGCGTTCGTGACGGCCTCCCGGCGTTTGATTTCAGCGTTGAAAGCCGCTTGCGACTGCTTTTGGAACTCGGCGATCTGATCGGGTTTCAGGTCTTGCAGAGACAGAGTCATAGCGAAAATCCTTTTATTGTTTGCGGTCACACCTGGAGACTGTCCGCCTCGGTCGGCCGGCGCCTTCCAGGCGCAGTGCGCCACGGACATCCCGGCTCGTGGCTTATTCTTTAAAGCACAGTCCTTAGACTCTTTCAACGCAGCCCCGACGAACTCCACGTTCCTCAGGCCGCGCCTTGATTCGGCGCAAGGATCGCAATCGTGCCGCACGGTGCGGTCGCCAGGGCGTTCGCACGACCCTGAACATGAAACGCCCGATGCGGTGCACCGGGCGTTTCGAGGGGTTGCGCGTCAGGACCGGGCGCAGGGTTCAGATCAGCTCAATGGCCACTTCGATATTGCCCCGGGTCGCCTTGGAGTACGGGCACGTCTGATGGGCGGCGTCCACCAGTGCGCGTGCCAGTGCCGGATCCAGCCCCGGCAGGCTGACGTTCAGGCGCGCCTGGAGGAAAAACGCGTTGTCGGCCTTGCACAGGTCGACCTCAGCCTCCACCGCCACGTCTGCCGGCAAGCGCACCTTCAGCGCCGCCGCAGCCTTGCCCATCGCCCCGATGAAACAGGCCGACCAGCCGGCCGCGAACAACTGCTCAGGATTGGTGCCGGCACCGCCGGAGCCCGGAGGGGAGAGCTGGATGTCGAGGTTGCCGTCGGAACTGCGCGCGGCGCCGTCGCGGCCGCCGGTGGTGCGGGTCTTGCCGGTGTACAGCACGGTATCGTTGGAACGGGTCATGGGAGGTTCGCCTTTATGTGGGTCGAGGCCGGTCGGCTTCGATGGGGCACACTCTGGCAGCGGCATGTATTGGGGATGTGTCGTGGGGGACGGGGTTGTGTATCGTTGTGTAGTTCGGGCGTGAAGGCGGCCGGGCGCGGTAGAGGCCGGCCGCCTTCATCCTCCGCAGGTGAGGGCTCAGGTTATGACCGGAATGTTGTCGATGTAGGCGATCCGTTCGCCGTGCTGATAAACGTCAACCGCCGAGTAGTTCGGCGAGCCGGGGGGCATTACCCGGTCGTACCGGGCCTGGGTGCAGACCATCATTTGGGGCCATATTCCCGGCTCCTGGATCAGGTGCAGATCCAGCATCAGTATTCCCGGGTTGATGCCCTGCGGAGCCCGCATGGTCAGGATGGCCTTGACGCCTGGATTGGCCACTTCAACATCGCCCACTACGTGGAAACTGTCGGGCTTGGGCGGCATGGCGTTCAGCCAGGCATGCCAGTTTTTGCTGCTGGTGTTCATTTTTCCATTCCTTTAGAAATGAAACCCGAAGCTTGAGGTACTGCCGTTCCGTATGGCGCTTCGCAAGCCATGGAATTCGTGGGAGGGGCCGACGAATCTCACTGATTACAGGTTTAGACGAATCCGCCGCGGTCACCTGGCGGCCTGACTGACGGTTGTCGTCGGTGCTTGCGGTCTGCGGCGGAAATAGAAAAGCCCGCGCGGGGCGGGCTTTCATGAACCTGCAGCGGATCGGGCGCGGGCCTAGATCCGGTGGATCTGGGTGATGTGCGGCTTGCCGTTGATCGGCGCGTAGATCTCCACGATTGCTTTCCAGCTGCTTGACGAGCCAGGCAGCGTCGCTTTCGACAGATAACGGTAGTTGGTGCCGTTGACGACCTGGGTCGAAACCTCTTCGGGCGTATAGTTCACGCCAACGAATCCGGCCAGGGCTTCTTTGAACACTTCCTGATCCTTAGGCGTCAGTGCGTGGTACGGAGTCCATCCACCAACGAGATGTGCTTGAGCTGTCATGAATTAAATCTCCATATTTAAGTTCCTACTCGTCTGGCTTTTCGGAGTTCGCCCCGTCTATTCAATGGTTTCCGGCATCCATGTCCTGAAGGTTTTCCGTGTGCCCCTGGGTGTGGTGGTACGGGGCATCCGGGAAAACACTGATGTGACCCTGCGGTCAGTGTGGGGGAGTGTAGGTCAGGGCCGGAAAGGATCAAGGCGAGGGCACTCAGAAACAGTGAGAACCCGCCGGCATGTCGGCCCGCCATGCCAGGCACTTCGGCGGTGCCGGCTTGCGGATCGGCTTTAGGAAATTTCCTACAAATCGCCGAGATAAATCCTTCGTTGCCGGTTAAATGCACTTGCGAGAATTTTCACCTCAAGTCATTGCGAGTAGTTGACGAGATGTGTGTACCCAGCGTTTTGGTTTTGGAGGGTCAATCGTTTCAGCGTGGCACATTGGTGAGGGCTCTCCAGTATCTGGGCGTCAACGACATTCTGCAGGCGAGCGACAGCGAACAGGCGATGGTGCAGATCAGCCGGGTGGGAGGCGTCGACATCGTGCTGTGCGACCTGAGCCATTCGGCCATCAGCGGTCTGGAGTTCTTGACCCGGGTCGGCGAAGGCGGACTGGCGCGTGCGGTGGCGCTGTGCAGTGACCTGAGGCCGGAACTGCGCCGTGCGGTCGAGCAGATGACCTGCCTGTCGGGGATGCAGATGCTGGGGGTTCTGAGCAAGCCCACGCAACTGTACGCGTTGCAGGAAATCCTCAATCGCTACACCCGCCGGTGGCTGGCCGCCGAAGCCGAGCCGGTGCCGCCCGCCAGGCTGCCGAGCGAAGAGGATGTGCGCCGGGGCCTGGCCCAGGGTGAGTTCAAGGCCTGGTTCCAACCCAAATTCGATCTCAAGACCGCCGAACTGGCCGGGGCGGAAGCCCTGGTGCGCTGGCAGCATCCCGACAAGGGGCTTCTGTTGCCCAAGGACTTCCTGGCCGCCGTGCTGGCCTACGACCTGATCGATGAAATGCTCCGCCAGCTTCTGGAGCAAGGCATGGCTCTGTTGCATGCCTTGCACGACGCCGGCCTGCGCCTGGAGCTGGCGTTCAATCTCCATGCCTCGCAATTGGCGCGCAACGACCTGATCGATCACATCGAACGGCTGCTGGGTGTTCACGGCTTTCCGGGGACCACGTTGTTGTTCGAGGTGGCGGAAAACGGCTTGCTGGATGTTCCGCGAACCACCCGGGAAAACCTGATCCGCCTGCGCATGATGGGCTGCGGCCTGTCCATCGACGATTTCGGCATGGGCTTCTCGTCATTGACGCTGCTCTGCCAACTGCCGTTCAACCAGCTCAAGCTCGACGGCCAGCTTGTCCGCGCCATCGACGATCCGCGCACCCATGCGATGGTCACCAGCACCGTGGCGTTGGCGCGGGCGCTGAACATGGGCCTGGTGATCGAAGGCGTCGGCAGCCGTGCCATCCGCGACGGCCTGGTGGCGATGGGGTGTTCGTTCGGCCAGGGTTTCCATCTGGCGCGCCCGATGGAGGCCGGGCGGCTGCTGCGGTGGCTGCAGGCGCCCGAATCCCCCGCCTGAGCGCGGCAGCCCCGGTTCCTGAATTGTCCGATTCAATTGCCTGATGACTGAATCAAGCAGGCAGCATAAGCCAGTGATCTGTTCCATACTTTTGTGATGCATGGCCCATTCGTCACTGGTATTTCCTGTGCGTACCGCAGTGAGGTTCAAATGCATAAAGCGTTGGTTGTAGACGATCATCCGTTCATCCGGGCGACAGTGAAGGTGCTGCTTGAACGCGAGCAGTTCGAAGTCGTCGCCGAGGCCGACAACGGCGCCGATGCCGTGCAGATGGCTCGCAGGCACCAGCCGGAGCTGATCCTGCTGGACATCGCCATGCCCAGCCTCGACGGCCTGGAAGTCATCAACCGGATCAGTGCGCTGAAACTGTCGAGCAAGATCCTGGTGCTGACCTCTCAGTCGGCGGCGTTCTACGCCATGCGCTGCATGAAGGCGGGCGCGGCGGGCTACATCTCGAAAACCGATGAGCTGAGCGAGCTGAGCAAGGCGATCAAGGCATTGATGGCCGGCTATACCTTTTTTCCCAACCTTGCCGGAAACTCCGTACGCCGCAGCGACATCGACTCCACCGAACTTGAGATGATCCGCGGCTTGTCGGACCGGGAGCTGGTCATTCTGCAGCAGCTCGCCCGGGGCCTGAGCAACAAGGAGATCGGTGACGCCATGCTTTTGAGCAACAAGACGGTCAGCACCTACAAGACCCGCCTCATCGAAAAGCTCAATGTGAAGTCGGTGGTGTACCTGGCCGACTTCGCCAAGCGCAACAACCTGATCTGAATGAAGACTCTTCTGCGTTGCTGCGCACTGGCCGCCTGCCTGCTTGGCCAGTGGGAGAGCGCTTCGCCGGTGCAGGCGGCGGTGCAGGCCCTGAACCTCTTCGGCCGCTCCACCGACGAACTGCCGGCGGTCGTGCTGGAGGAGGCGGACTGGCGCTGGCTGCGCAACAAGGGCTCGCTGCGCCTGGGGGCTGCGCTGCCGGACAACGCGCCCTTCGGCATGATCACCGGGGGCCAGGACTACGAGGGCATCACAGCCGACTATGCCGCGTTGCTGGCCGGCATGCTGCACATCAAGATCGAAGTGCTTCGTTACGATTCCCGGAACGAAGCGATGCAGGCCCTCAGGGACGGCGAGGTGGACCTGGTGGGCGCGGTCAACAGTTTCGACGGCACCGACCCCGAACTGGCGCTCACCACGGCCTATGTGCAGGCCCCGTCGGTGCTGGTGACGCGCAGCGGCGCCAGCAAGGCGCTGGCGCCGGACCTGGCCGGCGAACGGCTCGCCATCGTCGACCACCTTCAGCCGACGGATGCGGTCGTCGCGAACTACCCCAAATCCGAGCTCCAGTTCCATACCTCGGCCCAGAACGCCATCGGCGCCGTGGCGTTCAATCAGGCGGACGCTTACCTGGGCGATGCCGTCAGCACCCATTATCTGGTGGGCAAGTACTTCCTCAACGATGTCTACCTGACGACGCTATCGGGTGTGCTCAACACGCATTTCTCCTTCGCCCTGAACCAGCGCAACAGCCAGTTGCTGCACATTCTCAACGCTGCGCTGGAGGTGATCCCGATCAGCGACCGCATGGCGATCCTGCGTCGGTGGGGGGCGGGGGACCTCAATGTCGCCGGCCTGGATCCGCTCCCGTTCACCGCCGCCGAACAGCGCTGGATGCAAAACCATCCGCGCCTGACCGTGGCCGTCAACGACGGCCTTCCGCCGGTCTCCTTCTTTGACGGGCAGGGCGAGTTCCGGGGCATCGGCGCCGAGGTGCTGGCCAAAGTCAGCCAGCGCACGGGGCTGAAGTTCGATGTGCTGCGCAGCAGCTCGATGGAAAAGCTGATCGAGCAGATCCGGGCCGGCAAGGCGGACCTGATCGCGGCCTTCACCCCCAGCACGGCCCGTGAAGGCGAGCTGCGTTTCACCCGGCCTTACCTGACCAGCCCGTTCGTGCTGATCACGCGGGACCTGCCGGACAGGGCGCAATCGCTGCAAGCCATGGTCGGCAAACGCCTGGCGATGCGCCGCGGCAATGCGCTGCAAGACTATATCCGTGAGTCTTTCCCGGGCATCCGGCTCATCGAGACAACAACGTCGGCCGAAGCCTTGGCGCTGGTGGACAAAGGCGAAGCGGACGGTGCGCTCAATTCGCTGATCAACGGGCGCTACATGATTCTGCGCCAGTACCGCGACCGCCTGCGGGTGGCCGCGGTCGTCGGCCCGCTGTCGGCGCCGACCGGGTTCGCCACCGACCGCGGGGCGCTGGAGCTGTACTCGATCCTGGACAAGGCCCTGCAAAGCATTCCCCCGGAAGAACTCGACGAACTGACCAGCCGCTGGCGCCACGACGTGGTGATCGACAACGACAGCTGGCTGCATCACCGTTCGGCGGTCATTCAGGGCTTTGTCATCTTTGCGCTGTTGCTGATGCTGGCGGCGGTCTGGATCATTCATCTGCGCAAACTGGTGTACACCCGGGAAAAGGCCGAGCGGGCGCTCAACGACCAGATGGAATTCATGCGCGCCTTGATCGACGGCACGCCCCATGCGATTTACGTGCGCGACCGCGAAGGCCGGCTGATCAGCTGCAACTCGGCCTACCTCGACGCCCTGGGCCTGCCGCGCGAGGCCGTGATGGGCAAGCGGCTGACCGACAGCCCGGTGGTGGGGCATTCCGACGCCCAGACCTTCCAGGCCGAATACGTCAAGGTCATGGAGAGCGGCACGCGCTGGATCCAGGACCGCACCTACATCCACAGCGACGGCGTGGTGCACACGGTGTATCACTGGATGCTGCCGTACCACACCAGCGAAGGCGTGGTGATGGGCATCATCGCCGGCTGGATCGACATCAGCGACCGTCAGCGCCTGATGGACCAACTGCAGAGCGCCAAGAAAAGCGCCGACGACGCCAACCGGGCGAAAACCACCTTCCTGGCGACCATGAGCCACGAGATCCGCACCCCGATGAATGCCGTGATCGGCATGCTCGAACTGGCGATGAAGAAGGCCGACCAAGGCGTCATGGACCGCTTTGCCATCGAGGTCGCCTCGGGCGCGGCCAGGGGCTTGCTGGACCTGATCGGCGACATCCTCGACATCGCGCGGATCGAGTCCGGCCGGCTGTCCCTGACCCCGGAGCGGGCCAGCCTGCGGGAGCTGGTCGAGTCGGTGGTGCGTATGTTCGAGGGCGTGGCCCGGCAGAAGGGTTTGAGGCTGCTGCTGGACTTCGATCTCAAGGCCAGCCGCGACGTGCTGATCGACCCCCTGCGCTTCAAGCAGATCCTGTCCAACCTGCTGAGCAACGCCATCAAGTTCACCGACGAAGGCGAAGTGCGCCTGAGCGTTCAGGCGGTGCTGGGTGCGTGCGGCGAACGCCTGAGGATCCATGTTCAGGTGAAGGACTCCGGCATCGGCATATCGGCCGAAGACCAGGCGCTGCTGTTCAACCCGTTCGGCCAGGCCCGCAACAATCATCAGTCGGCGCGGGGCGGTTCGGGGCTGGGTCTGGTCATCAGCCGCACCCTGTGCGAAATGATGGACGGCGAGCTGCACCTGACCAGTGCCCCAGGCAAGGGCACGCAGATCGACATCTGCCTGGATCTTTTGATCCTGCAACCGGTGCCGGCCGCCGAACTGCCGGCGGCCGAGCTCACGGACCAGGCGAGCGTGCTCAACATCCTGGTGATCGACGACTACCCGGCCAACCGCTTGCTGCTTTCCCAGCAGCTGTCCTACCTCGGCCACAGCGTCAGCGACGCCGAGGACGGCGCCCATGGCCTGCGCGCCTGGCGCAACGGCCGTTTCGATGTGGTGATCACCGACTGCAACATGCCGGTGATGAACGGCTATGAATTGACCCGGGCCATCCGCGACGAAGAGCAGTCCACGGGAGCCGGGCCTTGCTTGATCCTCGGACTGACCGCCAATGCCCAGCCGGAGGAAAAGGACCGCTGCCTGGCGGAGGGGATGGACGACTGCCTCTTCAAACCGATCAGCCTGGGTGACCTGAGCACCCGCCTGGCCTCGGTGCAGTCCGCCGCGGAGTCGCCCGCGCAGGGTGCCGCCAGCCCTGCTGCCGAAGGCGACATCAACCTGAACAGCTTGCAGCAGCTGACCCGGGGCGACCAGAGCGCCGTCAGGAAACTGTTGGGGGATCTGGCCAGCAGCAACGAAGAGGACATGTTGCGGCTGATCAAGCTGTTCGGCGAACACGACTTGTCGGGGCTTTCCGACCTGGCCCACCGGGTCAAGGGCGGGGCGCGGATCATCAAGGCGGGCGGCCTGATTCAGTGCTGCGAGCAACTGGAGGCCATCTGCATGGGGGCTGACGCCGCCGCCCTGACCGAGGCGGTGGATGCGTTGCAGCAAGCGATGGAGCGCCTGGCGCACACGTTGGAGCACCGGATCGGTGATCCGGGCACGGTGGAGTCTTGAGTCTGCTGTCCTCCCTGATCCGAGCAGTCTGGATGGCCTATTAGTTTTCGGAAATTTCCTACATTCAAAAGGACGTTTCCTAGAGATACCGCTGGTTCAACGCCGGACAATGGGCTCATTCCTTCCAGAGTGAGCTGCTTCCATGCCCATGCTCCCACTACGCGTCTTGGTTATCGGCGACAACGCTTCCCGCACGTTGAGGGTGGCCAACAGGCTGCGGCAGGGCGGATGCCGGGAGGTTCTGGTGGTCGCGGATGACCGTCAGGCGTTCGCGGACCTCGAACAGTTCGGTCCGGTGGACGTCACGCTGTGTGTGCTGAGCCAGGGGCGGCAGGATGTACCGGGCCTGTTGCAGACCCTGGGGCGTGCCGGGCAGGGAGGGGCGATCATCATCAGCGGTGCGCTGGCGGCCGATGCGGGCAGTGTGGCGGGGCAACTGATTTCGCTGCTGGGCATGGCGCTGCAGGACGATGCCGGCAAGCTGTCGCAACCGCAGGCCTTGCAGCTGCTGCTGGCCAGGCACCTGAACGAACCCGACAACGAAGCGGATACGCTGCCTGTCGTGCCGGCCTCCGAAGAGGAGGTTCGCCAGGCGCTCGCCGACCACCAGTTGCACACCTACTTTCAGCCCAAGTTCAATCTGCAGACCGGTGACGTGTGCAGCATCGAAGCGCTGGCCCGTTGGCACCATCCTTTCAAAGGCGTTTTGCCGCCCTCGGTGTTCATGCCGGTGATCGAGCGTTGCGGGCTGCTGGACGAATTGCTGTTCCTGCAACTGGAGCAGGGGCTGAGGCTCCAGCGTCAGACCCTCGATCAGGGCGTCGCCCTGAATGTGGCGTTCAACCTGCACGCCGGGCAACTGGTCAATCCGCTGCTGACCGGCCGGATTCAGGCCCTGTTGGCGGCGCACGGCCTGCCCGGTTCCGGGCTGACCTTCGAGCTGACCGAAACGGGCCTGCTCGAGGCCCCGGCGATCAGCCTGGAAAGCCTGGTGCGTCTGCGGATGATGGGCTGCAGTCTGTCCATCGACGACTTCGGCGCAGGGTTCTCCTCGCTGCAACGGCTGTGTCAGTTGCCGTTCAACGAAATCAAACTGGACGGCGAGTTCGTGCGCGGGCTTAGGCATGAACCGCGACGCCGGGCCGTGATCAGCAGCACCCTGGCCCTGGGCGAGGCGTTGGGCATGTCGGTGGTGGTCGAAGGGATCGAAACCGAAGAACAGCGCACCGTGCTGCTGGAACTGGGGTGTACCCAAGGGCAAGGTTACTTGTGCGCGCGGCCGATGTCGGCCGCCAGTCTGTTGAACTGGCTGGATCTTCAGCGGGGGATCGAGGCCAGTGGTTGAACTGTATGTATAAGTTCATTCGCAAGTGCATAACGCCAAAGACAGTTACTCATGTTTTTTGGCGTTTTTTTATGGGCGCTTAAATGAGTTTATTGATGTTTGTTACTTGGGAAATTTCCTACAAACAGCAGGAAATTTCCTAACTGAATCCGCGGATCGAGTCGAGACAATACATTCACTTGATTCCATTGTGATGCCTGTTCGCTATGTCAAACGAAGTTTGAATTCCCGTCGGCCAATGACGTGATTCGATGTTTGTCGGCAAAGCTCCGTATCCGCAATCGAGTTGAAGGCGGAAGTCATCACGCCATGGATGACGCGGGTTTCGGAGGCTGGCTTGAGGCCAGTGCAGTGATGAACAGAATATTTTCGGTGGTCTGGAACACCTCGTTGCGCTGCTGGGTAGTGGCGTCAGAACTGGCTGACAAGAAGACCCGGAGCGGTCCGGCACCCCAACGGGCGACCATGGCCGCTATTGTGGTCGCATTGTCGTCGGGCACCCTCAGCCCTGGCGTAATGGCCGCCGCCAATCTGGGTGGCGGTTCCAGCGCAGCCGATAACTCCATCGCGATCAGCGGGGGCTCAACCACCACCGCGAGTAACATCAGTATCGCGATAGGCGATGCCGCCGTGGCATCGGGCAACAACTCCATTGCGCTTGGACGGCAGATCAACGTCACGGGCAACAACGCGACCGGTATCGGTTGGGGCGTTGGTGTGGCGGCCACGGATGCGACGGCATTGGGCGTTAAATCTTCGATAACGTCGGCGGGCACCGCCGGTCTGGCGCTGGGTTCCTCTGCCGCGGTGTCTGCCGCCAGCGGCACGGCGGTGGGGGCCAATGCTTCCGTGACTATCGCCAACGGCGTGGCGTTGGGCTCCAACTCGTCCGCCACAGGCACGACACTGACCAATGCGGCTTACGGTGTTGGCGGCACGGCGACGGCGGGCGGCGAAGTGAACATTGCCAACGGAACCAACGGCCGCCGCATCACCGGCCTTGCCGCCGGCTCCGGCGCCACCGATGCCGTCAACGTCAGCCAACTGAACAAGATGGGGCAGGATTCGGCGACGGCCCTGGGCGGCGGCGCCGCACTCAACGCGACCACCGGTGCATGGACGGCGCCGAGCTACTCCATCAACAGTATCAACACTGCCGGCACCAACACCGGTCCGGTGGTCAGCAATAACGTCGGTTCGGCACTGAGCAACCTCAACACCAGCGTGACCAACACCGCCGCCGTGGCCGTGAAATACGACAACGTTGCGACCAAGACTCAAGTGACCTTCAACCCGGCGGGGGCGGCGGTCAAGTTGACCAATATCGCTGTCGGCGCACTGAACGCCACCAGCACCGACGCGGTGAACGGTTCGCAGTTGTTCGCCAACAGCCAGAACACGGCGTCGGCCCTCGGCGGCGGCGCGGCGGCCAACGCGGCAACCGGTGCGTGGACGGCACCGAGCTACTCGACCAACAGCATCAGCGCCACCGGCGCCAACACCGGCCCGTTGGTCAGCAATGACGTCGGCACCGCGCTGACCAACCTCAACACCAGCGTAACCAACACCGCCGCCGTGGCGGTGAAGTACGACGATGCCGCGACCAAGACCCAGGTGACCTTCAACCCTGCGGGCACCTCTGTGAAGTTGACCAACGTTGCGGCCGGCGTGTTGAACGCCACCAGCACCGACGCGGTGAACGGTTCGCAGTTGTTCGCCAACAGTCAGAACACGGCGTCGGCATTGGGCGGCGGTGCGGCGGTCAATGCGACAACTGGCGCGTGGACGGCACCGAGCTACTCGACCAACAGCATCAGCGCCACCGGCGCCAACACCGGCCCGTTGGTCAGCAGTGACGTCGGCACCGCGCTGACCAACCTCAACACCAGCGTGACCAACACCGCCGCCGTGGCGGTGAAGTACGACGATGCCGCGACCAAGACCCAGGTGACCTTCAACCCAGCGGGCACCTCTGTGAAGTTGACCAACGTTGCGGCCGGCGTGTTGAACGCCACCAGCACCGACGCGGTGAACGGCTCGCAGCTGTTCGCGACCAACCAGACCGTCGACAACCTGGTCAACAACGGCGCCGGCATCAAGTATTTCCACAGCAACTCGACACTGGCCGACAGCAGCGCGACCGGCCAGGACAGCGTCGCCATCGGCCCGCTCGCGAGCGCGACACTTGCCAATGGTGTGGCGCTGGGCTCCAACTCGTCCGCGACTGGCGCGACGCTGGGCAATGCAGCTTATGGCGTTGGCGGCACGGCGACGGCGGGCGGGGAAGTGAACATCGCCAACGGCGCCAACGGCCGCCGCATCACCGGCCTTGCCGCTGGCTCCAGCGCCACCGATGCCGTCAACGTCAGCCAACTGAACAAGGCCGGGCAGGACACCGCGACCGCACTGGGCGGCGGCGCAACGCTGGATGCGAACACCGGAATCTGGACCGCACCGAGCTATTCGACCAACAGCATCAGCGCCACGGGCGCCAACACCGGCCCGCTGATCAGCAACAACGTCGGCGCAGCGCTGACTGACCTCAACACCAGCGTGACCAACACCGCCGCCGTAGCGGTGAAGTACGACGATGCCGCGACCAAGACCCAGGTGACCTTCAACCCGGTGGGCACGGCGGTGAAGCTGACCAACGTCGCGGCCGGTGTGTTGAGCGCCACCAGCACCGACGCCGTGAACGGCTCGCAGTTGTTTGCCAACAGCCAGAACACGGCGTCGGCCCTCGGCGGCGGCGCGGCGGTCAACGCGACAACTGGCGCGTGGACGGCGCCGAGCTACTCGACCAACAGCATCAGCGCCACGGGGGCCAACACCGGCCCGCTGGTCAGCAGCGATGTCGGCGCAGCCCTGACCAACCTCAACACCAGCGTGACCAATACCGCCGCCGTGGCGGTGAAGTACGACGACGCCTCAACGAAAACTCAGGTGACCTTCAACCCGGCCGGCACGGCGGTGAAGCTGACCAACGTCGCAGCCGGCGCCCTGAACGCCACCAGCACCGACGCCGTGAACGGTTCGCAGTTGTTCGCGACCAACCAGACCGTCGACAACCTGGTCAACAACGGCGCCGGCATCAAGTATTTCCACAGCAACTCGACGCTGGCCGACGCGCAAGCCAACGGTCAGGACAGCGTGGCGGTGGGTCCTGGCGCCATCGCCGGCAGCACCAACAGCATTGCGTTAGGCAATGGCGCCACCGCCAGCTTCGCCAACAGTATCGCCTTGGGCGCAGGCTCGTCCGCGACTGGCGCGACGCTGGCCAACGCAGCTTACGGTGTCGGCGGAACGGCGACGGCGGGCGGGGAAGTGAACATCGCCAACGGCGCCGACGGCCGCCGCATCACCGGCCTTGCCGCCGGTTCCGGTGCCACCGATGCCGTCAACGTCAGCCAATTGAACAAGGCCGGGCAGGACACCGCGACCGCACTGGGCGGCGGTGCAACGCTGGATGCGACCACCGGAACCTGGACCGCACCGAGCTATTCGACCAACAGCATCAGCGCCACCGGCGCCAACACCGGCCCGCTGATCAGCAACAACGTCGGCACCGCGCTGACCAACCTCAACACCAGCGTGACCAACACCGCCGCCGTGGCGGTGAAGTACGACGATGCCGCGACTAAGACCCAGGTGACCTTCAACCCTGCGGGCACCTCTGTGAAGTTGACCAACGTTGCGGCCGGCGTGTTGAACGCCACCAGCACCGACGCGGTGAACGGCTCGCAGCTGTTCGCGACCAACCAGACCGTCGACAACCTGGTCAACAACGGCGCCGGCATCAAGTATTTCCACAGCAACTCGACACTGGCCGACAGCAGCGCGACCGGCCAGGACAGCGTCGCCATCGGCCCGCTCGCGAGCGCGACACTTGCCAATGGTGTGGCGCTGGGCTCCAACTCGTCCGCGACTGGCGCGACGCTGGGCAATGCAGCTTATGGCGTTGGCGGCACGGCGACGGCGGGCGGGGAAGTGAACATCGCCAACGGCGCCAACGGCCGCCGCATCACCGGCCTTGCCGCTGGCTCCAGCGCCACCGATGCCGTCAACGTCAGCCAACTGAACAAGGCCGGGCAGGACACCGCGACCGCACTGGGCGGCGGCGCAACGCTGGATGCGAACACCGGAATCTGGACCGCACCGAGCTATTCGACCAACAGCATCAGCGCCACGGGCGCCAACACCGGCCCGCTGATCAGCAACAACGTCGGCGCAGCGCTGACTGACCTCAACACCAGCGTGACCAACACCGCCGCCGTAGCGGTGAAGTACGACGATGCCGCGACCAAGACCCAGGTGACCTTCAACCCGGTGGGCACGGCGGTGAAGCTGACCAACGTCGCGGCCGGTGTGTTGAGCGCCACCAGCACCGACGCCGTGAACGGCTCGCAGTTGTTTGCCAACAGCCAGAACACGGCGTCGGCCCTCGGCGGCGGCGCGGCGGTCAACGCGACAACTGGCGCGTGGACGGCGCCGAGCTACTCGACCAACAGCATCAGCGCCACGGGGGCCAACACCGGCCCGCTGGTCAGCAGCGATGTCGGCGCAGCCCTGACCAACCTCAACACCAGCGTGACCAATACCGCCGCCGTGGCGGTGAAGTACGACGACGCCTCAACGAAAACTCAGGTGACCTTCAACCCGGCCGGCACGGCGGTGAAGCTGACCAACGTCGCAGCCGGCGCCCTGAACGCCACCAGCACCGACGCCGTGAACGGTTCGCAGTTGTTCGCGACCAACCAGACCGTCGACAACCTGGTCAACAACGGCGCCGGCATCAAGTATTTCCACAGCAACTCGACGCTGGCCGACGCGCAAGCCAACGGTCAGGACAGCGTGGCGGTGGGTCCTGGCGCCATCGCCGGCAGCACCAACAGCATTGCGTTAGGCAATGGCGCCACCGCCAGCTTCGCCAACAGTATCGCCTTGGGCGCAGGCTCGTCCGCGACTGGCGCGACGCTGGCCAACGCAGCTTACGGTGTCGGCGGAACGGCGACGGCGGGCGGGGAAGTGAACATCGCCAACGGCGCCGACGGCCGCCGCATCACCGGCCTTGCCGCCGGTTCCGGTGCCACCGATGCCGTCAACGTCAGCCAATTGAACAAGGCCGGGCAGGACACCGCGACCGCACTGGGCGGCGGTGCAACGCTGGATGCGACCACCGGAACCTGGACCGCACCGAGCTATTCGACCAACAGCATCAGCGCCACCGGCGCCAACACCGGCCCGTTGGTCAGCAGTGACGTCGGCACCGCGCTGACCAACCTCAACACCAGCGTGACCAACACCGCCGCCGTGGCGGTGAAGTACGACGATGCCGCGACCAAGACCCAGGTGACCTTCAACCCAGCGGGCACCTCTGTGAAGTTGACCAACGTTGCGGCCGGCGTGTTGAACGCCACCAGCACCGACGCGGTGAACGGCTCGCAGCTGTTCGCGACCAACCAGACCGTCGACAACCTGGTCAACAACGGCGCCGGCATCAAGTACTTCCACAGCAACTCGACGCTGGCCGACGCGCAAGCCAACGGTCAGGACAGCATCGCAATCGGGCCGCAGGCCATTGCCGGCGGCGTCAATTCGTTCGCGGCCGGTTCCGGCGCCAGTGCGAGCGCGGATGGCGGCCTCGCGCTGGGCCGGCTGAGCCAGGCGCAGGTGGCGGGCAGCATCGCGCTGGGCGAAGGCTCGGTCGCCGACCGGATCCTGGCACCGACCACGGGGTCGATTGCCGCCGGCGCCGGGACGATCATCTACGACACGTCGGATGCCACCTTGCTGGGCTCGGTGTCGGTGGGCAAGGCCGGCAGCTACCGGCAGATCACCAACGTGGCGGACGCCACCGACGACCACGACGCCGTGACCCTGCGCCAGTTGACCGGCGCGATGGGTTCGCTGAGTTCTACCGGCACGCTGTACTTCCACGCCAATTCGACCAACCCCACGGACTCGCTCGCCAGCGGCACGGAATCGGTCGCCGTCGGCCCCGGCACCGTGGTCAACGGTGACAACGGCATCGGGCTCGGCAACCAGGCCAATGTCAGTCAGGCCGCCGCCGGGGGCATCGCCATCGGCCGCAACACTCAGGTGTTGATGGCGTCCGGGATCGCGATGGGCAGCGCGGCTCAGGCGGCGGCGGAGCAGGCCGTGGCACTGGGCGCCGGCGCCAATGCCAGCCATGCCATGAGCGTGGCGCTGGGTTCGAGCTCGCTCACCACGGTCGGTGCCGAGACGGGCTACAGCGCCTATCGGCTGGCGGGCCCGCAGACGTCGGTCGGCGAGGTCGGCATCGGCACGGCGCTGGGCAGCCGCAAGCTCACCGGGCTGGCGGCCGGCACGCAGGACAACGACGCGGTCAACGTGGCCCAACTCAAAGCGGTCGGCGACCAGGTGGACCAGAACACCGCGGACATCACGAACCTGGGCGGTCGGGTCGGCGGGCTTGAAACCCTGATCGGCGCGGGGGGCGGCATCAAGTACCTGCACGTCAACTCCACCCGGGCAGACTCCAGCGCCACCGGCACCGACGCCATGGCGTTGGGCGCCCAGGCCCAGGCGTCGGGCACCGGCTCGGTGGCGGCGGGCAGCGGCGCCACGGCGTCCGCCGCCGGCAGTGTCGCGCTCGGCAGCGGCGCCAGCGATGACGGACGCGGCGCCGAAACCTACAGCGGTCAATATTCCGGGGCGAACAACGTGACGTCGGGCACCGTATCGGTGGGCAATGCCGCAACCGGCCAGACCCGCACGGTCAGCAACGTCGCCGACGGCAAGAACGCCAACGATGCGGTCAACGTGCGCCAGCTCGACGGCGCGGTGGCCGAAGCCAAGCAATACACGGACGACTCGATCGCCAACCTGGGGGCCAACGCCGGTCAGCAGGACGGCCGCATCACCTCGGTGGAGGGGGATGTCGCCAACATCAAGAACGGCACCGACGGCATGTTCCAGGTGAGCAACGGCAACGCGGCGGCCAAGCCCAAAGCCACGGGCGCCGATTCGCTCGCCGGGGGCGCGGGGGCGGTGGCGTCCGGCAAGAACAGCGCGGCGGTCGGCACGCGGTCCCAGGCCAGCGGGGAGAACTCGGTGGCGCTGGGCAACGGCGCCAAGGCGTCGGCCAGGAATGCCGCAGCCCTGGGCGCCAACTCGGTGGCGGATCGCGACAACAGCGTATCGCTCGGCAGCAGCGGCAACGAGCGGCAGCTCACCAACCTTGCGGCGGGCACCCGCGGCACGGATGCGGTGAACCTCGACCAGCTGAACAGCAGCGTGGCGGACATCACCGCCAACGCCAATGCCTACACCGACTCGCGCTACATGGAACTGAAGAACGACCTCAAGCAGCAGGACGAAATCCTCAGCGCGGGCATCGCCGGTGCGATGGCGATGGCCAGCCTGCCGCAGTCGTACTCGCCGGGCTCCAGCATGACGGTGGCCGCTGCGGGCACCTATCGCGGCCAGTCGTCCCTGGCCTTCGGCGTATCGCACATGTCCGCCAACGGCCGCTGGGTGACCAAGCTGCAGGGCAGCACCGACACCCAGCGCAAGGTCGGGGTGGCGGTGGGCATCGGTTATCAGTGGTGACCCGCAGATGGGTCTTGTGCAGGTCTTGATCAAACTCTTGAGGCAAACACCATGAACATGAAATCCGTATTCGTCGCCATCCTGATCATGCTCGTGGCCCTGGCCGGCTACGACAAATTCCTCAGCGGCAAACCGGCCGATGCGCCGCGCATCTGGTTGCGCACGCCGGCACTGCCGGTGATCCAGGAAGCGGTCTTCCAGCTGTCGCCCAGGTTCGACGAACCGCGCCAGACCCTGATGATGGAGCAGCTTTGCGGGTTGGCGCGGGGTGAGGCGAAACAGGAACAGGTCAACGCGTTCCTCACGCAGCAGGGAATCGACGCGCAGACATTGCCCCGGCAGGGCAGCCCGCTCTCGTTGCTGATCAACGGCGACCGGGCCGGGCAAGCCTCAGCGTGCGCGGCGTACCTGGCGACGACGGTGCTGTCGACCGTCAACGTGGCCGAGTTCATGCGCCCCGTCACCGTGCCGGCCGCCAACGGCCAGCCGGAGCGGTCGTCGCTGCAGATCGACAACGCGCTGCTGACGTCGACGCTGTCGGTGAAACTGGCGGTGGCGCGGGCCAACGCCGATGTCTTCGCCTTGATCGCCGTTGAGCTGCAGCGCAGCCCTGGCCTGACGATCCCGCAGTACCGCGAACAGGCCGGGCAGCTGTTTGCCCGCCTGGCTCCGACGTACCTGCAACGCATCAAGGAACAGCTGCCGCCGGCGAACACCCAGTACAAACTGCTGCAGATGGACGACAGCCGCTTTGTGTTCAGCAGCTCGGTGGGCAGTGTCTTCGAGTTTGGCCGCAACGGTCTGATCCTGAGTCAGGGCGGCATCGTCTGGTACGGCAAGGGGCGGTTGATGGGGCAGGAATACCCGCTGCAGGTGGAGTGCTTTTCGGCCGCCGTCAAAGGGCTGCTGACAGCGCCGGCGGCGCCCTTGACCACGTCGATCCAGTGAGGTGGCCAATGACACGCATCGATCATCGGCATTCAGGTTTTTCGGAGGTGGAGGGTGGCTGAAACAGTCGACAGGTTTGTGCTTCGATTGCCGGAAGGCCTGCGCCAGACGCTGAAACGCATCGCGAAGCAGAACCAGCGAAGTTTGAACGCCGAGATCGTCGCCCGCATGGAGCGCTCCCTGACGGGGCCGCGCGGCCACGGTTCCGATGATGAAAAGAGACAGGCTTTGCTTCGAGCGTTCTTTGATCACAAGGACGAAGCCAATTAGGGTCTGTGTGAAAAGTCTTGAGACGAAGGTCAGGCAAGGCGAAAACAGCCGAGGAAGCGGAGTTTACGGGTTGTAAATGAGCATTCCGAGGCTGTTTTCAACGCAGCATCACCGAGTATCAAGGCTTTTCACACAGAGCCTAGGGAGCAGGGCGGGTTCGGGCCGGCTCAAAGCGAGGCCTGTTCCAGAAACCTGCTGATCTCGCGCGAGTAGGCGCCGGGGTGCGAGAACCTGAACATGTGGCCGCTGCGCGGCAGGATGACTTCCTGCGAGCCTTGGATGCCCTTGAGCAGCACCCCGGCGGCTTCCTCGCCGATCAGCTTGTCTTCCTCGGGCGTCAGGATCAGCGTGGGCACGTCGATGTTCTTCAGCAGGTCCGTGTAGTTCACTGTCTCGATTGAACGTATGCGGTTGACGTAGGCCTTGTGCGGCGTCTCCTTGAGGAAGAAGGCGCGGCTCTTGCGGGCCGACCAGGGGATCTCCCCCTCTTTGTCGAACGACGACGCCAGTTGGGCGGCATGAATCCGCAGGGTCGTCTGCCGGTAAAAGGGGCCGGGGAAGAACGGCGCCAACGCCGCCAGCGCCTTGAGCAGGGGCGAGGTGATCGGGCTCTTGGCGAAGCCGCCCGACAGCACCAGGCCCTTGAGGCCTTTCGGGCGGCGCGTCGCCACCGCGATGGAGGAGACCGCGCCGTAGGAATCGCCCACCAACACGTAGCTCTTGAGGTCCTTCACCTGGTCGACGATGAAGTCGGCCAGTGTCTCCAGTTCGCGCACGTCGTCCGGCAAGCGAAGGGTGCGCATGGGGCGATCCTGCAGGCCGGTCAATTGGTTCAGCTGCCACGGAGCTCCGGCGAAGCAAGGGATCATGACCAGGGTGGGCGCGGTGTTCATGGGGCACTCCAGGCGGTTGAATGAACGACAACCGGACTCTAGGAGAACCTGGGCCTGCGATCCAATGGCATCGGCGCAGCAACTCGATGCACGGGATGCATCGCGCCACGAGGCTCAACCGGCGGTCAACAGCCCGGTCAGCCACTCGATGGCCGGCTCGTTGGCGCGCCCTTGCGCCTGAATCACGAACACCTCCCAGGCGGGCAACGTCACAGGCAACTCAAACAGGCTCAGTTGCGCGGCCTCCTGCATCTGCAAGGCAACCTGCTCGGCCACCACGGCAATCGACTGCGAAGCGCCGACCAAAAACGGCACCGCCAAAAAGTTCGGGCAGGTGACGCTCACCTGGCGGCTGTGGCCCAAAAGCTCCAACGCCTCGTCGACCGCGCCCCGCGCATCGCCCCGTGGCGAGACCAGGATGTGCGGCAGGCGGACAAAGTCATCCAGTTCCATCCGCAGCGTCTTGCCGCGTTTGGCCAACGCCTGATGGCCCTTGCGCGCGATGCCGACGAAACGCTCCTGACGGACCCGCCGGCAATCGAAGCGCTGCGGCCGCTGGGCAAAGGAGCCCGAGCCCAGCACGATGTCGACCTCGCCGGCGTCCAGCAGGCGCAGGGCCGATTCGGCATCCGCTGGCCGAAGCTTCAGCACCAGGTGCGGTGCAGCGGCCTGAATCCTCTCCAGCGCCGGGGCGATGACGGTCACGACCGCATGATCGGTCGCCGCCACGGACAGGGTCGCCTGCAAACGGCCGGGATCGAACGGCCCCCGCGGGCTGGCCACGAGCCTGATCGATTCAAGCACCGCCAGCACCCTCGGCATCAACTCGATGGTCAGCGGTGTCGGCGCCATGCCACGGGGGTTACGGATGAACAGCTGATCGTCGAACGCGCCGCGCAACCTCGACAAGGCATGGCTGGTGGCGGACTGGGACAGGCTCAACCGTTCGGCCGCGCGGCCCACATGCCTTTCGGCCCACAGCGCCTCCAGCACGACCAGCAGGTTGAGATCGAAACGGGTCAGGTCCAAGGGCTTCATGCGGCGTCAACCTCTTCGTTATGGCGTTACACGGACGGAGCGGCGACAGGCGCGTGCCTGGCCATCAGCCCGACGGCCCAGTCGATGAACACGCGCAGCTTGGTGCTCACGTGCCGGTTCGGCGGGAACGCCAGGTACAGCGGCATGGGGTCGAGTGTCCAGTCGGCGAACAGCTGGACCAGTTCGCCCCGTGCGTGATGCGCCTGGGACATGTAGTGCGGCAACCACAGCACGCCCATGCCGGCCAGCCCGGCCGCCAGGTAGGCGTTGCCGTCGTCGACCGCCAGCGCGTAGTGGCCGTGCACCTCGACGGACTCGTCGCCGCGGCGCATCGCGTAGGGCACGACCTTGCCCTTGCGGGCCCAGATGAACCCCACGATGCGGTGACGGGCGTCTTCCAGCTCATGCGGATGCCCCGGAACGCCCGCGCGCTCCAGATAGCCCGGTGCCGCGAACACTCCCAACTGCAGGTCGCCGATACGCCGGGCAATCAGCGATTGATCGGTGAGTTCGCCGCCGCGTATCACACAGTCCACGTTTTCATCGATCAGGTCGACGATGCGGTCGCTGACGCCCAAGTCGATCTGGATATCGGGGTACTGCGCGTGGAACTGCGGGAGCGCAGGCACCAGGATCATCCGGGCCAGCGGACTGGGGACGTCGATCCGCAGCCGGCCCCTGGGCGATGCGGAGGCGGTGGACAGGCTGGTTTCGGCGTCGTCCAGGTCGGCCAGCAACCGCACCGCACGCTCGTAGTAGGCGGCGCCGTCGGCGGTCACGTTGAGCTTGCGCGTGGTGCGGTTGATCAGCCGGACGCGCAGCCGCGCCTCCAACTGCTGAACCAGTTGCGTCACGCTGGTCCTGCTCATGTGCAGCGTCTCGGCGGCCTTGGTGAAGCTGCCGGTGTCCACCACGCGCACGAACGCTTGCATCGCATCAAATCGGTCCATGGGTGCTCCGGTGGATTGTTTGGAATCTGAAAACAGTGATGGTCAAGATTGCCCGTTTATCCGCCAAAGGCGCCACCGTAACGTTGTCCCATCGTTGAAAACGGGGTCGCATGGGCCCCTTGATGGAGAAAGTCGATGGCAACACGCAATGTAGTTTTCCCCGCCGGCCGCCAGGCGCTGTACGAGCGCAACCGCTACTCGCCGGCGATCCGCAGCAATGGTTTGCTGTTCGTCTCAGGACAGGTGGGCAGCCGCGAGGACGGCACGCCCGAGCCTGACCTGCAAGCCCAGGTCCACCGCGCGTTCGCCAACCTGAATGCGACTCTGGCAGCGGCAGGTTGCACCTTCGACGATGTGATCGACGTGACCGTCTTCATCGTCGACCCCGAACAAAAGTTCGAAGCCATCTGGGAGGTCGTGCCCGAGTACTGGGGCCAGGCACCCCATCCGACGCTGACGGCGGTGGGGGTGACGTGGCTGTATGGGTTTGATTTTGAGATCAAGGTGATTGCGAAGTTGCCGCAGGCTTCGACGTAGGCCTGAGGAAAGCGCTACAGTTCGCTTTTTCATAGGGAGTGAAACATGCGAATTCTGTTAGGAGTAGTGGGCGCGCAGTTTCACGAGCAACAAGGACGCAGCGACCGTCGCCGAATGCTCGCTTTTCGCCTGGCAGAGCCAGAAGTGGGCGGGGGTGATTCATGAAGTCACTATCCAGCCGCTTCAGGGTGGCGGTAAAACGATTGTCAGTGTCGGACAACCAGAGTTCGCTGATTTCATCCCGACGGCCACGGGCTCCGAGGTGAAGGTTTACTTCGTGGCGAACGTCTTCGAAACGCGGCGCGACCGCAGGGCCGAGGCGATCCGAGGGTGTTTGTGACGGGGCCTGAGGAAGGTGCCGGGCTGTAGGTTTGCAGATCTGGCAAGGTGAGAGGTTTTCAGAGTGCCAGACACGACAAAGCCCCGAGTGATCGGGGCTTTGTCGTAATGCGGAAGGTGAAGGCGAGGGGGTTCGAACTTGTGGGTTCGTTACCGTCCTGGGGCGATAAGCCAACGAAGTGCCCCTTTCTCGCAACGACCGTATCGCTTCGGGAAAGGGGCGAGATGGGCAAATCAGCCCTCCATGCGTTGTTTCAGCGCCGCGAGTCCATCGACGTAGATGCCGGTGAACATCGCAGTCGCTTCGGCATCGCTGATGCCCTCGGGCGAAAATGAACCGAACCATTCCACGCGCACGCCTTGACCCTCGCTGCCGGGCAGCACACGCAGGGTCGACTGATAGTCGCGCACTGGAGCCGGGCCCTGGAGGATGGTGTAGCTGTAGCTGCGCCCGGCTTCGTTGAAGTCCAGCAGGCGCTCGATGATGGTTTCGCCGGCGACGCTCTTCAGGGTGCGCACGCGGCCACCTTCGCTGAGCGTGCTCTGCGGGATGAACGGCAGCCAGTCGGGCAGCGAATCGAAGCCGCCGATGAGTTGCCAGACCTTGTCGATGTCGGCATTGAGGTCGATGAAAGCGTTGGCCTTGGCCATGGTATGACTCCCGGGGCGCTTGCCCCCATGATTCGATGATTGACGGTGTTGCGCCGGGCCGAGAGGCCCGGCGGCAGAAGACTCAAACGGCCGGGACGGGTGCCACGGCACTGATCAGGCCCTGGGCGCGCAGGTCGTTCCAGAACGCGGCCGGGATGACGGCGCTGAGTGCAGCGTGATCCTGGTTGGCGTGCAACGGACGAGTCGAGCCAGGGATTGCCGCGACCACGGCCGGATGGGCCAGGGCGAACTGCAGCGCAGCCGCTTTCACGTCCACTCCATGGTCGCGTGCCACGGCACGGATGCGTTCCAGTCTTGCCAGCACGGCCGGGCTGGCCTTCTGGTACTCGAAGTGTTCGCCGCCGGCGGTCACGCCGGAGCTGTAGGGGCCACCGACGACAATACCGACGCCTTGCTCCACCGCCTGCGGCATAACGCGTTGCAGCGCGCGCTCATGGTCCAGCAGCGAATAGCGGCCGGCGAGCAGGAAGCCGTCGGGGCGCGGCTCGTCCAGGTCCAGGGTCAGCTCGATGGGCTCGACGCGGTTCACGCCCAGGCCCCAGGCCTTGATCACGTCTTCCTCACGTAGACGGGTGAGCACACGGAAGGCGCCGGTGCGGGCGATCTCGAACTGTGTCAGCCACTCATCGCCGTAGAAGTCCTGGGCGATGTCGTGGATCCAGACAATGTCCAGGCGGTCAGTGCCCAGGCGCTTCAGGCTGTCCTCGATGGAGCGCAGGGTGGCGTCGGCGCTGTAGTCGTTGACGATGCGGTTGCGGTTGCCGTGTTCGAACAGGCCGCTCTTTTCGCCCAGCTCGCGGGAGGCCGGGTCTTCCATTTCGTCGAGGATGATGCGGCCGACCTTGCTGCTGAGGACGTATTCGTCACGCGGGCGGTTGGCCAGGGCGGCGCCCAGACGCGATTCGGACAGGCCGGCGCCGTAGAACGGAGCGGTGTCGAAGTAGCGCACGCCGTTGTTCCAGGCAGCATCGACGGTGGCCTGCACTTCCTCCGCGGGCACGTTGCGGAACATGTTGCCCAGCGGCGCGGTACCGAAACCAAGGCGGGAGGGGATCAGGGACTTGAGACTCATAGGGGGGGATCTCCGGGTTGGGGAGTCGCTTGCGAACTCCAGTGACGGCAATCCTATGTCCGCTCAGATGAGACTGTCTAAGTCATAGTTCGACAGACTTGAGACCCATTTGATCATAAGGTCGCCGGGCTCTCAGACCTGGGCGCCCGCCAGCACCATTTCACGGAAGTCACCCACGATCGGCCGCAGGTCGACACGATGCCAGGCTGCCCACAGGCCGGTGCTCTGTCCCAGCCAGGGCAGCTCGCGCAGCACCACGTTGGGATTGCTATCGCCACCGATGCTCTGCTGGATCAGCGCCAACCCCAGGCCCGCCGACACCAGGCCGATGGCGCTGAGCGGCTCGGCAGCCTCCAGACAGATCTGCGGGGTGAACCCGGCGGCCACGCAACTGGCGAGGAAGCGCTCGCGGCGGTTGGGCTGCAACTGGCCCTCCACCATGATCCAGTCCTGCTCGTGCAGGTCGGCCGGCTCGATCACCGGCTTGTCCGCCAGCGGATGATCCAGCGGCAAGGCCAGGTGCAGCGGGTCGTCGAACACCGGCGCGGCAAGCAGGTCCGGGTCGTCCTCTGCCGGCGGCTCGCAGACCAGGGCGATATCCAGGCTGCGCTGACGCAGGCCCTCGAACTGCTCCCGGGCCGAGAGGTTATAGAGCGCGATGTGGATGCCCGGACGCTCCTCGCGCACATGGCGCAGCGCCTCGGGGAGCACGCCGGCATGGATGGCATGGCTGACGTAGCCGATGCACAGCCCGCCGGTCTCGCCCCGGCCCAGGCGACGGCCGAGGGACTCCAGGCGCTCGGCATGCTTGAGCAGCGCCTTGGCCTCGTGCAGGAAGGTGCGCCCGTCGGAGGTGAGGCGTAGGCGCTGCTGGCTGCGTTCGAACAGCTGCAGGCCGAGACGCTCCTCCAACTGGGCAATCTGCCGGCTCAGCGGCGACTGGGAAATGTGCAGCGTCTCCGCTGCCTTGCCGACGTGCTCGACTTCGGCCACGGCAACGAAATAACGGATCTGTCTGAGATCGAGCATAGACCCTCAAGGACTCAAGTATGTCGAATTAAGTGATGTACGATCTTACAAGGCACTCCTAGCATGGCGCCATATCCAGACGATCACCGGCGCATTCCGCGCCCCCTGGATGAGGATTGAAGACATGCAGATCGATCTCGGCGGCAAGACCGCCATTATCAGCGGCTCCACCGGCGGCATAGGCCTGGGCATCGCCCGCCAGTTGGCCGCATCGGGTGCCGATGTCGTCATAGTCGGGCGCAACGCCGCCTCCGTGAACGAGTCCGTGGCCGGTATCCGCGCCGCCAACGGCAAGGCCCGCGGCGTGGTCGCCGATCTGGGCAACGCCGCCGGTGCAGAAGCGCTGTTCGCCGCCGAACCCCAGGCCGACATCCTGGTCAACAACCTGGGCATCTATAACGATGTCGATTTCTACGAGACGCGCGACCGGGAATGGCTGGACTTCTACGAGATCAACGTGCTCTCCGGTGTGCGCCTGGCTCGTCACTACACCCCCGGCATGGTCGAGCGCGGCTGGGGCCGGGTGATCTTCCTGTCTTCGGAGTCGGGCATCGCCATCCCCGCACAGATGATCAACTACGGCGTCACCAAGGCCGCCAACCTCGCCGTCTCCCACGGCCTGGCCAAGCGCCTGGCGGGCACCGGCGTGACGGTCAACGCCATTCTCCCCGGCCCGACCTTCACCGAAGGCGTGGCGAACCTCGTGGCCGACGCCGTGCGCCAGTCCGGCCGCAGCGCCCGTGAGGAAGCCGACGCCTTCGTCCGGCGCGAACGCTCCAGCTCGATCATCCAGCGCGTTGCCGACGTTGATGAAGTCGCCGCTCTGGTTACCTACGTCGCCTCGCCGTACTCCTCCGCGACCACTGGCGCAGCGCTACGAGTGGATGGCGGTGTTGTGGATAGCCTGGCCATATGACCGGCAGAAAAGGATGCCTCAACGTTCATTTGAGGCATCCGATTTTTCCCAAGCACTCATTCAAAAGCGCATTGGCTTTGCGGGTAGAGGCC
The DNA here is from genome assembly GCF_019145435.1 of Pseudomonas ekonensis. Lineage (NCBI taxonomy): Bacteria > Pseudomonadati > Pseudomonadota > Gammaproteobacteria > Pseudomonadales > Pseudomonadaceae > Pseudomonas > Pseudomonas ekonensis. The sequence continues at coordinate 2,760,686 of NZ_JAHSTS010000001.1, read as the reverse complement.
GCGCGGCGCCCTTTGATCGCGTTGCCTGACGTCTACCGTGGGCCGATAGCGGTCATTTGCGAACGGCAGCCTTCACCGTATCCTCGGAGGCGGGTTTGGCGGCCTGAGCCGTCATGGGCAGTAGAAATGCGCTGAAAACCAGTGCGATCAATGCGGTACGCATGGCAGTACTCCTCAATGTCAGAGCAGGACGACGAGCTTGCCAAGTGCGCGATCGCTTTCCATCAAGCGATGCGCTTGGCGAACCTCGTCGAAAGCGAAGGTTCGGGTACGGATGGAAGGCATTCTCTTGGCCGTGATTTCCTTTGCGAGCCATGGCAGCGGCGTGTCGTGCAACGGCAAGGCCGGTGTCCCCAGTAAACCGCTCGGAAAGAAGTTCAGTCGCGTGCCCGCTGGCAGGTCCTGCATCAGGTGAAATTGCTCCACTACCGGCGGGCCGCCGAGCAGGCCGATGACGCTCACTGCGCCGAACGGTCGCAGCGTTTTGATCGTGTCGCGCAGTGTTGGGGCACCGACGATTTCCAGTGCGGCATCCACCCCTGGAGGAGTGACTTCGCGAACGCGCTGAGCGATGTCACCGTTGTCGACGAGTACCTCGTCGGCGCCCATTTCGTAAAGTCGTTGGGTGTTCGCAGCGGAACGCGTCGTTGCGATCACCGTTAATCCGCGGGCCTTCGCATAAGTGAGGGCAGCCAGGCCGATCGATGAAGTGCCTCCCCGAATCAGCAACGTCTGTCCTTGTTGAATGGCCAAACTCTTGTCGAGCGCCCCCCAGACAGTGAGATACGCCTGCGCAAGCGTGGCGAGTTCTTCCCACGAGAGAGAAGTGTCGTCCAGTGAGATCACATTGTTGCGAAGAACCGTAACCTGCTCGGCATAGCTGCCATTACGGCTGAACTGCATGCCGCCCATGGCTGTGGCCACGCGCTGACCGGGGCGCAGAACCCCGGCGGGGTCATGGATGACTTCGCCCACGGCCTCGATGCCGGGCACGCGCGGTGTGGTGATATCCCCCATTTTGCCAGCGCGCAGGTAGGTTTCGGCGCGGTTGAGGCCAAACGCACGGACGCGGATTTGCACTTCGTCCGACGTTGGTTCGGGGGACGGGATGTCTCGCAGTTGCAGGACTTCCGGGCCGCCCGGTTGTTCAATGACATAAGCTTTCATGGTTGCCTCCTCAGGCAGGTGGTCAGTTGAAGCGTTGGCGTTCAAGCCAGCGAACACACTATCCACCACTCGAATCTGGAACATAATCCATATGGGAGATAGGCTTGGTCTCAAAAATGAGAGGAGTGCGGTAATGGATTTCAACGCTGTCCGGATGTTCGTGAGCGTGGCGCAGACCGGTAGCCTCTCGGCCGCAGCCGAGCGCCTGAGCATTCCGCTGCCGACCTTGAGCCGACGCATTCGCGAGCTTGAACAGCAGTTGAAGGTGCAGTTGCTCGAACGTTCTGTACGTGGCACCAAACTCACGGATTCAGGGACGCGGTTGTACGAACACGCCAGCCGTGGCATTGAGGCTTTGATTGAAGGCGAACAGGCCGTGATCAGTGATCAGGCTCATTTGAAGGGACACTTGCGGCTGTCATTACCGCCCTCGTTTGAGCCGTGGTGGGAGGTACTGGCGGCTTTCCAGCGCCGCTATTCGCAGATCCAGATCAGCGTCTACACCACCGAGCGCCGCATCGATCTCATCGAAGACGGCGTCGATGTGGCTCTGCGTGTCGGCATGATCGCGCACGAGACTATGGTCGCCCGCCGCATGCTGACCTATCGTCACATTCTCGTGGCCAGTCCGGCGTTGATTGAACGGCTCGGTGCACTTGGTAGCATCGAGGCTCTGTCCGACTATCCCTGTGCGGTCTGGAGTCAGGGCCCCAATGCGACATGGCAGTTGGGGGGAGTGGTATTCAAACCTGAAGCGATACTGTCCACCAACGACTATGCGCACCTGCGCAGTCGGGCGTTGGCGGGTGATGTGGTGACGGAGCTTCCGCCATTTCTGGCGGCGAGTGCCATCCGGGAAGGGAAGTTACTTGCGCTACTTCCCGAACATCCACTTCCGGAGCAGCAAATCAACTTGCTCTACCCATCGCATCGTCACCCGTCTGCCATTGTGCGGGCGTACCTGGACTTCTCGCAGGAGTACATGAAGTATCGTCATCACGGCATTCTTGATGCCGAGCACGGTCAACACGGCATGCAGCGATAGCAGAAAAGGGAACTGTCCCGTCCTGAATAAGGTTCACACCTGTTTCAGGACTAGACCGTTGCGTCGCGACCGCCCAAGTAAAAGGGCCGCTGTGCAGCGGCCCTTGGGGTGAAGCGGGCGTTCAGATCGCCAGGCTGTCGACCACACCGCCGTCGACCCGCAGGGCCGCTCCGGTGGTGGCGGAGGAGTAAGGGGACGCGAGGTAGACCGCCAGGTGGGCGACCTCGTCGACCTCGGCGACGCGCTGGATGATCGAGCTCGGGCGGGCGCTGCGCACGAAATGGTCAGCCTCTTCGCGGAGGCTGCGGCCGGAGGCCTTGGCCGCATCGGCCACCAGGTTGGCGACGCCGTCGGTCAGGGTCGGTCCGGGCAGCACGGCGTTGACGGTGACGCCGGTTCCCGCCAGACGCTTGGCCAGGCCGTGAGAGACGGCGAGGTTGGCGCTCTTGGTCACGCCGTAGTTGATCATGTCGGCAGGGATGGCGATGCCCGATTCGGAGGAGATGAACAGGATCCGGCCCCAGCCTTTCTCCACCATCCCCGGTGCGTAGTGGCGAGCCAGGCGCACGCCGGACATGACGTTGGTTTCGTAGAAACGGATCCACTCGCTGTCGGTCACTTCGAAGAAGTCGACATCGTCGTAGATGCCCAGGTTGTTGACCAGGATGTCGGCCGTGGGGTGGGCGGCGAACAGGGTTTCGGCGCCGGCGGCGGTGCCCAGGTCGGCGACGACGCCCTGGGCATGGCCGCGCCCGCCCTGGGCGCGAAGTTCGGTCAGGGCGGCGTCCACCGATTTCTGGCTGCGGCCGGCGATGACCACGTCGGCATGGGCACGTGCCAGGCCGCGGGCGATGGCCAGGCCGATACCGCTGGTCGAGCCGCTGATGATGGCGGTGCGTCCGCCGAGGTCGATGTTCATGGGATGGCTCCTATGGAAGGGCGTTGTGGATCTGCGGACGTTCGCCACGGACCGCCCGCACCGCGCCGGAGAGCACGCCGGTGTGGATGGCGTGGTTGGCGTAGCCGATGCGAGGGCCGCCTTGCGATGTTACGCAGCCTCGCCGATGGCTTTGTCCGTGGCCTCGCCGCGTCCGCCAAGCCAGACCAGCAACAGTCCGCCTGCCGCCAGCAGGCCGCCGGCGACCGGTATTGCAGCATAGCCAAGATCCAGGCTGATGACGCCGCCGCCCAGTGCCGCGCCCACCGCGTTGCCGAGGTTGAACGCGCCGACGTTGATCGAGGACGCCAGGCCCGGGGCCTCGGCCGCGGCGATCATCACGCGCATCTGCAGCGGCGGCACCACGGCGAAGGTGAACATGCCCCAGGCCAGCAAGGCCAGGGCAGCGCCGATGTGGCTGCCCAGCACCAGCGGCATCAGCACCATGATCACGGCCAGCGTGCCGAGGAAGATCCGTGCCGAGCCGTCCAGCGACCAGTCGGCCAGGCGGCCGCCCAGGCTATTGCCGAGAGTGAAGCCTACGCCGATCAGCACCAGGCCCAAGGTGACGAATCGGTCCGAGGCGCCGGTCAATTCGGCCAGCACCGGGGCGACATAGGTGTAGAGGGTGAACATGGCACCGGCGCCGAGCACCGTGGCGGCCATGGCCAGGAGCACGTTGGGCCGGGCGATCACCGCCAGTTCGCGGCGCACATCCGGCACGCTGCCGCGCTCGCCCTTGGGCAAGGCGAACCACAACGCGGCCATGGCGAGGATGCCGAGCAGCGCGGTGCCGGCGAAGGCCATGCGCCAGCCGATCTGCTGGCCGACCCAGGTGGCGGCGGGGACGCCGCCGATGTTGGCGAGGGTCAGGCCCATGAACATCGTGGCGATGGCACTGGCCTGTTTCTCGCGGGGCACGACGCTGGCGGCCACCACCGCCCCCAGCCCGAAAAAGGCGCCGTGGTTGAGGCTGGTGATCAGGCGCGAGGCAAGCAGCGTGCCGTAGCCGGGCGCCAGGGCCGAGAGCAGGTTGCCGAGGGTGAAGATGGCCATCAGTGCGATCAGCGCGCCGCGCTTGCCGAAGCGGCTGAACAGCAGCGTCATGATCGGGGCGCCCACCATCACGCCGATGGCGTAGGCGGTCACCAGCATGCCGGCGCTGGGGATGCTGACGTCCATGCCTTCGGCAATTACCGGCAGCAGTCCCATGGGCGTGAACTCTGTGGTGCCGATGCCGAAGGCACCGATGGCCAGGGCCGTCAGAACGTGTCCGGGCTTCATGGGGCGAGCTCCTGCGGGGCGAATTCGGTCGGCGTGCCTGGTATTCGGTGGAAGGTCTGATCATGCAGGGTCATCGGAGGGTCTCCGGTTGGCGATTGAGGGGGAGCGGATCGCTCGGGTGTGCGCAGTATCGCTACCTTGCGCGGACGGATTAAGCCATCGCCGCACCAATGACTTTTGACCAGGAATCACGAATCGGGGCGCCAGGCCCGCCGCGGGAGCAACCGCAGCGCACCCGGGCCTTGGCGGTCAGGCGGTCAGTAAATGGCGACCGGGTTGATGTTGACCTGGGTGGAGCCCACATACAGCGGCTGGCCGAGCACGAACAGGAACTCCCAGGCCTTGTCGCGCACCAGCGCGCGGCTGTCGATCAGTTCCAGGTTGTAGATGCCGCGCTTGGCGAGCATGTACTGGTTGACCGGGAATTCGTCCTTGCCATGCGGGTTCGGATAGACCTCGGAGGCCCAGGTGTCACCGCCGAAGGCGACGATGCCCTGATCCGCCAGCCACTGCGCCGCTTCCATGCCGATGCCGGGTTCCACTTCCAGGAACTGCTTGTCGTCTTTGCCGATCAGTTCCAGCCAACCGGTATTGAACAGCACCACATCGCCCTTGCGCAGGGTCAAGCCTTGCTGCTTCAGCACGGCTTTGAGGTCGGCCACGCTGAACTCGGTGCCGCCGGGCACGATGGCTTTGCCGTAATGGGCCGTCATGTCCAGCACCACGCCGCGGGTCACCATCGGCGGCACTTTCTCCATGCCGAGCTTGGTGACGCCATCGACTGTCACGAAGTCGGCCGCCTTGTTGCCGTTGTAGTACACGTTGTCGATGCCGATGTGGCCGATCCCGTTGAGCTGGGTGCCGACGCCGGTCCAGGCGTTCACCAGTTCATCGTTGAAGGTGAACTTGTTCGGCCCCAGCGATTTGCCGGCCTGCTGCCCGACCTGCACGTTGTACAGGCGGAAGCTGCGGTGGCGGAATGCCGGAAGGTTCTTGTCCACGGGGACGGCCAGCGCAGAGGTCTTGCCCTTCTTGACCAGACCCACCGCCTGCTTGACCACTTGCGGGGTCATCAGGTTGGCGGCGCCGATCTCATCGTTCGGGCCATAGGCGGACGGGTACCAGTCGGCGGCGGATGCGGCTTGCATGGCAAGCGGCAACAGGGCCGCCAGGGCGAATCCCGTAAAGGTCTTCATGGTGAATCTCCAGTGTTGTTCAGGCTGCGGGCACCGCCGCGGCGTGTGCGTCGGCCGATGGGGCATGGAAATGAGGCAAGACGTACTCGGCGATCTCGTGGAGCGTTTCGTCGAGAGGACGTCGGTTGCGGCGAAAATGCAGGCTTACGTGGTCGACCCCGATTGCACGCAACGCTTGAAGCTCGGCGATGAGGGCATCGCGGCCTGAGCGGAAACCGAACCGCCAGCGTTGCATGGGTTCGCCGGGACATTCGTCCAGGTCCAAGTGGATGAAGGTGGCGTAGGGTTTCTGGCCCGCCACTGCGCGCCAGGCCGCGAGGCGGCGCGCGTGGTCGTCAGGTGAGCCCGGATAGGCCAGGCTGCCGTCCATGTGCTGGCCCACCCAGTCCGGACGCTGCCGGGCCAGGCCGGCCACCAGCAACGGCAGCGGCGATGACAGCGCGGGCAGAACCGCCAGCCCGGACGGCAGCTGTCCCGCCGCGCCGTCGCGCAGAAGCGCTACTTGCTCGCGAAAGCTGTCGCCGCGGTTGTCGAAATCGCGGCCGAACAACGGATACTCCACGGGCCGGTCACCGCTGGCGACGCCGAGCAGCAGGCGGTCGCCGCTCAAGCGCTGCACGGTCGCGGCCGCTTTCAACGTCAGCAACGGTTCGCGGATTGGCAGCACCACCGCAGCGGTGCCGAGCAGGATGTCCTCGGTGATGCCGGCCAGGTAACCGAGGTAAGCGAACACCTCGAACACTTGGGCGGCATCCCCGAAGGACGGGTCATAGAGCGGCACGTCCCGAATCCACAGGGCGCGAAAGCCCAGCCGGTCGGCGAGCCGCGCCAGATCGGCATGACGCCGCAGGTCCGGCTCGCCCGGAAGACGGCCGGCCTGCCGGCGAGCGTGTTCACCGGCGGGCGTCCAGTCGTTGTCGAGCGGAGCCTCGATGCCGATGCTGAAACCACCGGCGGTCAAACGGGTGAGAGCGCAGCGCATGGCGGTTTCCTCACTCAGTCCCAGACCGGAGCCAGGCCTTCGGGATTGACTTCGCGACCGTTGCGTTCCAGCTGTTGGATCCTGGCCATGTCGTCGGCATCCAGGCGCAGGTCGCGGGCCAACAGGTTGCTGGCCAGGTTCTCGCGCTGGGTAGAGGAAGGAATCACCGCATAGCCCCGTTGCAGCGCCCAGGCCAGCGCGACCTGGGCGACCGTGGCTTGATGCTTTTGGGCGATCTGCGCAAGCACCGGATCCTTGAGTGCCTTGCCGTAGGCCAGGGTCATGTAGGACGTGACGGCGATGCCTTGCTCCTTCAGGAAGGCGGTCAGTTCATCGCTCTGCAGGTACGGGCTGAGTTCGATCTGGTTGGTGGCGATCTCTTCTTTGCCGACGGCGGCGATGGCCTGCCTGGTCAACTCGATGTTGAAGTTGGAAATGCCGATCTGGCGCGTCAGGCCCAGTGCCTTGGCTTCGGCCAGGGCCGCCATGTATTCGCTCAGATCGACGCCGTTGCCCGGCGCGGGCCAGTGGATGAGGGTCAGGTCCACGTAGTCGGTGCGCAGTTTCTTCAAGCTTTCGCGCAGGCTGGGAACCAGTGCGTCGCGGCCGTAGTTGTCCACCCAGATCTTGGTGGTGATGAACAGTTCGTCCCGCGGGACGCCGCTCTCGGCGATGGCCTGGCCGACATCGGCCTCATTGCCATAGATCTGTGCGGTATCGACCGCGCGGTAACCCAGTTCCAGTGCGGTGCGCACCGAGTCGATGACGGTTTGGCCGGTCAGGCGGAAGGTGCCGACGCCGAAGGAAGGAACACTCATGATTAACTCCTGGCAAGAATGGAGGGGTAGAAAAAAAGAACCGAGAATGCGATCAGGCTTGGGCAGGTCGGGCCGGGGCCGAGTCCGCGCGAAGGTCCAGCCGGCCGGACAGCGCCGTGAGCCCCAGGGCGAGCAAGGTCACCAACGCCGCGATCCACGGCGTATGGGCCAGGCCGAGGTGGCCGACGACCTGTGCGCCGGCCCAGGAACCGCCGGCCACACCGAGGTTGAACGCGGAGATGTTGAAGCCGGCAGCGACGTCGCTCGCATCAGGCACAACGTTTTCGGCCTGGCGCACGACATAGACTTGCAGGGCCGGGACGCTGCCGAACGCGACGGCTCCCCACGCCAGCACCGTCAGCAGCACCAGCGGCTTGCTCGACGCAGTGAAGGTGAGCGCCAGCAACACGAGGGCGAGCAATCCGAAGACAGTCTTCAGTGCCGCGACCGGGCCCTTGCGGTCGGCCATGCGACCGCCCCAGACATTGCCCACCGCCACCGAAAGGCCATAGGCCAGCAACACCAGGCTGACCATGTTGGCGTTGAAGCCTGAGATCTCTTCGAGGATCGGCGCCAGAAAGGTGAAGGCGATGAGAGAGCCGCCGTAGCCGACTGCCGTCATCGCATACACCAGCAACAGGCGCGGCTGCAGCAGCACACGCAACTGCCGGGCGATCGGCGCGGGAGCGTTGTTCGGGATGTTGCGCGGCACCAGCACCAGCGCACCGACGAGGGCGACCAGGCCGAAGGCGGAAACGGCCAGGAAGGTGGCGTGCCAGCCGAAGTGCTGGCCGATGAAAGTCCCCAGCGGGATGCCGGTCACAAAGGCCACGGTCATGCCGCTGAACATGGTGGCGATGGCGCTGGCCGCCTTCTCGCGCGGCACCAGGCTGGTGGCGACGATTGAGCCGACGCTGAAGAACACGCCGTGCGCCAAGCCGGTCAACAGGCGGGCAACGATCAGCGTGCCGTAGCCGGGCGCCAGCCAGGCCACCAGGTTGCCGACGGTGAACAGCGCCATCAGCCCGACCAGCAGCGCCTTGCGCGGCACGCGCCCCGTCATCGCGGTCAGGATCGGTGCGCCGATGGCGACGCCAAGGGCGTAAAGGCTGACCAGGAGGCCGGCGCTGGGCAGTGAGACATTGAGATCCGCAGCGATGGTCGGAATCAGGCCGACGATCACGAATTCCGTGGTACCGATGGCGAAGGCCGCCAAGGTGAGAGCGAGCAATGCAAGAGGCATGGTGCGATCCGGTGGGTTAAGCGATGGAGCGCAGTGTGCGGTGTTTACATTTGCGGATTAAGCCCTGTATAAGCCAAATTTATTTGATTTGAAGTCAATAATGAAAACTACGCTAGATGAACTGCAGGCGTTTGTCGCCGTCGTGGACACCGGCTCCATCACCGCGGCGGCGGAACATGCCGGCCTGACGGTCTCGGCGACCAGCCGCACGCTCAGCCGCCTGGAGGAGAAGCTGCAGACGACGTTGCTGCAACGGACCACTCGGCGCCTGGAGTTGACGGAAGAGGGCGCGGCCTTCTTGCAGAGGGCCCGTGCCATCCTGATCTCGGTCGATGAAGCCGAGGAGCACATGGCGGCAAGGCGGGGGCGACCCGTCGGGCGACTGCGGGTCGATGCGGCCACGCCCTTCATGCTGCACGTCATCGTGCCGCTCCTGGAGGGGTTCCGCGCCCGTTATCCGGACGTGGAGCTGGAGCTCAACTCGAACGAGGGCATCATCGACCTGATCGAGCGGCGCACAGATGTGGCGTTACGCATCGGGCCGCTGAAGGACTCCACGCTGCATGCGCGGCCGATCGGCAGCAGCCGCATCCGTATCCTCGCAAGCCCGGACTACCTGGCACGCCACGGCACGCCGACCGACCCGGCCCAGCTTGAGAAGCACGCGCTGCTGGGCTTCAGCCAGCCGGAATCGCTGAACGACTGGCCGCTGCGCGAAGCCGGCGGATCGACCTTGCACATCAAACCGACGATCGCATCGTCCAGCGGCGAAACGCTCCGGCACATGGCGCTGGCGGGCCTGGGCATTGTCTGCCTGTCGGACTTCATGACGCGCGAGGACCGTCGCAGCGGGCGGCTGGTGCAGTTGTTTTCCAGGGAAACGTTCGATGTGCTCCAGCCGATCAACGCGGTGTACTACCGCAACACGACGTTGGCATCGCGCATCACCTGCTTCGTTGACCACATGACGGACACGCTGGGCAGGCAACCGTTCGACGAATGAGCGTCGCCGCGCCGCCGAGCGGGTGCCGTCGGCCGGGTTCAGGGCGGGTCAATCCGACTCGAACGGGTCTGGAGTGTTCTCTCCTCCCACCAGTCCCAGGCCCGAAGCGCGCGTCGGGCGACTCTGCCGCCGTTCATCGCTTGGCATGTGCCCTACATCACCGACGAGGAGCGACGCGAATACCTCACGCAATACTGTCGGCATCTGCTCGACCTGGAGCAGCACGCACCGTTGCCGATGCCCGCAATGAGTGACTTCGACGGAACACTTCGACCTTCGCGAACCTGAGTCAATACCGATGCTTTCCAAAAAATTCATCAGCGGGTTCCGTCACGAACTTCTGTAATTCGTTCGAGGCGATTTAGTTTTGGGGCGCGTCCGAAAACATGCTGAAGCCTAGATTTTGAATAGCGGCAATATCAAAAGCCCAGAAACGACAAAGCCCTGAATAATCAGGGCTTTGTCGTACTTAAGATGGCGGAGGCGATGGGATTCGAACTCATGGACCTGTTACAGTCGACGGTTTTCAAGACCGTTGCCTTAAACCACTCGGCCACACCTCCGTTTGCATTGCGGGCGCCATAATACCTGAATGAAACACACTGTCAAACTCTGTGCATGGCTTGTTGCAGAGCGTCTGTTATGATCTTTGCGACTGAACGTTTCAAACCAACAGGAGTGTCGCCATGCGCGAACAGGATTACGCAGTTCACAACGGCGTGCAGGCCGAGCAGCTAGAAGTTAGCCGCGTCCTGCGCAACACCTACGGCCTTCTGGCGCTCACCCTCGCATTCAGTGGCGTGATGGCGTTCGTGGCCCAGCAGATGCGCGTCGGCTACCCGAACATCTTCGTGGTGCTGATCGGTTTCTACGGGTTGTTCTTCCTCACCAACAAGCTTCGCGATTCGGCCTGGGGCCTGGTGTCGGCGTTTGCCCTGACCGGATTCATGGGCTTCCTGCTCGGCCCGATCCTCAACCGTTACCTGGGCATGCAGGGCGGCGCTGAAGTGGTCAGCTCCGCGTTCGCGATGACCGCTCTGGTGTTCGGCGGCCTGTCGGCCTACGTGCTGATCACCCGCAAGGACATGAGCTTCCTGGGCGGCTTCATCACCGCCGGTTTCTTCGTGCTGCTGGGTGCGACGCTGGCCAGCTTCTTCTTCCAGATCAGCGGCCTGCAACTGGCGATCAGCGCAGGTTTCGTGCTGTTCTCGTCGGTCTGCATCCTGTTCCAGACCAGCGCGATCATCCACGGCGGCGAGCGCAACTACATCATGGCCACCATCAGCCTGTATGTATCGATCTACAACCTGTTCGTCAGCCTGCTGCAACTGTTCGGCATCCTGGGCCGCGACGACTGATCGGCTATCGCGTAAACGTAAAAAAACCCGCTTCGGCGGGTTTTTTGCTGCCTGTGAAAACGCGGGACGCCGCAATCAGTTGATGACGATGCTGCCGTCGGCCTGCTGCCGGTAGACCGTGTAAGGCAACAGCAGGGTATCCAGTACCCCGGACGCCGCCGCATCGATCAGTACGCCGAGCGGGGCGTTGCTGTGGTTGAAGGCGTCGACGCCGTCTCCCAGTTGCGCGTTCAGTTGGCAGAAATCGAATGCCACGCCGCTGTAGATCCGCGGCACGGCGCCGCAATAGGTCTTCTTGTCCTTGAGGTAGTCGACGGACGTCTGGTCGGAGCGCGCCACGGTCTGCACCGTCCCGCAGCCGGTGAGCGTCAACGCCGCCAGTATCACTGCCGTAACTCTCATGCTGCATTCCTTTGCCGGAAAAGCATCAATTTACGCCGATCCCGCCGGCCAAGCACTCAGTTCATCGGCGGCAGCCGACGTTTCACCGGGGTTTTCTTGACGATGGCGGTATTGGTTTCCGCCAGGGTGTTGAGCCGGTCGAGCAGGGTGTCCAGCTGTTCCATCGAGCGCACGTGCAGGCGGGCGATGAAGCAGTCCTCGCCGGTGACCTTGTCGCACTCGGTGAACTCGGGGATCGACAGGATCTGCCGCTCCACTTCCTGCAACTGCCCCGGCAGCGGCCGCACCCGGACGATGGCCTGCAACTGGTAGCCGAAGCACTTCGGGTCGATTTCCACGGTGTAGCCCTTGAGCACGCCGCGCTCTTCCAGCCGTTTCAGCCGCTCGGCGACGCTGGGGGAGGAGAGGCCGCTGATCTGCGCCAGCGCCTTGAGCGAACGGCGCGAGTCCTCCATCAAGGCGCCGATGAGGATCTGGTCGATGTCGTCGGTCATGGTGCGGTTCCTGATTAGGCGTTGGAGGAAATCCACCCTCGATAAAAAAGGCGGATCTTGAGTTTAGCCTTCTTTTTGCGCTGGAGAGGTGTCGGCGCGGCTTGGCATACTTTGGCCACAACACAGGAGATTTGAAATGGACAAGACCTTGCGCCGCGGCTCACTCGAAATGACCGCCGCCATGCTGATTTCCGGGACGATCGGCTGGTTCGTGCTGGTGTCCGGGCAACCGGTGCTGGACGTAGTGTTCTGGCGCTGCGTGTTCGGCGCCGGCACCTTGCTGCTGATCTGCGCCGCGTTCGGCTTTCTGCGGCCGGGCATCCTGACCCGCGCCACCTTCCTGCTGGCGGTGCTCAGCGGACTGGCGATCGTCGGCAACTGGGTGCTGCTGTTCGCCTCCTATTCGCGGGCCTCGATCGCCATCGGCACAGCGGTGTACAACGTGCAGCCGTTCATGCTGGTGGGGCTGGCGGCGCTGTTCCTCGGCGAGAAGATCACGCTGCAGAAACTGTTCTGGCTGGCGGTCTCGTTCATGGGCATGTTGGCCATCGTCAGTGCCCACGGCGGGCAGGGCGAAAGCGGCAACGACTATCTGACGGGCATCGCCCTGGCGCTGGGCGCGGCGTTTCTCTATGCCATCGCCGCGTTGATCATCAAGCGCCTCACCGGCACGCCGCCGCACCTGATCGCGTTGATCCAGGTCTGCACCGGCGTGCTGGCGCTGGCGCCGTTCGCGCACTTTTCCGCGCTGCCCCAGACGCCGAACGCGTGGGCCAGCCTGGTGACGCTCGGCATCGTCCACACCGGGCTGATGTATGTGCTGCTGTACGGTGCGATCCAGAAACTGCCGACCGCGCTGACCGGCGCCCTGTCGTTCATCTACCCGATTGCGGCGATCTTCGTCGATTGGGTTGCCTTCGGCCATCGCCTGGAGACCCTGCAATGGGTGGGCGTGGCGGCGATTCTGCTGGCCGCCGCCGGCATGCAGCAGGGTTGGGGCCTGAAGTCGCGGCGCCTGGCCGCGCAGTGATCCTCAAAGGTTCCAGCGTGGGGCGGACTTCGCCAGGCGCTGGCGCATGTCGCCGATGTTGGCCGCCAGTTGCCGGGTCAGCAGCCGGTAGCCGTCCAGCGGGCTGTAGACCGGTGCGTCGAGGCTCGCGTCCGGCAGCGCCATCGGCCGTCCCAGACGCTGGACCGCGCCGGACTTCAGCGCCCGGGCCATGCCGACCAACTGCACGCGGACATGCCGGTGCTCGGCCTTCAGGGCCGCTTGCAGGTGGGCCATGGCGTGCGGGTCGTTCCCGTCCGGCCGGGTGTTGCCGAGGATCTCCAGGGTGCTGATGCACAGGCGCAGGTTGCGCTGGATCGCATCCAGTTCGGTCATCGACACGTTCACTTCCTTCGATACCGACGGCATCAGCGAACGCAGCTGCACCATCGCCGCGTTCAAGCGGTTCATCAGTTTCAGGTGTTCATCGGCGTTGACCGGCTGGCCGCCGATGATCCGTCCGTAGACCGTCGCGCAGTCGCGCAGGGCGTCGGCCAGGTTGTAGCGCCACGAATACACCGCGTACAACGGCAAGGCGAAGGAAAAGGCCAGGGCCAGGGCGATGCCGATCAGGATGTCGACCCCGCGCCACAGCCCGTCGGTGATGGGGTTGTCGCCGTGGCCGGCGACGATGAATACGGTGATGGCCGAGAGCAGGGCGGTGTAGCCGCCCTTGCCGATGGCGTGATAGGAGAAGAAGCCGCAGACCGCAGCCATGGCGAAGTACGTCAGCCAGGGCAGACCGAGCCAGGCCTGCTGCGCCACCAGCGCCAGGCCAACGCCTGCGCCGATCAGGGTGCCGGTGGCGCGTTCGGCGGCTTTCTTGCCGATGTTGCCGTGGTGCTGCAGGCCGCCGATCACCACCAGCATGGTCACCGACGCCCACTCGCCGTGGGGCAGGTGGATGCCGGTGGTCAGCGCGATGGTCGCCAGCAGCCCCAGCGCCACCCGCACGGCATGGATCAGCCGGGCATGCCGGTAGCGCCGGTAAGGGTCCAGCAGCGGCCGCAGGATCCGCCGCAGCAGCGGCGGCCAGCGGTGAGGGCTGAAGGTGCTCAGCGGCGTTCGCTCCTCAGAAGATGTAGTCGGTGGCGATGAAGTTCGAGTCCCGCCCGCGGATGATCTCGCTGATCAGATACTTGTTGTTGTCCTGGAACTTGGTCGCCACCAGGGTGCGGATCGAAAACACCCGCAAGGCGTCGTGCACCGACAGCGTGCCTTCGGCGGAGTTTTTCCGGCCGTTGAACGGGTAGGTGTCCGGGCCGCGCTGGCACTGGGCGTTGAGGTTGATGCGGCCGACCTGGTTGGCGAAAGTGTCCACCAGCCGGCCGATCGCCACCGGGTTGGTGCCGAAGAGGCTCAGCTGCTGGCCGAAGTCCGATTCCAGCACATAGTCGATCACCGTATCGAGGTGGCGGTACGGCACGATCGGCACCACCGGGCCGAACTGCTCTTCCTGGTAGACGCGCATCTGCGGCGTCACCGGGTACAGCACCGCCGGGTAGAAGAATGATGCACGGGCCTCGCCGCCGTTGGGGTTGACCACCGCCGCGCCCTTGCTCACCGCGTCGGCCACCAGGCCGTGCAGGTAATCGACCTTGCCCGACTCCGGCAACGGCGTCAGCGCCACGCCGCCGTCCCACGGCATGCCCGGTTTGAGGCTGGCCAGTTTCGCGTTGAATTTCTCGATGAAGCGCTCGACCACGTCCTCATGGACGAACAGGATCTTGAGCGCCGTGCAGCGTTGGCCGTTGAACGACAGGGAACCGGTGACCGCCTCGTTGACGGCGTTGTCCAGATCCACCTCCGGCAGGACGATGCCGGGGTTCTTCGCGTCCAGGCCCAGGGCGGCGCGCAGGCGGTGCGGTTTGGGGTGCAGCTTCTTCAGGTCACTGGCGGCCTTGTTGGTGCCGATGAAGGCGAAAATGTCGATCTTGCCGCTGGCCATCAGGGCGCTGACGGTCTCGCGGCCGCTGCCGTAGATCACATTGATCACGCCGGTCGGGAAGCTGTCGCGGAACGCCTCCAGCAGCGGACGGATCAGCAGCACGCCGAGCTTGGCCGGCTTGAACACCACGGTGTTGCCCATGATCAGCGCCGGAATCAGCGTGGTGAAGGTCTCGTTCAGCGGGTAGTTGTAGGGGCCCATGCACAACGCCACGCCCAGCGGCACGCGGCGGATCTGGCCGAGGGTGTCCTGTTCCAGCTCGAAGCGGCTGGAGCGGCGGTCGAGCTCCTTGAGGGCGTTGATGGTGTCGACGATGTAGTCGCAGGTGCGGTCGAATTCCTTTTCCGAATCCTTGAGGTTCTTGCCGATCTCCCACATCAGCAGCTTCACCACCGCGTCGCGCTGTTGGCGCATGCGGCCCAGGAACGCTTCGACGTGCTGGATGCGCTCGGCCACCCGCATGGTCGGCCACAGGCCCTGGCCCCGGTCGTAGGCGCGCACGGCGGCGTCGAGGGCGGTGAGGGCGGTGTCGGCGTCCAGCAGCGGCGTGCTGCCGAGGATCACCTGTTCGTCGCCGTTGTCGCCATTCAGGTACACGGGGCTGCGAACGGTGGCGAGCGGGCCGTCCCAGCGGCGCAATTGGCCGTCGACCAGGTATTCGCGCTGCTCGGTCTGGCCGTCGAGGCGGTATTTCTCCGGGATGTCGCTGACAGATGGGAACAGGTTGCCAAGGATGTTTGCTGAGGTCATGTCACTACCCTGTAGATGATGTCGGCGTGCGGATTGGAAAAGGCTTGAATGGTTATACGCCTGAACGGCCCCGAATTTAAACCCGTGCGGGTCAGTCAAAGGCGCGAAACAGAGCCGCGGCACCTGCAGGAGCGCGCCTGCTCGCGATGAGGGCGTGTCAGGCACGTGATGGCTGGCTGACCTACCGCCATCGCGGGCAAGCCCGCTCCCACAAGATTCCCTGTCGTTCACAAGTGTCGTAAGCGCCGCGGCACCTGCAGGAGCGCGCCTGCTCGCGATGAGGGCGTCTCAGGCACTTGATGGCTGGCTGACCTGCCGCCATCGCGGGCAAGCCCGCTCCCACAAGATTCCCTGTCGTTCACAAGTGTCGTAAGCGCCGCATAACCTGTGGGAGCGGGCTTGCCCGCGATGGCGCCGGTCGGAGCGCTGCACGGCAAATGCTGTTCGCCCACAGCGCCATGGCCCCGGATGCCCCCTCGCTGGCCCGCAATGCCCTCAACCGCCACGCGGCGCTGGCTTAAGGTTGACCCTGCCTGACCACAACAACAAAGGCGCCGCCGCCATGGGCGCGACGCCACACGCGAGGATTGCCATGGGGGCCGCCCGATTCCTGCTTCCGCTGCTGCTGGCCGTTGCCGTGGGGGGCTGCGGCGATGACGCCAAGGCGCCTGCCGCCGGCATCGCCAGCACCGCCACGCCCGCCGATCCGGCCTTGGCGCAGATCTACGCCAACAGCTGCCAGCTCTGCCACGCCAACCCCGCCGCCAACGCGCCGCTGACCGGCGACCGCAAGGCCTGGGAGCCGCGCGTTCGGCAGGGCGGCGACACGCTGCTCGACCACGCCATCAACGGCTACAACGGCATGCCGCCGATGGGCCAGTGCGTGGAGTGCTCGGAAGAGCAATTCCTGCAACTGATCGGCTTCATGGCCGACCAACCGATTCCACAATAAGGGTGCCCGCATGACGATGAATCTGACACGGCGTCAGTTGCTGCAACGGGCGAGCATCGTCGGCGCGTTCAGCGCGCTGGCGGCGAACCCGGCATTGGGCCAGTTGATGCGCGCCCCGCGGCTGATTCCCTGGCGCAACTGGTCGGGCGGGCAGAGCTGCCTGCCGGCGGCGCGGCTGGCGCCCAAGAACATTGACGAGTTGAGCCAGGCCATCCGCCAGGCGCCGGGCAAGATCCGCCCGGTGGGCTCGGCACATTCCTTCAGCGCACTGGTGCCCACCGACGGCACGCTGCTGTCGCTGAGCTACTTCAACGGCCTGCTCGGCCACGACCCGAACACCCTGCAGGCCGAGTTCGCCGCCGGCACGCCGATGTCGCGCATGGGCCAGCCGCTCAAGGACATCGGCCAGGCCCTGCACAACATGGCCGACATCGACTACCAGACCCTGGCCGGGGCGATTTCGACCTCGACCCACGGCACCGGCAAAACCTTCCAGTCCTATTCCGCCCACGTCTGCGGGCTGCAACTGGTGAGCGCCGACGGCGGGGTGCTGGACTGCGACAGCCAGCGCCACCCCGAGGTGTTCAACGCCGCCCGGGTGTCCCTCGGCGCCCTCGGCGTGGCCACGAAGATCCGCCTGCAGAACCGTCCGGCCTACCGCCTGCGCGAGCGTCAGTGGATCGCCAAGACCGAAGAGCTGCTGGAGGACATCGACAAGAACACCTCGGAAAACCAGCACTGGGAAATGCTCGTGGTCACCCATTCCGACTACGCCTTGTCCATCGCCCTCAACGAAACCACCGACCCGGCCACGCCGCCGATCAGCCCCGAAGAGGAGGGCGGCAATGAGTTCGTGACCCTGATCGAGAAGCTCGACAAGTACGGCAGCGACTTCCCCGACCTGCGTAGTTCGCTGCTCAACAGCCTGCGCCACCTGGCCAGTTTCGATGACCGGGTGGGCGACTCGTTCGACATTTACGCCAACGTGCGCACCGTGCGCTTCAACGAGATGGAGTACTCGGTGCCGGCGGAGCACGGGCCGGCCTGCCTGCGCGAGATCCTCAAGCTGATCCGCGACAAGGACCTGCGCACCTGGTTTCCCATCGAGTACCGCTACGTCAAGGCCGACGACATCCCGCTGAGCATGTTCGAGGGCCGCGACAGCTGTTCGATCTCGGTGCATCAGCATTACCAGATGGATCACCACAATTTCTTCGCCGCCGTCGAGCCGATCTTCTGGAAGTACAACGGCCGGCCGCACTGGGGCAAATTGCACACGCTCAACGCCCGGACGCTGCAGCCGCTGTATCCGCGCTGGCGCGAGTTCACCGACGTGCGTCAGGCGCTGGATCCGCAGGGCAAGTTCCTCAATGCCCATCTGTCGTCGATTCTGGGGGTGAGCTGATGGCCGTTGACCGACGCAATTTCCTGTTGGGCACCTTGGGTGTCGGCGTGCTGCTGGCCGGCGTGGGCGCGTTGTTGCGGCCGGGTGACCGCGGCGGGCCCTACAGCGATTACTTTCGCGAGCTGAACCGCGAACTCAAGGCCCGCGGGCCGATGCGCCCGGTGCTGCTGATCGACCTGGACCGGCTGGACCACAACATCGACGTGGTGGTGCGCTCGGCCAAACGGGCTGGCAAGCACTTGCGGCTGGTGGAGAAATCCCTGCCGGCGCCGGGGCTGCTGAGCTACATCGCCCAGCGTGCCGGCACCCAGCGGCTGATGTCGTTCCACCAGCCGTTCCTCAACCACGATGCGGTGACGTTCCCGCAGTCCGACATCTTGCTGGGCAAGCCGTTGCCGGTGCGTTCCGCCGAGCTGTTCTACCAGACCCACCAAGGCCCGTTCGACCCGTCGACGCAACTGCAATGGCTGCTCGACGGCCCCGAACGCCTGCAGCAGTACCTGGCGCTGGCCCAAGGGTTGGGCACGCGGATGCAGGTCAACATCGAGCTGGATGTGGGCCTGCACCGGGGCGGGGTCGGCGAGCTGGAAACGCTGGGGCAGATGCTCACGCTGATCGCCGCCAACCCGCAGCATCTGGCGTTCGCCGGGCTCATGGGCTACGACCCGTTCGTGGGCATGGGGGTGCCGGGGATCCTCGGCTCGCCGCAGGAGCTGTTCGCCAAGGTGATGGCGATCTATCAGCGCTGCGTGGATTTCACCCGCCAGCGCTTCCCGGCCCTGTGGCACGACGGCCTGTGCCTGAACACCGCCGGCAGCCCCAGCTACCGCATGCATGAGAACGAAGCCCTGAGCACCGAGGTGTCGGTGGGCACCGCGATGCTCAAGCCGACCCACTACGACCTGCCGTCGCTGGTCGAGCACGAGCCCGCCGCCTACATCGCCACCCCTGTGCTGAAAAGCACCGGCGCGGTGAACATCCCGGCGCTGGACGACAAGTCGAAGCTGTTCTCCTGGTGGGACACCAACCAGCGCCAGACCTTCTTCATCTACGGCGGCAACTGGATGGCCGAATTCGAATCGCCGCCGGGGCTGCAAAGCAACGGCGTCTACGGGCGCAGTTCGAACCAGGAAATGGTCAACGGCTCCAGCGCCGTGGGGTTGAACGTGGAGGATCAGGTCTTCCTGCGCCCGACCCAGACCGAAGCGGTGCTGCTGCAGTTCGGCGACCTGCTGGCGGTGCGCGGCGGCAAGATCGTCGACACTTGGCCGGTGTACGGCTGACCGCTTTTCCCCGATCAAAGCGCCCAACCCTGTGGCGAGGGCACTTGCTCCCTCGCCACACACCCACTCGCCACCTTCGGTAATGAAGCTTTTGTGACAAAAGTTCGGTAGCACATCGCCAGTCCGGTCATGCCTATGTAACGCGCTTGAGGGGCCCTTCGGGGCAGTCATCGCAAGCCGAGGCGGGACGCCGGGAGTGAGGCAATGGGGACTATGGAACGCTACTCGAAAGTGGGCATGCAGGAACTCGATCAACGCCTGTCGAAGATTGTCGAGGCCGCGCGCAAGAAGCCGGTGTCGGTGTACCGCTACGGTGCGCCGTGGGTCTGGATCGTGTCGCAGGACGACTGGCAGGGCGCCTTGAAAGAGGTCTCCAGCTACATTCCTCCGGGCCATTCGCTGGTGCTGCTGCGCCCGCAGATCGATGACCTGCTCGACGAGCACCGCGACCTCCTGCATGAACTCAATGCCGAGCCCGGCATGGTCATTCCCGCACAGACCGTCATGCACATCCTGCTCCTGCAACTGCTGTATTCGGTGCCCAGCGAGCAGCAGCTGTTCGAGCAGCTCAACTACAACCTGCTGTTCCGCTGGTTCGTGGGGCTTGGCCTGAACCAGAAGGTCTGGAGCTTCAACACCCTCGGCCGCGACACCGCCACGCTGCTCAACAACCCGCGTGCGGTGCAGCTCATCCAGAAAATCATCGGCGAAGTGTTCTGCGGCGCACTGCTGCAGATGCCCGAGTTCTCGTTGAACTTCGCCCTGCTGCACACATGGCTGGGCAAGCACGCCGGGGCGTCTGCCGCCAGCAATTGACCGACGCAGCACACGGGGCGCTGTCGCGCCGTAGACCATCGCGAATTCAGGGGAATGGTGTGGAACGGATTTTCAAGTCACGGCTGGCGCTGTGGGGCTGGCTGCTGGTGACGGCCGGCGCGCAGCCTGCGATCGCCGAAGAGGGCGCCGCGCCGCAGCGCCTGGTGGACGTCAACGAATACTTCGTGCGCGGCAACACCGTGCTCGACGCGCGGGCCATCGAAGAGGCGGTGTACCCGTTCCTCGGCCCGCAGAAGGCCCTGAGCGACATCGAAGGCGCGCGGGATGCCTTGCAGAAGGCCTATCAGGACCGCGGCTACCAATCGGTGTTCGTCGAATTGCCGGAGCAGGCGGTGGCCGACGGCATCGTCTACCTGCAAGTCAGCGAGACCAAGGTCGGCCGGGTGCGGGTGGTCGGCGCCAAGCACTACTCGCCGCTGGACATCCGCGACAACGTCCCGGCGCTCAAGGAAGGCGAGGTGCCGGACTTCGCCAAGGTACAGGGCGAACTGGCGCAACTGAACAAGACACCGGGCCGCCAAGTCATGCCGCTGGTGCGCGAAGGCCAGCGCCCCGGCACCATGGACGTGGACCTGCAGGTCGAAGACCAGAACCCGTGGACCGCCAGCGTCGGCCTGAACAACGACTACAGCGCCGACACCGAAAAGCTCCGGGCGGTGACCAGCCTCGGTTACAACAACCTCTGGCAGCTCGGTCACAGCATCAGCCTGACCTACTTCACCGCGCCCCAGGACACCGACAACGCCAAGGTCTGGTCGGCGTCCTACACCGCGCCGCTGAATGACCGCTGGAGCGTGCAGTTCTCCGGCTACCAGTCCGACAGCAACGTGGCCACCCTCGGCGGCAGCAACGTGCTGGGCAAGGGCCATTCCTACGGGGTGTCGGCGATCTACACGCTGCCGTCCAGCGGCAACTGGTCGAACTCGCTGTCGGCGGGCATCGACTTCAAGGACTTCGACGAGCGCCTGACCCTGGCCGGCGACAGCGACAAGGTGCCGCTCAAGTACGCGCCGTTCACCTTCGCCTACAACGGCTACCGCTACACCGAAAAGAGTCAGCTGGGCCTTGGCCTGAGCCTGGTGGCCGCCACCCGCAGCCTCTTCGGCTACGGCAGCTCCGACGAAGACTTCGACTACAAGCGCTACCGCGCCAAGCCGAGCTTCGCCGTGCTCAAGGGCGACACGAACTTCACCTGGACCTTCGACAACGACTGGCAGAGCGCGAGCAAGGCCGCGTTCCAGCTCGCGTCCGGGCCGCTGGTCTCCAACGAGCAGTTCTCCGCCGGCGGCGCGACCTCGGTGCGCGGCTACCTGGCGGCCGAACGCACCGCCGACGACGGCCTCCTGCTCAGCCAGGAATTGCGCACGCCGTCGCTGGCCAGGTTCGTCGGCGGCTGGATGCAGGACTGGCGCTTCTACGCCTTCGCCGAAGGCGCGCAGCTGTACCTGCGCGACGAACTGCCGGACCAGGACGCCGACTACGCCCTGGCCAGCGTCGGCCTCGGCACCCGCGCCAGCCTGAGCAAATGGCTGTCCGGCAGCCTCGACTGGGGCTACCCGCTACTCGAAGGGCCGAACACCTCGAAACAGGAATCGCGCCTGCACTTCAACCTTCAGGCCACTTTCTAACAGGAGCACTTTCCATGCAGCGCCTTTTCCTATCGTTGTTGATCTGCCTGGGCTTCGTGCTCCCGGCCACGGCCCAGGCCTGGTGGCAGGACGACTGGCACTACCGCAAGCAGATCGCCGTGGACACCACGCCCCAGGGCGCGGGCATCCAGCAGCCCCTGGGCCGCACGGCGCTGCTGGTGCGCCTGCACACCGGCAACTTCACCTTCGATGGCGTGAAGGAGGACGGCTCGGACCTGCGCTTCGTCGCCGCCGACGACAAGACCGTGCTCAACCACCAGATCGAAAGCTTCGATGCGCTGATGGGCATGGCGCTGGTCTGGGTCGATGTGCCGAACGTCGAGGGCGGCCAGCGCCAGGACATCTGGATGTACTACGGCAACCCGAAGGCCCCGGCCACCGGCAACGGTCAACTGACGTTCGATCCGAACTACACCGCGCTCTATCACTTCGACGGCGCCACCGGCACGCCGGCCAAGGACACCACCGCCTACGGCAACACCGCCCAGAGCGCCACCGGCGCAAGCATCGACGGCGTGGTGGGGCGCGCCTTGCAGTTCAGCGGCCAGCCGCTGCTGTTGCCGGCCAGCCCGTCGCTGCAGCACAGCGCCGGCAGCGCCTTCACCTTCAGTGCCTGGCTGCGGCTGGACCAGGCCAACGGCGAGCAGTTGATCCTGGCCCGCCGCGAAGGCGCCGCCAGCCTGCTGGTGGGCGTCAATCAGGGCGTGCCGTTCGTGGAGATCGACGGCCAGCGCGCCGTCGCCGGCCAGGCGCTGAACCCTGGCCAATGGCAACACCTGGCGTTGACCGCCGAAGGCAGCAAGACCGCGCTGTACGTCAACGGCCGCGAAAACGTCGCGCTGGCGCAAGCGATGCCGGCGTTCAACTCGGCCATGGCGGTCGGCGCCGACCTCGCCGCCGGCCCGTACCAGCCGTTCGCGGGCGCCATCGACGAGCTGCGCCTGTCCAAGGTCGCACGCCCGGCGGCGCTGCTGCTGGCCGATGCCACCGCCCAGGGCGCCGAGTCGAAACTGGTCGCCTACGGTGTCGATGAAGAACAGTCCGGCTTCGGCTTCGGCAGCCTGGGCTTTTTGCTCAACGCGGTGCCGGTGGACGCCTGGGTGATCATCGCGGTGCTGGTGCTGATGATGTTCCAGTCGTGGATCATCATGCTGCGCAAGAACCGCACCCTGGGCCGCGTCACCGCCGCCAACGAAGATTTCCGCGCGCAGTTCGCCAAGGTCGGCACGCGCCTGGAGATGTTCGCCGACGACACCCAGCTCGCCCGGCGCCTGCAGCATTCGCCGCTGTGGCGCCTGTACTTGGTGGCCGTGAAAGAGATCCGCACCCGCCGTGAGCAGGGCGCCGATACCTCGTCGGTGTCGGCGGCCACCATCGAAGCCATCCGCTGCTCCATGGACGGCGTGCGCACCCGGGAAAACCAGGCCCTGAGCGCCAAGCTCTCGACCCTGTCCAACGCCATCGCCGGCGGTCCGTACATCGGCCTGCTCGGCACCGTGCTGGGGATCATGGTGGTGTTCCTCGGCACGGCCATGGCCGGCGACGTCAACATCAACGCCATCGCGCCGGGCATGGCCGCCGCGCTGCTCGCCACCGCCATGGGCCTGTTCGTCGCGATCCCGGCGCTGTTCGGCTACAACCGGCTGATCACCCGCAACAAGGAAGTCAGCGCCGACATGCGCGTGTTCGTCGACGAGTTCATCACCCGTCTGGCGGAAATGCACGGCGAAGGCCAGTCCAGTGAGGCGGCGCAGGTGCGCGGCCATCACGCCAACCACTCCGTACCGGCCTGAGGAGCACTGACATGGCGTCCGTAAATGCCTCCCACGACGATGACGAAGACGCAGCGGTGGACAGCATCAACATCACCCCGCTGGTGGACGTGCTGATGGTGGTGCTGGTGATGTTCATCCTCACCGCCACCGCCCAGGTGTCCGGGATCCAGATCAACCTGCCCAAGGCCAGCGCGGCGGTGTCGCTGTCCGAGGCCAAGACCAAGGCGATTTCGGTCAACGACGGCGGCCAGGTGTTCCTCGACGCCTACCCGGTGACCCTGCCGGAGCTGGAGGAGCGCCTGCGCATCGAGAAGGCGCAGAACCCGGACTTCCCGGTGATCGTGCGCGGCGACGCCACGGTGCAGTACCAGAAGGTCATCGAGGTGCTGGACCTGCTGCGCCGGCTCGAACTGTCCCAGGTCGGTCTCGTCACCGGCAAACCGAGCCAGGGCTGAGCCATGACCGCACACAACCCGATCGAGCCGTTGCCGGTGAAGAAGGCCTCGCCGTTGCGCTACGTGAAGTGGGGCGCCGGGCTGATCGTCGGCGCGCTCGCGGCTTACCTGCTGTGGCAGTGGGCCAACGACATGAGCGGCGTGCGCCGTGAAGCGCCGAAGGTGCCGACGATCATTCCGTTGCCGCCACCGCCGCCACCGCCTCCGGAAAAGCCGCCGGAGCCGGAAACCCCGGTGGAGGAAAAAATCGTCGAGCCGCAGCCGACCCCCGAGCCGCAAGAGGTCAAGCCCGCGGAGGAAGCGCCGCCGTCGCCGGCGGACGACCTGGCCAACCCGATGCAGATCGACGGCGACGCCCAGGCTGGCAGCGATGCCTTCAACATCGGCGCGGGCAAGGGCGGCGGCATGGCCGGGGCTGGCGGCGGGCGCTTGGGCAACGGCACCTACAGCCAGTTCCTGGCGTTCACCTTCCAGAAGCTGCTGCGCGAAAACCCCGACCTGCGCAACCTGGCGTTTTCGCTGCAGGCCGATGTGTGGCTCAGCGGCACCGGCGAAATCACTCGCGTGGAACTGACCAAGTCCAGCGGCCAGCCCGACATCGACGCCCAGGTGCTGGCGGCGTTGCGTGCCGCGCCGGCCCTGAGCGAACGGCCGCCGGCCTCCATCACATTGCCTGTGCGCCTGTCCCTGCAGGGGCGGCGTCCGGGCTGACCGAATTTCTCAAGATTTGCCAAAAGGAGTTGTGTGCAGATGATTTCCCACGTGAACCGGTTGTCCCTGGCGGTCGGCATGGTCGTCGCGACCCTGGTCGGTCAGGCCGCGGCAGCGCCTGCGCCTTCGGAGAACGCCACGATCAACCTGATCCGCTTGCTGGTCGAGCAGGGCATCCTCAAGCAGGACAAGGCCGACGCGCTGATCGCCCAGGCCCAGAACGAGGCCGCCCAGGCGAAGCAGGCCGCCGCTTCGGCCGCCGTGGCGGCGGGCCCGGTCGCAGCGCCGGGCGACGTGCGCGTGCAGTACGTGCCGGCGGCGGTGCGCGACCAGATCCGCGATCAGGTCAAGGCCGAGGTCATGGCCACCGCCAAGCAAGAGAACTGGGCCCAGCCCAACACCTTTCCGGAGTGGGTCGCGCGCATCAGCTTCGACGGCGACATCCGTCTGCGCGACGAGTCGCGCTACTACTCGGGCAGCAACAGCAACGAGATCGTCGACTTCGCCAAGCTCAACAACAACGGCCCGTACGACGTGAACCCCAACAGCAGCACCAACCTGCCGCCGTTGCTCAACACCCGCGAAGACCGCGAGAACCTGTTCCGCCTG
Organism: Pseudomonas ekonensis; assembly: GCF_019145435.1. NCBI lineage: Bacteria > Pseudomonadati > Pseudomonadota > Gammaproteobacteria > Pseudomonadales > Pseudomonadaceae > Pseudomonas > Pseudomonas ekonensis. Next base: position 2,735,335 of record NZ_JAHSTS010000001.1, on the reverse strand, counting down.
CGCGCCCGGCTGGGCATGAAGGCCGAGATCGCGCCACAGTGGACCGCCGGGGTGCGCATCGGCACCGGTTCGGACAACAACCCGGTGTCCACCACCCAGAACCTGGGCGGCGGCTTCGCCAAGAAAGACATCTGGCTCGACCAGGGCTACCTGACCTGGAAGCCGTCGGATGAGCTGACCCTGACCGGCGGGCGTTTCGCCAACCCGTTCATGTCCACCGACATGCTGTACTCCAACGACCTGAACTTCGACGGCGTGGCGGCGATCTTCGACCGCAAGCTCAGCCGCGACTGGGGCGTGTTCGGCACCGTCGGCGCGTTCCCGGTGGACTACACCAACGACACCACCACCAGCAACGGCTTCGACAAGGAAGAAAGCGACAACAAGTGGCTGTACGGCGCGCAGATCGGCGCCAAGTGGGCGATCAACAGCGACAACCGGCTCAAGGGCGCGTTGGCGTACTACCGCTTCGACGACATCGAAGGCCAGCGCTCCAGCCCTTGCCGGCCTTGGGCCGGGGAACCGGGCTGCGACAGCGACGGCACCCGCGCCGCGTTCATGCAGAAGGGCAACAGCGTGTTCCTGCTGCGCGACATCACGCCCAACCCGCTCAACCCGGCGGGCACGCCGCAGCCGCAGTTCGTCGGTCTTGCGTCGGAGTTCAACCTGCTGGACCTGAACCTGGTGTGGGACGCGGACCTGCCGCAGGACTTCAAGCTGCGCGGTCAAGGCAACTACATCCACAACCTGGGCTACGACGAAGGCGACATGCGCAAGCGTTCGGCCGGGCAGATCGTCAACAACCTGGGCAGCGACGGCGAGATCAAGAGCGGCGCCAACGCCTGGATGGTGCAGTTCACCCTCGGCAACGCGCTGGACCTGAAGAAGCAGGGCGACTGGAACCTGTTCGCCGGCTACAAGTACATCCAGCCGGACGCCTTGCCGGACGGCTTCAACGATTCCTCGTTCCACCTGGGCGGCACCAACGCCAAGGGCTACATCCTGGGCGGCAACTACGGGCTGGCCAAGAACGTCTACGCCACCGGCCGCTGGATGAGCACCGAGGCGGTGTATGGCGCGCCGTTCGACATCGACGTCATGCAGCTTGAGATCAACACGCGCTTCTGAGGCGCCGGGAGAGGGTAATGGACACGCGTTTTCTGTGGCTCGGTCTGGGCCTGTTGGTCGCCACCGGCGCGAGCGCCGAAGGCATGGAGGAGCGCCTGCGCACCCAGTTGCGCAGCACCGCCCAGCAATTGCAGGCCTTGCAGAGCCAGCAGGCCCAGGCCAGCGCCGCGCAGTTGGCGGCGCAGAACGAGGCCAAGGCTGCGCAGGCGCAGATCAAGCAATTGACCGCCGAACTGGCCAAGGCCAAGGGCGTCGCCGAGCAGTTGGCCGGCCAGCAGCAGAGCCTGCACAGCCAGGCCCAGGCCCAGGTGGCCGCCAGCAACGAGCAGGTCGGCAAGTTCAAGAAAGCCTATGACGAGCTGCTGGCCATGACCCGTGCCAAAGAGGCGGAACGGTCTAAGCTTCAGGCGCAATTGGCCGAACGTGACACACAAGTGCAGCAATGTTCGGTCAAGAATCAGCAGATGTACGGCGTCGCCAAGGAGATCCTCACCGCCTACGAAAACATCGATGTGGCCCAGGTGATGAAGATCCGCCAGCCCTTCGCGGGCAGCGCCCGGGTCAAGTTCGACGAACTGGCCCAGGGCTTCGGCGACGAGCTCTACAAGACCCATTTCGATGCGCCCCGAGCGGCGCTCGCCCAGTGATATGACAAGGAAGCGACCATGACTCAATTGATCAGCCACGTGACCCCGGCCTCGTTGACCGAAGTGCTGCAAGCCGCCGGTTACCGGGTCAACCAGACCGAACAGAACGGCATCGTCCAGTTGCTCAGCGCCAGCCAAGGCATCGGCTACGCGGTGCGTTTCGGCAACCCGGCGACGGAGGCGGGCGGTTTCGTGGACTTCACCTTCAGCTGCGCCCTGCGGGTGCAGGGCGAGTTGCCGGCCGGGGTGGCCGAGCAGTGGAACGCCTCGCGCCGCTTCGCCCGGCTGTCGTTGCAGGGTGAGTTCCTGGTGATGGAAATGGACGTGGTGGTGGCGGCGGGCGTCAGCGCTGCGCACCTGCGCGGCAACCTGGAACTGTGGGACCGGCTGCTTCAGGAGTTCATCGTGTACCTGCGTGATTTCAGTCAGCAGGCCGCGGCGCCTGCGGTGAACGCCGAGGCGGCCGCGCAAGAGGAAGCCGTGCTGTGAAAAAGCCTGCCATGGTGATGGGCGCCGCCACGGTGGCGCTGCTGGTGGTGGCCGTGGCGTTGGCGGTGCGGCCGGGCAGCGACCCGGTCGCCGCTCAGCAGCCGGCGCCGTCGATGAAGGCCGAGGCGGGGCCCGCGCTGGCCCGCCTGGGCAATCAGCAGGTGTCGCCGCAGGAGGTGCAGGCGCTGTTGGCCAGCCTGCCGCCGGCGTCCCGCGAACAGCTGCAAGGCAACCGCGAGGCGCTGGAGCGCTGGATCCGTTCGCGCCTGGCCGAAAAGGCCGTGCTGGAGCAGGCGGACGCCCAGGGCTGGGCGCAGCGTCCCGACGTCGCCCGGCAGACCCGTGCGGCCACCGAGCAGATCATCTTCCGCGATTACTTGCGGTCGGTCAGCGAGGTGCCGGCGGACTACCCGAGCGCCGCCGAACTGCAGCAGGCCTACGAGGCCGGCAAGGCCGACTGGGTGACCCCGGCGCTGTACCGGGTCAGCCAGATCTTCCTCGGCGTGGGCGATCCGCAGAACCTCGAAAGCGTGCGCAAGCAGGCGTCGGAGTTGAGCAAAAAGGCCCAGGCTGCGCCGGGGGAGTTCGCCGCACTGGCCGGCCAGTACTCGCAGGACCGCACGACGGCCGAGCGGGGCGGCGACAGCGGCCTGCAACCGTTGCAGCAGCTGGTGCCGGAGGTGCGTGGCGCGGTGGCGCGGCTGAAGGTCGGCGCAGTGTCGGAGCCGGTGCAGAGCGCGGCGGGTTTTCACGTGATCAAGCTCACCGAACTGCAGCCGGCCCGCACCGCGACCCTGGACGAGCTGCGTGATCAACTGACCCAGGCCCTGCGCGCCCGGCGCCAGGAGCAAATCGCCCAGGCGTACCTGGACGGCATGCTCAATACCGCGACGCTGAGCATCGACGGGGCCGAACTCAACAAGGTGCTGGAGGAAAAACGGTAATTCAGATCCACCGCTGAACCTTGTGGGAGCCGGCTTGCCGGCGATGGCTTCGTGTCAGCCTCCAGGCAGGTTGGATCTGCCGACCGCATCGCTGGCAAGCCAGCGCCCACAATGGACGTGCGCAAAGGCAAACAACAAAGATCGACAGGGAGTCATCGATGTCATTCACCGAACCCGCAGGACGACAGGGCAGCCCCGAATACCGCTGGCCGCAGGACAAGGAAGAACCCTGGCAGGCCCGGGCCGCCGCCATCGACGGCGACGTGGCGCAATACTTCCTGGTCAGCGCCCGCTGCGGTTGCTTCATGCAGGCGGCCCGCAGCCTCAATGTGCGTTCGACCTTGCTGCGCAAGCAACTGGCGCAGCTGGAGCAGCAACTGCAATGTGCGCTGTTCAGCTTCCAGGGCAGCGCCCTGAGCCTGACCCGCGAAGGTCAGCAGTTGCAGGCGCGGCTGGTCGCCCTGGCCCACGAACGCAAACTGCCGGTGGTCGAGCAGCCGCTGGTGCGCCTGGCCGTGGCCGAGTCGATCCTGCACGACATCCTCGGCCGTGACCTGATCGCGCTTTTGCGCCGCAACGCCAGCGTGCGCCTGGAGATCATTTCGGTGGACAGCGAACTGGCGCTGCAAGCGGTGAGCGCCGACGTGGTGCTGTGGCTGGCCCCCGGCGAAAGCCCCCATCCCGGCCCGACGTTCGCCACCGACGAACCGCAACGCCTGGCGACCCTGGACTACCTGCCGCACATCGCCAAGCGCTATTCGCGGGTGACGGCGCGTCCGGACACCCTCGACGACCTGGCCGACTTCATGCTGGTGCAGTGGCGCCACGACCGTCAGATCGACGGCTTCCGTCCCTGGAACAACCTCGTCGAACAACGCCTGGCCGGGGTGGTGCAGATGCAGTCCTACGAGCTGATGCTGGAGATGATCCGCTGCAGCGCCTGCATCGGCCTGCTGCCGATGTACATGGGCCGCTTCGACCGCGGTCTGGTGGCGTTGCCGGGGCTGTTCGAGGAGCCGATGCGGTTGCAGGCGTGGCTGGCGGTGAATGCCGAGTCGCAGGCATCGGCCGAGGTGCAGGCATTGGCCGGACTGATCCGCCACACCTTCAGCGAACGGCAGGAGTGGTTCGAATAGCCTGAAGCTGGATCAAATGATTTGGGGCGGTTTAGAGTGGACGGCCACGCAACCGATCCAGGAGGGATCCGCCATGCCTGACGACACCGCCATCCACCTCGAACGCTTCAACGAATCCCATGTCGAGGGCGTCACCGCGCTCTACAACGATCCGGCCGTGGGCCGGCAAGTGCTGCAGATGCCGTTCCAGTCCAGCGAGGTCTGGCGCCAGCGGTTGCAGGCGGACAACGAACGGGCGGTGAAACTGGTGGCGCTGCATCAGGGCGCGGTGATCGGCAACCTGGGGCTTGAGGCGTACTCGCGGATGCGCCGCAGCCATGCCGCCAGTTTCGGCATGGGCGTCGCCTTGGCGTGGCAGGGCAAGGGCGTCGGTTCCCGGCTGCTGGCGGCGGCGCTGGACGTCGCCGACAACTGGATGAACCTGCACCGGGTCGAACTCACCGTGTACGCCGACAACGAAGCCGCCATCGGCCTGTACCGCAAGTTCGGCTTCGAGACCGAAGGCCTGTTGCGTGACTACGCCGTGCGCGACGGGCAATGGGTCGACACCCTGAGCATGGCCCGCCTGCGCCCGCGCCCCAAGGCGTGACTCAGTCGTCCAGGGCGAACGCCACCGCCGCCTGCGCATGCAGCGCGGTGGTGTCGAGCAGGGGCAGGGCGCTGTGCTCGGGCTTGATCAGCAGGCCGATTTCCGTGCAGCCGAGGATGATCGCCTGGGCGCCCCGGGCCGTCAGGGATTCGATCACCCGCTGATAGGCCTGCCGTGACGTTTCGCTGATCACGCCGACGCACAGTTCGTCGTAGATGATCCGGTGCACCGCACGGCGTTCGGCCTCGTCCGGCACCAGCACGTTCAGGCCCTGGGCGTGCAGCCGCTGCTTGAGGAAGTCCTGTTCCATGGTGAACGCCGTGCCGAGCAGGCCGACGGTGTTGGCGCCGATCTCCAGGGCCGCATGGGCGGCGGGTTCGGCGATGTGCAGGAACGGAATGCCGACGGCGGCCTGGATCGGTTCGGCCACCTTGTGCATGGTGTTGGTGCACAGCACCACGCATTCGGCGCCGCCGGCTTCGAGCCGGCGCGCGGCATCCACCAGGATCGCCGCCGCGTCGTCCCAGCGCCCGGCGTGCTGGGCCTGTTCGACCGGGCCGAAATCCACGCTGTGCATCAGCAGCTGCGCCGACCGCAGCGGCCCGAGCCGGTCGCGGACCTGCTGGTTGATGAGGCGATAGTATTCGGCGCTGGATTCCCAGCTCATGCCGCCGATCAGGCCGATGGTGCGCATTGGATGTCCTCAGGCTGTGGCCCGTGCGGATGCGCCAGGCCTTGGGGGAGTTTCCGGCGGTTCGGCGGCGGATGCCAGCGCCAATCAACTGTAGCGCTCATTCCGTCGCAAACTGTGGGAGCGGGCAGGCCCGCTCCCATAGGGGTCACATGTCCATGTTGACCCAGCCCGGCCTGGCTTCCTCCGGCGCCACGGCCTTCACCGTCTTGCCGGTGGCCTGCTCCACCCGCTGCGCCACTTCCGGGTCGTCGGCGAACGGCGTGAGGCTGGCGTCGTCGAGGCTTTGGGCGGTTTCGTGGCGCAGGCAGTACTCCACCGACAGCCACAGAAACACCACCCCCAGCCCATTCAGCAACATCTCGAACATGGCCGGCTCCTTGCCTAGGCGATCTGCGCGTCGCGGTGGGCCAGCGCCACGTCCGCCACCCGCACGGTGCGCCACACGTTGTAGGCCATCAGCAGCATGCCGCTGAGGAAGAACACCCCGCCGGCGAAGCGCACGATGAAGCCCGGATGGCTGGCCTGCAACGCTTCGACGAAGGAGTACGTCAGGGTGCCGTCCTCGTTGATCGCGCGCCACATCAGGCCCTGGGTGATGCCGTTGACCCACATCGAGGCGATGTAGAGCACGGTGCCGATGGTCGCCAGCCAGAAGTGCAGGTTGATCAGCGGCGTGCTGTGCATGCGTTCGCGGCCGAACACTTTGGGCACCATGTGGTAGGTCGCGCCGAAGGTGATCATCGCCACCCAGCCCAGCGCCCCGGCGTGCACGTGGCCGATGGTCCAGTCGGTGTAGTGGGAGAGGGCGTTGACGGTCTTGATCGCCATCATCGGGCCTTCGAAGGTGGACATGCCGTAGAACGCCAATGACAGCACCAGGAACCGCAGGATCGGGTCGGTGCGCAACTGATGCCAGGCGCCGGACAGCGTCATCATGCCGTTGATCATCCCGCCCCAGCTCGGCGCCAGCAGGATCAGCGACATCGCCATGCCCAGCGATTGCGCCCAGTCGGGCAGGGCGGTGTAGTGCAGGTGGTGGGGGCCGGCCCAGATGTACAGGGTGATCAGCGCCCAGAAGTGCACGATCGACAACCGGTACGAATACACCGGCCGGTTCACTTGCTTGGGCACGAAGTAGTACATCATCCCCAGGAACCCGGTGGTCAGGAAGAAGCCCACCGCGTTGTGCCCGTACCACCACTGCACCATGGCGTCGGTGGCGCCGGAGTACACCGGGTAGGACTTGAACCAGTCCACCGGGATCGACAGGTGGTTGACCACGTGCAGCATCGCGATCACCAGGATGAACGCGCCGAAGAACCAGTTGCCGACGTAGATGTGCTTGGTCTTGCGCCGCACCACGGTGGTGAAGAACACCACGCCGTAGGCCACCCAGACCACCGCCATCCACACTGCGCCGGAGAACTCGATCTCGGCGTATTCCTTGGTGGTGGTGTAGCCCATCGGCAGGGTGACGAGCATGATCACGATCACTGCCTGCCAGCCCCAGAAGGTGAACGCCGCGAGCCGGTCCGAATACAGCCGCACCTGGCAGGTGCGCTGCACCGCGTAGTAGCTGGCGGCGAACTGGGCGCTGCCGGCGAATCCGAAGATCACCAGGCTCGTGTGCAGGGGCCGCAGGCGGCCGAAAGTGGTCCACGGCAGGTCGAGGTTCATGTCGGGCCAAACCAGTTGCGAGGCGATCCATACCCCCATCGCCATGCCGACCACACCCCAGAAAACGGTTGCGATGACAAATTGGCGGACGACCTTGTAGTTGTAGGCCTGTCCGGTTGCTGCTGTGCTCATGGTCGATTCATCCACGGTTGCAAAGGCTTGCCGGACCACCCGGCCCGGCATGGGCTGCACTGTAGGAACCCTGCCGAAAACAAAACAGGCTCAGGAATCTTTCATTTGTGCGGATCAGATTTCATGGCTGCCTGCGGCCATCTGCCGCGCTCTGATACGGTTTTTATGGTTTCAGGTGAATCTGTAACGGCCTGCGCCGTTCGGCCATAGTCACTGAAAATTTGTGGGAGCGGGTTGGTTCGCGAATGCGGTGTGTCAGTTAACACACCGCATTCGCGAACCAACCCGCTCCCACAGAAAACCCTGATGAGGTAGCCGATGTATCAGTACGACGATTACGACCGGGCGCTGGTGTTCGAGCGCGTGGCGCAGTTCCGCGACCAGGTCGCCCGGTTCCTGGCCGGCGAGTTGAGCGAAGAGGAGTTCCTGCCGCTGCGCCTGCAGAACGGCCTGTATATGCAAAAGCACGCGTACATGCTGCGGGTGGCGATCCCCTACGGCACCTTGAGCGCCGGGCAGATGCGCACCCTGGCCGGCATCGCCAGCGACTACGACCGGGGCTACGGCCACTTCACCACCCGGCAGAACATGCAGTTCAACTGGATCCGGCTGGAAGAAGTGCCGGACATCCTCGAACGCCTGGCGCAGGTCAACATGCATGCGATCCAGACCTCCGGCAACTGCGTGCGCAACATCACCACCGAAGCCTTCGCCGGGGTGGCGGCGGACGAGTTGATCGATCCGCGCCCGCTGGCCGAGATCCTGCGGCAGTGGTCGACGATCAATCCGGAATTCCTGTTCCTGCCGCGCAAGTTCAAGATCGCCATCTGCTCGGCCAGGCAGGACCGCGCGGCGATCATGATGCACGACATCGGCCTGTACCTTTACCCCGGCCGGGACGGGCAGATGCTGCTGCGGGTGATCGTCGGCGGCGGGTTGGGGCGCACGCCGATCCTGGGCCTGCAGATCCGCGACGGCTTGCCGTGGCAGCACCTGCTGTCCTACGTCGAGGCGGTGCTGCGGGTCTACAACCGCCACGGCCGGCGCGACAACAAGTACAAGGCGCGGATCAAGATCCTGGTCAAGGCGCTGGGCATCGAGGCGTTCGCCAAAGAGGTCGAGGCGGAATGGCAGCACCTCAAGGACGGCCCGGCGCAACTGACCGACGCCGAGTACCAGAGGGTCGCCAGCGCCTTCGTGCCGCCGGCCTACCGGACGCTGGCCGGCACCGACCTGGACTTCGGCACGCACCTGGCCGAGAGCCCGGCGTTCGCCCGTTGGGTCGCGCGCAACGTGCAGCCGCACAAGGTGCCGGGCTACGCCAGCGTGGTGCTGTCGACCAAACCGGGCGCGGCCGCCGCGCCGGGGGACGTCACCGGCCAGCAGATGCTGGCGGTGGCCGACTGGTCCGAGCGCTTCGGCTTCGGCGAGATCCGCATTGCCCACGAGCAGAACGTCGTCCTGCCGGACGTGCCCAAATCCGGGCTCCATGCCCTGTGGCTCGAAGCGCGGGAGCGGGGGCTGGGCAGCGCCAACGTCGGCTTGCTCACCGACATCATCGCCTGCCCCGGCGGCGACTTCTGCGCGCTGGCCAACGCCAAGTCGATCCCTGTGGCCCAGGCGATCCAGGCCCGCTTCGAAGACCTCGACTACCTGCACGACCTGGGCGACATCAGCCTGAACATCTCCGGCTGCATGAACGCCTGCGGCCATCACCACATCGGCAACATCGGGATCCTGGGCGTCGACAAGAACGGCAGCGAGTGGTACCAGATCACCCTCGGCGGCGCCCAGGGCAAGCACAGCGCGCTGGGCAAGGTCATTGGGCCGGCGTTCAGCGCCGCCGAAGTGCCGCAGGTGATCGAGCGGATCATCGGCACCTTCGTGCGCTACCGCGAAAGCGAGGAACTGTTCGTCGATACGCTGGCGAGGATCGGCCTGGAGCCGTTCAAGGAGCGGGTCTACCCCAAGGCGCTGGAGGCGACGGCATGAACAATCTGCTGCGGCTGGAAGAGGGCGGGGCGCGGATCGTGGCGGACGACCCGTGGACGCTCGTGCGCGAGCCGGCCGGCACGCGGCCTGCGGGGCTGTTGATCCTGCCGCTGGCCCACTGGCTGGAGTCGCCCTCCACCCATGCGGTTTGGCTGGGCCCGGACGACGAGGTCGAAAGCCTTGTCCCGTGGCTGGCCTCGCTGCCGCTGATTGCCCTCGATTTCCCCAGCTTTCGCGACGGCCGCGCCTACAGCCAGGCGTACCTGCTGCGCAGCCGGTTCGGCTGGGCCGGCGAGCTGCGGGCCATCGGCGACGTGCTGCGCGACCAGCTCAGCCACATGCGCCAGTGCGGCTTCGACAGCTTCGCCGTACGCGAGGACAAGTCCGCCGAAGACGCGCTCAAGGGCCTGGCCGGGATGAGCGTGCAGTACGGCCGCTCGGTCATCGAGCCGCGGCCGCTGTTCCGGCGCCGGTAAAGGGGGGGGCAAGCCGCGAGCCGCAAGCCGCAAGCCGCAAGCCGCAAGCTTCAAGCGACTGCGGCTTCTGCACAGGGGAAACCCTTAGGACTGCCTTCAATCGGGGATTTTTCCTTGGGTCGGTGATGGCCTTTTGGTAGAGTCCTTGGCGCCAGCGGGTTTTCGGCTGGACGACGGAACGAAGAAGGGAGTCTGTTTGTGGCTGCGGGCAAAAAAATCCTCGGCCTCACCGCGTTGCTTTTGATGCTGACGCTGTGGGCCAGTTACTTTTATGTGTTCAACGAAAACCGCGACGGCCAGCTGGGCGGCGCCGGCGACAGCCGGGCCTGGTGCGGCACGCCGCCGTCCGGCGAGGCGGCATTGCTGGGCAAGGACCAGTTGACCCTGCGCATCACCAACAACCTGCGCGGCGAGTTCATGCTCAGCGGTTCGGTGGTGGTGTCCGAACGCACCTTCAACCGCTACGACCTGGGCCGCAACGAACTGCGCCTGCGCCTGGAGCCGCTGCAGTGGTCGTACGGCGTGACGCCGATCTTCCTCGAACAGGTGAAGGTGCAGCCCCTGAGCCGCAACCTGTCGGCGACCGACAAGAGCGCCTTCGCCGAGCTTGAGCCGCGTCCCATCGGCGTTCAGGGCCAGGTCGCCGCGTTTCCCTTCGACACTTACCGTTACGGCTACAAGCCGGTGCTGTACTACCTCAAGGGCAACGAGCGCATCGACCTGCGCTTCAAGAACATCACCACGCAGATGGAGATGTCCAACACCTTCACGCCGATCCAGAAGTACAACCGCGTCGAGTACATCAACGAGAAGAACTCGATGATCCGCGACGAAGACTACAAGGCCTACGGCCCCCACGAGTGCGCCTTCAGCGTCGAGCGCAAGGGGTCGTTCAAGGTGGTGGTGCTGCTGCTCCTGCTGATCCTGTGCCTGCCGCTGATGCACGTGTTCTACCGCGACGAGCCGGGGATCGACTTCCTCGCCACCCTGGTGGGCATCGCCGTGGTGCGCACGGTGCTGGTGGGGCCGGTGAAGGACTTCGAGCTGTACAACATCGACTTCCTGTTCGGCGCGGCGATCCTGCTGGTGGGGACGGTGTCGCTGATCAAGGCGATGAAGGCCCACAGTCGTCGGGAGATGGCGTTGAGGAGCGGGGCGACGTCGTCCTGGTGATGCCTGCGGCGCGGGCGTTTGCCCGCACACCGCTGCACGGCACAGGTCGGCGTTGGGCGAATGTTGCGGATTTCGACAGCAAAATCCGAGGTTTTAGCTATACCTGTAACTCTCCCTCAAGCAGTACTTTCCGGCCTTCTGACAGGAGTTACAGACATGAAGCTTGCATTGATGATGAGCACCGTGTGCGTCGCTGCGCTTGCCGTGACGGGGTGTTCCAGCAAAGTCGTCGAGCCGGATCAGTACTCCGGCTTCCTCAAGGACTACAGCCAGCTGAAGGAAGCCAAGTCGCCTTCGGGCGCCACGGTGATGCGCTGGGTCGATCCGAAGCTGGACATCAAAAAGTTCAGCAGCGTCTACGTCGAACCGACCCAGCTGTACCCCAAGCCACAGCCGACGGCGAAGATTCCGCAGCAGACCCTCAACGGCATCACCGGCTATTACGATCAGGCGCTCAAGCGTGAGATCGGCAAGTCGTTGCCGCTGGCCAACGGCCCGGGCCCAGGCGTGATCGTGGTGCGCGCGGCGATCACCGCCGTGAGCAGCAAGACCGAAGGCCTCAAGCCCTATGAAGTGATCCCGATCGCCCTGGTGGCCGCTGCGGTCAGCACCGCCAGCGGCATCCGCGACCAGGAAACCACCCTGGCCACCGAGGCGGTGTTCCTCGACGGCGGCAACAACAAGGTGGTCGCCCAGGTCGTGCGCAAGGGCACCGGCAAACCGCTGGAGAACGACGCCCAGGTGATGAAGGCCGACGACGTGGAAGCGGTCATCGACGGTTGGGCGGCGGACATGCACCAGTCCTACCTCAAGCTCAAGGCCAAATGACACGCCGCGCTGCCGGCTGACGCTCCGCCGTCGCCGGCAGGCTGTTCCCGCAGGGATGTCGCGGCGTCGCGAATCCCGTGCGGGCAGCCGTCTGCCGGTGATGGCGACGGCATTGCCTGCCCGAGGTCTTCAGTGCTTTTTCGCCTGTTCGCGGATGCGCTCTTCCTGCTCGCGCAGTTCGGGGGTGAACTCGGCGCCGAAGTCCTCTGCGCTGAACACCTGGCGGATTTCGATTTCGGCGTCGGTGCCCGGCATCGGGTTGGGGCAGCGCTTGACCCATTCGATGGCTTCGTCCCGGGATTTCACCTCCCAGATCCAGTAGCCGGCGATCAGTTCCTTGGTTTCGGCGAAGGGGCCGTCGATCACCGTGCGCTTCTCGCCCGAAAAACGCACCCGGGCGCCCTTGCTGCTGGGGTGCAGGCCGTCGGCCGAAACCAGGATTCCGGCCTTGGCCAGTTCCTCGTTGTAGTTGCCCATGGCGGTGAGCAGCTCTTCGCTGGGCATGACGCCGGCTTCCGAGTCCTGGCTGGCTTTGACGATGATCATGAATCGCATGGTGTGAATCTCCGCTGGGGGGTGGGATATTTGCCACTTAGTCGAACGCCGGGAGCCGGAATCGACAACGTCGCTAAATAAAAGATGCCCGCCTGCGTTTTGACAAATGCCGGCCCACCCAAGGAACCCTCCGCCATGCCCGTTCTGGAACTCACCACCCTGATTCCCGGCCGCACCCCGACGCAGGTGCTGGACTTCTGCCTGGAGGGCGTCAATTTCCCGAAGATCTTCCCCGAACGCATCGCGCCGCTGGGCGACATCGACCTTAACGACCTGCGGATCGAGGCCGGGCGGCAGTTCCGCTTTCGCCACTGGATGTTCAACCTGATCCCGTCGGACTGGACGGTGGCCATCCGCGAGGCCGGCGACAGCCACTTCGTCGATGAAATGCTCAAGGGGCCGTTGCGCGCCTTCCGCCACGAGCACCGGGTGGCGCCGGGGGAGGGCGGTACGCTGTACACCGACCGGGTGACCTACTCGGCCATCGGCGGCGCGTTCAGCGAGCGGCTGTTGGTGAACGGCTACATGCGGCGGATCTTCGAGGCGCGGCACCGCAACATGCTGCGGTTGCTGGGATAGCCCGGCAGGCGCGAGCCTGCTCGCCATGGCGCCGGATCAGTCACCGCGACGGTGGCGGTCGGTTATCGCGAGCAGGCTCGCTCCTACGGATGAACGGGGGCAGTTGTATCCAGTTTTGTGTGCCGAAACATGACAATTTCAGTCCGGGCATAGGTCGGCGGCGCATTTCGTGGTTAACTTCGGCCTCTTGCATGCTGTCCAACAAAACATTCAAAACGTTCAGAAGGATTCCGTTCATGGCTCAAGTCACCCTCAAAGGCAACCCGGTTCAAGTCAACGGCCAGTTGCCGCAAGCCGGCTCCAAGGCCCCGGCCTTTTCCCTGGTCGCCGGCAACCTGTCCGACGTCACCCTGGCCAGCTTCGCCGGCAAGCGCAAAGTGCTGAACATCTTCCCGAGCGTCGACACCCCGACCTGCGCCACCTCCGTGCGCACCTTCAACAAGAAGGCCAACGAACTGGCCAACACCGTGGTGCTGTGCATCTCCGCCGACCTGCCGTTCGCCCAGGCCCGCTTCTGCGGCGCCGAAGGCCTGGACAACGTGCAGAACCTGTCGACCCTGCGCGGCGCCGAGTTCATCGAGAACTACGGCGTGGCCATCGCCGACGGCCCGCTCAAGGGCCTGACCGCCCGTGCCGTGGTGGTGCTGGACGAGAACGACACCGTCCTGCACAGCGAACTGGTCAAGGAAATCGCTGAAGAGCCGAACTACGACGCCGCTCTGAATGCCCTGAAGTAAGCGCTTTTACAATTGTTAACGGCCTGGCCCTGTCCAGGCCGTTTTCATTTGTGTATCAGTCTCTTGGCTCACACCTTGAAACGTAAGTTGAAGGTAAATTGCCGGTAAAGCCGCTTTGCTTAATCCCCACCAGTGCTTATCGTTCAGCCTCCCGTAACAGAAGCCCACGCGCCCTATGGTCAATCACTCGATGCAATCGTCCCCCCGTCATTCCCGTCGCTGGCTGCTCAGCCTGCTTGTGTTGGTGGCCGTCGCCGGCCTGTGCTGGAAATTCTGGCCCGCCGGCACCGCCCACAAGGAGGGCGGCGAGAAGGCCCAGGCCGGCCACACCGGCCGTTCGGGGATGATGCGTCCGGGGTTCGGCGGCGGCTCGGGGCCGGTGCCGGTGCGTGTCGCGCCGGTGGTCAAGGGGGATTTCCCGCTGTACTACAAGGCGCTCGGCACGGTGACCGCGCTCAACACCATCAATGTGCGCAGCCGGGTCGGCGGCGAAGTGGTGAAGATCTGGTTCGAAGAGGGCCAGATGGTCAAGGCCGGCGACCTGCTGGCGGAAATCGACCCGCGCCCGTACCAGAACGCCTTGCTCCAGGCCGAGGGCACCCTGCTGCAGAACCAGGCGCAACTCAAGAACGCCCAGGTCGATGTCGAGCGCTACCGCGGCCTGTACAAGGAAGACAGCATCGCCAAGCAGACCCTGGACACCGCCGAAGCGCTGGTCGGCCAGTACCTGGGCACGGTCAAGACCAACCAGGCGGCGGTCAACGACGCCAAGCTCAATCTTGAGTTCACCAAGATCCGCGCGCCGATCGCCGGCCGCGTCGGCCTGCGTCAGCTCGATGTCGGCAACCTGGTGGCGGCCAACGACACCACGGCCCTGGCGGTGATCACCCAGACCCAACCGATCAGCGTCGCCTTCACCTTGCCGGAAAACAGCCTCGACACCGTGCTCGCCCGCTACCGCAGCGGCGCCAGGCTGCCGGCCGAGGCCTGGGACCGCGGCGACACCCGCCTGCAGGCCACCGGCGTGCTGCAGAGCCTGGACAACCAGATCGACGTGGCCACCGGCACCCTGAAGTTCAAGGCGCGCTACGACAACCGCGACCAGTCGCTGTTCCCCAACCAGTTCGTCAACGTCCACCTGCTGGCCGATACCCTCAAGGGCGTGCTGCTGGCCCCGTCGGCGGCGATCCAGTTCGGCACCAACGGCACCTTCGTCTACGCGATGGACGGTGACAAGAAGGTCACCCTGCGTCAGTTGAAGATCGGCGCCAGCGACGGCGACAACACCGTGGTCACCGAAGGGTTGGCGCCCGGCGACCGCGTCGTGCTGGAAGGCACCGACCGTCTGAAGGAGGGCAGCGAGGTGGAAGTGGTCAACGACAGCCAGGACGTGCCGGCCACCCCCACCGGCCACCTGCAGGGCAAGTCCGCGGCCGGCGCGCCTGATGCGGCCGCCGGCGACAAGGCCAAGAAGGGCGCATGAACATCTCACGGCTGTTCATCCTCCGCCCGGTCGCCACCACCCTCAGCATGCTGGCCATCGTCCTGGCCGGCCTGATCGCTTACCGCCTGTTGCCGGTGTCGGCCCTGCCGCAGGTCGACTACCCGACCATCCGGGTCATGACCCTGTACCCCGGCGCCAGCCCCGATGTGATGACCAGTGCCGTGACTGCGCCGCTGGAGCGCCAGTTCGGGCAGATGCCCGGCCTGACGCAGATGGCCTCCACCAGTTCCGGCGGCGCCTCGGTGCTGACCCTGCGCTTTAGCCTCGACATCAACATGGACGTCGCCGAACAGCAGGTGCAGGCCGCGATCAACGCCGCCACCAACCTGTTGCCCAGCGACCTGCCGGCACCGCCGGTGTACAACAAGGTCAACCCGGCGGACACCCCGGTGCTGACCCTGGCCATCACCTCCAAGACCATGCTGCTGCCCAAGCTCAACGACCTGGTCGATACGCGCATGGCGCAGAAGATCGCCCAGATCAGCGGCGTCGGCATGGTCAGCATCGCCGGCGGCCAGCGCCAGGCGGTGCGGATCAAGGTCAACCCCGAGGCGCTGGCGGCCAACAGCCTGAACCTGTCGGACGTGCGCACCCTGATCGGCGCATCCAACGTCAACCAGCCCAAGGGCAACTTCGACGGCCCGACCCGGGTGTCGATGCTCGACGCCAACGACCAGCTCCGGTCACCCGAGGACTACGCCAACCTGATCCTGGCCTACAAAAACGGCGCGCCGCTGCGGCTCAAGGACGTCGCGCAGATCGTCGACGGCGCCGAGAACGAGCGGCTGGCCGCCTGGGCCAACCAGAACCAGGCCGTGCTGCTGAACATCCAGCGCCAGCCCGGCGCCAACGTGATCGAGGTGGTCGACCGGATCAAGGCGTTGCTGCCGAGCATCACCGACAACCTGCCGGCGGGCCTTGAGGTCACCGTGCTCACCGACCGCACCCAGACCATCCGCGCCTCGGTCACCGACGTGCAGCACGAGCTGCTGATCGCCATCGCCCTGGTGGTGATGGTGACGTTCCTGTTCCTGCGCCGGGCCAGCGCCACCATCATTCCGTCGGTGGCGGTGCCGCTGTCGCTGATCGGCACCTTCGGCGTGATGTACCTGGCCGGTTTCTCGGTGAACAACCTGACCCTGATGGCCCTGACCATCGCCACCGGTTTCGTGGTGGACGACGCGATCGTGATGCTGGAGAACATCGCCCGGTTCATCGAGGAGGGCGACAGCCCGATGCAGGCCGCGCTCAAGGGCGCCAGGCAGATCGGCTTCACCCTGGTTTCCCTGACCCTGTCGCTGATCGCCGTGCTGATTCCACTGCTGTTCATGGCCGACGTGGTCGGCCGGCTGTTCCGCGAATTCGCCATCACCCTGGCCGTGGCCATCCTGATTTCCCTCGTGGTGTCGCTGACCCTGACGCCGATGATGTGCGCCCGCCTGCTCAAGCGCGAGCCGCAGGCCCACGAACAGGGCCGCTTCTACCGGGCCAGCGGCGAGTTCATCGACTGGATGATCGCCGTCTACGGCCGGATGCTGCAATGGGTGCTCCGGCACCAGCCGCTGACGCTGCTGGTGGCCGTCGGCACCTTGGCGCTGACCGTGTTCCTGTACATGGCGGTGCCCAAGGGGTTCTTCCCGGTGCAGGACACCGGGGTGATCCAGGGCATTTCCGAGGCGCCGCAGTCGATTTCCTTCGCCGCCATGGGTGAGCGCCAGCAGGCGCTGGCCAAGGTGATCCTCGACGATCCGGCGGTGGAAAGCCTGTCGTCCTACATCGGCGTGGACGGCGACAACGCCACGCTCAACAGCGGCCGCCTGCTGATCAACCTCAAGCCGCACCGCGAACGTGACCTGAGCGCCGCCGACGTGATCGCCCGGCTGCAGCCGCAGGTGGACAAACTGGTGGGCATCCGCCTGTTCATGCAGCCGGTGCAGGACCTGACCATCGAAGACCGCGTCAGCCGCACCCAGTACCAGTTCAGCATGTCGTCGCCGGACGCCGACCTGCTGAGCCTGTGGAGCAAACGCCTGGTCGACGCCCTGGCCCAACGTCCCGAACTGACCGACGTGGCCAGCGACCTGCAGGACAAGGGCCTGCAGGTGTACCTGGTGATCGACCGCGATGCGGCCTCGCGCCTGGGCGTGTCGGTGTCGAACATCACCGACGCGCTGTACGACGCCTTCGGCCAGCGGCAGATCTCCACCATCTACACCCAGGCCAGCCAGTACCGCGTGGTGCTCCAGGCCCAGGCCGGGGAGAAGATCGGCCCGCAGGCGCTGGACCAGATCCATGTCAAGACCACCGACGGGGCCCAGGTGCGCCTGTCGAGCCTGGCCCGTGTCGAGGAACGCCAGGCGCAACTGGCGATCACCCACATCGGCCAGTTCCCGGCGGTGATGATGTCGTTCAACCTGGCGCCGGGCGTGGCGCTGGGGCAGGCGGTCGACATCATCGAGCAGGTGCAGAAGGACATCGGCATGCCGCTGGGGGTGCAGACCCGCTTCCAGGGCGCGGCCGAGGCGTTCCAGGCCTCGTTGTCGAGCACCTTGCTGCTGATCCTGGCGGCCGTGGTGACCATGTACATCGTGCTGGGCGTGCTGTACGAGAGCTATATCCACCCGGTCACGATCCTCTCGACCCTGCCGTCGGCGGCGGTCGGCGCCTTGCTGGCGCTGCTGCTCAGCGGCAACGACCTGGGCATGATCGCGATCATCGGCATCATCCTGCTGATCGGCATCGTCAAGAAGAACGCGATCATGATGATCGACTTCGCCCTCGACGCCGAACGCCATCAGGGCATGGCGCCCGAACAGGCGATCTACCAGGCGGCGCTGCTGCGCTTCCGGCCGATCCTGATGACCACCCTGGCCGCGCTGTTCGGTGCGGTGCCGCTGATGCTGGCCACCGGCTCCGGCGCGGAGCTGCGCCAACCGCTGGGCCTGGTGATGGTCGGCGGCCTGCTGGCCAGCCAAGTGCTGACGCTGTTCACCACGCCGGTGATCTACCTGTACTTCGACCGGTTGGGGCGTCGCTTCGGCAAGTCCGCCAACGAAGAGGTGGCGGTATGAAGGCCATGGCCGGTTTCAAGCGTCAAGCTGCAGGAAAAGAGCGGATCCCGTGTGGCTTTCCTGCTTGTGGCTTGCGGCTTGCGGCTAGTGGTTGCCACCCATGAATCTCTCTGGCCCTTTCATCAAACGCCCCGTGGCGACCATGCTCCTGAGCCTGGCGATCATGCTGCTGGGCGGCGTGAGCTTCGGCCTGCTGCCGGTGTCGCCGCTGCCGCAGATGGACTTCCCGGTGATCGTCGTGCAGGCCAGCCTGCCCGGCGCGAGCCCCGAGGTCATGGCCTCGACGGTGGCCACGCCGCTGGAGCGCTCGTTCGGCGCCATCGCCGGCGTCAACACCATGAGCAGCCGTTCCAGCCAGGGTTCGACCCGGGTCATCCTGCAGTTCGACCTCGACCGCGACATCAACGGCGCGGCGCGGGAAGTGCAGGCGGCGATCAACGCTTCGCGCAACCTGCTGCCCAGCGGCATGCGCAGCATGCCGACCTACAAGAAGGTCAACCCGTCCCAGGCGCCGATCATGGTGCTGTCACTGACCTCCGACGTGCTGGAGAAGGGGCAGCTCTACGACCTGGCCTCGACCATCTTGTCCCAGAGCCTGTCCCAGGTGCAGGGCGTGGGCGAGGTGCAGATCGGCGGCAGCTCCCTGCCGGCGGTGCGCATCGAGCTCGAGCCCCAGGCCCTGAACCAGTACGGCGTGTCCCTGGACGACGTGCGCAAGACCATCGACGGGGCCAACGTGCGCCGGCCCAAGGGCTCGGTCGAAGACGGCCAGCGCCTGTGGCAGATCCAGGCCAACGATCAACTGGAGAAGGCCAAGGACTACGAGTCGCTGATCATCCACTACGCCGACGGCGCAGCCCTGCGCCTCAAGGACGTGGCCAAGGTCAGCGACGGCGTCGAGGACCGCTACAACAGCGGCTTCTTCAACGATGACGCGGCGGTGCTGCTGGTGATCAACCGCCAGGCCGGGGCCAACATCATCGAGACCGTCAACGAGATCAAGGCCCAGCTGCCGGCGTTGCAGGCGGTGCTGCCGGCCAGCGTCAAGCTGAACCTGGCGATGGACCGCTCGCCGGTGATCAAGGCCACCCTCCACGAGGCCGAGATGACCCTGCTGATCGCCGTGGCGCTGGTGATCCTGGTGGTGTTCCTGTTCCTGGGCAATTTCCGCGCCTCGCTGATCCCGACCCTGGCGGTGCCGGTGTCGCTGGTGGGCACCTTTGCGGTGATGTACCTGTACGGCTTCTCGCTGAACAACCTGTCGCTGATGGCGCTGATCCTCGCCACCGGCCTGGTGGTGGACGACGCCATCGTGGTGCTGGAGAACATCTCCCGGCACATCGACGAGGGCGTCAAGCCGATGCGCGCGGCGTACATGGGCGCCAAGGAAGTCGGCTTCACCCTGCTGTCGATGAACGTGTCGCTGGTGGCGGTGTTCCTCTCGATCCTGTTCATGGGCGGGATCATCGAAAGCCTGTTCCGTGAGTTCTCCATCACGCTGGCGGCGGCCATCGTCGTCTCCCTGGTGGTGTCGCTGACGCTGACGCCGATGCTCTGCGCCCGCTGGCTCAAGCCCCATGTGCCGGGGCAGGAGAACCGCCTGCAGCGCTGGAGCCGGCGCACCAACGACTGGATGGTCGGCAAGTACGCCACCAGCCTCGACTGGGTGCTGCGCCACCGGCGCCTGACGCTGTTGAGCCTGATCGTCACCGTCGGCGTCAACGTCGCGCTGTACGTGGTGGTGCCCAAGACCTTCATGCCGCAGCAGGACACCGGCCAGCTGATCGGTTTCGTGCGCGGTGACGACGGCCTGTCGTTCAGCGTGATGCAGCCCAAGATGGAGATCTTCCGTCGGGCGGTGCTCAAGGACGAGGCGGTGGAGAGCGTCGCCGGCTTCATCGGCGGCAGCAACGGCACCAACAACGCGTTCATGCTCGTGCGCCTGAAGCCGATCAAGGAACGCAACCTGTCGGCGCAGAAGGTCATCGAGCGCCTGCGCAAGGAAATGCCCAAGGTGGCCGGTGCGCAACTGATGCTGATGGCCGACCAGGACCTGCAGTTCGGCGGCGGCCGCGAACAGACCACCTCGCAGTATTCCTACATCCTGCAGAGCGGCGACCTGGGCGCGCTGCGCGAGTGGTACCCGAAAGTGGTCACGGCGCTGCGGGCCTTGCCGGAGCTGACCGCCATCGACGCCCGCGAGGGCCGCGGGGCGCAGCAGGTGACGCTGATCGTCGACCGCGACCAGGCCAAGCGCCTGGGCATCGACATGGACATGGTCACCGCCGTGCTCAACAACGCCTACAGCCAGCGGCAGATCTCCACAATCTACGACAGCCTCAACCAGTACCGGGTGGTGATGGAGGTCAATCCGAAATACGCCCAGGACCCGGTGACGCTCAATCAGGTGCAGGTCATCACCGCCGACGGCGCACGGGTGCCGCTGTCGACCATCGCCCACTACGAAAGCAGCCTGGAGGACGACCGGGTCAGCCATGAAGGCCAGTTCGCCTCCGAAAGCATTTCCTTCGACATGGCCGAAGGCGTGACGGTGGAGCAGGGCACCGCCGCCATCGAGCGGGCCATCGCCAAGGTCGGCCTGCCGGAAGACGTGATCGTGAAGGTGGCCGGCACCGCCGACGCCTTTGCCGCCACCCAGAAGAGCCAGCCGTTCATGATCCTCGGTGCGCTGCTGGCGGTGTACCTGGTGCTGGGCGTGTTGTACGAAAGCTACATCCACCCGCTGACCATCCTGTCCACGCTGCCGTCGGCCGGGGTCGGCGCGTTGCTGTCGATCTACGCGCTGGGCGGCGAGTTCAGCCTGATCTCGCTGCTCGGGCTGTTCCTGCTGATCGGCGTGGTGAAGAAGAACGCGATCCTGATGATCGACCTGGCGCTGCAACTGGAGCGCCATGACGGCCTGTCGCCGCTGGAGTCGATCCGCAGCGCCTGCCTGCAACGCCTGCGGCCGATCCTGATGACCACGCTGGCGGCGATCCTCGGCGCCTTGCCGCTGCTGCTCAGCCGCGCCGAAGGCGCCGAAATGCGCCAGCCGCTGGGCCTGACCATCATCGGCGGGCTGGTCTTCAGCCAGGTGCTGACCCTTTACACCACCCCGGTGGTCTACCTCTATCTCGACAAGCTGCGCCACCGCTTCAACCAATGGCGTGGCGTGCGCACCGATGCCGCTCTGGAAACTCCGCTATGACTGACCGTTCGCTTATCCACCTGGCTTCCGTCCGCGGCTCGCGTCTGCTGAGCCTGTCGCTGTGCGTGGCGATGCTCAGCGCCTGCGCCGTCGGCCCGGACTACCAGCGCCCGCAGACCGCCGAGATCGCCCAGTACAAGGAAGCCGAGGGCTGGCGCCAGGCCAGCCCCAGCGACTCGCTGGCCCGCGGCGCCTGGTGGGAGCTGTACGGCGACCGCCAGCTCAACGAACTGATCGAGAAGCTCAACAGCGCCAACCAGACCGTCGCCCAGTCCGAGGCTCAGTACCGCCAGGCCCAGGCCCTGGTGCGTGACGCGCGCGGTGCGTTCTACCCGAGCATCGACCTCAGCGCCGGCAAGACCCGCTCCAGCCAAGGCACCGGCAGCAGCAGTTCGAGCCTGAGCAGTTCCTCCAGCGGCATCCGCGACACCTACAACACCCAATTGGGCGTCAGCTGGGAGGCCGACATCTGGGGCAAGCTGCGCCGCGGGCTGGAGGCTGACGAGGCCAGCGCCCAGGCCAGTTTTGCGGACCTGGCGGCGATGCGCCTGAGCCAGCAGTCGGAGCTGGTGCAGAACTACCTGCAGCTGCGGGTGATCGACCAGCAGAAGCGCTTGCTCGAATCGACCGTGGCGGCGTACGAACGCTCGCTGAAGATGACCATGAACCAGTACAACGCCGGGGTCTCCGGGCGTGACGCGGTGGCCCAGGCCCAGACGCAGCTGAAGACCACCCAGGGCGACCTGGTGGACCTCATCTGGCAACGGGCGCAGTTCGAGAACGCTATCGCGGTGCTGACCGGCCAGCCGCCGGCGCAGTTCAAGCTGGCCGAAACCCAGGACATCCCGAAGCTGCCGCAGATTCCCCTGAGCCTGCCGTCGCAGCTGCTGGAACGGCGCCCGGACATCGCCTCGGCCGAACGCTCGGTGATCGCCGCCAACGCCAACATCGGCGTGGCCAAGGCCGCCTATTACCCGGATCTGACCCTGAGCCTGAGCGGCGGCTACAGCAGCAGTACGTCCCGGAACCTGATCAGCCTGCCGAACCGCTTCTGGTCGGTGGGGCCCAAGCTCAACCTGCCGCTGTTCGACGGCGGCCGCCGCTCGGCGGAAGTCGACCGCACCGAGGCGGTGTACGACCAGACTGTGGCCAAGTACCGGCAGACGGTGCTGGACGCCTTCCGCGAGGTGGAGAACTACCTGGTGCAGCTTAAGGTGTACGAGAACGAGGCGGGCGTGCGCCAGGAAGCCCTCGACGCGGCGCGGGACTCCCTGCGCCTGACCGAGAACCAGTACAAGGCCGGCCTCATCGCCTACATCGACGTGGTGGTGGTGCAGGCCACGGCGCTGAGCAACGAGCGCAGCGTGCTGAACGTGCTGCAGAGCCGCCTGATCGCCAGCGTGCAGTTGATCGCGGCGCTCGGGGGCGGTTGGGACGGCCAGCTGGAGATGAGCGACAGCCGCTGAGGGCGGCGGGTGCACTGTGGCGAGGGAGCTGGCTCCCGCGTGAGCGCGCAGCGCTCACTGGCCTCGTGACTGCTGCGCACCCCGGCGGGACGGTGCGGCGATCCGACAGGCTCCCTCGCCACAGGCAGCCCCAAGTGTCGTTCCAGAGCCGTTCACGCTCATCAAACAAGCGTTTCATCGGCTTGATGGCCAATTGATTACTTAGTCAGTGCGTTCTTCTGCGCAATCAGTACAATCGGCGCATTTGCCCCGACCCCAATGGACTGACCGCGGCGGGGTGGCCACGAGAATCGCCATGCTCATCGGTAGCTATTCCTTCACCCTGGTTTTCATTTCGCTGTGTGTCGCGATCCTGGCGTCCTACACCGCCCTCGACCTCACCGGGCGCATCGCCACCGCCAAGGGGCGGGCCGTGCATCTGTGGACCGCAGGCGGCGCGTTCGCCATGGGCATCGGCGTCTGGTCGATGCATTTCATCGGCATGCTCGCCTTCAAGCTGCCGATCAGCCTGGGCTACGACATTGCGATCACGGCGCTGTCGCTGTTGATCGCGGTGCTGTCCAGCGGTTTTGCCCTGTGGCTGGTCAGCCAGCCGAAACTGCCGGCCTGGCAGTTGGGCGTCGGTGCCTTGGTCATGGGCGCCGGCATCAGCGCCATGCACTACACCGGCATGGCGGCCATGCGCATGACGCCGGGGATCGACTACGACCCGACGCTGTTCGGCGCCTCCCTGATGATCGCCGTCGGCGCATCGGCGGCGGCGCTGTGGATCGCCTTCCGCCTGCGTCAGCATTCGCCCTACGTGCGACTGTTCCGCGCCGGGGCGGCAATCATCATGGGCATCGCGATCGTCGGCATGCACTACACCGGCATGGCGGCGGCGCGGTTTCCCGAAGGCAGCTTCTGCGGCGCCGCGCTCGACGGCCTGAACGGCAACGGGCTGGACAACCTGGTGCTGATCACCACCCTGGCGGTGCTGGCCATCGCCTTGCTGACCTCGATCCTCGACGCCCGCCTCGAGGCGCGCACCGCCGACCTGGCCCATTCCCTGACGGTGGCCAACCGCGAACTCACCCAACTGGCCCTGCACGACACCCTGACCGGCCTGCCCAACCGCATGCTGCTGGACGACCGGATCAACCAGGCCATGAAAAAGGTGCAGGAGCAGGGCGGCTGCTTCGCCCTGATGTTCATTGACCTGGACGGCTTCAAACCGGTCAACGATGCCTTCGGCCACCACATGGGCGACCAGTTGCTGCGCGAAGTGGCGGCGCGCCTGCGCCAGGACCTGCGCAGCATGGACACCCTGGCGCGCATCGGCGGCGACGAGTTCGTCCTGCTGGTGCGCCTGAACGAGCCCGACGATGCCCTGGGCCTGGCGGCCCGTCAGGTGGGGCTGATCGCGCAGTCGTTCCGGGTGGCCGACCACGAGCTGCAGATTTCCGCCAGCGTCGGCATCGCCCTGTACCCGGGCAACGGCCAGAACGCCCAGGAACTGCTGATGAACGCCGACGCGGCGATGTATCACGCCAAGGGCGGCGGCAAGAACGGCTACAGCTTCTTTGACGCCTCGATGAACAGCAACGCCCGCAAGCAATTGCAGCTGTTGCAGGATCTGCGCGCGGCCCTGGAGCACAACCAGTTCAGCCTGCATTACCAGCCCAAGTTCGACGCCGCCGACGGCCGTCCGGTCGGCGCCGAGGCGCTGCTGCGCTGGCAGCACCCCACCGACGGCATGCTGATGCCGGACAAGTTCATCGACCTGGCCGAGAAGACCGGCCTGATCATCCCCATCGGCGAGTGGGTGCTCAACGAAGCCTGCCGGCAGATGCGCGAATGGTATGTGCTGGGCTACACCGACTGGCGGATCGCGGTGAACCTGTCGGCGCTGCAGTTCTGCCACTCGGGCCTTGTGCAGAGCGTGGCCAAGGCCTTGGCCACCCATCACTTGCCGGCCAACAGCCTGACCCTGGAAATCACCGAAACCACGGCCATGAACGATGCCGACGCCAGCATGACGGTGTTGCAGGAGCTGTCGGACATGGGCGTCGACCTGTCCATCGACGACTTCGGCACCGGCTATTCGAGCCTGATGTACCTCAAGCGCCTGCCGGCCAACGAGCTGAAGATCGACCGCGGTTTCGTGCGTGACCTGGAGCACGACAGCGATGATGCCGCCATCGTCTCGGCGATCGTCGCGCTGGGGCAGGCGCTGGGGCTGCGGATCGTCGCCGAAGGGGTCGAGACCGGCGTGCAGCAGGACTTCCTCACCCAGTTGGGCTGCGATTCGCTGCAGGGCTACCTGCTGGGGCATCCGATGCCGGCGGAGCACTTCCTGCAGGGCGTGCGCCAGCGCAGCGGGCGTCTGGCGGCGGGCTGACCCGGTTCCCTCGCCACGGCGATCCCGATGGGCAATGTGCAGCCATGCAAAACCCGCCGATGGCGGTTATTCTTGCCCTCGACTGTCACGTGTGCATCGGGGGATAGCCAGCATGGATAAAGTCATTGTGATCACCGGCGGCGGGCGCGGGATCGGGGCCGCCACGGCGCTGTTGGCCGCCGCGCAGGGCTACCGGATCTGCATCAATTACCAGGCCGACGAGCAAGCCGCCCACCAGGTGCTCGACCAGGTGCGGGCCATGGGCGCGCAGGCCATCGCCGTACGGGCCGACGTCAGCATCGAGGACGAAGTGGTGGGCCTGTTCCACCGGGTCGACACGGAGCTGGGCCGTGTCACCGCGCTGGTGAACAATGCCGGCACGGTCGGCCACAAGTCGCGGGTCGACGAAATGTCCGAGTTCCGCATCCTCAAGATCATGAAAACCAATGTGTTGGCGCCGATCCTCTGCGCCAAGCACGCGATCCTGCGCATGTCGCCCAAGCACGGCGGGCAGGGCGGCAGCATCGTCAACGTCTCGTCGGTGGCCGCCCGCCTGGGTTCGCCCAACGAATACGTCGATTACGCCGCCTCCAAAGGCGCGCTGGACACCTTCACCATCGGCCTGTCCAAGGAAGTGGCGGGCGAGGGGATCCGGGTCAACGCGGTGCGGCCGGGCTACATCTACACCGATTTCCATGCGTTGAGCGGCGATCCGGACCGGGTCAGCAAGCTGGAGTCGGCGATTCCGATGGCCCGTGGGGGGCGGCCGGACGAGGTGGCGGAGGCGATTGTCTGGCTGCTCTCGGACAAGGCGTCCTACGCCACCGGCACTTTTGTCGATCTGGGCGGCGGGCGCTAGGCATCGCTGATGCTTGCCTGGTGGCCCTGCCGGCCAAGGGGCCGGCATCGGCACCCCGTACGGCCGGGTCGCGAAGATTCGCGATCAGCCGTGAAAGGTGTAGCGGTCCTTCCCCGTGTGCTTGGATTCGTACAGCGCTTCATCCGCCTTGATCAGCGCCTGGTTGAGGGTGTCGCCGTCCTCCACCCGGGTGACGCCGATGCTGATGGTCACCGGGTGCCGGGTCGGCCGTTCGCGCACGGTCCGGCACAGTTCGCCAGCCAGCGCCTCGACGTCTGCGTGGCGCACCCCGGCCAGGTAGATGGCGAACTCTTCGCCGCCCAGGCGCGCATATTCATACGGCGCCATGACCGACTTGATGTCCGCCGCAATGGCCTTGAGCACTTCATCGCCGACGTCGTGGCCGTACACATCGTTCACTTTCTTGAAGTTGTCGATGTCGATCATCGCCAGGTAGTGGTCCTGTTCGCGGGGGACGGCCATCAGGCGTTTTTCGGCGCGGGCCATGAACGAGCGGCGGTTGGGGATTTCGGTGAGGGTGTCGTTGTAGGCCTGGTCCAGCAGCAGCCGGGACATGATGTAGTTGTGCAGCTTGGCCTCGCGCAGCTTCAGGAACGTGTAGATGGTCAACCCGCAGAGGAAGACGCTGTAGCAGGCCGTCAGTACGCCCCTGAGCTCGAACAGGCCGATGTCGGTGCGCAGGAACGGGTTGAGCACCAGCCAGATCGTCACCTGCGCGGCATAGAACGACCAGCGGCTGATCGGCAGCACCGACGTGCTGTAGAGGACGCTGGAGGCGCCGAGCACCAGCCACGCCGGCTGGTAGCTGGACGGCAGACCCTCGATCAGCAGGCGCACGCCGAGGGTCATGGTCAGCACGAACAGCAGGTTGAGCACGTCGAAGTGCCGGGCCCGGCGGGTGAACAGCAGGATCACGGTCAGCATCGCGAAGACCACGAGAAACACCATCGAGCGCCAGGTGAAGCCCTGGCCGCCGAGAAAGCTCACGATCAGGTCGAAGATGACCCACACGCTGATGCTGGCGACGAAGATCAGCAGGCAGAACGAGCGCAGGCGCTCGAACTCATGCTGGATGAACTCGGCCCACAGCTCGGCGGGCGCGGTTCGCTTCAGGACTTCGTCTTCAATGGTTTTGTACATCGCTCTACTGATGTTCGCGCTGGTTGTCGAGGATCACCCGGCCCCACGGCCGATAGCGCAGGGAAAACACCGCGTAGGGGTGACAGCCGGCGGCGCTGGCGTCCGGCGCTGCGGGTTCGGCGCGGAACGGCTGGCCTTCGGCGCTGGTCTGGCGGAAGGCCTCGCGCACGATGCCCACGGAGCAGGGCAACGCCTGGGCGTAACCGTTGCGCACCAGCGGCGGCAAACGTGCGGTGCCGGCACCGTCCTGCCACCACACCTGAATGCCCGCCGAGCTCATCTCGCCCAGCCACTGGCCGTTGACCGTCGGCGCCAGCTTGCCGGCGCTGAACGCGCTGACATGCAGCGGCGCATCCAATTGGCCGGCGAAGTCCTTGAGCTGGCGTTGCAGGGTCGCCCGCCGGTCCGCCGCCAGAAAGTGCAGGTCGTCCAGCTCCAGCGGCAGATACCAGCCGGCGACCGGCAGTTTCCAGTCCTGGCGCAATGTCCGTTGCCGGGCCAGCGACCGTCCCAACTGCGCCTGCCAGTAGGTGCCGAGGCCGGCGCTGTCCAGCTCGTCGATGCGCCGGTAATAGGCCGGATCCATCGCCAGCCCGAGCACCAGTTCCAGGCCTTGGCGCTGCGCGAGCCTGAGGCTTCGGGCCAGCCAGCCGTCCGCGCCGCCGAAGTCCGAATCGCCATAGCTCGTCCACTGCACGATCAGCGTGCGGGTGCCCTGGCGGGCGGTGTCCTGCCAGATCTTTTGCCATTGCGCCTGGGTCAGCCGCGCATCGACGTTCAGCGGTTGGTAGAACACCCGGGCGTCGGCCCGCGCCACGGTCGCGCCCAGCAACAGGCAGAAAAACACTATCCATCGGGCCATCAGAAATTCCACTCCACACCCAGCAGCACACCGTTGCCGCCTTCATACAGATTGCCGCCCAGCGATTGCTGGTACTCGGTGCGCACCGTCAGTTTCGAGCGGTAGGCGTTGTAGCGGTCATCGTCGTACCACCATTGCCAGCGCAGGCCGACGCCGGTGCGCAAGTCCTGGCGCCAGTCGTTGCCGGGATCCTGGCTGGCGAACTCGAGGAAGCCGTACGGCATGAGGGTCTGCGCGCCGTTGAACGGCAGTTTCCAGGCATGGCCCTGCTGGAAGCGCGACAGCCATTGGTGGTCACCGGCCTTGGTCCACCACGCGGCGTCCAGGTAGAGGAAGCGTTCGTCCCAGTCGTTCTCGTCGACGCGCCAGTCGTTGCGGTACTGGCCCTGATCGAGGAACGAGGCGGTGGCGCGCAGCAGGTAGTCGGTGCTGGTGTGACCGTCCTGACGGTGGTCGCCGATCTGGTCCAGCAGCTTTTCCGGCACCAGCATCTGGCCCAGGTTCAGGCTATGGTTGTCATCGTCGTCGAACTGGCTCTGTTTGTAGATCTCGCCGTAGAAGTTGATGTTCTGCGTGCCCCACGGCTTGTAGCGCAGGCCGACGCCGGCGGCGAGGGATTCGGCGTAGCGCGAGCGGCCCTGGCCGCCGAGCAGCACCCGGCCATACACCGACAGCGTGCTGCCGGCGCGGCTCGGCTCTTCGCCCAGCGCATGGTCCCACATCGCCAGTTGCACGTTCTGCGAGTCGGAACGGCGGTTTGTGCCTTTGCTGTCGTCGGGGCGCACGAAGTCGTTGGTCGACACACCGGCCGGCGACCAAGTGCTGGCCAGCGTCCGGCTGTCGCGGCGCGACAGGGTTTCGTGGGCGCGGCGCTGACGGTAGCGCCGGGCTTCCATGCTGCCGTCCTCGTCGTCGGCGGCCACCGGGTTCTGCTCCAGGTCGATCACCCGGCGCAGTTCCCGGCGGGCCGACGCGCTGTCCTCGGCCTCGTCGTAGCGCCAGGCCAGGGTCTCGCCGAGGCGGTAGTCCTCGGGAAAGTCGCGGGTGGCCTGTTGCAGGTGCGGGATGGCGGTGGCGCGTTCTTCACGGGTTTCGGCGCCGGCCAGGCGCATGCCGTAGTCGGCGCGGTAGCGCGGGTTGGCCGGGTCGCGGCGCACGGCTTCGGCCAGCCACGCGGTGCTTTGAGGCAGGTCGCCGGCTTTCTGTGCCGTGACCGAGGCGGCGTAGAAGTGGCCGGCATCGGGTTGCTGCCGCAAGGCCTGGCGCTGGCGCTCCATGGCCTGGGCATGGTCGCCCCGGGCGTCGGCGATCGCCGCGCCGAGGGCCCATTCGTTGGCGCCGCGGGTGGTGCTTTGCTGCCAGTAGCGTTCGGCGGTCTGGCTGTCGCCGACGTTGAGCGCGCTGCGGCTGGCGGTGAGCCGGGCGTTGTCGCTGAGTTCCGAGGCCGGCAGGCTGCGCCAGAGGGCCAGGGCCCCGGCGGAATCGCCGGCCGCCTCCAGCGCATAGGCCAGCGGCAGGCGGCTGCCGCGGTCGCCGAGCTTTTCGGCCTGCCGGTAATACACGACGGCTTCCCCGGGCCGTTCCGGCATCGCGCAACGGCCAAGGGCGCGGAAGTCGCCGGCGGCCTGCGGCTGGCTGCCGATGGCTTGTCGCACGACGTCGCACTGGCCGTTCTCCGCCAGTTGCGCCAGCAGTTGGCCCCGGGTGGCGCCGTCGACGCGGCCCAGCAGCGATGCCATGCGCCGTTGCCGGGCTGGCGTCGTGCCGGCCGACGAAGCGTAGAGCCCGGCCAACCGCTGCAACGCGGTGGCGGGCAGGCGGCCGCCATGCCGGTCGTAGGCGTCTTCGAGCAGCGCTTGCGCGCGCTCGCGCTGCCCGGCGTTCAAGGCGATGTAGCTGGCCTGATCCAGCGACGCGAGGTTGCCGGTCTGCCGGTAATGGCGCTCCCACAGCCCGGCGGCGTCTTGGCTGCGGCCCTGTTTCTGCAACAGTTCGGCCCGGCGCTTGATCACCTCGGCGGTCTGCGGCTGGGCGGCGAGCCAGGCCATGACCTCGTCGTTCCGGCCCTCGGCCTGCCAGACGTCGAGCAGTTGCGCCTGCCGGCGGTTGTCCCAGGGTTGGGGCAGGCGGGTGGACTGCAACAGGTCGGTGGCCTGCAGGCGCTGGGCGAGTACCAGCCAGGCCTGCGGATCGTCCGTGGGGTTGCAGCGGCGCAGTTGGGCGCTGGCGGCCTCCGGGTCGTGCCGGGACAGCCACTCGACGGTCTCCAGGCACGGGCGCTGCAGATCGTTGCTCAGGCGCTGGACGCTGGCGCTGTCGCCGGTCTGCCGGGCCAGCTCCCACAGGCGCTGGCGCTGGGCCGGATCGGCCAGGTCGCTGGCCGGCAACGACTGCATCCAGCGTTGGGCTTGCTGATCGTGGCCCATGGCGATGGCGCGGTCGACCATCGCCAGACGGATCTTGCGCGCCGCTTCCGGGCTGGGGGCCTGCCGCAACAGGTCTTGCAGCGGCTTTTCGTCCAGCCGCTGCACGTAGGCGTTGGCCAGGCGTTGCCAGCCTTCGGCGTCGAGCTGCCTGCGGGCGGCCAGCGGCGCCAGTTGCTCGATGGTGCCGTTCCAGTCGCGCAACTGCTCGGACCAGTTGGCCCGGGCCAGGCGCAGGATGTTGTCGTCGCCCTTGGGCGCCAGTTGCGCCAGCCAGTCGTGGGCCCGGCCCGCGCCGCCGAACCTGGCCAGGCTGAGGCTGTAGGCCTGCCACAGGCGGATGCGGTCGTTCAGGCTGCTGGTGGCCATCCAGCCTTCGACCTGGGTGCTGGACGGCGGATCCTGCTCGATCCAGGTCAGGCGCAGGTCGAGCAGCCCGTCGCTGTCGTTGCCCAGCGCCTGCAAGGCGTCCTTGTAGCGGCGCTGCTTGGCCAGCGACTCCACCAGCAAGGCCCGGGCTTCGTCGTTTTTCGGGACCTTTTCCAGCAGGTGGCGCATCAGCCGTTCGACTTCCTTCCAGTTGCCTTTCTTGGCTTCCCGGTAGCTGCGGTCCATGTAGGGGTAACTGCGGAACTGCTCGAAATCGCTCAGCGGCGCGGCCAGCGACGGCTGCGCGCTCAGGCCGAGCAACAGGCTGCCCATCAGCAGGGTGCGGCGGTTGACGACAGGCTTCATGCGACCTCCCGGACGATGCGGTAGGCGGCTTGCTGTTCGCTGGCCTGGTCGGCCAGGGCCTGCTCGAGGATCTCCTGGGTGATCATGCCCCGTGAGATGAGGTGTTCGCCCAGGGACATGTGCTCGGCATCGAAGTCGATCAGGGCCTGATTGAACAGGGTCGGCGGCACCATGCCGCGCACCTGCAGCAGGTTGCCCAGCAGCACCTGGTGATGGCTGACCCGCTCAAGCAGGGCTTCGTCGTCCTGATGACGTTCCAGCACTTGCAGCATATGACGCACTTCCTCGGTCTGGCGGGGGCTCGCGTACCAGTGGCGGATCCCCAGGGTGACGCGGCCCTGGGGCGCCAGACGGCAGCGCACGGGGCGTTTGAGTTGACGGCCGATCGCGCCGAGCGAGACCTGGCTGACCGGGCCTTCGGAGGCCAGCACCAGGGTGTCGCCGTCCTCGGCCACCGGCAGCACGCCGTAGTGCGAGGCCACGCGGCGCGGCACGGCGTCGATCAGGCGTTTGTCGAGCTTGAACGGATTGAGCGGCGCCCATTCCAGGTCCAGCTGTTCGGCCAGGGTCTGCACCAGTTGCGTGCTGTCGATGTGTTCGCGCAGCAGCAGTTCGCGGCCGAGCCGGCGGCGCACCGGACTGGTGATCGCGGCTTCGAGCTGCTCTTCGCTGAGCAGGCCTTTCTCCACCAGCCGGTGGCCGAGCGGGGTGCGCTGGGCCTTGGTCAAGGCCGGGAACTCGTGGGTGGTCTTGTCCCACGCCACGCGCCGCGAGTCGCCCATTTCCATGACTTGGCGCAGGGCGCGCAGGTTGGCGAAGAAGTTGACGAAGTTGCTCCACATCATCCGCGGCGCCGACAGCAGGCCTTCGACGATCCCGTAGTAGCGGGTGACGAACCAGCCGCGCTGGAACAGGCGGTTGAGCAGCATCAGGCCGTTGAGCCACAGCAGCGCCGAGAGCAGCGCGCTGTCGGCCAGGATCGACGGATAGCGCCAGGCCTCCGGGGCGATCACGGTGATCAGCCACATCGCCAAAAGCACCAGGAACAGCAGGTTGACCATGAAGCTCAGCAGGTAGGCGATCAGCCCGCGCCGGTCGCGCCACAGGAAGTAGTTGAGCAGGCCCTTGCGGCTCCAGCCCAGGTTCTTGGTGCCCTGGAACACGATGCCGACGATCCAGCGCGACTTTTGGCGGATGGCATGTTGCAGGTCACGGGGAAAATGCTCGCGCACGCAGATCACCTGGGCGAACTCGCGGTTCATGCCGAACACCCAGGGCTGTTCCAGCGCCAGCTTCGGATCGCTCACCGAATAGCGGGCGAAGATGCACTTCATGCCTTTCTGCTTGAGGCGGAAGCCGATGTCATAGTCCTCGGTCAGGCTCTGCACGTCGAAGGCGATGCCGTCGCCGTCCTCGAGCAGCGCGCTGATCGCCTTGCGGCTGAAGCACGTGCCGACCCCGGCGCTCGGCACCTGGCCGGTCAGGGCCTCGCGCACGATCACGTCCTTGCCGTGGTTCTCAGCGAACTCGTCCACGTAGTGGCCGGCGGTGAAGCCTTTCCATTCCGGCGCGTAGGGGTAGACCGGGATCTGGATCAGGTCCTTGTTCGGCAGCAGGTAGTTGTAGAGGCGCAGCTCCATCGGCGAGATCACGTCTTCGGCGTCGTGCAGGATGAAGCCGGCGAACTGGATCTTCGCTTCGTTCTCGAACCGGAAGATCGCGTCGATGATGTTGTTCAGGCAGTCGGCCTTGCTGGTCGGCCCCGGGCGGGCGCACACCACTTTGTGCACGTTGGGGTAGTGCAGGCAGACCGCGTCGACGTCGGCCTGGGTCTCGGCGTCGTTGGGGTAGGTGCCGACGAAGATCTGGTAGTTCTCGTAGTCGAGGGTCGAGGCGGCCAGGCGCGCCATCTCCCCGACCACGCCGACCTCGTTCCAGGCCGGCACCATGATCGCCAGCGGCTTTTCCGGAATCGCGTACAGGCGCTCCTCGTCGGCGCGCTTGAATTTTTCGTAGATGCGCCAGCGCCGGATGAACTTGCGGCCCCAGTACACCAGGTCGATGAACAGGTCATCGAGGCCGAGGATGAACATCAGCAGGGCGAGAAGGATCGCCACATATTTAAGACCGAACAGCACGTACGCGAAGAAATCGACCCAACCCAGGCTCATACCCCGTTACCCGCCGCCGAGCGTGCGCTCAGCCAGGCGTGGAGGCGGGTGGCGATCAGTTCGCTGGCGTGGCCGTCGCCGTATGGGAAGTGCACGCGGCTCATGCGGGTGTAGGTCGCTTCGTCGTCGAGCAACTGGCTGGCCTCCTGGACGATGCGCGCCTTGTCGGTGCCCACCAGCACCATGGTGCCGCTCTCCAGCACCGACGGTCGCTCGGTCACGTCGCGCAGCACCAGCAGCGGTTTGCCGATGGCGGGCGCTTCCTCCTGCACGCCGCCGGAGTCGGTGAGGATGAAATGCGCGCGGCCCATGAGCCAGACGAAGTGAGGGTAATCCTGCGGGGCGATCAGGTAGAGGTTGGGCTTGCCCGCCAGCATGCCGTACACCACTTGCTGCACCTGGGGGTTGAGATGGACCGGGTAGACGAACTGCACGTCCGGGTAGCGCTCGGCCAGTTCCGCCAGCGCTTCGCAGATGTTGTTGAAGCCGCCGCCGAGGTTTTCCCGGCGGTGGCTGGTGATCAGCACCATCCGGCGGTTGTCGTCGAGCGCGGCCAGGGGGGAGTCGGCGGCCGGGTGCCAGCCGGTCTCGCGCTGGTGCTCGCGCATCCACAGCAAGGCGTCGATCACGGTGTTGCCGGTGATTTCCAGGTTGTCCTGGGGCACGCCCTCGCGCAGCAGGTTGGCGGCGGACTTGGAGGTCGGCGGAAAGTGCAGGTCGGCGATCACGCCGGTCAGGCGCCGGTTGGCTTCTTCCGGCCACGGCGCGCGCAGGTTGCCGGTGCGCAGCCCGGCTTCGACATGGCCGATGGGCAGTTGGCGGTTGAACGCGGCGAGGGCGGCGATGAAGCTGGTGGTGGTGTCGCCGTGCACCAGGACGATGTCCGGTTTGACCCGCCCGTAGGCCTGGTCGAGTTGTGTGAGCAGATGTTGCGAGAGGCCGTTCAGGGTCTGGCCCTGGGTCATCACTTGCAGGTCTTCATCGACGGTGAGTTCGAAGGCGTCGAGCACCTGGTTGAGCATTTCCCGGTGCTGGCCGGTGGAGCAGATGTTCAGTTGGATGTCGGGCCACTGACGCAGAACCCGGGCCAACGGGGCCATTTTGATGGCCTCCGGTCGGGTGCCGAAAACCATCATGACTTTAAAGGACATGGACCCCTCCTGGGACGTGAGCGCACGACGGCCGTGGGCCGGCGCGCTGGATCTCGTGTTGAGAAATGAAAGAAAAGCAGCCGGATCGGAGCTTGTCCAATCCGGCCCGGAGCGCGATTGATGTCCATCAGTTGGAACGAAAGTACCAGTGATGATGGCTCTTAGGTGGCACTTTCAGGAAAAGTTCCGTCGGCGTGCATCGGGGATGGTGCGCAGGGTGCGCAAGGTGACGTGGAGCCAGTTCAGGTCATGGCACCGCCGGCGTCGGCGGTGCCGGGAGGGCGGCTTGACCCTGCCGACGTGCAGGGCGAAGTCTTGCCTGAGGGTGTCTTCGGTGCCGATGCCCTTGAGTTTCTTCATCAGCTTGCCGTCCCGGTAGAACAGCACCGTCGGTGTCCCGGTGACGTTCGGATGCCGGGGCGCATCGCGAGTGTTGAGCATGTAGATGTCGGCGCGCTGCCGGTACGGCTCGGCGACATGCCGGAAGATCGGGCCGGCCATTTCGCAGGCGGGGCAGTGTTCGTTGGTGAAATACAGGATCACCGGGCGCCAGGTCTTCAGGGCCTTGCGGTAGGTGGGGGGCAGCGTTGCAAGAGGTGGGATCGCCTTCATCAGAGACTCCTCCAGACGACCGTTAAAGGTTTCCTGACGTTAAGGCAGGGAAGGAGGCGGGTCTACTGTCAGAAATTACAGGTGGGCTCGGAAAACGCGTACTTTTCCCACACAAATACAGGAGCGCCCCGACATTTGATCGTTACCGTCATTGCGGTGGGGAAACGTGACGGAGCAGATGTGTACAACGCAGCCGCGCAGCGCTGACTTCCCACCCTTTTTCAGCGCCTGACGCACCTCTTTCTGATTCCCCGGTTCTTGCCTCGCACCAATCCCGCTCCAGTTGCCCCCATTGAGTACCTGTTACCCGCCCCCTGTGGCCATCGGTAGCGCTCGACGCCATCGGGGTGAGTTGCGCCGCTTTCCCTCGTTCAACGTATCTCCTTGATTCCCTGAAATTTTCAATCCGGCACAGATTCCCATCGAATCCTGTGGCACACTTTCTGCTGTCTATTCCGTTGTTACATACCAAGTTCCGGTATAGCGGAATATACATCCTCCAGGAGTCCTTGCCATGCATCGCCGTCCTTCATTGTTCAAAGCGTGTGTTTTCGTTCTCGCGGCTTCGTCCGCCGTTGCGGGCATGGCCCAGGCGGCCGACAGCAAGCTCGACAGTGTCCTGGCCCGGGGCAAGCTGATCGTGGGCACCGGCAGCACCAACGCGCCATGGCACTTCCAGGGGGCGGACGGCAAGTTGCAGGGCTTCGATATCGACATCGCCCGGATGGTGGCCAAAGGGCTGTTCAACGACCCGGGCAAGGTCGAGTTCGTGGTGCAGTCGTCCGATGCGCGGATTCCCAACCTGTTGACCGACAAGGTCGACATGAGCTGCCAGTTCATCACCGTCACCGCCAGCCG
This sequence comes from Pseudomonas ekonensis, assembly GCF_019145435.1. Lineage (NCBI taxonomy): Bacteria > Pseudomonadati > Pseudomonadota > Gammaproteobacteria > Pseudomonadales > Pseudomonadaceae > Pseudomonas > Pseudomonas ekonensis. Next base: position 2,699,098 of record NZ_JAHSTS010000001.1, on the reverse strand, counting down.
CGCCCAGCAGGTGGCGTTCACCCTGCCGTACTACCGCGAAGGCGTGGGCCTGCTGCTGCCGGCCAACAGCAAGTACAAGGAAATCGAAGACCTGCAGGCCGCCGGCGACGGCGTGACCGTGGCCGTGCTGCAGAACGTGTACGCCGAAGAACTGGTGCACCAGGCGCTGCCCAAGGCCAAGGTCGATCAGTACGACAGCGTCGACCTGATGTACCAGGCGGTGAACTCCGGTCGCGCCGATGCCGCCGCCACCGACCAGTCTTCGGTCAAGTACCTGATGGTGCAGAACCCCGGCCGCTACCGCAGCCCGACCTATGCCTGGAGCCCGCAGACCTACGCCTGCGCGGTCAAGCGCGGCGACCAGGACTGGCTGAACTTCGTCAACACCACCCTGCATGAAGCCATGACCGGCGTGGAGTTCCCGACGTACGCGGCCTCGTTCAAGCAGTGGTTCGGCGTCGACCTGCCGACCCCGGCCATCGGTTTCCCCGTCGAATTCAAATGATCCCGTGAGAGCGGGGCGATGCGCGTCGCCCCGCTCAAGGTACTGCCAACCATGAACTATCAGTTGAACTTTGCCGCCGTGTGGCGCGATTTCGACACCTTGCTGGCGGGGCTCGGACTGGGCCTGGAGCTGGCGCTGGTGTCGATCGCCATCGGCTGCGTGATCGGCCTGCTGATGGCGTTCGCCTTGCTGTCCAGGCATCGCGCCCTGCGGGTGCTGGCCTCGGTGTACGTGACGGTGATCCGCAACACGCCGATCCTGGTGTTGATCCTGTTGATCTATTTCGCGTTGCCGAGCCTGGGGATCCGGCTGGACAAGATCCCGTCGTTCATCATCACGCTGTCGCTGTACGCCGGGGCCTACCTGACCGAGGTGTTCCGCGGCGGGCTGCTGAGCATCCCGAAAGGGCAGCGCGAGGCCGGTCTGGCCATCGGCCTGGGCGAGTGGCAGGTGAAGGCCTACGTCACGGTGCCGGTGATGCTGCGCAACGTGCTGCCGGCGCTGTCGAACAACTTCATTTCGCTGTTCAAGGACACCTCGCTGGCCGCCGCCATCGCGGTGCCGGAACTGACCTATTACGCACGCAAGATCAACGTCGAGAGCTACCGGGTGATCGAAACCTGGCTGGTGACCACGGCGCTGTACGTTGCGGCCTGTTACCTCATCGCCATGCTGCTGCGTTACCTGGAGCAGCGTCTGGCGATCCGCCGATAGGAGGCTGCGATGTACGAATCGCCCGGTTGGTTGCATGAGTTGTGGGTGGCGCGCGAGCCGCTCTGGCAGGGCTTTGTCACCAGCGTGCAGGTGTCGGCGCTGGCGATCCTGCTCGGGACGCTGGTCGGCGTGGTCGCCGGCCTGATCCTGACCTACGGCCGCTTCTGGATGCGCGCCCCGTTCCGTTTCTACGTCGACCTGATCCGCGGCACCCCGGTGTTCGTGCTGGTGCTGGCGTGCTTCTACATGGCGCCGGCGCTGGGCTGGCAGATCAGCGCGTTCCAGGCCGGCGCACTGGGCCTGACGCTGTTCTGCGGCTCCCACGTCGCCGAGATCGTGCGCGGTGCGTTGCAGGCGCTGCCGCGCGGGCAGATGGAGGCGAGCAAGGCCATCGGCCTGACGTTCCGTCAGGCGCTCGGTTATGTGCTGCTGCCCCAGGCGCTGCGCCAGATCCTGCCGACGTGGGTCAACTCCTCGACGGAAATCGTCAAGGCCTCGACCCTGCTGTCGGTGATCGGCGTGGCGGAGCTGCTGCTCAGCACCCAGCAGATCATCGCCCGCACGTTCATGACCCTGGAGTTCTACCTGTTCGCCGGTTTTCTGTTCTTCGTCATCAACTACGGCATCGAATTGTTCGGCCGGTACATTGAAAAGCGGGTGGCCTTGCCATGACTCAAGCTCAAGTTTCTTCACAGAACCAGACCCAACCTCTGCTGGACATCCGCGGCCTGCACAAGCAGTACGGTGCGGTGGAGGTGCTCAAGGGCGTCGACCTGAGCATGCAGCGTGGCAACGTGGTCACGCTGATCGGCTCCAGCGGCTCGGGCAAGACCACGCTGCTGCGCTGCGTGAACATGCTCGAAGAGTTCCAGGGCGGGCAGATCCTGCTCGACGGCGAGTCCATCGGCTACGACGAGGTCAACGGCAAGCGCGTGCGCCATGGCGAGAAAGTCATCGCCCGCCACCGCGCGATGACCGGCATGGCGTTCCAGCAGTTCAACCTGTTCCCGCACCTGACCGCGCTGCAGAACGTCACCCTCGGCCTGCTGAAGGTGAAGAAGATGCACAAGGACGAAGCCGTGGCGCTGGCCGAAAAATGGCTGGAGCGGGTCGGCCTGCTGCAGCGCCGCGACCACTTTCCCGGCCAGTTGTCCGGCGGCCAGCAGCAGCGCGTGGCGATCGCCCGGGCCATTGCGATGAACCCCAGCCTGATGCTGTTCGACGAGGTCACCTCGGCCCTCGACCCGGAACTGGTGGGCGAGGTGCTCAACGTGATCAAGGGCCTGGCCGAAGACGGCATGACCATGCTGCTGGTGACCCACGAAATGCGCTTTGCGTTCGAGGTGTCGGACAAGATCGTTTTCATGAATCAGGGACGCATCGAAGAGCAGGGGCCGCCCAAGGAACTGTTCGAGCGTCCGCAGTCGCCGCGCCTGGCGGAATTCCTCAAAAGCACGCGGTTCTGACCTTTCACTTTTCAATCAGGAGAAACATCCATGAGCATCACCCGATACGGCACCGGCAGCACCGCGGCCGGCGGCCAGCCCCGTCCCTTCGCCCGCGCCGTCGAGGCCGACGGCTGGCTGCATGTGTCCGGCCAGGTGCCGGCGGTGGACGGCGAAATCATCGTCGGCGGCATCGTCGAGCAGACCCATCAGACCATGAAGAACCTGATCGCGATTCTCGAAGAGGCCGGCTACGGCCTGGAGGATGTGGTGCGCGCCGGCGTGTGGCTGGACGATCCGCGGGACTTCACCAGTTTCAACAAAGTGTTCGGCGAGTACTTCAAGCCCGAACACGCCCCGGCGCGGGCATGCGTGCAGGCGAGCATGATGGTCGACTGCAAGGTCGAGATCGATTGCATCGCCTACAAGAAGAAGGCTTGAAGCGGGGTGGCTCCCACCTTTGACAGGCGTCTTGCTCTGGGAGCCAGCCTGCCGGCGATGGCGGCCTACCGGTCGCCACGGCGATCTCGGTACACTCCCGGCACTGTGAATGGGAACCTGAAGACATGACCGAAGACACCATCAAACGCCGGGCCCGGGGCCTGGACCGGGCGTTCGACATTCTCGATTTCCTCAAGGAGATCGGCCAGCCGCTGCGCCCCAACGACATCGCCAACGGCATCGGCAGCCCGAAGTCCACGGTCTACGAACTGGTGGCGTCCTTGCTTGAGCGGCGGATCCTGGAGCCGGTGGGCAAGGACGGTCACGTCTACCTGGGCCGTCAGCTGTACTTCCTCGGCCAGGCGCACCTGCGGCATTTCGACCTCAGCCGCGAGGCCGACCACGCCTTGCAGGAGATCGTCAGCCAGACCCGGGAAACCGCGCAGATGTGCCTGCTCAACGGGCGCAAGTACACGGTGGCGCTGATGAAGGAGGGCGAGCGGCACTTTCGCATTTCCTCGGACATCGGCGAGAACGCGCCGATCCCGTGGACCGCGTCCGGGCGCCTTCTGTTGGCGCACCTGAGCGACCGGCAGATCATCGACCTGATCGACCCCGACGACTTCATCCTGCCGGACGGCGAACGCTTGCCGCTGGAGACGTTCCTGGGGGAAATCCGTCAGGCCGGCATCGACGGCTTCTTTTCCTTCGACAGTGTCGCCGACACCTTCACCCACTGCTTCGCCGCGCCGGTCAAAGACCCCGCCGGCGTGGCCATCTGCACCTTGTGCATCGTCGCCCCGCGCGCCGACGCCAAGAACAACTACGACGACTATCGCCGGGTCTTGATCGAGAGCGCCAACAGCCTCGCCCGGCGCATCAACGACTGACCGCGCCCGTCGGCGGGCGCGACTGTGAGGAGTTCGACCATGACGACCGTGAACACTACCGCTGCCGTGGAGAAGGGCGATGCCGCCGTCGGCGCCCACCTGGTGCGCGATGTCAGCCTGCCGGCGCTGGTGCTGCACCGCCAGGCGCTGGAGCACAACATCCGCTGGATGCAGACGTTCGTCAGCGACAGCGGCGCGGAACTGGCGCCCCACGGCAAGACCAGCATGACGCCTGCGCTGTTCCGTCGTCAGCTCGACGCCGGCGCCTGGGGCATCACCCTGGCCAGCGCCACCCAGACCCGCGCCGCCTATGCCCACGGCGTGCGCCGGGTGCTGATGGCCAACCAACTGGTCGGCACGCCGAACATGGCGCTGATCGCCGATCTGCTGGCCGATCCTGGCTTTGACTTCTACTGCATGGTCGATCACCCGGACAACGTCGCCGATCTTGGCGCGTACTTCGCCTCCCGGGGCGTTCGGCTGAACGTGATGATCGAGTACGGCGTGGTCGGCGGCCGCTGCGGTTGCCGCAGCGAGCAGGAAGTCATCGCGCTGGCCGAGGCCATCGCCGCGCAACCGGCCCTGGCCCTGACCGGCATCGAAGGTTATGAAGGCGTGATCCACGGCGACCATGCCGTCAGCGGCATCCGCGAATTCGCCGCGTCGCTGGTGCGCCTGGCGGTGCAGTTGCAGGACAGCGGCGCGTTCGCCGTCGCCAAGCCGATCATCACGGCGTCGGGGTCGGCGTGGTACGACCTGATCGCCGAGTCCTTCGAGGCGCAGAACGCCGCCGGGCGGTTCCTCAGCGTGCTGCGGCCGGGCAGCTACGTGGCCCACGACCACGGCATCTACAAGCAAGCGCAGTGCTGCGTGCTCGACCGGCGCAGCGACCTGCACGAAGGGCTGCGCCCGGCCCTGGAGGTCTGGGCTCATGTGCAGTCGCTGCCGGAACCGGGGTTTGCGGTGGTCGCCCTGGGCAAGCGAGACGTCGCGTTCGACGCCGGCCTGCCGGTGCCGTTGCTGCGCTACAGGGCCGGGGTGCTGCCGGCGGTGGGGGATGACGTCGGCGCGTGCAAGGTGACGGCGGTGATGGACCAGCATGCGTTCATGACCGTGGCGCCGGGGGTGGAGTTGCGGGTCGGCGACATCATCTCGTTCGGCACCTCGCACCCGTGCCTGACCTTCGACAAATGGCGGGTGGGGCTGCTGGTGGATGAGCGGTTGACGGTGATCGAGACGATGGGCACCTGTTTCTGAGGCTTCAGCAAGCGCCGCGCCCGGCGGCGTTTGCACTGACGCCATCTGCGGCAGACCGGCTCCCGCAGGGTCATGTGCCCGACACAGATCCAATGGGGGAGCCAGCCTGCTGGCGATGACGGCCCAAAGAACACCCTTGAATTGCCAGGACTCCATTCAGATGAGCACTCTCAGCCCCCTGGGCCCCCACACCCCGCGCATCGCCCTGATCGGCGAATGCATGATCGAACTCCAGCAGCGCGCCGACGGCAGCCTGCAGCAGAGCTTCGGCGGCGACACCCTCAACACCGCTGTCTACCTGTCGCGGGCCATGGGCGACCGGGCCCGGGTCGATTACGTCACGGCCCTGGGCGACGACAGCTTCAGCGACGAGATGTGCCGCCGCTGGGCCGGCGAAGGCATCGGCCTGGACTGGGTGCAGCGCTTGCCTGGCCGTCTGCCGGGCCTGTACTGCATCCAGACCGACGCCGCCGGCGAGCGGCGCTTCCTGTACTGGCGCAACGAAGCGGCCGTGCGCGACTGTTTCACCCTGCCGAACGGCGCCGCGACGCTGGCGGCCTTGCCGGATTACGACGTGCTGTATTTCAGCGGCATCACCCTGGCGGTGCTGGGCGCGCAGGGGCGGGAACGGCTGGTCGAGGTGTTGGCCGAAGCCCGCCAACGGGATGCGCGCATCGTCTTCGACAACAACTACCGGCCCCGCCTGTGGGCCTCGCGGGAAGCGGCGCAGGCGGCCTACCGCAGTGTGTTGCCCCATGTGGATCTGGCGTTGCTGACGGTGGAGGACGAACAGGCGCTGTTCGGGTTCGCCGATTGCGCAGCGGTGTTCGACGCCTACGCGCAGGTCGGTACGCCGGAAGTGGTGCTCAAGCGCGGCGCCGAGGCGTGCCTGATCCGCTGCGACGGGGAAGCCTTCGACGTGCCGGCGCAGAAGGTCGAGAGGGTGATCGACACCACGGCGGCGGGGGACTCGTTCAGCGCGGCATACCTGGCCAGCCGCCTGTCAGGCGCCGGCCCGGCGGACGCCGCCGAGGCAGGGCACCGGTTGGCGAGCCGAGTGATCCAGGTGCCGGGGGCACTGATCCCGAGATGAGCTGAAGGAGCGGCTGTCCGCTAGGCCTGCGAACGCCCGAGAACCCTGTGGGAGCTGGCTTGCCAGCGATGAGGCCGGTACTCCGGATTCGGTGCCGCCTGACCGTACGCCATCGCCAGCCTGCTGGCGATGGCGGCAGCCGAGGCGCCGCGGGGCAGGATCTTGCCGCTCAGTCGCGGAAGAACACCTGCACCAGGTGATAGCCGAACTTGGTCTTGATCGGCCCGTGCACGGTGCGCAAGGGTTTCTTGAAGATCACCGCGTCGATGGCGCCGACCATCTGCCCCGGCCGCACTTCGCCCAGGTCGCCGCCACGCTTGCCGGACGGGCAGGTCGAGTGTTTCTTGGCCAGCACGTCGAAGGCTTCGCCCTTGGCGATGCGTTGCTTGAGCTGTTCGGCCTCTTCGGCGGTCTTCACCAGAATGTGGCGGGCTTGGGCTTTCATGATGCGGTACCTGAATGCGGGGCGCGGATTATGCCTCAACTCATGGGGTTTGGCTGAGCATCGTGCGGATCTTGGCCGCCAGCGCCTCGATGGAAAATGGCTTGGCCACCATGTCCATGCCGTCCTCCAGAAAGCCCTGGCGCTCGGCGGCGTTCTGCGCGTACCCGGTCATGAACAGCACCTTGAGCCCCGGCCGGTGCTGGCGGGCGATTTCCGCCAGTTGGCGGCCGTTCATGCCCGGCAGGCCGACATCGGTCACCAACAGGTCCATCCGCTGGCCGGACTCGAACAGCGGCAGGGCGCTTTTCGCATCTTCGGCCTCGAAGGCGCGGTAGCCCAGTTCCCTGAGCAGGTCGAGCACCAGCATGCGCACCGCCGGATCGTCCTCGACCACCACCACGGTCTCGCCGGTCGCTGCGGCGGGCGCCGCGACGGCCGGTTCGTCCGCCGGCAGCTGGGACTGCAAGGCATGCAGGCGCGGCAGGTACAGGCGCACGCAGGTGCCGCGGCCCGGCAGGCTGTCGAGGCTGACATGCCCGCCGGACTGCTGGGCGAAGCCATAGATCATCGACAGCCCCAGGCCGGTGCCCTGGCCGATGGGTTTGGTGGTGAAGAACGGGTCAAACGCCTTGGAGCGCACCGACGGCGTCATGCCGGTGCCGTTGTCGCTGACCGCGAGCATCACGTAGTCGCCGGCCTTGACCGGCTCCAGGGTGGTGATGTCGCTGCCGTCGAGGTAGACGTTGGCGGTCTCGATCAGCAGTTCGCCGCCCTCGGGCATGGCATCGCGGGCATTGATCACCAGGTTGAGCACTGCGTTCTCCAACTGGCTGACGTCGGTGCTGACCAGCCACACGCCGGCCCCCAGGCGCAGGGTGAGTTCGATCGGGTCGCCCTTGGTGCGGCGGATCAAATCTTCCAGCGAGTGGATCAGCTCGTTGACGTCCAGGGTCTTGCGGTCCAGCGACTGGCGCCGGGAAAACGCCAGCAGGCGGTGGGTGAGGGCGGCGGCGCGGTTGGCCGACGACACCGCGGCTTCGGTGAACCGGCCGATCTCGTCGGTGCGGCCGCTGGCGATGTAGCGCTGCATCAGGTCGAGGCTGCCGATGATGCCGGTCAACATGTTGTTGAAATCGTGGGCGATGCCGCCGGTGAGCTGACCGACCGCTTCCATTTTCTGGGCGTGGCGCAGGGCGTCTTCGGCGCGCTCGCGCTCGAACATTTCGTTTTGCAGGCGCTGGTTGGCCTGGGCCAGTTGCTTGGTGCGGGCCGCGACGCGCTCCTCCAGCGTTTCATTGAGGTCGCGCAGGGCCTCTTCGGTCTTTTTGCGTTCAGTCTCGTCGATCACGAAGATGTAGAAGCCGTTGACTGCGCCGTCCGGCCCGTGGCGCGGCAAGTAGTTCATCAGCGCATGGCGCAGGCTGCCGTCGCGGTGCGGCGAGTACAGGCTGAACGAACAGGGGCGCCCGGCCAGCGCTTCGGCGATGTAGGGCTTGCGCGGAAAGTAGCCCTCGTCGCCGAGCACATCGCGGATGGTGCGGCCGTACAGTTCCTGGGGCGTGAGGCCGTACCAGTCCAGGTACGCGGCGTTGTTCAGGCGAAAGCGCTCTTCGCGGTCCACATAGCTGATCAGGATCGGCATCGCGTTGATGATCAGCTGCAGCTCGGTCTGGCTCTGGCGCAAGGCTTGTTCGGTGAGCTTACGCTCGGTCAGGTCCAGCGCCGCACCGAGGAAGCGCACGGGCCGGCCATGGTGATCCTTGTAGCAGCGCCCCCGGGCGAACACCCAGCGCACCTCACCGTTGGCTTGCTGCAGGCGGTATTCCTCGGCGTATTCGGTGCCGTGGGTGATGCAGTGCTTGATGCTGCGGGCGATCAGCGCGCGGTCTTCGGGGTGCACGCCGTGCAGGTATTCGCTGATCGGCAGACGGTTGGCCAGCGCCGGATCGACGCCGTGCAACTGGGCGAAATGCGCGTCGGCGATGAAGCGGTCCTCACCGATGTCCCAGTCCCAAGTGCCGACCGCATCGGTGGCGGCCAGCGCCAGTTGCAGGCGTTCTTCGGTTTCGCGCTGGGCCTTGAGGCTGTCTTCGGAGCGCTGCTTGAGCTCCTGGGCCATGCGCCGGCGTTCGTTGGTCTCGATGGCCGTGACCAGAATCCCGGCCACCCGGGCGCTTTCGTCGCGGATCGGGCTGTAGGTCAGGTCCAGCCAGAAATCGGACTCCCGACCGTCCCGCTGCGGCAGGGTGAAGCGCTGCTCGTGGTAGGTGCGCACCTGGCCCTGTAGGACGGCGCTGTAGATCGGGTCGGTGAAGTCGCGAAATTCCGGCCATGTTTCATGCGCCGGTTGTCCGAAAGCGCGCGGGTGATTGCTGCCGGCCAGCAGGGCGAAGCCGTTGTTGTAGATCTGCGTCAGGTGCGGGCCCCACAGCAACAGCATCGGCATCGGCGAATGGATCACGATGTCCACCGCCGTGCGCAGGCTCTGCGGCCAGGTGCCGGCGGCGCCCAGCGGCGTGCGGCTCCAGTCGGTGCAGGCGATCAGCGCCTGGGCGTCATCGGTGGCGGGTACAGCGTTCATCGGTCGGGTCCTGATCGTCGGTCGGCGGGCCGGCGTCGACTATCCTGATGCGGTAGTCGCCTGCCTCTGCGGGTTCATTGAAAACTTTGCGGGTGCTTTTTGCCATGGAAATCGACGCACTGTTGAAACAACTGGCCAGCCGCCACGGTTCGGATCTGTTCCTCTCCACGGGGGCGCCGCCCAGCGCCCGGTTCGAAGGCGTGCTCACGGCGTTGACCGAATCGCCGTTCAAGCCCGGCGAAGTGGCCGCCATCGCCGCTTCACTGATGGACGTCGAACAGCGCCGGGAGTTCGACCGCGAGCTGGAAATGAACCTGGCGATTTCCCGTACGGGCATCGGGCGTTTCCGGGTGAACATCTTCAAGCAGCGCAACGACGTCTCGGTGGTGATCCGCAACGTCAAGCTCGACATCCCGCGTTTCGAAGACCTGAAACTGCCGCCGGTGCTGCTGGAGTCGGTGATGCTGAAGCAGGGGCTGATCCTGGTCGTCGGCGCCACGGACTCGGGCAAGTCCACGTCGCTGGCGGCCCTGGTCGACCACCGCAACCGCCACAGCAGCGGGCACATCGTCACCATCGAGGATCCGGTGGAGTACATCCATCGGCACAAGCGTTCGATCATCAATCAGCGCGAGGTCGGGGTCGACACCCGCAGTTTCCATGCGGCGCTGAAAAACACCCTGCGCCAGGCCCCGGACGTGGTGCTGATCGGCGAGATCCGCGACCGCGAGACCATGGAACATGCGCTGGCCTTCGCCGAGACCGGGCATCTGGTGCTGTCGACGCTGCACGCCAACAACGCCAACCAGGCGCTGGAGCGGATCATCAACTTCTTCCCCGAAGAGCGGCGTCCGCAATTGCTGCACGCCTTGGGCAACCACCTCAAGGCGTTCGTGTCCCAGCGGCTGGTGCGCACCCGCGACGGCCAGCGGCGGGCGGCGGTGGAGGTGATGCTGGGCACGCCGACCGTCGGCGACCTGATCCGCCGCGGCGAGTTCGTCGAACTGAAGACGATCATGGAAAAGTCCGCGGAGCTGGGCATGCAGACCTTCGACGGCGCGCTGTTCGACCTGGTGGCGGAGGGCGTGATCGATGAGGAGCAAGCGCTGAAGAACGCCGATTCGGTGAACAACCTGCGCCTGCGCCTGAAACTGCACGCCGACACCTTGCCGCCGCCGGCGGGCGCGGCCGGGGATTGGGGGCTGATGGACTGATCCCCGCTGATCCTATGGGCGCGACTGCCCTGATCCCGCGGTGCCTTGACTGACGCCATCGCCAGCAGGCTGGCCCCCACAGAAAATGTGGGTGGCTGCAGAATCTTCGGCCACCGCAAATACCTGTAGGAGCGAGCCTGCTCGCGATAGCGTCCTGTCAGTCAGCCTGGATACGACTGATACACCGCTATCGCGAGCAGGCCGGCTCCCACAGGGGAGTGGGCTCAGGCCTGAAGCTCAGGCCGGTCGCGGAACTGCTCCAGCGCCTCGGGGTTGGCCAGGGCATCGGTGTTCTTCACCGGCTCCCCGTGCACCACATTGCGCACGGCCAGTTCCACTACCTTGCCGCTGAGGGTGCGCGGGATGTCGGTGACCGCGACGATCCTGGCCGGCACATGGCGCGGTGTGGTGTTGGCGCGGATCACCTGACGGATCTGCTGCTGCAGCACTTCGTCGAGCGTGACGCCGTCCTGGAGCCGCACGAACAGCACCACCCGCACATCGTCCTGCCAGTGCTGGCCGATGGCGACGCTGTCCAGCACCTGTGGGACCTTTTCCACCTGCCGGTAGATTTCGGCGGTGCCGATGCGCACGCCGCCGGGGTTGAGCACAGCGTCGGAGCGGCCGTGGATCAGCATGCCGCCGTGGGGCCGCTCCTCGGCGTAGTCGCCCTGGGCCCAGACGCCGGGAAACAGGCTGAAATACGACTTGCGCAGCTTCTCGCGGTCCGGGTCGTTCCACAGTCCGATGGGCATGGCGGGGAAGTGCCGGGTGCACACCAGCTCGCCCTTCTCGCCGATCACCGGTTGGCCGGCGTCGTTCCAGACCTCCACGGCCATGCCCAGGCTCTTGCCCATGATCTCGCCGCGGCGGACCGGCGACAGCGGGTTGCCGTTGACGAAGCAGGAGACGATGTCGGTGCCGCCGGACATCGAGGCCAGGCACACGTCGGCCTTGAAGTCGCGGTAGACGTAATCGTAGCTCTGCGGCGACAGCGCAGAACCCGTGCACAACAAGGTCTTGAGGCTGCCCAGGTCATGGCTGTGACGCGGTTTGAGGCCGCTGCTTTCCAGGGTGGCGAGGAACTTGGGGCTGGTGCCGAACACGCTGATGCGCTCGGCGTCGATCAGGTCCGGCAGCCGTTCGTTGGCCGGATGGAACGGCGAGCCGTCGTACAGCACCACGGCGCTGCCGACCGCCAGGGCCGACACCAGCCAGTTCCACATCATCCAGCCGCAGGTGGTGTAGTAGAACAGACGGTCGGCTTGGCCGAGGCCGACGTGCAGGCCGTGTTCCTTGACGTGTTGCAGCAATACGCCGCCGGTGCTGTGGATGATGCATTTCGGCACGCCGGTGGTGCCGCTGGAATACAGCACGTACAGCGGATGGTTGAACGGCACCGGCACGAATTGCGGTTCGCCGCCGGGGCGGTAGAAGTCGCTCCACAGTGCCACGTCGGCCTCGGTGCGGTACACCCCGGTGTCGCTCTGCGCTTCGGGGCCGGGCACGATGATCAGCTGTTGCAGCGACGGCAGCTGCGCCAGGATCTCGTTGATTTTGACGGTCTGGTCGACCGTCTTGCCGGCGTAGCGGTAACCGGCGCAGATGATCAACGCTTTCGGTTCGATCTGGCCGAACCGGTCGATCACCCCGTGGGTGCCGAAGTCCGGCGAGGAGCACGACCAGATGGCACCGAGGCCGGTGGCCGCAAGCATCGCCACCAGGGTCTGCCAGGTGTTGGGCATGCACGCGGCCACGCGGTCGCCCAAACCGATGCCGGCGGCTTGCAGGCCGGCCTGGAAACCGGCGACCTGGCGGGCCAGTTCCGCCCAGCTCAGTTGTTCGCGCCGACCGTCTTCGGCCACGGCCACCACCGCCACAGCCTCGTCGCGGCGGCGCAGCAGGTGTTCGGCGAAGTTCAGGGTGGCGCCGGGAAACCATTCGGCGCTGGGCATCTGCGGGCCTTCGCGCAGGACGGCCTCGGGCGGGGTGCGGAAACGGATGTCGAAGAAATCGACGATGGCCTGCCAAAACGCCTCGCGCTGCGCGACGCTCCAGGCATGCAGGGCCGGGTAGTCGGCCAGGTTCAGGTGATGGCGTTGCTCGACGAAGCGCCGGAAGACGTCCATGGGCGAATCGGCGATGCGTCGGGCGTCGGGCTGCCAGAGGATGTCGGACATGGGTTGCCTCTTCTTATCGTATGCACACAAAGATTCGATGGCCTCACTGTCCCCTTTGCGGGCGCGGGCAAGCCCGCTCCCGCAAAGGGGAAGGGGCGGTAGCGGCTATTGCGCCAACCATCCGCCATCGATGTTCCACGCCGCGCCGCGCACCTGGCTGCCGGCCTCGCTGCACAGGAACAGCACCAGCTCGCCCAGGTGCTCCGGCGTCACGAACGCCAGCGACGGCTGCTTCTCGGCCAGCAGGTCATGCTGCGCCTGCTGCGGGTCGACGCCTTTGGCCGCCCGGTCGTCGATCTGCTTCTGCACCAGGGGCGTCAGCACCCAGCCCGGGCAGATCGCGTTGCAGGTGACGTTGCCGGCGGCGGTCTCCAGGCCGACCACTTTGGTCAGGCCGATCACCCCGTGCTTGGCCGCCACATACGCGGCCTTGCCGGTGGAGCCCACCAGGCCGTGCACCGAGGCGATGTTGATGATGCGGCCCCAGCCCTTGCCGCGCATGCCCGGCAGGCTCAGGCGGGTGCTGTGGAACACCGAGGACAGGTTGATGGCGATGATCGAGTCCCAGCGCTCCACCGGGAAGTCTTCGACGGCGGCCACGTGCTGGATCCCGGCGTTGTTCACCAGGATGTCCACGCCGCCGAATTCGCGCTCGGCGTAGGCGACCATGTCGGCGATCTGCGCCGGGTCGCTGACGTCGGCCGGGTGATGGCCGACCTTGCCGCCGTGCCGCGCGATGTCGGCGACCGCCGCCGAGGCGTCGCCGAAGCCGTTGAGGATCAGGTCGGCGCCCGCCTTGGCCAGCACGTGGGCGATGCCCAGGCCGATGCCGCTGGTGGAACCGGTGACCAGCGCGGTCTTGCCCGAAAGAGTCGTCATGAATACCTCACACAATGCCGGTGGCGTAGAAAGTGCCGATCACCACGAAGACCGCCAGGGTCTTGATCAGCGTAATACAGAAAATGTCCTTGTAGGCTTCGCGGTGGGTCAGCCCGGTGACCGCCAGCAGCGTGATGACGGCGCCGTTGTGCGGCAGGGTGTCCATGCCGCCGCTGGCCATGGCGGCCACCCGGTGCAGCACCTCCAGCGGAATGTTGGCCGCGTGGGCGGCGCTGATGAACTGTTCGGACATCGCCGCCAGCGCGATGCTCATGCCGCCGGACGCGGAACCGGTGATGCCGGCCAGCAAGGTGACGGTGATGGCCTCGTTGACCAGCGGATTGGGAATGCTCTTGAGCCAGTCGGCCAGCACCAGGAACCCCGGCAGGGAGGCGATCACCGCGCCGAAACCGTATTCCGACGCCGTGTTCATCGCCGCCAGCAAGGCGCCGCTGACCGCGCTTTTGCTGCCCTCGGCAAGCTTGCTGCGGATCGCGCCGAAACCGAACGCCAGCACCATCAGGATGCCCACCAGCAACGCCGCCTGCACCGCCCAGATGGCCGTGAGCTTGGCGATGTCCGTGGTCACCGGCGCGGCCATGCCCGGCAGCGCCAGGCTGTGGGTCTTGCCGTACCACTGAGGGATCCACTGGGTGAACAGCAGGTTCATCACGCCCACCGCCAGCAGCGGCGACAGGGCCAGCCACGGGTTCGGCAGCTTGAGGTCGTCGGCGGTGTCCGGCTCGTTGCGCAGTTCGCGGCCGTAGCCTTCGCCGGCCTTCTGCGCCTTGTGGCGCTGGCGCTGGAGGAACAGCATGCCGGCGCAGAACACGAACACCGTGCCGATCACACCCAGCCAGGGCGCCGCCCACGCGGTGGTGTTGAAGAAGGTGCTGGGGATGATGTTCTGGATCTGCGGCGTGCCGGGCAGGGCGTCCATGGTGAAGGAGAACGCGCCCAGGGCGATGGTCGCCGGGATCAGCCGCTTGGGGATGTCGCTCTGGCGGAACATTTCCGCCGCGAACGGATACACCGCGAACACCACCACGAACAGCGACACGCCGCCGTAGGTGAGCAGGGCGCACACCAGCACGATCACCAGCATCGCCTGGCGGGTGCCGAGCAGACGGATCGCCGCCGCGACGATGGAGCGCGAGAAGCCGGACAGCTCGATCAGCTTGCCGAACACGGCGCCGAGCAGGAACACGGGAAAATAGAGTTTGATGAAGCCGACCATTTTCTCCATGAACACCCCGGTGAACGCGGGCGCCACGGCGGACGGGTCGGTGAGCAGGACAGCGCCGAGGGCGGCGATGGGGGCGAACAGGATGACGCTGTAGCCTCGGTAAGCGGCCAGCATCAGCAGCGCAAGCGCCGCCAGGGCAATGATCACACTCATGGTGTGTCTCCAGGGATTGTTATTTTTGTGGGTGGTGCGGGTACGCAGAGGCGGTTAGCGAGTTTTGTGCCAATACGTTAAGACGTTGAAATATAAGGAATTAATTTCGCTTTTGTGGGTGTGCGAGGGTCTTTTGTCTCTTTTTTGAGATTTCTGGTGATTGGAAGGGCCCCATCGCCAGCAGGCTGGCTTCCACAGAGGACTAGGTTGAATGCAGAACCTGTGTTCACCCCAGAACCCTGTGGAGCCAGCCAATAGGCCCAGTCAAATCACCACAGAACCCTGTAGGAGCCAGCCTGCTGGCGATGAAGCCAGTGAAAGCACCACAAAACCAGGGCAAGCCCCGTGTTTCTGTGTCTGACCCAAACTCCTGTGGGAGCAGGCTTGCCTGCGACGCTTTCGCTCTTCTCTATAAAGAGATGCGAGTCTCTCTAGTGAGACTCGGCAATCCCCAACGCCACCATTTTCTTGTACAGCGTCGACCGCCCCAGCCCCAGCCGCTGCGCCGCCTCGACCACCTTGCCCCCGCATTGCGCGAGGGTGGCCTGGATCAACTGCCGGTCAAACCGTTCACGGGCCTGGCTGAAGGTTTCGTGGGCCAGGGGCTCCGACACCGGAGACGGCCCGCGCTCGACCGGCACAAACGTGCCGATCGCCGCCCGGATGTCCTCGGTCGTGAGCACCAGGGCGTCGCTGAGCAGCGCCGCCCGTTCCAGCACGTTGCGCAGTTCGCGGATATTCCCCGGCCAGGCATGCTGCCCCAACAGCTCCAGCGCCTGGCGGTCGAGTTCGTGCTGGCTGCGCAGATCCTCCAGGATCGCCTCGCTGAGCGCCGGCAGGTCGTCGAGGCGTTCGCGCAGCGGCGGCACATGGATCGGCAGCACATTGAGGCGGTAATACAGGTCGGCCCGGAACTCGCCGCGCTTGATCGCCGCCTCCAGGTCGGTGGACGTGGCGGCGATCACCCGCACGTCGCTCTGGATCACGTCGTTGGAGCCGACCGGCTCGAACTCCTTTTCCTGCAGCACCCGCAGCAGCTTGCTTTGCAGCGGCAGCGGCATGTCGCCGATCTCGTCGAGGAACAGCGTGCCGCCCTGGGCGATCTGCAACTTGCCGGTGCGGCCCTTGCGGTCGGCGCCGGTGAACGCGCCGGGGGCGGTGCCGAAGAACTCCGCCTCCAGCAACGCCTCCGGGATCGCCGCGCTGTTGATGCTGACGAACGCCTTGTGCGCCCGGGGCGAGGCGCTGTGGATCGCCTGGGCCAGCAGTTCCTTGCCGGAACCGGTTTCGCCCAGCAGCAGGACGGGCGACTCGGCGCTGGCGCTGCGCCGGGCCCGCCGTTTGACTTCCAGGCTGGCGGCGCTGGTGCCGATGAAGTGGGCGAAGTTGTATTTGGTCTGCCGCGCCCGCAGCAGCGAGCGGGTCGAGGCCAGCTCTTCTTGCAGGCTCAGGTAGCGCTTGAGCATCGGCGACAGGCTGCGCAACTCGTCGAACAGGGCGAAGCCGATGGCGCCGATCACCGCGCCGGCGTTGTCGTGGATCGGCAGGCGCATCACCACCAGGGGCTCCTTGGGCGTGTCCTGCATGTCCAGCAGGATCGGCCGCCCGGTGCGCACCACCTCGCGCAGCAGGCTGCCGGGGATCACGCTCTCGCAGGGCTTGCCGATGGCCCCGGCGGCGGATTCCAGGCCGAAGCGCCGGGCATAGCGCTCGTTCATCCAGACGATGTTGGCGTCGCGGTCGACGATCACCGTGCCTTCGCTGGACTGCTCGATGATCTCGAACAGCGAACGGATCGCCAGGGTGCGCACCCGTTGGTAGTCCTTGAGGTTTTCGCTGGTGTTCATGGGGCGGATCCTGAATGTGTGTGGCCGGGGCGGCCCCGCACCCCCAGGCGCAGTGAAGTCCCCTGTGGGAGCGAGCCTGCTCGCGATGAAGGCGACGCGGTGCCCCTGATCACTCAGGATGCGCCGCCGCCAGCAACTCCTTGGTGTACGGATGCTGCGGCGACTCGAACACCTCATGGCTGGCGCCGCACTCGACCACCTTGCCGTCCTTGATCACGATCATGTCGTGGGCCAGGGCCTTGACCACGGCCAGGTCGTGGCTGATGAACAGGTAGGTCAGGCCGTGCTTTTCCTGAAGCTGGCGGAGCAGGGCGACCACCTGTTTCTGCACGGTGCGGTCGAGGGCGGAGGTCGGTTCGTCGAGCAGGATCAGCGCCGGCTTGAGCACCAGCGCTCGGGCGATGGCGATGCGCTGGCGCTGGCCGCCGGAGAACTCGTGGGGGTAGCGGTGGCGGCTCTCGGGATCCAGGCCCACCTCCTTGAGCACGCGGATCACCTGTTCGTCGCACTCCAGGGCGCTGGACTCGCAGTGCACTTCCAGGCCTTCGCTGATGATCTGCGCCACGGACATCCTCGGGCTCAGGCTGCCGAACGGATCCTGGAACACCACCTGCATCTGCCGGCGCCAGGGCCGCAACTGCTTCTGGTTGAGGCCATCGAGCGATTCGCCCTGAAAACGGATGCTGCCTTGCGAGTCGAGCAGGCGCAGGATCGCCTGGCCGAGGGTGGACTTGCCGGAGCCCGACTCGCCGACGATGCCCAGGGTCTTGCCGCGCTGGATGTTCAGACTGATGCCGTCCACCGCGCGCAGGTATTGCTTGCGTCGGAACAGTCCGCCGCCCACCGCAAAGTCCACCCGCAGGTTGTCCACTTCCAGCACATTCTCACGCTCATCCCGCGGCAGTGCCTCGCCTTCGGGTTCGGCGTTGAGCAGCACGCAGCTGTAGGGATGCTGCGGCGCGGTGAACAGGGTTTCGCAGGGTGCCTGCTCGACGATCTGCCCGGCCTTCATCACGCACACGCGCTGGGCGATGCTGCGCACCAGGTTGAGGTCATGGCTGATCAGCAGCAGCGACATGCCCAGGCGCCGCTGCAGGGATTTGAGCAGCAGCAGGATCTTGCGCTGCACGGTCACGTCGAGGGCGGTGGTGGGCTCGTCGGCGATCAGCAGTTCCGGCTCGCAGGCCAGGGCCATGGCGATCATCACCCGTTGCCGCTGGCCGCCGGACAACTGGTGCGGATAGGCCTTGAGCCGTTCCTTGGGCTTCTGGATGCCCACCAGCTCCAGCAGTTCGAGAATGCGCGCCTGGGCCGCCTTGCCGCCCAGGCCCCGGTGCAGCAGCAGGGTTTCGCCGATCTGCTTCTCGATCGTGTGCAGGGGGTTGAGCGAGGTCATCGGCTCCTGAAAGATCATGGCGATGCGGTTGCCCCGCAGGTCGCGCAGGGCGGCGGGTTCGGCGCCGACCAGTTCGCGGCCGCGGTAGCGGATGCTGCCGGTGGTGAGGGCTTCGCCTTCGGGCAGCAGTTGCAGGATCGAGTGGGCGGTCACCGATTTGCCCGAGCCCGATTCGCCCACCAGGGCCAGGCACTCGCCGGGACGGATGTCCAGGCACAGGTCGCGCACCACGGTCTGGCCGCCGAAGGCGACGTTGAGGTCACGGATTTCGATCAGGTTGTCAGTCATTTCAGGATCCGCTTCAGGCGCGAGGGTCGAAGGCATCGCGCAACGCCTCGCCGATGAACACCAACAGTGAAAGGATCAGCGCCAGGGTGAAGAACGCCGTCAGGCCGAGCCACGGCGCTTGCAGGTTCTGCTTGCCCTGGCCGATCAGTTCGCCCAGCGACGCGCTGCCGGCGGGCATGCCGAAACCCAGGAAGTCCAGCGCCGTGAGGGTCGAGATCGCCCCGGTCAGGATGAACGGCAGGTAGCTCAGGGTCGCGTTCATCGCGTTGGGCAGAATGTGCCGGAAGATCACTTTGCGGTCGCTCAGGCCCAGTGCCCGCGCGGCCTTGACGTACTCCAGGTTGCGCCCGCGCAGGAATTCGGCGCGCACCACATCCACCAGCGCCAGCCAGGAGAACAGCGCCATGATCCCCAGCAGCCACCAGAAGTTCGGCTCGACGAAGCCCGACAGGATGATCAGCAGGTACAGCACCGGCAGCCCCGACCAGACCTCCAGCAGCCGTTGCCCGAGCAAGTCGACCCAGCCGCCGTAGTAGCCCTGCAAGGCGCCGGCGGCGATGCCGATCAGCGCGCTGACGAAGGTCAGCATCAAGGCGAACAGGATCGACACCCGCGCGCCGAAGATCACCCGGGCCAGCACGTCCCGCGCCTGGTCGTCGGTGCCCAGCCAGTTGACCGTGGTCGGCGGGCTCGGGGCCGGTTTGTTGAGGTCGTAGTTGGGCGTGTCGTCGCTGAACGGGATCGGCGGGAACAGCAGCCAGCCGCCGTCCTTGCGGATGAGTTGCTGCACATAGTCGCTGCGGTAGTCGGCCTGGAACGGCAGTTGTCCGCCGAACGCCTGTTCGGTGTGGCGCTTGAACACCGGAAAATACCATTGGCCCTGATAGCTGACGACCAGCGGCTTGTCGTTGGCGATCAGCTCGCCGCCCAGGCTTAAGACGAACAGGCCGACGAACAGCCACAGCGACCACCAGCCCCGGCGGTTTTTCTTGAACCGTTGGAAACGGCGGCGCCCCAGAGGCGAGAGCTTGAACATCAGGCGTTCCTCGCGGCGAAGTCGATGCGCGGATCGACGAGGGTGTAGCACAGGTCGCCGATCAGTTTTATCAGCAGGCCGAACAGGGTGAAGATGAACAGCGAGCCGAACACCACCGGGTAGTCCCGCGACACCGCCGCCTCATAACTCATGCGGCCCAGGCCGTCGAGGGAGAAGATCACCTCGATCAGCAGGGATCCGGCGAAGAACACGCTGATGAACGCCTGGGGGATCCCCGACACCACCAGCAGCATCGCGTTGCGAAACACATGGCCGTACAGCACCCGGCGCTCGCTCAGGCCCTTGGCCCGTGCGGTGACCACATACTGGCGGGTGATTTCGTTGAGGAACGAGTTCTTGGTCAGGATGGTCAGGGTGGCGAACCCGCCGATCACCAGCGCCGTCACCGGCAGCACCAGGTGCCAGAAGTAGTCGGCGACCTTGCCCAGGGCCGACAGCGACTCGAAGTTGTCCGAGACCAGCCCGCGCACCGGGAACCAGTTCAGCGACGTGCCGCCGGCGAACACCACGATCAGGAACATCGCGAACAGGAACGCCGGCATCGCATAGCCGATGATGATCGCGGTGCTGCTCCAGATGTCGAAATGGCTGCCGTGGTGCACCGCCTTGCGGATGCCCAGCGGAATCGACACCAGGTAGGTGATCAGCGTCGCCCACAGGCCGAGGGAAATGGTCACCGGCATCTTCTGCAGGATCAGGTCGGTGACCGTGGCGCCGCGGAAGAAGCTCTTGCCGAAATCCAGCTGCGCGTAGTTCTTGAGCATCAGCCACAGGCGTTCGTGGGCCGGCTTGTCGAAGCCGTACTGTTTTTCGATGTCCTTGATCAGTTGCGGGTCCAGGCCGCGGCTGGCCCGGGAGGTGCCGCTCATGGTTTCGCCGGAGCCGCCGCCGACCGCAGCGCCGCCGATGCCCTGCAAGTGGGCGATGGCCTGTTCCACCGGGCCGCCGGGGGCGGCCTGGATGATCACGAAATTCACCAGCAGGATGATCACCAGGGTCGGGATGATCAGCAGCAGGCGCCGCAATATGTAAGCCCACATCAGTGCGGCCCTCCGGGTCTGCCACGGCTGATTTTCTCAGCGGTCATCTCTTGGTTGGTCAACGGCGTGCGGCTGATTTCCCACCAGCTCTCGATGGCCTCGTCGTTGCTGGCCTGCACGGCGGGAATGCCGAAGCGGTTCCACCACACGGTGGAGGTGCCCGGCGGGTAATAGTTGGGGATCCAGTAGTAGTTCCATTGCAGCACCCGGTCCAGCGCATGGGCGTAGCGCAGCATGTCGGCCTGGGTCGAGGCGCGGATCAGGCCGTTGATCAGGGTGTCCACCGCCGGGTTCTTCAGCGCCATGTAGTTGTTGGCGCCGGGGTCGTTGGCCGACGCCGAGCCGAAATAGTTGAGCAGCTCGCCGCCCGGCGACGTGGTGACCGGGTAACCGGTGACGATCATGTCGTAGTCGCGGCTCATCAGACGGTTGACGTACTGCGAGGAGTCGATGCGGCGGATGCTGAGGTCGATGCCGATCTGCTTCAGCGTGCGCTTGTAGGGCAGCAGCAGGCGGTCCATGCCGTTCTGGCTGACCAGGAAGGTGAACGCCAGCGGTTCGCCCTGGGCGTTGACCAACTGGTCGCCGTCCGGTTTCCAGCCGGCTTGCTCCAGCAGCTCCAGCGCCTGGAGCTGCTTGTCGCGGATCAGGCCGCTGCCGTCGGTCTTCGGCGCTTCGAAGACCTGGGTGAAGACTTCGTCGGGGATCTGCCCGCGCAGCGGTTCGAGGATCTTCAGTTCGTCGGCGTCCGGCAGCTCGCGGGCGGCCAGGTCGGTGTTGGAGAAGTAGCTCTGCTGGCGGATGTACAGGTTGCGCATCATCTGCCGGTTGCTCCACTCGAAGTCCCAGAGCATGGCCAGCGCCTGGCGCACGCGGCGGTCCTGGAACACCGGCTTCTGCAGGTTGAACACGAAACCTTGGGCCGATTGCGGCGCCTCGGTGGCCAGGTGGGCCTTTTGCAGACGGCCGTCGCTCAGGGCCGGGCTGTCGTAGCCGATGGAATAGCCGGTGGCGGAGAACTCGCGGTTGTAGTCGTAGGCGCCGCCGCGCAGCACCTGGCGGGCGACGTCGGTGTCGCCGAAGTATTCGATGCTGAAATGATCGAAGTTGTAGAGCCCGCGGCTCACCGGCAGATCCTTGCCCCACCAGTCGGGATTGCGCTCGAAGGTGATGCTGCGCCCGGAATCGACCTTGCCGACCCGGTACGGGCCGCTGCCCAGCGGCGGTTCGTATCCGCCGCCGCCGGCGAAGTCACGGCTCTTCCACCAATGCTGCGGAAACACCGGCAGGGTGGCGATGTCCAGCGGCAGGGTGCGGTTTTCGTTGCTCTTGAAGTCGAAACGCACGGTCAGCGGCGCCTCGACCTCGACGCCTTTGACGTCGGCGAACTGGGTGCGGTAGCGCAGGCTGCCCTGGGTCATCAGCAGGTCGTAGGTGTAGCGCACGTCTTCGGCGGTGATCGCCTGACCGTCGGCGAAGCGGGCCTTGGGGTTGATGAAAAAGCGCAGGGACAGGCCGTCCTCCGAGCGTTCCATCTTTTGCGCGACCAGGCCGTAGACGGTGTAGGGCTCGTCCAGCGAGCGCTGGGCCAGCGGCGAGTAGAGCAGGCCGTCGATCTGGGTGACGCCGATGCCTTTGTCGATGTAAGGCAGGACATGGTCGAAGTGGCCGATCTCGATGGCCGAGCGGCGCATCGTCCCGCCCTTGGGCGCCTGCGGGTTGGCGTAGTCGAAGTGACTGAAGCCGGCGGGGTACTTGGCCGGTTCGCCATAGACGGTGAGCGCGTGTTGCGGTGCGGCGTCCACACCGGCGGCACCCAGCAGCAGGGCCACGGCAGTGAACATCAAAGTGGGGAAAGCCAGTCGCATTGTCAGCCTTAGAGCCGGGTGATCGATAAGCGCCAGTTGTACGCGAGCGACGCGCCGGTCGCCAGCCGTATCGCACAACCGAAACGCAACGGCCCACCGAAGGGCGGGCCGTTGCACAACAGGCCGGACGTTGGATCAGTCCTGACGGCTGGTGACTTCCAGCAGGTGGTAGCCGAACTGGGTCTTCACCGGGCCTTGCACGGTGTTGACCGGTGCGCTGAACACCACGGTGTCGAATTCCTTGACCATCTGGCCCGGGCCGAACGAGCCCAGGTTGCCGCCGTCGCGGCTGGACGGGCAGGTGGAGTTCTTCTTGGCCACTTCGGCGAAATCGGCGCCGCCTTCGATCTCGGCCTTGAGTTCGTTGCACTTGGCTTCAGTGGCAACCAGGATGTGGCGGGCGGTGGCTCGGGCCATGGGGTAACTCTCCAATCAAATCGATGAAGGGTGGAGCCTACCGGATTCGGCGGGCGATTTCTCGGCAATGTTCCGTCCGGCTGTCCGGTGCCAGGGTGTAGGTGTGGATGTCATAGGTTAGCCGTTTGCGCACGGATTGCCTGTCGGGCAGGCGGCGGGAGCGGATTCGGCGCGGCCTGAACGGGATTAGAGAACGTAGGAGGGTTCATCTCTGCTTGAGGCTAGAGTCGGAACTATCGGAAATCTGTTGCCCGGTTACCTTAGCCTCACCATCGGTTGCCTACCGTGCGTGGCGGCCGTTTCCGGACGCCGAATCGAAAAGCCCCGACATCTCTTTTGTTCCGGACGGCGTTCAATAGGCGGTACACGACGCTTTATCGCAAAGCGGTCGATCCAAGGAGCGGAGCGGCAAATGAACATGAATGAATCAATTATCCCCTGCGGCGCGGCCCCGAACTTGCCGGCGCCTTCGGTCGCCCACCTGAATGACGGCATGCTCGATCCGGCCTGGAACAAGGCCGTCGTCACGGTGGCGGCTTACCCCGGCATGGCCAACGGCGACAGGCTGATCCTGCACTGGAGCGGCCTGGACGCCGAAGGCATTCCCGAGGGGCATTCCCTGATCCGCCATATCAGCCGGCAACAGGTGGGGTGCGACGTGGTGTTCGTCATCAAGGGTGACCGCATCGCCGCGCTGGAGGGCGGCAGCGCGCAGGTGCACTGGACGCTTTACCGCGCAAGGTGCGGCGAGACGGTCTCCTCCGAGCGGCTGCCGTTGCTCATCGGCGAGTCGCAAGGCGGGCTGCTTGCGCCGATCGTCGAGGAAGCGGTCGGCGGCGCGCTCGATCCTGATCGGGTGCCCGAAGGAACCCCCGTCACGATTCGCCCATACCCCGCCATGGCCGAAGGCGACTGCATTCAGCTGTCCTGGCAAGGTGAAACGGGGCAGGTAGAGGATGCCTTGACCGTAGCGCCGGCTTCAGTGGGGGCACCGCTCTCGCTGTGGATGGCCCACGACAAGATCGCAGCGTCCTTGGGCGAGGAGGTGACCGTCAGTTATCGGGTGGAACAGCAGCAGGGAACGGCCCGACAGTCGGAGACGACCCGGATCAAGGTTGCTCCGCTGGTGCGCCAACCGCTGGCCGCTCCGCAGGTGCTGGAGGCCGAAGCCGGTGTGCTTGACGTGGAAGAGGCCCTTGATGGCATCACTGTGGTGATCGGCAACGCACAGGCCGAAAACGGTGAGTTGGTGTACTTGCGATGCGACGGCGAGCACTTCAACCATCGCGATTATCGGGAAATCACCGCGGAAACGGCCTGGCAGTCCTTGACCTTCATCGTGCCTTACCGGTTCTGGAGAGAGCATCGAGGCGCCGTGGTGCGCGTTTCCTACTCGG
This sequence comes from Pseudomonas ekonensis, assembly GCF_019145435.1. Classification (NCBI taxonomy): domain Bacteria; kingdom Pseudomonadati; phylum Pseudomonadota; class Gammaproteobacteria; order Pseudomonadales; family Pseudomonadaceae; genus Pseudomonas; species Pseudomonas ekonensis. Next base: position 2,674,745 of record NZ_JAHSTS010000001.1, on the reverse strand, counting down.
TGGAGCGACTGGACGACGTCAGTCAGGAGTCGGAGGTGGCGTGGGTGCAGATCAGCGCGTAGCTGGGGGGCGACGGGCCTTCCGGGCCCTGGCGATCCGGAAGGCTGTCGTCGCCGGTCTACGCCTGATTGCGCAAACGTTCTGCGGCCTGCAGCAGAAGCTGTTCCGTCGGGCTGAAGCCCAAGCAACCGTCAGTGATCGAAACGCCGTAACGCAAGGTTCCGCTCAATGGCTGGCAGCCGTCGAACAGATGGGACTCCAGCATCATGCCGATCAAGGCGCGGTTGCCTTGCAGACGCTGTTCGAGCACGTCGTTGAACACGGCGGGCTGACGCAGGGGATCCTTGCCGCTGTTGGCGTGGCTGCAATCGACCATGATCCGGCCAGGAACCGGTTGGCGGGCCAGGGCAGTCTGGATCTCGGCAACGCTGCCGCGGTCGAAGTTCGGCCCTTTGTGGCCTCCGCGAAGCACCAGGTGGGTGTCGGGATTGCCTGGGGTCTGGACGACGGCCGGGTGGCCCTGGCTGTCGATGCCGAAGTGCCGGTGGCCATGGGCGGCGGAGCGCATGGCGTCCACGGCGATGGCGACGCCGCCGTCCGTGCCGTTCTTGAAGCCGACCGGCATGGGCAGCCCGCTGACCATTTCCCGGTGGATCTGCGATTCGGTGGTGCGTGCGCCGATGGCGGCCCAACTGAGCAGGTCGTCGAAGTAGCCGGCGGCCATGGGCTGCAGCAATTCGGTGGCGATGGGCAGGCCCAGGCGGATCATCTCCAGCATCAGTTCGCGCGAGAGCGTCAGGCCGTCGGCCATGTCATCGCTGCCGTCCAGGCGCGGATCGTAGGCCAGGCCTTTCCAGCCGACTGTGGTACGGGGCTTTTCGACGTAGGCGCGCATCACCAGCAGCATCTGGTCGCTGACGTCATGGCTCAAGCGGGCGAGCTTTTCAGCGTATTCGAGGGCGGAGCGGGGATCGTGAATCGAGCAGGGCCCGACAATGACCAGCAAACGGTGGTCTTCACCGTCGAGAATGGCGCGGACCGCCTGGCGGTGGACGGCGACTTGCTGGCTCAGGACATTGCCGAGGGGCAATTGCTGCTTGAGCTGCAACGAGGTGGGCAGGCGCAGGGTCAGCGATTCGTTGGCGGAATCGAGGGTGGACAGCGGCAACGCAGAAACGGACGAGTTCATATTCAAGCTTCCTGGGCGAGTGGCGGGTGCTTCCCGCGCACTCGTCCCTACTGGGGTGTTCGACAAGGGGCCGTATTGGCTTCGAGTGTGTGCTTGCCACCTTGGGGTGACCGATCGGAGGCGGCAGGCTGTCCCGAGCGGAGGCTGGTAAATCGCCAGGCGGTAAAACTGTCGTAGCGGTAATAGGTGGCGTAGTTCATGTCGTGATTCCTCAAAAATGTCTGGTGTGTCGCGGAAAAAGCTTTGGGCCTGAAAAACAAAACCCCCGGTCGGGAGGCCGACCGGGGGTTGAGAATTCTCTGGTGGGCGACCCGTTCATATGGGCGCCCTGTGGGTATCAGGCGCGCCAGTGGCTAAACCAATACCCAAAATAAAAACCGGCCGGAGCGCAGACGTCAGCCGACCGGGCAGCGGCAACCGAGCGCAGGGCGCTGGCGGTGTCGAGCAGGGAAGGGACGTTGAACATGGTGTGTCTCCGTTAGGTTGGGGCCGAGCTTACTAGAGGCCTGTGCGGCTCAGCAATCAGAAATTGCTATCACAGGTTGCGTCAGTCTCTATCGCTTGAGTGCAGGCGGCGTTGTGACACACTCTGGCATCGAGCCATTCCCAAGGACCAACCATGTCAGATCTGACGATTGCCGCCGCCCAGTCCGTTTCCGTGAACGGCGACCTCGGCGCCAACATTGCGCGCCACTGCGGCTTCATCCGGCAGGCTGCCGAGCAGGGCGTCGAGCTGCTGGTCTTCCCAGAGCTGTCGCTCACCGGCTACGAGGGCGCGCTGGCCGCCGGCCTGGCCATCGATCCTCAGGACGCCGTGTTGCAACCGTTGCGCGATCTCGCCCGCGAGATGAAGGTGACCGCGGCGGTCGGCATGCCGATTCGGTTGCAGCCGCATGGCCCGGTGCTGATCGGCGCTTTGGTCATGGGCGCCGATGGTTCGCTGGGCGTCTACAGCAAGCAGCACTTGCATACGGGCGAGGATCGCTATTTCGCGCCGGGCCAGGGCGGTTCGGCATTGACGATCGGCGGCGAGACCGTCGCGCTGGCGGTCTGCGCCGACTTCACCCATGCCAGCCATGCCGCCGCAGCCCGACGGCTGGGCGCGCAGTGTTATGCCGCCGGCGTGCTGATCAGCGAAAAGGGCTATGGCCCCGACAGCACCCTGCTGCAAGGCTACGCCCGCGAGCATGGGATGACGGTGCTGATGGCCAACCATGGCGGCGAGACCGGCGGATGGCAGTCGGCCGGGCGCAGCGCCATCTGGGCCGCAGACGGGGCTCTGGTCGTCGCGGCGCCCGGTGCCGGAGACTGCCTGGTCGTCGCTCGGCGCCGGGCCGGCGCATGGCAGGGGCAGGTCACCGCTGTGTCGGAGGTGTGAATGGTGTTTGACCGACGGCCGGCAAGCCCCGCCGATCTGGCGTTTGCCCGGGAACTCACCTGCCGGAACATGCTGCGTTACTACATCCAGTACGATCTGCTGTGGCGGGACGAAGGGTTCGACGTGGGTTGGGCGGGGCGTGAAAACTGGCTGATCGTGCGTGACGGGGTGACGTCCGGCTTTTTCAGCCTGAGCCGCGATGCGCGGGCGATCTATATTCGTGAGTTGCAGGTTGCCGAAGCCTGTCGCCGTCAGGGTGCGGGCTCCTGGGCAATCGGTCAGGTTGTTGCGATGGCGCGTCAGGAACGGCGCCCGGCCGTGCGCCTGACCGTGTTCAAGAGCAATCCGGCCCGGAACTTGTATGAAAGACAGGGATTTGCCGTGCAGGGCGAGGACGAGTGTTTCCTGCGGATGGAATTGGATCCGAGTACGCTTGTGCTCTGAAACGCAGGCCCGGCAAGGGCTGGATGAAGAATTGAAACTTTTTATCTTCGGCTTTTCGCTAGGTCTGTCCGGTACTTTTTTGCTAAGGTGTCCGGCAACTCAATAAGACCGTTTCGCGAGGTGTCTGCTTGATTAGGGTGCTAGTGGTCGATGACCATGATCTCGTTCGTACAGGCATTACACGGATGCTGGCCGATATCGATGGCCTGCAGGTGGTCGGGCAGGCCGAGTCCGGGGAAGAGTCCCTGATCAAGGCCCGGGAACTGAAGCCCGATGTGGTGCTGATGGACGTCAAGATGCCCGGCATCGGCGGCCTGGAAGCCACGCGCAAGTTGCTGCGCAGCCATCCGGACATCAAGGTGGTCGCGGTGACCGTGTGCGAGGAAGACCCGTTTCCGACGCGGTTGCTCCAGGCAGGTGCCGCCGGTTACCTGACCAAGGGCGCCGGCCTGGCGGAAATGGTGCAGGCCATACGCCTGGTGTTCGCCGGTCAGCGCTACATCAGCCCGCAGATTGCCCAACAGTTGGCGATCAAGTCCTTTCAGCCCACCAACGACTCGCCGTTCGACGCCCTGTCCGAGCGTGAGATCCAGATCGCGTTGATGATCGTCGGCTGTCAGAAGGTTCAGATCATTTCCGACAAACTGTGCCTGTCGCCCAAAACCGTCAACACCTACCGTTACCGCATCTTCGAGAAGCTTTCGATCAGCAGCGATGTCGAGCTGACGCTGCTGGCGGTTCGTCACGGCATGGTGGACGCCAGCCTCTGACCATGGCCGACCCATTCGATTCCGGCGCCTTCCTGTCGACCGTCAGCGGGCGCCCCGGCGTGTACCGCATGTTCGACAGCGACGCGCGCCTGCTGTATGTCGGCAAGGCCAAGAACCTGAAAAAGCGCCTGGCCAGCTATTTCCGCAAGACCGGCCTCGCGCCGAAGACCGCCGCGCTGGTGGGCCGCATCGCCCAGGTCGAGACGACCATCACCGCCAACGAAACCGAGGCGCTGCTGCTTGAGCAGACGCTGATCAAGGAATGGCGGCCGCCGTACAACATCCTGTTGCGCGACGACAAGTCCTATCCCTATGTGTTCCTGTCCGACGGCCCGTTTCCGCGGCTGAGCATCCATCGTGGCGCCAAGAAGGCCAAGGGCAAGTACTTCGGCCCCTATCCCAGCGCCGGCGCGATCCGCGAAAGCCTCAGCCTGCTGCAGAAGACGTTCTTCGTGCGTCAGTGCGAGGACAGCTACTACAAGAACCGCACCCGTCCGTGCCTGCAGTACCAGATCAAGCGCTGCAAGGCGCCTTGCGTCGGGTTGGTCGAGCCGCAGGTGTACGCTGAGGACGTGCGCCACTCGGTGATGTTCCTCGAGGGGCGCAGCCATGCGTTGACCAATGAGCTGTCCACGGCGATGGAAGAGGCGGCGATCAATCTGGAGTTCGAGCATGCCGCCGAGCTGCGTGACCAGATAGCGCTGCTGCGCCGGGTTCAGGATCAGCAGAGCATGGAGGGCGGCACCGGCGACATCGATGTCATCGCCGCTTTCGTCAACCCGGGCGGCGCGTGCGTGCATTTGATCAGCGTGCGGGGCGGGCGGGTCCTGGGCAGCAAGAACTTCTTTCCGCAGGTCGGGATCGAGGAGGATGTCTCCGAGGTCATGTCGGCGTTCCTGGGCCAGTATTTCATCAGCAGCCCGGAGCGGGATCTGCCGAGCGAGCTGATCGTCAACGTGATGCACGACGACTTCCCGGCGCTGATCGAGGCGATCCACACGCTGCGCGGCCGGGAGCTGACCATCAGCCACCGTGTGCGCGGCACGCGGGCGCGCTGGCAGCAACTGGCGGTGACCAACGCGGAGCAGGCCCTGGGCGCGAGACTGGCCAACCGGCAGCATGTCGCCGCACGCTTCGAGGCCTTGGCCGACGTGCTGAACCTGGACGAACCGCCGCAGCGCCTGGAGTGCTACGACATCAGCCATTCCAGCGGCGAGGCGACCGTCGCCTCTTGCGTGGTGTTCGGCCCCGAGGGGGCGATCAAGTCGGACTACCGGCGCTACAACATCGAAGGCGTGACGGCCGGTGACGACTATGCCGCCATGCACCAGGCCCTGACCCGGCGCTTCAGCAAGCTGAAGGACGGGGAGGGCAAGTTGCCGGACATCCTGTTGGTGGACGGCGGCAAGGGGCAGCTGTCGATGGCCCGCGACGTGCTGAACGAACTGGCCGTGCCGGACCTGATCCTGCTCGGGGTGGCCAAGGGCGCGACCCGCAAGGCAGGCTTCGAGACTTTGTATCTGAATGATGCGGCGCATGAGTTCACCTTGCGCGGCGACTCGCCGGCGCTGCACCTGATCCAGCAGATCCGCGACGAAGCCCACCGGTTTGCGATCACCGGCCACCGGGCCCGGCGCGGCAAGGCCCGCCGCACCTCGACGCTGGAAGGCGTCGCCGGGGTAGGGCCGACCCGCCGCCGCGACTTGCTGAAACATTTTGGTGGATTGCAGGAGCTGTCTCGTGCAAGCATCGAAGAAATCGCCAAAGCACCGGGCATCAGCAAAAAGCTTGCAGAGTCGATTTATGCGAACCTGCATAGTGAGTAATATGCCCATTCACCTCGTAGCCAGTTGTGTCGATGAATATCCCAAACCTGATCACCGTACTCCGCGTCCTGCTCATCCCGATCTTCATTTTGCTGTTCTATTTGCCTTACCAGTGGAGCTACCTGGCTTCGAGCTCGGTGTTCGCCTTCGCTGCGGCAACCGACTGGCTTGACGGGTACCTGGCTCGCCGCCTGAAGCAAAGCACACCGTTCGGGGCGTTCCTCGATCCGGTGGCCGACAAGCTCATGGTGGCGGTGGCCCTGGTGCTGCTGGTGCAGGAACACGGCAACTTCTGGCTGACGCTGCCGGCCGCCGTCATCATCGGCCGCGAAATCGTCGTCTCGGCGCTGCGCGAGTGGATGGCGGAGCTGGGCGCCCGCGCCCATGTCGCCGTCTCGAACCTGGGCAAATGGAAAACCGCCGCGCAGATGCTCGCGCTGGTCATCCTGCTGGCCAATCCGAAGGACTTCAGCTTCTGGGTCCTGCTGGGCTACGCCTTGCTGATGGTCTCCGCCGGCCTGACGCTGTGGTCGATGGTTCAGTACCTGCGGGCTGCCTGGCCACACCTGAAGACCGATGTGGAAAAAAAATAAAACTTTTTTGAATCAAAGGGTTGACGGCGCTTCTTAAATCTATAGAATGCGCCACACCAAGCGGGAATAGCTCAGTTGGTAGAGCACGACCTTGCCAAGGTCGGGGTCGCGAGTTCGAGTCTCGTTTCCCGCTCCAATTTGTACACGTTTGTTGTTGTGCTACTAGACAGCAAATGTTTTGAGGCCGAGTAGCAAAATGGTTATGCAGTGGATTGCAAATCCACCTACGCCGGTTCGATTCCGACCTCGGCCTCCACTTTAAATAAGCTCCGTAGATCCATGATTTACGGAGCTTTTTTATTTTCAGCGCTGGCAACATTGAGACCTGAAAACGGCTTATGCCAACTTGCTTCACAGGGAAGTGATGTATATATTTCCCCGTCTGCTGTGCAGCCGCTCTTTCTGCCGGATCGGGAGAAGGGCAAAGACACAAAGCGACACCGCGCTACCGCCCGAATGGCGAAACTGGTAGACGCATGGGACTTAAAATCCCCCGCTCGTAAGGGCGTGCCGGTTCGATTCCGGCTTCGGGCACCATACAAATCAAAGGCTTGCGTGAGACTTCTCACGCAAGCCTTTTTGTTTTTGTTCCGCAAAGAGGAAAGTGCTTCCGCAATTCGCTGAACCGTCATCGATTCCAAGCTGAAGTACACTCCCGCCTGTCCAACCGGAGGGAAACGATTATGCACAGGGTTATCAGGCAAGCGGTGCCGGGCGATCTGGAGAGCCTTTACCGCCTCGATCCGCTGGCGGCAACCGATGCCGGCCGCCGCGCATTGATCGAAACGGCTGTGGGCTCGTCCGAGTGCTGGGTTGCCCTCGGATCACTCGACGCACGCGTTCCGGTCGGCTATGGCTGCCTGAACCAAGGCTTCTTCGGGCAATGGTTCATTTCGCTGGTGGTGGTTTCCACCGCCCACAGGCGCTGCGGGGTCGGGCGGCAGATCGTGGCCCATCTGGAGCGCGTCACGGGCGCTGAGAAAATCTTCACGTCTACCAATGCGTCGAACGTCCCCATGCGCCAGTTGCTGGCGCAGTCCGGGTTTCAGGCGAGCGGCGTCGTCGAGAATCTCGATCCGGGCGACCCTGAACTGATTTTTGTGAAGTTCCTGAGCCGCTGATCGCTCATCTATTCCATCGCCTGCGCCAACCCTTGGTCTTCACCCAGGAACCCACCGCTTTGATGCTGCCAGAGCCGGGCATAGATGCCGTTCCTCTCGAGCAGTTCGGCGTGGGTGCCTTGTTCGACGATACGCCCCTCGTCCATGACAATCAGGCGATCCATGGCCGCGATCGTGGACAGCCTGTGTGCGATGGCGATGACGGTCTTGCCCTGCATCATTTCGTCGAGGCTTTCCTGGATGGCGACTTCGACTTCCGAATCCAGGGCACTCGTGGCCTCGTCGAGCAACAGGATCGGGGCGTTCTTCAGCATCACGCGGGCAATGGCGATGCGCTGGCGTTGGCCGCCGGACAGCTTGATGCCGCGCTCGCCCACCAGGGTGTCGTAGCCGGTGTGGCCTTGCCGGTCGCTCAACTGGCGGATGAAACCGTCGGCCTGGGCGTTGGCGGCGGCCAGGCGGATCTGCTCATCGGTCGCGTCCGGCCGGCCGTAGGCGATGTTGTCGCGGATGGAGCGATGGAGCAGGGAGGTGTCTTGCGTGACCATGCCGATGGCGCTGCGCAGGCTGTCCTGGGTGACTTTGGCGATGTTCTGCCCGTCGATGCGGATCTCGCCGCTGTCGACGTCATGGAAACGCAGCAGCAGATTGATCAGCGTCGACTTGCCGGCGCCGGAGCGGCCTACCAAGCCGATCTTTTCGCCCGGGCGGATGTTCAGGCTCAGTCCGTCGAAGACCTGGCGTTCGCCGTTGTAGGTGAAACGCACCTTGTCGAAGGTCACTGCGCCGCCGAAGGGCACCAGCACGCCTGCGTTCGGCGCATCTTGCACCTTTGGCCCGCGGGTCAGGGTGGCCATGCCGTCTTGAACGGTGCCGATGTTTTCGAACAGCGATGTCATTTGCCACATGATCCAGTGCGACATGCCATTGATGCGCAACGCCATGGCGGTGATCGCGGCGACCGCCCCGGTGCCGACTTCGCCGTGGTGCCACAGCCACAGCGAATAACCGCCGGCGCCGAGTATCAGCGCCACCACCAACGCCTGGTTGACGATCTCGAACTGGCTGACCAGGCGCATCTGGCGAAACCCGGTCTGCTTGAAGTCCTCCATCGCCGCGCGTGCGAAATGGGCCTCCCGTTTGGAGTGGGAGAACAGTTTGACGGTGGTGATGTTGCTGTAGGCGTCCGAAACCCGTCCTGTCATCGAGGACCGGGCGTGGGCCTGCTCCTGCCCGACTTGCCCCAGGCGCGGTACGAAATACAGCATGGCCAGCCCGAACAGGGCGACCCACGCGATGAACGGCAGCATGAGCTTGAGATCGAAGCCGCCGGCCAGGGCGATGATCGCAATGAAGTAGACCCCGATGCCGGGGGCGATTTCGATGACGGTGAACAAGACTTCCCGCACGGACAGCGCCGTTTGCATCACCTTGGTCGTGACACGGCCGGCAAACTCATCGGCGAAGAATGAAAGGCTCTGGCGCAGCATCAGCCGGTGGAAGTCCCAGCGCAGTCTCAGCGGCAGGTTGATCGCCAGTATCTGGTGCTGCACCATCGTGCGCAGGGCCACCAGCCCGACGCTGGTGAGCAACACGACGCCGATGCCCCACAGCACTTGTGTTTCCTGGTCGCTCACCGCGCCGCCGGCCTGCCAGGTGGCGAGCAGATCCACGACTTGCCCGAGAAAGGCGAACAGCCAGGCTTCGTACACCGACACACCGGCGCTCAGCAGGGCGAGCGCAAGGACATAACCCCGGGCGCCGCGGGTGCAGGCCCACAGGAACCGAGCCAGGCCTACCGGCGGAGGCGGTGCCTCATCGGGTGGGAAAGGATCCAGCATTCGTTCAAACACGCGAAGCATTGTGGCCTCCGAAAGGGTCAAGGTGAGGGGATTGTGCCAGTGACGAGGATCGGATTCCTCGTGCGCCAAAAAATCTCATCGCCATCAGACGTACAACCCGGTGAACCTGGCCTTCGAGCCAGGTTTTTTATTGCGTTGGATCTGCCTGTCGTCAGCGCAGTGCCTTGTGCGGCAAGTTTTGGTGCCCGCTGCGGATGATGTTAGATTGCCTCCGTCTACAAGGAGAGTACTCGCGTGATAAGAAAACTTTCGGTAGTAACATTCTGTGTTGCATTGCTTTCCGGGTGCGCTACGACCCCTCAGCCGGTTCAGCGAATTCCATTCCCGGTTGAGGAGTATTCAAGGCTTCCTGCAAAAGGAACCGGAATTGTTGAAGGGCAGGCGTTCCTGAAGACCCGGGGCGGCGACGTGAAGTTCGGTGCCGGATCAGAGGTCACATTGGTCCCTGTCACCAGCTACTCAGAACAGTGGCATGACGTCTCATTCGTTCAACGTAAGCCGCTTGCACCGTCGGATCCCAGACAGATTCCTTTTGTCCGAACCACCCAAGCGGACGGAGGGGGCAACTTCAAATTCACAGATTTGCCTGCAGGACAGTATTTTGTCAGTGCCGAGGTGAGCTGGGAGGCTCCATCGCTTTACGGCGGTGTGACCCGACAGGGCGGCCGGATCGCAAGTCGCATAAAGGTCGTCGACGGTCAATCGACCCGAACCATGCTTACGTACTGACAGCATTCAACAAACCCGCTCCGGCGGGTTTTTGCTGCTTTTCGAATGCCGTTGTGGGGGGGGTAGTCTCTTTGAAGCGTTCACTTCATTTGAGCGAAGGCAGCGTGCGCACATGCCCGCCGGCCTCGGCAGAGGCGGACGCAACGGCTGGATAGGCAATCAGCGAACCGGCCGTTGTGGTTTCCGCCATGAACAGCAGGCAAGGGCCGAAGAGCGCGGAACGCTCCTCCGGCAGGCAGGTAGGCAAGTACGTGCGCAGCACCCTCGGATCGTAAAAGCGGAACACCAGCGGGTTGCCTGCGAAATCCTCGACCTTGAGCAATGTTCGAAAGTGGCGTCGTAGTTGGCGAAGGGATACGTCGGCCGGCGCAACGATAAAGTAGCCCCAATTGGATCCCCAACCGGCATCCAGCAGTGCGCCGGTGAACGGCTTGTTCGGGTCGAGATGAACCAGGTAGGGGGCGGCCGCGGACAGCGCCGGTTCGAGCTTGCCGGCATACAGGCAGATGAATTCGGCCTCGCTTGTACGGATCATGGGTTCGATCCGCTCGTCTCGTGCGCCGTCGAGCAATGCGTAAACCTGCGGCGCGCCGGGGTGAACGCCCTCGCTCCACAGTTCGCCCATGAGCCATGTCACCAGGCCAAGATCCAACTCAGGAAGGGCGTTGGTCATGAGCAGACCTCACAGAAGGGCGTGCCGTTTTCGGCCGCACGTTTGAGGGTCAGGGCCTGGCTGTTCTGACGTTGAAGGCGGGCCTGCTTGCGCTCGGCGATCGTGGGGGCAGGTACAGACGCCTCGGGCGGCCCGGCAACCGTGGCGGGCTTCAACAGTTGCCCGTTTTTATCCCGGTCCGCTGCCCATGGAATGACGGGCGCCAACACCGCAATCCCGCTCCCCACCCCCGGCGCGCCGCCGGTATTGGCCTTCACCTCGGCCCCGCTGATGGTCACGCCCCCCGCATCCACCTTCACGAAGCTTCCGCCGGCCTTGGCCGTCAGCTCCATGCCGCCCTCGACCACGACCTTCTCGCCGGCGTGGTAGTGGATCTCGGTGCCGGCCTCGACGAACTGCCCGGTGCCGACCTTCACGTGTTGGGTCACTGCGACGGTGAGGTGGTCGTCGGCGCGCATTTCACTGATGCGATTCAGATGAGTGATGCGGTGCTCCTCGACCTTGAACTCGCTGTAGGCGTTGGCCTCGACCGTGTCGTGGCGTTCGTTGCCGATGCGGATCCGCTGGTCGTGCTCGATGTTCTCGTCCCAGTCGCGCTGGGCGTGCAGGTAGATCTGCTCGGCGCCCTTGCGGTCCTCGATGCGCAGTTCGTTGTAGCCCTTGCCGCCGGGGGAGCTCAAGGTCTTGAAGGTGCTGCGGGTCTTGTTCGCGGGCAGGTCGTAGGGGACGACGTTTTCCTTGTGGTACAGGCAGCCGGTGACCAGCGGCTGGTCGGGGTCGCCCTCAAGGAAGGTGACCAGCACCTCCATGCCCACGCGGGGGATGGCGATGCCGCCGTAGGCCGCGCCGGCCCAGCCGCTGGCCACGCGCAGCCAGCAGGTGGTCTTGTCGTCGGCCTGGCCGTCGCGGTCCCAGTGGAACTGCACCTTGATCCGCCCGTACTGATCGCAGTGGATCTCCTCGCCGGCGGGTCCCGTGACGACGGCGGTCTGGCTGCCGAGCACGCGGGGCTTGGGGTGTTCGAGGGCCGGGCGGTAGTGGGCGTCCCACGGGGTGGCGAGGAAGGTGTTGCGGTAGCCCTGGTGGAAGTCGTCCTTGCCGTCGGTGACGTCGCTGGTGACGTTCTCGCCCAGGACCTGCGGCTGCTTGCCCTCGTGGATCACCTCCAGCAGCAGCCAGAGGTCGTTCCACTCGGCGCGCGGGTGCTCGGCCAGGGTCAGGAAGTGGCCGCAGGCCAGGGTCGGCTCGTCGCCCTTGCCCTCGGCCAGGGCGTAGTCGCTGCGGTGGCGTTCCAGGGCGCGGGTGGCCAGCTGCTTGCCGCGCTCGCGGGCGGTGAAGCGGCCGGGGTAGTCGTAGTCCTCAAGATCCGGCATGAACGCCGACTTGGCGGCGGCCTCGGGCAGGATCTTGGGCTTCTCGAAGTCGTAGTCGCGGCGGGCGACGCGGCTGGTGCGGGTCTCCAGGCGCAGGTTGAAGCGCTTGATGACCGGCTTGTCCGCGGCCATGCCGGAGTCCTGCTGGTAGCTGACCGGCTTGAGCTTGCGGAACACGGTCTGGTCGTCGCCGAACACCAGCTTGTGGCCGCCGGCGCTGTGCTGGAAATGGAAGTGGATGCCTTCCTCCTCGCACAGGCGCTGGATGAAGTGCAGGTCGGACTCGTCGTACTGCACGCAGTAGTCGCGCTCGGGGTACTCGGCGCCGAGCTGGAAGCTGTAGGCGTCGGCGAGGATGCCGCGGTCCTCCAGAACCCGGGCGATGATCTTGGGCACGGTGAGGTGCTGGAAGATCTGCTGGTCGTGGTTGTGGCGCAGGTAGGCCAGCTGCGGCACCAGGCTCAGGCTGTAGCGGGTGAGGGTGCGGCCGGAGTCGCCTTGCTCGATGCGGTACACCAGGCCATGGATCGTGCCCTCGCCGGTGGCGCCGAAGGTGAGGACGCCGGGCTTGTGTAGCAGCTCTTCGAGCGGGAGGTCGGGACGGGCGCTGACCAGTTCGAGGTCGAAGCAAAAAGGTTGGTTGAGGGCTTCGCGGCCAACGAAACCCAAGACCTGGAGATCGTTTGAAATGCCTTCGAGATTGAAGGTGATATGCGTCACGTTGGAATCGAGCATGCCTTGGGCTCCTTCCTGGAATCGCATGACGAAATCATGCGGGTGTGAGATCCATTCATGAAAACTGACACTGCTTATGGCTCAACGGTGAATGCCAGTCGTTCCGATGAACGCAGGTGCCAGGCTGCTTAGGCCTTGAGTGCGACGGGGTCAAGATAGTCTGCAAAATGGCTGGGTGCCACTATTCTGTGGAGCTTAAACCTTAAGAAAAAAGGCTGGACAGGCTAGGGACGGGCACTTGAATGCTTATGATCAGACGCGAGCAAATGGAAGCGTTCGACCGCGGTGCGCGGGAGCAGCTCGGCAGACGGGTAGTCAAGGATCTGGAGAAAACGGCGCCGCACAATTTGATGGGATTATCTGCGGTGGAGATTGATGCCCGTTTAAGGACCGCGCTAGAGAAGTCCGAGCAATATTCAGTGAGATCGGTTGCGGATCTTCGAGCGTTCGTTCGGTTGTCTTTCATCATCGGGCCTTTGTTTGCAGATTATTCCGCCGTGCGAGAGAAACTGGAAACAAGCGGGCAGGGCATGGACAGGCTCATGGCACCTCTGTTCGACGGCATGACGCCAGATGGATGGGCGTGTGCCACTGACTTCGATATCGTCACCCGAGCGCAGATTCCGTTTCCGTTCGATGCGCAACCAGAATGGCGGTCACCACAACGGGCGCATGCCTTCACACTGGATTCACCTTCGATATCGATTGAGCCCTTGGCGTCAGTCCATGCCGATTCCTACTTTCGCCACGCGCTCCATCCTGATGTCTGGAAGCTTGGCCGAATGCGGCCGTACACAAGCCTGGAGCAGGTTCAGGCGCACATCAGGTCAGTCAGTGCCGATGAGGGGCGCGAAGCGTACGCCATCAGCCACCCGGAGGCTGGGTGCGTCGGCGCAATCACCTTGCGTGAAGAACGGCTCTTTTCCTCTGTCGCCTATTGGGTCGCGAGGCCCTTTTGGGGACATGGTGTCGCTACCGCAGCCGTCGGAAAGCTACTTAACCATCTGAGCAGGAAATGTCATTCCATGAGCCTTCTGACGGAAATAGCTCGAACGAATGTGCCGTCAATACGATTGGTTGAGGTGTTGGGGGGAAAAGAAATAACACCGCCGAGCGACGGCACCTGCAACAGGATCTACGAATTTCGTATTTAGCGGCACTTCAGGAGCACGATGCCATGGAAGATACCAGATCTATGAGAATGATGGAGGATATTGAGTCGGTCTATGAGGATTATTACGAGGGAGATGAAGGCGAACCCATCATTATGGAAGAGTGCCCTAGTGCCGAAAACGATTCAATGGAAGTGCTGGAAGATGAGTTCAGCATAGAACTTGGGCTCGGCTATCCTGACAAGCCTGAAAAATTTCTGGAGTCAGCAAGCTCCGGGGCTGTAGCAAAGTGCTCTTATGTTGCCCGGTATCATATTAATCGTGGTCAAGGTGCGATGAAGTATCAACCCGTAAGCTGTTCGCGAATTCTGAATCGCAAAGCGTGCGAAGAATTGCGGCTGCGGCGGGGGACTCCTCGATTAAAGTTTTGTTTTGACATGCTGCTCGAGCCTCGTTGCAAGGCAGTCAATCGGAAGGTCATGACTGTTCCGTCAATAGGTTGTCCGAAGTTATTAAGTGATGTTGAGTTTTGTAAGGAACTGTTGTGGGCTGCGCACGCTGAAGAGCGGCCCACGTTTTTGGTTGTTCATGAAAGTGAGGCAAAAAGCTATGTGAAATATCTTGGGGAGGCCATGGCGCAGCTTGGTGTCGGAATTGTTGCATGGCGAAGCGATCAGGCGATTGCAGGATTCGGCATATCTAGGCTCGCAGCCCAACAGGCTGGCCTGTATTACGGTGAGCGCGGCATGGTAGTGATGTCAGATGTCAATGTTGTAAACAAGGGGAACTTGCAGAATGGTTACGAAACTGACCGCGAAAAAAATTATCCATTCCAGTCAACCTTTAGATATGCCTCTATGGGAAGCGGTGCGGGCACTCCGAGCCATCAGTGGAACATGCAATCGGCATCGGATGGGAGTGGTAAGCAGGTCGGTAAAATGGACGTCGTGAAAACTGAGGGCGGGGCTAAAAGGCCGCTTGAGCAGGTTATTATTATCGGCGACGAGCTGATGTATGACCCCTGTTTCATTACTTCATCGGAAGATTCGGATGTGACTGACACGTTTGTTGCGGAAGAAAACCTGTCGCGAAGGCGGGGTAACGTCACGCATAAAACATTTAGGGTGAAACAGAAGACCATAGAAAAAGTCAGTTTGGGCACTGAGTACTGGTCCAACGCATACGAGAAGATGCGGGATGAGTACCTGTCTACCTTGACTTGGGAGGATGAAGTCAAAATTGAATACCAGGGCGAGGTTGTCAGTGTCGGAAAGCTTTCTAAGGAATTTGAAGAAGAGTATGGAGTTCCAGCGGTTCGCATTCGCTCGTTGATGATAGAGAAAATTTTGCTCAAGTATAAAGAGAGGGCAATTTAGTTGGGGGGGAGTGATGTCTCTTTGCTGCTTGTTCTGATCCGATCATTTCAAGTTTGGTAGTTCAGGGTCGGTATTTTCATGCAAGCGGGAATCCATCTCCGGCAACGTCCCGGGCGTGACGGACAACTGAGCGGTCAGATCCAGCATTTCCAGCAGCCGGTGCGCGTCATAGGGGGCACGCACCTTGATGTCGTTATCGAAATAGCAGAAGACATCCCGCGACTTGCGCCGCCTGCCTGCCTTGTGCAGCACGAGACGGGCGTCTTCGGGCTGTTTTCCCCGCCGCCAGAGTTCAATGCGTTCATGCCAGCGCTGTAGCGCCTTTTCCGAGTATCCGCTGCTGTACAACTTCCTGTCTCCATGCAGGCGCATGTAGACGAAGTCGCTGGTCAGATCCTCGATGCAGGGCCATTTGCCGGCGGTGTCGGCCACCACCAGCGCGACGTCATGACGGCGCAGCAACTCCACGAACGCCGGCGTCAGGAAACTCTCATTGCGGATTTCCACCGCGTGGCGCACGGCCAGTCCGGCGGCGCTCTCCAGGTATCCTTCTTTGTGCAGTCGTTCGTGGCTGTGTTTGGCCAGGCGCTTGGCGGCGTTGCTGGTGTGGGGCAATTGCCGGAGAAATTCGTCGAACAGGTTTTCGTCGAACCTGAAACTGGGCGGAAACTGCCACAAGATCGGCCCCAGCTTGCGGCGTAGTCGGAGCACGCCCGACGCAAAGAAGTTGGCCAAAGGCTCTTCGATGTCCCGCAGGCGTTTGACATGGGTGATGAAGCGGGGCGCCTTGACGCTGAACACGAAATCGTCCGGGGTCTGCCGGGCCCAATCCGCATACCGGTCGGGCGTTTGCAGGGCATAGAACGAACCGTTGATTTCGATGCTGTTGACGGCCCGCGAAGCGAAGGCGAGTTCTTTTCTTTGAATGAGGCCTTCAGGATAAAAATCGCCTCGCCAAGGGGCATAGCGCCAGCCTGATATGCCGATGCGCACATCACTGCCCATCGTCAGCCCCCTGTGCCGCCACATCATCCTGGACGATGACGGTGCGTTCGCGACGCCTGCTCATGCCGCGATGTGCTCGGTGGCCATCTCTTTTTTGAGCTTGCCTTTCAGGTTTTCCATCTGCTTGCCCAACTCATCCAGCGTGGCCTTGCCCAGGAGTTTTCTGGCCTGGGGAAACATCTCTTTTTCTTCCTCTTCGATGTGATGCTCCAGCAGCTCGCGCACCACCTTCACTCGGCCGGCGAATTCGGGCGTTCCCGGGTCGGTGGCTTTGAGGTCTGGCAGCACCAGGCTATCGACGGTGCGGTGTTCTTCCTTGGCTTCGAAATACATCACGTCCTGTTCTTTGCTGCCGGCCTGCTTGAAGGCCGGGTAGAGAATGTCCTCTTCCAGGCGCGTATGGATGGAGATTTCCGTCTCCAGTTTGCCCAGCAGTTCGGTGCGTTTTTTCAAGGCCCGTTCCGTCGATTCGCTCAAGCGGGCAAGGATGTCCTTGACGCGTTCGTGGTCGGCTTTAAGAAGGTCGATGGCGTTCATGGCGCTTACCTTTTGGGATGAATGGATCACAGGCGTGATTGCTGATTCATCGCATAGGACGTGCCAACCCGGTGCTGACGAAAGCGGCAAGCGAATCAGCGGGTTGCAGGCGCCAGTCGCAAAGGGCCTTCATGCAGCCTGCATGAAACGCGGTGGGCCGGCATTGCAGATTACGGACACGGTTCGACCGGCATTCTTTTTGAACTCCCCGATGCCCGGAACGCTCCACCCAACAAACCGCTCCTCAAACTCATTCAGGAGACCGACATGGCCCGTGCGATCTGGAAAGGTGCGATCAGCTTCGGACTGGTGCACATCCCGGTGTCCTTGAGTTCTGCCGTCGTCAGCCAGCGGCTGGATTTCGACTGGCTGGACAAGCGCAGCATGGAGCCGGTCGGCTATCGGCGGATCAACAAGGTCAGCGGCAAGGAGATCGACAAGGACAACATCGTCAAGGGCATCGAGTTCGAGAAAGGGCGCTACGTGGTCATCAGCGAAGACGAGATCCGCAAAGCCCGGCCCGAGGCGACCCAGACCATCGACATCTTCTCCTTCGTCGCGGCCGACGAGATTCCTCTCCAGCATTTCGACACGCCTTATTACCTGAGCCCGGACCGGCGCGGCGGCAAGGTCTACGCGCTGCTGCGGGAGACGCTGACCGCTTCGGGCAAAGTCGCCCTGGCGCGGGTGGTGCTGCATACGCAGCAGCATCTGGCGCTGTTGCGCCCGTTGGAGGATGCGCTGGTGATGATCACCCTGCGCTGGCCCGACGAGGTGCGCAGCCTCGAAGGCCTGGAACTGGACGCTAGCGTCACCCAGCCCAAGCTGGACAAGAAGGAACTGCAGATGGCCAAGCGTCTGGTGGACGACATGAGCAGCCATTGGGAGCCGGAGCAGTACCTGGACGACTTCAAGGACACCATCATGGCCCTGGTCGAAGAAAAGGCGAGCAAAGGCAAGATCGCCACGGTGGCCGCGCCGGACACCGCCGCCGAGCGCAAAGAGACCAACATCGTCGACCTAACCGAACTGCTCAAGCGCAGCCTGGGCGGCGGCAAGGCCAAGCCAGCGCCCAAACGCACCCGCCGCAAGGCGTCGTAGCCACGCAGCCCCGACGGATCATGGAGCCGTGACATGGCCAAACCCCTGACGGAATACCAACGCAAGCGCAACTTCGACGCCACTCCCGAACCCGCAGGCAAACGGGCGCGCGGCAGCAAGGCCAAGGCGCTGCAGTTCTGCATCCAGAAGCATGACGCCAGCCACCTGCACTACGACTTCCGCCTGGAGCTGGACGGCACGCTCAAGAGCTGGGCCATCCCCAAAGGCCCTTCGCTCGATCCTTCGGTGCGGCGGTTGGCGGTGCATGTCGAAGATCACCCGCTGGACTACGCGACGTTCGAGGGGCACATCCCGCAGGGCCACTACGGTGCCGGGGATGTGATCGTCTGGGACCGCGGCGTCTGGGTGCCCGAAGGCGATCCCCATGAAGGCTACACGAAGGGCAAGTTGCGGTTTCACTTGCAGGGCGAAAAACTGGCGGGCGCCTGGAATTTGTTCCGCACCCGGCTGGCGGGCAAGAAGGAGCAGTGGCTGCTGGTCAAGTCCGATGACGACCAGGCCCGGGCCGAAGCCGACTACGACGTGCTGGAGGCGCGCCCGGACAGCGTCTTGAGCGACCGCACGCTGATCGCGCAGCCGCCGAAAGCGGCCACCGCCAAGGCCAGAGGCAAGGCCAGAGGCAAGGCCGAACCGCGCACGGCGCTGCCGGCCTCGCTCAAGCCCGAACTGGCCACCTTGGTGGATTCGCCGCCGCCGGGTGACTGGTGCTACGAGATCAAGTTCGACGGTTACCGCATGCTGGCCCGGATCGACGGCAAGCAGGTGAAGCTGTTCACCCGCAGCGGGCTGGACTGGACGGCGAAGATGCCCCGGCAGGCCCGGGTGCTGGCCAGACTCGGACTGAAGTCCGCCTGGCTGGACGGCGAGATGGTGGTGGTCGGCGATGACGGCATCGCCGATTTCCAGGCGTTGCAGAACGCCTTTGATGAGCACGCCGACGCACGCATCGTCTACTACGTTTTCGATGCGCCTTTCCTGAACGGCCAGGATCTGCGTGACCGACCCCTGAAGGAGCGCCGCGCTGCACTGCAAGCCTTGCTCACGGATAACAAGGCTGCGCCGCTGCGCTACTCCGAGTCCTTCGACCAGCCTGTCGCGTCTTTGCTGGCGAGTGCCTGCGACATGAAGCTTGAAGGGTTGATCGGCAAGCGGGCCGACAGCCTCTATGTCGGCCGCCGAAGCCCCGACTGGATCAAGCTCAAGTGCAGCCAGCGACAGGAGTTCGTGATCGTCGGCTACACCGAACCCAAGGGCACCCGCAGTGCGTTCGGCGCTCTGTTGCTGGCCTTGCACGACCAGGACAGCGGCACCTTGCGCTACGCCGGCAAGGTCGGCACCGGGTTCAGCGCCACGACTCTGCAGCACATCCACTCGCGCCTGAAACCGCTGACGGTAAGCCGCAGCCCGTTGAAGAAAAACCCGGCCGGTATTTCGCTCCGCGAGGTGCACTGGGTCAAGCCTGAACTGCTGGCCGAAGTCGCTTACGGCCAGATGACCCGTGACGGCGTGGTGCGCCATTCGGTGTTCCATGGCTTGCGCGACGACAAACCGGCCGACGCTGTGGCGGCGGAACGCCCGGCGCCGGCGAAGGCCAAGGGCAGCCCGGCCGGCGGCCGCTGGCACCTGACCCATCCCGACCGCATCGTCGACGCCAGCAGCGGCGCCACCAAGGGTCAGGTCGCTGAGTATTACGCCCAGGTGGCGGACCGGATCCTGCCGCACCTGGCCCGGCGCCCGGTGGCCTTGGTGCGTGCGCCGGACGGCCTGGCCGGCGAGCTGTTCTTCCAGAAGCACGCCGCGCACCTGGCCATTCCCGGGCTGCGCCAGTACTCGAAGGCCGAAGCGGGGCAGGTGGCCATCATCCTCAATCAACTGCCGGCGCTGATGGGCGCGGTGCAGATGAACACGCTGGAACTGCATACCTGGAACGCCACGGCCAAGGACTTCGACAAGCCGGACCGGCTGATCCTGGATCTCGACCCGGATCCCGCGTTGCCCTGGAAAATGATGGTCGAGGCCACCGGGCTGACGCTGACCCTGCTCGATGAGCTCGGCCTGCAGGCGTTCCTCAAGACCAGCGGCGGCAAGGGCATGCACGTCGTGGTGCCGCTGGTGCGCCGGGCGGGCTGGGATGAGGTCAAGGCTTTCAGTCAGGCGATGGTTCAGCACCTGGCCGCGTTGTTCCCCGAGCGGATCTCGGCGGTCTCCGGGCCGAAAAACCGTGTGGGCAGGATCTTCATCGACTACCTGCGCAACGGCCGCGGCGCCACCACCGCCTGCGCGTATTCGCTGCGGGCCCGCGAGGGGCTGCCGGTGTCCGTGCCGATCCACCGCGACGAACTGGCGGACATCAAAGGCGCCGGACAATGGACCCTGTTCAACCTGGCGCAGCGGTTGGGTGAGGTGGACGACCCTTGGGCCGGGTACGGCGACGTGCGCCAGTCGATCACCGCAGTGATGCGCAAACAATTGGGCCTCAAGAAGCAGGCATGAGGCGGCTAGCCTGAACCGGCTTCTTCGCCGCGCACCAGGCTTCGCAGGTAGCCGGCAAAACCGTCCCGAGCCCGCCCCTCCAGCCGTGCGCTGGTGACCACCCGCGGCCTCTGGCTCCAGGAGATGCTGGCGCCTGAGCGCTCGAAGTCCTTGACCAGGCACACGTCCTCGTCCACCGGCAGATGCTTGAACCCGCCGGCCCGCAGGTACGCCACGGCGCAAAAGCCCAGGTTGGCGCCATGAATGTGGCGATGGTTCTCCGCGTGGGTATAGGCGTCGGCGTAACGCTGCCGGATCGCCATGCCGATTCCGCCCCAGTCGCGCACGTGCACCGTGCCGCACACCATGTCCGCGTCAAGCGACAGCTGGGCCACCAGCCAGTCCGGTGCCACTTCGCTGTCCGCATCGGTGCAGGCGATCCAGCGTGCGCCCAAGGCGATCAAATGGCTGACGCCGATGCCGCGGGCATAGCCGACATTGCGGGCGCTGACGCTCAGGCACTCGATGCCGGCATCTGCGGCGACGGCTCCGCTGCCGTCGACGCAGTCATCGAGCACCAGCAGGACCCGTACGGTTTCCCCGGCCAGGCCGGGATGGCACGCCGCCAGGCACAGGGCGCTCAGGCAGTCGGCCAGCAGCGCTTGCTCATTGTGGGCCGGCACCACGACCCCGATCACGGCGTGCGCTCCGTCAGGCCTTCGCGGTCGGCGACGGACAGGTCGCTGCCTTCCCAGACCTCCAGCAGAAAGTCCGCTTCCTCGTGGCGCACCGAACGGCTCAGGTGCAGGTGTTCGTACAGACACGCATGCACCTGGTCGCCGGTCTGCGGGCACACCGCAACCGGATGGCGCCAATGGCAGGCAAGCAGGGCGCCGTCGGCGGTGAGCGCGGCCCTCACCAACTCGACCATCCGGCGCAGGTCCGCCGCGTCGAGGTAGTAACCCAGCTCGCTGATGACGATCAGGTCGAAGGCGCCGCCCGGCCATTGGTCAGGCACGCGGGCCTGATAGGCGCGGGCATGGTCGGCCTTGTGAAGGCGCTCGGCCGCAAGCTTGACCGCCAGGGCCGAGACGTCGCAGCACAGCAGTCTGTCGCAACGCTCCGCCAGCCTGACGCTCAGCTCGCCATTGGCGCACCCGGCCTCGAAGCCCCGGCGGTAGCGGCGTTGCGGCAGCGCGGCCAGGGCGATGTCACGCTTGCGTCGTTCGTACCAGCGTTCACGCATGAACCAGGGATCGGGGCTGCGACTGAACAGATGGTCGAAATAGGCATTGGCGACGCTCATAGAAACACCACTTCAAAGTCGTGCAACAGACGCTCCAGGGTGCGGGGCGTCAGCACGGGAGGGTTGCCCGATGCCGGATCGGGTTCGGTCTGGCTGGCGAAGGCCTGCACCGCATGCCGCTTGCGCGCCAGGACGGCCTCGTCCAGGAACACCTTGCGGGCGCGCCGCCACGGGATGCGGGGATCCTGCGCAGCGGCCCAGTGCCAGGCCCAGATGGGCACCTCAAGCACGCGCGCGCCGACCTGTCTTGCCGCTGCGGCGCTGGCGCGGCCGACGGCTTCATGGTCGCAATGGCCGTCCTGGCGCCAGGTGGTGAAAACGGTGTCGCCGGGGCGCAGGCAGTCCACCAGGAAATCCGCCAACGGCTGTTCGTGCTGCGCGACGGCCGTGTCGGGAAAGCCGCCGTGCAGCCAGGTCAGCCGCTCGTCCGGGATGCCGAGACGGGCGAGAGCCTGCGCGCTTTCCTGCCGACGAGTCGCCCGCAGGCGGCCCGACGTCCACCAGGCGGATCCGGGGTGGCTGGCCTCGCCGTCGGTCACCGACACCAGCAGGATGTGCCGGCCTTCGCGGGCGAGCGCCTGCAGCAGTCCGCCGCAGCCCAGCACTTCGTCGTCCGGATGGGGCGAGACGATGACCGCGCGCGACCCGTTCGGCACCAGCGCCTGCGCCTGAACCGGCGTGACCTCGGCGAGCCGGCGCGAAGCCTGCCAGGCCTCGGGTGAGGTGCCTTGTCCCGTGATGGGGTTGGCGCTCATGGCATCCAGCTCCCCGGCCGCTCGCGGGCGGCGACCGCGCCCAGCGCCGCATGGTCGCGCTCGGCGTGGCTTTGCCGCAGGTACACCGGCAGGTCGCATAAGTGGCGGGCCAGATGGGCGTCACGGCAGTAGGCGGTGGCCCCCAACGCCCGTCCCGCATGGCTGATCACCTGTCCGGCGCTGTGTTCGCATTGGGCCCGCAGGCGTTGTGCGGGGAGCAGGGCGTCTGCGGTGGGATGACGGTCTATCCAGTGCGCCGTGGCGCGCAGCAGGTTGGCGGTGCAGTGGAGCGAATAGTCCACCGCGCCCAGGTGGGCCAGGCCGTGCGGGTCTTCGCTGCGGGTGCAGTGCTTGCGCAAGGCTTCCGCGATGACCTGCGCCGACCCGAACCAGCAGACGGCGATGCCGGCGCCGCCGTGCCAGAAGCCGGCCCGCGCCAAATAGCCGCCTGGCGGTCCGACCGGATGGGCCTGCGCACCGTCGAACTGCACCTCCACGCTTCGCGTGGCCGCCATGCCGACGGCCTGCCAGCCGTTGCCGGTGACGTGCACGCCGGGTTGATCAAGCGCGACCGCCACCAGTTGCTGCTGGCCGTCCGGATTCCAGGCCGTGAGCAAGGCATGGCTGACGGTGGTCGCGCCGGAGCACCAGGCCTTGACTCCGTGCAGGCGCACGCGGCCGTCGTGGCGCGGGGCCTGGACGGTGACCTTGGCTTGCGGCGGTTCGGCGGCCCACATGCCCCATGTGCTGCCGGGCGGGAGGGCGGGTGCCGCCCAGTGATGCATGATCGCCCGCGCATCGGTGTGCCCTTCATAGAGCTTGCACAGGCTGAGGTCGAACGCCGCGACCCTTGCCAGGGCCTGCCAGCGCAGCAGCGTGCTGCCTTGTCCGGGCATCGGCAAGTCGTCCAGGCCGCTGCGGCACAGCGTCAGCAGGACGTGCGCCAGCGCCCGGGGCGTCAAGGCCGGCGGCAGCGTCTGCGCCTGCAAGGCGGCCTCCAGGGCGGATATCGAGAAGCGGTGGGGTTCACTCATTGGCGGATCTCTCTCACTGGGCACGGCGGGCCGGCAGTGGTTCAGCGCCCGGTGAGGCGCAGGACGGGTTCATGGGCGATCGCCTGACGGGGTTTTCCTGCGCTCAACGGTCGGGGACGATCGGCCGGTGCGGCAGGCTCGGCAAACGTTTCGTTGACCAGGCGAAGATGCTCCTTGGCCTCCTGAAACTTCTCTTCGGCCTTGTTGCGCAACAGGTGGTACTGCTCAAAGGTGTCGACGTTCGTGCGGACGTTGGCGATCAACGCGAAGGCTTCTGCATTCAGGGCATGGGCCTGGCGGATCAGGCGCTGGTTCTGTTGCAGGGCGAACTCACGGCAAGCGCGGGTCTGGGTGTGCTGGCGGGGACTGGGCATGATGCGTTTCCTGATGGGGCGAAAGTGGGAGCGTGCGCCGGCAGGCCGGCATGGGGTCTACAGGATCGGTTTGCCTCCGGTCACGCCAAACCGCGAGCCGGACACGTAGCTGGACTCGTCGCTGGCCAGCAGCACGTAGAGCGGCGCCACCTCCACCGGCTGTCCCGGGCGCCTCAGCGGGGTGTTGTCGCCGAAATGCGTCACCTTGTCCGGCGGCATGGTGGAGACGATGAGCGGTGTCCAGATGGGGCCGGGCGCAACGCTGTTGACCCGGATGCCTTGCTCGCCCAGCAATTGGGCGAGGCCTGCCGTGAAGTTGGCGATTGCGCCTTTGGTGGTGGCGTAGGCGAGCAGGGTCGGGTTGGGCGCGTCGGAGTTGATCGAGCTGGTGTTGATGATCGAGCCGCCCGCCGGCATGTGTGGCACCGCGGCCTGGCAGAGGCGGAAGATCGCCGTGATGTTCACATCGAACGTCATCTGCCATTCCTCGTCGCTGATGTCGGCCAGCGTGGGATGTGTCATCTGGAATGCGGCATTGTTGACCAGGATGTCGACGCGGCCGAAGCGTTCCACGGTGCGGGCGACGATGTCGAGGCATTGCTGCCGGCGGGCCAGGTCGCCCGGCAGCAGCAGGCATTGGCGGCCGGCCTGCTCGACCCAACGGGCGGTTTCCTGGGCATCTTCGTGCTCGTCGAGGTAGGCGATCGCCACGTCCGCCCCTTCGCGGGCGAAGGCAATGGCGACGGCGCGGCCGATGCCGCTGTCAGCGCCGGTGATCAGCGCGGCCTTGCCGGCCAGCCGGCCCGATCCGCGGTAACTCTGCTCGCCGCAGTCCGGGCGGGGATCCATCAGCGTCTGGCGGCCCGGAACCGGTTGCGACTGAGGCGGGAAGGGTGGGCGGGGATAAGCAGGCATGGCGGCATCTCCAGATGAACGACGAGGCGTGACGTTCCGTTCAATTGGGAGCCGAGCGGTGTGAATTAAGTTGAGAATTATTGGCAAATCAGCGACGGACGGTCGAGACCCCCCGGGTTCGAGCCGAAGCCAAAAAGGACAGGCTCAGCTTCCGTCCTGCTTTGTCCCTTCGTCCGATGATTCGGCGTCTCTTTTCTGGGTATTCGGATCGGCTCCGGAGTTCGATCCCGAGGCTTCCTCGCCTTTCTTGTCGGCCTTGTCGTCTCCGGCGGCCGAGCCGCCCTGGTTCAGGCCCGGCACGGCGCTGGGGGGAACGGCGGATTCTTGCGCGGCCTTCTCGGCCGCCATCGCAAACAGCGGGCAGGACGACAGCAGACCGGCCAGCGTCAGCACCGTGATCTTTCTGTTCATGGCACACACCTCTTGTCAGCCAGGGCATACCGCGTTGGAACGTCGGACGCAGGCAAAGGTGCAGGTCGGCTGACCGGTGGCAGGGCGGGACCGTCAATGAAGATGGGATGTTTGCCGCGACAGGACCATTTCCTGGAGGATCTCCCTGGCCAGCCTGTTGATGCCGGCGTCGTCCCGGTACTTCGACCGGTCGATGCTGGCGATGGTGAACTGATGCCCGTCCGGCCCTGTCACCTCGACGGACAGGCTGCCGTCCTCGTTGATCGAGCACGCGACAGCGCACTGCGGCAGACGATCCAGCAGCACGCTTTCGAGTTCATTCTTGCTCAGGGTGTCCATGTTGCGTTTCATCTCCGCTGCCCACGGCATGGTAAGGCTAGACGCTGCGGGGACGGTGTAAAGGGTGGCCAGATGATTCCAGCGGGCCTGCCTATTCCGGCCGTCCCAGGAGCAACACCCGTGCTGCCAGGGCCGTCATGACCGCCGCCAGGCCGTAACGCCCCCAACGCTTGGACAACCGGCTGGCGGACATGCGGCCGTGAAGGCGTCCGGCACCGCAGGCCAGCAGGGCGTGGAAGACCCAGGCGATCAGCGCCAACAGCACGCCGAGAAACAGCAGTTGCAGGGTGATGTTGTCGCCCCCCGGGGTGACGAACTGCGGCAGGAACACCATGAAGAACAGCAGCGCCTTGGGGTTCAACAGGCTGTTGAGCGTGGCTTGGGCGAACACCTTGCGCAGTGAGGCCTGCGTCGTCTGCGCTTCGCGGTCTTCAGGGGCGGTCTTCAGGGCCTGCCAGGCCAGCCACATCAGGTAACAGGCGCCGCCCCAGCGCAGCCAGTCGAAGGCGGGCGCCCAGCTCATCACCAGTGCGCCGAGCCCGGTGCCGACCGCCAGGGTCATCAGCACGTCGGCCACGGTGATGCCCAACGCAGCGGCCAGGCCTGCGCGCCGGCCGTGGGCCAGCGCATGGCTGGTGACGAACGTCATGTTCGGGCCGGGCACGATCAGCAACAGCAACGAGGCGACGATGAACAGGTAGAGATTGGCGGCGTCGGGCATCGGGGCGGCTTCCTGACAGGGAAGCGCTCATCCTAACCGGCCGTCATCGCAGGCCAGCAGATACAGTGGGCCTGCAATGCGCCGCAACAGTCAGGCATCCACGTGCGACATCGAAACGCCCGGATCACCTGAACCGTGGCAACGGCCGGTCCACAGGCTTGAGCGCCGACAGGGTACTGCGGATCAGCGGCGTGTCCTTCTCGATGTCGTTCAGACGGTCGCGGATGCGCAGGGCGGTGGGATGGCCGCCTTGGTGGTCGACCCAGTCGGCGATCTCTTTGCAGGCCGCCGCCAGGCGCGCCTGCCGCGCGTCGAGCAAGGTGAGGAGGGTGGTGATGGACTCTTTTTCGGACATGGAGCACCTCCGTTCATGAAACCGCTGCGCAGCAATGGGAAGTCAGCAAAAAAGCCCGCGACGCGCGAGCTCTCCGCCATGGGGCGCCGCTCCTTCAGCTGGTTTCAGTATAGACCCGCAAAACAGCCGCATCAGCCGCGGTTCTGGCGGGCCGGTAACGGTGAGCTGGCTGCGTTGAGCCGGCGGCATTCGCGCCGGGCGTCGTCCTCAAGGTCGTAGCCGTCGCCGATGAATCCGCCGGTGCGCGTGTCGCAGATGCGGAACCAGCCGATGGCCTCGGCGGGTTCGTGCAGGCTTTCCCCGGCGCGCCGCCCGTGGATGATGATCCGGTTGCAGCGCTTGACGATGAAAATGTCTTCCATGGCGTCACCACAGCGAATTCGTGTCAGATCAACTATAGAACCCTGTGCCGAACGTGCAAAAGACGGACAGGCCGGTTCGTCGGCCAGCGGCTTAAACCACCTCCGTCATGCCTTCGCGTTCCAGGAACATCGCCAGGGCGACCTCTTCGGCGCGCAGGCCCTTGCGCATGCGCGGGCGCGGCAGCCCGGCCAGTTCGCCGAGCATGAACCGATCGATCACCGCCGGGTGGATGTAGCACTTGCGGCACACCGCCGGCGTGTTGCCCAGCGCGCGGGCGACCTGCTTGATCATCTCCACCACCTGGCGCTTTGCTTCGGCTTCGGAGTCCCACCGCTGTTCGCGCAGAACCGCCAACGCCAGGGCGCTGCCGGCCCAGGTGCGGTAGTCCTTGGCGGTGAACTCGGCGCCGGTCAGGGCTTGCAGGCAGGCATTGACGTCGGAGGAGGTGACGGTGTGCCGCTCGCCGTTTTCGTCCAGGTACTGGAACAGGTTCTGGCCGGGCAGTTCGAGGCAGCGCCGGATGATCCGCGCCAGGCGCCGGTCCCGGACGGTGATCCGGTGCTCGATGCCGCTCTTGCCGCGGAACTGGAACAGGATCGCGCTGCCGTTGACCTCGACGTGCCGGTTGCGCAGGGTGGTCAGGCCGTACGAGCGGTTGTGCCGTGCGTACTGCGCATTGCCGACGCGGATCAGCGTGGCGTCCAGCAGCGTGATGACCGTGGCCATGACCTTGTCGCGGCTGAAGCCGGGCGGCAACAGCATGGCTTCGAGCCGTTTGCGCAGTTTCGGCAGCGCCAGGCCGAACGCGCGCAGCCGGGCGTACTTGTCGGCATCGCGCACTTCGCGCCAGCGCGGGTGATAGCGGTACTGCTTGCGGCCCCGGGCATCGCGTCCGGTGGCTTGCAGGTGGCCGTGGGCGTCGGGGCAGATCCACACATCGAGGTACGCCGGCGGAACCGCCAAGGCATTGATGCGCTGGATCTCGTCCGGGTCGGTGATGCGCCGGCCCGCCGGGTCGAAGTAGCGGAAGCTGCCGCGCACCTGCTTGCGGGTGATGCCG
The DNA here is from genome assembly GCF_019145435.1 of Pseudomonas ekonensis. Taxonomy (NCBI): domain Bacteria; kingdom Pseudomonadati; phylum Pseudomonadota; class Gammaproteobacteria; order Pseudomonadales; family Pseudomonadaceae; genus Pseudomonas; species Pseudomonas ekonensis. The sequence goes on along the minus strand of NZ_JAHSTS010000001.1, from coordinate 2,646,795 downwards.
GGCCCGCTGTCATCGACGTAATGCAGGCCAGGCGGCAATGGGTCGGTGTGGACGGTATCGGCCATGTCGGACGTCCTGGTGGCGGTTCGGGCTGTCATGGCGATTGACCGCGCCCGCCCGTCGACGTGCGAACGATTTACGCCAGTACGGCTACGGCCTTGATCTGTGCCCAGAGGCGTTGGCCCGGGTGCACGCCCAGCTGATCCCGGGAGAACCGCGTGATCCGCGCCAGCAGCGGCGTGCCGCCGGCGTCCAGGCGGATCAGGACGTGCGCGGCGTTGTCCCCGGCCAGTTCGCTGACCACGGTGACCGGCAGTCGGTTGAGGATGCTGCTGTGTTCCGGATCCTGCAGCGACAGGCTGATGTCCCGGGCCTGCACCTTGCAGCGCAGCGGTTGGCCGATGTCCATCGGCGCATGGGGCACGCGGATGTTCATCCGGGTGTTCGGCAATTGCAGGCTGAGCAATTGATAGCCGGCGTCGTAGGCACTGACCTGGCCTTCGATCACCACGCCGGCATCGTCGCCCTGGGCCAGCGGCAGGTCGAGGCGGGCCAGGGTTTCGCCGATCGGGCCGCTGGCCAGCGCCCGGCCGCCGCTGAGCAGCACCAGGTGATCGGCCAGCCGCGCCACTTCGTCCTGGGCATGGCTGACGTACAGCACCGGAATGTCCAGTTCGTCGTGCAGGCGTTGCAGGTAAGGCAGGATTTCGTTTTTGCGCTGGCTGTCGAGGGCGGCCAAGGGCTCGTCCATCAGCAGCAGCTTCGGGCTGGTCAGCAGCGCCCGGGCGATGCCGACGCGCTGGCGCTCGCCGCCGGACAAATGCTGCGGGTGCCGGTTCAGCAAGTGGCCGATCCCCAGCAGTTCGGTGGCCTGGCGCAGATCGACCCGGCGCTGCGGCCGGGCGATGCGCTTGAGGCCGAACTGCAGATTGGCCAGCACCGACAGGTGCGGGAACAGGCTCGCCTCCTGGAACACGTAGCCCAGCGCCCGCTTGTGCGGGGGCACGAACAGGCCTTTGTCGCTGTCCTGCCAGACTTCGTCGTTGATCCGGATGAAGGCCTTCTCGGCTCGCTCCAGGCCCGCGATGCAGCGCAGGCAGGTGGTCTTGCCCGACCCGGACTGGCCGAACAGCGCCGTCACGCCGCGGCCGGGCAACTGCAGGTCGACGTCCAGGCTGAAGCCGGAGTAGGAGAGGGTCAAGCGCGCGTCGATCATCCGTCAGCTCCAGCCGGCGCGGGTCTTGCGGCTGGAATAGAGCGCCAGCAGCACCAGGAACGAAAACACCAGCATGGCCCCGGCCAGCCAATGGGCCTGCGCATATTCCATGGCCTCGACGTGGTCGTAGATCTGCACCGAGACCACGCGGGTCTTGTCGGGAATGTTGCCGCCGATCATCAGCACCACGCCGAATTCGCCGACGGTGTGGGCAAACCCGAGGATCGCGGCGGTGATGAAGCCGGGGCGGGCCAGCGGCAGGATCACGCTGAAGAACGTGTCCCAGGGATTGGCGCGCAAGGTCGCGGCCACTTCCAGCGGGCGGGTGCCGATGGCGGAAAAGGCGTTCTGCAGCGGCTGCACCACGAACGGCATGGAATACAGCACTGAGCCGACCACGAGGCCGGTGAAACTGAATGTCAGGGTGCCGAACCCCAACCATTGGGTGAACTGGCCGATGAACCCGTTGGGGCCCAGCGCCAGCAGCAGGTAGAAGCCAATGACGGTCGGCGGCAGCACCAGGGGCAGGGCCACCACCGCACCGACGGGGCCGCGCAGCCAGGAGCGGCTACGCGACAACCACAGGGCAATCGGAGTGCCGACCACCAGCAAGATCGCGGTGGTCAGGGACGCCAGCTTCAGGGTCAGCCAGATCGCCGCGAAATCGGCACTCGTCAGCGACATTTACAGCTGGTAACCGTAGGACTTGATCACCGCAGCGGCTTTCGGGCCTTTGAGGTAATCCACCAGGGCCTTGGCGGCGGCGCTGTCCTTGCCTTTGTTCAGGATCACCGCGTCCTGCCTGATCGGATCGTGCAGGCTGGCCGGAACGATCCATGCCGAACCGCTGCTGACTTTGCCGTCCTTGTAGATCTGCGACAGGGCGACGAAGCCCAGCTCGGCGTTGCCGGTGGACACGAACTGATAGGCCTGGGTGATGTTCTGGCCTTCGACGATCTTGGCCTTGGTGGCGTCGGTCAGTTTCAGCTTGTCCAGCACCTGGGTGGCGGCCAGGCCGTAAGGCGCGGCTTTCGGGTTGGCGATGGACAGGTGCTGGTACTCGTTCTTCTTCAGGACGTCACCCTTGGCGTCGACATAACCTTCCTTGGCCGACCACAGCGCCAGGGTGCCGACGGCGTAGGTGAAACGCGAGCCCTTGACGGTGTCGCCTTCCTTCTCGAGCTTTTCCGGCGTGGTGTCGTCGGCGGACAGGAACACTTCGAACGGCGCGCCGTTCTTGATCTGGGTGTAGAACTGGCCGGTGGCGCCGTAGGCGGCCACCAGTTTGTGCCCGGTGTCTTTCTCGAAATCGGCGGCGATGGCCTGGATCGGCGCGGTGAAGTTCGCCGCGACGGCCACTTGCACTTCATCGGCCTGAGCGCTGCCCAGGGTGAAGACGGCGATCAGGGAAGCCAGGCAAGCGGGGGCAAAACGTGAGGCACGAATGGTCATGTAACAGCTCCGTGGTTGGCGTGTGCAGTGCGCAGTTGTTGTTGGAGGTGGACTGCGCCGATGCGAGGGGTGATTCGCTATATAGGTGACTATATAGCGAAATGCCTTCAAACGGAAAGCGCGATTCGGTGCCGGACGAAGGGGCTGAGCCTGCGCCCGCTCGGGATCATCGGCCCGCCAGTTTCGCCAACGCGCCTTCGGCCAGTTGCCGGGTCAGCTCTGCGGTGCCGATGTCCCGCCCGAGCGTGAACGCCTGGCCGGCCCACAGGTTGCTGAACTCGGCTTCGGCCTTGGCCCGCAGCGGCATCAGCGCACCGCCGGCCAGCGGAAACGCCGGCGCCTTGGCCGACATCGGGCCCACTTCGCGCATCACCCGGTTGAGGATGCCCCGCGCCGGGCGGCCGGTGAACAGGTTGGTGATGGCGGTCTCGCTTTCCTTGGCGGTGCGCAAGGCCTTGTGGTGCGAGGCGCTGATCTTGGCCTCCGGCGTGAACAGATAGGCGGTGCCGACCTGCGCCGCCGAGGCGCCCAGCATGAAGGCGGCGGCAACGCCCCGCGCGTCGGCAATCGCGCCGGCGGCGATCACCGGTACGTTCACCGCGTCCACCACCTGCGGCACGAGGGCGAAGGTGCCGACCTGGCTGCTCAGGTCATCGCTGAGGAACATCCCGCGATGGCCGCCGGCCTCGTAGCCCATGGCGATGATCGCATCGCAGCCGTTCTGCTCGAGCCACACGGCCTCATCGACGGTGGTGGCCGACGACAGGATCTTCGCGCCGGTGGCCTTGACCCGCTCCAGCAGGGCTTTCTCCGGCAGGCCGAAGTGGAAGCTCACCACTTCAGGCTTGAATTCTTCCAGCACCTCGCACGCTGCCGCATCGAAGGGTGCGCGGTTGGACACCGGTGTCGGCGCGTCGAAATCGACGCCCAGTTCGCGGTAGTAGGGTTCAAGCAGGTCTTTCCAGTCCCGGGCGCGCTGCTCGTCGGGGGCCGGCGGCTGGTGGCAGAAGAAGTTGACGTTGAACGGCTTCGACGTGCCCTGGCGGATGTTTCTCAATGCTTCACGCAACTGGTCGAGGCTCAGCATCGCGGCAGGCATCGAACCGAGGCCGCCGGCGTTGCACGCGGCGATCACCATGGAAGCGTTCGTGGCGCCGGCCATCGGGCCCTGGATGATCGGCAGTTCAATGCCGAAGAGGTCAAGAATGCGGGTGTCTGGCCATTGGCTCATGGAAAGGGTTCTCCGAACGACAAAACGGGCAGGGACGGCAGAGCCGGTTTTGTACCAGCAAACCCGGCTGCAAGGCCAGCCGGGATTTGCGGCCTTCAGCGTCGGTGGAACCCGCCACCACCGCCGCCCCCGAACGAACGGTTCATGACCCGCGAGGAATCGTGGAATTCGTTCAGGCGCTGATTACCGAAGTTGCGGGCGGCGGATTCGCGGTTGAGGTTCTGCAGTTGCGCGGTGTTGTTGACCGGCGCGCGGGTGGCGCCGCCCTTGACCATCGATTGCCAGCCGTCGTCGGTTTTCTTGTAGACATTGCCGTCGTGCCCGGCATACACGTTGTCGCCGATGCGCGCGGCGCCGCCGTCGCGCCCGCGGATCCCGCCGTACTGGGTGGTGTTGCCGGTGTTGGGGTTGTACACGGCGCCCCGGCTGGCGGTGACCTGGGTGCCGGTGCGCGCATTGCCGGCCGTCACCCGCTGTCCGGCGATGGCGCCGCCTTCGGGGCCGACCGCCGCGCCACTGCGCCCGGCGGCGTAGTTGCCGGTGTAGACGTTGTGCACCGCGCCGCGCTGGCCCGCCGCCGAGACGCCGGTGCGTGAGTTGTAGGAGGCCCCGACCTGTCCCGCCCAGCGGTTGCCGGTCCAGGCGTTGTAGCCGCCGCCATAACGGCTCACCGTCGCCCGGTCGCCCCATTGCCTGTAGATATTGCCGGTGGTGCCTGCCCAACCGCCCGGGCCCCAGGCAACGGCGCCGCCACGGTAGCCGTAGGCGGCGCCACCCCAGGCCAGCGGCGCCGGATACAGGCGCGGGCCCCAGGCATAGCCCCAGCCGTAGTTGCCCCACCACGGATAGGCGCCCCAGCCCCAGCCCATCGCCACGGTGCTGCCGCCCCAGCTCCAGCCGAAGCCGAAACCGAAGGTCCAACCGGTCCACGGCGTGTAGCGGATGGCGACGCCGAAGCCGTACGTCACCGGAGGTCCGTACCACACGCTGCCGACCCAGGGCGTGTACGGATACCCGGTGCCGTAGACCACCACGCCCGTGGCCGGATCCAGCGTGGAGCCCTGGTAGCCGGGCGTGTAGCCGACCACCACCGTGTCGCCGCTCGATTCGTAGACTTTGACGTAGGTGAGGTAGTGCATGGGTGAGCTGGGCGGGATCGAATAGATCACCGCCGGCACGGAGCCTGCGACCGTCCACGGCCCGTTGACGCTTGTGGCCGTGAACCAGATGCCGTTCTCCACGGCGTACCAGCTGTCGGTGTCGACCCGGATGATCGGCGTGGCGCTGTTGACCACGTACTGCAGCGGGGTGCCGGTGATGGCCTTGAGCTGAGGTTCGCCATCGAAGGCGGGGGCGGTCATCTTCACTGCGCTTTTCTTGATCGCCGAGGTCTGCGGGATGGTCGCGGCGATGGCCGCTTCCTTGGCCTGCGGCGTGCCGGCCACCGAAGCCTTGACGTTTTCTTTCGGGCTGTCGTCGGGAATGTTGGCGAAGTCCGCTGGCAGCTTGTCGGCCGGGGTGAAGGTCCAGGGGCCGTTCATGTCGGCGGCTCGGAACCAGCGCCCGGAAATCAGCACGTAGCTGTTCTGGTCGCCGATCTCCTTGAAGATGTGCCCGGTGGTGTTGCTGACATACAGCAGGCGCGTGCCCTGGATCGGCTGCCATTGCGCCGCGCCGTCGGTGACGATCAGTTCGGTCGGCGTGGTGGCGATGAAGATTTTCGGCTGCGGCGGTTTGGCCAGGCTCGGCGCCTTGGCCTTGGGATCGCCTTGGCCGGTCAGCAGGTCCACCTGGCGGCTGTCGATCGCGGCTTTCTTGGCCTTCTCCAGGCCGGCGGGCGGGGAGGCCAGGCGCGAATAGTCGCCGTTCAACCGGTCCGCGGCCATCCAGCCGTCGAACACGTGCAGGTAATGCTTGCCTTGATCGTCCTTGAGCAGCAGCGGCCGGGTGTTGATCACCCGTTGCAGCCCGGTGCCTTCCACCGGTCGGTAGGCTGGTTCGCCGTCGATGTACACCAGCAGCGCCGGGACGTCCGAGCTGAGGATGGCAGGCGGGGTGTTCTCCAGCGGCGCGGCGTCGGCCTTCTGCTCGGCGGCAAGCACCCCGACGGCGGCCTCCAGCTGATCGAGGGAAATGGTTTTCTTGCGGTTGGCGGCATCCTTTTGCAGCGCGGTGACCCAGGTGGCGGCCTGGCTCGCATCGGACGGGAAGTCGGCCTTGATAATGTTGTACTGATCGAGGGCGACCCAGCGCGTGGCCTTGTCCACCAGCGTGTGGGCGCTGAACTGGACGACGCCGTAGATGGACTTGCCGTCGGCGCCGGTGGCTTCGACGGCGGCGCGGGCCTTGAGGGTGTAGCCGTCCCAACTGTCGAGCTGCGGCTGGTAGACCGTCAGCTTGGCGGCGCCGCTGGTGATGACTTGCGGCCATGTCGGCTCGTCGGTGGCCGTGCCCGTGCCTTTGCTCGCGGGAGCCGGCGCGGCCCAGGCACTGCCCAAGGCGAAAAGGCACAGCATGAGACAGGCGAGAAACCAACGGGGACGGGTCATTGTCAGCTCCATCGACATGAGGTTTTCGGGGGCGAAGGGATCGTCGAAAAAGCATAGCCGCCCGCCATGGAATCACCCGGCGGATTTGCCGATTGGCGCAAAGTCGTGTGTGGCAATGTGTTGCAGTGTGGTATTTGAATGCCACGACCCCGAAACCTTCCCAGCGAGGCAGTCATGTTCAACGGCATTCTGATCGACAAAGACGACAGCGGTTACCGCGCCAGCCTGCAAACCCTCGACGACGGTCAACTGCCGGACGGCAATGTGACGGTGCGCGTGGCGTACAGCACACTGAACTTCAAGGACGGGTTGGCGATCACCGGCAGCAGCCCCGTGGTGCGCCAGTTCCCGATGGTGCCGGGGATCGATCTGGCGGGCACCGTGGAGGCCAGTTCGCACCCGGACCACAAGGCCGGCGATCAGGTGCTGCTCAACGGCTGGGGCGTGGGCGAAAGCCATTGGGGCGGCCTGGCGCAGAAGGCGCGGCTCAACGGCGACTGGCTGATACCGCTGCCCGACGCGTTCTCCGCCGCGCAGGCCATGGCCATCGGCACCGCCGGCTACACGGCCATGCTGTGCATCATGGCGCTGGAGCGCAACGGCGTGACGCCGGCGCAGGGCGAGGTGCTGGTGACCGGCGCCAACGGCGGTGTCGGCAGTTTCGCCATCGCCTTGCTGAACCGGCTCGGGTATCGCGTGGTGGCGTCCACCGGTCGCCTCTCCGAGCACGAATACCTGAAACGACTGGGTGCCGGCGAGATCCTCGACCGGGCGACCTTGTCCGAGCCCGGCCGGCCTCTGGCCAAGGAGCGCTGGGCGGCCGTGATCGATTCGGTGGGCAGCCACACCTTGGCCAACGCCTGCGCCAGTACCCGCGCCGAAGGCACGGTCGCCGCCTGCGGACTGGCCCAGGGCATGGATTTCCCTGCGTCGGTGGCGCCCTTCATCCTGCGCGGCGTGACGCTGGCCGGCATCAACAGCGTGACCCAGCCCAAGGCCCGGCGGATCGAAGCCTGGAACCGCCTGGCCAAAGACCTGGACTTCGCCCTGTTGCCGCTGATCAGCCACGAGATCGCCCTGAGCGAGGCCATCGCCGCAGCGCCGAAGCTGCTGGCCGGCCAGTTGCGCGGACGGGTTGTGGTGGACGTCAATCGCTGACACAGTAAGCGCCTTCCCGGCCCTGCGGGGCCGCGTTCAGGCACATGGAGCGGCGCATTCGATGGATCTCAAGCAACTTTACGTCAATGGTTTCACGGTCGCGGGGCTGCGGGTACGTACCACCAACCTCGCCGAACATGACGGGCACACCGCGAAGATCGGCCCGATGTGGGATCGGTTCCATAAGGCAGGGCTGGCGGCCGTCATTCCCGGCAAACAGACCGAATCACCGGTCTATGGCGTGTATTCGGCCTATGAGTCGGATGCGTCGGGGGCGTTCGATGTGACGGCGGGCGTCGCGATCCTCGATCGGGACAGCACCGACTTCGAAACGGTGCGGATCGAGAGCGGCGACTACCTGGTGTTCGAAGGGCATGGCGCGCTGCCCGAGGCGGTCATCGCCACGTGGGGCCGGATCTGGCGCTATTTCGAGGATAACCCTCAGGTCGAGCGGCGTTACGCCACCGACTTCGAGGCCTATACCGGCCCCGACTCGGTGGCGGTCCACATCGGCATCCGCTAAGGCTGGGCTTCGCGCTCAAGCAGCGCACGCTTGCGTTCCACGCCCCAGCGGTAGCCCGACAGGTTGCCGTCGCTGCGCACCACGCGATGGCAGGGAATGGCCACCGCCAGGCTGTTGGCGCCGCACGCCTGGGCCACGGCGCGCACGGCCTTGGGCGCGCCGATGCGCTGGGCGATGTCGGCGTAGCTGGCGGTGCTGCCGGGCGCAATGTCCCGCAGCGCCTGCCAGACCCGCTCCTGAAACGCTGTGCCGCGCACGTCCAGCGGCAGGTCGAGGCCCAGCGCCGGTGCCTCGATGAAACCCACGACGCTGGCGATCAACTGCTCGAATCCGCTGTCCGCACCGATCAGGTTGGCCTGACGGAATTTGTCCTGCAGGTCGCACACCAGTTGGTGCGGGTCATCTCCCAGCAGGATCGCGCAAACCCCGCGCTCGCTCTGCGCCACCAGAATCGCCCCCAGCGAGCATTGGCCGACGGCGAAGCGGATGTCGTTGTTCCTGCCCGCTGCACGGTAATCGCCGGGCGTCATGCCCAGCATCTGGTCGGCGCTCTCGTAGAAGCGGCTGTTGGAGTTGAATCCGGCATCGTAGAGCGCATCGGTGACCGTCCCGCTGTCCGCCAACCGCTCCCGGACCTTGCGGGAGCGATGGGCCGCGCCGTATCCCTTGGGCGTCAGGCCGGTGACGGCCTTGAACACCCGGTGAAAGTGGAACGGGCTCAGGCCGGCGGCCTCGGCCAATTCATTGAGCGGCGGCAGGTGTTCGGCCGACTCGATCCGCCGGCACGCCGCCGCCACCGTTGCCGCATGCTGGGCGGCCATGCTGCTCTGATCCTTGCCCGCCCGTTTGCTGGGGCGATAGCCCGCCGCTTCGGCCTCTTGCGCGGTATCGAAGAACTCCACGTTCTGCGGCTTGGGCAGGCGTGCCAGGCTGCTGGGACGGCAGTAGACGCCGGTGGTTTTCACGGCATACACGAACTGCCCGTCCGCCCGGGGATCTCGGGCGAGGACGGCGGCCCAGCGTGGATCGTCTTCAGTGTTCGGTGTCGCGCAAAGCGTTTTCATGATGGTTCGTCCGTTGACCTGTTTGATTCAGGTTAACCAGCCTGGCTGACGGCAACACTCCGGGGCTTGCGGTCAAATTCTGCGCGAGGATCCGGCGCAGCGGAAGGTCAGGTTCAGCCGTTGCTCGCCCAGGCGCGGGTGAAGGCCGGGCTTGACCGGCAGCACACCGTGGTAGCGCAGACGGTCGACGCCGCCCCAGATCACCATGTCGCCGTGCAGCAGCGGGATGCGCCGGGTGCCGTCGGCACGGGCGAAACCGCCGAACAGAAACGTCGCCGGCAACCCGAGCGAGAGGGAAACGATCGGTTCGGCGTAGTCCTTTTCGTCTTTGTCCTGGTGCAACGACATCTTCGCGCCGGGAACATAGCGGTTGATCAGGCAGGAATCCGGCGTGAATCCGGCAAATCCTGCCTCTGCCGCCGCCGCTTGCGCCAGATCGGAGAACGCCGCCGGCATCGCCGGCCAGGGCTGTTGGCTGAGCGGATCCACAGGCGAGTAGCGATAGCCGCTGCGGTCGGTGATCCAGCCCAGTGCGCCGCAGCTGCTGGTGGCCACTGACATGCTGAAGCCACCGGGCGTCATCATGTGGCGCAGCGGCGCTTCGCTGAGGATCCTGTCCAGCGCGGCGAGCAACGGATCGACACAAGGCAGGGCGAACCCCCGCAGCCACCACGACTGCTCGCCGATCTGCTCGGTGCGCGGCGGTTGTGGTTCGGTGTCGGCGAACAGGTCGAGGGTTGTCGGTTGCATGGCCGTCATGTCGCGTCGTGAAAGATGATCCCGAGAGTATGCCGTGTGCCGCTGTGCAGGCGACTGACGCCGTGACGCATGGTCACCCGGTAGTCGCCGCGCACGCCTTTGACCGGCCGCTGGTTGACGGCGAAGATCAAGGCGTCGCCCTGCTTCAGGTCCATGACCTGCGGGCGGGACTGCATGCGTGGGCGCTGCTCGGTGAGGACGAATTCGCCGCCGATGAAGTCCTGCCCCGGCTCCGACAGCAGAATCGCCACTTGCAGCGGAAAGACGTGCTCACCGTACAGATCCTGGTGCAGGCAGTTGTAGTCCTGCGGGCCGTATTGCAGCAAGAGCGGTGTAGGACGGCATTGTCCGGCAGCATGGCAGCGCTCCAGGAACTGCGCATGATCGCCGGGGAAGCGTTCCTCCAGTCCCATCCGCTCGTACCAGCGGTTGGCCAACGGCACGAGGCGCGGATAGAGCGCGCTTCGCAGGCGTTCGACCAATGGTGGCAGCGGGTAGCCGAAGTATTTGTATTCGCCGCGGCCGAAACCGTGGCGCGCCATGATGACCTGCGAGCGGAACGGTTCGGATTGCGGGTAGAGCGCTCTCAGGCGGTCGCAGGTTTCCGGGCGCAACAGGTTGCGGATGATGGCGCAGCCGTCTTGATCCAGCTGCCGCTCTAGCTCGAACCAGTCGAGCGAATCCAGCGGGGAAGGGGTGGGCGGGTTCGACATTCCGGCTCCTTGGCGCAGATCGAAGCGGTCAGTCTGGGCGGATGCCCGTCTCGCGGCACTCCGCTGCTTGCGGTCGAATGTCCGCCCGCGCCTTACAGCGCCTTGCTGACGCTGATGTCGCTGATCACGTCGCCGCTCTGCCCGTGCAGGGCCTTAAGGGCAGCCTCGGCTTCGTCCGGCGTGCCTTTTTCCAGTTGCGCGAATTCGAAGCGACGTTCGCCGTTGAGTTTGTACTTGATGACGTATTTGGTCGTTTGGGCCACGGAAGTGTCTGCCTGTCCAGGAATGAGGGGCGGCTCAGCTGAGTTTGGAGCTGGAGCGGCGGATGATCTTGATCGAGTGCGTCAGGTTCGGCTTGCGGGTCACGCTGATCGCCCGGCGGCTGACGGTGTCGATGGTGATGTTCCAGTAGCCGGTGCTGGGGGCGGTGATGCGCGCCGGAAACTTGTCGAAGGCGCCGCCGTGATAGGTGTGACGGCCGCCGTTCTTGAAGCTGCGGAAGTTGGCGTCGTTCATCAGGCGGATGTTGCAGGTCTGCGAGCACTGGATGACGACGATATCGTCTTCGTTGAGGTGCTCGCGCTGGTGAATGAATTTCATGGGCGCCTCCAGAAGGGCTTTTTCTGCTAAATCAAAACGATAGCATGGGCTGTGGGCGCAGTTTATCAGCCCGGACGGGTTATTATCCCGCCGTCGGGCGCTGCTTTGACAATTTAAAACGGATTTTCGCGGTGCGATGCGCGATAAACGCAACAGGCCCCCGGAGAAAAACGGCATTCGTGCTGTCGGAGGGGCTTTATTGGAGGAAATGTATGAAGTGGGGTGCGGTTTGGCTGCCGGCGGTGTTGGCAATGAGCGGTTGCGCGAGCGTTTCGGAGATCGACGCCACGTTGCCGACCATGAACGTGATTTCCGGCAAGAAACCCCATGAATATGCCGGGTGCCTGGCGCAAAGGCTGGCGGACACCCGCGGCGCCTTGCAGGTCGAGCCCCATAAGGACGGCGTTCGGGTGATCGTGCCCGGCAAGCTGTCTTCGGGCCCTGCGGCGGTGTTCGACATCGAGGAGCGCTCCGGCGGCAGCAGCATCAAGCTGCACGAGCGCATGTCCAACGTCCCTGTGCGCCCCCGGGATGTGCGCAACGCCGCCAACGCCTGCATCTCGGGCTGATAGACTGCCGGCGGTCGGCATCGGAGCCGTCAAGGAGCCCTTGGCGGCTTCGTCATTTCTGGAGAGAGGCATGAAGCGGGAACAAGTGCGCGAACGGCATGCAGAGGGCCTGATCTCTGCCACCCACGTGATCCAGAACCCGGCGAACCTGGGGGAGTGGATCGTGTTCTTCAAGAAGAGCGGCGGACGCAGCTACTTCCTGGTGGACGACAACGATGAGGTCGAGTCCTTCAGCCGGCTCGACGACCTGATCGACGTGGTGCGCGGATTGGGGGTCAAGTTCGCGGAGATCCACCTGTAGGCCTACTTGCAGACCACCACGACGCTGCGGGTCTTGTAGTTGCCGACGTCGAGCCCCAGGGTCTTGTCGCTGTCCCGGGCGGACGGCGTGCCGTCGGTGCCGATGATGCGGTAGCCGGTGCCGGCGCAGGAGTCGTCGGCCTTCTCGTAGCAACTGGCCCAGGAATTGGCTTCGCCGGAGCAATCGATGCTCAGGCCTTGTTCGCCGTCGTCCAGGTAGGTGGGCTGCGAGGAGGCGCAACCGGCCAGGGCCAGCAGGGCGATCAGCGGCAGGGTTCTGAAGAGGGCGGTCATGACACATTCATCCTTGCAAAAAAGGGTGGCCAAACGATCTGACAGCGTTGGCGCGAAAAGGTTATAGCGATTGGCCAGTCCCCGCAGGGACGGCTCAAAAAAGCCCTGCGCAACGGCAGGGCCTGGGGACTTCGATGCAGCTCAGTCCTGATCGTCGCCTCGGCGTTTAGGGCCTGGCGGGGTGTCTTCGAACACGGCAGCCACCTCGACCGCCATCGCCTCGGTGGGCAGCGGGCCGACGACCTGCTCGCCCTTGGCGTTGCTGATCCACCACTGGCCGTCTTTCGCCTGGCTGACCAAATACCCGTTGATGCTTTTTGCTGCGGCCATCTCTCTGTCTCGTCGGCTGGTTCAAAGGCGCCATGATACCGGCAAAACGGCGCATCGGCTGATTTGAGCTACGCTGATTGCGCAGTCTTGAAGCGGCTATGGAACTATCGGCCGGAATATTTCTCTATGTTGGCGTCGGTTAGCCAGTGCGGGGCATTGTAAGGTGCACGCCGCCTGATTAGACTGCGCCGAAACTCGTACACACAGCCCTTTCAAGGACTTATATGATCAAGAAATGCTTGTTCCCAGCAGCCGGTTACGGTACTCGCTTCCTGCCAGCGACTAAAGCCATGCCCAAGGAAATGCTGCCGGTGGTAAACAAGCCACTGATCCAGTACGGCGTCGAAGAGGCCCTGGAAGCCGGCCTGACCGAGATCTCCATCGTCACCGGCCGCGGCAAGCGCGCCCTGGAAGACCACTTCGACATCAGCTACGAGCTGGAAAACCAGATCAAAGGCACCGACAAGGAAAAATACCTGGTCGGCATCCGCCGTCTGCTGGACGAGTGCTCTTTCTCGTACACCCGTCAGACCGAAATGAAAGGCCTGGGCCACGCGATCCTGACCGGCCGTCCGCTGATCGGCGACGAGCCGTTCGCCGTGGTGCTGGCGGACGACCTGTGCGTCAACCTCGAAGACGACGGCGTGCTGACCCAGATGGTCAAGCTGTACAAGCAGTTCCGCTGCTCCATCGTTGCGATCCAGGAAGTCGATCCTCAGGAAACCAACAAGTACGGCGTGATCGCCGGCGAAATGATCCGTGACGACATCTACCGCGTGCACAGCATGGTCGAGAAGCCAAAACCGGAAGACGCGCCGTCCAACCTGGCGATCATCGGCCGCTACATCCTGACCCCGGACATCTTCGACCTGATCGAGCAGACAGAGCCAGGCAAGGGCGGCGAGATCCAGATCACCGACGCTCTGATGAAGCAGGCCCAGAACGGCTGCGTCATGGCTTACAAGTTCAAGGGCAAGCGTTTCGACTGCGGCGGCGCCGAAGGCTACATCGAGGCGACCAACTTCTGCTTCGAGAACTTCTACAAGACCGGCAAGGCTTACTGATAAGCGACTGTCGCGTCTGCACGAAAAAACCACCTTCGGGTGGTTTTTTCATTTTCCGGCCCCATTTGGATGGCAGCGCTTGCCCAATGAACGACTGCGGGTATGCTGGTGAGCTGTCAAGGAGAGAGATATGGCCTACGATTTTGACCTTTATGTGATCGGCGCCGGTTCCGGCGGTGTGCGCGCTGCGCGCTTTGCGGCGGGGTTCGGTGCGAAAGTCGCCGTGGCCGAGAGCCGCTACCTGGGCGGCACCTGCGTCAACGTCGGCTGCGTGCCGAAGAAACTGTTGGTCTATGGCGCGCATTTCGCCGAAGACTTCGAGCAATCGTCGGGCTTCGGCTGGAATCTGGGCGAGGCCGATTTCGATTGGGCGACGCTGATCGCCAACAAGGACCGTGAGATCAATCGCCTGAACGGCATTTACCGCAACCTGCTGGTCAACAGCGGCGTGACCCTGCACGAAGGTCACGCGAAGATCGTCGACCCGCATCAGGTCGAGGTCAACGGTGAGCGCTTCACGGCGAAGCACATCCTCATCGCCACCGGCGGCTGGCCGCAGGTGCCGGAGATTCCGGGGCGCGAGCATGCGATCAGCTCCAATGAGGCCTTCTTCCTCAAGGAACTGCCGAAACGGGTACTGGTGGTGGGCGGTGGCTACATCGCGGTCGAGTTCGCCGGGATTTTCCACGGTCTGGGTGCGGACACGACGCTGCTGTACCGCGGCGATCTGTTCCTGCGCGGCTTCGACGGTTCGGTGCGCAAGCATTTGCAGGAAGAATTGACCAAGCGCGGGATGGATCTGCAGTTCAATGCCGACATCGAGCGGATCGAGAAACAACCCGACGGCAGCCTGAAGGCCACCCTCAAGGACGGTCGTGTCCTGGAAGCCGATTGCGTGTTCTACGCGACGGGGCGGCGTCCGATGCTGGATAACCTGGGGCTGGAAAACACCGGCGTCACGCTGGACGACAAGGGCTTCGTCAAGGTCGATGAGCTGTTCCAGACCAGCGAGCCTTCGATTCTCGCCCTGGGCGACGTGATCGGTCGCGTGCAACTGACGCCGGTGGCGCTGGCCGAAGGCATGGCGGTGGCGCGGCGTCTGTTCAAGCCTGAGCAATACCGTCCGGTGGACTACAAGATGATCCCGACGGCGGTGTTCAGCCTGCCGAACATCGGCACCGTCGGCCTGACGGAAGAGGAGGCGAGGAGCGCCGGGCATGACGTTGTGATCTTCGAAAGCCGCTTCCGCCCGATGAAGCTGACCCTGACCGATTGCCAGGAGCGCACGCTGATGAAGCTGGTGGTCGACGGCAAGACCGACAAAGTGCTCGGCTGCCACATGGTCGGCCCGGACGCCGGCGAGATCGTGCAGGGGCTGGCCATCGCCCTGAAGGCCGGCGCCACCAAGCGTGACTTCGACGACACCATCGGGGTTCACCCGACGGCGGCCGAAGAGTTTGTCACCATGCGTTCGCCGGTCGGCGCTTAAGCGCCTTTCGGCTCGGCTGCGTCTGCCGCTGCCGCCACGGTGGCGGCCAGGCGCAAGCTGTCCTCCAGGCTGGCCTGTGCCTTGGTCAGTTCCTTCTCCAGTCCCTGATTGAGTTGCGCCTGTTCGTCGAGGCTCTGTTTGAGCGTCTGGCTTTCCAGGGCGGCGACGCGCAAGCGTTCCTGGAGGAGGGTGCGTTCGCTGTCGGCGCGGGACGCTTGCTCGAACAACTGGTCCTGGCGCTGGTTGCTGTGCTTGAGCTGATCCTGCAGCAGGCTGAGCTCACGTAGCGAACCGCGGTTTTCGGTCAGCAGGCGTTCGTTGTCACGGTGCAGTTGGGTGATTTCATCCTGGCGCACCAGCGCGCTTTGCTGGGCCTGGCGCAATTCCATCTGCAACTGCTGCACTTGCCCTTCGTGGCGGCTCTGTTCCTGTTCGCGCTGTTCCTTGATGGCGTTGCGGTAGTGCTCAAGGGCGTCGCGGGCGTGCAGGTGCTTCTCTTCCAGCGAGCGGATCTGTTCGTCCTTGTCCTTCAGGCGCAATTCAAAATCCGCCAGTGCCTGGTTCAGTCCGGCGTTGCGGGTCTGTTCCGTCTGAAGCATCGACCGGGTGTCGGTCAGCGCTTCGGATTCGCGGGCCAGTGCGGCACTCT
This sequence comes from Pseudomonas ekonensis, assembly GCF_019145435.1. Classification (NCBI taxonomy): domain Bacteria; kingdom Pseudomonadati; phylum Pseudomonadota; class Gammaproteobacteria; order Pseudomonadales; family Pseudomonadaceae; genus Pseudomonas; species Pseudomonas ekonensis. Next base: position 2,630,835 of record NZ_JAHSTS010000001.1, on the reverse strand, counting down.
GGATGTCGTGTTGCTGTTCCAGTTGCGTCAGCGCCTGGCGGGTCTGGTTCAGCTCGGCCTCCAGCGCCTCGCGCTGTTCTTCGAATGCCTCGCGGGCCTGTTCGATCGGCTCCTGTGCCTGCTCCTTGAGCCGTTGCGCCAGGCGGGCGACCAGGGCGGTCAGTTCGTCGTCGATCGGTTCGGACGGCGCTTCGACGGGTTCTCTCCCGTCATCCAGTTCCTTCAGATAGCGATGAATGGTGGTTTTCGAGCCGGTATTGCCCATTTCGATGCGTACCGCGTCGATGCTCGGGTGTTCTCCGCGGGCCAGAATCGCCAGCCGCGCCGCTTGAACCAGTGCCTTATTGATGCCACCACGGGCCATGAGTGAACCTACCTTTACGTACTGTGCTACATGCCATGAAAAATGCAGTGTACCATGCCAAAAAATAAGTTAAATGTTTGATTATCAAGAGGCGGGATATACTCGTATTATCCCGTGCGAAGCGCTGAATTGCGCGTTGTGCGCAGTCCGTCAGTACACCTGTGAGAAACCCGTCCATGAGCGATCTGGATCGCTACCTGCAAGCCGCCACCCGTGACAACACCCGCCGCAGCTACCGCGCGGCCATCGCCCATTTCGAAGTGACCTGGGGCGGCTTCCTGCCCGCGACGGCGGAAAGCGTCGCCCGCTACCTGGTGGCCCATGCCGGTGTGTTGTCGATCAATACGCTGAAGCTGCGTCTATCGGCGCTGGCGCAATGGCACAGCAGCCAGGGATTTGCCGACCCGACCAAGGCGCCGCTCGTGCGCAAGACGCTCAAGGGCATCCGCGCGCTGCATCCGGCCCAAGAGAAACAGGCCGAGCCTTTGCAACTGCAGCACCTGGAACAGGCGGTGGCCTGGCTGGATCAGGAGATCAGCGAAGCCAGGGCTCAACAGAAGCGGCCTCAGTTGCTCAAGGCCTGCCGTGACCGGGCGCTGATTCTGCTGGGGTTCTGGCGCGGCTTTCGCAGCGACGAGCTGTGCCGCCTCGAGATCGAGCACGTCCAGGCCCGCGCCGGCAAAGGCATCACCGTGTACCTGCCGCGCAGCAAGGGCGACCGGGAGAACCTGGGCAAGACCTACCAGGCGCCGGCGCTGCTCAAGCTGTGTCCGGTGCAGGCTTACATCGAATGGATCACCGAGGCGGCCCTGGTGCGCGGCCCGGTCTTTCGCGGGGTGGATCGCTGGGGGCACCTGAGCGAGGAGGGGCTGCACGCCAACAGCGTGATTCCGCTGCTGCGCCAGGCGCTCAAGCGCGCCGGCATCGAGGCCGAGCACTACACCACCCATTCGCTGCGCCGCGGTTTCGCGACCTGGGCGAACCAGAGCGGTTGGGACCTCAAGTCACTGATGAGCTATGTGGGCTGGAAGGATATGAAGTCCGCCATGCGCTATGTTGAAGCCAGCCCCTTTGAAGGGATGGTTCGGATCACGGATAAGCCGCCGTCGCTTTAGATATCGTTTTCTTCTATTAATACAGTCAGCTAATAGCGAAAACAAATCAGCAGCATCAGGTTTGCCAATGAGCCATCCGTCGAGCGAGTGGGTAGGATTCACCCCATCGAGTTCACAACCCCTGACGGAGAGTCATCAATGCCTATCATCAACAGCCAAGTAAAACCGTTCAAAGCCACCGCGTTCAAAAACGGCGACTTCGTGCAAGTCTCGGACGCTGACCTGAAAGGCAAGTGGTCGGTCGTATTCTTCTACCCAGCCGACTTCACCTTCGTTTGCCCGACCGAGCTGGAAGACTTGGCCGACAACTACGCAGCCTTCCAGAAACTGGGCGTAGAGATCTACAGCGTTTCCACCGACACCCATTTCGCCCACGCTGCCTGGCACAACACCTCGCCAGCCATCGGCAAGATCCAGTACACCATGATCGGCGACCCGACCCACGTCATCTCCCGCAACTTCGACGTGCTGATCGAAGAAGCCGGCCTGGCGGACCGCGGCACCTTCGTGATCAACCCAGAAGGCCAGATCAAGATCGTTGAACTGAACGACGGCGGCGTCGGCCGTGACGCTTCCGAGCTGCTGCGCAAGATCAAGGCCGCTCAGTACGTCGCTGCCCACCCAGGCGAAGTCTGCCCGGCCAAGTGGAAAGAAGGCGAGGCCACTCTGGCTCCGTCCCTGGACCTGGTCGGCAAGATCTAAGTCTGTGACACGCAATGCAGGGCGGAACTCCGCACCTACCTAAGTAAGCTGCACCGCCCAATGAAAACGCCCGGGCGAGATTCGCTCGGGCGTTTTTTTTCGCCTCAAAGAAAGTTCAGGAGATCGCCCGTATGTTGGACGCCAATCTTAAAGCCCAGTTGAAATCGTACCTGGAACGGGTCACCCAGCCGATCGAGATCGTCGCTTCTCTCGACGACGGTGCGAAATCCCGTGAAATGCTTGAACTGCTGAAAGACGTCGCCAGTCTTTCGAGCCAAATCACCCTGATCGACAGCGGCGACGATGCCCGCAAACCGTCGTTCTCGATCAACCGCCCCGGTGCGGACATCAGCCTGCGTTTCGCCGGCATTCCGATGGGCCACGAATTCACCTCGTTGGTACTGGCCTTGCTGCAGGTCGGCGGTCACCCTTCGAAGGCCAGCGCCGAGGTGATCGAACAGATCCGTTCGCTCAAGGGCGAATTCAGTTTCGAAACGTACTTCTCGCTGTCGTGCCAGAACTGCCCGGATGTCGTCCAGGCGCTGAACCTGATGGCCGTGCTGAACCCGAACATCCGCCATGTCGCCATCGACGGCGCGCTGTTCCAGGACGAAGTCAACGACCGCAAGATCATGGCCGTGCCGAGCATTTACTTGAACGGCGAGAACTTCGGTCAGGGCCGCATGGGCCTTGAGGAAATCCTCGCCAAGCTCGACACCGGCGCCATCGAGCGTCAGGCCGAGAAGATCAGCGCCAAAGAGGCCTTCGATGTGCTGGTGGTCGGCGGTGGCCCGGCCGGCGCTTCGGCAGCCATCTACGCAGCCCGCAAAGGCATCCGCACCGGCGTCGCCGCTGAACGCTTCGGCGGTCAGGTGCTGGACACCATGGCCATCGAGAACTTCATCTCCGTACAGGAGACCGAAGGGCCGAAACTGGCGGTGGCGCTGGAGGAGCACGTCAAGCAATACGACGTGGACATCATGAACCTGCAACGCGCCGACAAGCTGATCCCGGGCAAGAACGGCGAGCTGCACGAAGTCCGTTTCGCCAGCGGCGCGAGCCTGAAAGCCAAGAGCGTCATTCTGGCCACTGGTGCGCGCTGGAGGGAAATGAACGTGCCGGGCGAGCAGGAATACCGCAACAAAGGCGTGGCGTACTGCCCGCACTGCGACGGCCCGTTGTTCAAGGGCAAGCGCGTGGCGGTGATCGGCGGCGGCAACTCCGGCGTGGAAGCGGCCATCGACCTGGCGGGCATCGTGGCCCACGTGACCTTGCTGGAGTTCGACGTACAGCTGCGTGCCGACGCGGTACTGCAGCGCAAGCTGCACAGCCTGCCGAACGTGACCGTGATCACCAGCGCGCAAACCACAGAGGTCACCGGCGACGGGCAGAAGGTCAACGGCCTGCGCTACAAGGATCGTCAGTCGGATGAATTGCGCAGCGTCGAGCTGGAGGGGATCTTCGTGCAGATCGGCCTGCTGCCCAACACCGATTGGCTCAAGGGCACCATCGAGTTGTCGCCGCGCGGTGAGATCATCGTCGATAACCGCGGCGAAACGTCGATCCACGGCATCTTCGCCGCAGGCGACGTGACCACCGTGCCGTACAAGCAGATCGTGATCGCGGTGGGCGAGGGCGCCAAGGCTTCCCTGAGCGCATTCGATCACCTGATCCGCACGTCGGCCCCGGCATAAGCCTCTAGCCAGAAACGACAAACCCCATGATCGCTCATGGGGTTTTTCGTTTTGGGGCGCTTTTTACAGCGGTGCCGGCTGGATGATTTCGACCCAGTAGCCGTCCGGATCCTTGATGAACGCCAGGCTTTTCATACGGCCGTCGGTCAGGCGCTTCTGGAAGTCGCAGCCCAGTTCCTCGAAGCGCTCGCAGGCGGCAACGATGTCCGGCACCGAGATGCAGATGTGGCCGAAACCGCGCGGGTCGGTGTTGCCGTTGTGGTAGGCGAAGTCCGCGTCGTTCTCGGTGCCGTGGTTGTGGGTCAGTTCCAGGATGCCGGGGATCGACTTCATCCATTCGGTGCGGGCCGCGGCGTCCGCCGGGATCTGCGCCTTGTCGACCAGCGCCAGGAAGTACAGGCTGAATTCGGCTTCCGGGAAGTCGCGCTTTTCAACCAGCGAGAAACCGAGCACGCGGGTGTAGAAGTCCAGCGACCGGGTGATGTCCTTTACGCGCAGCATGGTGTGGTTGAAGACGAAGTTGCGGGTTGCGCTGTCTGGGGTGGCGGTCACGCCGGGGAAAGTGTTCAGTTCGTGCAGGCTCATGGGCCCTCCGTGACGAATGGGGCGAGTGAATGGCGCAATGATACGCATGCCTTGGGACATCGCCAAACCTCACGTGCAGGCTTGCCCTGCCGCAGGGCGGGGCTCAGACTGCTCGGCTCAGTCTGCCGGTGTCTTTCGCAATGATCCGACCGTTCAAATCGCTGTTCGTTTTTCTTGGCTTGTCGTTGTGCGCCACCGGGGCAGTGGCCCAGGCGCCGGAGATCGCCTGGCCCGCCGGCTGGCAGGTTGAGGCCCTGCCTGACACATCGCCGCAGGTATCGCGTCAGCGCGGGGTGAAGACCGACGCCGAAGGGAATCAGGTGATGGTGATGGAGTTGACCATGACCCAGGTGGAAACCGGCCATCAAGTCAACCTGCAAGGGGTGCTGCTGGAGATGCGCAAAGCGGTGCAGAAGGATTTCTTCCAGGGCGGCTACCAGAGTGTGTGCAACAGGATCCACTCAGCCGTCCTGGGTTCGCTTTCCGCACTTGAGACCACCTGCACGGTCACCGAAAACGGCAGGCATGTGTTGTCGCAAACATTGGTCGCTGCGCTCGACGCTCAGAAGGCCTATGTACTTTCGTATGCCGGAGAGGCCGAGATGTTCAAACAGAGCACGGACGAAATAGCGTCGATACGAAACAGCTTGAAACTTTAAACCTGACCGGGCGGTCTGCACCGTTTTAGATACCCGAAAGCATTAAGCACAAAGATAACCGCGAGTCGGCCGGCAATATCCTGCTGCAAATTCATAGTGCGCCAGGCGCAAGGCCGATCAACTTTTCAGACGGGATTCGTTGCATTTGTTAAATATTGTCCACAAAAAAGCCCTGCATCGGCAGGGCTTTTTCTGTTGGCGCAAGATCAGCCGCGCAACCAGGAATCGACGGTGGCTGCCCCGTACTGTTCTTTCCAGGCTTTCAGGCCGCGGTGGTTGCCGCCTTTGGTCTCGATCAGTTCGCCGGTGTGCGGGTTTTGGTACACCTTGACCACGCGGGCGCGGCGGGTCTTGGGTGCTGCAGACACTTGCAGGCCGGATTTTGCCGGGTTCGGATCGAGGATGGCGATGATGTCCTTCAGGCCTTTGCCGTAGCTCTTCATCAGTCCCTGAAGCTTCTCTTCGAATTCGATTTCTTTCTTGAGCCCGGCATCGTTCTTCAGCGATTCCAGCTGCTTGAGCTGTTCCTGAAGGGCTTTTTCAGCTGCACGAAATTCAGCGAGTCTGGACAATATCGTTACTCCAATAGTGTGTTTGGCTGATACCAACCGCAAACAAAGCCTTCGGACGTCAGCCTTGAAGCGACTCGGTGATAATTGGCTCACCTGTCTATCTTGCAACAGGTAAGAAAAATTGTAGTAGTTAATGCCGCAAGAGTAAATCCTGACTTTTTCTTCATGTAACAATCGCGTTGTTTTGTTTCAAATTGGTGCGCCAGGCCACAGGGGGAAGGATGGGACGCCTAATTAACGGTGAGTTAATGCGTTAATGAAATCGGCCGCCGGCATGGGTTTGCCGTACAGGTAGCCTTGAAGGAAGTTGACGTGATGTAACGTCAGGTATTGGCTTTGCTCTTCGGTCTCCACGCCTTCGGCGACGATGCCCAGATCCAGCTTGGCGCACAGTTCGATGATGCTGTCCAGGATATGCCGCGACAAGGCGTCGAGGCCGATCATGGCGACGAAGCTCTGGTCGATCTTCAGGAAGTCGACGTTGAACGTGCGCAAGTAAGTCAGGCTCGAGTGGCCGGTGCCGAAGTCGTCGATGGCGATCTTCACCCCCGCTTCGCGCAATTCGCAGAAGAGGCGGTGGGTGATGTCGGTGGGCTCGATCAGTTCGCGTTCTGTGAGCTCCAGCACCAGATGGATGCTGCCCGGCTCGAACGCAGCGAGGAATTCACGGCAGTCCTGCACCAGTTCCAGGTTCTGGCAGTGGCGGGCGCTGATGTTGATGCCGATGTGGAAGGGCGTGACGAACGCAGGCGAAACCGGCCCCAGCAGGGCAGCGGTCTGCTGCATCAGTGAGCGGGTCATCGGCACGATCAGGCCTGAATGCTCGGCAAAGGGAATGAACAGGTCGGGGCGGACCAGGCCTTCTTTCGGGTGGTTCCAGCGCATCAGCACTTCGGTTCCCGACCATTGCTTGCTGTCGCCGTGGACCACCGGCTGGAAGTAGGGAATGAACTCTCCGGCCTCCAGTGCGCGGAGCATTTCATGGCTCGGTGATGTGGAGCGTTTCTGCACGATGTAGCCGATGGCGCCGGACACCGCGCCGAAAAAGATCAGCAGGCTGAACAAGGGCGGGTATTCGTCCGCCATGTAACGCCACACCTCGCCCTCGGGAAATCCTGCCGACACCGAAAAGGCATAGCGCGATGAGTTCAGCGTGCTTTGCGCCACCGGCAGCGGGGGGAGAGCGCCTTGGTGCACTTTGCCGTCGGCGGACAGCCAGTTGTTGCCCACTTGCAACAGCAACAGGGTCTGCCGTCCGATCAGGCGCAGGATGTTGCTCAGGTGATAGCCGTCCAGCGTGGTCAGTGCGCCGCTCCGGCCATCGCTCAGCCGATAGACCAGCAATGCGGTGTTGGGCGTCACCGGGTTGCCGTTCATGAGCCATAGCTTGCCCTGGGTGTAGTCGCCGGGGTTGACGGCCTCCTTGAAGTGGCCGAACAGCGAGCTGCAATAAAGGTTGTTGTCCCACACCAGGTTGGTCGAGCGGACAAAGGGGCGGCGGGTGACCTGTTCGCGCAGGGCCAGCTGCGCCGTGTCGCAAGGCTGGCCGGCCAGAGGCAGCAGTTCGCGGGCGGCCTGGGCCGTGTTGTCGAGCATCAGTTCGAACTGACGCAGCGCTTCGTCGGCGGTCTGCTCAGCGCTCTGGTGCAAGGTGCGCTCGGCCTGCAGATAAAGAATGGCGGTGCCCGACAGGATCGGCAGCAAGCCGCACAGCAAGGTCACGAGGATCCGGGTGCCAGGCTTGCGGCGGGATCGGGCGGTCAGCGGCATGGGCGCATCCTGTCGCGGGGGAGAGCCGTCCTTGAATGCAGGGCGTTCTCCGGAAAATGAGTTGTCAACGCCCATGATAGATGGCTGTCGGTGCCTGTGCCGTTCAAGGGTGATGGCGCCGGATCGCCGACTCTATGAAGGCGAGGGTGGCGGGTGACGCCTGGCGGCGATCCAGCACGGCCAGCCCCACCTGACGGCGCACGGCGGGGGACAACGGCCGTTTCACGTAGCGGGCGGCGGTGTCCGCAGGCAATGAACCTTCGGCCACGAGGCTGACCGCGTCGCCACGGCTGACGACGTCGAGCGTGCTCAACAGCTGCGAGCAGCGGTAACGGATGTTGGGGCTCAGGCGGGCCGCGCTGAACAGGCGCCAGACCAGTTCCGAAGAGCCGGCCTCGGTGAGCACGAACGGGTCGTCGCACAGATCCTTGAGGCTCACTTGCGCCCGTGTCGCCAACGGATGGCCGGCCGGGAGCAGGGCGACCATCCGGTCCTCGATCAGGGGAAACGTGTCGAAGCGCTCTTGCGGCAATACCACGAAACCGATGTCGATGCGTCGCTCCTCCAGCCACTGGATCACCTGCCGATCCGGCCCTTCTTCGATGTGCACCTCGATGCCCGGATGGGTCTGGCGGTACGCCTCAAGGATGCCCGGCAACAGCGTGACCGAAGAGGTCGGGCCGAACGAGCCGATGCGCAGCGTGCCGCGCTTCATCCCCCGGGCATCGGCGGCTTCCTGACGCAAAGTGTCGGCCAGCCCGAGCATGGCCCGGGCGCGCAGCAGCAGTTGTTCGCCGATGTCGCTGAGCTCCACTCGGGCGGTGTGCCGACGCAGCAGTTCGACGCCCAGTTCCTGCTCCAGCGACTTCATGGCATGGGACACCGCCGACTGCGAAATGCCCAGGCGATTGGCGGCGAGGGTGAACCCGCGCAGTTCGGCCACCCGCGAGAAGATTTCCAGTTGAGTCAGGGTCATGAGCTTTTACTCATTTTACGATGATGAACAATCGAACCAATGATACGGCATCCGTTCTCTTTGTCTCGGGAGTGTTATGTCCGGTTATGAGCAAACCCGTCCGGCGCCTTCGGACGTGCCGGTGTACGTGAACCTGGCGCTGGTCACCATGGTCTGGGGCGGCACCTGGGTGGCCGGTCGGCTGCTGGCCGGCCACCTGAGCCCGATGTTCGCCGCCAGCCTCAGGTTCCTGCTGGCCAGCGCGGCGCTGCTGGTCTTTGTGCGGCTGGCGCGGATTCCGCTGGCCCGGCCGAGCCGCCGGCAATGGCTGCAACTGGCAGTGCTGGGCTTCTTCGGGATCTTCTTCTATAACCTGTGCTTCTTTTACGGCCTGCAATACATCAACGCGTCGCGGGCTTCGCTGATCGTGGCGTTGAATCCGGCGGTGATCGGTCTGGCGTCCTGGCTGCTGTTCAAGGAACGGCTGGGGCGAATGAAAGTCCTCGGCATTGCGGTGTGCATCGCCGGCGCGGGGGCGGTGATCGTCAGCCGCGACCCGCAATCGCTGGCGGCATCGCCCGGGGCCTGGATCGGCGATCTGCTGATCTTCGGCTGCCTGCTGGGCTGGGGCGTGTATTCGCTGTTTTCCCGCAGCCTCAGCCGGAGCCTCGGTCCGGTGCAGACAGTGACGTACTCCATCCTGCTTGGCACAGGGATGTTGTGGGCGCTGGCGGCCCTGCGCGGCGAACTGGACTGGGCGGCGTTGGCCAACCTTGGCGCGCAGCAGTGGTGGAGCCTGACCTACCTCGGCGTGCTCGGTTCGGCGCTGGCCTACATCGGCTACTACGACGGCATCCGCAAGATCGGTGCGACGCGTGCCGGCGTGTTCATTGCCCTCAATCCGCTGACGGCGGTGATCCTCGGTGCCCTGTTGCTCGGCGAGCAATTGACGCCGGCCATGTGCCTGGGCGGGGCGTTGATCCTGGCGGGGATCTACCTGTGCAACAAACCCTTTGCAGCGGCGCGCAAAAGGCGGATTTTATAGAGAGGGCAGACAATCCGTTTTACGCTGTGTAGAATCCGGTTACGCATACAATAATAATCGTCTTCTGGCAGCAGAAGCCTCGCCCGCAAGAGCCTTGGGTCGACAATGAAGATATTCGGGTTACAACTGATCTACGGTGACTTCCTCGCCCGCAGTGTGCGCGGCGTCTCCTGTGCGCCGCCCCGCGGTCTCAGCATTACTGGCAACTAACTCTGGTTAATTGATAAGAATGATGAGGCGCCAACCATGGCAGATCTGTACGAAAACCCAATGGGCCTGATGGGCTTTGAATTCATCGAATTCGCGTCGCCGACGCCCGGCGTCCTGGAGCCGATCTTTGAGATCATGGGCTTCACCAAGGTCGCGACCCACCGCTCCAAGAACGTGCACCTGTACCGTCAGGGCGCGATCAACATGATCCTCAACAACGAACCCCACAGCGTCGCCTCGTACTTTGCCGCCGAGCACGGTCCTTCGGTGTGCGGCATGGCGTTCCGGGTCAAGGATTCGCAGAAGGCCTACAACCGTGCGCTGGAGCTCGGCGCCCAGCCGATCCACATCGAGACCGGCCCGATGGAGCTGAACCTGCCGGCGATCAAAGGCATCGGCGGCGCGCCGCTGTACCTGATCGACCGTTTCGGCGAAGGCAGCTCGATCTACGACATCGACTTCGTGTTCCTCGAAGGCGTCGACCGCCATCCGAAAGGCGCGGGCCTGAAGATCATCGACCACCTGACCCACAACGTGTACCGCGGCCGCATGGCCTACTGGGCGAACTTCTACGAGAAGCTGTTCAACTTCCGCGAGATCCGCTACTTCGACATCAAGGGCGAATACACCGGCCTGACCTCCAAGGCGATGACCGCGCCGGACGGCATGATCCGCATCCCGCTCAACGAAGAGTCGTCCAAGGGCGCCGGCCAGATCGAAGAGTTCCTGATGCAGTTCAACGGCGAGGGCATCCAGCACGTGGCGTTCCTCACCGACGACCTGGTCAAGACCTGGGACGCGCTGAAGAAGATCGGCATGCGCTTCATGACCGCGCCGCCGGACACCTACTACGAAATGCTCGAAGGCCGCCTGCCGAACCACGGCGAGCCGGTCGATCAACTGCAGGCACGGGGCATCCTGCTCGACGGTTCTTCGGAGCCGAACGACAAGCGCCTACTGCTGCAGATCTTCTCGGAAACCCTGATGGGCCCGGTGTTCTTCGAATTCATCCAGCGCAAGGGTGACGACGGTTTCGGCGAGGGCAACTTCAAGGCGCTGTTCGAGTCGATCGAGCGTGACCAGGTGCGTCGTGGCGTGCTGACCACCGAGTAAGCTTCGACCGATGCAAAAAAGCCCGGCCTGCAATCCTGCAGGCCGGGCTTTTTCATGCCTTCACATGCCCTTGTGGGAGAGAGCCTGCTGGCGATGGCGATCGTTCAGTCAATATCCATTCGAGTCTGAAGACGCCATCGCGAGCAGGCTCGCTCCTACAGGTCTCTGGTGCGGGGCTTATGGGCGGCGTTGGCGCATCAGGTGCTTGAAGCCTTCGAACACCAGCACCATCACCGCCATCCAGATCGGGATGTAGGTCAGCCATTCGCCGGACTTGATGCTTTCGCCCAGCAGCAGCGCCACACCCAGCAGCAGCACCGGCTCCACGTAGCTGAGCAGGCCGAACAGGCTGAACGGGAGCAGACGGCTGGCGATGATGTACACCACCAGCGCCGAGGCGCTGATCAGGCCGAGCAGGGGAATCAGCCAGGCCAGGGCCGGGTATTGGTCGAACACGCCGAAGCCTTGCTCGCCGCCCCGCACGAACCAGTAGGCCACGGGCAGCATCAGGGTCATGTCGACCCACAAGCCGCCGAGGTTGTCCGTTTTCAGGCGTTTGCGCAGCACGAAATACAGCGGATAGCCGACCACCACCACCAGCGTCGCCCAGGAGAAACCACCCACCTGATACAGCTCATTGAGCACGCCCAGGCTGGCGAAGAACACGGCGACCTTCTGCAGGTACGACAGGCTCTCGCCGTAAGCGATCCGGCCGGTCAGCACCATGGCCAGCGGCAGCAGGAAGTAGCCCAGCGACACATCGAGGCTGTAGCCGTTGAGCGGCGCCCACATGAACAGCCACAACTGCACGCCGAGCAGGGCGGACGACAGCGCCAGGCCGCCGATCAGCTTCGGCTGCCCGGCCAACCGGCGCAGCAGTTCCGCCACCCGACGCCATTCGCCGGACAGCAGCATGAACACGGTCATGCAGGGCACGGTCAGCAGCATCCGCCAACCGTAGATTTCCACGCCGCTCAGCGGGCTGAGCAACGAGGTGTAGAAATACATGACGGCAAACAGCGTCGAAGCCGTCACCGAGAGAGCGATACCTTTAGCCAAACTGTCCTCGCGGGTTGCAGGTCAAACGGGGCGCGCAGGATACGTGGTTTTTGTGCTGAATATTGCCCGAGTGCTCAATATTTCCCACATCGTGAAGATAAGCACAAAAACCGGGGGAGAGATTCCTTGATGTTGCCTTGCGGCGACCTGGCGGACGCCATCGCCAGCAGGCTGGTTCCCACCTTGTTTGCAGATGACCGCAGAACCCGCATTCACCCGAGTCCCTGTAGGAGACCGCCTGCTGGCGATGGCTTCAAACAGCCCTCAGGCCGAACGCGGCCGGCGTCCCGACACGAAATGGCTCACATCGTTGAACCCCGGCGTCGAGGCATGCCCAGGCGTGACCAGCGAATCGATGAACGCCTCGTCCTCGGCCGTGATCTTCACCGCCTGGGCCTTGGTGTAGGCATCCCATTGCGCTTCGGTACGCGGCCCGACAATCGCCGACGTTACCGCGCCGTTGTTCAGCACCCAGGCAATCGCAAACTCGACAATGCCGACCCCGCGCTCTTTGGTGTATTGCTGGATCTGCTGGGCAATGCGCAGCGACTCCACGCGCCATTCAGTCTCCAGAATCCGCTTGTCCTGGCGCCCGGCACGGCTGTTGGCATCCGGCGTTACGTCCGGCGCGTACTTGCCGCTGAGCACGCCACGGGCCAGCGGGCTGTAAGGCACCACGCCGAGGCCGTAAGTCTGGGCGGCGGTGATCTGCTCGGTTTCGGCCTGGCGGTTGACGATGTTGTACAGCGGCTGGCTGATCACCGGGCGGTCGACGCCGAGCTTGTCGGCGACGCGCACCACTTCGGCGATCCGCCAGCCCCGGTAGTTCGACAGGCCCCAGTAGCGGATCTTGCCCTGGCGGATCAGGTCGCCGATGGCCGAAACCGTCACTTCCAGCGGGGTGTTGTGGTCTTCGCGGTGCAGGTAATAGATGTCGAGGTAGTCGGTGCCGAGCCGGGTCAGGCTGGCCTCCAGGCCATTGAACAGGTGCTTGCGGCTCAAGCCGCTGCGGTTCGGCACGCCGTCCGCCGGGCCGAAGCCGACCTTGGTCGCCAGCACCCATTCGTGGCGACGGCGGGCGATGGCTTCGCCGACGATCTCTTCCGAGCGGCCGTTGGTGTAGACGTCGGCGGTGTCGATGAAGTTGATGCCCTGGTCCCAGGCCTTGTCGATGATGCGCAGCGAATCTTCCGCGCTGGTCTGCTCGCCGAACATCATCGTGCCCAGGGTGAGGGTGGACACCTGCAGCCCCGAGTGCCCCAAAGTGCGATAGCTCATGCCGAATTCCTTTTGCCGGTGGGAAAGCCTCCATCAAATACCAGAAGCCCCCGGCGCGGCAAAGTGAATTATCGGCTCAACGTTTTGCAGCGTTCGCGCAGGAACGCCAGCAGCACCTTGACCCGTTCCGACACCTGCACCCGGTGCGGGCACAGCAGATTGAACGGCACGCTTTCGCCTTGCCAGTCGTCGAACAGCGTCACCAGCCGGCCGGCGCGCACGTCGTCGGCCACGTCGAGCCAGGCCTTGTAGGCGACCCCGTGGCCGGCCAAGGCCCAGCGCCGGGCGACTTCGCCGTCGTCGCTCAAGTAGTCGCCGCGGACTTCGACCTCCAGGGTTTCGTCGCCGCGGCTGAAGCGCCAGATGTTGTACGGCCGACCGTTGCGCAGGTAGAGCAGAGCGCTGTGCCCGCTCAGTTCGCCGGGGTGTTGCGGCGAACCGTGGCGCTCCACGTAGGCGGGACTGGCGCAGGCCACGCGACGATGGTCGGGCAGGATCGGCAACGCCACCAGCGTCGAATCGCTGGGCACGCCGAAGCGCAGCGCCACGTCCACCGTCTCGCGAAACAGATCCGCGTGACGGTCGTTGAGCAGCAACTGCAACTGGATGTGCGGATGTTCGCGCTTGAAGTCATCCAGCCACGGCAACAGCACATTGCGCCCGAAGTCCGACGGCGCCGCCAGTTGCAGGACGCCGCTCAAGCCTTCGGTCTGCTGCTTGAGCGCCTGCTCGCCCTCGGCCAGCGTGGCCAGGGCCAGGCGCACGCTGTCCAGATAGCGCCGGCCTTCTTCGGTCAGGCGCATGCTGCGGGTGGAACGGGCGAACAGGCGAATGCCCAGGCGCGTCTCCAGGCGCTTCAGCGCGATGCTGGCGGCCGCCGGGGTGAGCTCCAGTGTCCGGGCCGCGGCGGAAATGCTGCCCGAGTCGGCGGTGCGGACGAAGATCTCCAGATCGAGTATCGAGCTCATTGGTAAAAATCCTTTAAAGATCCTTCCGATTTACCGGGATTTTTCTTCGATTGGCAACCCGTGAATATGGAATCTCCTAAAGCCCAGCGGAGCCACTGTCATGAAACCACTCGAATCTTCCTTGCGCGGCCAGACCGTCGTCGTCATCGGCGGCAGCAGCGGCATCGGTGCCGCCGTCGCGTCCGGCGCCGCCGCGCGCGGCGCCTGTGTCTACGCAGTCGGCCGACGGACCGATGCCGGCGGCACCGGCGATGTCCGTCAGGCGTCCGCCGACATCACCGATGACGCGTCGTTGCGCCAATTGTTCGAACGCATCGGCGCCTTCGATCATCTGGTGATCACCGCAGGCCCGAACGTCGGCGCCAAGCCCCTGGCCGACAGTGACCTGCTGCTCGCGCAACAGGCGTTCGACGTGAAGTTCTGGGGCGCGGTGCGTTCGATCCAGCAAGCGCTGCCGTACCTGAGCGAGCGGGGCAGCATCACCCTGACGTCCGGTCTGCTGTCGCGCAAGTTCGTGGCCGGGCAGTTCGTCAAGACCACCCTGAACGCAGCGCTTGAGGCGCTGGCCAAACAGTTGGCCAAGGAGCTGGCGCCGCGCCGGGTCAACGTGGTCAGCCCCGGCGTGACCGACACCGAAGCCTACGCCGGCATGGACGAAAGCCAACGTGCGGCGATGTTCGCACGCACCTCGGCGGCATTGCCGGTGGGCCGGATCGGCACGCCGCAGGACCTGGCCGCCGCGTTCATGCTGGCGATGGAAAACGGCTTCATCAGCGGCAGCATCATCGACGTCGACGGAGGCGGATTGTTATGACCTGGCATTTCGATCACCTGGCGTTCAGCACGCCGGACGGACAAGCGGTGCAAGACGCCTTCGATAAATTGTTGGGACTGAAGCCGGGGAGGCGGCCACCGTTCCCGTTTCCTGGCCGCTGGCTGTACCAGGATGCCCAGGCGGTGGTGCATGTGATCGAGCAGCCTTCGCGGGAGGAAACGGCGCTGAGCCACATTGCCTTTCGCACCGATGACGACGCGGCGCTCGTGCTCAAACGAGTGCAGGCCAGCGGTTTGCCGTATCAGGTGGCGCAGGTGCCGGAGGACGGGATCTGGCAGATTTTTGTGCAGATGCCCGGCGGGCTGGTGATCGAGTTGGATGCGAAAGCGGGGGTTGCTTGAGTGCGTGATGGCGGCTCTGTCTCCCAAAGGCGATGGTTCGCCCATGAAAAACGGCCCGAAAGGGCCGTTTGCGCATCGCTCGCGGATTACGCCCGCAACGTGCGCGTCATGCGCAGCGCCAGCAGGCTGCCGCCGACGATCACGGCCGCCAGCAGGTACAGCGCCGCGTCGGTCGAGCCGGTGCTGTCCTTGACCCAGCCCACCAGGTACGGGCTCAGGAAGCCAGCCATCTGGCCCATGGAGTTGATCAACGCCAGGCCGCCCGCCGCCGCGCCGGCGCTGAGCATCGCCGTGGGCACCGGCCAGAACATCGGCAGGCCCGTGAGGGCGCCCATGGTGGCGAGGGTCAGGCCGAGGATGGCGAGGGTCGGGTTGGCGGCGAAGTTCACCGCGATCAGCAGGCCGGCCGCCCCCATCAGCATCGGCACCACCAGGTGCCAGCGGCGTTCCTTGCGCAGGTCCGCCGAGCGGCCGACCACCAGCATGAACAGCGCGGCCAGCAGGTACGGGATCGCGCTCAGCCAGCCGATCACCAGGTTGTCGCTGAAGCCCAGGTTCTTGATGATCGACGGCAGCCAGAAGTTGATCGCGTACACGCCGCTCTGGATGCAGAAGTAGATCAGGCCGAACGCCCAGATCGCCGGGTTCTTGAACACTTCGGCCAACGAGTCGGAGGCGGTCTTCGGCTTGTTCGCCAGGTCTTCGGCCTGGTCGGCCTCCAGTACCTTGCGCTCCTGGGGGCTCAGCCACTTGGCGTTGGCGAAGCTGTCGCTGAGCAGGAAGTACGCGAGCACCCCCAGCACCACGGTCGGAATGCCCTGCAGCAGGAACATCCACTGCCACCCGGCCAGGCCGCCCTGGCCTGCGGCGAAGTGGTTGAGGATCCAGCCGGAGAACGGGCTGCCGAGCAGGCCCGACACCGGGATCGCCGACATGAACAGCGCCATGATCCGCCCGCGGCGGAACGTCGGGAACCACTGCGAGAGGTACAGCACCACGCCGGGGAAGAACCCGGCTTCGGCGGCGCCGGTGAACAGGCGCAGGGTGTAGAACTGGGTCGGGGTGGTGACGAACAGCAGGCAAGTCGACAGCGTGCCCCAGGTGATCATCATCAGGGCGATCCAGCGCCGCGGGCCGAACCTGGTCAGCGCCAGGTTGCTCGGCACGCCGCACAGCACGTAGCCGATGAAGAAGATCCCGGCGCCGAGGCCGTAGACGGTTTCGCTGAATTTCAGCGCGTCGAGCATCTGCAGCTTGGCGAAGCCGACGTTCACCCGGTCGAGGTAGTTGAACAGGTAGCAGATGAAGATGAAGGGGATCAAACGCAGGGTGATGCGTTTGTAGACGGCATTTTTGTCGTCAGCGATGGCCTGGACAGCTGCGGCGCTCTGTGACATGGCGACTCTCTCTTTATTATGATTTTTTGCGATGCAAGGGTAACGTTGATCGCCCTGAGAGTCTCGGCCACCTTTGGCCGGATTGTCTTTGTGCCTGAGCACAGGGTTTGTCGCCGGACCCTGTGCGGGTGAACAACCGTCCGCGCCCGTTTTCAAGGATTTTGCCCACTATGTTCGAACTCGATCACGACCTTGCGCAGGACATCGTCGACCGGGCCATGGCCATTCTGCCCTACAACGTCAATGTCATGGACAGCCAGGGGCTGATCCTGGGCAGCGGCGAGCCGGAGCGCATCAACACCCGCCACGAAGGCGCGCAACTGGTGCTGGCCAACGGTCGGGTGGTGGAGATCGACGCCCAGACCGCCGTGCACCTCAAGGGCGTGCAGCCGGGGATCAACCTGCCGTTGATGCTCGACGGCCGGCTGATCGGCGTGCTCGGCATCACCGGCGAGCCGGAGCCATTGCGCACCTACGCCGAGCTGGTGCGCATGACCGCCGAAATGCTGGTGGCCCAGCGTAACCAGCAGGCCGAGCAACAATGGCGGCGCCAGCGCTGCGATGACCTGCTGGCGCTGCTGCTGAGCGAGGCGGGGGATTCGCCGCGGCTGGTGGACGAAGCGCAGCAGCTGGGGCTCAAACCGCAGTTGACGCGGGTGCCGTACCTGTTCGAGCTGGGCCTGGAGCAAGGCGCAGGGCAAACGGTCGAAGCCCTCGGGGCCTGGCTGATGTCGCGCTACCCGGACAGCTGGTGCGTGAGCTCGGCCAAGTCGTCGTTGCTGTGGTGCCGGCCGGCAGGTCAGGCCCTGGAGCATGACCGCTTGCTGGAAAAGCTCGACGGGCAGGGCTGGAACATTCTGCGCATCGCCGTGGGCGGGCAGGCCGACGGGCTGGCGGGGCTGCGCCGGTGCTATCGGCGGGTCGGCGATCTGCTGGCCTACGGACGCGAAGTGCTGCCGAATGCGCGGCTGCTCAAGCTCGACCGCTACCGCCTGCCGGTGATGCTCTGGCGGCACCGCAACGACGACGCCCTCGATGAACTGCTCAAGCCTTTGCGCAAGGTGATCGCCAAAGACAGCAACGGCCAGTTGCTGGCGACGCTGCGCAGCTGGTGCGAGCACGACGGCCAAAGCCAGGCCTGCGCCGATGCGCTGGGCATCCACCGCAACAGCCTGCGATACCGAATGGAGCGGATCGCCGAACTGAGCGCAGTGGATCCGCTGCGGCTGGACGGGATGCTGGCGCTGTACCTGGGGGTGCAACTGCTGCCGCAGGGCTGAAGTGCCCCGCGGGCGCACCGCAGCTCCCGCAATGTCATTCGCAGCCCCCCGGTTTTGTGGAAATGAACAATAAACGCTCCCGCCGCTTGTGCAGCGGACAGGCGTCAAGGGCCATGGCGGCTGGCAGCATGGACGCCATTGGAACTGGAGAATTCGCATGAAGATCGTCATCGCACCCGATTCGTTCAAGGACAGCCTGAGCGCCCAAGGCGTGGCCGAGGCCATTGCGTCGGGCCTGGCGCAGGTCTGGCCTGAGGCGACGCTGGTCAAGTGCCCCATGGCCGACGGCGGCGAGGGGACGGTGGAGTCGATCCTGGCCGCCTGCGAAGGCGAACTGCGCCACACCCGGGTGCGCGGCCCGTTGGGGGCGCCGGTCGACGCGGCCTGGGGCTGGCTGGCGCACAACCGCACCGCGATCATCGAAATGGCCGAGGCCAGCGGCCTGCAACGGGTGCCGCCGGGTCAGCGCGACGCCTGCGTCAGCAGCACGTTCGGCACCGGCGAGCTGATCCGTGCGGCACTGGACGCCGGGGCGCAACGGGTGATCCTGGCCATCGGCGGCAGCGCCACCAACGACGGCGGCGCCGGGGCGATGCAGGCGTTGGGCGTGAACCTGCGCGATGCCCAAGGTCAAGCGCTGGCGCCGGGCGGCCTCGCCCTGGCGCAGTTGGCGCAACTGGACATCGGCGGGCTGGATCCGCGTCTGGCGCAGGTGCGTTTCGACATCGCCGCCGACGTCAACAACCCGCTGTGCGGCCCCCACGGCGCCTCGGCGATCTTCGGCCCGCAGAAGGGCGCCTCGCCGGCCCAGGTGCAACAGCTGGATCAAGCCCTTGGGCATTTTGCCGACCTCTGTGCCCGAGCACTGGGCAAAGAAGTGCGCGACGAGCCCGGCAGCGGCGCGGCAGGCGGCCTGGGGTTTGCGGCCAAGGCGTTTCTCGGCGCGCGCTTCCAGGCAGGCGTCGAGGTGGTGGCGGAGCTGGTGGGCCTGGCGGACGCCGTGCAGGGCGCGGATCTGGTCATCACCGGGGAAGGGCGCTTCGATGCCCAGACCCTGCGCGGCAAGACGCCGTTCGGCGTGGCGCGCATCGCCCGTCAGCACGGCGTGCCGGTGATCGTCATCGCCGGGACCTTGGGCGAAGGCTATCAGGCCCTCTACGACCACGGCATCGACGCCGCCTTCGCCGTGACCGGCGGGCCGATGACGCTGGAGCAAGCCTGCGCCGAAGCGCCGCGCCTGCTGCGCGAGCGGGCCTGCGACATCGCGCGGGTGTGGCGACTGGCCCAGCGCAACGTTTGATCACCTGAAACCTGTGGTGAGGCAGCAAGCTTTCTCACCACAGGCGGTGTTTCATTGCTGCAACACTTTGAAAAATATTTCATCCTCGCCCGAAAAATTCCTCAAGCCTGGCCGATACAACGGTCAGGCGCACAAAGACTCCTTTGAACAGTGGCGCCGCACCGGATCCGACCACGGGCCAGTGATAAGCGCAAGGACGCTCGCCGTTACCCTCATTCGAGAGTGCTCCTATGTCTTTGCGTAATCTGAACATCGCGCCCCGTGCCTTCTTAGGTTTTGCCTTCATTGCCCTGCTGGTGATCGTGCTCGGCGTATTCGCCGTCAACCGCATGTCGATCATCCGCCAGGCCTCCATCGACATGGAAAGCACGCAACTGCCCAGCGTGACCCAATTGGCCGTGGTGACGGAAAACGTCCTGCGCCTGCGCATCCTGTCGTTCCGTATCTTGGTCAACCGCGATCCGGCCGGCCTGCAAGAGGCCCAGACCCGCATCGGTGTGCTGGTCGACAAGGTGCGCACCGCCCAGGCCGCCTACGCGGCGTTGCCGGCCGGCGCCGAGGAGCGTGCGCTGTATCAGTCGTTCGCGACCACCCTGGACAACTACCTGCAAGCGCAGAACCAGATGATGGACCTGTCGCGCCAAGACAAAGTCGATGAGATGCGCACCCTGATCAACACCCGGATCAAGGACGGCACCGACCTGATGGGCGAGCAGCTCAACAAACTGATCGCGATCAACGCCGCCGATGCGAAGACCGCCTCCGTCCAGGCCGGCGAGCACTACGGCAGCGCCATCACCGGGATCATCGTCGTCGCGCTGATCGCCGCCGTGGCCACCGTGCTGCTGGCCCTGCTGCTGACCCGCAGCATCGTCACGCCGCTGAACCGTGCGGTGACGGCGGCGCAGACCATCGCCGGCGGCAACCTGACCAAAGCCATCGAAGTCGACGGCAAGGACGAACCGGCGCGCCTGCTCGAAGCGCTGGCGCAGATGCAGGCCAACCTGCGCAAGACCATCGAACAGATCGCCGGCTCCGCCACGCAGTTGGGTGCCGCCGCCGAGGAGCTGAGCGCGGTGACCGAAGAGGCCTCCCGTGGCCTGCAGCAGCAGAACGACGAAATCGAACAGGCCGCCACCGCCGTCAACGAAATGACCGCCGCCGTGGAAGAAGTGGCGCGCAACGCCGTGTCCACCTCCGAAGCCTCGAACCAGTCCACCCACGCCGCCCGTGAAGGCCGCGACCAGGTGGTGAAGACCGTCGATGCGATCCAGACCATGACCCACGACGTGCAGAACACCGCGCAGATGATCGAAGGCCTGGCCGCCCAGGGCCGCGACATCGGCAAGGTGCTGGACGTGATCCGCGCCATCGCCGAGCAGACCAACCTGCTGGCGCTCAACGCCGCCATCGAAGCGGCCCGTGCCGGCGAGGCCGGACGCGGCTTTGCGGTGGTGGCGGACGAAGTGCGGGCCTTGGCCCACCGCACCGCGCAATCGACCCAGGAAATCGAGAAAATGGTCGCCGGCATCCAGAACGGCACCGGCGAGGCGGTCGAGTCGATGCAGCAGAGCAACCAGCGCACCCAGTCCACCCTGGAAATGGCCCGCGCCGCCGGTATCGCCCTGGAGCAGATCACCCAGTCGATCCATCAGATCAACGAACGCAACCTGGTCATCGCCAGCGCGTCGGAAGAGCAGGCGCAGGTCTCGCGGGAAGTGGACCGCAACCTGGTCAACATCCGCGACCTGGCCACCCAGTCGGCCGCAGGGGCCAACCAGACGAGCGCCGCGACCCACGAACTGTCGCGTCTGGCGGTGGATTTGAACGCCATGGTGGCGCGTTTTGTGATTTGAGATACGGTGAAGGCTGGAGACCGCGCAACCAGGAGACGTACATGCGCTATTCAGCCTTGACCCAACGGATCGCCGGGGAGGGAGCAGCGGCCTGGCGGATTCACGACCGGGCGCTGGAGTTGCGCGCCGAAGGCGTCGATGTCCTGCTGCTGACCGTGGGCGATCCGGATTTCGACACGCCGCTGCCGATCATCCACGGCGCCATCGACAGCCTGCTGGCCGGCGATACGCACTACTCGGAGGTGCGCGGCCAGCACGCCCTGCGCACCCTGATCGCCCGGCGCCACCAGCGGCGCAGCGGCCAGGCGGTGGACGCCGACCACGTGATCGTCATGCCCGGCGCGCAATGCGCCGTGTATTCGGTGGCGCAGTGCTTGCTCGACCCGGGCGACGAGGTGATCGTCGCCGAACCGATGTACGTCACCTACGAAGGCGTGTTCGGCGCCTGCGGGGCGACGGTGGTGCCGGTGCCGGTGCGGCCCGAGAACGGCTTTCGCGTCGATCCGGCGGACGTCGCGGCGCGGATCACCGCCAAGACCCGCGCCATGCTGCTCAACAGCCCCAACAACCCCTCGGGCGCCAGCCTGCCGCTGCTGGTCTGGCAGGAACTGGCGGCGCTGTGCATCCGCCATGACCTGTGGCTGATCAGCGACGAGGTGTACAGCGAACTTTTGTACGAGGGCGAGCATGTCAGCCCGGCGAGCCTGCCGGGCATGGCCGAGCGCACGGCCACGGTCAACAGCCTGTCCAAGTCCCACGCCATGACCGGCTGGCGCATCGGCTGGATGATCGGGCCCAAGACCTTGGCCGGGCATTTGGTCAACCTGTCCTTGAGCATGCTGTTCGGCTTGCCGGACTTCGTGCAGAAAGCGGCGCAGGTGGCGCTGGAGAAGGATCTGCCGGAGGTGACCCGGATGCGCGAGGAATACCGTCTGCGCCGGGACCTGGTGTGCGACCGTCTGCGCGGTTGCCCGGGCCTGCACCCGGTGCGCCCCGACGGCGGGATGTTCGTGATGGTCGATGTGCGCCAGACCGGGCTCGGCGCCCAGGCGTTCGCCGAGCGGCTGCTGGAGGGTTACGGGGTGTCGGTGCTCGCCGGGGAGGCCTTCGGGCCCAGCGCGGCGGGGCACATCCGCATCGGGCTGGTGGTGGACCGGGTGAAGCTGGCTGATGCCTGCGCGCGGATCGCCCTGTGCGCGGCGCAGCTGTTGCAGGCGCGCACGGCCTGACAGTTATGTGGAGGCTGTCCGGCCCCATCGCTTGCAGGCAAGCTCCTACAGGTTTTGGGGTGGCCGCCGATGCTGTGTACAGCCGCGATACCTGTAGGAGCCAGCCTGCTGGCGATGGCGGCGGGTCAGGCAACAGAGAGGCCGACAGTGCCGGCCCCATCGCTTGCAGGCAAGCTCCTACAGGTTTTGGTGTGGCCGCCGATGCTGTGTACAGCCGCGATACCTGTAGGAGCCAGCCTGCTGGCGATGGCGAAGACGCCGCAGGGCCGGATCCCACAGTCTCCGAGTGACAGTCACTGAAGCGCTCAAGCCTGCCAGACCGATGGATTCACCAGGTTCGCAGGCTTCTCCCCGTGCAGCGCCGCCAGCAGGTTGTCCACCGCGCACCGGGCCATGGCTTCGCGGGTTTCGTGGGTGGCCGAGCCCATGTGCGGCGTCGCCACCACGTTGCTCAATTGCATCAGCGGCGAATCGTGGCTCAGCGGCTCACGCTCGAACACGTCCAGCCCCGCCGCGCGGATGCGCTTGTGGCGCAGGGCGTCGATCAGCGCCGCTTCGTCCACCACCTTGCCTCGGGCGATGTTGATGAAGATGCTCTCGGGGCGCATCTGCGCGAACTGTTCGGCGCCGATCAGGCCTTCGGTCTGCGCGGTGAGCGGCAGGGTCAGGCAGATGAAGTCGGCTTCTCGCAACAGCGCCTCAAGGCTGCGGTACTGCGCGTCGAAGCGCTGCTCCACCGCCGGCTTGCGCGACTGGCTGTGGTAGAGCACCGGCATGCCGAAGCCGAAATGCCCACGTTGGGCCAGCGCCTCGCCGATCCGGCCCATGCCGATGATGCCCAGGGTCTTGCCGTGCACATCGGTGCCGAAATGCGCAGGCCCGAGGCTGCGGTGCCAATGGCCGCCGCGCACCATGTTCGCCAGTTCCACCACACGCCGGGCCGCGGCCAGGATCAGGGCGAAACCGGTGTCGGCGGTGGTTTCGGTGAGCACGTCCGGGGTGTTGGTCAACAGGATCCGGCGGCGGGTCAGGTAGTCGATGTCGTAGTTGTCGACGCCCACCGACACGCTCGACACCGCCTCCAGGCGCGGCGCCAGGTCGAGCAGCGCCGCGTCCAGTCTCAGGCTCGCGCCGAGCAGGCCGTGGGCGCCCGGCAGGGCGTCGCGCAGCTTCATCAGGCCATCGGCGTCGAGGGCGTCGATCAGCGTCACGTCCACGTGTTCATGCAGCCGGGCCATCAGCGGCGGCGACAGTTTCTTGTACAGCACAACCTGCTTTTTCATCGCATTCATCTCTCTTTCGAATCAGGAGTGGGCCGGCAGCGGACGTCGTGCCGCAGGCCTGGGTGTCACCCGGTCGCTGGCGCCGGGATTGAGGAACACCGTCAGCAGCACCGACAGCAGCAGCGCGCCGCTCATCAACAGGTACGACGCGCCGGGGGAACCGGTGGAGCCGTTGAGGTAGCCGACCAGGTACGAGCCGCCGAACGAGCCGAGGGCGCCCATGCTGTTGATCAGCGCCATGGCGCCGCCGGCGACGTTGGCCGGCAGGATCTCCGGCACGATGGCGAAGAACGGCCCGTAAGGCGCGTACATGCAGGCCCCGGCGATCACCAGCAGGGTGTAGGACCACCAGAAATGCTCGGCGCCCAGGGCGTAGGAGCCGTAGAACGCCACCGAGGCGACCAGCAGCGGCGGCCAGACGAAACGCTTGCGCTTTTGCAGCCTGTCCGAGCCCCACGACACCAGCAACATGCCCACCACCGCCGCCAGGTACGGCAGCGCCGACAGCCAGCCGGCCTCGACCATGTCCATCTGCGCGCCGGCCTTGAGGATCGACGGCAGCCACAGCACGAACCCGTAGACACCGATGCTCCAGCAGAAGAACTGCAACGCCAGAATGATCACCTTCGGCGAGCGGAAGGCTTCGGCGTAGTTCTTCACCGCCTTGATGCCGACCTGCTCGGCGGCCAGGGCGCTTTCCAGGTCGCGTTTCTCGCCGTCGCTCAGCCAGTCGGCCTGGGCCGGGCGGTCATCCGCCAGCCGCCACCAGATGAACGCCCAGAGCACCGCAGGCAGGCCTTCGATGATGAACATCCAGCGCCAGCTGAAATGCTGCACCAGATACCCCGACACCACCGACATCCACAGCATCGTCACCGGGTTGCCGAGGATCAGGAAGGTGTTGGCCCGGGAGCGTTCGGCGCGGGTGAACCAGTGGCAGAGGTAGACCAGCATCGCCGGCATCACCGCCGCCTCGACCACGCCCAGCATGAAGCGGATCACGATCAGCCAGTAGGCGTTGGAGACCACCCCGGTGAGGGTGGCGAGGCCGCCCCAGAGGATCAGGCTGACGAAGATGAGTTTCTTCACGCTGTGCTTCTGCGCGTAGATCGCGCCCGGCACCTGGAAGAAGAAATAGCCGAGGAAGAACAGCGCGCCGAGCAGGGACGACAGGCCCGGCGTGATCATCAGGTCGGCGGCCATGCCGGAGGCGGCGGCGAAGCCGTAGTTGGCGCGGTCCAGGTACGCCAGGCTGTAGGTGATGAATACGATGGGCATGATGTACCACCAGCGGCGGGCGGCGAGGGTTGCGGTTTTCATGGGGCTTGCTCCTGAGCTTGTTGTTTTTGTCGCAGCAGGTTCAATTTCTAGGGTGTCTGTACTGGCCTCATCGCCAGCAGGCTGGCTCCTACAGGGCTATGGGGTGGTCGCCGTTCCCCTGTAGGAGCCAGCCTGCTGGCGATTGGCGGCCTCAAATTCACAAGTGAGTTCGGATCGGTCCGGCAGCCCCTCCATGTCTCCACGGCTTTGCACCGCACGGCTGCCGATCCAGTTGGCGCGCCTGACCGCCTCGGCAAAACTCTGGTGCTCCAGCAGGGCACTGATCATCCCGACGGCGAACCCGTCGCCGGCGCCGACCGTATCCACCACCGTCGCCACCGGCACCCCGGCCACAAAGCCTTGATCCAGTTGCGTTCGGTAATAGGCGCCTTGGGGCCCGAGCTTGATCGCCACCGCTTCGGCGCCCCGGTCGAGGTAGAACGCGGCGATGTCCGCCGGATCGTCGAACCCGGTGAGCAGACGGCCTTCGGCCAGGCCCGGCAGCACCCAATGGGCGAGGGCGGCGAGGCGGTTGATCTCGGTGATCATCTCCCGTTCGCTGGCCCACAGGCTCGGGCGCAGGTTGGGGTCGAACGACACGCTGCGCCCGGCCTGGCGCATGCGCGTCATCAGTTCATGGGACATGGCCCGGGCCGAGGCCGACAGCGCCGCAGGAATGCCGGTGGCGTGCAGGTGCCGGGCGTTGAGCAGCTCTGCCGTGATCGCCTCGGGCGACAGGTGGCTGGCCGCCGAACCCCGACGAAAGTACTCGACCTGCGGGTCGCTGCCGTCGTCGCTGCGCGACTTGAGCTGGAAACCGGTGGGGTGCGCCGGGTCCACCGCCACATGGCTGCAGTCCAGGCCTTCGCGCGCAAGGGATTCGACGACGAAACGGCCCAGGGAATCGGCGCCGACCCGGCTCAGCCACGCCACGCTGAACCCCAGTCGGGACAGGCCGATGGCGACGTTGCTGTCGGCCCCGGCGATGCGTTTGTGGAACTGGCCCACCGACGCCAGGTCGCCGCTGTGCTCGGCGACGAACATGGCCATGGTTTCGCCGAACGAAAGGATGTCGATCTCAGACATGGGCAGGCTCCAGGCAGGATTGGCCGAGGCGGGCGAGGGCGGCGACGTGGTCGCGGGTGAGCTGCACCAGGTCGTCGCCTTGCAGCGGGTATTCGGCGGCGCGCATGACGCCTTGATCCATGTGCCGCAGCAGTTGTTCCCAGTGATGCAGGTCGTTGGCGACGGGCGGCACGGCGACGAGCTTGCCGTCGGCGCGGCGGGCCACCGCCTTGCAGTGCACGTAGCCGACGTGCCGGCCCAACAGGCGTGCGGCCTGGGCGGCGGATTCGCCTTGCCACTGCCAGTTGCCGATGTCGAAGGTCATGCGGATCGGCAACCCGTGCTGCTCGACGGCGCTGAAGAAACGCTGGAACGGCTCGATGCGCCCGCCGTGCGGGGTCTGATCGTTCTCCACCAGCAGCCGCACCGGGCTTTGGCTCAAGCGGTGGGCCAGCGCGCTGAAGTCGTGGCGGTCGGCGAAGTGGCCCAACGAGACTTTCAACCAGCGGGCGCCGAACGCCTCGGCGTTCTGCAGGGCGGTTTCCAGTTGCGGGTTCGGTAAGGCCTGACCGGCGAGCCACAGCTCGGTCGGTGAGGAATAGAGGCTTTGCAGCCGTGCCGCGGCGGTGGCCTGTGCCAGTTGCGCGGGCACCTCACCGGTGAGCAGTTCCTCACGCCATTCGATGCGGCTGGCGCCGGCGGCGGCCAGCACATCGACGAAAAAGCCTTGGCCCCGCTGGCGCACCAGGTCGGCGCCGTAGCTGGACAGGCTGATGGAAACGGCAGGTTCATTCATTGTTGTTGTCCTCTGAAACCGGTTTCATTTTTTGTTCAAAAAAAGGGTTGTGGGGGCTTAGGGAGCTCTGCGCGGGCCCGTCGAATCGTCGCCTGTGAGAGCAACTGTCCTGGCTATGCGCTGCGGCGCCTGATCCATCGCTCTCGCTGACAAGCCAGCTCCCACAGGTATCCTGATGCCCGCAGAATCCAGGCAAACCGCAAACCTGTGGGAGCGGCGGTGCGACAACTCGACTTGTCCGCGATGAGGCCCGATCAGTCATCGCAAACCCCACAGGTAGACCCCCGCTCGATCAACACCGGCGCAAAATCCACCACCCGCGCCGCCTCGTCATCCCCACGCAACCGCTTGAGCAGGCATTCGAACGCCTGGGCGCCGATGTCCGCCGTCGGCTGGGCAAGGGCCGTGATGCCGCTGCCCACCAGCGGATACCAGTCCAGGTCATCCAGCGCGATCAGCCCGGCGTCCTCGAACAGCCGGCTGCCGATCTCGCGCAAGGCGCGGGTGCAGGCCAGCGCCGCCACGCCGTTGGCGCAGAACAGCGCCTTGGGCCCGGCACCGGGTCGGCTCAGAAAGGCTTGCAGATCGGCGGCGAGCGTTGCGCCGGTTTCCAGCACCGCGCCGCTCAGGCCGCTGCGCTGGGCGATCTGCTTCTGGAAGCTGGCGACCCGTTCGATCCGCGAGCTGGTGCCGTCAAAGGGTTCGGTCACCAGCAGCAGATCCCGGTAACCCCGCTGCTCAAGATGATCGAGCGCCAGCTGCACGGCGCGGGCGTTGTCCAGCCCGACCATGTCGCTGTCCAGTCCATCCACTTTGCGGTCCACCAGCACCAGCGGCATCTCGCGCTTGAGCTCATGCAGTTCGTCCCGGTGATGGCCGAGGGTGTTCACGATCAGGCCTTCGATGTTGTACGAGCGCAGCAGCGCCAGGTGCTGGCGTTCTTGCTCGTCGTCGCGGTCGGTGTTGCACACCACCAGGCTGTAGCCGTGACGGCGGCAGGCGGTTTCCACCCCGTGCATCACGGCGATCGAATAGGGGTTGCGGATGTCGGCCACCAGCATGCCGATCAGGCGGGTGCGCCCGCGCTTGAGGCCTCGGGCCATCTGGTTGGGGCGGTAACCCAGCTCGGCGATTGCCCGTTCGATGCGCTCGGCGGTGGCCTCGGAGAGCAGGGCGCGGTCGTCGCCGATGAAGCGCGAGACGCTGGCCTTGGACACGCCGGCGTGTTCGGCGACGTCGAGCATGGTCACGCGGCTGCGCTGGGCGGCGGAGAAGTCGTTCACGGTGGTTGGACCTTGTTATTGGCGTTGGGAAACAGCGCACGTCGGACGATGCTGAAACCGGTTTCATGAGACGCCACCCAGAGGAATCCGTCAAGCCTCCGCTCACCGCCAATCCCGCAGAAAGACGACGGACGGTCGCTTTCCCTGTCAGATCTGACAGTAGTCCGATGCTTGGAACAGGCGCCTAATCAATCCAACGATCTTACAGTCTTGCGGGAGAAGGATGATGCCGTCCGAGGAAATCATGATGTATGACCCACCTCGAGTGGTCGGTGTCGCGGATGACGACCCGGATGGGTACATCCCGGAAGAGTTGCTGGCGCAGGGCATTGAGGTGGTCATACCGATCTGGCCCCGCCCTGCCGGCCCTGGGCAGACAGACAAACTCATCGTTGAGATGAAGCGCAATGGGGTTGTGGTGTTCAACCAGCGGACCGAGCATCCGGGGCCGATTGCCGAAACGCAATTCACCATTGCGATCGGGCCTGCGCATCTGGTCGAGGACGGTGTAGTCGAAGTGATGTATACGACGCTCAATCACTTCAACAATCCGGCGCACTCATTGCCACGGAAGTTGACGATCGACCATACGCTTGTTCCCAAGGATTTGACTGAGCCGAACTTTCCGGCTGCGAACAGAAATGGTTACCTGAACTGTTCAAGCGAGCCGCCTATATGGGAAGGCGTTGAAGTGAAAGTTCCAGCGCTTCCGGCATTTGTTCGGGTGGGAGACCTGTGTTCGGTTGAGTGGACGGGATACCTGACGCTTAACGGAAGCGGCGCTCCCATCGCACAAACATATAAGAAAATCGATAAGACGATTATGAATGCGCAAGAAATCGCACAGGGTTTTTCGGTTTTGGTTGAACCCTATCGTCCTCATATAGAACCGATGCAAAAACTTGCATCGGCGCTGGCGAACTACACGCTCTACCGGGGAGGGAGGCGAATGGGCGTTTCGCTTAAAGGGTTGGTGAAGATCGATAGGGCCATTCCAGGTGAAGAACAACTGTGTGGTCCTTGAAGGTTCTGTTGGATGTGTGGGTAGTCAATGCAGTTGCGCAGGTTTCTTGGGTGAGATCCGCGCGGTCAAACAATATGGAGAGTGGCTCATGAACGCAAAAATCGGCAGTCTCAGTTTGAATCAACCCGTATCGTTACAAGGGGGAACCATCCTGTTGGATCCCGCAACCATTCCTGCGCAGACGTTGCCGGGAGGTGATCTGCGCATTCCGGTCGCTGCATTGGGCAGTGATCTGGAGTACCGGATCCCAAGGCCGGTCTCCGAGCATGCGAGGGATACATTGAGCGTGTTTTTGCGGGTAGCCGGTAACCCTACACAGATTCCGATCGAGACTCGTAGAGCGCTGGGGCCGTTGGCGGATCGTGTTTGGCCGTTGCCTTTGACCATCCCGGTTGCGCAGCTCAAAGAGTTGACGACACCGGAGGCTCCCACCGCGTATGAGTTGGTGTATGTGATGTTCGCCGCCAACGTCAACCCCAGCCCTGAAACCGTCGCGAACTACAGTATCGACAAGACACCGCCCTACAAGGTCAAGAACCCGGCCTCCGACTTCTCTCCGGCCGCTGCCGCTTTTCCTGCGGACCTGCCGCCCACAAAGGAGATCGACGAAGAATATCTCGTGGCGAATCCGGGGGGCATCGTCATTACATTGCCCCGAGCCGCAAACTATGAAAGTACGGACACGGTCGATGTCTATTGGGGCGACCCGGCGGATCCTGCTTATGCCACCCCTGTCCTGAGCGGAGTTGTGATCCCGGCCAGTCAGCAAATCACAATCCCCATTTCGGTTTTCGAGAACTCCAAGGAAGGCCTCAATACGCTGACGTTCATCACGAAGGATTTGCCCGGCAACATCAGCCGCCGGTCGAAAGTCAATCAGCGCACGGTGAGACGCTTGAAACCGCCTGTGGCAGAGCCTCCGGTTGTGCCTTTGGCGGACGGAACCGGTGGCGACACGTTGATCGACATCGCGGATTGCAACGCAGGGGTCACGGTGGAGGTGCCGGTGCCTCAACCCAGTTCTCCCAACGATTTGATCGTCGTCTCCTGGCAGGGCGAAGAACTTGAAGACCAAAGGGTTGAGACGAAAACCACCCTGATCTTTACGGTGGATTACGCGATCATCAAAACCGCCTACGGCGCCACTGATGGCCCGGTGCCGACCACTGTGAGCTACGTCATGCTGCGCGGCTCGGGTAACAAAATCGCCGAGGAAAAAGTCGACATCCAGGTAGACATCTCCTATCCCGGCCCGGTGAACCCGGATGAGCCGGATCCGGTCAACCCGGCGCTGGAGCTGCCTCGGCTCGTTTCGTCGCAAGGGGTGGACAACACCCTTGACGACAACGACTACGGTCAGGACGCCAAAGTCTTTATCCGGCTGTACGACGCACCACCGACAGAAGCGGGCCTGAGCATTACGGTCTGGTATGACGACAATGAGCTGGCACCGGCTTACTTCCTGTCGCCAGGAGAAGAGGGCACCGAAATTGAAGCGGTTACGGTGCCGTGGGAGGTGATTGCCAAGAAACCGATGGGGACGGTCAAGCTGAAATGGGTGTTGTCAGCGGTTGGCGGCAATAATTCCGTTTGGTCAAGAGAGCAAGACGTCGATGTCAATATCTCCAAGATCGAGTTGCCCAAGCCGTTGGTGCAGGCACTTGAAAATGATGCGATTGCCTGTCCGACCTTGAACTTTGTCCCGCCGGGAGATGGAACTAATCGTCGCAACCTGAAAGTTGTCATTCCACCCAGCACTTCGATGGTGGCCGGAAGAACAGTCACGCTGAAGTGGGCAGGGTATACGGATGAAGCCGCTACTGTTCCTATCGATGGTACTGAGGTTGAAAAAGATATAGTCATTCCCGATCCGGTTCCTGCTGAAGGTCTTGCGCTGGATATCGGAGACTATGAAACCCACTTCAAACCGGTGTCGGATGGGTTCGGGAAGTTGACTTATACCATTACAGGCGTCGTTCAGGAGTCTGATCCCGCGATTCATTTCGTATTCCTGCAGGACAACAACGATGACTACTGTGAAGTGGCAAACCCAATTCCAACACCTTGACGGGTGATGCGTGGCAGCGGCGGACACGAGTGATCTTCATGTCCGCCTCTGTTGTTTTGGTTTTTCGCTCCAATGTCATGCTGAGGACTTTTCCCTCATATATAGAGACTATTCCTACATAAAACTGCGTAATTACTCGATAGCCTTGCGAACTTTTTGGCCAGGCAGTGGATTCCAACACCTGCCGTGCTGTCACTCACTCTTCCAAGCAGGTGTCCAGTATGCATCTCAACTTCTTGTCGCTTTCTCTTCCTGCGCTGAAGGGGCGGGCGCTGAGCCTCCCGGCGCTGATGTTTTCTTCCTTCACGCTGGCTGCACCGATTGTGGGCGGCAGTGTGACGCTCAACAATGGCGATCCTGTCGACAGCTGGTTCTTGAGTCAGAACGCAACCTTGACCGTCAATGGCGCCGAGACGCTGGGCATCAACGCGGACAGCTCGACGGTCAATGTCAACGCCGGCGGACGCACCGGGGCGATTTCGGCGAGCAACGGCTCGGTGGTCAATGTGAGCGGCGCCCACGTGACCGGCACCAGCGGGCAGACGGCCCTGGAGTTGGTGTCCAGTCAGGGGCGTATCGACAACAGCACGGTCAGCGGCGATTTCTTCGGTGTGTCCGCTGTTCGGTTCTCCACCACCCAGAACGGTTCCACCCTGACCATCTCCGGCAACAGCACCATCACAGGTGTGGATGCCGGAGCGTTCGCCTCTTCCCACAGCGTCATCGACCTGACTGATTCGTCCCTTGAAGGGACAGGCACCACCGGGTATGGCCTGTGGCTGCAGAGTGCCGAAGCCACGGCCAGAAACAGCACGATCACCGGCGCCAAGGACGGTGTTTTCATTGAACTGGATCAAACCGGCGTGGCACCCGCCGCATTGAACCTGGACAACACCACCGTGCAGGGCAAGAACGGTTCGGCGATCGTGGTGGACTTTGACAATTTCCAGCAGTCGACGGCAACCGTGACGCTCAACAACTCACGGTTGCTGGCCAGCAACGGCACCTTGCTTGAAGTCAAGGGCGGTGCGGACGTGTCGATGGTCGTCAACGCCAGCACCTTGAACGGCAACATCGTTACGCAAACCGGCAGCAACACCGATCTGACCTTGCAGAACGGTTCCGTGCTGACCGGCCGGCTCGACAATGTGGCCAGTGCGACGATCAACGACACGTCCCAGTGGGTGCTGGTGGGCGACAGCCAGGTCGGCAAGCTTGCGCTCAATGGCGGTGCCGTGAAGTTCGGTGCGGACAATGCCTTTTATCAATTGAACGTGAGCGAGCTGTCCGGTAACGGTCGTTTCATCATGGGCACCGACCTGGCCACCGGACAGACCGACCTGTTGAACGTCACCGGCAGCGCCACCGGCTCCCACGAATTGCTGATCGCCAGCAGCGGCACCGAGCCTGCGGCCGGGCAACCGGTGACCGTCGTCAAGACCGCCGGTGGGGACGCGCAGTTTTCCTTGGTTGGAGGAGTGGTGGATCAAGGCGCCTATTCCTACGCGCTGGCCAAGAGCGGCAATGACTGGATTCTTGATCCGTCGACACGGGTCGTGAGTCCGGGCACGCGTTCGGTGCTGGCACTGTTCAATACGCCATTGCCGACGTGGTACGGCGAGCTGACGTCGCTGCGCACCCGCATGGGTGAGTTGCGCATGAACCCGGGCCGGTCCGGTGCTTGGGGACGCACCTACGGCAACAAGTTCCAGATCGCGGACGGTTCGGGCACCGGTTACGATCAGACCCAGCGCGGGTTCACGCTGGGTGCCGACGCGGCGTTGGGGGAAGGGCAATGGCTGGTGGGGGTCATGGGGGGGCACAGCGCGTCCGACCTCGATCTGGACGCCGGCACGTCCGGTGAGGTCGACAGTTACTACCTGGGCGCCTATGCCACCTGGCTCGATCCGGTCGACGGCTACTACGCCGATGCGGTGCTGAAGGTGAACCGGTTTCGCAACGAGGCCAAGGTCGGCCTGAGCGATGGTGGCCGGGCCAAGGGCGACTACGACAATACCGGAGTCGGTGGTTCGATCGAGGTCGGGCGGCACATCAAGCTGGATGGGGGCTATTTCGTCGAGCCGTACACCCAATGGTCGGCGGTGACGGTTCAAGGCAAGGATTTCTCGCTGGACAACAACTTGCAGGCCGATGGCGGCCAGGCCCGATCGCTGCTGGGTGAGGTCGGGGTCACCGCCGGTCGCAACTTCAAGGTTCAGGACGATATCGAGCTGCAACCTTACGTGCGTGTCGCCGGGGCCTATGAGTTCGAGAAGAACAATGAGGTGACGGTCAACGACAATGTGTTCAAGAACAACCTGTCCGGATCGCGCGTAAAGCTGGGGGCGGGCATCGCGGCGTCGATGACCGACAAACTGCAGATCCATGCGGACTATGAATACAGCGACGGGAAAAATTTCAGGCAGCCGGGCGGACTGACCCTGGGGTTGCGCTACGCGTTTTGAGGGTGAAGCGGGGTTGAACAAAAAGGAGGCTTAGGCCTCCTTTTTGTTGTCTGCACAGTCAACTGTTCAGCAATGTGCCCGAGGTGAGGGGCGACGTGGAATGCGGCGGTTCCGGACGTTGGGGAAGGCTTCGAAATCGACCTTGATGTTCACGGTTCTGGGGGTGTCTTCATCCCGGTTTTCAAGAGCCGCGCTGATTTCTCCGGAAAACGTTGAAGACTCCGTGTCATAGGCAACCCTGGCGATCCCCTGGTACTGGGTATAGACCACCGGCTTAGCGGGAATCGAGCTGTCGATGAACAGCACGCGAACCGTGT
Organism: Pseudomonas ekonensis; assembly: GCF_019145435.1. Taxonomy (NCBI): domain Bacteria; kingdom Pseudomonadati; phylum Pseudomonadota; class Gammaproteobacteria; order Pseudomonadales; family Pseudomonadaceae; genus Pseudomonas; species Pseudomonas ekonensis. The sequence continues at coordinate 2,596,887 of NZ_JAHSTS010000001.1, read as the reverse complement.
AGGCGTCTGCATACAGCCCGTAGTTGCCATCGGGCCAACCTTTGGAGAAAGAGATCTTCAATTCTTTGGTTGTGTAGTCCGGTCCTGGCTTTCGCTGCGTCGCCAGCATCACATAGGCCTCGCCATGAGGTGGCGGATAGGAGGCTTCCGACAGCTCCACCAGCCCGGCCCGGAATTCTTCGGTGCCGTCGATGGTGCCTTGGCAGGATCCCAGCAACATAGGTTGAGTGACTACTTTTGCGAATGCGTTCATCGGTACAAACTCCATTGTCATGAAAAGTAATATCTCGCCCTGCAAACAGTTGGCGGGATTGCCCTATGACACGCTTCGCCAGTCGGCTTGTAAACTGTCAGAGTTGACAGGTGAGCCCAGTTGGATCCTGCTGATGTTCGGTGCTCGTCATCCGAACAACCCCGCCGCAATATTGATCGAGAACCCCAGGATCGCCGTATTGAACACAAACCCGATCAACGACTGCGCCAGCACGATCTTGCGCAGCTCGCGGGTGGCGACGCCCACGTCAGAGGTCTGCACCGCGACGCCGATGGTGAACGAGAAGTACAGGAAGTCCCAGTAGTTGGGCGTGGTCAGGCCTTCGGCGAAGCGCAGGGCCGGTTCCTTGCCGTCCCAGGTGTAATAGAGGCGGGCGTAGTGCACGCTGAAGATCACCCCGATCAGCAGCCATGAGCCGATCACCGTCAGCGCGGTGAAGCCGTAGTGCAGCAGCTTGCGGGTGGTTTCCAGGTCCTTGCTGCCCACCAGTTCGAAGGTGATGGTGGCGAGGCTGGCCAGGGCGGCGATGCTCACCATCAGCAGCACCAGCCCGGCGTTCTCGTCTTCCATTTCCGCGATGCGTTTGACGTCCGGGGCCTTGGCCCGGGCGGTCAGCCAGAGCATCAGCGCCAGATAGGTCCAGACGCCGGCGTTCCAGCCGATCAGGATTTTGCTGACGAGGGAAGCGTTGGGTGTGAGCAGGCCGACGGCGATGCCGAACAGCGCGGCGGCGGAGAGGCGAGGGTGGGTGCGGGCGAGAAAGCGCATGGGGGCTCGTGGGGTCAGGGTTTGCTGACACCTTAGCTCATGTGGGGGCGCGATGGCGTCCGCGAGGACGCCCGCTCCCCCGATCGATCAGTGGCGGCCGGATCTGCGCACCAGCTTCATCACCACCACAAAGAACATCGGCACGAAGATGACCGCCAACGTCGCCGTGATCATCCCGCCGATCACCCCGGTGCCGATGGCCTGCTGGCTCGCCGAGCTTGCGCCGGTGGCGATGGCCAGCGGCACCACGCCGAGGATGAACGCCAGCGACGTCATCACGATCGGTCGCAGACGCATGCGGGCGGCCTGCAGGGTGGCGTCGAGCAGGTCGTGGCCGTCGTCGTACAGGCTCTTGGCGAACTCGATGATCAGGATCGCGTTCTTCGCCGACAGGCCGATGATGGTGATCAGCCCGACCTTGAAGAACACGTCGTTGGGCATCCCGCGCAGGGTCACCGCCAGCACCGCACCGAGCACGCCCAGCGGCACCACCAGCAGCACCGAAGTCGGGATCGACCAACTCTCGTACAGCGCCGCCAGACACAGGAACACGATCAGCAGCGACAGCCCGAGCAGGATCGGCGCCTGGCTGCCGGACAGCCGTTCCTGCAGCGACAGCCCCGTCCATTCCTGGCCCAGGCCATTGGGCCCCTGGGCCACCAGCCGCTCGATCTCGGCCATGGCTTCGCCGGTGGTGTGGCCGGGCGACGGTTCGCCGGAAATGGCGATGGCCGGGTAGCCGTTGTAGCGGGTCAGCTGGGTCGGGCCTTGCGTCCACTTGGCCTGGACGAACGCCGACAGCGGCACCATTTTCCCGGCGTCGTTGCGCACGTGCATTTTCAGCAGGTCGTCCACCTGGCTGCGGCGGTCGCCTTCGGCCTGCACCACCACCCGCTGCATGCGGCCCTGGTTGGGGAAGTCGTTGACGTAGGTCGAACCGACCGCGCTGGCCAGCACGTTGCTGATGTCGGCGAACGACACGCCCTGCGCGTTGGCCTGCCGGCGGTCGACCTCCAGCTGCACCTGCGGCGCTTCGGCCAGCGCGCTCTCGCGCACGTTCATCAGCACCGGGCTCTTCTCGGCGGCGTCGAGCAGTTCGGTGCGCGCCGCCATCAGTGCGGCGTGGCCGAGGCCGCCGCGGTCCTGCAGGCGGAACTCGAAGCCGCTGGAGGTGCCGAGGCCGTCCACCGGCGGCGGCAGCACGGCGAAGGCCACGGCGTCCTTGACCTGGCTCAGCGCGGCGTTGGCGCGGTCGGCGATGGACGCGGCCGAGTCGTCGCTGCCGCGTTCGGACCAGTCCTTGAGCGTGGAGAAGGCCAATGCGGCGTTCTGCCCGCTGCCGGAGAAGCTGAAGCCCAGGATCACCACGCTGTCGCTGATGCCCGGCTCGCCGGCGTTGTGCGCCTCAAGCTGTTCGGCCACCTGCACCGTGCGGTTCTGGGTCGCGCCCGGCGGCAGTTGGATGTCGGTGATGGTGTAGCCCTGGTCTTCCGTGGGCAGGAACGAGGAGGGCAGCCGGGCAAAGCAAACGCCCAGGCCCGCCAGCAGCACGACGTAGATCAGCAGGTAGCGCCCGCTGCGCTTGAGCGCATACCCCACCCAGCCCTGATAGCGCGCCGTCAGCCGTTCGAAGCGGCGGTTGAACCAGCCGAAGAACCCGGCCTTCTCATGGTGTTCGCCCTGGGCGATCGGCTTGAGCAGGGTGGCGCACAACGCGGGCGTCAGGGTCAGGGCCAGAAACGCTGAGAACAGGATCGAGGTGGCCATCGACAGCGAGAACTGGCGGTAGATCACGCCCACCGAGCCGTGCATGAACGCCATCGGAATGAACACCGCCACCAGCACCAGGGTGATGCCGATGATCGCACCGGTGATTTGCCCCATCGCCTTGCGGGTGGCGTCCTTGGGCGACAGGCCTTCGGCGGCCATGATCCGCTCGACGTTCTCCACCACCACGATGGCGTCGTCCACCAGAATGCCGATGGCCAGCACCATGCCGAACATGGTCAGCACGTTGATCGAGTACCCCAGCGCCAGCATCGTGGCGAAGGTGCCCATCAGGGCGACCGGCACCACCAGGGTCGGGATCAGCGTGTAGCGTACGTTCTGCAGGAACAGGAACATCACCGCGAACACCAGCAACATCGCTTCGCCGAGGGTGTAGACCACTTTGGTGATCGAGACCTTCACGAACGGCGAGGTGTCGTAGGGGATCTTGTACGCAACGCCCGCCGGGAAGTAGCGCGACAGCTCGTCCATCTTCGCCCGGATCAGGGTGGCGGTGTTGAGGGCGTTGGCCCCCGGCGACAGCTGCACGCCCACGGCGGTGGACGGCTTGCCGTTCAAGCGGGTGCCGAACTGGTATTCCTGGCTGCCGACCTCGACCCGCGCCACATCGCCGATGCGCACGGTGGAGCCGTCGGGGTTGGCCTTGAGCACGATGTCGGCGAACTCTTCCGGCGTCGACAACTGGCCTTTGACCAACACCGTGGCGGTGATCTCCTGGGCCTTCGGCGCGGGCAGGTCGCCGATGCTGCCGGCGGACACCTGCGCGTTCTGCGCGGCGATGGCGGCGTTGACGTCGGCCGGGGTCAGGTTGAAGCCGATCAGCTTCTGCGGATCGATCCAGATCCGCATCGCCCGCTCGGCACCGTACAGCTGGGCCTTGCCGACGCCGTCGATGCGTTTGATCTCGTTCATCACGTTGCGCGCCAGGTAATCGCTGAGCGCCACGTCGTCGAGCTTGCCGTCGCTGGAGGTGAGGGTGATCAGCAGCAGGAAACCGGCGGAGACTTTCTCCACCTGCAAGCCTTGCTGGTTGACCGCTTGCGGCAGGCGCGACTCCACGGCCTTGAGGCGGTTCTGCACATCGACCTGCGCCAGTTCCGGGTTGGTGCCCGGCTGGAAAGTCGCCTTGATCGTGGCGCTGCCGAGGCTGCTTTGCGATTCGAAATACAGCAGGTGATCGGCGCCGTTGAGCTCTTCCTCGATCAGGCTGACCACGCTCTCGTCGACGGTCTGCGCCGAGGCGCCGGGGTACACGGCGTAGATTTCGATCTGCGGCGGCGCGACGTCCGGGTACTGGGCCACCGGCAACTGCGGAATCGACAGCGCGCCGGCCAACAGGATGAACAGGGCGACCACCCAGGCGAACACCGGGCGGTCGATAAAGAACTGCGGCATAAAAAAGTGTCCTGCTTACTGCCCGGAGGTCTGGGCGAGTGGAAGAGGGGTGTCGTCGATCTGCACGGTTTCGCCGGGACGGGCGTGCTGCAAGCCTTCGACGATGATGCGGTCGCCCGGCTTGAGGCCGCCGGTGACGATCCAGCGGTCGTTCTGCACTGCGCCCAGTTGCACCGGCTGCTGGGCAACGCGCAGGTGGTCGTCGAGGGTCAGCACCTGGGCGATGCCGGCGCTGTCGCGCTGCACGGCCCGCTGCGGCACGGTGAGGCCCTCGCGGATGACCGCTTGCTCCAGGCGCACGCGCACGAAACTGCCGGGCAACAGGTCCAGGTCCGGGTTGGGGAACTCGCTGCGCAGGATGATCTGACCGGTGCCCGGATCGACGGTGATGTCGGCGAACAGCAGCTTGCCCGGCAACGGGTAGAGGCTGCCGTCGTCCTGGATCAGCGTGGCCTTGACCTGATCCTGGCCGACCTGCTGCAACTGGCCGGAGCGGAAGGCGCGGCGCAATTCGTTGAGCTCGCGGGTCGACTGGGTGACGTCGGCGTGGATCGGGTCGAGCTGCTGGATCAGCGCCAGCGGCGTGCTTTCGTTCTGGCCGACCAGTGCGCCTTCGGTCACCAGCGCCCGGCCGACGCGTCCGGAGATCGGCGCGGTGACGGTGGCGTAGCCCAGATTCAGCTTCGCCCGTTCGACGGCCGCCTTGTTGGCGGCGACGTCGGCGGCGGTCTGCCGCGCGTTGGCCCGGGCGTTGTCGTAGTCCTGGGCGCTGATGGCCTTGTCGCCGATCAACTGGGCGTAGCGCTGCTCTTGCAGCGTGGCCTGGAACGCATTGGCCTCGGCCTTGCGCAGCGCGGCTTCGGCGCTGTCCAGGTCAGCCTTGAACGGGGCGGGGTCGATGCGGAACAGCACGTCGCCCTTTTTCACGTCGCTGCCTTCGCGGAAGGTGCGCTGCAGCACCACGCCGGCCACCCGCGCCCGCACCTCGGCGATGCGCGGCGCGGCGATGCGTCCGCTCAGCTCGCTGCTGAGCGACAGGGGATGGGCCTTGAGGGTCTCGATCCGCACCGTCGCCGGCGGCGCCTGCTCTTCGCTGTCCGAGGACGCACCACAGGCGCCGAGCGCCAGCGCCGTTGCGATCAGGCCGAGCCCGGCCAGCAGTTTCTTCGACATGTACCACCCCCAATGTTGATGGGCGAATCCTACGGGCAGCGACCGCCGGCAGCGGTGAAGCTTTGTAGGCGCTGTGTGAAATTGTGTAAGGGTTTTAGTCAGGGACGGGTGAGGGCGTATATCCTTTATGCCTTGAAATTTATTGCGACAAACAGGCCGCCTTCGCGGGCAAGCCCGCTCCCACAGTGATTGGTTGTGGACACAGACTTTGTGATCGACCCAGGCCACTGTGGGAGCGGGCTTGCCCGCGAAGAGGCCCTGCCGGTCGCCACAGCACTTTCTGGATCATCAATGCCCAACATCCTCCTGGTCGAAGACGACACCGCCCTCGCCGAACTGATTGCCAGCTACCTGGAGCGCAACGGTTATTCCGTCAGCGTGATCGGCCGCGGCGACCATGTGCGCGAGCGGGCGCGGCTCAGCCCGCCGGACCTGGTGATCCTCGACCTGATGCTGCCGGGCCTCGACGGCCTGCAGGTGTGCCGCCTGCTGCGCGCCGACTCGGCGACGCTGCCGATCCTGATGCTCACGGCCCGCGACGACAGCCACGATCAGGTGCTGGGCCTGGAGATGGGCGCCGACGACTACGTCACCAAGCCTTGCGAGCCCCGGGTGCTGCTGGCCCGGGTGCGCACCTTGCTGCGCCGCAGCAGCCTGGGCGAACCGCTGACGGTCAACGACCGGATCGTCATGGGCAACCTGTGCATCGACCTGTCGGAGCGCACCGTGACCTGGCGCGGGCAGGCGGTGGAGCTGTCCAGCGGCGAATACAACCTGCTGGTGGTGCTGGCCCGCCACGCCGGCGAAGTGCTGAGCCGCGACCAGATCCTGCAACGCCTGCGCGGCATCGAGTTCAACGGCACCGACCGTTCGGTGGACGTGGCCATCTCCAAGCTGCGGCGCAAGTTCGACGACCATGCCGGCGAGGCGCGCAAGATCAAGACGGTGTGGGGCAAGGGCTACCTGTTCAGCCGTTCCGAGTGGGAATGCTGAGCCGATGTTCAGAATCCTGTTCCGCCTCTATCTGGTGACGATCGTCTCGTTCAGCGCCGCGACCTACCTGATGCCGGACCTGGTGGTGATGGCCTTCCGGGACCGCTTCATCACCTACAACCTGGAATTCTCGCGGGGCTTGCAGTCGCTGATCACCAAACAGTTCCGCGCCGCGCCGCCGGAGCGCTGGCCAGAAGTGGCGGCTTCGATGGACAAGGATTTCCAGCCGCTGCACATCGTGCTGGCGCGCATCGACGACGCCGACTTCACCGCGCCTGAGCGCGAGCGCCTGCTCAAGGGCGAAAACGTGGTGCGCATCGGCGATTGGGGCTGGCGCACCCTGGCGGTGACGCCGCTCAACGACGAGATGGCGGTGCGGATGGTGGTGCCGCCGGATCCGATGGACGTCAACCTGCTGTACTGGAGCATCAACGTGCTGATCGGCGCGACGATGCTGGCGTGCCTGCTGCTGTGGCTGCGCCCGCACTGGCGCGACCTGGAGCGTCTCAAGCGCACGGCCGAACGGTTCGGCAAGGGCCATTTGAGCGAGCGCACGCAGATCGCCCAAAGCTCGAACATCGGCAGCCTGGCCCATGTGTTCGACACCATGGCCAGCGATATCGAGAGCCTGCTCAACCAGCAGCGCGACCTGCTCAACGCGGTCTCCCACGAATTGCGCACGCCGCTGACCCGCCTGGACTTCGGCCTGGCGCTGGCGCTGTCCGACGACTTGCCGGCGGCCAGCCGCGAGCGTCTGCAAGGGCTGGTCGCGCACATCCGCGAGCTGGACGACCTGGTGCTGGAATTGCTGTCCTACAGCCGCCTGCAGAATCCGGCGAAGCTGCCGGAGCAGGTCGAGGTGTCGCTGGACGAGTTCATCGACAGCATCCTGGGCAGCGTCGATGACGAGCAGGAGTCCTCGGAGGTCGTCATCGACGTGCTGCTGCACGGTCAGCTTGAGCGCTTCACGCTGGATCCGCGCCTGACCGCCAGGGCCCTGCAGAACCTGCTGCGCAATGCCATGCGCTACTGCGAGAAGCGCATCCAGGTCGGCGTGCAGGTGTGCCCCAAGGGCTGCGAGATCTGGGTGGACGACGACGGCATCGGTATTCCGGACGACGAGCGCGAGCGGATCTTCGAGCCGTTCTACCGGCTCGACCGCAGCCGCGACCGGGCCACCGGCGGTTTTGGCCTGGGGCTGGCGATCAGCCGCCGGGCCCTGGAAGCCCAGGGCGGCACGCTGACCGTGGAGAGTTCTCCGCTGGGCGGGGCGCGGTTCCGGCTGTGCCTGCCGACCCCGGTCTGATTCTGCGGCGAGGGAGCAAGCTCCCTCGCCACGAGGGGCTGCGGCTAGAGAAGGTCGTTGGACTGGATCAGGCCGACGCCCGCCACCTGCATCCGTTCGACCGCTGCGGCCAGCGAGCCGTTGTGGTCGATGGCCCGGCAGGCGTCCATCACCACGAAGGCATTGAAGCCGGCCGCCCGCGCATCCAGCGCGGTGAACATCACGCAGAAGTCCAGGGCCAGCCCGACCACGTAAACGGTGTCGATGCCGCGCTCCTTCAGGTAACCGGCCAGGCCCGTGACGGTGGCCCGGTCCGCCTCCAGAAACGCCGAATAGCTGTCGATGTCGGGATTGCAGCCCTTGCGGATGATCAATTGCGTGTGGGGCAGATCCAGCCCCGGGTGAAACTCGGCCCCCGGCGAGCCCTGCACGCAATGGTCCGGCCAGAGGGTCTGCTCACCGTACGGCAGGTGGACCACATCGTAAGGGCCGTGGCCGGGGTGGCTTGAGGCAAACGACGCGTGGCCGGCCGGATGCCAGTCCTGGGCGGCGATGACTTGCTTGAAGCGGGCGCCGAGGCGGTTGACCAACGGGACGATCAGGTCGCCTTCGGGCACCGGCAACCGGCCGCCGGGAATGAAGTCGTTCTGGACGTCGATGACCAGCAATGCGGAGCGTGGTGAAATCGGCATAAACAGTGTTCCTCCCTGGATAATCACTTACCCAGCATAGCGACCGGCCCGCTCAGGCGCCGAGCCGTTCTTTAAACATTTTCGCCAGCGCCTCCAGGTCGGCGGGCGGATTGTGGCCGATCAGCATCCACGCGTGCTCGCGTTCCGTCCAGTACACCACGTTCATCGTGTGCCGCCGCTCGTGGGCCAGGGGCCGGCTGCCGCTGTTGGCGCGGATGACGCACAGCGCCAGCGGGCCGTGGGCGGCGTCCAGCCAGGTCAGCTGGGCGATGGGCATGCCGTCGTACTCCAGCAGTTGCGCGCGCTTGAGCTCGGCGCCGGGCAGTTTCAGCTGCGCGACGGTCAGGTTCAGGCCCAGCCGCGCATCGACGGTGCGCAACTGGGCGCGCTGAGAGGCTTCGTCGGTGGGCAGGTGCTCGAGGGTCTGCGGCACGTACAGCGCCATGTAGTCGCCGACCATCGCCCGCCAGTTGTGCGGCTGCCGCGCCTGCCAGCCGAGGAACAGGCGGTCGGCCGCCACGCCGCCCAGCGCCAGGGCGGCTGCGGCGGCACCGATGAACCAGCGCCGGCTGATGCCGGGGCGGGCCGGGGAGGGCGCGGCGTCCAGCCTGGCTTGCAACCGTTCCAGCGGCGCCTGGCGGGCCAGTTCGTCGTAGGCGTCCCGGAACGGCAGGTTGCTGCGGGCCAGCCACTGCACGCGCAGGCTCAGCAGCGGGTCGTCGGTGATGGCGGTGTCCAGCAGGTCGCGTTGCTCGCGGTCGATCTCGTCGTCCAGGTACGCCACCAGTCGCTCGTCCGAAGGCGTATTCATTGCCGGTCTCCTGCGGGGGTGTTCGGCACCGCTTGCAGCGGCGGGTATTCGGCCAGTTTCAGGCGCGCGGTGGCCAGGCGGCTCATGACCGTGCCGATGGGCACCTGCAGGATCTCGGCGACTTCGCGGTAGGACAGCCCTTCGACATAGGCCAGGTAGACGGTCACCCGCTGGGTTTCCGGCAGGGCATCGACCCGGCGGATCACCTGCGCGGCCATCACGTGGGTCTGGGCGGCGTATTCGCCGTCGAACGCCAACTGGCCGTCGGCGTCCGAGGTGCCCTGGCCCTGGCGCACCCGGCGGGCGCGCACTTCATTGAGCCAGATCGAATGCAGGATGCTCAGCAGCCAGCGGTCCATGCGCGTGCCGGCCACGTATTGGCCGGCACGCTCCAGGGCGCGCACGCAGGTGGCCTGCACCAGATCCTCGGCCACGTGGCGGTTGCGCGACAACAGCAGGCCGTAGCGCCACAGGCGTGCCAGGTGTTGCCCCAGTTCGGCTCTGAATGCCTGTTCGCTGAAAATGATCGCCTCCGGGTGTCGTGTCAGGTTTTCGATGAATCGTTGATGGCTTCGGCCAGGTCGCGGTACTCCTCGCAGGCCGTGCCGCAGATCGCCTTGATGTGTTGCAGCTGTTCCTGCGCCAGGTCGATCCGGCCTTTCACCACGTAGGCTTCGCCCAGGTACTCGCGCACTTGCGCGTACTGCGGGTCCAGCTTCACCGATTGCAGGTAATAGCCGATGCCTTCGTCGGTGCGCCCCAGTTTGCGGGTGGCGTAGCCGCGGTAATTCAAAGCCTTGGCGGTGTTCGGCTGCCGGAGGGTGTCGAGCAGCGCCAGGGCTTCTTCATAGCGGCCGGCCTTGGCCAGCCGGTAGGCGTAATCGGTGCGGTCGGCGTCCGGCAGCAGGTGGCTGGTCTGCATGACGCATTTCTGCGACTTGCTGTCGTACACCTGGCCTTTTGGGCAGTTCGGTGCCTTGACCGGCTCGTCCTCATCGCCATGGGCGAAGGCGAGGGGACTGGCCAGAACGGCGGCCATCAGCAACGGGGCGGCGAACATAACGGAACGGATAGTCATGGGCAAGGCTCCACTGTGGGTCACGTTTCACTTTGAACACCCCAGGGTGAATTTTTATTCATCGCTTTGTCAGGGTTCGTTCAAGGTAAGCCCAATTCCGGACGCTATGCTCGTCGGCGTCCGTCGTCTTTTTGGAGTGCGCCATGAAAGATCAGGTCCATCACTCAGCCACCGCCGGCTACAAGAGCGCCGCCGACCTTTATGTCAAAGGCCGTCCGGACTACCCGCCCCAAGTGGAGGACTGGCTGAGCGCCACGCTCGGGCTCGACAGCCACAAGACGGTGATCGACCTCGGCGCCGGCACCGGCAAGTTCACCGGCCGGCTGCTGGCGACCGGCGCCCAGGTGATCGCCGTGGAACCGGTGGCGCAGATGCTGGACCGGCTTGCCGTCACCTGGCCCAAGGCCTTGGCGGTCAGCGGCACGGCGACCGACCTGCCGTTGCCGGACGCCTCGGTGGACGCGGTGGTCTGCGCCCAGGCGTTTCACTGGTTCGCCAGCGCCGAGGCGCTGGACGAAATCGCCCGGGTGCTCAAGCCCGGCGGCCGGCTCGGGCTGATCTGGAACCTGCGCGACACGCAAGTGAGCTGGGTGCCGAGGCTCGACGCCATCGTCAACGCGCTGGAGGGCGACACGCCGCGCTACTACACCGGCGCCTGGCGCCAGGCGTTCCCCCATCCGGCGTTCGGCCCGTTGCAGGTGCAGCGCTTTCACCACGGCCACACCGGCTCGCCGGAGGATGTGATCTTCAACCGGGTGCGTTCCACCAGTTTCATCGCCGCGCTGCCGGCGGCGCAGCGGGCGAAGGTCGATGAGCGGCTCCGTGCGCTGATCCTCTCCGAGCCCGAGTTGCGGGGCCGGGATGTGGTGACGGTGCCTTACGAAACGGCGGCGTTCGTGGCGGTGAAGGGCAGTTGAACCTGTAGGAGCCAGCCTGCTGGCGATGGCGTCAGTCCAGCCTCCACAGGGCGCAACCCTGCGGCGCGCTCACTGACCTCATCGCCAGCGGGCTGACTCCCGCAGGGTTCGGGGCGAGGCCGGGTCAGTCCCGCTTTTGGCCGAACCGCTGCCTTACTGCCGGTCAAGGTGCCTTGTTATAGTGCGGGCCTCATTCAATGCCCGGTAAAGGATTTCTGCCATGACCCAATACTCCGCCTTCAGCGTCGAACTGGCCGACAACGTCGCCCATGTGCAGATCAACCGCCCGGAGAAGATCAACTCGATGAACGCCGCGTTCTGGAGCGAGATCGTTGAGGTGTTCCAGTGGATCGACGACACCGACGAAGTGCGGGCGGTGGTGCTCAGCGGCGCCGGCAAGCATTTCTCCTCCGGCATCGACCTGATGATGCTGGCCGGCGTGGCCAACGAACTGGGCAAGGACGTCGGCCGCAATGCGCGCCTGCTGCGGCGCAAGATCCTCACCCTGCAAGCCTCGTTCAATGCCGTGGACAACTGCCGCAAGCCGGTGCTGGCGGCCATTCAGGGCTACTGCCTGGGCGGCGCCATCGACCTGATCGCCGCGTGCGACATGCGCTATGCCGCCGAGGACGCGCAATTCTCGATCAAGGAAATCGACATCGGCATGGCCGCCGACGTCGGCACCTTGCAACGGTTGCCACGGATCGTCGGCGACGGCATGCTGCGTGAGCTGGCCTACACCGGCCGTACCTTCGGCGCCGAAGAGGCGCGCAGCATCGGCCTGGTCAACCGCGTCTACGGCGACAAGGACAGTCTGATCGAAGGCGTGATGGACATCGCCCGGGAGATCGCCGCCAAGTCGCCGATCGCGGTCGCCGGCACCAAGGCCATGATCAGCTACATGCGCGACCATGGCATCGACGACGGCCTCGAGTACGTTGCCACCTGGAACGCCGCCATGCTGCAATCCACCGACTTGCGCGTGGCCATGGCCGCCCACATGAGCAAACAGAAACCCGAATTTCTGGATTGAGAAACCATGACATCTCGCTGGACCACTGCAGTACTGGACACCGACTTGCCGGGCGGCTGGGCCGTGGCACGCAGCCCCGAGGGCTTCCTGTTCGATGACAACGGCGCGCTGTTCCCCCGGGAATGGCTCAAGCGCCAGGATCTGGCGATCCTCGCCGAGCACGGCATCGGCCACCTCGACGGCGAGCCGGTGTACCTGCTGGAGCTGCGCAGCCACAGCGAGGTGCCGGGCTGCGCCTGGAAGGGGCTGCGGGCGTTCATGCTCGACGGCGACCACACCGTCTACAAGGTGCTGGGCTATGCGGCGCAGATCGGCACCTGGGCCCGCGAGCACCGGTTCTGCGGCAACTGCGGTCAGGCCATGACCCAGGTGCCGCGGGAGCGGGCGATGTACTGCCGGCCTTGCGACCTGCGCAGCTATCCGCGCATTTCGCCGAGCATGATCGTGCTGGTGACCCGGGGCGATGAAGTGCTGCTGGCGCGCTCACCGCGTTTCGTCACCGGGGTCTACAGCACGCTGGCCGGGTTTGCGGAGCCTGGGGAGTCGGCCGAGGATTGCCTGATTCGCGAAGTGCGTGAAGAAGTCAGCATCGAAGTGAAGAACATTCGGTACATGGGCAGCCAGTGCTGGCCGTTCCCGCACTCGATGATGCTGGGTTTCCATGCCGAATATGCCGGTGGCGAGATTGTCTGCCAGGAAGACGAAATCGAAGACGCCCAGTGGTTCAACGTGCACGATCTGCCGCCGTTGCCGGCGTCAAAATCGATTGCACGTTATTTGATCGACGTCTACGTGGCCCGCCGCTTAGGCCACGCTGAACCAGTGCTGCCAGGCTAGCCGCACGGTCAGCCCCAGCACTACGGTGATGAACACCGGACGGATGAACTTGGCGCCGCCGCTGATCGCGGTGCGCGCCCCGAAGAACGCGCCGACCATCACCGACAGGCCCATGCACAGGCCGATGATCCAGTCCACTTGCCCGGAGAACACGAACACCGCCAGCGCCGCGATGTTGCTGACGAAGTTCATGCTGCGCGCCACACCGCTGGCCTTGACCAGGTCGATGGGGTAGAGCAGCAGGCTGCTCACCGTCCAGAACGCGCCGGTGCCGGGGCCGGCCACGCCGTCGTAGAAGCCCAGGCTGAAGCCTTGCGGGCCTTGCCAGGTCTTCTTGATCGGCGCGTCGCTGTCCAGCGGCGCCTTCGGCGTGCCGCCGAACAGCAGGTACAGGCCGCAGGCGAACACGATCACCGGCAGCATCTTGTTCAGCCATTCCGCCGGCAGGTAGTGGGCGACGATGGCACCGGTCAGCGCGCCGACCAGGGTGCCGACGATCGCGTGCATCCATTGCCTTGGGTGGAACAGCTTGCGCCGGTAGAAGGTGAAGCTGGCGGTGGCCGAGCCGAAAGTCGAGCTCAGCTTGTTGGTGCCCAGCACCAGGTGCGGCGGCAGGCCGGCGGTGAGCAGGGCCGGGGTGGTCAACAGGCCGCCGCCGCCGGCGATGGCGTCGATGAAACCGGCAATGAACGCGACGAGGGCCAGGATGGCCAGGGTGGTGAGGTCAACGCTGAGATCGAAGGGCATGGAATCGGCTTATTCGGCAGGGCGCAGACGGGCTGCGGGGACGGGCGGCCATGTTACTCATTTCCGGATGTTGCGGCGACCCGTCTGACGCTATCGCGGGCAAGCCCGCTCCCACAGAGTTCTGCGGCGACCACCGATTCCGAACGCCTCCCGGCCCTTTGTAGGAGCCAGCCTGCTGGCGATGGCGGTGGGGCAGTCGCCACCGATGTCGGCAATGCCGGCGTCATCGCTTGCAGGCAAGCTCCTACAGGTTCTGCGGCGTGCAAGTATCTGATTCTTTGTGGGAGCCAGCCTGCTGGCGATGGCGGTGGGGCAGTCGCCACCGATGTTGGCAATGCCGGCGTCATCGCTTGCAGGCAAGCTCCTACAGGTTCTGCGGCGTGCAAGTATCTGATTCTTTGTGGGAGCCAGCCTGCTGGCGATGGCGGTGGGGCAGTCGCTACCGATGTCGGCAATGCCGGCGTCATCGCTTGCAGGCAAGCTCCTACAGTTTTGCGGTTTAGGCGCCGCTTCGCTGCGCCAGGCTGCGTTCCATGCGGGCGATGCCTTCTTCGAGCATCGAGCGCGGGCAGCCGAAGTTCAGGCGCACGAACGGTTGGCTGTGGTCGCCGAAGTCCGATCCGGTGCTCAGGCCGACCTTGGCGTGTTCGAGGAAAAACCGCTGCGGGTCGCCCAGGTCCAGCGCCGAGCAGTCGAGCCAGGCCAGGTAAGTGCCTTGCGGCACGTTGATCGACACGCCCGGCAGACGGCTGCGCACCGCTTCGACCAGGTAATCGCGGTTGGCTTGCAGGTACTGTTTCAGCGCCTTGAGCCATGGCCCGGCCTCGCTGTAGGCCACGCGGGTGGCTTCCATGCCCAGCGGGTTGACGCTGTCGACCATGCCGCAGCGGGCGTGGTTGACCCGCTCGCGCAGGGCGGCGTCCTGGATGATCATGAACGAGGTCTTCAGCCCGGCGATGTTGTAGGCCTTGCTGGCCGACATCAGGGTGATGGTGCGTTTGGCGATGTCGGCGCCGAGGGAGGCGGTCGGAATGTGCACGCGGCCGTCGTAGCACAGCTCGGCGTGGATTTCGTCGGAGATGATCCAGGCGTCCTGCTGGACGCAGAGGTCGGCCACCGCTTGCAGCTCCTCACGGGCGAAGACCTTGCCGATCGGGTTGTGCGGGTTGCTCAGCAGCAGCGCGCCGCCGCCGTCGAGGGCCTGGCGCAGGGCGTCCAGCGGGGTGGCGTAGGTGCCGTCGTCCTGCGCGAGGAATTCCAGTTCGACCTTGTTCAGGCCCCAGTGGCCCGGCGCGTGGCGCAGCGGCGGGTAGTTCGGCGTTTGCACCACGACGTTCTGCTGCGGCTGCACCAGCGCCTTGAGCGCCATGTTGAAGCCCGATTCCACGCCCGGCAGGAACACCAGCTCCTGGGGCTGCACGCGCCAGGCGTACTTGGCCCAGAGGTCGGCGACGATGGCCTGGCGCAGGTTGTCCTGGGCCACGCTGTAGCCCACCAGCGGGTGGAGCAGGCGTTGCTGCAACGCTTCGATGACCACCGGCGGCGCGGCGAAATCCATGTCAGCGACCCACATCGGCAGCACGTCGGCCGAATAGCGGCTCCACTTGGTGCTGCCGGTGTCGTGGCGGTCGAATACCTGATCAAAATCGAAAGTCATGCGGGGTCTCGTGAAGGCGGGGTCGTTGATGGGCGCCATGATAAGCCACTGCCTGCCCTTGCGCGACCGGGCGGTCATCGCGCTGTGTCAGTCAGGTCGCCATCGCCGTCAGGTTGGCTCCCGCAAAGGTATTGGCGAATGACTGCGCGTTCCGGGTTGCACACACATTCCCCTGTAGGAGCCAGCCCGCAGGCGATGGCGTCAGCCCGGACACCACCGGCCCAGGGCAGGGCAGTTGCTCCCGCAAGGGGCATCGGCGGATGACGGCGTGCCACCGACGGTCGGTTGGCGTGCCGGCTGTCGGTTCGTTGGCTAGAGTGAAAGGATCGGCAGTGCGTCTGCCGCAACCGTGATTGTCCAGAACTGCCCGGCAACGTACCGGGTTTCACCTGATCAGGAGTTCACGATGGATCTCAGCCGTCGTCAGTTCTTCAAGGTCGCCGGCATCGGCCTTGCAGGCTCGAGCCTGGGCGCGTTGGGCATGGCCCCGACGCCGGCCTTCGCCGAGCAGGTTCGCCACTTCAAGCTCGCCCACACCCATGAGACCCGCAACACCTGCCCGTACTGCTCGGTCGGGTGCGGGCTGATCATGTACAGCCAGGGCGACGCCGGCAAGAACGTGGCGCAGAACATCATCCACATCGAGGGCGACGCCGACCACCCGGTCAACCGCGGCACCCTGTGCCCCAAGGGCGCCGGCCTGCTGGACTTCATCCACAGCCCGGGCCGCCTGCAGTACCCGCAGGTACGCAAGCCGGGTTCCAACGAGTGGACGCGGATCTCCTGGGACGAGGCGCTGGACCGCGTGGCCGACCTGATGAAGGCCGACCGCGACGCCAACTTCACCGAGCGCAACGCCCAGGGCCAGACGGTGAACCGCTGGCTCACCACCGGGTTCCTCGCGGCGTCGGCGGCGTCCAACGAAGCGGGCTACATCACCCATAAGGTGGTGCGCAGCCTCGGCATGCTGGGGTTCGACAACCAGGCGCGTGTCTGACACGGCCCGACGGTGGCAAGTCTTGCCCCGACGTACGGCCGTGGAGCCATGACCAACACCTGGACCGACATCGCCAACGCGAACCTGATCCTGGTGATGGGCGGCAATTCCGCCGAAGCGCATCCGTGCGGCTTCAAGTGGGTGACCGAAGCCAAGGCGCACAACGCCGCGCGGCTGATCGTGGTCGACCCCAGGTTCACCCGCACCGCGTCGGTGGCCGACTATTACGCGCCGATCCGCACCGGCACCGACATCGCCTTCATGGGCGGGCTGATCAATTACCTGCTGACCGAGGACAAGATCCAGCACGAATACGTGCGCAACTACACCGACCTGTCCTTCATCGTGAAGGCCGGCTTCGGCTTCGAGGACGGCCTGTTCACCGGCTACGACGCGGCCAAGCGCAGCTACACCGACAAGTCCACCTGGGGCTACGAACTGGGCGAGGACGGCTTCGCCAAGGTCGATCCGACCCTGCAGGATCCGCGTTGCGTCTATCAATTGATGAAGGGCCACTACAGCCGCTACACCCTCGACCTGGCCAGCCAGATCTGCGGCATGCCGGTCGAGGCCATGAAGAAGATCTGGGAGGAGATCGCCACCTGCTCGCAACCGGGCAAGACCATGACCATCCTGTATGCGCTGGGCTGGACGCAGCACTCCATCGGTTCGCAGATCATCCGCAGCGCGGCGATGGTGCAGTTGCTGCTGGGCAACGTCGGCATGCCGGGCGGCGGGGTCAACGCCTTGCGCGGGCACTCCAACATCCAGGGCCTGACCGACCTGGGCCTGCTGTCCAACTCGCTGCCGGGCTACCTGACCCTGCCGCTGGACGCCGAGCAGGACTACAACGCCTTCATCGCCAAACGCACGCAGAAACCGCTGCGGCCTGGGCAACTGTCCTACTGGCAGAACTACAGCAAGTTCCACGTCAGCCTGATGAAGGCCTGGTACGGCGCCAACGCCACCGCCGACAACCAGTGGGGCTACAGCTACCTGCCCAAGCTCGACATCCCCAACTACGACATCCTCAAGGTCTTCGACCTGATGGGCCAGGGCAAGGTCAACGGCTACATGTGCCAGGGCTTCAACCCGATCGCCGCGCTGCCCGACAAGAACCGGGTGATGAAGGCGCTGGCCCGGCTCAAGTGGCTGGTGGTGATGGATCCGCTGGCCACCGAGACCTCGCAGTTCTGGGAGAACGCCGGTCCCTACAACGACGTGAAGACCGCCGACATCCAGACCGAGGTCATCCGCCTGCCCACCACGTGCTTCGCCGAGGAGGACGGGTCGCTGGTCAACAGCAGCCGCTGGCTGCAATGGCACTGGAAAGGCGCCGACGGACCGGGTGAGGCGCGCACCGACGTGCAGATCATGAGCGGGCTGTTCCTGCGCCTGCGCGAGCGCTATCAGGCCGAGGGCGGCGCCTGGGCCGAGCCGATCCTGAAACTGTCGTGGCCGTACAAGATCGCCGACGAGCCGTCGCCGGAGGAAATCGCCAAGGAGGTCAACGGCTACGCCACCACCGACTTCACCGACGCCAGCGGCCTGGCGGTCAAGGCCAACGCGCAACTGGCGGCCTTCGCCCAGCTCAAGGACGACGGCAGCACCGCGTCCGGCTGCTGGATCTTCTGCGGCAGTTGGACCGAGGCCGGCAACCAGATGGCCCGGCGCGACAACAACGACCCTTACGGCATGCATCAGCATCAGGGCTGGGCCTGGGCATGGCCGGCCAACCGGCGGATCCTCTACAACCGCGCCTCCGCCGACCCCCAAGGCAAACCGTGGGATCCGAAGAAGCGCCTGGTGTGGTGGAACGGCAAGGCCTGGGGCGGCACCGACGTGCCGGACTACAAGGCCGACGTGCCGCCGGAAGCGGGGATGAATCCGTTCATCATGAACCCCGAAGGCGTGGCGCGGTTCTTCGCCGTGGACAAGATGAACGAAGGCCCGTTCCCCGAGCACTACGAGCCGTTCGAGACGCCGATCGGCATCAACCCCCTGCACCCGCAGAACAAGACAGCCACCAGCAACCCGGCGGCACGGATCTTCGATTCGGTGTGGGACAGCCTCGGCCAGGCCAAGGACTTCCCGTACGCCGCCACCAGCTACCGGCTGACCGAGCATTTCCACTTCTGGAGCAAGCATTGCCGGTTGAACGCCATCGTCCAGCCGGAGCAGTTCGTGGAGATCGGCGAGGTGCTGGCCAAAGAGAAGGGCATCGTCGCGGGCGACCGGGTACGGGTCAGCAGCAAGCGCGGGTTCATCGAGGCGGTGGCGGTGGTCACCAAACGGATCCGGCCGCTGCAGGTCAACAACCAGGTGGTGCACCAGATCGGCATTCCGCTGCACTGGGGCTTCACCGGCCTGACGCGGCACGGCTACCTGACCAACACGCTGGTGCCGTTCCTCGGCGACGGCAACACCCAGACCCCGGAATCCAAGTCGTTCCTGGTCAACGTGGAGAAACTGTAAATGGCCAGCCAAGACATCATCGCCCGCTCGGCCACCACCACGCCGGCGCCGTCGGTGCGCGGTCAGCAAGAGGTCGCCAAGCTGATCGACACCACCAAGTGCATCGGCTGCAAGGCCTGCCAGGTCGCGTGCTCGGAATGGAACGAGCTGCGCGACGAGGTGGGCCACAACCACGGCACCTACGACAACCCCCAGGACCTGACCGCCGACTCGTGGACGCTGATGCGCTTCACCGAGCACGAGACCGACGCCGGCAACCTGGAATGGCTGATCCGCAAGGACGGCTGCATGCACTGCGCCGAGCCCGGCTGCCTGGCGGCGTGCCCGAGCCCCGGCGCGATCATCAAGCACGCCAACGGCATCGTCGATTTCGATCAGGACCACTGCATCGGCTGCGGCTACTGCATCACCGGTTGCCCGTTCAACATCCCGCGCATCTCGCAGAAAGACCACAAGGCCTACAAGTGCACCTTGTGTTCGGACCGGGTGGCCGTGGGCCTGGAGCCGGCCTGCGTGAAGACCTGCCCGACCGGGGCCATCGTGTTCGGCAGCAAGGAGGACATGAAGGTCCACGCCGCCGAACGCGTCGTCGACCTCAAGAGCCGCGGCTTCGACCAGGCCGGCCTGTATGACCCCGAAGGCGTCGGCGGCACCCACGTGATGTACGTGCTGCACCACGCCGACACGCCGCGGCTGTACGCCGGCCTGCCGGACGCTCCGGCGATCAGCCCGCTGGTGGGGCTGTGGAAAGGCATCAGCAAGCCGCTGGGCCTGCTGGCGATGGGCGCGGCGGTGCTGGCCGGGTTCTTCCATTACGTGCGCGTCGGGCCCAACCGCACGGAAGAGGATGAACACCCGCAACCGCCGGACACCTCGGTGCACGTCGTCGATCCGGCGGTGCACACCTTCGACCCCCGCGGGGAGGGCAGGCCATGAGCGACAAACCGATCCTGCGCTACACCGCCAACCAGCGCACCAATCACTGGCTGGTGGCGATCCTGTTCTTCATGGCCGGGCTGTCGGGGCTGGCGCTGTTCCACCCGGCATTGTTCTGGCTGACGAACCTGTTCGGCGGCGGGCCGTGGACGCGGATCCTGCATCCGTTCATGGGCGTGCTGATGTTCGTGTTCTTCCTGGGGCTGGTGTTGCGCTTCTGGCGTTCGAACTTCTTCATCGACAACGACTGGAAGTGGCTGCGGCGCATCGACCGGGTGCTGGTCAACGACGAAGAAGCCGTGCCGCCGGTGGGCAAGTACAACGCCGGGCAGAAACTGCTGTTCTGGACTTTACTGCTGTGCATGCTGGCGTTGCTGTTCACGGGGCTGGTGATCTGGCGGGCGTACTTCAGCCACTGGTTCGGCATCACCACGATCCGCTGGGCGATGCTGCTGCACGCGCTGGCCGGGTTCGTGCTGATCCTGAGCATCATCGTGCACATCTATGCCGGGATCTGGATCAAGGGCTCGGTGGACGCGATGATGCACGGCCGCGTCAGCCGCGCCTGGGCCCGCAAGCACCATGCGCTGTGGGCTCGCGAGGTGGAAGGCGAGCCTGCGCCGAAACCGCCGATCACCAAGAAGGGCTGACCGTTGCCGACCATTCTGGAACCCGGGGAAATCGAAGCGGCGGCCGGTTCGCCGCCGTTCCTGCATTTGCCGCCGCGCGATCTGTTCACCTTGCGCGCCCTGCGGCTGGAACATCTGGCCGAGGGGCATCCGCTGGCCGCGTATCTGCGGCTGATCGCCGGCCTGTGCCGGGTGCAGCAGCAGGTGCTGGACGATCCGCCGCTGGCGGTGGCGCCCGATGCGCAGCGCCTGGAGACGTGCCGTCAGCACGGCTTGCCGCCGTTCGCCGCCGACACCTTGGTCCGCGAGGACGCCTGGCAGGCTTACCTGGACGCCTTGCTGCAACGCTATGACGCGCCCGAACAAGCGGCGGTGGTCGACTCCGTGGCCACCTTGCGCACGGCCAGCCCCGGCCAGCGCCGCGCCTGGGCGGTGGCGCTGGTCAGCGGCCAGTATTCGCTGGTGCCGGCGGCGCTGGTGCCGTTTCTGGGCGCGGCCCTGCAAGCGGCGTGGAGCCATTGGCTGCTCAGCGTGCCGGATCTGCGGCTGACCCCCGGCGACAGCCTCAGCCAATGCCCGGCCTGCGGCGCGCCGGCCATGGCCGGGGTGATCCGCCACCGCGGCAAGCACAACGGCCTGCGTTACCTGGTGTGTTCGCTGTGCGCCTGCGAATGGCATGTGGTGCGGGTCAAGTGCGTGTACTGCGAACAGAGCAAAGGTCTGGAATACATGAGCCTGGCGGACGACCGCCACACGGCGGAGCGGGCGCCGCTGCGGGCGGAGGTGTGTCCCACCTGCAACACCTACCTCAAGTTGGTCTATCTGGAGAACGACCCCGACGCCGAAGCGCTGTCGGCGGACCTGACCAGCCTGCTGCTGGACATGCGCCTGGCCCAGGACGGCCATCAACGGCTGGCGCCGAATCTGCTGTTGGCCCCCGGAGACGAATGACGGCAGCGTCTACACTCAGGCCCGACGATCTGTTGATTTCGGGAGAGCCGGATGTCTGTGAGTGTCGCCCCGCGTTTGCCTTCCATCGACAGCCTGTTGCGTCATCCCGCCTGCCGGCCGCTGAACGAGCGTTTCGGGCGGGAGGCGCTGCTGGCCTGTCTGCGCCAACTGCTGGATGAGCTGCGCCCCGAGGTCCTGGGCGGGCAGTTGGCGGCCATCGAGATCGGCCCCGAGGCGTTGGCCGGGCGCGCCGCCGAACGGCTGGCGGCGCAGCGGCGCAGCCACGTGCGTCGGGTGTTCAACCTGACCGGCACGGTGCTGCACACCAACCTGGGCCGCGCCTTGCTGCCGGAGGAAGCGATCGAGGCGGTGCAGGTCGCGGCGCGCTATCCGCTCAACCTGGAATTCGACCTGGCCAGCGGCAAGCGCGGCGACCGCGACGACCTGATCGAAGGGCTGATCCGCGAGCTGACCGGCGCCGAGGCCGTGACCGTGGTCAACAACAATGCCGCCGCTGTCCTGCTGACTCTCAACAGCCTGGGGGCGCGCAAGGAAGGCATCATCTCCCGCGGTGAACTGATCGAGATCGGCGGCGCGTTCCGCATCCCCGACATCATGGCCCGCGCCGGCGTGCGCCTGCACGAGGTCGGCACCACCAACCGCACCCACGCCCGCGACTACGAAGCGGCGGTCGGCCCGCGCAGCGGGTTGATCATGCGGGTGCACGCGAGCAACTACAGCATCGAAGGGTTCACCGCCCGGGTGTCCACCGCCGAACTGGCGGAACTGGCCCACCGGCATGGCTTGCCGCTGCTCGAAGACCTGGGCAGCGGCAGCCTGCTGGACCTGACCCGCTGGGGTTTGCCGGCGGAGCCGACCGTGGGCCAGGCCTTGCTCGACGGCGCGGACATCGTGACCTTCAGCGGCGACAAACTGCTCGGCGGGCCCCAGGCGGGACTCATCGTCGGGCGCAAAGAGCTGATCGCGAAGATCAAGAAGAACCCGCTGAAACGGGCGCTGCGGGTCGACAAGCTGACCTTGGCGGCGCTGGAGGCGGTGCTCGGCTTGTACCGCGATCCGGACCGCTTGGCCGAGCGCCTGCCGAGCCTGCGCCTGCTGACTCGCCCGCAACCGGAAATTTTGGCCCAGGCCGAACGCCTGCTACCGGCGCTGACCCAGGCGTTGGGGCCGAACTGGCGGGTCAGCGCCGAACCGGCCCTGGGCATGATCGGCAGCGGCAGCCAACCGGTGGCACGCCTGCCCAGCGCCGCGTTGTGCGCGCGCCCGCAGGTGTCGAAGCGTCTGCGCGGGCGCAGCCTGCTGAACCTGGAGGCGGCGCTGCGTGGTTTGCCGGTGCCGGTGCTAGGCCGTCTCGACGACGATGCCTTGTGGCTGGACCTGCGGCAGCTGGACGACGAGCCGGCGTGGCTGGCGCAGCTCGGGCGACTGCAGGTGCCCGAATGATCGTCGGCACCGCCGGGCACATCGACCACGGCAAGACCTCGCTGCTTCAGGCGCTCACCGGCCAGGCCGGCGACCGCCGTCCGCAGGAGCGCGAGCGGGGCATGACCATCGATTTGGGTTACCTGTACGCGGAGCTCGCGCCGGGCGCCGGGCTGACCGGCTTCATCGACGTGCCGGGCCACGAGAAATTCACCCACAACATGCTGGCCGGGGCCCAAGGCATTGATCTGGTGCTGCTGGTGGTGGCGGCGGACGACGGCGTGATGCCCCAGACCCGCGAACACCTGGCCATCGTCGAGCTGCTCGGGATTCCCCGTGCGCGGGTGGCGATCACCAAAGCGGACCGGGTCGAGCCGGCCAGGGTGGACGCGGTGCGGCGGCAGGTGAGGGCGCTGCTGGCGCCGGGGCCGTTCAGCCAGGCGCCGATGGTGGCGGTGTCGAGCGTGACCGGGCAGGGCGTCGAGGCGCTGCGTGAGCAACTGTTGCAGGCCCAGGGCGAAGTGCAGGCCCGCAGCCTTGAGGGCGGTTTTCGCCTGCCCGTCGACCGGGCGTTCAGCGTGGCCGGGGCGGGGATCGTGGTCACCGGCACGGCGCTGTCGGGGACGGTGGCGGTGGGCGACAGGCTGGTGCTCGGGTCGTCCGGCAAAACGGTGCGGGTGCGCGGCCTGCATGCGCAGAACCAACCCGCCGAACACGCCTTCGCCGGCCAGCGGGTGGCCTTGAACCTGAGCGGCGAACGCCTTGAACTCGGGCAGATCCACCGGGGCCAGTGGCTGTCGGCCGACTGGCTGCATGCGCCGACCCAGCGGCTGGACATCGAATGGCGGCTGCTGCCCGACGAAACCCGCGCGTTCGAGCACTTTCAGCCGGTGCACCTGCACGTCGGCACGCAAGACGTGATCGCCCGCGTGGCGCTGCTGGAAGGGGCGCGGTTGAGCCCCGGCGAGCGCACGTTCGCGCAACTGCTGACCGCCTCGCCGGTGCAGGCGGTCAAGGGCGACCGGTTGATCCTGCGTGACGCCAGCGCCCAGCGCACCTTGGGCGGCGCACAGGTGCTCGACCCGTTCGCGCCGACCCGCCAGCGGCGCAGCCCCGAGCGCCTGGCGCAACTGCGGGCGTTGGCCGGCAGCGAAACGATGGAGGCGGCCTTGCCGGCGCTGCTCGACCACAGCGCCAGCGGGCTGGCGGCGCAATGGCTGGAGCGTCAGTTCAACCGTCCGCAGGCCGGTTGGGCATTGCCGGAGAATGTCCGGTTGATCGACACCCGCCAAGGCCCGGTGCTGTTCAATGCCCAGCGTTGGGGCATCCTCAAGTTCACCCTGCTGGAAAAGCTCGCCCGCCTGCATGAGCTGGAGCCTGACCAGATGGGCCCCGACCGCGACCGCCTGCGGCGCTTCAGCGGCTTGGAGCTGGAGCGTTCGACCTTCCTCAGCCTGCTCGACGAATTGCGCGCTGCCGGCTCGATCACGGCCAGCGGCCCGTGGCTGCACCTGCCGGACCATCAGGTGCGCCTGAATGCCGACGACGAAACCTTGTGGCAAGTTCTGCAACCGCTGTTCGAACAAGCGGGGTTCGATCCGCCGTGGGTGCGGGACGTGGCCACGGCAACGTGCAGGGACGATGCCGCCGTGCGCTTGCTGCTGCGCAAACTGGCGCGGTTGGGGCTGATGCATCAGGTGGTGCGCGACCTGTTCGTCACCGACCTCACGCTCCGGCAGATGGCGGCGGTGCTGCTGCGCCTGGGCGAAGAAAATCCGCAGATCCAGGTCACGGCGTTCCGCGATGCGCTAGGCTTGGGGCGCAAGCGCAGCATTCAGGTGCTTGAGTACTTCGACCGCCTGGGCCTGACCCGGCGGGTGGGCGATCACCGGCAAATCCGCTTCGACAGCGCCTTGGCCAACGCCGACGCACATTGAGTTCAAAGGAAGGCAATCGCGCCCGGTGGCGCGGCCGGGCTTCAAACCCGGTTGGGGACGGCATCCGTTCCCGGGCAGGTTCGACTCCGGCTGCCTTCCGCCATTTTTGGGGCCGCTGCGCAGGCCTTACCTGAAGGCCTGCCGATCACCGGCTCGCATCCAGCACAATGCGATACCGCGCCTTGCCGCTGCGCAAGTGGTCGACGGCCTCGTTGACCCGGCTCATCGGGAAGTGCTCGACCTGCGGCACGATCTGGTGCCGGGCGCAGAACTCCAGCATGGTCGCAGTGGCGGCGGGGGAGCCGACCGGCGAGGCGGACAGGACCTTTTGCTGGGGTATCAGTTCGAACACATGCACCGGAATCGCGCTGGGCACGATGCCGACAAAGTGCAGACGGCCCCGGCCGCGCAGCGTGGCGAGCATCGCCGACCAGTCGAGGTTGGCGTTGGCGGTGACCAGCAGGAAGTCCAGGGTGCCGGCGATGGCCTTGAGCGCGGCGCTGTCGGTGGAGGCCACCACGTTGTGGGCGCCGAGGCGCTTGGCTTCGTCCTGCTTGCTCAAGGAGGAGGTGAACGCCGTGACCTCGCAGCCCCAGGCATTGAGGAAGCGCAACGCCAGGTGACCGAGCCCGCCGATCCCCACCACGCCCACGCGGTCGGTGGGTTTGACGCCGAACTCCACCAGCGGGTTGAACACCGTGGAGCCGGCGCAGAACAGCGGCCCGGCCAGCGCCGGGTCGAGCCCTGCGGGAATCTTCAAGGCCCAGGCCCAGTGACTGCGCACGCGGTCGGCGAACCCGCCGTGGCTGCCGATGATGGTGGGCCGGGCGGTGCTGCACAGGTTATGGGAACCGCCCATGCAGGACGGGCAGTGCATGCAACTGCCCTTGTACCAGCCGATGCCGACCCGCTGACCGACCTCAAGACCACGCACCTGGGCGCCGGTGCGCACGATCTTGCCGACCACCTCATGGCCGGGAATGAACGGGTATTGGCTGATGCCCCAATCGTTGTCGATCAGCGACTGGTCGGAGTGGCAGACGCCGCAGTATTCCACGGCCACTTCGACGTCTTCGTCGCCCAACGGGCCGGGATCGTAGCTGTAGCGTTCAAGGGGCGCGCCGGCGGCGGTGGCGGCCCAGCCGGTGAAGGACGAGAGTTCGGTACTGTTGCTCATGGGACACCTCCGGTTGGCGAAACGGGGGGACGACGACCCGAACGGCGAGCGCTGCGGGAACAGTCAGGGGAGCACATCGGAACATAACGCAAGGCGTCGAGAGTGTAGCAGCCCGGCGGGACCGGGCTGCCGGTGGGGGCTCATTCGGTGGCGTCGAAGGCCTCGTGGTAGCGCACCACGCCTGTCGGCACCGCGTCGCCCAGCGCCAGCGCCTGGAAGTACTCGGCCGGAACCCCCGGCAATTCGAGGCCCGGTTGGGGCTTGAAGCCGAAACGTGCGTAGTAGCCGGGATCGCCCAGCAGCACGCAACCGGCGCCGCCCAGTTCCCGCAGCCCGCTCAGGGCCGCTTTCATCAGCGCCGCGCCGATGCCCTGGCCGTGACGCTCCGGCCACACGGAAATCGGCCCGAGGCCGTACCAGCCCGTGGCTCCGTCCGACACCGTGACCGGCGACAGGGCCACATGGCCGACGATCGCGCCGTTTTCTTGCGCCACCAACGACAGGCTCAATTGGCCGGCGCGGCGCAGGGCGTCGACGATGAAGTGCTCGGTGTGGCTGGAGTGCTCGGCGTCGCGGAACGCCGCTTCGGTGAGGCGGGCGATGGTCTCGACGTCTTGGGGCTGTTCTTTGCGGATTGAGAGGTTCATGCCGATCCGTTCTTTGGTGTCCTGGTCGATCAGGGCGCGCAGGGTCTGAAACAGCGGCGTGGCGTCGGTGTAGCGCTTGCCGTAGGTCAGGTTGAACGCGTAGTTGAAGTCGGGCGGGTTGGCGCCCTGGGTGTGCTGCAGGATCGTCTCCAGCTTGTCCAGCGCCTTCACCGCCTGGGCCTCGGCGGAGCGTCCGTGTTCGTAGTCGTCCCACAGCGCGAGGATGTCGTCCCGCAGGGGCGCGTCCAGTGCCTGGGTCAACAGCAGCAGGTCGTTCTTTTCCTGCTCGCTCTTGTCGGGGAACGAGACCTTGTTGATGGCGGGAATGTCGCCGCTGATGGCTTCGCCCAGGTCATGGATGACGCACAGCTTGAGGATTCTGGAGAGGTCGAGGCCGGTCAGCTCGTCTTCGAAGGCAATGGCCATCAGGCACAGGCGCCAACTGTGTTCGGCGGTGCTTTCCGGGCGTCCGGCGGCGGTATGGGCGCTGCGCAGCACGCTTTTGAGCTTTTCTGCTTCGCGCAGGAACGCCAATCGTCCTTTGATTTTTTCGAGGTTCATGCCCGTTTCTTTCATTCAGAGGTTCGCGGCGAATGTTCGATGCTTGGCCGGTTCAGGTCAATGTCCGGTTTGTTGGATTGCTGTAAAGGGTGCAGTAATGATCTGCAAGAGGCCTCATTGTTGGCGAAGAAGCGAATTCCCATACTCGACCCACCCTTTGAAGACCGCTTCTGACAGCAAGGAAAACCCCCATGGTTTCAGCGATCCGTTTTGACCGGGCCGGCGCGCCCGACGTGTTGACCCTGGACACCCTCGACGAGCTGTCGCCCGGCCCCGGCGAGGTCTGGCTCCGGCAGGAAGCCATCGGCGTCAACTACCTCGACGTGACCCAACGCAAGGGCGCGGTGCCCGTTGCGCTGCCGTCCGGGCTGGGCCTGGAAGGGGCCGGGCGTGTGGCGGCGGTGGGCGAGGGCGTCGGCACTGTGCAGGTCGGCGACCGTGTCGCCTACGCCACCGGCCCGTTGGGCGCTTACGCCTCGGCCCGGTTGTTTCCCGCACAGCGGCTAGTGAAGATCCCGGACACGCTGACTTTCGATGAGGCCGCCGCCGTGCTGTTCAAGGGCATCACGGCCCAGTACCTGCTCAAGTCCACGTATCCGGTGGGGCCGGGCACCACGGTGCTGCTGTACGGCGTGGCGGGCGGTTTGGGCGAGATCATGGCGCCGTGGGCGAAACACCTGGGCGCCAGGGTGATCGGCGTGGTGTCGAGGCAGGCCAGTGTCGAGAAGGCCCGGGCGTCCGGTTGCGACGAGGTGCTGGTGTTCGATCCGGACACCTTGGCGGCGCAGGTCTCGCGCATCACTGACGGGCAGAAGGTGGACGTGGTCTACGACCCCATCGGGCGCGTGTCCTTCCAGGCGTCGTTGGACAGCCTGCGCCCGCGCGGCCTGATGGTGTCGTTCGGGGCGTCGTCCGGCGTGCCGGCGGCGGTGGAGCTGGCCACGCTCAACGCCAAGGGCTCCCTGTTCCTGACGCGTCCTTCGCTCGCGGCGCACACGGCCACCGACGCCGAATACCAGGCACGGGCGCAGGATGTGCTGGCGGCGGTCGAGGCGGGTATCATCAAGCCCCGCATCCGGGCGGCCTACCCGTTGGCCGACGCGGCGCGGGCGCACGCGGACCTGGAGTCCGGACGATCATCGGGGGCGATCATTCTCAAGCCATGAATCTGGATGTCCTGAGTCATCAGCACAGCGACGAGGTCGCGGCGTTCCTGGCCGTGGCCGCGCAAGGCTCGTTCGTCGGCGCCGGCCGGGTGCTGCAACGGCACCCGACGGTGGTCTCCAAACGCCTCGCCGCCATGGAGGCGCGCTTGGGCGTGCGGTTGGTCGAGCGTTCCACCCGACAGGTGCGCATCACCGAGGCGGGCCTGCGGCTGGAACAGCGCCTGCGCACGGCCATCGAACTGCTGGAGGAAGCGCAGCAACAGACGGCAGAGGCGGCGGGTGAGGTGCGTGGCACCTTGCGCCTCGCGTTGCCGGCGGCCATGGGCCGGCGTTGGCTGGGGCCGATGCTGCCGGCGTTTCTCAAGGCGTATCCGCAGGTCTCGGTCTACGCCGACTACAGCGAACGGCGGGTGGACATCATCGACGAAGGGTTCGACGCGGCCATCCGCATCGGCGCGCTGGAAGACAGCCGACTGGTCGCCAAAAAACTGTGCGACCACCGCCGGATACTCTGCGCCTCACCGGCCTACCTGGAGCGGCACGGCGTGCCCGAAACGCCCCAGGACCTGCTCCGGCACAACTGCCTTCGCTTCAGCGGCCTCGCGTCCTTTCCGCACTGGCGCCTGCACCGGGGCGACGAAATCCAGACCGTGACGCCCAGCGGCAACCTGACCGCCAACGACAGCGAATCCCTGCTGGCGGCGGCCTGCGCCGACGAGGGCATCCTCGGCGCCGGCGACTGGCTGATGAGCCGCGACATCGCCGCCGGAAGGCTGCGCCAGGTGCTCGCCGACTGGCAGCTCGATACGCCGGGCGGCGTCTATCTGGTCAGGCCTTCGGCGCGGTTTCCCAGTGCGACGGTGGTCGCGTTCAAGCAGTGGATCGAGTCGAAGTTCGTCCCTGCGGCGCCTTGGGCCGTCTGACCGGTTGTCGCTTATCGCCCGCTGAAGGCCTTCAAGGTGTCTACTGCTGATGAGGCCCTGTCTTTTTGCGGAGGACACCGAAATGAGCGGCGAACACACGGCCCCGGAAACCCAAGGTGTCACCGTGGAGTTGCTGGCGGCCCTGGACCTGGGCCCGGAGATCGAAGGCATGGCAGGGCGGCAACTGCGCATGCGCCTGGTGACCATTGAACCCGGCGGCGTATTCGGCCCGGTCCATGACCACAAGGACAGGCCCGGCATGGTGTTCATTCTGCAAGGCACGATCACCGATCACCGCAACGGCATCGCCACGGACTACGGGCCGGGTGCCGGCTGGCCGGAGGACAGGAACACCACGCACTGGCTGGAGAATCGGGGGGCGGAGGTGGCTCGGGAGGTTTCGGTGGATGTTGTCAGGTTGGGGTGAGGTGGGGTTGCTCGTCGAGCTATTGCCGTTTTGATCTGTACGAGACCCTTTTTAAGCGCTCTCCCTGCACCTGAGCACGGCGGGATTGCAGGAGCATTCTCGTGCCGCAGAGAAGGTAAAGGTCTGCTTTTGGGCGGAAGCTATCGCTCACTAACGACTGCTATCGGCCAAAAGCAGACGCTATTTTCGTGAGTAATCGGCGCAAAAGCTGCTTCCGATCAACAATATAATTTCAGCTACCGTGATTCATACCTACAAGTCGCATAAAAGTTCGCGCCTCACCTGGAGTGCAATTGCTGCGAAGCCTTTTCCAGTGCCGCGCTTGCGGGACGCGTAGTCCTGATTAGCAGAAATATCCTCCCATTGACTTACCGATTCCACATACCTATGAGTGTTATCGGTATCAATTTCAAACTCTATGAACCGCTCTGCATGAGTGAGCAGAAGACCATAAAGGCTGGGCATACCGGGAAAGTCGACTTCAAGATTTAGTACGACGGTTTCTGACCACCTAATGCCTTTCGACTCACCATAGTTTCTTAAGGCGAGGGGAATCCCTCTGGCCAACCAAGCTTTGGCGGTTACCATGAGTCTGTGGGCCACAAGAGCATTTTGCTCTTGCACGTTCAGTTGCCGTTTTTTTAAAAGACGGTCAATGTCCACTTCAATTTCCTCAAAGATCGTCGCCTCCAGAATGACGATGACCTATCAAATGCGCAACGACTCAGGTGATTCCCATCTCCACGTTGCTACCGGGTTCGTGCGGGGTGTAGTGACGTCCCGATGTCTTTACCGAAAGACATCTTTCGACCCATGGCTGCCGGTGGTTGAGGGCAGCAAACGGCCAGAAGCGGCCCCCTACGAGCAATACAAGAAGTAGCCATCGCCTAGATCTTGTTCCCTTGCCAACCGGGCACCGTGCAGATACTGTCCCACTTATGAATCAGCTACGTATTGCCTCGACCACCACTACCACGACCGCCCGAGGCGGGTCGTGAGAGGTGTCGTGAGCCAATAATGCACGAACTTCAAAGGCCCGCCAGTGATGGATAGGGCCTTTTCTTTTGCCCTTGTGTCGCTGGCCCAAACGCAAGGAAAAGCACTATGCATGCACTGTTGATTCTCGATATGCAGGTCGGATTGTTTCATGGCCCAGAAAAACCATGGGCTGGTGAGGCACTGCTAAGCACGTTGAATAGTCTGTTGGATAAAGCCCGCAGCGCCGGCGCGCCAATTTTTCTTGCCCGCCACGTTGGGACGCCCGGCTCGCCTATCGAACCAGGAAGCCCGTTGACGCAACTGGTGGAGGAACTGTTGCTGAGGGGCGACGAAGTGATTTTCGAAAAAAGCCGACCTAACGCTTTCGCCATGACTGACCTGGCCGATCAACTTAAGGCTTGTGGTTCCCAAGGCGTGGTTATTGCCGGAATGAAGACCCAGTATTGTGTCGATAGCACCTGCCGCGCCGCACGAGATCTAGGATTCGATGCAGTGCTGATCGCCGATGGTCATACCTGCACCGACACTCCCGCTTTGAAGGCTGAAAGTATCGTCGCTCATCACAATGCAACCCTGGCGGGCCCATTCTGTCGTGTCGTTCACGCTGCGGACTGGCGTTTCTGACCGGCATTGATAGATCGACTCAAGTTCTGGGTCGATCTGTCTGCTTTGGGTGGCCGGTGCCCCCACGGCAGGCAGCTTCCGGCCAATAGTTACCCTTCAGAACACTCACCATCGAGTACGTCTAAGACGTGATTGCGACCTTGCACGTGCGCCACTGCGCTGGTGTTTGCTCCGTATGGGTTTTGAACAGTCGCACAAAGAAGCTTACGTTCTCGTAACCCACTTCATAGGCAATCGCCTTGACGGAAAGATCGGTGGCCAGTAGCAGCTTCTTGGCTTTGTCGATCCGTACTTTCTGGGTGTAGAGGTTAGGGGACAGTTGGGTCGCCTGTTGGAAGCGGCGTTTCAGCGTACGCTCGGCTAGGCCGACTTCCCGTGCCATGCGTTCAATGGTGAGCGTTTTGGCGTGATGCAGCTCAATCCAGCCCTGTAGCCTTAACATCAGCTCGTCGCAATGATTGCGATGACCTGGAAGGATGGGATTGAGGCGTTCAGGCCCGGAGACCAACAGATGGGTAGCGCACAGTTGCGAAAATTGGTCGCCACGCTCCTGTGCGAGAATTTCCAGTAACGCATCGAAACTGCCGTTCAAGGTTCCGGTGCTCCAGATGCCGCCACTCTGGAGGAAGGGTTGCTGAGTGACGAACTGGCTGGCCGGGTAGCATTTTTTCAGCTGGCGGGCATAGGCCCAGTGTGTAGCCAGTAGCTGATGCTGCGCGAAACCGGCAGCGGCCAAAAAGCAAACCCCGGTGGTCATGGCTAATAAATGAGTACCGGCCTCGCGCCGAGCGGCCAGCCACGTAAGCACATGGGGTTCGGGGGTGAAACCGGCAGCAAGGCGCACACCCTCGATGGGCGGGATAACCAGCAGGTCATAGTGACCGGTATCGGTGATGGCGGCATCGGGCTGAATCTTATGGCCGCTTGCGGCGTAAACGGCAGCGCCGTCGGCGGAAAGCACGTCGACTGCATAGCGTTGTGTCAGCCCAAGATGCTGCTCAAGTAGCGCCACTATCCGAAAAAAGTCTGTCACGGAAAAAACGCCCATGGCCCAGCAGCCGTCGTACGACAGGATTGCAACCCTTTTCATTCGTTACCTGGCCTGATCGGACTATCGATAATCCCTTTAGGGTACCGATTTTTCCATGCCTCAAGAATACCTTTGCTGCCTATCGGAAATTAGTCCGCTAGGCGCTAGGAAGGTAAAGATGCAGGCACTCAACAGCGGTACACAGGATTACTTTGCCGAGTTGCTCGGCGTCGAGTCGCTTCATAGTGGCTTCGAGAAGTCGGCGTGCCAAATACGCCTCGGTGAACACCACCGCAATGCATTAGGTGGCATTCATGGCGGATTGATTTTCTCCCTGGCCGATATCGCCTTTGCCGCAGCCTGCAACGCCGGCAGCGCGGTGTACATCGGCCTGCAAGCCGAGGTTCGCTATATGAATGGGGTACAGGGCGATGTTTTGACAGCTACCGCGACATTAATGGGCAGCTCCAGAAAGATCGCTCATTACCAGGTGCTGGTTACCGATAACGGTGACACCCGGATCGCGCTGTTTAGCGCTTCGGCATACCGACTCAGTCAGTGAAGGAGCATGGCCATGCAGAGCACCTATACCCGGCAGTACCGGATAGACACCCCGCGCGGTCGGCTATTCGCGCAGAGCTGGAGTCCTTCTGAAGAGCGCGCCGCCCCAATCGTTTTACTCCATGATTCGCTGGGCTGCGTGGCGTTATGGCGCACGTTCCCTGAGCGCCTGGCTCAGGCCAGTGGCCGTCAAGTGATCGCCTACGACCGGCTGGGTTTCGGGTGCTCTGACGCCGTTGCGGGAAAGTTGCCCCTGAGTTTTATCGACGATGAGGCTCATGGCAGCTTTCGAGCCCTCTATCGCGAACTCAAGCTGAACCAGTTCGTGCTAATGGGGCACAGCGTAGGTGGCGGCATGGCGGTCGGCTGTGCGGCGGCTTATAAAGAGGCCTGCCTCGGGTTGATCACCGAATCCGCCCAAGCCTTCGTCGAGCCAGCTACTTTGACGGGCATCCGAGCCGCCGAGCGCCAATTCGCGAGCGCGGAGCAATTAGAGAAACTTCGGCGCTATCACGGCGAAAAAGCCGAGTGGGTGCTGCGCACCTGGATCGACACCTGGTCAGCAGATGCCTTTAGCCAGTGGAATCTAGATAAGCAGTTGAGCAAGGTTCACTGCCCTCTACTTGCTCTGCACGGCGATCAAGACGAGTACGGTTCACAGCAGCATCCCGAGCGTATCTGCGCACAGGCATCCGGCCCCGCCAGCCTGCAGGTTTTTGCGAATTGCGGACATGTGCCGCACCGCGAACATCCAGACGCGGTGATGGCAGCTATCACCGTATTTCTTGCTTCGTCAGATAAAGCAGTACCTGCTTAATGTGCTGCACCAGCGACAGAGCGATAGTTGACACCTCGGTCTCGGGCCATCAGAACCAGCAGCAGAACCAGACCGAGTGCAGAGATCACTGCCCCAGTAATCCCCGTGTAGGAAACGCCGACCGTACTGACAGTGACGCCACCCAGCCACGTGCCCAGTGCGATACCGGAGTTGAACCCGGCAATGTTCAGGCCGGCTGCCACG
Organism: Pseudomonas ekonensis; assembly: GCF_019145435.1. Classification (NCBI taxonomy): domain Bacteria; kingdom Pseudomonadati; phylum Pseudomonadota; class Gammaproteobacteria; order Pseudomonadales; family Pseudomonadaceae; genus Pseudomonas; species Pseudomonas ekonensis. Next base: position 2,562,935 of record NZ_JAHSTS010000001.1, on the reverse strand, counting down.
CCGTGTGGTGCATGTCGCTCGGCGACGCCGATAAGGCGAGCCTGCAAAGCTGGTACAGCGGAGAACGTGAAGTGCGCTAAAGCAAAAACGGCCGGTCAAGCTTTGGCTTGACCGGCCGTTCCATCAGAAATGCCCCGCGTCCTCACCCCAAATCCTCATCCCGATGCCGCTCCGGCACCTGGCTCGCCTCGTCGCCCCAGGTGCGGTTGACGCGCATTCCGCGCTGCACCGCCGGCCGCTTGGCGATCTCTTCCGCCCAGCGCAGCACGTGGGTGTATTGCTGCGCGTTGAGGAATTCGGCGGCGGCGTAGACGTTGTTGCGCACCAGTTGCCCGTACCACGGCCAGACAGCGATGTCGGCGATGGTGTAGGTGTCGCCGGCCAGGTAGGCGCTTTCGCCGAGGCGGCGGTCCAGCACGTCCAGTTGGCGCTTGGCTTCCATGGTGAAGCGGTTGATCGGGTATTCGAACTTCTCCGGCGCATAGGCGTAGAAGTGGCCGAAGCCGCCGCCCAGGTAGGGGGCCGAGCCCATTTGCCAGAACAGCCAGTTCAGGGTTTCGGTGCGGCCGGCCGGGTCGGAGGGGAGCAGGGCGCCGAACTTTTCCGCCAGGTACAGCAGGATCGAGCCGGACTCGAACACGCGGATGGCCGGTTCCACGCTGCGGTCCAGCAGCGCCGGGATCTTCGAGTTCGGGTTGACCTCGACGAAGCCGCTGGAGAACTGATCGCCTTCGCCGATGCGGATCAGCCAGGCATCGTACTCAGCGCCCGTGTGCCCCAGGGCCAGCAGTTCTTCGAGCAGGATGGTGACCTTCACGCCGTTGGGCGTGGCCAGCGAATACAGCTGCAGCGGATGCTTGCCCACCGGCAGGGCCTTGTCGTGGGTCGGCCCGGCCACCGGGCGGTTGATGTTGGCGAACTGGCCGCCGGACGGCGCTTCGTGTTTCCAGACTTTGGGCGGGACGTAGGGCGTTTTGCTCATGAATCGAACCTCATCGTGAAGTAGCCGAATGACGTGAGCCCCGCCGGCAACGGCGGGCCTTTGGCGACAGGACACCACAGAACCGCCCCTAAACTCCACCCGGTGATGGTCGAATCCGTTGTTCAGGGCCGGTCAGCGTCACAGATCCACCGCCCAGGTCTGGCTGACGAGATCCTTGCCGAAGCTGTGCATCGGCTCCTCTTCGACCAGTCGGAAGCCGGCCTTCTGGTACAGCCGGCGGGCGTCGGTAAGGATGTCGACCGTCCACAGCATCATCGTCTTGTAGCCGGCCTGGCGGGCGAAACGCAGGGTCTCGTCGACCAGGCGCTTGCCGATCCCCAGGCCCCGGGCGCCGGCATCGACGTAGAGCATCCGCAGCTTGGCCGTGGTGGCGTCATGGCGGACGACAAAGACCGACCCGACCACCCGGCCGTCCTTCTCCGCGATCCAGCAGCGCTCGGCGCTCGGGTCGAACTCGCGCAGGTACTTGGCGACGATCTCGGCCACCAGCGCCTCGAACTCGTGGTTCCAGCCGTACTCGCGGGTGTAGAGCTCGGCCTGCTGCTGGACGACGGCGCCCATGTCGCCGGCCTTGGGGTCGCGCAAGAGGTAGGACGGTTCGCCGCCGCCCAGCAGGTTCTGCACCCGCTTCATCGCCTGGATCAGCTCCTCCTGCCGGGGTTCGGGCAGGCGCTGCAACAGGGCGATGACCTCTTCGCGGGAGGCGTGTTCCAGGGTGGCCAGCACTTGCCGGCCCTGGTCGGTGAGCCCGAGGCACGAGGCGCGGGCGTCGGTGGCGGAGCGAGTCTTGTCGATCAGCCCCTTTTTCTCGAAACCGCTGATGACCCGGCTCAGGTAACCCGCGTTCAGCCCCAGCATCTGGCAGAGGTCGGCGCCGGTGAGGTCGGCCCGCGAGCCCAGTTCGTAGAGGATGCGGCTTTCGGTCAGCGAGAACTCGCTGCGCAGCAGGTGTTCCTGCAATACGCCGATCTGTTGGGTGTAGAAGCGGTTGAAGCGGCGGACGGTTTCGGCGCGCTCGATGATCGGGGACATGGTGAAAGACCCTATGGTTGCCTGAGGCAAATATATAGTTGCTTCAGGCAATCATGTCAATCATCCCCTGATTCGGCGAAGGTCGCGTCCATCGCCTCCCGGTCATAGTCCAGCAAGTACGCCTGGTGCTTGCGGTACAGCCGCGAAAGCAGCGTCTTGTTGGGGCCGACCACGTCCATGCCCCTGTCGTCATAGGGGAACGCCATGACCTGCCGGTTCAGGTTGAAGAGGTAAAAGGCGCAGCCGGGTTTGGGCCTGATGGCGCCGAAGTCGCTGGCCATGGCGCACCAGAGGACGGCTTGGAGCAGATCCGATGGGGCTTCGAACGCGACGTTGACCCAGTACTCGGGCACCGCCTCGTCAAACCATTCGTCGTCGATCATCTCGCTCCAGACCGAGCGGACGGCGGGTATCTGGATGCCCGCTGACCGCAGCGCCAGGAGCGTGGGGCGATGAGCCATCGGGTTGCCGCGGGAATGGGTTCGCAAACAGACGGTGAGCGAATCTTCGCCGTCGAAGACATCGCGGCAGACCTCGGTCGATTTGCGCAGCGCTGTCAGAAACTGCTCGATCATCCCGCCGCCTTCGGAGAGCCCGAAGCGCAGCCCGCCCGGACAGGCATAGAACAGCGGGCGGGCGAACGCCTGGCCGTCGAACAGATGGTCGATTTCACGCTGCAGGTTCATCTCTTTCCTTTTTGATTTTCAAACCGAGGGTGAGGAGGGGTGCACCAATTAAGTAACACTTGTTTCTTTAATTCACAGGAACCGTGCACGATCCTGCCCGGCTTGGCTTTTGCGGGGCGGCGGCTTGTCGGTGTGAGCAGCGTAATGGTTTGATTTCCCTTAAGAAAGAATATCCAGGCGTGCGGTTGGCATGTCGCTTGCTCTTGTTTGCGTGACTTGGTCAAGTGATCAAGTCAAATGGTTTTGACGGGCCGCTTCTGTTTTTTCGCAATGGCCGCCCGCCGAAGCACCACGAGATCGGCCTGAAAAACACCAGGCAGAGCAGGAGACTTGCCATGTCCATGACCCGCGGGAACCCATCCAGCCCGTCGGCCGCCAAACCGGGACCGTTTCGCAGCCTGGGCGGCTGGCTTGAGCGCCCGGACGATATCCAGCCGTGCCTTTGCGGCGACGACAGCGCCGATGTGATCGTGGTGGGCGCCGGGTTCGCCGGCCTCTGCACGGCGCTGGAGCTCACGGCCCTGGGCGCGAAAGTGATTGTCCTCGAGCAGGAATTCGCCGGCTTCGGCGCCAGCGGCCGCAACGCCGGTTACCTCGGCGGGGGGCAGGGGCTGGAGTACGAGCTGTTCCTCAAGCGCGTCGGCCATGAGCAGGCCCGGTCCATCATCCGCTTCTACGACGAAGGTGTCGGCTATGTCGAAAGAAAGCTGGGCGAGCTTGGCATCGACTGCGACTACAACCCCTCGGGCATCATCCGTGCCGGCGTACATCCCTCCCAGGAAAAACGCTTGCGCGAGAGCATGGAACTGGGCGTCTCGCTGGGTTCGCCGGCGACCTTCCTGGATCACGCGCAGATGCGGGCGCGGGGCATTCCGCCGGCGTTCCTGTTCGGCTGTCACATTCCCGGCGGCGGCACGCTGAACCCCGGCAAGTACGTCCTGGGCCTGCGCCGCGCGGCGATTCGCGCGGGCGTGCGGCTCTACGAGAACACGCCGCTGCTCGGCTACAGCGAAGGCCCTGTGATCGAGTGCAAGACGCCGCAAGGCAGTGCCCGCGCGCCGCACCTGGTGTTCGCCACCAACGCCTACACCCCGCAGCTCGGGCTGCTGCGCGACAAGGTCATGCCCATCAAGGTCTCGGCCATCGAGACCCGGCCGCTGTCGCCGGCGCAGCTGGCGTCGCTGGGCTGGCCGAACCGCGAAGGGATCATGACTTCCCACCTGACCATGGAAAGCCACCGCCTGACCGCCCACAACACTCTGGTGCTGACCACCAAACGCATCAGTTACGTGTACGGCAGCAAGACCCCCAACGAGCCGGACCACGTCGCCTACCAACAACTGGCCATCGCGCTCCACCAACGTTTCCCGACGCTGCGCGGGCTCGACATCCAGCATTGCTGGAGCGGATACATCAGCCTGGCGTTCGACGCCTTGCCGGTGGTGGGCGAAACGGGCAAGCAGCAGAACATCCATTACACCGCCGGCTGCTCGGGGCATGGCGTGGCCACGCAATCGTTCATCGGCCATCTGCTGGCGGAACGCATCGGCGGCATCGAGCACCCGCTGCTGGCCGCCTTGCGCCACAAGACGCCGTCGCTGCTGCCGGAGCCGTTGCAGTGGTGCGCGATGACGCTGGCGCTGGGCGCCGCGCATCAACTGGACAGCTTCACCAACCGACGGGTGCACAAGGCCGGCTGAGCCCCGCGCCGGCGCAGGCCGCCGTTCACGACACCGTTTGACCCTGCTGCGCGGATCGCCGTGTCCGGGCGGACAGGCCTCGCTTTGCCCGAAGAAAGAGCGACCCCATCAGAAGACCACTTGCGTGAGGTAGGAACATGGACAAGCCGTACTCCCCCGGGAGTCCGTTCGAATTGCCGCGAAGGCAACTGCTCAAACTGGCCGGCGCCTCGATGGCCGTCGGCGGCCTGGGCCTCAGGATCGGCCTGGCCGACGCCAGCGACACGGCAGAGGACGTTGCCGGTGACGTGCTGGACGTGGCGATCATCGGCGCGGGCCTGGCCGGGCTGACGGCCGCCCGCGATCTGCGACGGGCCGGCTGCGAAGCGTTCGCCGTGCTGGAGGCAAGGGATCGGGTGGGCGGTCGCACGCTCAATCACGACCTGGGCTCGGGCTTCGTGTCCGAGGCCGGCGGGCAGTGGATCGGTCCGGGCCAGACCGCCGTGGCGGACCTGGCCCGGGAACTGGAGGTGGGGACGTTCCCCAGCTACTACCAAGGCCGCACGGTGATTCTCGGCGGGGCCGACGGGCGTGTCGAAGTCGACCTGGAAGGCACCTTCGGCACCGATGAAACCCTGGCGGCCAAACTCAGCGAACTGTCGCGGGACGTGCCGTGCGGGGCGCCGTGGACTTCTTCGCGGCTCGCCGAACTGGACAAGCTGTCGATGGGCGACTGGCTGGCCGGGCAGGGCGTCAGGCCTGAGGACCGCTCCGGCTGGGACGTGAGCCTGTCGCTGACCTGCGGAGTGCCGCCGGCGAAGATGGGCCTGCTGCACTACCTGTCGATGATCAATTCGGCCGGTTGCGAATATGCACGGCTGGACTCGATCAAGGACAGCGCCCAGGGCACCCGGCTGATCGGCGGCTCGCAGTTGCTGTCGATCAGGATGGCCGAGGCCTTGGGGCCGAAGGTGCGCCTGTCGTGCCCGGTGCGGCGGATCTCGGACTGGGGGCAGCCGGTCGTCACGCTGCACACCGACCGGGGCCCGGTGCGCGCCCGCAAGGTGATCATGGCGATCCACCCGGCGCTGTGCCATCAACTGACCTTCGACCCGCCGTTGCCCGCCGGGCGCGCGGCCCTGCAAAGCGCCTGGCCGGCCCATGCGCCGGCGCGCAAGACGGTGATGGTCTACCGCCGCCCGTTCTGGCGCGACAAGGGTCTGAACGGCCACACCCTGCAACTCAACGGCCCGATCCTCTGGGCTTACGACAATTCGCCGCCGGGGGGCGAGATCGGCGTGATCAACGCCTTCATCGTCAACGCCAAAGTCCCCTCCGACCTGGACGACGCGAAACACCTGTTGGCGCAGACCTACGCGAAAAGCCTGGGAGAGGAGGCCTTGAACCCCGTGTCGTACAGCGAGCACGACTGGGGTTTCGCCGACCCGTGGACGATCACCTGCGTCTCGCCGATCCCGCCGGGGTTCTGGAGTGCCCATGGCGCTTGCCTGCACCCGTCCTGCGGCAACCTCTACTGGTCGGGCACCGAAACCGCCGACATCTGGGCCGGCTACATGGACGGCGCGGTGCGCTCGGGGCACCGCAGTGCCCTGCAAGTGCTCAACGCGTTGCGTCAGGGCTAGGGAGCACACATGAAAAAACGCATCGCATGGGGCGTGCTGGCCGTGACCGCGTCGCTCGCCGCTTTCTACGGCCGGGACCTGCTCGGCCTCTATCACCTGCAGCAGTACATCGGCGACTCGGCCCAGGCCTACGAGTCCGAAGGGCCGTGGCCGCACCTGACCGACGTCTGCACCGGTTGCCACGGCAACGGCGGCCGCTCGCTGCATCAACGCTACCCGAGCCTGGCCGGCCAGCCGGCGCCGTACCTGATCCACCAGTTGCAGCAGTTCGCCGATGGGCAGCGCCGGGCGCCGAACATGGAGCCGCTGGCCAAGACCCTGGGCGACGCGGACATCCGCGCTTTGGCGGACTACTTCGCCCGTCAGAGCCCGCCCGACAACCAGAGCTTTCGGCCCGATGCCGGCCTGCTGGACGCGGGCAAGCAACTGGTGACCACCCGCGGCTGCGTCGCCTGCCATGGCCAAAGCCTGCAAGGCGCCGCCGGGTTCCCGCGTCTGGCCGGGCAGGGCGTCGACTACCTGCGGGCGCAGCTCGACGCGTTCGCCGACGGCCAGCGCCGCGAACCGACCGGCGCCATGCAGGCCATGGCCGCCGCGCTGTCGGCGGACGAACGCAAGGCGATCGCCCATTACCTGGCTTCAGCCAACCCACCACTACAACAACAACCCTGAAACGAGCGTGCCGCCATGGATCTTCGAAACATCGCTATCTGCATTGCCGCGTTCCTGCTGGTCTTGTCCGGCGTCGTGCATGGCATCAAGTTCCTGCGCAAGCGCAACGTGCTGCTGGGGCTCGAGTGCCTGGTCGTGGCGTTTTCCGCGACCAACGCCTTGCTGTACTTCCTGATGGGCTGGGAGGTGTCCTACGTCATCTCGTTCTTCTGCGATGCGTTTTCCCGGGGCTTCGGCATCCCGGTGATCGCGGTGATCGGCATGATGGCCGTCACCCATGGCTACAAGCCGCAGCTCACCAAGGACATCCTGCTGTTCGCGGCTGCCCTGGCGGCGACGTTCGGGCTGGTGCTGTCCAGCGCCATCGCCAAGCCGCTGCCGTACTTCTACCTGGTCACCTGGAGTGCCTACTCGCTGTACCTGGTGTGGGTGGTGTGTCGGCTGGTGAGCGTCGGCGAACACCGGGCGGCCATCGGCCTGGCGCTGGCCATGCTCAGCGGTCAGGCCATCGCCAGCATCTACGACTTCTACAAAATTCCGGGGGACGAGACCAACGTCGTCCTGAACTTCTACACCCTGGCCATGGTGACCTGGGCCTTCTGCCTGATGCAGATGCATGTCGCCTATTGCGCGCTGGAGCGTTCGAAGAACGCCGCGTACCCGCTGCAACCCTGCTGAACCGACCGAGGACTAGGCAACGATGAACACAGAAAACTGCGAATTGCCCCTTGAGGCCGCCCAGCGGCGCCGGTTGTTGCAGGCGCTCGGGGCGGCGGCGGTGGTCGGCGGCCTGGCGTTGAGCGGGCGGGCCGCTGCACAGCAGCCATCGACGCCCGAGGACGTGCTCGATGTGGCGATCCTCGGTGCCGGCCTGGCGGGCCTGACCGCGGCGCGGGACTTGCTGGCGGCCGGTTGCGAATCTTTCCAGGTGCTGGAGGCCCGGGACCGGGTGGGCGGGCGCACCTACAACCACGACCTGGGCGGTGGCGTGGTGTCCGAGGCCGGCGGCCAGTGGATCGGCCCGGGCCAGACCGCCATCGCCGATCTGGCCCGGCAACTGGAGGTGGACACGTTCCCGACCTATTACCAAGGCAAGACGGTCTACCTGCTGGGCGACGCCAGCGTGCAGGAAGACGCCAGCGGCGGACCGAACGCCAACGCGGTGCTGGTGGGCAAGCTCAACGCAATGTCCCGCGCGGTGCCGGCCGCCGAGCCGTGGACGGCGCAGAACGCTGCCGCCCTCGACGGGCAGACCGTCGGCGAATGGCTCAGCCGCGAGGGCGCAAGCCCGGTCGACCGGATCGGCTTCGACATGTCGGTGAGCCTGAGCTTCGGCAGTTCGCCGGCCGGTGTGAGCCTGCTGCATTACCTGTCGATCATCAACACCTCCGGCTGCAGCCTCGAAACGCTGGAAGGCATCAAGGACGGCGCCCAGGAAACCCGCTTCGTCGGCGGCTCGCAGCGGCTGGCCCTGAAGATGGCCGAAGGGTTGGGCGACAAGGTCAGGCTGTCGTGCCCGGTGCGCAGGATCGTCGGTTGGGATCGGGACATCGTCGAGCTGCACACCGACCAGGGCGTCGTCCGCGCCCGGCAGGTGATCGCCGCGCTCAACCCGGCGCTGTGCAACCGGATCGAGTTCGATCCGCCGCTGCCCGAGGGGCGCGCGCAGTTGCAGCGCCGCTGGCCGGCCCACGCGCCGATGCGCAAGACCGTGCATGTGTACGACCGGCCGTTCTGGCGCGACCAGGGCCTGAACGGGCAGGTCGTGCAGGTGGAGGGGCCGTTGATCTGGTCCTACGACAATTCGCCGCCGGACGGCCGGGCCGGCGTGCTCAACGCGTTCGTCCGCACCGGGCAGTTGCCGAGCGATGCCGGGCGTGCCGAGGCGATCCTGTCGGACATCTACGCCCGCGCCTTGGGCGACGAAGCCCTGCGCCCCCGGCAGTTTCACGATCACGACTGGGGCAAGGCCGATCCCTGGTCACTGAGCTGCATCGCACCGCTGCCGCCGGGTTTCTGGACGCAGTGGGGCCGGCACTTGAGGCCGTCCGTGGGGCGGCTGATCTGGTCCGGCACCGAGACCGCCGAGGTCTGGCCGGGGGCGATGGACGGCGCTGTGCGCTCAGGCCGCCGGGCGGCGCTGCAAGCCTTGCAGGCGCTGACGCAGCGCAGGAGGACGACCTGATGAAGCGGATCATCCGGACCGCAACGGCGTTGGCGGCCGTGTCCGCGGCGGCGTTCGCCGGGGTCTACGGCCCCGAGATGTGGCAGGGCTACCGGTTCACGCAGAACCTGGACGCCCATGACGCGCACTACCAGGCCAGCGTCGGCCCCTGGCCGCAGTTGCAGGACACCTGCGCGCTGTGCCACGGCGCCAACGGCCAAGCGGCCAATGCCCGGTATCCGGCGCTGGCCGGTCAGCAGGCGGCGTACCTTGAGGCGCAATTGCGCGCCTTCGCCCAAGGGCGCCGGCACAGCCCGACGATGGAAGCGCTGGCGGCGAGCCTGAGCGACGAGCAGATCAAGCGCCTGGCGGACTACTACGCGAAGCAGCCGCCGGGGCCGGGCGAGCCCGACGGCAACGTCAAGGCGCTGGAGGCACAAGGCAAAACCGTGTTCGCCGCCAAGGGTTGCGCGGCTTGTCACGGCAACGAAGCGGCGGGTGGCCCGCTGGCGCCGCGCATCGCCGGGCAGGGACGTTTCTATCTGGCGGATCAGTTGCACGGGTTCAAGCAGGGCAGCCGCCGGGATCCGGGGCAGGCGATGAACGCCATGGCGGCGGGGCTGTCGGAGGCCGACATCGACGCCGTCAGCGCCTGGTTGGGCGGCCAGGCGCGATGAGGCGAGCGGCGGCCGGCAGGGAGGCCCGCCGCCGGTTCAGCGCACGGGCGCGAGCAGCGTCATCACGGTCGTCAGCAAGGCGTCCTTGTTGGCCGGGGTGAACCGTTCGGGCTCGATGGGCTTGGCCATCATCCAGCCGTCGCCCATGGCGCTGAGCAGGTCGGCGAGCAGGGTGGCGTCCACGTCGTTGCGGATCTTGCCGTCGCGCTGCCCCTGGGCCAGCACCGCGCTGAACACCTGCCGGAACCGCGAATAGCGCTCCTCGAAGACCCGGGCGAAGGCCGGCTCGTGCCGGGCGTGGGCCATCAACTGGAACAGGGCCAGCCACGCGTCCGCCTCGTCGGTCTTGGCCAGGTTCAGCCAGTCCTTGATCAGTGCGCCGATGTCCGCGCCGTTGCCGCCGTCGAGCAGGATGTCGAATTGATCGAACAGGTGGCGGGCGGCGGCCGTGACCATTTCTTCCTTGTTGGCGAAGTAGTAGGTGACGGCGCCGGTGGTGCAGCCGGCCTGCTGCGCGACCTTGCGCATCGAGGTGTCGGCGTAGCCTTCGCGGGCGATCACCGAGACCACCGCATTGAGCAGGCCGGTGCGTTTTTCCTCATGGTTGCCCACGGGGCGGCCCCGGCGGGCACGGGGTTCGGGCTGGCCGTCGTCGGCCTGGCGGTGGGCGGCGGGGGCGGGGCGAGGGGCGTCGTGCATGGGAATGGCTGAGCTCCGGGCGCGGTCGTTGCGCAATTGATCCAGTCCCGCACTATAGGAAATTTGCCGGGGGAAAGCATCCGCTCCGGAGCGTCCCGCAGCCGCCCGGGCTGCGGGACGCGTGCCGGTCAGGTGCGGCCGCTGCCGACCACGGCCACGGCGCGGATCTCCACCCGCAACTGCGGCAACGACAGCTGCGAGATGCCCAGGGCGCTCCACGCCGGGTAACGGTCGGGAAAGTACTCGTCCTTGACCTTGGCGAACGCCTTGACGTCGGCTTGCAGGTCGGTGTGGAAGGTCATCAGTTCCACCACGTCGGCCAGGGTCGCGCCGGCCTCTTCAAGCACCGTGCGCAGGGCCTGGAACGCCAGGTACGACTGCTGGGTGATGCCGTCGCCGGGCACGGCGTTGGCGTCTATCCCCACCTGGCCCGAGACCCAGACGATGTCGCCGACACGGTTGGCCTGGGAAAAGTGGTACTGGTCGTAGAACGCTTGCGTGTGGGGCGGGTTGATCAGTTCGCGCTTGGGTGTCGGTTCGCTCATGGCAGTTCTCCACGGTCAGGGCAGATGAGGCGGCGGAAGGTCGGGTGGCGGAACGGGTCGCCCGCTTTCAGGCCGGCCAGCTCGTTGGCGAACAGCGAGCCCTGGGGCGGATAGCCTGAGGCGCTGTCGCTCGGCAGCGGCTGGAACGTGGCGTCGTCGCCGAAGAAACGGAACACGAAGGTGTGTCGGTCCGGGAACGCCGCATCGACCGGCGCGCCGCCGTGCAGCGGTTGGGTCGGGTCGTCCGGGTCGCGGAAGGTGGTGCCGTCGTAGCGTGGGCCGCGGTGGGAGCCGCGCACGATCTCCAGGGCGTTGCGCTTGGGCACGGACTCGAAGCTGATCCACGCGTTACCCCAATGCTCGCCGGCCCAGGGCAGGTAGGACGTGTCCTGGTGCCAGAGGGTGCGCGAGCCGTGGCCGCCGGCCTTGAGGAAGACTTCCTCGGCGAAATACCAGACGTTCTCGCTGCCCCACAGGTCGGCGAACAGGCAGCCCAGGGGCAGGCTCGCCACCAGTGCCTCCAGCCGGTCCTTGGCCACGGGGTTGGCGTTGTCGACGTGGGCCTGCTGCTCGGTGTCGTTGAACATCCGGAAGGCGTTGGGGCCGTGGTTGTCCACGGCCCAGTCGTAGGCTTCCCGGCATTGGGACAGTTGTTGCGGGGTCAGGAATCCTTTGATCAGCACGGCTCCGTCTTCCCGGAACGCCTTGCGAAGAGACGCTTGCATAGCGCTTTCCTCCATCAGTTCGCCACATGGCCGACCGAGCGTATCCGCGTCTTCCACATAAGCGAAACGACTGTTATTTAAATGAATGGAGCACCATTCAACAGTCGGCACTCCAGCCTGCATGAACCCGGACGAAGTCGCAGATGTGCCGTGCGGCCTCACGGGACTGCGGCAGTGCGGCAACCATCTGGAACACATGGGGCAGGTGCCGCCAGACCTCCAGCTGCACCGTCACGCCGGCCGCGCGGGCCTTGGCGGCGGCGCGCACGGCGTCGTCCAGCAGCATCTCGGTGCTGCCGACCTGCAAGAGCAACGGTGGCAGTGCGTGGAAGTCGCCGAACAGCGGCGACACCGCCGGCAGCGAATGCTGTTCGGCGCTGGCGTAGAAGCCCCGGATGCCGATGGCGAAGGCGTGGGTGAACACCGGATCGCGGCGGGCGTTGGTGAGGGCGCTGGCGCCGCTGAGGGTGAAGTCCAGGAACGGCGACAGCAACGCCGCGCAGCAGGGCAGCGGCAGGCCTGCGTGTTTCAGGTGCTGCAAGGTGGCCAGCGCCAGGTTGCCGCCGGCCGAATCGCCGGCCAGCACGATGTGCTGCGGTTTGACGCCCTGGTCCAGTAGCCATTGGTACGCAGTGAAACAGTCTTGCAGCGCCGCCGGGTGCGGCGACTCCGGCGCCAACCGGTAATCGACCATCAAGGCCCGGGCGTCCAGCGCCTTGCACCACGATGCGACCATGCCGGCATAGGTGTCCGCCGTGTAGCCGACGAAGGCGCCGCCATGGAGATAGAGCAGCACGCGTTTCGGCCGGCAGGTCTTGGGCACTAGCCAATGGGCGTTCACGCCGTTGCAGTCCACCCGTTGGCGCTGCACGCCGGCCAGCAACCGGTGCGGCGCCTGGCGGTCGAGTTTCGCCAGTTGATCGCGCAGCGCGGCGATGTCGATGCGCAACCCGTGCCGCCACTTGACGGTGAGGCGCAGCAGGCCGTTGAGCAGCGCGCCGATCAAACGGCCCCGGCGGGGACGGACGAAGCGGGTGTGGCCGGGTTCGCGGGTCGAGCCTTGTCTTAGGGATGTCATCGCCCACCTCACAGCAGCGCGGTTGTGCGCGGGGCGGGCTGCGCCTGGCGCAGCGGCTGGAACGTCAGGCGCGGATCCTCGACCGGATCCTTGAGCAGCATTTGCTTGTCGGCGCTGTAGTTCATCAGCACGCGCCACGGATGCGCCTTGCCCTGGCGCGGCAGGATCTGCCGGTCGCGCTGGATGTAGCCGGACTTCATCGAGTCCATGATGCCGTCGTTCAAGGCGTTGCCGTCGTCGTCAATCGGAGCGACGGTTTCCAGGCCGTGCCGGTCCATGAACTTGAACAGGCGGCACAGGTACCTGGCAGACAGGCTGACCTTCAGCGTCCAGGAAATGTTGGTGTAACCGAAGATCCACGCCAGGTTGGGCAGGTTCTCCAGCAGCACGCCCTTGTAGGTCAGGTGCTCGTTGACCGGGTAGGGCACGCCGTCGACCGACAGCGTCAGGCCCCCCAGCAATTGCAGCTTGAGGCCGGTGGCCGTGACGATGATGTCGGCGTCCAGGTGCTGGCCGGACTTGAGCAGGATGCCGCGCTCGGTGAACCGCTCGATGCGGTCGGTCGCCACGCTGGCCTTGCCCTGGCGCACGGCCTTGAACAGGTCGCCGCCGGGCACGGCGCACAGGCGCTCGTCCCAGGGCATGTAGGCCGGGGTGAAGTGGCGCATGTCGACGCCGGGGCCGACCTGGCGCCGGACATGGCTGAGCAGGAACTTGCGCATCAGCGTCGGCCAGCGCCGGCACGCCACGTAGACCCAGCGGTACATCAGGATGTTGCGCTTGCGCGCCAGTGCGTAGGCCCACCGGGGCGGCATGAGGTGCGTGAGCGCGGCGGTCAGCTTGTCTTCGGCCGGCAAAGAGTAGATGTAGGAGGGCGAGCGCTGCAGCATGGTGACGTGCCCGGCGGTCTGCGCCATGGCCGGGATCAGCGTGGCGGCGGTGGCGCCGCTGCCGATCACCACGACGCGCTTGCCGGTGTAGTCCAGGTTCTGCGGCCAGTGCTGCGGGTGGATCCGCAGGCCTTTGAAGTCTTCCTCTCCGGCGAAGGACGGCAGGAACCCCTCGTCATGGTTGTAGTAGCCGGTGCAGCACACAAGGTGCTTGCAGCGGTAGGTACGCAGGCTGCCGCTGGCCTCGTGCAGGGCGGTCAGGTGCCAGCGCCGGTCGGCGGTGGACCAGTCGGCGCCGATGATCTTCAGGCCGAAATGAATCTTGTCGTCGATGCCGAACGCCTGGGCCGTGTCCTGGATGTACTGGCGCAGGGCGGCGCCGTCGGCCAGCACTTTCGGGCTGTCCCAAGGGCGGAACCGGTAGCCGTAGCTGAGCATGTCCGAATCGGAGCGGATGCCCGGGTAGCGGAACAGATCCCACGTGCCCCCCGCGCAATCGCGCCGCTCCAGGATCGCCAGGCGTTTCTCTGGACATTCTTCGCTCAGGTGGCAAGCGGTTCCGATGCCGGAAAGGCCTGCGCCGATGATCAGTACGTCGTAGTCGTTGTTGTTCATGACGTTGCTCCGGGCACATTGACAAAGCATCGAGGCTCGCTCGACAGCCTGGGTAATGTAGAGGGCGGGCGCAGAAATTGATTGACGGGACATGACAGTCGATTGACATTTGGCGACACCCTGACCGCACAAGAGCACAACAATGAGTCATCTGATCCGGGCGACAAACCTGTGGGGCTACGACGAACTGGTCCGCGAGCTGGGGGGCGACCCGCAGCGCCTGCTCGGCCGTTTCCACATTCCGCCGGCCCATGAGCGGCCGGACGACGCGTTCTACCTGTACCGCAGCGCGTCCCTGCTGCTGGAGGCGACGGCGGTGGAGCTCAAGTGCGCCGACTTCGGCTTGCGGCTCGCCCGGTGGCAGGGGCTGGAGATCCTCGGACCGGTGGCGGTCATCGCCCGCAACTGCGCCACCGTGCTGGACGCCTTCGAGGCCATCGCCCGTTACCTCTACATCCACAGCCCGGCGTTGCAGCTCGGCTTCACGCGACATGACGAGGCCGGCTGGGTGCAGTTCGATTACCGGATCAGCGAACTCTCGGCGCCGCAGTTGCGCCAGTCCTACGAGTTGAGCCTGGCCAACGCCCTGCAGATCCTGAAGCTGCTGGCCGGCGAAGGCGCGCACCCGCTGCAGGTGTCGTTCCTGCACCCGCCGCTGAGTCCGGTGCGCGGCTACGAAAAGACCTTCGGCTGCGAAGTGAGGTTCGAACAGGACTGGTGCGGCTGGCGCATGCCTTTGTCGTTGGCCGCGCGCGCCATCGACCACGCCGACGCCCAGACCCTGCATTACGCCACCCGTTACCTGGAATCGAGTTACGCGCCGGGCACCGCCGCGTTGAGCCTGAGGGTCGTCGAGCTGATCGGCCGGCTGCTGCCGACCGGGCACTGCAACATCGAGAACGTCGCCGACGGCGTGACCCTGCATCCGCGCACCCTGCAACGGCGCCTGCACAGCGAAGGGGTGCGCTACGAGGAACTGCTCGACCGCGAGCGGCGCCGGCTGGCCGACCATTACCTGTGCCGCTCGGGGTTGCAGATGGTGCAGATCGCCGGCCTGTTGGGGTATGCCGAGCAAAGCGTGTTCAGCCGCTCGTGCCAGCGCTGGTTCGGCACCACTGCCAAGAAGCACCGCGACCGGTCGCACGCCTGAGGGCGGCCGGTCGCGCGGCGGTCACTTCGCGGTGAGGGGCTGGGTAGCGTTGAGTTCACCCCGGCGCAGCAGCCGCGAGCCGAACAGGATCATCCACAGGGGGAAGACCGCGACGATGACCACCAGCAACCCATAAGACAACCGGTCCATTGCGGGAAAGAACCCCACCGGGAACGCCAGGCCAAAGCACACGCCGACCAGCGCCAGCGGCAAGCGCAGGGACGCGCTCCAGCCGTCGCGCTTCAGTTGCGCGCCGACCACCAGGCCCCAGAACAGCACGACGGGGCCCTCGCACCACCACAAACCTTTTTGCGACGCGGTGGCGATGGCGGTCCAGGCCGCTTCGGCGGCGGCTTTGGTCGCCGGATCGCCTGAGGCATGCAGTTGCGCCAACGGGTTCAGGGCGGCCAGTTGCAGGCAGGCGCCGACCAGCCCGAGCGTCACGTACACCGTGATGGCCAGGGCCGCCATGTCGCCCTGGGCACCCGCCTGCTGTCGGTACTTGCTCCACAGGTGGCCGCCGATGGCCAGCAGCGGCAGGTAGAAGCCCAGCAGGTCGGCGAACATCGACAGCCGGAACAGCTGCCGGGATCCGGCCGGCAGCGCGAGCATCGTCGCGCCTTGCAGGGTGACCGCCATGTCGCCTTGGGTGGCCACGGCCATCAGCCCGACGTTGAGGTAGGCGAACACGCCGCCGAGAATCGCCGCCCAGCCGGTCAGGCGTACGGTCTTGTTGTGATTGGCATTCATTGTTCTGTCTCGCACGAATTCTTGGGTTCAGGCCGACGCCAGCCATTCGGCGCCGCGCTCGGCGATCATGTAGGTGGCCGCGTTGGTGTTGCCGCCGACGAGCGTCGGCATGATCGAGGCGTCGATGACCCGCAGCCCCTCCAGGCCATGCACGCGCAGGCGGTCATCGACCACGGCCGTCTCGTCGTGGCCCATCTTGCAGGTGCCGACCGGGTGGTAAATGGTGTCGGTGCGTCGGCGCAGCAGTTCGATCAACTGCTCGTCGCTGTGCAGATCCTGGCTGTACAGGTCCTTGAGGCCGAAGCGGCCCATCGGCGACTGGGCGAGGATCTCGCGGGTGATGCGGTAGCCCCTGAGCAGGGTCTGCACGTCATCGTCGTGGGCCAGCAGGTTGGGGTCGATGCGCGGGTCGGCCGCCGGGTCGGCGGAGTTCAGGCCCACGCTGCCGACGCTTTTGGGCCGCAGCACGCAGACGTGGCAACTGAAGCCGTGGCCCCAATGCAGCTTGCGGTTGTGGTCGTCCACGGCGCCGATCACCGAATGCAGTTGGATGTCCGGCCGTTCCAGCTCCGGCCGGGTCTTGAGGAACGCCCCGGCCTCGGCGCAGTTGCTCGACAGCGGGCCGCGCCTGTGGCGCACATAGTCGACCACCGCCTTGCCCATTTTCAGGCTGCCGCCCAGCGAGACGCCGAGCAGCGAGGTGTCGGTGCTCCTGTAGCAGAGCACCACGTCCGGGTGGTCGCGCAGGTTCTGCCCGACGCCCGGCAGTTCATGCTGGACGGCGATGCCCTGGGGCTGGAGCTCGGCGGAAGGCCCGATGCCCGACAACATCAAAAGGTGCGGGCTGCCGAAGGTGCCGGCGGCCAGCAGCACTTCCTTGCGCGCCTTGATCGACACCCGTGAACCGTTGAGCGTCAGCTCGACCCCCACGGCCCGTTTGCCTTCCAGCAGGATGCGCCGGGCCCGGGCGCCGGTCAGCACGGTGAGGTTGCTGCGCCGGCGCGCCGGGTTGAGGAACGCGCTGGCGGCGCTCCAGCGGCGGCCGTCGCGGATCGTCACGTCGTAGTAGCCGACGCCTTCCTGGTCTTCGCCGTTGAAGTCGGGGTTGTAGCGGTGCCGGGCCATCCGGCCGGCGGCCACGAAGGCCTCGGTGGCGGGGTGGCGATGGGCGGGGCTGACATGCAGTTCGCCGTCGGCGCCGTGGAAATCGGTGCTGCCCTTGTGGTGCCTTTCGCTCTTGCGAAAGTACGGCAGCACGTCCTCGTACGACCAACCGTCGTTGCCCAGCGCTTGCCAGTCGTCGAAGTCGCTGCGGTGGCCGCGGATGTACACCATGCCGTTGATCGAACTGCTGCCGCCCAGCACCTTGCCCCGGGGCTGGTAGCCCAGGCGCCCGCCCAGGCGCCCGCCCAGGCCCGGTTGCGCGACGGTGTGGAAGGCCCAGTTGACGTGACGGGTCGGCAGGATGGCCGCCACGCCCACCGGCGTGTGGATCAGCGGCGAGGTGTCCGGTGGCCCGGCTTCCAGCAGGCACACCCGGATCCCGGGATCGGCGCTGAGCCGGTTGGCCAACACACAGCCGGCGGAGCCGGCGCCCACGATGATGTAGTCGAATTCCATTGGTGCAGGTCTCGAATGATTGCGAAGAGAGCACCTGGATTCTTGGCCAGTCCCGCGCCGATTGATTGGCTTTGCATGACTGGTTTTTGACTTTGCGCGACGGCCTGCCCGGCCGCCGTCGTCAATGGGCCGCAGCGGTCTGTTCGCCGCCCACGGCGCCGTGCAGGAACATCTGCTCCACCGCCCGGGCCGAGTCGGCCGGCGCCGCACGCCCGCGCTGTTCGGCATCGACGATGCCGTACATCAGTGAGATGAACAGTTCGGTGAGCACGGCCGCCGTGATGTCGATCCGGATGACGCCCAGTTGCTGGCCGCCGAGAAAGAACCGGTCCAGCGCATCGAAATAGGGTTTCCAGCGTGCGTCCGGCTGGTCGAAGTCCAGCGAGTCGGGCCGGTACTGGACCATCAGGAACGCCATCAGTTCGCGGTGCGTCAGGTGCTCGCGGATCAGGCGGCGCAGGGCCTCCTGTGCATCGGCGGGGTCGAGCCGGGCGTTGGCGATGATCATCCTGAGCATGTTTTCGGCATGCAGCTCCAGCCGGTTCAACAGGTTGTCCCGCGTCCCGCAGAAGCGGTGCAGGGTGGCCTTGCTCAGGCCAGCCATCTGCGCCAGTTCCTTCATGGTTGCCCGGGGCCGGCTGACGAACGCCGCCGTCAGGCGCTTGAACAGATGCTCATCGTGGGGCGTCGGTGGATGCGCCCAGTCCAAGGCAGGTGGAGCGGTGGCGGATGCAGGCATTTCTGTCGGGGGCATGGCGCAGACCAGGGTCGGATTCAAGGAAATGACAAAAAACATTCATATGAGACATATTTGACTCATAACGAATCTGAAAGTAGCATTCGCGCCATTCTTGATCAAGCCTTGGGTGTCTCATGGGTAATTTGCGTGCAATAGGGATGGCGAGTTCACTGGCGATGGCCATTGCGCTGGCCGGGTGCGGGGCGGCGGACGATCGGCAGGACGTGGCTGAAGTCCCGCGGCCGGTCGAGGTGGTGCCGGTGGTCACCGAACCGCTGGCGTTGAGCTCGGAGCTGCCGGGCCGGGTCGAGCCGATGCGGGTGGCGGAAGTGCGCGCACGGGTGTCGGGCATCGTCCTGCACAAGCGGTTCGAGGAAGGCGCGGACGTGAAGGCCGGCGACTTGCTGTTCCAGATCGACCCGGCTCCGCTCAAGGCCGCGCTGTCGCGTGCCGAAGGCGAACTGGCCCGGGCCCGCTCGACGCAGCAGGAGGCGCAGGCGCGGCTCAAGCGCTACGAGCCGCTGGTGAAGATCGAAGCGGTCAGCCAGCAGGACTTCGACAGCGCCACCGCCCAGCTGCGCGGCGCCGAAGCGGCTGCGCGCACGGCCCAGGCCGATGTGGAAACGGCCCGTCTCAACCTCGGCTATGCCTCGGTCACCGCACCGATTTCCGGCCGGGTCGGCCGTGCGCTCGTGACCGAAGGCGCGCTGGTCGGGCAGGGCGACGCCACGCTGATGGCGCGGATCCAGCAGTTGGATCCGGTGTATGTCGACTTCACCCAGTCGGCGGCCGACGCGCTGCGCCTGCGTGAGTCGCTCAAGGACGGCAAGCTCTCGGCCAACGGCAACAACGCCTTGTCGATCCGCGTCGAAGGCACGGCCTACGAGCGCCAGGGTGCCCTGATGTTCACCGACGTGGCGGTGGACCGCGGCACCGGCCAGGTGTCGCTGCGCGGCAAGTTCGCCAACACCGACGGCGTGCTGCTGCCGGGCATGTACGTGCGGGTGCGCACGCCTCAAGGCACCGACGGCCAGGCGATCTTGGTGCCGCAGCGCGCGGTGCAGCGCGGCAGCGACGGCGGCGCGACGGTGCTGGTGGTCGGCGCGGACGAGCGGGTCGAGGCCCGCAGCGTGCAGACCGGCGCGATGCAAGGTTCGCGCTGGCAGATCAGCGAAGGCCTGAAGGCCGGTGACCAGGTGATCGTCGGCGGCATGGCCGGCCTGCAGCCGGGCGCCAAGGTCACGGCCAGTCAGGCCCAGGCTCAAGCTCAAGCACAGTTGTCCGGCGCCCATCAGTAAGGCCCGGTGGCCGCGAGGATTTTCCGATGTCCCGATTTTTCATCAACCGCCCGAACTTCGCCTGGGTGGTGGCGTTGTTCATCTCCCTGGCCGGGTTGCTGGCCATCCCGATGCTGCCGGTGGCGCAGTACCCCAACGTCGCGCCGCCGCAGATCAAGGTGACGGCGACCTATCCCGGTGCCTCCGCCAAAGTGCTGGTGGACTCGGTCACCAGCGTGATCGAGGAGTCGCTCAACGGCGCCCGCGACCTGCTGTACTTCGAGTCCACCAACAACTCCAACGGCATCGCCGAAATCGTGGTGACGTTCCAGCCCGGCACCGATCCGCAGCTGGCCCAGGTGGACGTGCAGAACCGCTTGAAGAAGGCCGAGGCGCGCATGCCGCCGGCCGTGCTGACCCAGGGCCTTGAGGTGGAGCAGACCAGCGCCGGCTTCCTGCTGATCTACGCGCTCAACTACAAAGAAGGCGCGCAGCACAGCGACACGACCGCGCTGGGCGACTACGCCGCGCGCAACATCAACAACGAATTGCGCCGTGTGCCGGGCGTTGGCAAGCTGCAGTTCTTTTCCTCCGAAGCGGCCATGCGGGTCTGGATCGACCCGCAGAAACTGGTGGGCTACGGACTGTCCATCGACGACGTGAGCGCGGCCATCCGCGGGCAGAACGTGCAGGTGCCGGCAGGCAGTTTCGGCAGTGCGCCGGGCAGCAGCCAGCAGGAGCTGACCGCCACCCTGGCGGTGAAAGGTACGCTGGACAACCCGCAGGAGTTCGGCCGGATCGTCCTGCGCGCCAACGAAGACGGCTCGACCGTCAAGCTCGCGGATGTCGCGCGGGTGGAAATCGGTCAGGAAAGCTACAACTTCACCTCGCGGCTCAACGGCCGGCCGGCGGTGGCGGCGGCGATCCAGTTGTCGCCGGGCGCCAACGCGCTGCAGACCGCCGCGTCGGTGAAGGCGCGTCTGGCCGAGCTGTCGCAGTATTTCCCGGCTGACGTGGAATACTCCGTCCCGTACGACACCTCGCGGTTCGTCGACGTCGCCATCGAGAAGGTGATCCATACCCTGGTCGAAGCGATGGTGCTGGTGTTCCTGGTGATGTTCCTGTTCCTGCAGAACATCCGCTACACGTTGATCCCGTCGATCGTGGTGCCGGTGTGCCTGGCCGGTACGCTGCTGATGATGTACCTGCTCGGCTTCTCGGTGAACATGATGACCATGTTCGGCATGGTGCTGGCCATCGGCATCCTGGTGGACGACGCCATCGTGGTGGTGGAGAACGTCGAACGGATCATGGCCGAGGAAGGGCTGTCGCCGGTGGACGCCACGGTCAAGGCGATGGGGCAGGTGTCGGGCGCGATCGTCGGCATCACCCTGGTGTTGTCGGCGGTGTTCATGCCGCTGGCGTTCATGTCCGGTTCGGTCGGCGTGATCTACCAGCAGTTCTCGGTGTCGCTGGCGGTGTCGATCCTGTTCTCGGGCTTTTTGGCGCTGACCTTCACCCCGGCGCTGTGCGCCACGCTGCTCAAGCCGATCCCTCACGGGCATCATGAAAAGCGCGGCTTCTTCGGCGCGTTCAACCGTGGCTTCGCCCGGCTCACCGAGCGCTATTCGCTGCTCAACAATGCCCTGGTGATGCGTGCCGGCCGCATGATGCTGGTGTATGTCGGCATCATCGCCATGCTCGGCTACTTCTATGTGCGCCTGCCGGAGTCCTTCGTGCCCGTGGAAGACCAGGGCTACATGATCGTCGACATCCAGTTGCCGCCGGGCGCCACCCGCACCCGCACCGATGCCGCCGGCGCGGAGCTTGAGCGCTACCTCGCCACCCGCGAGGCGGTGGCCTCGACGTTCCTGGTCTCGGGCTTCAGCTTCTCCGGCATGGGCGACAACGCGGCGCTGGTGTTCCCGACCTTCAAGGACTGGTCGCTGCGCAACGAGGAGCAATCGGCCCTGGCGCAAATCAATGCCTTGAACGAGCAGTTCGCCGTGCCCCGCGACGGCGCAGTGATGGCGGTGCCGCCGCCACCGATTGACGGCCTGGGCAACTCCGGCGGTTTCGCCCTGCGTCTGCAGGACCGCGCCGGCCTCGGCCGGGAGGCTCTGATCGCTGCCCGCGACCAACTGCTGGGCCAGGCCAACGGCAACCCGAAAATCCTCTACGCGATGATGGAAGGCCTGGCCGAGTCGCCGCAGCTGCGCGTGGTGATCGACCGCGACAAGGCGCGCACCCTGGGCGTGAGCTTCGAATCGGTCAGCGGCGCCTTGTCGGCGGCGTTCGGTTCCGAGGTGATCAACGACTTCACCAACGCCGGCCGTCAGCAGCGGGTGGTGGTGCAGGCCGAGCAGGGCGACCGGATGACCCCGGAAAGCGTGCTCAAGCTGTACGTGCACAACAGCGCGGGCAATCTGGTGCCGCTCAGCGCGTTCGTCACCACCCACTGGGAAGAAGGCCCGGTGCAACTGGTGCGCTACAACGGTTACCCGTCGATCCGTATCGTCGGCGACGCCGCACCGGGTTCCAGCACCGGCGAGGCCATGGCCGAGATGGAACGCCTGGCTGCGCAGTTGCCGGCGGGCTTCAGCTACGAGTGGACCGGCCTGTCGTACCAGGAGAAAGTGTCCAGCGGCCAGGCCACGCAGCTGTTCGCCCTGGCGATCCTGGTGGTGTTCCTGCTGCTGGTGGCGCTGTACGAAAGCTGGGCGATCCCGTTGACGGTGATGCTGATCGTGCCCATCGGCGCCATCGGTGCGGTGCTGGCGGTGATGGTCACCGGCATGCCCAACGACGTGTACTTCAAGGTGGGCCTGATCACCATCATCGGCCTGGCGGCGAAGAACGCGATCCTGATCGTCGAGTTCGCCAAGGAACTGTGGGAGAAGGGCTACAGCCTGCGCGACGCCGCGCTGGAAGCCGCACGCCTGCGCTTCCGCCCGATCGTGATGACCTCGATGGCGTTCATCCTCGGCGTGGTGCCGCTGGCCCTGGCCACCGGCGCAGGCGCCATGAGCCAGCGGGCCATCGGCACCGGCGTCATCGGCGGGATGCTCAGCGCCACGCTGCTGGGCGTGCTGTTCGTGCCGATCTGCTTTGTCTGGGTGCTGAAAGTGCTGCGCCGCAAACCGGCTCCGATCGAACAGTCCGAGCCTTCCGAAAAACCGGCCCTGGCCCAGGAGTGATCCCATGCGTCTTTCAGCCATTTCCTCGCTGTTGATCGCCCTGGCCCTGGGCGGCTGTTCCCTGGCGCCGACCTACGAGCGGCCCGCCGCGCCCGTGGCCGACCACTGGCGCGGCCAGTCGGCCCCCACCGGTACGGCCATCAACGAACTGTCCTGGCAGACGTTCATCGTCGACCCGCAGTTGAGGGGCCTGATCACCACGGCCCTGGACAACAACCGTTCGCTGCGCCAGACATTGCTGGACATCGAAGAGGCCCGCGCGCAGTACCGCATCCAGCGCGCCGACCGGGTGCCGGGCCTCAACGCCGGGGCCTCGGGCAACCGCCAGCGGCAGCCGGCGGACTTGTCCAACAGCGGCCGTTCAGAAGTCGCCAGTCAGTATCAGGTCGGCCTGGCGCTGCCCGAGTACGAACTGGACCTGTTCGGCCGGGTGAAGAGCCTCAGCGACTCCGCGCTCCAGGAGTTCCTGGCCACGGAGGAGGCGGCCCGCGCCGCGCGGATCGCCCTGATCGCCGAGGTCAGCCAGGCGTACCTGGTGCACGACGGCGCCCAGCGCCGTCTGACGTTGACCCGCCAGACCCTGATCAGCCGCGAATACTCCTTCGCCCTGATCAGCCAGCGCCGCTCGGTCGGCACCGCCAGCGCCCTGGACTATCAGGAAGCGCTGGGGCTGGTGGAGCAGTCCCGCGCCGAGCAGGAGCGCAACCTGCGTCAGAAGCAACAGGCGTTCAACGCCCTGGTGCTGTTGCTCGGCACGCCGGATGCGGCGAAGTCGATCCCGAAGGCTGCTCAGGCCTCGCCGATGCTGGTGCAGGACATCGCGCCGGGCACCCCGTCGTCGCTGATCGAGCGTCGCCCGGACATCCTGGCTGCCGAGCACCGCTTGCAGGCGCGCAACGCCGACATCGGCGCGGCCCGGGCGGCGTTCTTCCCGCGCATCACCCTGACCGGCAGCTTCGGCACCTCCAGCGCGCAGATGTCCGGCCTGTTCGACGGCGGATCGCGCAGTTGGAGCTTCGTGCCGAACCTTTCCGTGCCGCTGTTCGACGGCGGCCGCAACCGCGCCGGGCTGAGCCTGGCCGAGGCGCGCAAGGATTCGGCGGTGGCCGCGTACGAAGGCACGATCCAGACGGCGTTCCGTGAAGTGGCGGACGCCTTGTCGGCCACCGACACCCTGCGCCGCGAGGAACAGGCCCAACGTGCGCTGGCCGACACCAGCCGCGAGACCCTGACCCTGGCCAAGGCCCGCTACGAAGGCGGGATCGACAGCCACCTGCGCTATCTCGATGCCCAGCGCAGCAGCTTCATCGACGAATCGGCTTTGATCGAAGTCGGCACCCAGCGTCAGATCGCGCTGGTGGACCTGTTCCGCTCGTTGGGCGGCGGCTGGCCGGGCGAGAAGCTCGCCAACCGGTAAACGCACGTTGCGTGCTCCTTGGGTTGGAAGCTTCGACCCGCTCGCCCCGCACCCTTTGGGTCGCGGGGCTTTTTTATGCGCAGCGTCCTGCGGCGGGCGGGTTATTCCGGGCGGGGGGCGGAGGCGGCGCCTTGCAGGAACATCAGTTCCAGCACATGGGCCGAGTTGGCGCTGGCGGCGCGCCCGCGGCGTTCGGCGTCGACCATGCCGAAGATCATGGTCAGGAACAGTTCGGTGAACACCGCCGCCGTGATGTCGATGCGGAACGCGCCCAGTTGCTGGCCGCGCAGGAAAAACGCATCCAGCGCGTCGGCATAGGGTTGCCAGCGCTCGTCGCCGCCGTTGAGCGTGTCGGGACGGTACTGGAACAGCAGGAACGCCAGCATCTCGCGATGGGCCAGGTGTTCGTTGATCAGGCTGCGCAGCGCCGCCAGGGGCTCGCCGTGCACCAGGTCCGTGGTGCCGACGATCTGGTTGAGCACGGTTTCGCCGTGGTTTTCCATGATCAGCACCAGGTTGTCGCGGGTGCCGCAGAAGCGGTGCAGGGTGGCCTTGCTGACGCCGGCGGCCTCGGCCAGCTCCTTGAGCGTCGCCCGCGGGCGATCGACGATGGCCAGTGCCAGCGCCTTGATGAGTCGTTCGTCGTGAGGAGTCAGGGACATCAGGGGTCTCGGTGGTGTTTCGAATGCCTGCCATTGTGCAGAAAAAGCGCGGGGGTTCAATGAAAAGGGCCTTCGCGATGGCGTTTGCCGTGCGCAAGAAGGCTGCGCCGATGCG
Organism: Pseudomonas ekonensis; assembly: GCF_019145435.1. Taxonomy (NCBI): domain Bacteria; kingdom Pseudomonadati; phylum Pseudomonadota; class Gammaproteobacteria; order Pseudomonadales; family Pseudomonadaceae; genus Pseudomonas; species Pseudomonas ekonensis. Next base: position 2,537,900 of record NZ_JAHSTS010000001.1, on the reverse strand, counting down.
CAATGGCGATGGCCGGAACGGGTCAATGGTCTTGCAGCCAGCGCAGGATATCGTCCCAAAGCGGTTGCGATCCGTCCCGGAAATAGCCCATGTGCCCGTAGGGGGCGGTGCCGGCGGGCGGCGTCAGGTCGGGGGTGGTCAGCGGCGCGTTGCGGTAGGCCTGGGCGAAGGCGTCGCGCGAGCGTGGAGGCGCCCAAGGATCGTCCACCGAGGTGGCGAACACGCACGGCGTCGTGACGTCGGCGTACAGCGCTTGGAGGTGGGCCATGGCAGGGTCGTCGAAGTAGTAATGCGGAAACCGGCACCAACGTTTCCAGGCCTGGTAGACGCCCAGCGGCAGGTCGTCGCCCATGCCCAGCACGCTCCAGGCCATGTAGCCCTTGCAGGCGACGATGGCCGGCAGCACCAGTGTCCAGAGCAGGCGCGTCTTCAGCGCTTCGGCCCTGGACATCCAGCCGCTCCACCCGGCGCCGGCGCCCAGCGAATAGCAAGCGGTCAGCGCCCGGTGGTTGGGCAGCAGGCCGATGGCGTGGCCGCCGAACGAGTGGCCGACCCAGTACAGCGGCTGTGTTTGCCCGTCGAACAGATCCACGGCGGCGGCCAGGTCTTGGCTGGCCCAGTCCAGGTAGGCCATCTCGAAGCCCTTGAGCGAAGCCGGTTTCGACTCGCCGATGCCCCGGTAATCGAGGGTCAGGACGTTGAATCCCTGCTGCGCCGCGTGTTCGGCAAAGCGCCGGTAGAAACGCTGTTGGACGCCAGTGGCGCCCGCCACGATCAGATTGCCTTTGGCGGTGCCGGACGCCCGGTAGAGCAGGGCACCGAGCCGGTAGCCGTCACGGGCGACCAGCGCAACCTTTTGCGTCTGCACCGGGTTGATGAAGGGAGAGGCGAGGGTGTTCATCGTCGGGTTCGCTTGTTCAGTGGGAGAGGGACAAATCATCAACGGCCCGTGAAGCACGGATCGCGCTTTTGCATCATCGCCATGACGCCCTCGCGCACGTCCTCGCTCTTGATCAGCGCCAGGAGTTGTTCGTTGAGTGTCGACAGGGCGGCGCCGTCGCCTTCGTCCTGGGCCAGGAAGGCCGATTGCAAGGTGGCCCGGATCGCCAGCGGTGCAGCCTTGGCGATGCGTTCAGCGTATTCGAGGGCACGGGGCAGCGCCTGGCCGGGAACGACCACTTCGCTCAGCAGGCGCATCTCCAGGGCCTGCGCGGCGTCGAACGCTTCGCCGGTGAGCATGTAGCGCATGGCCGCGGCCCAGCCGGCGGCGCGGGTGAAACGCACGGTGGAGCCGCCGGCCGGCGAAATGCCGCGCAGGACTTCCAGGTGCGCGAACCGCGCGTTGTCGGCGGCGACGGCGATGTCGGCATTGAGCATCAACTCGATGCCGGCGGTCCAGCAGGTGCCTTCGACGGCCACCACCATCGGTTTGCGGCGCCGCGGCGCCGAGACTCCCCAGGGATCGATGCCGTCTTCGGGGTAACGGAAGCTGCCGGAGGCGAGCTTCGGCGTGAGTTCCATCAGGTCGAGCCCGGCGGTGAAATGCTCGCCGTGGGCAAACAGCACGGCGCAGCGCAATTGTTCGTCACGTTCGTACTCGCCGATGGCCAGTGACAGGTCGGTCAGCAGCGCGCTGTCGAAGGCGTTGCGTTTGCCGGCCCGGTCCAGACCGATCAGCATCAGGTGTCCGCGCCGTTCCCGGGTCACCCGGCCTGCACCGCTGTTGGCTTCAGTCATGTCGTTTGCTCCTGCGTTTCGATGGTTGGCCACTTACTGACCGTTTGTTTGGTAAGTCGAAAACTAAACGAACGGTTGGTTACCGTCAAATTGAGCAGGGCAGGCTTATGTCATAGAATCAGCGCCAGTGATCCTGATCAGGAATTCCCCGTGCGACCGTTGAAAATCCCCCGAGAGGAACTGCTGCTGCGCTGCGCCGGCACGTTCAAGCGCCTGGGCTACCACGGCACCACCATGGACGTGCTCGCCGCCGCCTGCGGATTCACCAAGGCGTCGTTCTATCACCATTACCCGAACAAGGAATCGCTGCTGCGCGACGTGCTGGAGTGGACGCACCAGGGCATCCGCCAGATGCTGTTCGCCGTGGCCTACGATGAGAAGCTCAGCCCCCAAGAGCGTCTGGGCAAGATGGGGCGCAAGGCGGCGAGGCTGTTTCAGGACGACTCCATCGGTTGCCTGATGGGCGTGGTGGCGGTGGATGCGACTTACGGCAAAAACGAGCTGATGGTGCCGATCCGCGCGTTCTTCGATGAATGGGCCAAGGCCTTCGCGCATTTGCTCGCGGGGCGCCTGGACGAAGCGCAAGCGTTGCAGACCGCCCGGCAGTGGGTGGCGGATTACGAGGGGGCGATCCTGTTGGCGCGGGTCTACGGCGATGCGTCCTATATCGACGCCGTCACCCGCCGGGCACAGACCTGTCTTGAGGCCGGCGCTCAATCCAGCACGTCGTGCAGCACCTCGTAGATCAGGCCTGTGGCAATCGTCACCAGCAGCAGGTCGGTGCCTGCCTGTTGCCATTCATAGCCATCGGTTCCGTCGCCGGGATTTGAAATGTACGACGCGGCCCGACACAATCGCGTCCCGATCGGGCCGCCGGGCCGATTCCGCTGGTGAACAGGAACCGCCGTTGAACGAACAGACATTGTCCATGCGCCTTGAACGCGTCGCCGCCCAGGTGCCCCAAGGTGCACGCCTGGCCGACATCGGCTCGGACCACGGCTACCTGCCGGTGGCGCTGATGCGCCGTGGCGCGATTGCGGCGGCGGTGGCCGGCGAAGTGGCGCGCACGCCGTTCCATGCCGCCGAACGCACCGTGCGCGACAACGGCCTGGACGAATCCATCACCGTGCGCCTGGCCAACGGCCTGGAGGCCATCGAACCGAACGACGGCATCACCGCAATCAGCCTGTGCGGCATGGGCGGGGAGACGATCCGCGACATCCTCGACAGCGGCAAGGCGCGGCTGAACGGCCGGGAGCGCCTGATCCTGCAGCCCAACGGCGGCGAAGAGCCGTTGCGGCTGTGGCTGATGGACAACGGCTACCGGATCCTTCACGAAGAAGTGCTGCGGGAAAACCGCTTCGACTACGAAATCATCGTCGCCGAACGCGGCGAAGCACCGGCCTACAGTGACCGGGAGCTGTACTTCGGCCCGTTGCAGATGCAGGCCCGCAGCCCGGCCTTCCTGGACAAATGGCAGCGCACGCTGCGGCGCCGGCAACAGACCCTGAGCCACTTCGCCCGGGCTCGCCAGTCGGTGCCCGAAGAGAAGACCGGGGAAATCGAACGGCAGGCGCGCTGGATTGCCGAACTGCTGGCATAGGCTGGCGCTCGACGTGGGGGTTGGCGCAGCTACGCTGGTTCACTGAGCCCATTGAACGAAAGGATTCGAGCACGCCATGACCGACCGCGAGCAACTCCACCAGAACGGTTATGTCCTGCTCCGTCGGGCGATCCCCGGTGAATGGCTGGACGAACTGCGCGCCACGTTCGACGCGCAGGTGAGGCCTTCGGAGCAATGGCCCGTGCCCCGCGGCTGGGACTGGCGGCATTCGCTGCTCGATGACGACCCGACGGTCCTGGCCGTGTGCCGTCTGCCGGCGGTGCTGGCGGCGGCGGGAGCGTTGATCGCCGAGCGGTTCTTCCTTTCGCAGGTCGAGGGGCGCGAGCCGCTGGCCGGCGGCGGCCATCAAGTGCTGCACCGCGACCTCTCGGCGCAGAGGCCGGGTGACCGGGTGAACGCGCTGGCCTTCCTGGATGACTACGGGCATGAGAACGGGGCCACGCGGATCGTCCCCGGCAGCCACCGGCCCGAACCTGGCGCGGCGCCGTTCGACTTCAGCGACGAGTCGCGGTCGCTGCAACTGTGCGGCAGCGCCGGCGACATGCTGGTGTTCGATGCCGACCTGGTGCACGCCGGCAGCCTGAACGTGACGGGCGCACGCCGCCGCACGCTGTTGATCGGCTATTGCGCCGAAGTCCTCTACGCGTCCCACCTCGCCACGGCGCCCTTGCGCAATGTCCGGATGGACACGTCGGAGCGGTTCGATCCTGCGGGTTTTGCGGCGGCGAGCCGTTACCCCTAGGCATTGCGCGACCCCGCCAGACCTCAGCGCAGGCTCCACGACACTCCGACATACATCGCCATCCCTTCGCCCGGCGTGGAGCGCGCCACGTCCAGACCCTTGTCGTCGTAGCCCGGCGTGACCGTGGCGGCGTAGCGCTTGTCGGTCAGGTTGCGCAGGTCAAGCCAGGTCTGCCAGTCGCCCTTGGGCGCGTTGTAGCCCACGGTGGCGCCGAAGATCGCGTACGGGTCGGCGTAATAGCTGTTGGCGTAGTCCACGGCAACCTTCGAGGCCCACTGGGTGTTGACGCCGGCGAAGAAGCCCTGCGGCCAGTCGTAGCGCAGTTCGCCCTGGTAGAAGTGCATCGGCAGGCCCGGCAGGCGGTTGTCGCCGAAACGGTCGTCGTCGCGGTAGTGGAAGTCGCTGAAGGTGTAGCTCTGGCGCAGGCTCAACCGGCCACCGTCGGCGGCCGTCCACAGGTCGCTCAGCATACCGGCTTCCACCCCTTGGTGCACGGTGGGGCTGGCGTTGAGTTCGTAAGGGGTGGTGGCGTTGGCGTCCGGCAGCACCGACAGCAGTTCGTGGCGCACCTGGGCGTAGTACCAGGCTAGGCTCCACTGGCCGATGGCGGCGTCGCCCCGGCCGCCCAGCTCAAGGGTGGTGGCGGTCTGGTTCTGCAGCTTGACCGGGTCGCGCTGGGCGCCGGTGGCCACGCCGCTGCCGGCGGGGAAGCGCACGTTGGAACTGTAGATCAGCGACCACGGGTGCGGCGCCTCGACCGAACGGCTGAGGTTGCCGAACAGTTGCAGGTCGGGCGTCAGCTGGTAGCGCAGGCCGATGCGCGGGGCGTAGTCCCAGTCGCCGAGGCTGGTCTTGCCGCCGCCGTCGGGGTAGGTCACGGCGCTTTCGCGGCGGGTGTAGATGGCGGCCAGGCCGGTGGTCAGCCACAGGTCGTCGGCGATCTCCAGGTCGTTGCCGGCGTGCAGCACGGTGTCCGAGCCCTGGTAGGTGAAGTCGCGGATATGGGTGCCCGGCGCGTAGCCGGCGGTGTTGCCGGTGGGGATGCGCACCAGTTCGGTGGCGCCGGCGTTGGGCAGGTGCTTGGTCACACGCAGGCCCACGTTGCTGCGGCTTTCCAGGCCCCAGAGGGTGTCGCGGCGCTTGTAGTCAAGCGTGCCGCTGACGTCGGTGTACGCCACCTTCAGGCGGTTGGGGCCTTCGCGCAGGTCCATCGGGTAGTCGTGATAGACCAGACCGGTCTGCAGGCTCGAATCGTCGTCGATGTACCAGGTGGTCTTGTTGCCGAAGAACGTGCTGCCCGGTTCGTCGCGGCTGTCGTTGCGGGTCACGTAGGCCGGGTTGGCGGCGCGCGGGTCGTGCTCTATGGCGTGCCTGGTCACCCGGCCGGCGAGGTCGTTGTCGGTCTCGCGGTGACGCAGATAGATACGGGTCTCCAGGTTCGGGCTGAACCGGTAGCCGACGTTGGCGATGACACCCTGGCTCTTGCTGGCGGTGTGGTCCTGATAGCCGTCGGACTGCGCGCCGGTCACCGCCATGTAGTAATCCAGGTTGCCCAGCACCTGCCCGGAGCTGACCTGGCGCTGGATGTAGCCATGGCTGCCCATGGCATAGCGCACCTGCAGCAGCGGCGAGTCGTAGCCGGTGTGGCTGACGTAATCGATGGCGCCGCCCAGCGCCAGGGCGCCCCGGTCGAAACCGTTGGCGCCGCGCAGCACTTCCACATGATCCAGCCACAGCGGCTCCAGCAACTCATAGGGCGTGCCGCCGGGGCCGGTCAGCGGCAGGCCGTCGAGCATCGCGTACAGCCCCGAAGCGTGGGCCCCCGGTGCGCGGTTGATGCCGGAGCCGCGGATCGACACCTTGACCCCTTCGTTGCCCGAAGACTGGGCGTAGATCCCTGGCTGGTAGGCCAGCACGTCCTGGTTGCTGGCCACCCGGCCCTGCAACGGGCGCCGCGCATCGACGACGTTGGTTCCGCCGGGCACCTCGGCCAGCCGGGCCTTGGCGTCCTCCACCGATTGGTCCTCGCCGCTGCGGTCTTCGGCGCCGATCACCACCTGGCCCAGTTCCATCCCCTCGGCGTCGGCCATGGCCGGACAGACGAGGGCCAGGCCCAGCAAAGCGGTGGGCAGGGATTTGGGCGAGGGCATCGGGGCAACTCCAGGCAAGACGAACGGGCAGGGAACAGTGCGACGCCCTTAAGAACGAAGGAAACACATGGGGATTTTGCTTTTTCGGTCAGAGGGCGGAAGCGCTCAGTCCTTGCAACCGGCCAGCACCACCTGGCAGGTGTCCGGCGTGCCGCCGGAGCGGCCGGCATAACGCATGCAGTTGGCCATGGATTTCTGCCGAGCCATGCTCAAGGTGTCGCCCCAGGCCAGGCCGCCTTCGCCCAACGTGGGCAGGGCCTTGGCGTAGCAGTTGGAGCCGGTCTGGGCGGCGGCGTAGCGGATGTTGGCCTTTTTGTCGGAGCAGCCTGCGGCCAGCGCGAGCGTGACGGCGAGCAGGGTCAGCAGGGTGGCGGTGTTCATGGTGGGCCGGCTCCTGGGGCAAGAGGCTGGCGGCGTCCATGCGGGTTCGGGTTCAGTGAGCATAGTGGCTGTTGCGCCGGACCGTGGATCCGTTCGCCGGGATTCTGTACAACGTCAGCTTCACGCCACTGCGCAGGGAGCAGCCCTTGGATCTCAAGTTCAGCCACATCGATGTGCTCGTCGCCGACCTCGACGAAGCCTGCCGCTATTACGCCAAGGTCTTCAACGCCCGCATCTCCAAGACTCTCGACTGGCAGCGCGGCGGCCTGCACGTGCGCTATGCGGTCGTGCGGTTCGGCAGCGAACGCCTGATGCTGGTGCAGCCGTTCGCCGGCAACCTCAAAGACCTGATGGACGCCAAGGGCGAGGGCACGATCTACCGCCACTGCTATTCCACGCCGGACATCGAGGCGGCCTACGATGAACTGGTCGCCAGCGGCGTGCAGCCGGAGGACGAGAACGGCCGGCCGCTGACCCGCGACAACCTCCAGTCGCCGAGCGGGACGCGGATCCTCTGGCTGCCGAAACGCTTCGGGCAGTTTTCGATTGAGTTGCTGGAGGAGAGGGAACTGGAGGCGTTCATCGAGCAGGCGTTCGCCGAGCCGTGAGGGAAGGCCGGGCATGAAAAAGCCGGAGCTCCCTTTCAGGAGGCTCCGGCTTGGGTCACATCAGGCTCCGCCTTGTTTCTTCACCAGCGTTTCGACGATGTTCGGCGGCGCTTCGGCGTACTTGGAGAACTCCATCGAGTAGCTCGCACGCCCCTGGGACATCGAGCGCACGTCCGTCGCATAACCGAACATCTCGCCCAGCGGCACCTCGGCGCGGATGATCTTGCCGGACACCGAGTCTTCCATGCCCTGGATCAGGCCGCGACGCCGGTTCAGGTCGCCCATCACGTCACCCATGTAGTCCTCGGGGGTGACCACTTCAACCTTCATGATCGGCTCCAGCACCACGCCGCCGCCTTTCTGGGCCAGTTGCTTGGTGGCCATGGAGGCCGCGACCTTGAACGCCATCTCGTTGGAGTCGACGTCGTGGTACGAGCCGTCGAACACCGTTGCCTTCAGGCCGATCAGCGGATAGCCGGCGACCACGCCGTTCTTCATCTGCTCCTCGATGCCTTTCTGGATCGCCGGGATGTACTCCTTCGGCACCACGCCGCCGACCACTTCGTTGGTGAACGCCAGGCCTTCGGTGATGTTGCCTTTCTCATCCACGTCCGGCTGCGAGAAGCGGATCCAGCAGTGACCGAACTGACCCCGGCCGCCGGACTGGCGGACGAACTTGCCTTCGATCTCGACGTTGTTCTTGGTGATCTTCTCGCGGTACGACACCTGCGGCTTGCCGATGTTGGCCTCGACGTTGAACTCGCGCTTCATGCGGTCGACGAGGATGTCCAGGTGCAGCTCGCCCATGCCGGAGATGATCGTCTGGCCGGTCTCTTCGTCGGTCTTGACGCGGAACGACGGGTCTTCCTGGGCCAGCTTGCCCAGGGCGATGCCCATCTTTTCCTGGTCCTGCTTGGTCTTGGGCTCCACGGCCACCGAAATCACCGGCTCAGGGAAGTCCATGCGCTCCAGGATGATCGGTTTGTCGATGTCGCACAGGGTGTCCCCGGTGGTGACGTCCTTCATGCCGATCAGCGCGGCGATGTCGCCGGCGCGCACTTCCTTGATCTCGTCGCGCTGGTTGGCGTGCATCTGCACCATCCGGCCGACGCGCTCTTTCTTGCCCTTGACCGAGTTGATCACCGAGTCGCCCGAGCTCAAGAAACCCGAGTAGACCCGCACAAACGTCAGCGTGCCCACGAACGGGTCGGTGGCGATCTTGAACGCCAGCGCCGAGAACGGTTCGTCGTCGTCCGCGTGGCGTTCGTCGATGATCTCGTTGTCGTCGGTGCTGTCCGGGTGATGGCCCTTGATCGACGGAATCTCGATGGGCGCCGGCAAATAGTCGATCACCGCGTCGAGCACCAGCGGGACGCCCTTGTTCTTGAACGACGAGCCGCACACCGCCGGCACGATCTCGCTGGCCAGGGTGCGGGCGCGCAGGCCGGCCTTGATCTCTTCGGGAGACAGGTCGCCTTCGTCCAGGTACTTGTTCATCAGCTCTTCGTTGGCTTCGGCGGCGGCCTCGACCATGTTGTTGCGCCACTCGTTGGCCAGCTCCACCATATCGGGCGGAATCTCTTCCTCGCGGTAGGTGGTGCCCTTGTCGTCATCGTTCCAGTAGATGGCCTTCATCTTGATCAGGTCGATCTGGCCCTGGAAGTTCTCTTCCGCGCCGATGGCCAGCTGCACCGGCACCGGGGTGTGGCCCAGGCGGTTCTTGATCTGGCCGACGACGCGCAGGAAGTCCGCGCCGGCGCGGTCCATCTTGTTCACGTAGACCACACGCGGCACATGGTACTTGTTGGCCTGGCGCCACACGGTCTCGGATTGCGGCTCGACGCCGGAGGTGCCGCAGAACACCACGACCGCGCCGTCGAGCACCCGCAGCGAACGCTCCACTTCAATGGTGAAGTCCACGTGGCCGGGGGTGTCGATGATGTTGACGCGGTAGTTGTCGTACTGGCCGCGCGAACCTTTCCAGAACGTGGTCACGGCGGCGGACGTGATGGTGATGCCGCGTTCCTGTTCCTGCACCATCCAGTCGGTGGTGGCGGCACCGTCGTGCACCTCACCCATCTTGTGGCTCAGACCCGTGTAGAACAGGATCCGCTCTGTGGTGGTGGTCTTGCCCGCGTCAACGTGGGCGACGATGCCCAGGTTGCGGTAGCGGTTGATGGGGGTCGTGCGTGCCATGGTGTTCTCCTCGAAACAGTGTTCATGGGATACCGGTTGCTCGATCTTAGAAGCTCGACGAGCAAGCAACCACCCCCAGATGGAGGGTCTCGGCACAAATTGCAAGGGGCCCTCGCTCATTGGCTGGTATAGATCCGGAATGGACGGCTGCCAACACCGGCGGGCAAAAAATCGGCCCGCCCGACGAGCGCAGCGGGCGGGCCTGACCAGCGGTCGGTCGGACAGGTCACACAAGGATCGCGATCAGCCCATCGGCAGCTCCCGGTACAGCAGCGAGGCGGCCAGCACCAGCATGATCACCCCGGACACCCGGCCGATCAGCCGCGCCGCATCGGGCCGCGTCCGCAGCGTGCGTTCTGCGCCCAACCCCACCAGCGTGTAGATGACCGAGCAACTGGCGGTGTAGACCAGGCCCAGGGCCAGCAACTGCGCAGGGACGCCCCAACTGGCCTGGGCGGACGTCCACGGCGGCAGGAACGCGACGAAGAACAGCAGCCCCTTGGGGTTGAGGCCGCTGACCAGGGTGCCCTTTACGTACCAGTCCATCCCGCGCCGTGCGCCGGTCGCGTCGTCCACTTTGATGGAGGCCGGCGGGCTGCGCAGCATGCCGACCCCCAGCCAGCACAGGTACAGGGCGCCGGCGATGGACAGCGCCGTCAGCAGGCTGGGGTTGGCCGCCACCAGCACGCCCAGGCCGGCGGCGACCACCACGGTCAGCACGGTGTAGCCGGTCAGGAGGCCAAGCACGGCGGGAATGACGCCTTGGCCGCGCACTCCGGCGGAAATCGCATAGGCCCAGTCGGCGCCGGGCACGATCACGAACACCAGGGCGAAGGCCCAGAAGCCGAGCAAGGTCGAGGCGCTCATCGGCGCGCACCGCGTCGGCGGAGGTTGAAGGGGGCGGGGCGTCGGTCTGCCGCAACAAAAGGATCGAACATCGTTGAACACCGTTTGAAAGGTCGCAAGGGAAGGGCTCAGGCGTGCAGCGACAGGCCTTTGATGGCCTTGTCCACGGCTTTTTTCGAGCCGCGCAGGACGATCCCGACCAGGTCCAGGTTGTGCGGATCCTGCGCCCGGAACACCTCGCGGTTGGCTTCGTCGAAACCGGTGGAGAACATCGGGAACACATAGGGCAGCAGGGTGAGCTCGCGCTCAAGGCCGATGCGGTGGGCCTTTTGCAGGCCGGCCAGATCCCCTTCGAACACCAGCATCGGCTGGCCGGCCATGTTGCCGTAGCGGTGGCCGTTGGCGTCGATGTAGGGCTGGCCCATGATGTCGGGTGCGGCCGAGGCGATGCCGGTGGCGAGAAACGCCACGACGTTCATCCGCTGCCAGGCGGCCAGGTCGTTGCGCACGATGAAGGCGATTTTGGTATCGAACATGAGTGGAAGGCTCCGTCAGTCTGGAGCCTGCATCATGGAAGGCGGGCGGTTTCCCGGTCTGTAAGGTTTGTGCACTGGCGCTGATAGCCGGCCGGGGTGAGCCGGTAGGCACGGCGGAACCACAGCCCCAAATGGCTTTGGTCAGCGAAGCCCACGGCGGCGGCCACGTCTACCGGCGCCTGGCCGCTGGCCAGGAGAATGCGCGCGGCCCGCAAGCGCAGCCGCACCAGATAGGCGTGGGGCGTCTGGCCGAAGGCGCGCTTGAACTGGCGGGTCAGACGGAAACGGTCGATCCCCGAATGCATCGCCAGTTCGTCCAGGCCGATGTCGTCGGACAGGTGGGCGTGCAGGTATTCCCGGGCCCGCTGCATTTCAAAGTCGGCATCGGCCTTGCCGGAAGGCGTCGGCCGGTAGATGTGCCGGGCCAGCATGCCGATCAGGTGATCCAGGCTTTGGTCCCGGGCCAGCCGGCCTTCCTCATTGTGGATGGCCAGGAACGCTTGCTGGATCGAGGCGCTGAGCTGCGAGTCGTCGGCCAGGGTGCTGCGGAACGCCGCTTCCAAAGCCGAAGCATCGCCCAGGCCGAGGCGGTCGGTCATGCCTGCGACCCACGTCTGCGGCAGGTACAGCATCGCGTAGGTGAAGCCTTCCGGCTCCGGCGCATGGCCGTCATGCACCGCGCCGGGCTCGATCAGGATCGAACGGCCCGGCGTGCTGGTGTGCAGCGAACGGTGGCAACTGAAGCGCTGCACGCCTTGCTGGGTCACGCCCACCAGCATCTCGTCGTGGTCGTGGGGCTCGTAGGCGTGGCCCTGAAAGTGCGCATGCACGCTTTCGATGCCGGTGTCCCGGTCGCGGCGGATGTTGATCCAGTCGTTGGCGCTCGGGTCGTGGGTGGAGGAGGTCATCGCGAAACTGCCTGGTTGCCGGACGCTCCACCTTGATGAGAATCCGGCGAGGTTGCAAGTCCGTTGCGCGCGCAGGCAGGCATTTCGCGGGACTGGTCTCTAGTGCGACGACACATAGATCGAAGGCGAAACGGGCGCCGGCAGCGCATACGTCGCTTTCATCCATTGGATCTCGGCCAGCGGCGTCCTGCCGAAGAAGCGCTTGAACTCGCGGCTGAACTGCGAGGCGCTTTCGTAGCCGACGGCGAAAGCCGCCGCCGACGCGGTCATGGTGTGGCGCAGCATCAGCAGCCGTGCCTGATGCAGGCGCGTGGACTTGAGGTACTGCATGGGCGAGGCGTCCGTGACGTTGCGAAAGTGCAGGTGGAAGTTGGGCACGCTCATGCTCGCTTCCCGGGCGAGTCGCTCGACGTCCAGATGCTGCGGGTAGCAGGCGTGGATCATGCGGATCGCACGGGTCACCTTGCCGAAATGCCCCTGGCGCTCGAGCGCCGCGCGCATCGAGCCGCCTTGGGCGCCGGTGAGGATGCGGTAGTAGATCTCCCGCACCAGCGAGGGCCCCAGAATCAAAGCCTCGCCCGGCACGCTCATGGCCTCCAGGAAACGCAGCGTCGAGGCGTGCAGCGAATCGTCCATCGGCGAGGCGTACATGCCTTTGGGCGGCGCCTGGCTCGGGCCGTGCACCTCGTCCACCTGCTGCATCAGCTCGCTGGCCAGGCGCAGATCCAGGCGCATGTAGACCGCCAGCATCGGTTCCTCTTCGCTGGCGTCGGTCTCCATGGTGAAGGGCACCGGCACGGACACGACCAGGTAGTGGCTGGCGTCGTAGACATACACTTCGTCGCCCAGATACCCGCGCTTGCGCCCCTGGCACAGGATCACGATGCCGGGGTCGTACAGCACCGGCGTGCGGGTCAGCGGCCGGTTCGAGCGCAGGAAACGCACGTCATCCAGCGCGCTGAGGTTGTAGCCTTCGACCGGAGCCAGTTTCTCCATGAGCCGCACCATGTGCCGGGTGTCTGCATCGTGCGGGGTCATGGGCGGACCTCCTGCCGTGGGGTCAATGGTCGGTGGAGCGGGTCAGGGCTTCCCATCGGTCGATCTCGTCGGCGGTGCGCTTGAGCTTGTCGCGCACCAGGTTCAGGGCGTCGCTGCCCAGCAGCAGGTGGGCCGGCGGCGTCGGTTCGTCGATGACCTGCAACATTGCTTGCGCGGCTTTTTGCGGGTCGCCGAGCTGCTTGCCGCTCTTGTCTTCGCGGGCCTTGCGGACCGGGTCGAAGCTGGCGTCGTAGTCGGCGATGCTGCGCGGCGTGCGCCGCATCGAGCGGCCGGCCCAGTCCGTGCGGAACGAGCCGGGCGCCACGGCGGTGACGAAGATGCCGAACGGGCGCAGTTCCTGGCTCAGGGTATCGGAGATGCCTTCGAGCGCAAACTTGCTGGCGCAGTAATAGGCGATGCCCGGCATCGTGATCGTGCCGCCCATGGAGGTGATGTTGAGGATGCGCCCGGCGCGGCGTTGGCGGAAGCAGGGCAGGAACGCCTGGGTCACCGCCACGGCGCCGAACACGTTGACGTCGAACTGACGGCGCATCTCCTCCAGCGGCGACTCCTCGAAGACGCCTTCGTGGCCGTAGCCGGCGTTGTTGACCAACACATCGACCGGGCCGAAGGCGGTTTCGGTCTCGGCGACGACGGCGTCGATCCGGTCGAAGTCGGTGACATCCAGGATCACGCCATGGGCATTGCCCGGCGACAGGGCCTCGAAGGCCTGCAAGTCCGCCTCGCGGCGCACGGTACCGATGACACGGTGGCCGGCGGCAAGCGCTTCCTTGGCCAGCGCATGGCCGAAGCCGCTGCTGGCGCCGGTGATGAAGAGGGTTTTGGTGACTGGCATGGTAGGGCTCCGGTGTGTTGGCGTGGAGCCCATGGTAGGGAATGAGGCAAGAGTGACCTATGCCGGTTTGTCTTTGAGGGTTGCCTATTCCTATCAGTGGCTGGCATCGCCAGGGCAGGCAAGGGCAGCTCGCCGGGACTTTAAGCGCTAAAGATTGCCTTCAGCGATTTTGGCGTCCGGCGCGATCTTCGCCGTGCGCTCGATGATGATCGAGTCGTTCGGGATCTCCAGCCGGGTCGCCGTGTCGGGAGTGCGCATTTCGATGAGCGTGGTGTTGCCGACGCCCCTGAAGATCACAGTGGCCTTTTCGAAGGTCTTGAAGTTGTCGATCTTTGACTCTTTCGGGTTCGGCAGCAGGTTGGAGTAGGGGGCCTTCACCAGGATGGTCGCGTGGTCGATGCGGATCTTTGCGAAGGTCATGGCCAACTGCAACAGATCGGATGTCACGCCGCCCATCAAAATCGGGACGACCAATATGATGCCCGCCAGGATGGCCCTGGATTTCCTGAGGTGGTGCAAGTCGGGTGAAGGCTGGTTTTCTTGCGGATCAGGCTCGGCCTGAAGTTTTGCCAGCCGCATCTTCTCGTTCTGCTCCACGAGCGCCGCATACATGATGCATTGGAACAACGGCAGCACGATCAGGGGCAGGTGATCGATCAGGCTCCGTCGCGCCAGGAAATAGATGATGGCCAGTCCGCAGAACCCGAAGAACACCGCCGGGAACCCGATCTTCTGCCGCGTGACGGGCGAAGCGATCTTCTGCTCCCTGAATACGTTCACGACCCGGACGGCCAGCCTCACGGCGGGTGCGAGGATCGGCGACAGCAGAATCCCGACCGCCGTGATGGAGATCGAGAAGTACAGGCAGACGATGCCGAAGGAAAACGCCGACACCAGAAACAGCAATCCATCGCCCAGGGAGACGCCTTGGGGGTAATGCCCGTTCATCAGCAGATAACCGACGATGGAGCCGCCGCCCACCAGAAGCCCCACTTTTGCCGAGAGCGAGAGCAACTTCATGGCGGTGTCGATTTGTCTTCCAAGATCCGTTGATGCGTCCTTCATCGTGGGGTTCCTGATGGTGTGGGCTTGGATCTTCCATCGTCGAGCGGGGGGCAGCGTTCCAGTCTTTCAACGCTGTCTCAGGTGTGAACTATAGTCGCTCGGGCCGTTAGCCTCAGCCAGAAATCGTTTAGGCACAGAGCAGGCCGAAGTCTGGCCTATGCTTCAGCTTGCGTTGGATTCATCGCCGTGCCGGAACTCATCAAGGGACCTGAGAAATGAAGAATCCGTCGATAGACCACAAGTTTTATGCGCAACTCCAGCGAGACATAGACAGGATCGACAGCAAGGCTGACACCTACAGGCTGGTCTATTACTCATTCCGGATAGGCCTGATCCTTGTGGCATCCGCGGTGACGCTGGTGTCCGGCTGGACTGACGCCGAACCCGATGCCCCGACCGTGAATTGGCTGCTGATCTTGGGCGTTGCGACGACCGTCATTACGGCGATGGACACGTTGTTCGGGGTCGAGACCAAAAAGAATACGTACCGGTTGATGCTCGTCGAACTGAGAGAGATCAGAAGCGAATTCGTGTTCTATTTCGACCATCAACGATCCGATCTGGAGGCGGTGCTTCGGGACAGGCTGTTTCCCAAATACCAGACCATAAAGGCGTACGCCAAAGCGTTGGTCGAGCAGGAGCGCGAAAAGGAAATCCCTGCAAAGCCATAGCGGACGACATTTGCGGTTCACTGGTTTGACCGCAAACACCAGCCTATCTACGCTCAACCCCAAGGACGTTTCACCTCCCACGACAAGGAGTCGTCGGCCATGCGCGCAGCCCTGCGTTCGTCTTTCGCTCTCGTGTGTTCCCTTACCCTGGCCTGCGGCGCGGCGGCCCAGACGGTGCTCGATCCGGTCGAGACCCTGAACCGCATCAACCGCAACTACAACACCCTCAAGGACGCCTGCCAGGAGCCCGACACCGGCGCTGCCCGCGGGCATTACTACTGCAGCGGCGTGACCTTGCGCATGGTCAACGACGGGCCGTTCAACCCGTGGGACTACAGCCCGTACGCGATCAAGATCGGCGCGACCTCCTATTCGTGGATCCGCAAGGACCTGAGCACGCGCATCCTCATCCATCCGGCCGGGTTCATCCTGCGCACGCCCACCGATTCGATGGACCTGCAGCTGCCGGTCAAGGAGCAGGGCTGGACGTGCATCTACGCGTTCGACGGCGGCACGGGGCCGGAGCGCAAGTGGTACGGTTGCGGCTTTTTCGACAGCAAGGAGCCGCCGCGCAAGGCTCAGGCCGCGATGGACAACCGCAACGCGGCGTTGGCCTACGGCACCTGCGCCGAAGCCGGCGTGAGCACCGCCGCGCAGTGGACGGCCCGCTACACCGGCTTGCTCAAGGGGCCGATCCAGTACGACCAGTGCTCCTGGAACGCCGAAAGGCCCGACGACTGGAACGCCATGATCCGCGTCCACGAATCGCGGGTGAAGACCACCAACAAAGACCCGTTCGCCTTCAGCGCGCAGGTCAACGAATTCATGTTGAAGAATGCCTCGGCCAGCAACGACGGCAGCGAAAACATGAAGTACATCGATGCGTTCATCTACAACGTCAACAGCACGCAGAACTTCGCCACCCGGGGCGACCAGGCGCCGCCGAAGCCGGAGAACGGCCTCAACAGCGCGCGCAATTTCCAGAAGAAGCTCCAGGCCCAGGGCTACAGCGTGCCGATCCTGCGGCTGGACTTCACCAAGCCGCCGGAGCAGCGTTTCAGCTATGTCGCCGCCGATCAGGCGATTGACCTGGACGCCGCCGGCAACGGCCAGCCGACCCCGGTGACGCCACCTGCCCGGTACATCGCGTCGGCCACCTGGGTCGAGCGTCATGACCCCGGCACCGGGAAAAACGAATGGACCCTCAACGTCGTCCCCACCGCCCAGGGCAAGGCGAGCCAGGCGAGCGCGCAGGAGGCGGTCTACCAGGAACTGTTCGCCCTGCGCGGCGCCGACAGCCAGTGGCGCGACAACGAGAAGGCCGCCGGCAGCATGCGCCAGCAACTGAGTTGCCTGGTGCAGCACTACCCGGGCAAGACCGAATGGAACCTGGAGCCGTTCCGCCCCGTCGTCACGCCGCAGGAAGCGGCCAAGGCCGGGTGCAATCCCGTGCCGGCCAGAACGGTGCAGTACATCGCGTCCGCCGATTGGGTCAAGCGCTACGACCCGGGCACCCGCCAGGACGAATGGACCTTGAGCGTGGTGCCGACCGCGGCCGGCCGGGCCTTGCCCAACGAGCAGGCCGGCGCCCTGTACGACCAGTTGTTTGCCCTGCGCGGCGGCGACAGCCAGTGGCGCGACAACGAGAAATCCGCCGGCAGCATGCGCGGGCAACTGAACTGCGTGCTGGTCAACTACCGCAGCAAGACGCCGTGGAACCTGGAGCCGTTCCGGCCCGCGCTGTCGGACGGCGACACGCGCGCGGCGGGCTGCAATCCGGTGGCGCGATAGGTTCGGCAAACAGGTTTCGCAAAAGGGAAAGGAGCACGTCATGAAGACTCGTTGGGACAGGATCGCACCGTTGCTGGCATTGCCGCTGTGCCTGCAAGCGGCAGCGGTGAAGGCCGAATCCTGCGCGGAGACGCTGAGGAAAGTCGAAACGCTCTATAACAACACCGTCGACAGTTGCGGCAGGGATCCGGCGTCGGACTGTTCTGGGTTGTTGGTCCGGGGCACCCACCGGGCGGATCCGGCGAAAGGGCAGCAATGGGATGTCTGGAACCCCAGCCCCAAGGCCCAGGAACTGGGCACGTTCGCCGCCTCATGGATGCGCGCCGACGGCATCAGCTACGAGGACCCCGGGATGAGCACCCAGAACGGCTACCTCATCACGCCGGTGGATCTGGTGCGCGACCCCGAGAACCCGGTGCACATCTACTGCGCGTTCCCCAACGACGCCTGGACCGATTTTCGCGACGACCGGGGCTGCGGCAACAACAAGAACACCACCCAGACCGAAGCGGTGTGCCAGTCCATGGCGCCGCCGATCACCAACGTCAATGCGTGGGTCGCGCACTTCACCAAGTTCAACAACAACCGCCAGCAGGACCAACTGCAGTGCGGCTTCAACATGCGCAACCCCATGAGCAGCCAGGAGCGGGTCACCGCGTTCCAGAACTTCATGGGCTCGCGGCGGGTGATCAACAGCCGCGAGTTCCAGACCCAGACCGAACTGCGCCTGGGCAACCCCAAGACCGACGAACTGCCGATCCTGGCCTTCTTCTACAGCGACCAGCGCGGCCTCAACGACGCGTTGGCCAACCAGAAGGACTACAAGAACAAGACCGGCAAGGACCGCAACATCGTCAAGATCGACTTCCCCAAGACGCCGGTGGCCAAGGCGACGTTCTCCTGCATCCAGACCGCATCGGTGCCTGAACCCAAGTACTGCGACAAATACATCGAGTCCAGCACCTGGGTGAAGCGGCCCGACCCCAAGCTCGGCCCGGACACCTGGTCGCTGCAGGTGGTGCCCACCGCGTGCGGCCGGGCGATCAAGGACAACCAGACCGACCGGATGTTCGCCGAGCTGTACAACAAGCATAAGAACGACGACCAATGGCGCCAGTACAGCGTCAACGGCGGCTCGTTGCGCCGTCAGCTGGTCTGCCACCTGGCGGCCACCTTCGACGGCAAGCCCGTGCGCGACAAGCCGGAGTGGAACCTTGAGCCGGCACGGCCTTATGTCGACCAGGCCACGGCGGTGGCGCAGCGCTGCAATCCTTACTGAGCAAGGTGCGCGCCTGACGAACGCGAACGTCAACACCTCCGGCGGTGCAAGTGCGCCGGAGGCTGACGGGTGAAAGGGCGCGTTTACGGCTTCACCGGCCGGACCAGATCCCCCTCGGTGCTGTCGAGCACGAACACCGCCAGCAGGCGGGACGGCTCGGTGGCGCTGGCGTTGGCGCTGACGGCGTGGAAGTCGCCCGGCTGCTCGACGAAGTGCTCCCCGGCCTTGTAGACCTTCTCCGGCGCATCGCCGACCTTGCTGCGCACGGCGCCCTCAAGCACCGTGGCATAGATGAACGCCGACTTCGGATGGAAGTGCGCAGGCGAAGACCCGCCCGGCGCGTATTCCACCAGCACGCCCTTCATGGTCTTGCCCGGCACGTTGGGCAGGGCGCGGTCGAACACCACGGTGACTTTGCCCGCTTGCGGCTCGGCCGCCGAGGCCGTCGAGGCAGCGGTGACCGACACGGCCGCCAGGGTGGCGGCCAACAGGATTCGGCTAAACATGGCAGTGCTCCTATCGATGAGGGTGAGTGCGCGTTCAGCGCGCAGCCGACGCGGTCGATTGCGCCAGCCAGTCTTCGAAACGGGTCGGGCCCAGGCGCGGGTTGGCGCCGCCGGGGGTGAGCGACTGGTCGTCCAGTTCATCGCCGAAATAGCGCGCGTGGACGTCCGGGATCACCTTGCGGGTGTCGCCGGTGACGCGGAAGAAGCGCCGGACCAGCTCATCCAGCGGCAAGGCCTCGGGGCCGGCGACTTCCTGGGTGCCGTTGCTCGGCGCGGCCAGCGCCACGTCGGTCAGCGCGGCGGCGACGTCGTCCGAGGCCATGGGCTGGATCAGCGCAGGCGACAGGCGCACTTCGTCGCCGACCGTGGCCGACTGGGCGATGCCGCCGACGAATTCGAAGAACTGGGTGGCCCGCAGCAGGCTGTAGGGCATGCCGGACGCCTTGATCAGGTTCTCCTGCGCCACTTTGGCGCGGAAGTAGCCGTTGTCCGGCAGCCGCTCGCTGCCCACCACCGACAGCGCCACGTGATGGCGAACCCCGGCGGCGGCCTCGGCGGCCAACAGGTTGCGGGTGGAGGTCTCGAAGAACTCCAGCACCGCTTGGTCTTCCCAGGACGGCGCGTTGGACACGTCGACCACCACCTGGGCGCCGTCCATCGCTTCGGCCAGGCCTTCGCGGGTGATGCTGTTCACGCCGGTGTTGGGCGAGGCCGCGAGCGCGTCATGGCCGCGCTCGCGCAGGTTCTTCACAAGTTTCGATCCGATGAGGCCGGTGCCTCCGATAACGACAATCTTCATGGCGTCTCTCCGCTTGCCGACCGCAACCATTGCTGTCGATGTGCTTCGAGGATGCCTGCGACGGGGATCCGAATCTTTGCCCGGGCCTTGGATTTGCCTTGGCCCGAGCGTGGATTTTCGTCCAAACCGTCCAATCTGCCGTGGGCGGTGCGCAGACCGGTGCGGCAGCGCACACTCTGCCGTACCATTGAGAACCCAACCCATTGCCAGCCCGGACAACCCGCCCGGGGGCGTCCGACCAGGGAACCGCCAGCGTGCCATTCAAGTTTGAAGACTTCGTGCTCGACCCAGAGCGCCGGGACCT
Source organism: Pseudomonas ekonensis (assembly GCF_019145435.1). Classification (NCBI taxonomy): domain Bacteria; kingdom Pseudomonadati; phylum Pseudomonadota; class Gammaproteobacteria; order Pseudomonadales; family Pseudomonadaceae; genus Pseudomonas; species Pseudomonas ekonensis. The sequence goes on along the minus strand of NZ_JAHSTS010000001.1, from coordinate 2,517,863 downwards.
GACCCAACGCGGCCAGACCGTGACCGTCGGGCCGCAAGTCTTCGATCTGCTGCTGCAACTGATCAGCCACCGCGACCGGGTGGTGAGCAAGGACGAACTGCTCAATGCCGTGTGGAGCGGCCGGGTCGTCTCCGAGTCCACCATCACCAGCCACATCAACGCGGTGCGCAAGGCCATCGGCGACACCGGCGAGCACCAGCGCCTGGTGCGCACCGTGCCGCGCAAGGGCTACCGCTTCGTCGGCGAGATCCGGCCGAGCGACGACCCCGAGGTTCCCGCCGACACGCTGCCGACCCCGCCGCGCCCGGCGCTCCTGCTGCCGGACAAGCCTTCGATCACCGTGCTGCCGTTCCAGAACCTCAGCGGCGACCCCGAGCAGGACTACTTCGCCGACGGCATGGCCGAAGACATCATCACTGCGCTGTCACGCCTGCGCTGGCTGTTCGTCATCGCCCGCAATTCCAGCTTCACCTACAAGGGCAGGGCGGTGGACACCCGCAGCGTGGGCCAGGAACTGGGCGTGCGCTACGTGCTTGAAGGCAGCGTGCGCAAAAGCGGCAACAAGGTCCGCATCACCGGCCAGCTGATCGATGCCAGCAGCGGCACGCATCTGTGGGCCGAGCGTTTCGAGGGCCAGCTCGACGACATTTTCGAGCTGCAGGACCGGATCGCCGAAAGCGTGGTCGGCGCCATTGCGCCGCAGCTGGAGCGGGCGGAAATCGAACGGGCCAAGCGCAAGCCCACCGACAGCCTCGATGCCTACGACTATTACCTGCGCGCCACGGCCAAACTGCACATCGCCACCCGCGAGGCCATCGACGAATCGCTCGCGCTGTTCTACCGCGCCATCGAGCTGGATCCGGAATTCGCGTCCGCCTACGGCATGGCCGCCTGGTGCCACTTCTGGCGCAAGCTCAACGGCTGGATGACCGACCGGCCGGGGGAAATCGCCGAAGGGGCGCGGCTGGCGCGGATGGCGGTGGAACTGGGCCGCGACGACGCCGTGGCCCTGACCCGCAGCGGCCATGCGCTGGCCCACCTGACCGGCGACGTCGACGGCGGCATCGCCTTGCTCGACCGGGCCCGGCTGCTCAACCCCAACCTGGCCCCGGCGTGGTACCTGGGCGGGATCCTGCGGGCCTTGCGCGGCGAGACCGACACCGCCATCCAGAACCTGGAGCACGCGGTGCGCCTCAGCCCCCTGGATCCGGAGATGTTCCGCATGCAGGTGGGCATGGCCATCGCCCATTTCTTCGCCGGTCGTTTCGAGATCGCGGCCGCTTATGCCGAACAGTCGGTCGGCAATCTGCCCAGCCTGCTGCCGGCGGTGGCGTTGATGGCTGCCTGCCATGCGCTGAGCGGGCGGATGGACAAGGCCGCGCCGGTCATGGCGCGCCTGCTTGAGCTGGATCCGACGCTGCAGGTGTCCAGGCTCAAGGACTGGCTGCCGATCCAGCGCCCCGAAGACGCCGCCCGGTTCGTCGAAGGGCTGCGCCTGGCCGGGTTGCCCGAATAGAAAATGCCCGATGCGGGCATCGGGCGTTTGTGGGGGGACGCAAAGCGCTGTGCCGTCAGGCCACGCGGTCGTAGGTCTGGATGTTGTGCCGCAGCGCCGCCAGGAACGAGAACGCATTCTCGACCCGTTCGCCGTCGAACCCTTGGTAGTAGTTCTGGGCCGTCACCACGGTGCCGGCGTTGCGCCGGTTGTCCGGATGCAGGCAGTACGGGATCGACAGGAATCCGCCGGCGAAAGCATCGAGGATGGCTTCGGACAGGTCGCTGTCGCGGGCGAGGGTGCCTTCGATCAGCTTTCGGGCGGCGCCGAGGACGCGGGCGTGCTCTTGCGCATCGAACGGGATGTCCGGCAGTTCGCCTTCGGTGTTCAGGCAGAAGTCGGCGTATTCCAGCGCCGCGATGTTCTCCTCGATGCGGGGGATGCGGCGTGATTCCACCGGGGTCTTCATGATCACCCGCTGCACGCCGGTGGCGCGGATCATCGCCAGCGCATCGCTGGTGATCCGGCAGAACCCGCCCAGGGAGCGCGGGAAGAAGCCCATGAACACATAGCCCACAAAGTGGTAGCTGCCCGGCGCGAAGTACTCGCTGGCCAGCTGCTGCAGCGCCGCCACCGCCGCGCGATCCTGCACCGGGGAGGTGCCTTGGGCGTAGGAGAACGACAGGGTCCGGATACCGTGGGAACGCAAGAACAGGCCTTCGAGAATGTTCAGCGCCACCAGGATCGCCGGATCGCACATCTGGCCCATCATGCAGCCGGCGAAGCTTTCGATGTGGCTGTGCTCGACGCCGTCGGCCAGCACCCGACAGGCTTTCTCCCAATGACCGAACGCCTCGCGCAGCGGCGTGCGGCTGTAGGGCAGGCAATAGGAGATCGGTCCGCCCTCGGTGGTGGGCAGGCCGATCTCGACCATCCGCTCGAAAATGTGCAGCGGATCGGGAGAGCCGTGACGGATCTGCACCGGCAGACGGTGGCGGGCGTAGATCTGCTCCAGCATCGCACGGGTGTCTTCGCCGGGGTGGTTGACGATCGGATAGCCGTTGAGCATCGACCCACTGTCGATGGCCCGCTGCGCCGCCGCGAGGTTGTTCACCCGGGTGAACGCATCAAGGGTGATGGTGCACACAGTGTTGGCGCGGCTGGCGGCCACGCCCTCAAGCCCCGCCTGCATCCGGGCGGGGTCGCTGAAGCCCATGCGCGGCTGGAGCACCGGACCTTGCTCGGCGAACCGTTCAAGGACATGCGTGTTGAAGTCGATCATGCGGTAAACCTTTTCATCAAACCGGTAGGGGGCGCGGACGGGTCAGCGGGCGACCCGTTTTTCCAGGAAGTGCGTCGGGTTCAGTTGCGCGGTCACCAGCTCCTGAAAGGTATCGAAGCTGTTGGCCACGCTGTCGTCGAACACTTCATCGAAACCGGCCGTGCGCAGGGTTTCGCTGTGCCGGGCGATGGTCTGGCTGTCGTTCTCGGTGCAGATCTTGCCGCCGATGTACAGCCCGCCCTGGTGACGGGTTTCGCTGCGCACACGCTTGGCCAGTTCCGCGCCCTCGAGGTAGCCGTGGCCGTTGACGGTGCTGACCACGACGATCGCGTTGCCTTTGCGGTTGAGCCGGTCGATCACTTCGTCCATGGGCGTGTTGGGCCCCAGGTTCTCGACCTTGTAGCCCAGGTCGTTGAGCAGGAATTCCATGAACACCAGGTTCCAGCTGTGGGAGTCGGAAGGTACGGTGGCGAGCAGAGCGGTTTTGTTGAACATCATCCTTAAAGTCCTTTTTGGGTTGCAGTCCTGTTGGCGTAGTACGGAAGTGCTCGTTGGAAGTTGCGGAAGTTGGCGGTCACCGCATTGATGTAGCCCCAGTTTTCGCCGTAGTTGGTCGGGAAGGGCTTGGAGCCTTCAAGCCTGTCCCGCTCGCGGGCGGTGATGTAGTTGGGCCAGTCGGCGGAGCGCGGGCGGCGGTGATGGAAGTCATGGCACGGCGTGTCGCCGACCATCACGAACAGGCGCACGAACAGGTGGAAGCACAGCATCTTCACCAGCCACAGGGCGATCAGGGCCTGGCGGCGGATGAAGCCGGCGTCTTGCGGCAGGCGCAGTTCTTCGCCGATGAACACGCCGGTCGTGCTTTCGCAGATGAAGTCGATGCCGCGGCGCTCCAGCACGTCCACGCTGGGCCAGGTGTGCTCGGCGGCGAGGCGGAACGTGGTGCTGATGTGATAGCCGGCGAATACCGGCACCACCCAGGCCATGACGAACAGGTCGAAATGCCCGAGGGCGGCCGACAGCAGGGCCAGGGCGATCCAGAACATCAGCGTCCATTGGGCGACGCGGCGGTTGTCGGCCACGGCGGTGGCTTTCACGCGGCCCCAGAACGACCGCAGGATGGCCAGCGGCGACAGCGCGGTGGTCACAAGCTTGGTCCACATGGTGGTGATGCTGTCGGACGGGCTGAGCCCCACCACTTCCTGGAGATAGGACAGGGTGTCGTCATCGTCGGTCAAAAGGGCCCTGGAACTGTGGTGGAGCGTGTGTTCGTGCTTGTAGACGTCGAAGGGCTTGAGCATCAGCACGCCGGAAATGATCCGGCCGACCTTCAGATTGCGCTCGCGGTCCTGGAAGACCATGTCGTGGGCGCAGTTGTGGCAGATCATCACCTGCATCTGTTTGATGCCGCCGGTCGCCAGCACGAAGCCCAGCAGCCAGAGCCAGACGCTGCCTTGCAGGTAGCCTGCACCGGCCAGCAACGCGCCGACGCCGATCAACCCGGCGGAGACGATGATATGGTGCATCGGTTTGAGCGGCCGGACCCGGTCGAGGTCCTCCGGCAGGGGCTTGGCGGTCAGCCAACTCAAGAACGGCTGCATGAACCCTGGAAGCGGGCGCATCGAGTTACGTATCATCCATGTTTCCTCTAGGGTTTTGCTCCATGCAAAAAACTTTAACGTGACCTCTGGTTATTTCGAACAGAAATACATGGGGATCGATTTTTCATTTTTGGGTAAATCATCGACATGGATTGGGATGATCTGAAAGTTTTTATCTTCGTCGCCAAATCGAACAACGTGACCGAGGCCGGCGTCTCGCTCAAGGTGTCGGCTTCGACGGTGTCCCGCAAAATCGCGGCGCTGGAGGAATCCCTCGGCACCGCTTTGTTCCTGAAGAAGACCAACGGCTACTTCCTGACCGAGGCCGGTCGGGCATTGCTGCCGCTGGCACTGGAGACGGAAGAGCGCTTCAAGCTCATCGAGCGGCAGATGTCGCAGCCGGGGGAACGGATGGCCGGGCAGGTGCGCATCGACTGCCCGGAACTGATGGGCACGCACCTGATCATTCCCGCGCTGGCGCAGTTCCGTGAGCAGTACCCGGAGATCAGCTTCGACTTCTTCAATTCGGCCGTGTCTTCCAAGCTCACCCAGAGCCACAGCGACATCATCGTCCGCCTGCGCCGGCCCGAGAACGGCAACTTCACCATGCGCCGGGTCGGCACGCTGACCCAGGCGCTGTTCTGTTCCGAAGGCTATGCCGCCGCCCACGGGCTGCCGGCGGCGGTCGATGACCTGAAGCGCCACCGGCTGATCGGCTGGACCGAGGAAATGGCGTACATGCCGCTCGCGCAGTGGCTGAGCGACGTCAGCGGCGAACAGAAACCGTGGATGCGCGTCTCCAACCTCAACGGTCAGCTCAAGGCCGTCGAGGCCGATCTCGGCATCGCCGCGTTGCCGGTCTATGTGGCGCACCAGTCAGGCTTGCGCCGGGTGCTGGCCGACGGCCCTACGCACAGCTCAGAGGTCTGGCTGCTGCGCAATCAGGCGACCCAGGGCATCGGCCGTGTCGACCGGGTGGTGGACTATCTGACGCAAGTGCTGAGCGGCAGAACGGCCGCGATTCACTGACGGCCGTTCTGCGGGAGGGTCATGGCGTGAGGATCAGGGAACCGCGGGTTTCCCGGTCCTGCAGCCGGCGGTGGGCTTCGGCGGCGTCGGCCAGCGGCAGGCGCGTGATGGCGGGCGCCCGGATGGCGCCGTCGCAGAAGGCACGCAGCACGCGCTGTGCGGCCTCGGCGAGTTCGCTGTCCTGACCGATGTAGTGCTTCAGCGACGGTCGGGTCACGTGCAGCGAACCCATCTGCCCCAGGCGGGACAGGTTGAATCCGGTCACGTCGCCGGAGGCGTTGCCGAACGACACCAGGTGGCCGCGTTGGCGCAGGCACGCCAGCGACAGCTCGACCGTGGCGCGCCCCACGGAATCGAACACGGTGTGCACGCCCTTGTTCGCCGTCAGTTCGCGGATGTGCCTGAGCGTGTCCGGCGCCTCGGCGTCGAAGGCCGCCACGCAGCCGCCGGCGAGGGCCTGACGTCTCTTGTCTTCGCTCGACGCCAGGCCGATGACGTGCAGGCCGCGGGCGCTCAGCCAGGCCGTGGCGATGCTGCCCACGCCACCGGCGGCGGCATGCCAGACCACCCAGTCGCCGGGGGCCACCGGTATGCAACGGTGCGTCAGGTATTCGACGGTCAAGCCCTTGAACATCAGGGCTGCGGCCACTTCGCTGGACAGGCCGTCGGGCAGGCGGATGGCCCGTGCGGCCGGCAGCACCGCGTGGCTGGCGTAGCTCCCCGTCGAGCTGTCGACGAACGCGACCCGGTCACCGGGGGCGAGCCCCTGCACCTGCGGCCCGCATTCGATGACGCGGCCGGCGCCCTCCATGCCCAGGCCCCGGGGGAACGGCGAGCCGTCGTCCAGCGCGCCGCAGCGGCGGTGCAGATCGATGAAGTTGACCCCGGCCGCCTCGATGGCGACGGTGATCTCACCGGCGCCGGGGGCGCGCAGCTTGAGTTCGCGCAGCTCCAGGACGTCCGGTGCGCCGGGGGTGGTGAAAACGATGGCATGGGCGTGAGTCATGGGCAGTCCTTACAGCGGGCCGATGCGCAGGAAGATCCACACGGCGACCGCAATCAGCATCAGGCCGAACGCGGCGTTCTGGGCCACCAGCAACCGGGGGCGCGAGCGGATCAGTTTCTGCACGGTCGAGCCCATCGAGACCCAGATGACGTGGGAGAAGAAGTTCAGCGAAATCAGCGCGGCGCTGAGGATCAGCACCACCGTGCTGCTGGTCTCGCCGGCGGGCAGGAAGGTCGAGAACATCACCAGCAGCATGACGATCCCTTGCACGTTGCCCAGCTGCACGAAGATGCCGTCGCGAAACTGCAGGTGCAGGGTCTTGTCGCCGGGGGCCTTGAGCGGGCGGCGCAGCAGGCGCACGCCCAGCCACAGGATGTACAGGCTGCCCGCCACCTGCAGGCCCCAGACCAGCGTCGGATGGTTCATCAGCGTGTGGTAGAGCCCCAGGCCCACCAGCACGGCGATCAGGAAATAGGTGATGTCGAGGCCGGCGATGAACCAGACCGAGCGGCGTACGCCGCTTTGCGCGCCGGAGGTGGCGACCATCAGGTTGCCGGGGCCTGCGCTGAGGGTGAGCGGCACCATGGTCGACAGCCAGAGCAACCAGTTGATGCTGAAAATGTCTTGCATGCTTTCTTCCTTAAATCGCGGTGCGAACTACTTTCGCGCCAGTCTAATTCGCGGCCGCTTCTAAGGTTATAGCGAAGAGCGCAAGGCGATATCCCAGAAATGGTGGAAGCCTTGCGCGACGCCCGATGCAGGCATCGGGCGTCGGTCTGGAGGGGGGGAGGGAAGGGCTCAGACCGTGACGACGATCTTGCCGATCTGCTGGTTGGCCTCAAGGAAACGGTGGGCCTGCTGGATCTCTTCCAGCGCGAACGTCTTGGCGATCACCGGCTTGAGCGCGCCCGAGGCCAGGCCGTCGAGGATGAACGCCTTGGCCCGTTCCAGCGCGGCCGGATTGGCGACGATCTCGGCGTACAGGTAGCCCTTGAGCGTCAGGCATTTGCCCAGCACGGTGAACAGCGGGAACGGCGTGGGTTCCGGGCTCAGGGCGCCGTACCCGAGCAGGATGCCGCCGCGGGCCATGCTCTGGGTGAGCGTTTCGAAGGCCGGGCCGCCGACAGGGTCCAACACCACGCGGGCGCCCCGGCCGTCGGTGAGCGCCATGACCCGCGCCACGATGTCTTCTTCGTCGCTGACGATCACATGGGCGGCGCCGGCGTCCAGCAGGGCCTGCCTTTTCGCCTGGGTGCGGGTGATGGCCACCGGCACCGCGCCGACGCTGCGGGCGATCTGGAACGCGGCCAGGCCGACGCTGCTGGAGGCGGCGGTGATCAGCACCACGTCGCCCTGGGTCAGTTTCGCCTGCTCGATCAGCGCGCCCCACGCGGTGACGTACTGCATCCAGGACGCGGCGGCCTGTTCGAAGGACAGGTTGGCCGGGTGCTTGACCGTAAGGTGGGCGGGCACGTTCGCCACTTCGCCGTAGGTGCCCCAGCGGGCGATGTCCAGCGGCGGGATCAGGCTGACCGCGTCGCCGACATCGAAGCCGCTGACGCCGTCGCCGACCGCCGACACCACGCCGGCCGCTTCGTAGCCCAGACGGCTGGGGAACTCGGCCTCCTGCAGGTAGGCGTGGTTGCGGAACATGACTTCCGCGCGGTTCAGGCCGAAGGCCTTGACCTGGATCTGCACCTCGCCGGGCGCGGGGGCAGGCACGTCCACCGCTTCCAGTTTCAAAACGCTTGCGTCGCCGTACTCGTGAATCCTGACAATCCGGGCCATGTGCACCTCTGCCTTATCAATGGAGCGGCGCACCGGGACTGTCCCGGTGCGTCCGTGTCGTGGCGCCCAATTTAGTCTTTGGCCTGGGGCGGATAAAGCCCTACGATGGCGCGACACTAGAAACACAGGGTTTCCAATGGATCGCCTTACGTTGATGGCCACTTTCGTCCGGTCGGTGGAACTGGGTTCGTTCAGCGCCGTGGCCGACGAGCTCAACCTGTCGCCGCAACTGGTCGGCAAACAGGTGAAAATGCTCGAACAGCATTTGGGCGTTTCGCTGCTCAACCGCACCACCCGCAAACAGAGCCTGACCGACTTCGGCCGCACCTTCTACGAGCGGGCCAAGCTGATCCTGGCCGACGTGGACGCCGCCGAGGAGATGGCCGCCGTCACCCGGGGCGTGCCCAGCGGAAGGCTGCGGATCAACGCGCCGGTGACCTTCGGCGTGAGCACGCTGTCGCCGCGCCTGCTGGAGTACATGGTGCGTTTCCCGCAGGTGTCGGTGGACCTGACCCTGTCGAATGAATTGGTCGATCTGGTGGAGGGCGGCTATGACGCTGTGTTTCGAATCGGCGAACTGGCGGACAGCGGCATGAAGGCATTGCCGCTCAAACCGTATCCCATGGTGCTCTGTGCGGCGCCGGCGTACCTGGCCCGGCGCCCGGCCATCGCCACGCCGCAGGACCTGCAGACCCATGAATGCCTGGCGTTCGCCTATTCGGACGGACGTTCGCACATTCGCCTCGAGGGACCGGAAGGCGTTGTCGATGTGCCGATCAAGAGCCGGCTGACGATCAACCAGGGCGACCCGTTGCTGGCCGCCGCCGTGGCGGGGCTGGGGGTGGTGATGCTGCCGCTGGAACTGGTCAAGGACGCCTTGCGCGCGGGGACATTGGTGCGGGTGCTGACGCCGTACGAGATGCCGGTCTCGCCGATGAACCTGCTGTACGCGCCGGACCGGCGGCTGACGCCCAAGCTGCAAAGCTTCATGGACTTCGCCAGGGCCGCCTTCGGTCCGCAGGCGTGAGGCTCAGAGCCCCAGTTCTTGCTCGAGCAGGGCGTCCAGCGTCTGCCGACGGCGGATCAGCCGGGCCTGGCCGTCGCTGAACAGCACCTCCGGCAGCAGCGGCCGGCTGTTGTAGTTGGACGACATCGACGCGCCGTAGGCCCCGGTGTCATGGAACACCAGCAAGTCGCCGACCTTGGCCTCGGGCAGCGGTTGCGGGCGCAGTTCCTGGTCGTCCTGGGTGAAGATGTCGCCGGACTCGCACAGCGGGCCGCCGACGACGGTGTCCACCAGCGGCCGGTCGACCGGACGGCCTTCGGCGTCGAGCAGCGTCATGTGATGGTAGGCGCCGTACATGGCAGGGCGCATCAGATCGTTGAAGCCGGCGTCGACCAGCACATAGTTGCGGTTGCCCATGCGCTTGACCGCCCGCACCTCGCTCACCAGCCGGCCCGACTCGGCCATCAGGAAGCGGCCCGGTTCGATCTCCATGTGCACCGGATGGCCGAGCAGCGTTTCGATTTCCTTTCTGGCCACCGCCCAGGTGCGTGCATAGCGCTCGACGTCCACGGCAGCCTCGCCCGGACGGTAAGGCGTGGACAGGCCGCCGCCGATGGAAAAGGCTTCGATGTCCTGGCCCAGGCCGGCGATCAGTTGCACCATCGAGCGCGCCACTTCCTCCAGGTGCGAGTAGTCCACCCCGGAGCCGATGTGCATGTGCACGCCCACCAGTTTCAGGCCGTACGAGCGGATCACCGCCAGCGCCTCGTGCAGGTCTTCGTGCCAGATGCCGTGCTTGCTGTTCTCGCCGCCGGTGTTGGTCTTGCGGCTGTGGCCGTGGCCGAAACCGGGGTTGATCCGCAGCCACACCCGGTGCCCCGGCGACCGCTCGCCCAACTGGCGCAGCATGTCGATGGAACCGGCGTTGACTTCCACCCCCAGCTCGACCACGCGCTCAAGGGTCTTGCGGTCGAACAGGTCGCAGGTGAACACGATGCCGGCCGGCGCGCCGCCGACCTGGAAACCGGCGAGCAGGGCGCGTTCGATCTCGCCCAGGGAGACGGCATCCACGTGCAGGCCGTGCTCGCGCATCAGGCGCAGGATGTGCAGGTTGGAGCAGGCCTTCTGCGCGTAGCGGACGGTGTCGAACGCACGCAGGCGCCCGATACGCTCAAGGATCGTCGCGGCGTCGTAGCTCCACAGCGGGGTGCCGTGGGTCTGGGCGCTGTCGGCCAACAGCGGGAACAGGGAAGAGGAGGTCATGGCAAGGGCTCAACGGACAGTTCGGCGCAGGATGCCTTGCCTTGTCCATCTGGAAAAATACCTTTTGTTTGCGAGCCCATTCATATTTGATATGACCACAGCCTTTCGAATCAGGAACCCCGAGTGAAAATCACCCTGCGACACGTCGAAGTGTTCCGTTCCATCATGCAGACCGGCAGCGTCACCGGTGCGGCCCGGTTGCTGCTCACCTCGCAGCCGACGGTCAGCCGCGAACTGGCGCGGCTCGAACAGGTGTCGGGCCTGCGCCTGTTCGAGCGCGAAGGCGGGCGCCTGCGGCCCACCGCCCAGGCCCTGATGCTGTTGGAGGAGGTCGAGCGTTGCTATGTGGGCCTGGAGCGCATCGACCGTTATGCGCAGTCGATCCGCAACTTCGAGCACGGCCGCCTGGAGCTCACTTGCCTGCCGCTGTTTTCGCAAACGTTCCTGCCCAGGGCCTGCCGGGGCTTCCATCAGGCGCACCCGGGCGTCAGCGTCAGCATCGTCGCCCAGGAATCGCCCCTGCTGGAGGAGTCGCTGGTCACTCAGCAGTACGACCTGGGGCTGACCGAAGTGGAGCAGATCCCCCGCGGCACGAGCGGTGAACTGCTGTTCAGCGCGGATCTGGTCTGTGTCCTGGCGCCGGGGCACCCGTTGCTGGCCAAGCCGGTGCTGGCGCTTGAGGACTTTCACCGGATCGACTTCATCAATCTGGCGAGCCTCGACATCTACCGGCAGACCCTCGACGCGCATTTCCGTCAGGCTCAGGTGGACCGCCGCACCGTGATCGAGACGGGCAACGCGGCGTCGGTCTGCGCCATGGTCAGGCAAGGGCTGGGCGTGGCGGTCATCAACCCGCTGACCGCGCTGGCCGAGGCGGGGCGGGATCTGCTCATCCGTCCGCTGAGCCTGTCGGTGCCGTACCGCGTGATGCTGATCCGGCCGGAACACCGGCCGCCGTCGGCCAGCGTCGACGCGTTTTGCCAGGTGCTGCGCGAAGAGGCGCGACTGATGGCTGACGGTGTGGAGAAGGCTCGGCGAGGCATGGCAGAGGCATGAACATGCCGCCGACAGCCAAGAGGACGGAGCATATGTATATGGATTTTTAATATAGCGGTTCGCCGTCAAATACCTTGACGCTATATATGTCGCCTTCTACTGTTTCGACACCTGCCCGAGAATGGATCCAAAAAATCCGGGGCCAGGCAAACATCAGAAGTTAATGAATGGACCGATCCACTGACGATCATGGATGACCGTGCCGCCTGAACTATCGCGTTAAGTTCCTGAACATCCTTGCTGGCTAACTAACTGTGCACCCGTCAAAACGGTGAACACCGTAGAGCCGCTGAGCTTCCAAGCTCGCGACTCGAACAGTGTTCACCGTTTTTGCGTTGCGCCGGAGTTGATTTCGCATCTGCATATAATAAGGAGCGTTATATGTCTGGACAGCATCATTTCCTGTTGACACCCGGCCCGTTGGCATTGAGCGATGAAGTCAAAGCGCAGATGCAGTTCGACATGGGTTCGCGCGATCAAAGTTTCAAAGACATCACGGCGTCCGTGCGAGAACGCATCCTCGACCTGATCGACGGCAACGGCACCCATTCGGTGGTGCCCATCCAGGGCAGCGGCACCTACGGCATCGAAGCCGCGCTGGCGACCTTCATCGGCTCGACCGCCAGGCCCCTGGTCTGCATCAACGGCATCTACGGCGAGCGGATCCTCAAGATCCTCCAGTTGCGCGGCGTTCAGGCCGCGAGCCTGAGGGCGTCGAGCGACGAACCGCTCTCGGTGTCCGAAATCGCCGCGCACCTGGACCGGGATCCGGCCATCACCCACCTGTGTTTCGTGCACTGCGAAACCACCACCGGGGTCATCAACCCGCTCGACGCCATCGTGCAACTGGCCCGCCAGCGCGGCGTGCGCACGGTGGTCGATGCGATGAGCTCCTTCGGCGCCGTCGACATCAGCGCCCGACGCAGCGGTTTCGATGTCCTGGTGACGTCCAGCAACAAATGCATCGAAGGCCCGCCGGGCGTGGCGTTCGTCATCGCCTCGCTGGAACTGCTGGCGGGCACGGGGCATCCGGTCAATTCGTTTGTGCTGGACGTGCGCGACCAATGGCAGTCGCTCGAACAGAACGGCGAATGGCGTTCCACGCCGCCCACCCATGTGATCCAGGCCTGCGCGAAGGCGCTGGAGGGGCTCAGCGCGGAGGGCGTGATCCGCCGCGGCGAACGCTACGGCGCGGTGCGTGACGAGATCGTCCGGGCCATCGGGCGCTACGCGGCGCCGCTGCTCAACGTCCAGGCGCGTTCTCCCGTGTGCCTGGCGCTCACGGCGCGGGGCCTGATCAACACCCAGAAGGATTTCGATGCGCTGTACCTGCATCTGGCCAGGTACAACCTCTACATCTATTCGAAGCTGCATCCGCAGACGCGCAGTTTCCGGATCGGCTGCATCGGGGCCATCCGGCCGGCGTGGATCCTGCTGCTGACCACCGCGTTCCGCGATTTCTTCGAGGGCGCCGGCAGCGTCGCGAAGGCGTCGGCCTATCCCGAACCCGAACTCATCAAAGAGGCCTTGTGACATGTCCCGGTACCTTCCCAGTTCGCAACTGTCCGCAGAGACCGCACTGCTGCACGCCGGCTACCGCCATGACCCGGTGACCAAATCGGTGGCCGTGCCGATCTACCTGTCCACGGCCTATGAGCTCGACGGCGACCTGCAAAGGATCGCCGACGTCTACAACGTCAAGGAAGACGGCTTCACCTACACCCGGATCATCAACCCGACCACGCGCATCCTGGAGCAACGCTACGCCGCGGTGGACGGCGGCAGGGACTCGCTCGCCGTGGCCTCGGGGCAGGCGGCGACGTTCCTGGCCCTGGTCAACCTGTGCAGCGGAAAGCCGGGCGACAACGTGGTGGTGTCGAAGTACCTGTACGGGAACTCGTGGAACCTGCTGTTCAACTCGTTCAAGCGCCTGGGCATCGAGGCCCGCTCGGCCGATCCGCGCGAGCCGTCCTCGTTCGAGGCCCTGGCCGACGACCGCACCATCGCGTTCTTCGGCGAGACGTTTTCCAATCCCTGCCTGATCCCCTTGCCGGTGGCGGCCCTGGCCGAAATCGGCCAGCGGCTGGGGATCCCGCTGGTGGTCGACAACACGGTCACGCCGCTGGTGAGCCGGCCCGGGGCACTGGGCGCTGCGATCACCACCTACTCGGCGACGAAGTACATCTGCGGGCACGGCACCACACTGGGCGGGCTGGTGGTCGACAACGGCCGCTTCGCGTTCGACGAGCCGCGCCGCTTTCCGCTGTTCAACGAACCGGACGAGGCGCACGGCGGCATTCTCTGGCGCGAAGCGGTGGACAGGCTCGGCGACCTCGGTGCCAGCGCCTTCCTGCTCAAGGCCCGGATGACCTGGCTGCGCGACACGGGCGCGGCCATCAGTCCGCTCAACAGCTTCCAGTTGATCCAGGGCCTGGAGACGCTGCACCTGCGCATGCAGCGCCACTGCGAGAACGCCGCCGTCGTGGCCAGGTTCCTCAAGGGCCACCCCAAGGTGCGCCGGGTTTCCTATCCGGGGCTGGCCACCGGCCAAGAGCGCGAACGGGTCGATGAACTGGTCGACCCGAAGGTCGGGCACGGCGCCATGATCCTGTTCGAGCTGGAGGACGAAACCGCCGGCCGCACCTTCATCCAGAACATCCGGCTGCTGTACCACGTGTCGAACGTGGGCGACGCGCGCACGTTGGTGACGCACCCGGTCTCGACCACCCACACCACCGTGCCGAAACAGCAGCGCGAGGCGGCGGGGATCTACGACGGTTCGATCCGCCTGTGCGTGGGCATCGAAAACGTGAACGACGTGATCGACGACATCAAGCGCGGGCTCGATGCCATCTGACCCCCATCCGCCCAAGGAAGACGCCCCATGGAAACCTCCCAGGACTGGAAACTGCGCAACAGCAAATTCACGACCTTCCGTTTTTCCCGCGAGATCACGCGGGAGTTGGCCCAACTGCGCCCCGACAACCTCACCGGTGCGCTGTACGTGCTCAAGGACTATCTGGTGGTGCTGGCGTGCGCCTTCGCCACGGTGCAGATCAGCTGGTGGCTGTACCCGGTCGCGGTGCTGATCATCGGCGCGCACCAGCGCGGCCTGACCACGATCTCCCACGACGCCGCGCACCGTATCCTGGCGAAGAACACGCGCTGGAACCATTTCCTCGGCACCACCTTCGCCGCTTACCCGATCTTTCAGCGGCACTGGGCCTACCGGGTCTCCCACGTGCACCTGCACCACCCGCACCTGGGCGATCCGGAGAAGGACCCGGACCTGCAGTTCTTCATCCGCAGCGGCGTGTACGAGGTCCGCGAGCCACGGGCGTACCGCAATTCGATCGTCTGGAAGGCGATCTTCGGCGGCGCCACGCTGCGCTACCTGAAATACCTGTGGCACAACCGGTTCCTGATCTCTGACAAGGAAGACAAGGCCGTCGACCGCCGTGGCGCCAAACTCGACGCTTACGGGTTCGTGGCGTTCTGGGTGATCGTCGTCGCCGGTTTCGCCCTGGCCGGCGCGCTGCACTGGCTGGTGCTCTTCTGGCTGGTGCCTTACCTGACCACGTTCCAGATCCTGGGCTGGTTCACCGAGATCGCCGAGCACTCGCCCCTGTGCGAGACCGAAGAGCAGAACATCCACCTCACCCGCAACCGCAAAGGCAACCTGATCGAGCGGGTGCTGTTCGGCGTGAACTACGACGAATACCACCTGGAGCACCATCTCTCGCCCGGTGTGCCGTTCTGGCTGCTCAAGCGTGCGCAGCAGATCCGCCTGCGGGACCCGGACTACGCCGAAGTCGCCGCAACCTGGGGCGGCCTGTTCGTCGCCGGCCCACAAGGGCAGCCCAGCGTCATACGGCAGTTGCTTGAGCGCAACCGGCGGCTCTACGAGGCGCGGCCCGCCGAGCTGGCGACGGCGGGGCAAGCGCGATGACCGGCCCGCTGCATGAGCCAAGGCGCGCCGTCGTCGGTGTGACCGCCAACCGTCAACTGCTCGACGGCGTCCATCGCGACCGGCTGCGGCGGCGCTACATCGAAGCGCTGGAGCGGCACGGGCCGGTCGAGTGCGTGATCCTGCCGACCCTGGACGGCGACCTGCCGTGGGAGGTCAGCGTGTCCAGGCTGCGTCGGGTGCTGGCTCGCCTGGACGGCCTGGTGCTGACCGGCGACGAGTCGAACCTCGATCCCGCGGTCTTCGCTGGCGAACAGCGGGCGTGGAGCCGTGGGGCGGACGATGTCATCCCCGAAGCGCGGGACCGGCCGAGGGATCGCCTCTCCAGCGCCGTCCTGACCGTCGCCCTCGAACTGGACATGCCGGTGCTCGGCATCTGCCGCGGCTTTCAGGAAATGAGCGTCCACCGCGGCGGTGCGCTGCATGCGGATCTGAAGGCGCTGGGCGGGGCGGTCGTGCACAGCGAGAACCCCGACGTGCCCCGCGATCAGCAGTACCTGCCGGCGCACGGCGTGCGCGTCGCCGCCGGGGGATGGCTGGCGTCTCTTGTCGGGGAGGTGGAATTGCAGGTTAACTCGCTGCACAACCAGGGCATCACGGCGGTGCCGCCCGGTGTCCGGCCCGAAGCGGTGGCGCAGGATGGCGTGATCGAAGCGCTGTCCTACACGGCATCGGACACCTTCCAGTTCGGCGTGCAGTGGCACCCCGAATGGCACGCCGCCAACGACGCGACCAGCCAGAAGCTGTTCAAGGCTTTCGCCGATGCATGCCTGGTTTACCAAGCGAAGGAGCGCGAATCCGCCTAGGCATTCAGCCGTCCGGCCTCAAGCCCCGTTCGATCAACCCCACAAGCCCATTGGCGGATCTATGGATTTTCATTTGCTGTTGTTGTTTTCGGTTGCGTTCACGTCGGCGGTCGCGGTGCCTGGCCCCAACGTCGCCTTTGCGGTGGCACAGGCGCTCAAGCACGGCCTGCGCACGACCTTGCCCGGCGCGCTGGGCTTCGGGCTGGCCACCGCGGTGCATGCGACGGTGGTGCTGTCGGGCGTCGGCCTGCTCATCCACGACAACCGCTGGATCCTCACGTACCTGCGCTGGATCGGCGCGATCTACCTGGCCTGGCTCGCCTTGAGCGCGTTCTTCTCCAAGTCCGGGCCGAGCGACGCCAAGGCCGAGAACTCCAGCCCGCGGCAGATGTTCGTCGATTCCTTCCTGGTCTCGCTGACCAACCCCAAGGGATGGCTGGCGAGCCTGCTCACTTACCCCAGCTTCATCAGCCCGCACTTTTCGTACAGCACCCAGGCCATTGCCCTGAGCGTCACTGCGATGGTCATTTCGCTGTCGATCTATGGCGGCTACATGTTCCTCGCGCACAAGGCGCGGGCGGCGTTCGACAACAAAACCGCACTGAACCGGATCACCGGGGTGATTTACGCAGTGGTCGCACTGTGTCTGGTGCTGCTGCCCTATTGAGGCGCAGCACCCAAGGACGGCCAACGGCTCAACAGCACAGCACAAGGAACAGAGCGCATGACCTACGACTACATAGTGATCGGCGGCGGCAGCGCGGGCTCGATCATCGCGCGGCGGCTCGCCGATGCGGACATCGGATCAGTCCTGCTCATCGAAGCGGGGCCGGCGGACGAGGGCGTGCCGGCGATGATGGACATTTCCCGCCTCTTCGAGCTCGATGCCCGCACCGACTGGGGATTTCTGGCGGAGCCGACGCGTCACTCCGACCGGCGCCTCACATACTCCCGCGCCAGGATGCTCGGCGGCTGCGGCAACCACAACGACTGCGCCTACCTGGTGCCGCCGCCCGCGGACTTCGATGCCTGGCGCGACCTGGGCGCCGACGGCTGGTCGGGCGAGGAGGTGTTGCCGTACTTCGAGCGCCAGAAGGCGCTCGTCACCCTGGAGCGACGCCCGGAGCGCCACCCGGTTTCCCGGGCGTTCCTTGAGGCGGGCGTCGAACTGGGCCTGGCCAAGGTGGATTTCACCCAAGGGGTCGAGCCCGGCATCGGCATGCTGACGCTGAACGCGAAAGGGCGGCTGCGCAGTTCCTCGTCGGTCGCCTATCTGCATCCGTTGAGCGAGGGGCACGACCGGCTCAAGATCCTCACCGACACCCTGGTGAGGCGGATCGAGTTCACCGGCACGGTGGCCAGCGCGTGCCTCACCGACAAGGGACGCTTCGCGGCCCGGCGGGAGATCCTCCTGTGCGCCGGCAGCATCCAGTCACCGCAACTGTTGCTGGTCTCGGGCGTCGGCGACGGCGCGGCGCTGCGCGACCTGGGCATCGACGTGGTCCACGACAGCCCCGGCGTCGGCAAGCACCTGGTCGACCACTATTCGGTGCCGGTGATCTTCGAGACGGCCGAAGCGGTGCCCGAATGGGACGTGACCCCCTACGAAGCCATCGCGATGCTGAAGACCCGGCCGCAAGGCACGTCGGCCGAAAGCCAGATCCAGCTGGGCCTCACCGCCGGCTGGGTCAACGGAAGGTTCGGCGACGAGTACGAAGCGTCGGCCCCCAAGCCCCGGACCGTCATCGCCCTGGAGCCCAATGTGGCCATCAGCCGCAGCCACGGCGAGGTGCGCATCACCTCGGCGGACATCGCGGTGCCGCCGGCCATCGACCTCAACTATCTGTCCGACGCCGAGGGCCACGACGAGGACGTGCTGCTGGCCAGCGTCCGGTTCTGCCGCCGGCTGGGGCAGACGCAGGGGTTGCGGAGCATCATCCGCCGGGAACTGTCGCCGGGCCCCGAAGTGCAGAGCGAGGCCGAGCTGCGCCAGTACATCCGCGACAACTGTCAGACCTACTACCACGCCTCCGGCACCTGCCGGGCCGGCGCGGCGGACGATCCCCTCGCGGTGCTGACGCCGGACCTCAAGGTCAAGGGCGTGTCGGGGCTGCGGGTCTGCGACGCGTCGGTGTTCCCGGCGATGGTCTCGGTCAACATCAACGCCACCGTCATGATGGTGGGCGAGAAGGCCGCCGACCTGATCATCCGCGAGGCCAGGGCAGCCGCCACCGGCCACTGACTTTCACGCTTGAGACGCAACATGCGTGCCTGACCCTTTACGGAGGCTTGGAAGCCTATGTCGATCAGAATTCCCAAAGGTTTGCCGGCGGTGACCGCCCTTGCGACGGAAGGCGTCACGGTGACCGACGACGACCACGTCGCGCAACCGCTGCAGCGCCCCTTGCGGATCGGGTTGCTTAACCTGATGCCCAACAAGGTCAGCACCGAAATCCAGATCGCCCGGCTGCTCGGCGCGACACCGCTGCAAGTGGAGCTGACGCTCGTCAAGATCAGCAACCATGCGCCCCGGAACACGCCGCTGGAGCACCTGTCGTCGTTCTACCGCGCCTGGCCGGACATCAAGGAGCAGAAGTTCGACGGCTTTATCGTGACCGGCGCACCGATCGAAACGATCCCGTTCGAGCACGTCAGCTACTGGGACGAACTCACCAGTATCCTGCGTTGGACCCAGACCCATGTGCACAGCTGCTTCAACATCTGCTGGGGCGCCCAGGCCGCCGTGCACTATTTTCACGGCATGCCCAAGCACGCGCTGGGCGAAAAGGCCTTCGGCGTGTTCAGGCACCATGGGCTGAGCACCGGTTCTCCTTATCTCAAGGGGTTCTGCGACGACTTCACCGTCCCGGTGTCGCGCTGGACGGAGATGCGCCGCAGCGACATTCCCGCCGGCAGCGGCCTGCGCGTGCTGATCGATTCCCCGGACACCGGAATCTGCCTGCTCGACGACCCGCGGCACCACTCGCTGCATTGCTTCAACCACATCGAGTACGACTCGCACACGCTGGCCGACGAGTACTTCCGCGACCGGGACGCGGGAAAGGACATCCGCCTGCCCAGGAACTATTTTCCGGACGACTGCGAAACCCGCCCGCCGAAAAACCAATGGCGCAGCCATGCGCACCTGCTGTTCGCCAACTGGATCACGCAGATTCACCAGACCACGGCGGCCGATCCGAAAAGGATCGGCAGCGACAGGTTCACGCCTTCCGTGGTCCGGCCTGCGCACAACGCCCCACGCGCCTCGGAACTGCTGTGGTGCAAATAACCTTCTGACCGCCGGGTGAACACACATGAGCATGACGTTCGATGAACTGAAACACGCGGTCGCCGCCGGCACTGTCGATACCGTGCTGGTGTGCCTGGCAGACATGCAGGGACGCCTGATGGGCAAGCGGTTTCACGGCGATTTCTTTGTCCGCCACGGCCATCATGAAACCCACGCCTGCAATTATCTGCTGGCCGACGACGTCGAGATGGCGACCGTGCCGGGCTACCTCAGCGCCGGATGGGCGCAGGGGTACGGGGACTTCCTGCTCAGGCCCGACCTGGCCACCTTGCGGCGGTTGCCTTGGCTGGAGGCCACCGCGCTGGTGATCTGCGACGTGTTCGACCATCACGGCCGGCCTGTGGCCCACTCGCCGAGGCAAGTCCTGCAGCGCCAGTTGCAGCGGCTCGCCGACCGGGGGCTGCGCGCCTGCTTCGCCTCGGAGCTGGAGTTCTATCTGTTCGACGAACCCTACGAGACCCTGTCGGCCCGTCGCTACGCCGATCCGAAGACCTTCGGCAGCTACAACCAGGACTACAACATCCTGTCGACCACCCGGCAGGAATCGGTGATGCGCCCGATCCGCAACGGACTGCACGGCGCCGGCATCGGCATCGAATGCACCAAGGGGGAGGGCGGACGGGGCCAGGGGGAAATCAATGTCCGCTACGCCGACCCGCTGGTGATGGCCGACCAGCACACCATCATCAAGCACGGCAGCAAGGAAATCGCGGCCCGGCACGACAAGTCCATCACCTACATGGCCAAGTGGAACGACACCCTGGCGGGCTCCTCCAGCCATGTGCACGCTTCACTGTGGTCGCTGGACGGACGAGCGCTGTTCCGCGGCGCCCCCGAGGCGCAAGGCATGTCCGACCTGATGCGCCATTACTTGGGCGGCCTGCTGAAGTACTCCCGGGACATCACCCTTTTTCTGGCGCCCACGATCAACGCCTACAAGCGGTTCCAGAGCGACACGTTCGCGCCGACCACGGTCGCCTGGAGCCATGACAACCGCACCGTGGGCTACCGCGTCTGCGGTGAAGGCACCGACGCGGCCAGGGTCGAATGCCGCATCGGCGGCGCCGACCTGAACCCCTACCTGGCGTTCGCCGCCCTGATCGCGGCGGGGTTGTCGGGCCTGGACGAGAACCTGCCGCTGCCGCCAGCGTTTGTCGGCGATGCCTACCGCGACCGCGAACTGCCGCAAATCCCGAAGACCTTGCGCCACGCCACCGACATCGCTCATGGGTCGACCTGGCTGCGCGAGGCGCTGGGCAACGAGGTGGTCGACCACTACGTCCATGCCGCACGCTGGGAGCAGTCCGAGTACGATCGGCGCGTCACCGACTGGGAACTGGCCCGAGGGTTCGAGCAGGGCTGACCTGCGTCCGGGCCGTTTCCCCGAACATCCCCACGAAAGCGCAACGCTTTCACCGCAGATGCCGTTTGCGCCGCCACCTTCCCTCGAAATTGTCGGCGGATTGAGAGTTTCTATGGCATTTGCGGCGAATTTCAATTTCGCCCTGCACCTGTGCGACGCTAGACTGCGGCCTTGCCGCAGGAGAGCGGCCGGCGCACCCGCAGCGGCGTCCGGCCTTGGAAATCGCACTGAACCATCGGGGGAATGAACGCAGGCTGGTGATGGAAATCTGCTGCTATCAATATCGCCCTGAACAAAAACAATGGTGTCGCAGGCATACGCGTGAGTTTCTGACGTCCATCGACCTTCCGATGCTCGGATTGAAAGAAGGCGCGGCGTTTCTGTATTCCTCGATCCCGACAGAAGTGATCATCATCGTGAGGGAACAAGATGACTGGGGGCTTTTCGAACAACCACTCCGTGCAATGGGAACATGAAGTTCTCGACACAGTGGGCACCTTGCAAGCGTTTATCAGAAAGGCCGCGCCGTTGAAGGTCGACATGGTGCTGGAGGGGGAGACCGGCACCGGCAAGGACACCCTGGCCCGGCGCATCCATGAGCTGTCCGGACGCGAAGGTCAGCTGGTGGCCCTCAACTGCGCGGCGGTGCCGGAACAGCTGGCCGAGAGCGAACTGTTCGGGGTCATGGCCGGCGCCTACACCGGCGCCTCCAAGTCACGGGCCGGCTACATCGAAGCGTCCGACCGCGGCACCCTTTACCTCGATGAGATCGACAGCATGCCCTTGCTGCTGCAGGCCAAGCTGCTGCGGGTGCTGGAGATGCGCGGCATCGAACGCCTGGGCTCGACCCGCTTCGTGCCGCTGGACCTGCGGGTGATCGTCGCCACCCAGACGCCGCTGGAACAACTGGTGGACGAGGGCAAGTTCCGCCGCGACCTGTTCTTTCGCCTCAACGTGATCAAGATCCAGCTGCCGACCCTGCGTTCGCGCCTGCAGCACATCCAGCCGCTGTTCCAGCGCTTCGTCTGCGAGGCCGCCGAACGCCACCGCCAGCCGATGCCGGCCCCTGACCCGCACCTGCTCAAGTGCCTGCTCAACCACCGCTGGCCGGGCAACATCCGCGAGCTCAAGTGCGCCGCCGAGCGCTTCGTGCTGGGCATGCCGGCCTTGCAGACCGACGATCCTTCGCCCCCGTGCCGCCAGGCCGCACCGCTCAAGAGCCACCTGCGCCTGTTCGAAAAGACCCTGATCATGGATTGCCTGTCGCGCCACGCCAAGTGCATCGATTCGGTGGTCAGCGAACTGGGCATTCCGCGCCGGACCCTCTATCACCGCATGAAAAGCCTGAGCATCGACTCCCCGGAACTCTGACGCCCGCCGTCCGTCCCCCGACGTCCGGAACCTGCCGCACCGGCCAATTCGCGTTCGCCATGGAACCGCTGCCGAGAATC
Source organism: Pseudomonas ekonensis (assembly GCF_019145435.1). Taxonomy (NCBI): domain Bacteria; kingdom Pseudomonadati; phylum Pseudomonadota; class Gammaproteobacteria; order Pseudomonadales; family Pseudomonadaceae; genus Pseudomonas; species Pseudomonas ekonensis. The sequence continues at coordinate 2,495,440 of NZ_JAHSTS010000001.1, read as the reverse complement.
GACCACTCATTGTTCGAACACCATCCGGTGCTCAAACAACAATCGATTATCAGGAGTAGACACTATGGCCGGTACCGCATCCCTTGGCGCTTCGATGGCTGCCATGCAACAAATGGACGCCACTGCAGCAGCCACCACCACCATGAACGCCCAGGCTCAGTCCAACAAGATGATGACCGATACCGTCAACGGTATCGCCAGCGCCTACCAGGACTCCGCCACCAAGGCGCAGAACGCCGCCCAGCAAACCGGCAAGGCGATCAACTACTAAGTGGTCACAGGCCCTTCCGGCCTTGGCCGGAAGGGCCATGACCCGGGCAATCCAGGCAAGGAGCACCTTATGTTTTCCACTGCGTTGACACTCCCTCCAGGCGGCTCGTTCCAGGGCGGCTTCAGCCTGCCGGGCATGGGCGGGTCCCAGGGCGGCTCGGGCAACACCGCCGGGCAGATCGCCGAACTGTTGAGCCAGGCGCTGTTCGAGAAATCCGGCAGCGGCGCCAACATCCGCGACGCGAAAAACCCGCTGCTGGGCATGATCGCCGACTACATGGACAAGAACCCCGGCAAGTTCGGCAAGCCCGACGACGCCAACGGCAAGGTGCGCAGCTGGCGCGACGAGCTGACCGAGGACAATTACCTCAACGGCGAAGAGAAGGCCGCGTTCACCAAAGGCCTCGAAGGCATGATCAAGGACATGCTGGGCGGCGGCCTGCAGAACGGCGGCCAGTTCGGCGGCGGCAACGGCGGCGGGGGCTGGAACCCGATGCCGGGCGGCAACGGCGGTGGCGGCTGGAACCCCATGCCCGGCGGCACCGGCGGCGGTGGCGGCGTGCAGGATCTGCTGTCGTCGCTGCTGGGCAGCCTGGGCGAGGAAAAGCTCGACAACCTGCTCAAGCCCACCGGCAACCCGGCCCGCGACGCCCGCGGCGAGATGGCGTTCTCCAACGACGACAAGGACGTGCTCAAGGAAATCGCGCGCTTCATGGACATGCACCCTGAAGAGTTCGGCAAGCCTGACGGCAAGTCCAAGGACTGGATGGGGGAGCTGTCCGAGGGCGATCAGTTCATGTCCCGTGACGAGAGCAAACAGTTCCAGAAAGCGATCGACATGATCAAGGGCGAGGTCAAGGGCAGTGCCCAGGGCCACTCGATGGGCGGACTGTTCCCCAACGCCGAGCAGAACTTCCTCAACGGCGGCGCCGGCAACACGCTGCAGACCGATGCCCGCATCACCGCCGGCAACGTGCTCTCGGTGCTGACGCAGCAGAGCACCGGCAGCCTCTTCGGCTGAATGTAAATCTTCGTCCTGGCAGGAGAGCGTGAATGGCGATTACAGGGGTAACAACCGGGCATTCGGGGGCATCCGCGCCCGAGGCATTGCCGGCCAGGCCGCCTGCCGAGGCGGACATCGCCTGGTTCAATGCACAGATGCAGCGGGCGGCGAACCGCGCCGCCGGCCACGAACCGTCGGTGTCGGCGATTTCCCAGGCTTCGACGGCGTTGCAGAAGGACGCCGACAAGGCCACCCGCGAGCTGCAGCGGGCCGCGCGCTCGGTGGATCCGCAGCAGGCGCTGCAGGCGAACCGGTCGCTGTCGTCGTTTTATCTGCAAAGCCTGCTCAGCGCCAAACTGGTGAGCAAGGCCGCCCAGAGCGTGGAAAAACTCACCAGTCTTCAATAGGGCGCAACCATGCATCCCAAGGTATTCGGGCCGCTCGCGGCGGTGCTGATGGTTCTGTTGCTGGCCGGCTGCGGCGAGCGCATGGAGCTGCACCGCGACCTGTCCGAACAGGACGCCAACGAGGTGTTGGCGGAACTGGCCGGCAAGGACATCGACGCGCAGAAGCGTCTGGACAAGAACGGCGTGGCGGTGTTGGTGGCCAGCCGCGACATTTCCCGGGCCGTGCGTGCGCTGGAAGCGGTGGGGTTGCCCCGGCGCTCGCGCTCGAGCCTGGGCGAGGTGTTCCGCAAGGAAGGGGTGATCTCATCGCCTCTGGAAGAGCGGGCACGCTATCTCTATGCGCTGTCCCAGGAGCTTGAGCAGACCCTGTCGCAGATCGACGGCGTGGTGGTGGCGCGGGTGCACGTGGTGCTGCCCGAACGCATCGCGCCGGGCGAGCCGGTGCAGCCGGCGTCGGCGGCGGTGTTCATCAAGCACCGCGCCGAACTGGATCCGGACAGCGTGCTGCCGCGCATCCGGCGCATGGTGGCCAGCAGCATTCCGGGGATCGGCGGCGCCGACGACAAGAAACTCGCCGTGGTGTTCGTGCCGGCCCAAGGCTACCGCGAGACCGTGGAGACGGTGACGGTCGGCCCGTTCACCCTGACCCGTGAGCGCTGGCGGTTCTGGCAATGGCTGCTGGGGCTGTGCGCAGTGGCCGGCGCGCTGCTGGTCGCCGGCCTGTTCACCCTCAATCCGCACTGGCGCCGACGCCTGGGCAACGTGGCGGGCGGCGGCAAGAACGCATCGTCCGGGCCGGCATGAAGCCGCAGGACGTCACGCCGCCGCAGGCGCTGGCCTGGGTGCGCTGGTGGGCCGACGCCGCTCCGGCACCGGACGCGCCATGGCCGGCCGCGTGGCGAGCCCGTCATGCGGGCATGGGCGCCACGCGGCCCGCGCCGCCCAACGGCGGACTGTTGCCTTTGCTGGCGCTGGACGCGCAGCAGTGGGCGCGGGTGCTGAGCCTGGCGGTGGCGGTCTGCGCCGGCAGCCAGGGCGAACCGCCGCCGGGGCTCGATGACGCGGGGCTGCGCTGGTGCCGCCGCCTGGGCCGGGCGTTGCAGCCGGGCCATTGGCTGCCGGCCTGCTGGCGCGAGGGCGACACGCAGAGCCAAGGCTTGCGGCTGCTGCGGGCCTGGGTCGGCGAACCGGTGTGGCAGCGTCTGCGCCTGGAGTTCGCCGGTACGCCCATCGAAGGTGCGCCGCTCCAGGGGTTGCCCCACGCAAGACTGGCCTCACTCTGGCAGGCGGTCGGCTGGTACGCCCTCACGTTCACTACACAAGGATCCCCCCATGCTGACCCGTCGCCGCCTGAGCCTGAGCCATCCCCAGGCGTTGCCTGACGGCCCCGTCCTGCGCCGAGAAATTTTCGAAGACAGCCTGCTGGCCGGGCAACTGCTGGCGCATGCCCGTGCCCGGGCCGACACGTTGCTGGCCGACGCCCGCGAAGAGGCCGAGCGCCTGCGTCAAGCGGCGCAGGAACAAGCCTTGGCCGAAGTCTGGCAGCAGGCCGATGCGCTGCTCGCCCAATGGCAGGCGCAACGCCAACAGATGTGGGACGCCATTCTCCAAAGCGCCGAATCGCTGTTGGGCCAGGCCTGGCAGCGACTGCTGGGCGAGCAGGGCGATGCGGCGCGGATCGCCGCCCTGTGCCGGCAACTGAGCGCTGCCCGGCCGGCGGACGAACCCGGCGTGCTGCATTGCCACCCCGACCGGCTGGACCTGGCCGCGCACCACCTGCAACAGGCCCAGGCCGAGTGGAGCCTGCGCGCCGATCCGCAGCAAGCGCCGGACAGCCTGAGCCTGCGCACCGAACAGGGCGACTTCACGCTCGACTGGCAGGCCCTGGGCAACGCGCTCTGGCCGCTGCCGGACAGCGCGCAGCCATGAACCTGACGCCATCAGCGCAGGCGGACAGGGAACCAACGTCGGGATAGTGCCACTCAGTGGGCAGTTATCGACCTGGAGCCTCACCATGCTTTCTCCCGATGCACTGCGCCGCCGCCTGGACAACAACTTCGAAAACGCGCAACAGGACCTGGACGCTGCCGCGCTGGACATGGATGCGTTTTCCCCGGACGACTGGCATGCCTTCAACTCGGCGATACGCCAGTCCTCCACCGCCAGCTGGGCGGCGAACCAGGAAATCGTGGTCAAGCACAACCTGGCCAAGGCGATCATTAATGAAATCCGCTGAACTGGCGCTCGCGGCGCAACGCTGGCTGGACGGCGGCGACGGCGAATTGGGGCTGCTGATCGACGGCGCGCCGCTGCGCCTGCAACGGCGGCCCGGCGGCGTGCTGTGCCTGGCCATGCTCAGCGCGGCCTGGCGCGGCGACGACGCAAGCCTTGAAGCGGCGCTGCGCCTGTCCGGCCCCAGCCTTGGGCGCTTCGGCGGGGCACTGGCGCTGGATCCGGGCGAGCGCCGTCTGTGCCTGATGCGTTACCTGCCGTTCCAGGGCATCCCGGCGCTGATCGCCGCCATCGAATCGCTGGCCAACCAACGGGACGTGTGGGAGGCGATGCTTGAACGCAGCGCCGCCGTGTCCCGGCCCCTGACCCGTCCTCTGCCTCTGGGAAGAACCTATGTTTAAGCGACTGTGCGCCTTGACCCTGCTGCTGGCCGCATCCAGCCCGGCTCTGGCCGTGGTGCCCGACGACTGGCGGCAATCGGCCTACGCCTACGAGGCTTCGCGCACGCCGCTGGAGACCGTGCTCAAGGATTTCGCCAACGCCTATGGCGTGGGCCTGAGCCTGAGCGGCGTCAGCGGCATGGTGGACGCCAAGCTACGGGCGGCGACGGCCGAGGAATTCCTCGACCGCCTGGCCCTGGAGCATCAGTTCCAGTGGTTCGTCTACAACGGCAAGCTGTATGTCAGCCCGCAGTCGGCCCAGGTCTCGCAGCGGCTGGAGGTGTCCGCCGACGCCGCGCCGGACCTCAAGCAGGCGCTGACCGACATCGGCCTGCTGGACAAGCGTTTCGGCTGGGGCGAGTTGCCCGATGAAGGCGTGGTGCTGGTCAGCGGTCCGGCGCGCTACATCGAGCTGATCCGCGGGTTCAGCAAGGAGAAGGCCAAGCCCGACGAAAAGCAGCAGGTGATGATGTTCCCCCTGCGCTACGCGGCGGTGGCCGACCGTCAGGTCAATTACCGCGACCAGAGCCTGCGCATCCCCGGCGTGGCCAGCATCCTGGAGGACATGCTCGACAGCCAGCGCCCGACGCAGCCGTCGCCCCAGGACCCCAAGGCCAACATCGACGCCCTGCAAGGCATGGCGGACATGGCCCGGGGCAAGATCCTCAACCTGGCCAGCGAACGCACCGCCGGGCGCACCGGCCACCGGCCCCAGACCGCCGCCGGCCAGCGCCGGGTGGCGGCGGACGTGCGCAACAACGCGGTGCTGATCTACGACAATCCGGACAAGCGCGCCACCTACCAGCAACTGATCGAGCAGTTGGACCTGCCGGGCAACCTGGTGGAGATCGACGCGATCATCCTCGACATCGACCGCAGCCAACTGGCCAACCTGGAGTCGCGCTGGTCGGCCAAGGCGGGCAAGGTCGGCTTCGGCAGTTCGTTGCTCAACAGCGGTTCCTCGACGCTGTTCATCAGCGACTTCGAGCGCTTCTTCGCCGAGATCCAGGCGCTGGAGGGGCAGGGCATGGCCTCGATGATCGCCCGGCCCTCGGTGCTGACCCTGGAGAACCAGCCGGCGGTGATCGACTTCAGCCGCACCCAGTTCATCACCGCCACGGGCGAGCGGGTGGCGACGATCCAGCCGGTCACCGCCGGCACCAGCCTGCAAGTGGTGCCGCGCACCATCGGGGGCGGGCCGAACAACCGCTTCCAGCTGATCGTCGACATCGAGGACGGCCAGTTGGAGCAGCAGCGTGACCAGCAGACGCCGACGGTCAAGCGCGGCACGGTCAGCACCCAGGCGGTGATCAGCGAAAACCGTTCGTTGGTGATCGGCGGTTTCCACGTGGACGAGCAGGGCGACCAGAGCGACCGGGTGCCGGTGCTGGGCAAGCTGCCGTGGGTCGGGCCGATGTTTTCCTCGACCCGTCGCGAACTGTCGCGCCGCGAGCGCCTGTTTATCCTGACCCCGCGCCTGATCGGCGATCAGGTCGACCCGGCCCGTTACGTGGCCAGCGAAAACCGTGCGCAACTGGGCCAGGCCCTGGCGTCCGGCCGCCAACCGGGGGGACCTGCGGTGTTGCGGGCGACGATCGGCAATACGTTCGCCGAGCTGGTGCGCGGGCGGATCCCCGGTGATATCAAACGAACATCATCTGGTGTGGCCTTGGGCGACCTGTGTAAAGTGGACGGCCCGTTCGCGCTGGATCGCGGGCGGATGCAGTGGTTCAGCGCAACGAACTACTCGGTGGCGGTCGGCGTGGTCAAGAACGTCGGTGTCAAACCGCAGCGTTTCAACCCCGAGGCCTGTTCCGGCGGTGCGACCCTGGCAGTGACGGCCGCCCCGCGGTTCCTGTTGCAACCTGGTGAATCAACGGAGGTGTTCGTGGCCTTGCGGCCCGCAGCGACAGCGTCGCCTGCGGCGGCACCGGCACGGGTATCGATGTTGCCCCCGCTTTCGCGCGGGTTATAAGAGAAGACTCAATAATCTGGACATGGCTTTTGCCTGTCGCGGTGCCCTTAAGCAGCTAGGCTTTGAGGCGATAATCTGTAGAGTCCGACAAGGAAGGTGAAGAGATGAAGTGGTGTCGTGCCGGTATTGCGTGGCTGTGTTTACTTATATTGAGCGCTTGTACGTCAGTACCTGAAACTTCCTGTCACATAGGGAATTGTCAGCAACTTGACGCCAACAACTCCGAGTTGAACGTCTGGTGGTCCCCGGCACTGCGTGACGGCGGTGGCCAATACAGTACGGTGCCTCTGAATGACTGAAACGATTTTTCAAAGCACCGATCAGCAGGACTTCCTCCAGCGCATCGCCCAGAAGCGGGCAAGCGTCTGGCAGTGGGCTCCCGGCGTCGAGTTCGTCTGCCGCCAGGAGAGCCTGGGCTGGGGACTTTCCCTGAACATCCAGCGCCAGGCCCAGCGCCCGGACCTGTTTTCCGAGACCCTCAAGCGGCGCTTCGACAATGTCGAATCCTATGAGGGTTACTACATATGTCTCGATAGCCAGCACACTTTCGTGGTCTGGCATGAACTGCACAACGATGATCAGGGCGAACAACTACAGGCCTTGCTCGGACAACTCCTTTCGTTGGCCGGATTGAAGCACTGAGTCCGGAATATTTGTTCCGGCTGGAACTATTCGCCATTGTTTTTCCACTCAAGTTGCGAACCGGCCAACCCCAGGGCCATTCAACTTAAGAGGAAAAACAAATGGCGAACTCCACACCGGCCATCCAGCGTTTCATCGCCCATCTGGCCGATCGCTTGGGCACACCCCTGACCTGGCAGAACGGCGTCTGCGCGCTGTACGACAGCGAACAGGCCCAGGCCGCCGTCATCGAATGGCCCGAACACAGCGAAAACGTGATCATCCACTGCCGGCTCGGCGCCTTGCGGCCAGGCCCGGACAACTTGCAGCGCCTGTTGGCCATGAACTTCGACATCGCGGGCCTGCGCGGTTGCTGGCTGGCCCTGGACAAGGGCGACGTGCGGCTGTGCACCCAGCGCGAACTGGCCCGGCTGGACGAGGACAGCTTCAGCGACGTGGTCGGCGGCTTCGTCGCCCAGGTGCGCGAGACCCGCTCGGGATTGGGCCGGGCCCTGCACTGAAACACCCAGTCAAATAAAAACGGGCGCATGCAGCATGCGCCCGTTTTTTTTGCGTCCGGCAGTGCGGTTCACGCCGGGCGTGCAAGACGCGCCCGGTCGAACTCCAGATAGAGCAGGGTGCGCGGCGCCTCGCTGGCGTTGACCACGAAATGGTCCAGCGATCCGTCGAACACCGCCGCCGCGCCGCAGCGGTGGCGATGGAATTCGCCGGCCACGTTCAGGTAAGCATCGTTGCGCTCGTGCGCGGCATCGAGGGTCAGGTGCATCTGCAGCAGGCCCTCGGCGCGGATCTCCGGGTGCCGGTGGCGAGGCAGAAACGCCTGGGGCGCCAACCGTGCGAGCGCCGCGACCTTGAGCCCGCCGACCTCGCCGAGCATGGCCAGGGTCTGGGGCAGGGCCGCCAGCGCCGGGGCGATGGGCTCATCCCGGAACAGCAGCGGGTATTGCACCCAGTCGCGGTTGCCGCCCGATTCGCCCCAGCCCTTGAGCCAGCCGTAGACGCCGCCCTGTCGCAGATGGGCGCTGACTTCGTCGTGCACCGCCTGGTGGGGCTTGTCGGTACGGTCGATGTCCAGCAGCGGTGCGTGCAGCGCCAGCAGTTCCTGGCGCATCACCGTCCAGCGGCCGGCAAGGGCGGCGAGGGCCGGAAAGGTGTCGAGCGGGTAAAAGGCAGGATCCATGTGAGCTCCTTGAAGGGAAGAAGGCCCCGTCCGGGCGGGCGGGGCCGGTTGGACGGGCGTCAGCCCTTGAGCTGCAGGCCCTCCTGTTTCAGCGCCCCGACCGCCGTCTTCAGCGCGCCGCCCGGCTCGGCGGCCATGCCGTCGAGGGAGTAGCTTTTTGGCGTGTCCTGATCCTGGCCGTAGCTGAAGTTGATCTTGCCCAGGGCCTTGCTGACGTTCAGCGAAGCACTGCTGCTGTAGCTCAACACCGGCAGCGGCGAGGTGAAGCTTTCCGGCTGGTTGACGCTCTGGGACACGGTGATCGCCTTGATCCGCATGTTGTTGCGGTCCGACAGCAGCCCCGCCAGCTCCTTCTGCGACAGGCTGCCGTCGCGGCTGCCCTGGTCGATGCGGTCCTGCACGTCGTCCTTGAGCTCCAGGCGTACCCGGGCCTGGGTGCCGGGCTGGGCCTGAAGCTGCTTGACCAGCGCCTTGAGGGTCGGGTCGTGCTCGATCAGCGCCGTGATGCGTTCGGCGTTGCTCGGCGAGTGGTGCGGATTGAGCCGGGCCATGACGCTGGCCACCGCGCTTTTGCCGTTCATGCGTGACAGGTTGGTGTAGGTGGATTCGAACCGGCCGCTGTCGAGCAGGCTGTGCTTGGCGTCGGCGGCCTGCTGCTGGACACCGGCACGGGTGAGCGCCCGCAGGGCGGCGTATTGTTCGTCGTTCTCTTTCGGCTTGCCGGCGAAGTGCGTTTCCAGGGTTTGCAGTTGCTGCCTGATCCGCTGCGCGGCATCGGCGTCTGGGTTCTGCGCGTCGCCGGCGTCGGTCAGTTGGCTCAGCACCCGCTGCGATTCAGGATCCTTGAACGCCTTGCCCAGGCTCTTGCCGAGCTTGTCCAGGTTCTCGGCGGTCAGCGGTTCGGCCTCCTTGAAGTTGAACTTGATCCGCTTGGTGGTCTTGTTGTCCACCGAGACCGAGGGCGTTATGCCCAGTTGCGTCGTGAGGCCCTGGTTGGCGGGTGTCGCGGCGTCCGAGGCGGGGGTGTTGCTGCCGGCGATCTGCGCCCGGGCGAATCCGGACACGCCGAAGTTGTTGAGCAGGCGCGGGCGGTTGCGGCTGCTTTCCTGCAGTTCGCCCTTGTTGCTGTGCTGTTCCAGCGAATAGTTGCCGTAGTTCAGCAGGTTGACGCTGACCGTGCCGCCGACGCCCACCCGCGCCGCCGACGACAGCGGTGTGCTGTCCTTGTCGGTGAGGCCGAACCCCACACGGAATTCCGCCGTGCCGCTGGCGGTGAGGTCGAAGTTGAAGCGCAGGCTCTTCTGGGCTTCGTGGTCGAGGCCTTTCTTCATCAGCTCCAGCGGATTGAGCTTGCCGGCGACGAGGTTGTCGATGAACGGGTCGATCTCTTCATCGGGCAAGGTGAACACCACGCCGTCGCGCCAGGTGGTGGTGGCGGTGCCGGTGACGTCGGCCCCCAGACGCAGGGCCGGGGTCATCCGGCGGTCGTTGCCGATGTCGACCTTGGTGAACTTGTCGGCGTTTTCGCCCCGGAAGAACCCCGGCCACAGGTCCTTGCCGCCGCCCACGCCGCCGCTGGCCGTGCCGGCGCCTTCGCGTTGCAGGTAGACGGTCACGCCTTTTTCGCCGCGTTCGGCGCTGAAGAGGTAGTTGCGTCCGCCGCTGACCGCGCCGCTGGGCCAGGGTCCCATGCCCTTGTTGGCCAGGGCCACGAACGGCGTGCTCACACTCACGCCGTAGCCGCGCTGCAGGGCGATCTCGTCGTCGGGGTGATGCAGTTGCTTCATCGCGGCCTTGAGCTTTTCCGCCATTTCCGGCTGGCTCTTGCTGCCGGTGGCCGCGCGCAGGGTGACGCTGGTGGCGTGGTCTTCCTTTTTGAAACCGTTGAGGAACGCCTTGATGCCGTCGTAGGCGCCCTCGAGGCCGGCATGGTTGACGAAGCCCATGTCGGTGATCTGCTTGAGCGGATGCTCGCCGTACTTCTTGTCTTTCAGCTCGCTCAGGCTTTTCTTCAGTGTGTCCGCCCCTTCGCCGGGGTGGGTCGCGTGGGAGAGCGCTTCGGCGCTTTTGAGCACCTGGTCGAGCTCATCCAGCGTGCCCACGTCCAGCGCCAGCCGCGCCTTGATCAGGCCCAGGCTGTCGCTGGCGTCGCGCTGCTGGCCGAGGGGGATGTCGGCCTTCTGGTGGGACACCCGCAACCCGCTGTTGCGCAGTTCCGTGAGCAACGTGCCGGTGCGGTTCTGCGTCGAGGGCGGCAGATGGGCCAGGGCGCCGTTCAGTTCCTTGATGAAGTCGTGGCCGGAGCTGGCGAAGTTGAAGTTCTGCGACAGTTTGTCCAGCTTCAGGCTCAACTGGCTGCGCCGCGACGGCGGCGACAGCTCGCCGTGAACGTTGAGCAGGCCTTCCTTCTGTTGCAGCAGCGTGGACTTGCCGGCGTGTCGGCCCAGGTGCTGGGTGGCGCGCAGGCTGTTGTCCTCCAGTTCCTTGCGAAACGCCTCCAGCGCCTCGACCAACCCGGTGCCTTGCAGGCCGGGCCGGTTGCCGAGCGCCGCGATGCGCGATTGCAGGTCCTGGCCGGCGCCGGTCTGCGGCGGTTTCGCGCTCAGCAATTCCAGCCGCTTGAATTCCCGGCCTTCGGCGGCATAGAGCGGCCGCAGGCCCTCGCGGCCTTGGTAGCGGTGCTGGAGGTGATAGCCGACGTTCTTCAGCGGCCTGGGCACTTCCAGGGTCGGCTTGAAGATGTGCGCGCGGATGTAGTCGCCCGTGCTGGCGCGGTTGTCCGTTTCCACGGCGCCGCGGCCCATCACGTTGAGGCTGTACTTGGCCATCATGCCGGTGCCGGGGATCTTGGCGGTTTTGACCCCGTCCTTGAGCCGGCCGAACAGGTCGTTCAGCGCGTTCTGGTCGGCCGGGCGCGGCGTCAGCGGTTGCCACGCCTGGCCCTTGAGCTGCACTTGTGCGTTGTCCTCACTGCCGTGAACGGTGGCGCTCAGGCGGTTGTCGTCGGCGGTGCGGATGCTGGCCAGCGTCCGTCCCTCGGGCAGCGGCACGGGTTTCCAGCGGGCCTCGGGGCGCGGATTGTCCGCCGGCGCCTGCCAGTCGTCCTTGGCCAGGGTGAACAGTTTGCCCTCGGTGGTCAGCGCGTGCAGGTTGTGGTTTTCGTCCAGGGCCAGGGAGGCCACCGAGCCCTCCAGGTCCAGGCGGCTCAGTTCGCTGGTTTCGCCGTTCTTGTGGTGGGCGGTGAAGCGGTCGTTGTCGTCCAGCGCCACGAACTGCTTGTCGTTGAGCATGGCGAACGCGGTTACGTGGCGGTCGGTCAGGCCCGGCAGCGCATCGCCCAGGGCCACGTCGGTGGTGCGTACCGGCCGGTTGAGGGCATGGGTGTCGTTGACCGCCACCGACTCGTACTTGGGCTTGACGTCCAGCTTGTGCAGCTTGCCGTCCTGCACCAGATACGCCTTGCTGTCGATGCCCCGCTGCAACTGCGAGATGTCCTTGATGCCGGTGTCTTTCCAGTCTTGGAGGGTGGAATCCCAGCTCTGCACCCGGCCGTCGCTCAGGCCGATGCGACCGGAACGGTCCAGGTCGAACGTGGCGGCCGGGGTCGGCGCCTCGGCGCCGGGCAGGCCGCGGCGGTTGTCCAGCACCAGCGCGTCGCTGAGGTTCCAGCCGCGCCCGAGGGCGGGATGGGCTTCGTCCAGCGGATGGGAATGGCTGTGTCCGGCCTTGTCGCCGACCAGCACATGCAGGCTGCCGTCGTCGCTGTGGAGGAAGCCGGCGGCCTGGCGGGTTCCGCCCAGCGGTTCGCCCGGCGGCTGGAAGCGCAGGTCCGGCTGGAGCTTGAGCGTGGTCTCGTCGTCACCGATCTCTCCGCGCCCGACGCTGTACAGGCGGCCTTCGGTGTCGCTGACGAACAGCCGGTCCTCTGTCAGGCCGATGTGCTTGGGTTCGGCCGAGCCGCCGTTCAGCTCCAGGGTCATGGACTTGGCGGTGTGGTCCGAGAGTTGCGTGAACTGCAGGGTCTGGCTCTTTTCGCCGCTCAGGCTGGCGGCGATGCCCTCGTTGTTCACGGAGAACGCCTTGAGATCCGCCACCGTGAGCGGTGCGGCATCATGGTCGGTCAGATCCACCAGGTTGTCGCCGCTCTGGCCGTAGAGCTTGCCGTCCCCCTGGCTTGCGAGGTGGCTGAACGTGGCCGGTTCGGCCTCGGTTTCCGGCTGCTGCCAGGTGGCGCTGGCGCGGTCGAGTTCATACAGTTTGCCGTCGTGCAGGCGCAGCGTCTGGCCTGCGGAGTCCTCGTGGATGCCGGTCAGGTGCCCCATCTGCGCGCGCCCGAGGGTGGGCAGCGGTGCGCCTTCGCCGACCTTGGCGGCGTTGCCTTCGAACGTCAGGCCCGGCGCCGCCGACGCCGACGCCTTGTCCGTCACCGGCCCTTCGGCCTGGCTGCTGCGCAGCGCCACCAGCGCCGTGGGGGTCTGTTTCACGTGCAGCAGGTGGCCTTGAAGGTCCAGCAGCAGATGGTTCTGGCCGTCGCCGGCGCTGTGCTGGGCCTGATAGCGCTGGCTGGGCTGGCCCAGCGCGTTTTGCAGCAGGTCGCCGACCGCCGGCGGCTGGAAGTGCTGGAACTTGGATTTGCCCTTGGCGTCCAGGCTGATGCCTGCCGAAGGGGGCTCGGGCGTGGCCTGGCGCTGGATGCGTTCGCTGTGGCTGTCGAAGCGCCCGGCGTTGCTGCGGTTCAGGCGCGGGGTGGCGCCGGACGCCTCGGCGGCCTCGCTGTGGTGTTCCTGGAGTTCGATCGTCTCGCTCGCCGGCGCCGCCCCGCGCTGCAGCGGTGCGCCGTTGGCCGGGGCCAGGTTGCCCGTCGGGGCCGAGTTCTGGCTGCGTCCCCAGGGGCGCGGCAAGGCCCGCAGGTCCTGGGTCAGTTGGCCGATGTTGCGCATCAGTCGCTGGCCCACGTGGCGCAAGGAATGGGCGCTGCGTTGGGTCGGCTCCTGGGGGCGCTGTTCCAGGCCCTGCGGGTTTTGCCCGGTGGGGGCGGTGATCGGGGTAGTGACCCTGGCAAAATTGGCGTGAACCGGTGACTGCATGCTGTTCTCCGTGTCATGGACTGACAGGGCGAGTTCGTTAGGCTCGCCGAAGGCGTTCAGGAAAGATTCCTTTGCCCTGAGTGGCAGCGCTCGCGCCCTGGTTCCAGCCCCGGGGCGTCAGTACGGCACGCCGGGCATCTCGATCAGTTCGCCGTGGGCGGCGTCGTCCAGTTCGCGCAGCAGGCGATAGACCTGGGCCACCGCCTGCAACGTCTCGCGCGGGACGAAATGGCCCACCTCGCTGCGGTACAGCGTGCGCGCCAGCCAGACGAAGCGGATCACCGGCACGCCGGCCTGGCGGGCGCGCTCGATCAGCGCCCGGGCCTCGGCGTCGTGCCCTTTGCAGACGATCCGCGGCAACGGCGTCTGCTGCGGGCGGTAGAACAGCGCGACGGCGTAGTGGGTCGGGTTGACCAGCAGCAGGTCGGCGTCTTCCACCGGCGCCTTGGCCGGCGCGGCGCCGGCCGGCTGCTGGGTGAGTTCGCGGGCCAGGGACTTGCGGTGCGACTTCATGTGCGGGTCGCCCTCCATCTCCTTGTATTCCTTGCGCACGTCCTCGTGGCTCATGCGCTGGCCTTTGATGAAGAAGTACTTCTGCAAGGCGAAGTCGGCCACCGCCAGCACCAGCAGCACGCCCAGGCAGGTGCGCGACAGCCGGCTGAACAGGGCGATCATCGCTTGCCAGTAGGTGTCCAGATCGGTGTTGGCCAAGCCGATCAGGTCGTTCAGGGCCGGCGGCAGCACCCAATACAGCACCGCGCCGATCAGCAGGGCCTTGCACAGGCTGTTGAGCAGGTTGAACAGTTGGCGCGAGGAGAACATCTGCTTGAACTGGTTCAGCGGGTTGAGCCGCTCGAAGTCCAGCTTCAGGGTCTCGGGGGCGAACAGCGGGCCGAACTGCACCCAGCCGCCGGCCAGGCGCATGGCCACGGCGATGCCCAGCACCGGCAGCATGAACAGCAGCAAGTCCCAGCCGGCCTTGGTCAGCACCTCGCCGACCGCCGCGGCGAAGGGCCGGTCCAGTTGGCGCAGCGGCAGCATCACCAAGCCCTCGAGCTTGCCGATGCCGCCGCCGGCCAGGCCCAGGATCAGCTCCAGCAGCGCCGCGAAGATCAGCAGCTTGGGCACGTCCTGGCTCTGGCCGACCTGGCCTTTCTTGCGGGCGTCGGCGAGTTTCTTCGGGGTGGGCTGTTCGGTCTTTTCGCTCACGGGCGGTGCTCGTCAGGTTTCAGGTTTAAGGGCGCAGGGCGCAGGCCTCAGGGGGCGGGGCGCAGCAGCAAGGGCAGCAGATGCCTGAGGTCGGCCAGTTCCGCCAGCCGGCCGTTGCCCAGCCAGCACAGCATCGGCAGATAAAGGACCAGGAAGCCCAGGCCGATCAGGCTCTTGGCCGGCATCGCCAGGGTCGAGACCTGCAACTGCGGGCTGTACAGGCTGAGGATCGCCATGCCGAACTCGATCAGCAGCAACAGGCCCACCAGCGGCGCGGCGAACAGCACCATGAAGCGAAAGGTGCTGGCCAGCAGCTTGAGGTACAGGCCCCAGCCGTCCACGGCGGGCATCGGCAACCACTGGCTGGCGGGCCACAGGCCGTAGCTGTCCCAGATCACCTGGGTGAGGCTGGCGTAGCCGCCGCCGAGGATCAGCAGCAGGATCAGCACCTGCTTGAACATGTGCCCCAGCTCCGAGGTGTTGTCCCCCAGCGCCGGGTTGATCTGCCCGCCGATCAGGGCGCCGCGCTGGTTGTCGAACAGGCAGCCGACCGACTCGAACAGCCAGAACGGCATGGCCAGCAACAGCCCCAGCAGCAGGCCGATCAGGCTCTCCTTGAGCATCAGAGCGCTCAGGTCGAGCCAGCCGAGGTCGCGTCCGGCCAGGCTGGCGCGGATCGCCGGCATCGGCACCAGGGCCAACGCCAGGACGATCGCGTGGCGCAGCGCGCCCTTGATTTCCCGGAAGGCGAACGCCGGTATCAGAAACAGGCACGGGTACAGGCGCGCCATGCCGACGGTCAGGGCGATGATCGATTCGCTGATGTCGTCGAAGGCCGGCTGGAACATCTCAGGCCCTCGTCTGCGGGATCATGGCGAAGGCCAGTTGCGCCAACTGGATCAGCTCGACGCCGATCCAGCGCCCGGTCAGCGCCAGGGCGATGCCCACGGCCACCAGTTTCACGGCGAACGGCAGGGTCTGGTCCTGCAACTGCATCACGGCCTGAAGCAGCGAGGTCAGCACGCCGACGATCACCGCCACGATCAGCGGCGGCGCCGACAGCACCACCACCAGCAGCATGGCCTGCTTGAACAGGGTCAGGGTTTCCATGGCGTCCTCACAGGTAGCTGTAGAACAGGCCGTCGAGCAGCCGCGTCCAGCCGTCCACCAGCACGAACAGCAGGATCTTGAGCGGCAGCGAGATGGTCATCGGCGCCACCATCTGCATGCCCAGGGCCAGCAGGATGTTGGAGACGATCAGGTCGATGACGATGAACGGCACGTAGATCAGGAAGCCGATCTGAAAACCCGCCTGCAACTCCGAGAGCACGAAGGCCGGGATGACCAGCAACAGGTCGTCGCGGCTGGCCTTGGCCGCCATGGCCGCCGGCCACATGCGCTGGGTGTTTTCCAGCAGGTGGGTCTGGATGTCCGGGTCGACGTTGCGCGACATGAACTTGCGCAACGGTTCGGCCACCTGGCCGGCGGCGCTCTCCATCGCGGGGTAGTCGGCCATGCGTTGGGGCAACTGCCGGAAGCGCTGGCCCATGTCGCTGAACACCGGGGCCATGATGAACAGCGTCGCCGCCAGCGCGATGCCGTACAGCGCCATGTTCGGCGGCGCCTGCTGGACGCCGATGGCGTTGCGGGTGATCAGCAGCACCATGGAGATCTTCAGGAACGCGGTGCAGATCATCATCAGCAGCGGCACCAGCGACAGCGCCCCGAGAAACAGCGCGAGCGTCAGCGGATCGACGTCTTGCAGGTTCACGGGCGCGGCTCCAGGCGGGTGATCTGCAGGCCCAGCCGGCCGTCGATGTCCACCAGGTCGCCGTGGGCCAGCGCGCGTTCGCCCTGGAACAGGCTGGCCTGGCCCGGTGCGCAGCCGCTGAAGGCCAGCACCGAACCGACGCAAAGGTGACGCAACTGGCCCAGGCTCAGGCTCACGCTGCCGGCGCGCAGGGTCAGGGCCAGCGGCAGGTCGTCGAAACGGCCCGGATCGGGCTGCGCGTCGAAGGATTCGGACGCAGCGTACAGCGGCTCGCTGTCGGCCAAGGCGAAAGCGTCAAGGGAGGCGTTCATGGGCAGGTCTTCCAGTTCAGTGAGGGTAAAACGCAGGTCCGTTGCAGGCACGATCCGCAGGTGCAGGCGACAGGCGCCGAGTTGCAGGTGGCCGTGGCCTTCGGGGGTGAACAGCGGCTGTTCGGCGAGCAGCACATCGCCCGTTCGCAGGCTGGCCAGATCCGCGGCGCTCAGCGTGCAGTAGCCCAGCGACAGGGGGATGCGCAGCGGCCAGTGCGGCGCGGCGTCATGGCTCGACCGCCGTTGCCAGGGCGCGCCCCGGATCAGGTTCAGCAGCGTGGCGGCGGGTATCCGCGCGCGGCAGACAAGAGCAGTTGCGCTGTCCTCGTGCAGTCCCAGCAGGCAATCGATGCCCGCGTCCGGCAGGGCCGTCACCGCCCGCAGCGGACTGAGCAGCGACTGGAGTCCGGCGGCCAGGTAATGGTTGTACAGCGGCCAGTACCAGTCGTTGTCGTCCGACGCCGGTTGCGCCGGATCCAGGATCGCCGGGCACTGCGACAGACGGCTGAGCAACGGCTGGGCATCGTCCAGCCACAGCCGCCCGCAGGCGGTTTCGAGGGCATTGCCCGGTGCCCGGACGAAGGGCTCGGGGGCCAGGCGCAGGGTCAGCGTGGCGGATTGAGGCGCGGCGAGGTGCAGGTCCAGGCCGGCACCCAATTGCAGGCGGGCCTGGGCGTCGGCGGCGGGCAGGCCGGGCAGGCGCAGGGCATGGGCCGGCATGTCAGTGCGCCTCGTGGTGCAAGGTCAGGCGCACGCTGCGGCCCAACTGCCGGCCGAGCCAGTCGGCGCTGGCCTGCCGCCGGGCGTCGCAATAGCGCCGGGCGCTGTCCTTGGCGAAGCCCAGGGCGATCTCCAGCGAGGCGCCGTGTTGGATGATCCGCGCCGACACCGTGCCGAGGGTCGGCATGTGCAACTGGACTTCGAGCGGTCCTGCGTCGAGCGCTTCGAGCCGTTCTTCCAGGCGCGCCAACAGGGTTTGCCAAAGGCCCGCCGACGGTCCGGCAGGCAGGGGAGCAGCGGCGCAACGCTCTGGATCCTGGCCGGAGGGCTGGCGGTCGCCGCCGCTGAAGTCCGCCACCGTGCCTTGGCCGATGTCAGCCGGACTTGGGCCGTCAACGCCTGCCAGCAGTTGTTCGAAACGGTCGCCGTCGTCGTGGGTTTCGCCGTGCGCTTCACGCAAGGAACCGTGCCGGGCCGGCCATGCGCCGCTCGCTTGCGGCTCCGGGCGTGCACGGGGCGGTTCCGCTGGACGGGGCGGCGGCTTGAGCAGGGCGGGACGTGCGCTCATGAGGCCTCCCGGGACAAGTCGCGCAGGCAGTCGAGCTTTTCCAGGTCGCGCTGGCGCCGACGCAGCTGTTGGCGGCTGTCGTCGGTCCAGTGCTGCTGTTGCCGATGCTCTTGCTGCAAGGCCTTGTAGTGCTGTTCGAAGCGCTCGATGCGACGGATCGCCTGCTGTTCGCCGGCCAGCCAGCGGTTCATTTCGTGCAGCGGCAGGGGGCGGTGGCTGTGCTGCTCGCGCTGCTCTCGGCGTTCCTGTTGCTGGCTTTGGCGCAGCCGTTGCAGCTCGTCGGCCATTTGCGTCAGGCGCGTCTGTAACGCCGCCAGCACGTCGCGCTGGCGGCGCCAGGCCTGTTCGGCCATGGCCAGCCGGTGGCGGCGGATCGGGGCCAGCAGGTCGAGGGTCGGCAGCAGCGCGTCGCCGGCCGGCGACAGGGTGTCGGAATCAGAGTGGGACATCGGCGGTCACCTGCAAGAGATGGTCGAGGGTGTCGTCGAGCGACACGGGTTCGCGCAGCGACTGCTGCAGAAAGGCGTCGATCCGCGCCCGTGAGTCCACGGCGCAATCGGTCAACGGGTCGTTGCCCGGCTGGTATTCGCCCAGCTTGAGGAGCATCTCCACTTGCTGGTAGGCCGCCATCAGCCGGCGCAACTGTGTGGCGCCGTGCTGCTGTTCGGTTCCCGTGACGTTGCCCATCGTCCGGCTCAGGCTGGCGAGCACGTCCACCGCCGGGTAGTGCCCGCGCTCGGCCAGGCGCCGGGACAGCACGATGTGGCCGTCCAGCAGCGAGCGCACCTCGTCGGCCACCGGGTCGTTCATCGAGTCCTGTTCGATCAGCACCGAGTACAGCGCGGTGATCGCCCCGTCGCCGGTGCGTCCGGCCCGTTCCACCAGGCGCGGCAGCAGGCTGTAGACCGAGGGCGGCAGGCCGCCGCGTCCGGCCGGTTCGCCGCTGGCCAGGCCGATCTCGCGCTGGGCCCGGGCGAAGCGGGTCAGCGAGTCGATGATCAGCAGCGTCGAGCGGCCCTGTGCGCGGAACCCCTCGGCGATGGCCGTGGCGGTGAAGGCGGCGCGGGCCCGTTCCATGCTGCTGCGGTCGGAGGTAGCGCAGACCAGCACGGTGCGGCTGCGCAGTTCGGCGTCCAGCTCATGGTCGAGGAACTCGCGCAGCTCGCGGCCCCGCTCGCCGATCAGGCCGAACACGATGGCCTGGCACGGCGTATTGCGCGCCAGTTCGGCGAGCAGGGTGGTCTTGCCGCAGCCGGCCCCGGCGAACACCCCGACGCGCTGGCCTTCGCCCAGGGTGAGCAGGCCGTCGATGGCGCGCAGCCCGGTGGGCAACGGGGCTTCGATGCGCGGCCGTTCGGTGGCCGCCGGGGCATCGCGGATCACCGGCAAGGCGCCGGGCGTGCCGGCGGGCGCAAAGGCCTCCGGGCCTTCGCCGCCGAGGGCGCGGCCGAAGCCGTCGAGCACAGTGCCGAGCAGCCGGTCGCTGACCACCAGGCCATGGGGCTGGAACAACGGCGTGACCGGCGCGCCGACGGCGATCCCGTCCAGCGGGCCGAGGGCCGCCAGCAGGGTGTGGTCGCGGTCGAAACCGACGATCTCGGCCATCACCTCGCCGCCGTCGGCCCGGCGGATCCGGCACAGGTCACCGATCCGCGCACGGGGCATGCGACTGTGCAGCAGGATGCCGCTGACCCCGATGATGCGCCCGCGGATCTCCACTGCCGCGCAGTGCCCGAGGCGAGCCTGGTGCTGGCCTTGCCACTGGGCCAGGCGTTCGAGAGCGGCCTGCATCACCAGCTCAGCTCGACGCGCTGGTCGCCTTCGAACACCACGGTGTGGTCGCTGATGTCCACCAGCCGCACGCCGGCGACCTCGTCGCCGAGGAACAGGCGGCGGCCGTCGCTGGTCAGCACGCTGGGCAAGCGCGCATTGCTGATCTGCACCACGGTGAACGGCAAGACATCGGTGGCCGGGGGCAGGGCGCTCTGCACCGGCAGCGGGCTGCGGTATTGCTGTTCGAAACGCAGCAGCATGCGTTCGGTGGATTGCAGCAGATCGTCTTCTTCGAAACGGCCCTTGAGCAGCAGCTTGCCCTGTTCCTCGACGATACTGATGCGGCTTTGCAGCTCCCGTTCCTTGAGCATGTCCTCCAGCACCCCGCGCACGGCGGCGGCATCCTTGAGCGGCGTGCGGGCCGGGGCGACGGGCACCGGCGGCACCGGGTCCTCGGCGCTGAGGCCCCAGATCAACGCCCCGAGAAACAGCGCCAATGCGCCCAGCAAGAGCAGCGGTCCGAGCAGCGGACGGGGCTGCACCAGCGCTTGCGGCCGGGGGGCGTCATCCGGTTCGGCGTTCAGCGGCAAGGCTTCGGGCTCAAAGGCGTCGGCGACGGGATCCTCGTCCTCGGGCCATTCGGTGTTGGCGCTGACCACCGACAGCCAGACGCCGTTGAGCGAGAAGGGCGTGCCCGGTTCCAGGGTGTCGATGGCGTCGACCTTGTGCCCTTCGCTGTCGGTCACCGCGCCGTCCTTGCGCGAGAGCGACCAGGTGTCGTCCACCAGCCGCAGCAGGCAATGGCGGTCCTTGATGCCGGGATCGTAAAGCGCCAGGTCAGCGCCGTTGGAGGAGCCGATGCTCCACTCGTCGCCGGTCAGCGGCAGGGCCGCGCCACGGTGCAGGCCCGTGAGCACGCGCAGTTCGTAGAGCATCTGGGGTTTCATGGTCGCACTCCGTCAGGCCAGCATGGCCTGTGCCTCTTGCAGATCGATACGCCCCAGCACCTGCACCTGCACGCTGGACAGCAGTTCGGCGAAGGACAGCACCGGGACGTGGTTGAATTCGTCGTTGAGCAGGCCGTGCAGCGGGCTGCGCAGGTCCTGGGCCACCAGCAGCACCGGGGCCGGCCGGGCCCGCAGCGGGAACGCTTCGCGCAGTTGCTCCAGCAGGGCGCCGCCGAGTTCGGGCTCCAGGGCGAAATAGGCCTCGCTCTGGCTCTGGCGC
Organism: Pseudomonas ekonensis; assembly: GCF_019145435.1. Classification (NCBI taxonomy): domain Bacteria; kingdom Pseudomonadati; phylum Pseudomonadota; class Gammaproteobacteria; order Pseudomonadales; family Pseudomonadaceae; genus Pseudomonas; species Pseudomonas ekonensis. Next base: position 2,474,625 of record NZ_JAHSTS010000001.1, on the reverse strand, counting down.
AGGGCGTCGCGCAGCAGCACTTCGGTCTCGGGGTTCAGCAGCCAGGCGTTCAGCGCGCCCTGGTCGGCGTGCTGATGGCAGATCTGCGCCTTGAGGGCGATGCGCACGTAGTCGGTGAGGGCGCTCAGGTCGCGTTCGTGCTGGCCCTGTTCGATCAGGGTCTCGGCGATCGGCCGCACCGCGCGCAGCGACACCAGTTCCGCCGACAGCCGTTGCAGCACCGCCGCGAAGCGGGCCAGCGGCAGGGTGCGTTGCAGCTCCTGGGCCAGTTCCGGCTGTTCGCTTTCGAGCCAGCCGAGGATCGCCTTGCTTTCCTGCAAGCCGATGAAGCGCGGGCCGGTGGCCTGGAAGGCGCGGCTCATGCGTTCAAGGATCAGTTCTTCGGCGCTCGCCGGCTCCACGCTGGTCATGCGCAGCAGCGTGTGTTCGGGTTCGAGCCAGACCCACTGGCCCTCGTCGCGCTCCGCCGATCCGCGTTCGCCGTCATGCAACTCGCCCACCTGATGCAGCGGCACCGCCACCCGGCGGCTGTCGAACGTGGCGCGGATCAGCGGAACCTCGTAGACGCAGAAGCAGAATTCGTCCTCGGCGCAGCGCTCGGTGAACTCCAGCTCGAACGACGGCAGGGTCAGGCCGAACCGGTGTACCAAGGTATTGCGCCGCTGACGGATGCCGGACACCAGCCGCTCGACCTCGGCGCTGCCCTGGTGAGCGGGGTGGAATTGCAGCAGGTAAGGGCGCGAGGGGTTGAAGCGGCGGATGTCCTCGCGGCCGTTGAGCTCGGGCGCGGCGTTGCGGGCGGCGCCGGCGTGCTCCTGCAACAGCTGGCGGCGGCGGATGCGCCACAGCTGGAACAGGCCGCCGGACAGGCACACCAGGCTGATGCTGACGAACACCAGGCCCGGCATGCCGGGGATGGCCGCAAAGCCGAGCATGCCGATGGAGGAGAACACCCAGGCCTTGGGCTGGCTGGTCAGCTGCTCGGCGATCTCGTGGCCGATGTTGGCGTCGCCGGCCTGACTGTCCGGCGCGACGCGGGTGATGATCATGCCGGCGGTGAGGGAAATCAGCAGCGCCGGAATCTGCGCGATCAGGCCGTCGCCGATGGTCAGCACCGAGTACAGGTGCATGGCGTCGGCGGCTTCCATGCCGTTCTGCAGGACGCCGATGGAGAACCCGCCGATCAGGTTGATGAACACGATCACCAGGCCGGCGATGGCGTCGCCCTTGACGAACTTCATGGCCCCGTCCATGGCGCCGAACAGTTGGCTTTCCTTGGACAGTTGCTCGCGCCGCTGGCGCGCCTCGCGGACGGTGATCAGGTTGGCCCGCAGGTCGCTGTCGATGGACATCTGCTTGCCGGGCATGGCGTCCAGGGTGAAGCGCGCCGCCACTTCGGCCACCCGTTCCGACCCTTTGGTGATCACCAGGAAGTTGACGATGGTCAGGATCAGGAAGATCACCAGGCCCACCGCCAGGTTGCCGCCGACCACGAAGCTGCCGAACGCTTCGACGATGTGCCCGGCGTCCTGTTGCAGCAGGATCAGGCGGGTGGTGGCGATCGACAGCGACAGGCGGAACATGGTGGTCAGCAGCAGCACTGCCGGGAAGGTGGAAAACGCCAGGGGCCTGGGCAAGTACATGGCCAGCACGATCAGCAGCGAGGAAATGCAGATGTTCAGGGCGATCAGCACGTCCACCAGCGGCGTGGGCAAAGGCAGGATCATCATGAACACGATGGCCATGACCATCACCGCGCCGACGATCTCGGTGCGCCGCATCACCGCCAGCGCCAGGCGGTTGAGGCTTTGGATCAGTCGGTTCATCGCGGGCTCCGGCCATCGTCCAGGCCCAGGGCCTGACGCTCCTGGCGGGCCATCTCTTCCATCAGGCCTTGCAGCAGGCGCAGGCCGTTCTGGCGGGTCTTGAGGTCTTTCCACAGCACCAGCGGCAGTTGCTGCAGCAACGGATACAGGGCGTTGAAGAACCACGCTTGACGGTCGGAGGCCGGCCCCAACGTGTCATCGCCCAGCAGCGTCAGGTCCCGGGCGAAGAAGCCGTTGCCGCAAAAGCGCAGCAGCCGTTTGCTCATGCCCAGCGAGGTCATGCCGCCATGCCGCTGGCCCAGGCGTTCCAGCAGCGCCTGACAGGCCTGGAGCAGGCTGTTGAGCCGTCCGCAGGAACCGAGCCCGCGCAGCATCGAGCCCAGCACGCCGCCGGGCAGCGACGGCGACAGGGCGGCGATGTCGTCGGCCAGCGCCCGCTGCAAGGTGCGCAGGCCCCGGCCGAACTGCTCTTCGCTGAACTGTTCGAGCAGCCCTTCGAGCAGGTTGGCCAACGGCTGCTGGCCGACGATGGCCTTGTAGTAGAGCTGGCGCATGGCGGCGCGCTGCTGCGGGTCGCGGGTGAACAGGGCGATGGCCCCGGCGGTGTTGAACCCGGCGCGGATCCGCTCGCCGTGCAGTTGGCGCAACTCGTCGATCAGGCTGCGCGTGGATTGCGCATCGGTCTCCCGGCCTTCCTGCAAGGACAGGCGCAAGGCCTGCTGCAACAGGATGTCGGCCCGCGCCGGATCCTGCTCGGCCAGCCCCAATGCGGTTTGCAGCGACGGTTGCTGCTGCAGTTGCATTTGCATGCGCCGGGCCTGTTGCTCCAGGCTCGGCTGGTCGCCGTGATCGAGCAGGCGGTAGAGCTCGGCGAGTTTCTCGATGCGCTCGACCCGCTGGCCCCGCGTCGATTCGCTGATCAGGCGTTCGTCCAGGCTCTTGCTGTGCCGCTCGACGCTTTCGCTGAACTTGAGCGCCACTTCTTCCATGGAGTCGATCAGCGGGTTCTTCGCCGTGGCCGCGGCCGTGTCGGCGGGGAAGGGAAACCGGCCCGGCAGGTCCAGGGGCAGGACGTCGTTGTAGCTGTTGATTTTCATGGAGGCGCGCATTCCACCGCAGTGCAGGTGAGCTCTGAGTGGCGTGCGGCGGCATCCGGTTCCCTGGGCATCCCATGGCCGCAAAACGGCGTGCAAGAACTGGCACGGGGAATTTTGCGAAAGTGCAACAAGTTGCCCGATTCGACGATTCCGAAAAATTAAATCTTTATAAATCAACGTCTTGAAAATGCGTCGAGGTTGGTACGTTCGCTGCTCTCTGTCTCTCCCGCCACTGTCGGCATAGCGTGAGACATGAGGGATCAAGCGTGGATTCGAATACCGTTCAAACGGACATGAAAGTGATTGGCGCGATCAAGCTGGACCTGGGAGGCCTGGCTCGCAGCAGCGAACGCAAACTGCGCTGCTTCATCAATAAGCGGGTGTTCAACCAGGCCGATGTCGACGACCTGATGCAAATGACTTACCTGGAGGCCTGGCGCAACCAGCACAAGTTCGCCGGCGCGTCCCGGCCGGAGACCTGGCTGTTCGGCATTGCCTCCAACCTGGTCAGCAACCATTTCAAGAGCCTGTACAGCCGCCCGCAATGCGCGGTGCTGGAAGAGTCGGGCATCGAAAGCCTGGAGCACGGGCACGACCCCAGCCACGTCAGCGAACACCAGCGCTTGCTCAGTCGCGCGGTCGAAGCCATCGACGGGCTGTCGGTGGACATGCGCGCGGTGATCGACTTGCTGGTGGATTCCGACATCAGTTACCAGGACGCCGCCGTGCAGCTGGGGGTGCCCATCGGCACCGTGCGCTCGCGCCTGGCCCGGGCCCGCGGCCAACTGAAGATGAGCGTCTTCGCAGAGGAGGCCGGCGCATGAACGGTTTCAACCGCCGGGCCTTGCCCGCGACCCTGCCGCGCGGCGTGCGCGAGTCCTGCGACGCCGACCTGCCGGCGATGATGGAGATCTTCAACGAAACCGCCGGCACCGGCGCCAACTCGCCGGTGACCCGGCCGATGACGCTGGAGGAGGTAACGTTCTACATCAACCTCTACAAGCGCGACGGGCTGCCGGTGTACGTGCTCGAACGCGGCGGCGAGGTGGTGGGCTGGCTGTCGATCAACCGCTTCAGCTGGGGCACCCAGGCCTGCCGCCACACCGGCGAGACCGCGATCTACGTGCGGGCCGACCGCCACGGCAGCGGCATCGGCGTGCGCCTGGGCCATGCGACGGTGATCCTCGGCCGCCAGTTCGGCCTGGAGACCCTGGTGGCGTGGATCATGGCGGCCAACCGGCCCAGCCAGCAGATCGTGCAGTCCATCGGCGCGGTGCTGTGGGCCCGCCTGCCGAACATCGCACGCTTCGGCGAGGAACGGGCCGACGTGCTGCTGTACGGCCTGCCGCTGTACGAAGGCTTGCCCCAGCGCCCCGACGACCCACCGCCCGGCGCCTGACGCCGTCACCGGGCCGACCGTTCACGGCAGTGGACGGCGGCCTGCTTGCTTATCGACCAGGCAGGGGGCCAACACCCCCTGCAACCAGTCGACGAACACCTCCAACACCCCCGAACGCTGCTGCCGGTGCGGATAGAGCAGGGTGGCCGGCAGCGGCGCCGGGCGCGAGTCCGCCAGCACTTCACACAGTTCGCCGGCATCGAGCAGGTGCTGCACGTCGTAGCGCGGGATCTGGATCAGCCCCAGGCCGGCCCGGCAGCAGGCGATGTAGCTTTCGGCATTGTTGACCGTCACTTGGCTGGGCAGCGTCAGTGTCTGCACATCGCCGTGGGCGTCGACCTGTTCCCAGGGCATTTCCCGGCCGGAGAGCGGCGAGGCATAGCCGATCATCCGGTGCCCCTGCGCCAGGTCGTCGACGTCCGCCGGCGTGCCGTGGCGTTGCAGGTAGTCGGGGCTCGCGCAGTTGATCAGTTCGATCATTCCCAGCGGACGGGCTGCCAGGCTGCTGTCGGTCAGCGGGCCGACCCGCAGCACGCAATCGATGCCTTCGCGCACCAGGTCCACGGCGCGGTCGCTGGAGCCGAGCAGCAATTGGAGATGGGGGTATTCACCGAGCAACTGCGGCAGCGCCGGCGCCACCACGCGGCGGGCGATGCGGCTGGGCAGGTCGACGTGCAGGCGGCCCTTGACCTGGCGCTGCTGATCCTTGAACAGCCGGTCGATGGCCTCGGCGCTGGCCAGCAGTTCCACGGCCCGTTCGAAGAGTTGCGTGCCGGCGGCGGTCAACTGCACGTTGCGGGTGGTGCGGTGCAGCAGGCGGGCGCCGAGCTCGCTTTCCAGCCGCTGCACGGCGGCGGAGACGGTCGCCCGCGGCAGTTCCAGCAGGTTGGCGGCCTTGATGAAGCTGCCCATTTCCGCCACACGGACGAAGATCCTGTAGCGCTCAAGCTTGTCCATACCCTGTCGTTCCTGGGGTGGCGGTGGTGCCGAGTATAGGGCGGCCAGAAAAGAAAAAGGCCCGACGCACGTCGCGCCGGGCCCCGGAGGGCCTCACTTGGTGGTGTAGCCGCCGTTGATCAGGATCGTCTGGCCGGTGATCCACCAGCCGTCGCTGACCAGGTGGCGGATGAAGGGCACGACGTCGCCGATGTCGGTCAGGCCGGTGCTGGACAGGGCCGACAGCGCGGCGGCGGTCTTGTGGTAGGCCACGGCGTCGGCGCCTTCGGCGGGGTAGAAGAACGGCGTGTCCATCGGGCCCGGCCCCACGGCGGTCACCGAAATCCCGCGTTCGCCGAACTCCTTGGCGGCGGCGCGGGTGAAGTGCTCCACCGGCGCCTTGGTGCCGGCGTAGGCCGCATAGAACGGCGTGAACGCCCCCAGCAACGAGGTGACGAGGGTGCAGACCTTGCCGTTGTCGTTGAGCTGGCGGCCGGCCTCGCACAGGAAGAAGAACGCCGACTTGGCGTTGACCGCCGCCATCTCGTCGTACTCGGCCTCGCTGACTTCGGTGATCGGTTTCTTCAGCACCTTGCCCACGGTGTTGATGGCGATGTCCGGCCGGCCGAACGCAGCGACCACCTCGGCGAACAGCCTTTCCATGGCGGCGGCGCTACTGAGGTCGGCCTGGATCGCCAGGGCCTGGGCGCCGGCGGCGCGGATGGCTTGCACGGTGTCTTCGGCGGCGTCGCGGCTGGCGTCGCTGTTGTAGTGGATGGCCACGGCACGGGCGCCGTGGGCGGCGAGGTCGCGGGCGAGCAGGCCGCCCAGGTTCTTGGCGCCGCCGGTGATCAGCACGACTTTGTCCTGGATGCTGTGGTTGGGCATGGGGATACTCCTGAGTGCTTGGTTGAGAGCGCTCAGGATAGGGAGGCCTGGAGGGCGGATCAGCGCCGCTTTTCTGGATGGTGCATCCAGGGATCGCGAACAATCACAGGCCTGGCTCGCTGTCGGCCGCGCCGGGGTTCAGCTCGTTCAGGTAAGCCTCGACCTCGTCGCTCAGCCACCCGCAGAACGCCTGGCGCCGGGCCGGCGAGCGCTCGCGGTTCGGCAACACCAGCCAATAGGGGAAGGGGTAGGGCGCTGTGTAGTCGCTGAGTTGCACCAGCTCGCCCCGGCGGATCGCGTCGTGCACCAGGCTGCGCCGTTCCAGCGCGATGCCCTGGCCCAGGCGCACCGCTTGCAGCACCAGGTTGGAATCGTTGCTGCACAGGCCCGAGCGCGGCACGTCGATGTCCAGGCCCGCCGCCTGGCACCAGGGCTGCCACGATTCCATGTTGAAGATGATCCGGCTGCCGACGATCTCTTCGGGGGACTGCGGCAGGGCACCGGCGTTGAAGTGCGGCGCGGCCACCACCACGGTTTCGTCGTGGAACAGCAGGTGGCTGTCCAGGCCTTCCCAATCGCCTTTGCCCATGCGGATGCCGACGTCCACCGATTCGCGGTTCAGGTTCGACACCGCCAGGCTCGCTTGCAGACGCACGCTGACGTGCGGGTGCGCCTGCCGAAAGCGCGGCAGGCGCGGCAACAGCCAGTGGCAGCCGAACGACGGCACCACCGCCACCACCAGCTCGGACGCCTTGGGCTGGGTCTTGATCAACCGGGTAGCCTCGGCGATGCCGCCCAGGGATTCGCGGATCTGCAAGGCGTACAGGCGCCCGTCTTCGCTGACCCGCACGCCACGGCCCTCACGCACCAGCAGGGTGGCGCCGAGCAGTTCCTCCAGCACCTTGATCTGCTGGCTGATCGCCGAATGGGTGACGTGCAGCTCCTTGGCGGCCGCCGTGACGCTGCCCAGCCGTGCGACCGCCTCGAAACTGCGCAGGCAGGTGATGGGTGGAATGTTCGACATGTCACTTTTTCTTACACGTTTTGGTAATAAATACCGATGTTTTGGCGCAATCGGTTTCTCTATTGTCAGGGACAGTAAACCATCAGCCCAAAGGAGGCACAACGCTATGGAACGGCAATGGCTCCAGGTCGCACTGGCCAAATCTCAACTGCTGTCGGTGCAGGCCGACCGGGCGCTGTACACCCAGGCGGTCAGCGGCACGCACTGGATCAGCGCCGACGGCGTCGATTACCTGATCGGCCCCGGCGAACGACTGAAGCTCTCGGCCGGGCTGGCCCTGATCGACGGCGAGGGCCTGCTGCAACTGCGCTCGGCGGGGCGCCGGATCCTTGGGCGCCCTTGGCGCTCGCGGCTACTGAAAATCAACGTCTACTAGGGAGCGAACGCCATGAAACTGATAGGGATGCTGGACTCGCCTTACGTGCGGCGGGTGGCGATCAGCCTGGACCTGCTGGGGGTGCCGTTCGAACATGAGCCGCTGTCGGTGTTCCGCACCTTCGAGACGTTTTCCGCGGTCAACCCGGTGGTCAAGGCGCCGACCCTGCTGCTGGACGACGGCACGGTGCTGATGGACTCGACGCTGATCATCGAATACGGCAGGTCCCTCGTGGCGCCGGCCTTCCGCTGCCTGCCGCAGAACCCGCAGGGGCTGGTGGAGGTGCTGAGCACGTTGGGGCTGGCGCTGGCGGCCTGCGAGAAGGCCGTCCAACGGGTTTACGAGGACAATCTGCGGCCGGCCGAAAAGCGCCATCAGCCATGGGTCGAGCGCGTCACCCGCCAGTTGCTCGCAGCCTGCGCGGAGCTGGATCGCCGGCTGGCGGTACGGCCGGTGCACGATCGGCCCGATCAGGCCGCACTGACCAGCGCCGTGGCGTGGTCGTTCATCCAGTTGGTGCTGCCGGAGGTGGTGAAGGCCGCTGACTTTCCGGTCCTGAAGGCCCATGCCGAACGCCTGGAGCAGACCGCGCTGTTCAAGCGTTATCCGATGCTCTGAACGCTCCGGCGCAGGATCTCGACAAAGGCGCGCACCAGCGGGCTGCGCTCCTGCCGGCGGGTCATCGCCAGCAGCGGCACGGTGGCGTGGGCCTCCGCCAGGGGGCGGTAGGTCACGCCGTGGCGCACCAGGGTCTGCACGCACTGCGGCACGACGGCGACGCCCCGGCCCGCCGCCACCAGGGCGATGAGCGAGGTGATCTGCTTGCCGGTCGGCGCCCGGCGGGGTGTGAGCCCGTGGCGGCGGTACAGGGTTTCGATGCTGTCGTTGAGCCCGGAGCCGTAGTCCGTCGGGAAGGCGATCAACGGGTGTTCGCTCAATTCGCTGAGCGTCACCCGCTCCTGCGCGGCGAGGGGACTGTCGCTGGCCACGGCGGCGATCAGGGGTTCCTGGCCCAGGCACGTCACTTCGATGTCCGAGCGGTCGGCCGGCGGATGCAGGCGGCTCAGGCCGACGTCCAGTCGTCCCTCGGCGATCTGCGACCACTGCGCAGTGGACGCACCTTCCTCGACCGTCAGTTGCACCTGCGGGTGGGCGGAGCAGAAATCCCGGACGGCCTGGCTGAACAGATCCGACAGGGCGATGGAACTGGCGAAGCCCAGGGCCAGATGGCCGACGCTGCCGGCGGCCAGTTTGTGGCCGATGGCGGCCGTGCGCTCGACCTGCTCCAGCAACGCCCGTGCGTAGGGCAGAAAGTGCCGGCCTTCGGCGGTGAGCGTGACGTTGCGCGAGCTGCGGTCGAACAGGCGAAAGCCCAGTTCCGCCTCCAGCGCCGAGATCTGCCGGGTCAGCGGCGGTTGGGACAGGTGCAGGCGCGCCGCGGCGCGGCCGAAGTGCAGTTCTTCGCTGACAACCAGAAAACAACGCAGGCGGCGCAGGTCGAGCATGTTCATCCTTGGTATCGATCGGTCGCAAATCGGTATTGGATCCTGAAGGCGGCCCATCTTATAAAAATGTTCGGTCCGTTGACGAACATTCCCATGAAGCCACGCCTGCATTGCCCGAAAATCGCCTTGTTCCTCTGCGGCTGCGCGGCGTTCCTCAACCTGTACGCCACCCAGGGGCTGCTCGATCAACTGTCGGCCGCTTTCCGGATCTCTGCCCGGCAGGCCAGCTGGAGCATCACGGCCACCACCCTGGCCGTGGCGGTGTGCGCCCCCTTTGTAGGGCGGATGACGGCCCGCTGGCCGCAACGGCAGGTGATTGTCGTGGCCGCGCTGCTGCTGGCGTTGCCGGCGGCGTTGTCGGCGTGGGCCGGCGGTTTCGGTGCTTTCCTGTTCTGGCGCTCGCTCGAGGGGCTGCTGATTCCGTTCGTGTTCGCCACCAGCGTCGCCTACATCGGCGGGCGCTGGAGCGGCGGCGCCGTCACTGAAGTCACCAGCGTGTACATCGCCGGCACGGTGCTGGGCGGGTTTCTCGGGCGGTTCCTGTCGGGGCTGCTGACGGAGTTCGGCGACTGGCGCCTGGGGCTGGCCTCGCTGGCGGGCCTGAGCCTGCTGACAGGGCTCGCGATTGCCTTGTTGCTGCCGGCCAATCCGAAAGCCTCGGAGCGGCCGGTTCAGGCAGTCCGGTCAAGCCTGTTTTCCGCACCGCTGCTGGGCGCCTGCGCGGTGGGGTTCTGCGTCCTGTTCGCCCAGGTGGCGATGTTCACCTACATCGGCCTGCACCTGGGAAGGGCACCGTTTTCGCTGGGCAGCGCAGCGCTCGGGTCGATCTATGCGGTGTTCCTGCTGGCGCTGGTGGTGGTGCCGCTGGCGGGGCGGTTGGGCCGAGGCCGGCCCCAGGCCGATCTGGTGAAAGTGGCCGCGTGCCTGGGCGTGGCGGGCACGGCCCTGACCCTGTCGCCGTCGCTGGGGTGGATCGTGGCGGGCCTGGCCCTGAGCTCCACCGGGGTGTTCCTCGCCCAGGCCGCCGCCAACGCCTTCATCACCGCCAACGCCCGGCAGAACAAGGCCGCCGCCGTGGGGCTGTACCTGACCTGCTACTACCTGGGCGGCAGCCTCGGGGCCTTCGTGCCGGGCGCGGCCTGGGAGCGCTGGGGCTGGGCCGGGTGCGCCGCCGTGATCGTGCTGTTCCAGGTGTTGCCGCTGCTGATCGCCCAACGGTTCTGGAAGCCCGGCGGCACCCGTCTTCAATCCCGATTGCCCACCGATACGCCGGAGTCTTGATGAAAACACTGTTCGAATACCTGTTGCCCATCCCGGTGGCGGCGCTGGGGGCCTGGATCGGTCACCTGACCGGGCTGCCCCTCGGCGAGCTGGTCGGTGCGATCTGCGCCGTCACGGCCGTGAGCAAGTTGGGCGTGCCGCTGCGCATGCCGCATCCGTTCGTGGCCGTCGTGCAGTTGCTGCTGGGGATCAGTGTCGGCTCCATCGTCACGGTCTCGATGATCGGCGAGCTGGGCGACGTCAGCATCCTGGGCGGCCTGCTCATCTGCATGAGCGTGCAGATCCTGGTCGGCTACCACTGGCTGCGGCGTGCGGAGAAATGGGGGCATGTCGAGAGCCTGCTCGGCTCCGTTCCCGGCGCGATGGCGGCGGTCATGACCGTGACGGGCGGGCAGGGGGCGGCGTCCGGGCGCATCGCGTTCGTGCACATCGTCCGTCTGCTGGCGTTGCTGCTGGTGGTCACGCTCATCGCCGGCGGGCATCCCGGCGGCGCGGGGCCCTCGGTCGGGTCGCTGCACGATTACCTCTTGGTGCTGGCGCCAGCGTCGGCGGCCGTCGTCACCGGTTACCTGCTGGAGCGCCTGGACATGCCGGCGCCGTACATGCTGACCGGCCTGCTGTACACCGCCGCGTTCAACGTCGAGTTCCCCGAAGCGGCGCTGCATGTGCCGGATCCGCTGGCCCTGGTCGCGCTGGTGTTGCTCGGCGGGCTGATCGGCATCCGCCTCAAGGACATTACCCTCAAGGATGTGTTGCGTTACGTGCGCGCCGGCCTTGTGGTCACCGCTCTGACGTTCTGCGCCACGCTGCTGGTGGCCGCCGCGTTCAGCCAGGTGACGGGGCGGCCGTTCCTGACGCTGTTCATGTCCTGGGTGCCCGGCGGGGTCGAGGTGATGACGGCGGCGGCCTTGCTGCTCAAGCTCGATCCGGCCTTCGTGATGCTCAACCACGTGGTGCGGATGTCGATCATCCATGCGTCGCCGGCGGTGTTGCCCAAGCGCTTGTGGCAGGAACGGCCGCTGGCCTGAGGCGCCATCGGGAAAAAAAGCCGTGGCCTCATCGCCCAGGGTCCGGTTAGCATCGCCCGCAGGAGATGGTGTTCCTCCTTGAACCGCCGCATCGCACGCGGCTGATGACGCCTACAGATACCTGACCAACGTCGGGGCTGTAGGCGTTCGCGTCACGTTCCCCTCCGTCGGTCAGCCCGAATCCCTTCGAGCTCATGACCCATGCCAATCCTCAATCGTTTCGAACCCTTCCGGATGCTGCCATATCTGGCCAAGTGGCTGGCCATCGCCTCCGCCGTGGCGGTGCTGGCCGGCAGCGCGTCGGCGTTTTTCCTGCTTTCGCTCGATCAGGCCACCGCCTGGCGCGAGCGCCATCCCTGGATCATCTGGCTGCTGCCGCTGGCCGGTTTCGCGGTCGGCCTGATCTATCACCGGTTCGGCAAGGCCGTCGACGCCGGCAACAACCTGATCATCGACGAGATCCACGATCCCCAACGCGTGATCCCCCTGCGTATGGTGCCCCTGGTGCTGGGCGGCACCGTGGTTTCGCACCTGTTCGGCGCCTCGGTGGGCCGCGAAGGCACGGCGGTGCAGATGGGCGGGGCGCTGGCCGATCAGCTCACGCGCCTGTTCAGGCTGGATCGCGTCGACCGGCGCGTGCTGCTGATGGCCGGCATCGCCGCCGGGTTCTCGTCGGTGTTCGGCACGCCGCTGGCCGGGGCGGTGTTCGGCCTGGAGGTGCTGGCCATCGGGCGCTTGCGCTACGACGCGCTGTTTCCCTGCATTGCCGCCAGCCTGGTGGCAGACCGGGTCTGCCTGGCCTGGGGCGTGCACCACACGCCTTACGCCATCGGCGACCTGGTGCCGGTCAGCGCCGGCAGCGTCATGGCCGTTGTCATCGCGGGCGTGGTGTTCGGCCTGGTCGGCATGCTCTTCGCCGGCGCCACCCACCGGCTCGGCGCGCTGATGAAACGGCGGATCGCCTACGCGCCGCTGCGTCCGCTGCTGGGCGGCACCGTCATTGCGCTGGCGGTGTGGGGCCTGGACGCCCAGCCCTACATCGGCCTGGGCCTCGACGGCATCGTCCGCTCGTTCCAGGAGCCGGTGCCAGCCTACGACTTCGCGGGCAAGCTGGCCTTCACCGTCGCCTCGTTGGGCAGCGGTTTCAAGGGCGGTGAAGTGACGCCGCTGTTCTACATCGGCGCGACCCTCGGCAACGTGCTGGGGCCGCTGCTGGACATGCCGTTCGCCCTGATGGCGGGCATCGGCTTCGTGGCGGTGTTCGCCGGCGCCGCCAACACGCCCATCGCCACGACGCTGATGGCGATGGAGCTGTTCGGCGCCGGCATCGGGCCGCTGGCGGCGGTCGGCTGCGTGACGGCGTACCTGTTTTCCGGGCATGCCGGCATCTACCGGGCGCAGCGGGTGAGCGCCAAGCATCACCGGCACGCGACGGATGTCCCGCAGGCGCGGGTTTAGGTCGGTTCATCGACGCTGTCGGAAACTCAGTGAAAAATCAGGCTGGTCACTTCATCCAGTTCGTAGTCCTTCGTGACTTTGATCAGCAAGACTTCATTGGGCGCATGGCGAAGGATCGCGATCACCAGAAAGCCGTCTTGCAGGTCGCCCACCAGTGCTTCGGCCTTCTGCCCCCGCACGGGGATCAGTACGCTGGCCCAGTCGTTGCCGTCGAGCGTGATGTAGTCCTCCGGTTTCGTCGATTGCAGGTTGAATGCCTTCGGCGCGAACCGGCCTTGGTCCTTCAGGCGCAAGCGCTGCAGAAGGGCGACCGCAGCCGGTGTCTTGGGCGGGCTGTCGGTTGCCTCCCGTACTTTCACCACCCCGCCCAGTTGCTCGGGAGGCACTGTGAGCCACGTTCTGAGGAGTGTCCGGGCGTACTCCCTTGCCTTCGGTGACGCACTGATTCCGTTCATCATCAGGTCGCGCAGCTTCGGGTCGATTTCGATGGCGGGCAACCAGCCGGGCTCTTGCTGCTCATACTCGGGGATGTTCTCCTTGACCGCCGCGAGCGATTGGACGCCCCGGCGCAGATCGATCCGGGGCGCCCTGTAGAAACTGCGGCCGCCGTCCTCAAGGCTGGTGTTTTTCGCAATGGCGTCGGCTTGCGGCACATGCTGGTCAACGAACCATTTGGACTTTTCCGCTTTGGTCGAGGCTGCGCAGAATTCCTTGATGGAGGTTTCCAGTTCATCAAGTTTTTTGGGCGGGGTCGCGAGCGACATCGTGTCCCGAAAGCGCAGCATCAGGCCGTAGGTGCTCGACGCCGCCCTGAAACATTTTTCCTTGGCCCGGAAGGTCTGATCGGCGACGTGCGAGAAAATCCCCCCCTTATCTATGGGGTGCGACCAAATCCACAGCTCAGGGCACAAGGGGGAAAACGTATTGCTTTGTCCTGCATGGGAATACGCATCCTGCCGACCGTGCAGCGCCTGGCCGAACTTGCCTTGCAGCTCCGGATCCTCATGGGGTTTGGTGTGGATGATGCTGTCGGACTGGCCTTGGGCGTAACGCGAGTCTTCGGTGACTTTGCGCTGGGCCGGCGGCAAGGGCGGCGCATTCTGGGACCTGAAATGCAAGGCCCGGGTCTGACCGCTGGCGTTCGTGTCGCGCCAGATGCACAAATCCCAGATGATCGCGTGTTTCGCATCGAGCATGCCGGTGTCGGTGAGCTCGTTCTGGCGGGCGATCTCCTGCGTCTGGAGCGGGTCGAAACCGGCCTGCGCGGCGAGCCAGTAGGTCAGGCCGTAGTGGAGATCCGATTCATAGGCATTGGCGCACAGGCTGGAGACAGCCGCTGCCAGGCCCAGCGCGATGATGTTCAGACGGTTCATGATTGCTTCCCTGTCCAGTCATCGATCCCTGGGCCCGACAGACCGTATCCCTGGAGGTGCGGCCTGTGATCATTGGCTGAGTAGAGCACATTCCCGTCATTGCACATGGCCGTTCATCGCAATGAGCCACTACCGGATCCGTGGTTCCGACGCCGCCCGCAAAGGTGCCCTATAGTCTGATCACACAGCGTCCGACGTTTGACGGTGAAGGATCCGAACCCGACGACATGGAGGTGCAGGCGATGACGTACACACGGCGCAATGTCTGGAGCTTGAAGCAACCTTGGCCCCCCGAACTGCTGTGGTATGCACGCGGGGTCAAGATCATGAAGGCGCGACCGTTCAGCGACGTCACCAGTTGGCGCTACCAGGCGGCGATCCATGGGGTCGAAGAGGTCGTCTGGCGTCAATTCGGCTGGCTGAAGCCGACCGAAAAACTGCCGGCGACGCCCGAGTTCCTCAAGCAGGACCGCAACCAGTGCCAGCACCACAGTTGGTACTTCCTGCCTTGGCACCGGGGCTACCTGGCTGCTTTCGAATCGATGGTGCGCGCCGCCATCCGCACCTTGCCCGGTGCGCCGTCCGACTGGGCCTTGCCTTACTGGAACTACAACGACGCCACCGCCGCCAACCCCCGGCAGTTGCCGGAAGCCTTCGCCAAGAACAGTTGGCCCGACGGCGGCGACAACCCGCTCTTTGAAGCGCGCCGTTTCGGCCGTGGCGACGGGGTGGTGGTGATCCGCGCCATCGATGTCGACCTGACCGCCGCGCTGAGCGATCCCGACTACGAAGGGCTGCCCAACGGCTCGCCGGGATTCGGCGGCGTGCGCACGCCCTTTCAGCACAATGCCGACCGGGCGAACGAAGGCGTGCTGGAGCAGGGGCCCCACGATCCGGTGCACGGCCTGGTCGGGGGCGCGGTGCAGAACACCGATCCGCAGGACTGGAGGAATTACGGGTTGATGTCCATGCCGCTGACGGCTGCGCTGGATCCGATCTTCTGGCTGCACCACGCCAACATCGACCGGCTCTGGGAGGTCTGGCGCAACCGCAATCCGCGCTTCACCAACCCGGTGCTCAAGTCCTGGCTCGACGGCCCCTCCGGCAAACAACGCTTCGTGCTGCCGCAGGCCGACGGCAGCCGCAAGTCGTTTGCCCCCAAAGACATGCTGGACACCAAAGCAGCGGGGCTCGACTATGTGTACGAGGACATTTCCGATCCTCTGGGCGGCCAACAGCGTGTGGCGCTGCGCATGGATACGCTGAAGACGCTGATGGACGCGCCCGCAACGTTCACCTTTGCGGAGGTCGCTGACGTGCCCAGAAAACCCACGGTCGAGCTGCTCGGCGCCAACAGCAAGGCGCTGACCTTGGGGAGCGCCCCGTCCGCGACGCTCGTCAAGACAGACAAGCCCACCGCCGCCAAACTCACCCAAAGCTTCAGCATGGCCAGCTTCGCGTTGCAGGCTCCCTCGGAACCCGACCGGGTGTTCCTCAACCTGGAGAACATCACCGGTGCCAACGATGCGGCGATCTTCGACGTCTATGTCGGCCTGGGCGAAGGCGAGGATCCGGCCGAGCATCCGGAGAACCTGGCCGGCGTGGTGTCGCTGTTCGGCGTCGGCGAAGCCAGCAACCTCGCCAAGCCCCATGGCGGCGCGGGCCTGAGCAAGGTGATCGAAATCACCGCCACCATCGACCGGCTGCACCTGTCCGGCCAGAGCGACCTGCGCAAACTGCCGGTGCTGTTCGTGCCGGTGCATTGCACCGAAGGGGTTTCGATCCAGCGGGTCAGCATCTACCGCCAGTCGACCTGACCATGGCCCTGGCGCAACGGCTGAGGGATGCGGGGGTTGATCCCCTCGCCAGCCTGTTGTGGGGGATCAGCCTGTCGGTCTTCGTCCTGATGGCCGTCAACGACAGGGTTCATGCCGGATTGATGCAACTGTGCGTGGACGGTTCGAGGCCGATGCTCGCCGAAGGGATCGCCTATCTGCGGCTGGCCGGGGCGACGGTGGATGCCGCCGCCCTGACAGGCGGGATGTTGACGATGCTGGTCGCCATGATGGTGCCGGCATTGGCCGGCCCCTTGCTGCACCTCTGGTTCCGCTCGCTTTCGCGTCACCGCTGGCGTGCCGTCGCGCTGTTTCTGTTGGCGTATTTTCTGGTTTGGTTGGCAGCCTGCGCCCTGTTGTTTGTGGTCGCGTTGCTGCTGGTTTCCCGTACAGGCTCGGCGCTGGCGGCGGCATCGATCGTGCTGAGCGGCGGGTTGCTGTGGCAGGTGAGCCGGGCACGCAGGCGTTGTCTGGCGCGTTGTCACCTGCGTCCGCGCTTGTCGGTGTTCGGTTGGCCGGCGTTGGCCGACCCGTTGCGTTTTGGCGCAAGCCACGGCTTCTGGTGCGTCAGCACCTGCTGGGCGCTGATGCTGTTGCCGCTGTGCCTGCCGGCAGGGCACCTGCCGTTCATGCTGTTCGCCGCGATGTGGGTGGCCCATGAACGGACGAAACCGCCGACGCCTCAAGCCTGGGTCGTTGGCTGAGCCGCCCTGAGCATCCCCACATAAGCGCAAAACATATCCGCCATCCCGTCGGCGCACACGGTGATGGCCGCCTCGCTGCGCGGGGTGCCGGAAAAATCCTTGCCCACCGAACTCAGCGTCCTGAGCATCAGGTCGCAGGCCTGGGCGCGGACGGCCTCTGCGGCGTCGGGCAGCAGTTCCAGCATGAAGGCGTCGAAGATCCGCTTGCCGGCCGCGCGCACTTCGTGGGCCTCGGGGGCGTCGCGGTAGAGCGGGGCGGCGTCGTGCAGCGCGCCGCGCATCTGCGCCTCGTCGCATTCGGAACGGATGAAGGCATGCACCAGGGCGCGCAAGCGCTCCAGCGGCGGCTGCGCCTGGTTTTCCAGGATCCGGCGCAGCATCTGGGTGGTCTGCTGCCACTCGTCGCTCTGCAGGCGGAACAGGATCGCCGCCTTGTTGGGGAAGTACTGGTACAGCGAGCCGATGCTCACGCCGGCCTTTTCCGCCACCCGCGCGGTGGTGAAGCGGGCGGCGCCTTCCTTGGCCAAAACCTGAACAGCCGCCTCCAGAATGGCGCTCACCAGTTCGGTGGAGCGCGCCTGCTGCGGCTGCTTGCGTGAGGAAATACGGGCGGTCTGGCGGTTTGTCATAGGGGCCCCAACGGTTGGCGGAGAACGCGAATAGCGGCGGGCGCGAATCGCTCGCATCATTTGAATGCGACGAATCACTCGCGTTTGGTTCGCAACTCTAGCGCCGAACCCACACAAAGCAACCGACGGAAAGCAATCATGACGACCCTGACCTCTGCGCCATTGGCGCCCCTGATCGAACGCCTCTACACCCAGGCCAGCGCCGCCACCAGTCCGATGCTGGAGACGGTGTCGCACGATGAGCGCGAGCGGCTGATGCACAGCAAGACCGAATACCGCCAGCTCTACGCCATGCTCAAGGACCTGTGGCTGCCGGTGTCCCGCGACACCGGCAAGCTGCTGTACATGCTCGCCCGCAGCACAAAGGCCAAAGCCATCGTCGAGTTCGGCACCTCGTTCGGGCTGTCCACCCTGCACTTGGCGGCGGCTCTGCGGGACAACGGCGGCGGCGTGTTGATCGGCAGCGAATTCGAGCCGTCGAAGATCGCCCTGGCGCGGCATCATTTCGAGGAAGGCGGGGTCAGCGACCTGGTGGAGATCCGCGAAGGCGATGCGCTGGTCACGCTGGCCAGCGGCATGCCCGGATCGGTCGACCTGCTGCTGCTCGACGGCGCCAAGGCGCTGTACGGCGACGTGCTGGGCCTGGTGGAGAAACACCTGCGGCCGGGCGCGCTGGTGGTGGCGGACAACACCGATTACTGCCCCGAGTTCGTGGCTCACGTGCGCTCGCCGCAGAACGGCTACGTTTCGGTGCCGTTTGCCGATGACATCGAGGTGTCGATGCGGTTGGCCTGAAGAGGGGCCGCCCTCAACGGTGTTTGACGACCGCCCGCAAACACTCCATGAAGCGCTGGGCCACCGGCGTGAGCAGGGTGCCCTTGCGCAGGATGATGCTCATCTCCAGCGCCGGCAGTTTCTGCTCCAGCGGAATCTGCTGCAGCCCGAAGCAGGCGATGCTGTCGGCCAGCAACCGCGAGAACAGCACCAGCGAATCCGTGCCGGTGACCAGGCCCAACGCAATGGCGAACGAGGAGCAATGGACGATCCGCCGGGGCAGCGGCAGGCCGGCGTGGCCGAACATCGTCTCCATCACGCTGTGCTGGAAACCGCCCGACGGCACTGTGCTCAGCCATTGCGCGTCGGTCAGTTCGCGCAGGTGGCGCGCGTTCGCCAACGGATGCCCGGCCCGCGCCATCACGACGAAATCGGTCGAGAACAGCGGCAGGCTGATCAGGTCGTCCCCGAGCATGTCGGGCAGTTCATGGGAGACCACGAAATCCAGCGAACCGTCGCGCAGGTGCTGGGCCGCAAGCGGGAACTTGACCTCCATGAACGTCATTTCGGCTTCCGGGGCCGTCTTCTGGAATTGCTCCAGGGCCTTGGGCAGCAGGCTCAGCGCAATGGTGGACGTGGCGCTGACCGTGACCTTGCCGCGCATGTTATGGGTGATCTGGTCGAGTTCCTCACGGGCCCGGCGCACATCCTCAAGGATCTGGTGGGCACGGATCTGCAACGCCTTGCCGCAGTCGGTCAGGGTGATGCCCTGCACGTTGCGGGTCATCAGGACCACGCCCAGGTCGCTTTCCAGCTCCTGCACGCTGCGGGTGACGGCGGGCTGCGTCAGGTTCAGGCAGCGGGCGGCGGCGCGCAGGCTCTTTTCTTCGGCGACGGTCACGAACACCTGGAGCTGGTTGATTTTCATGGGTGCAGGCCTTCACGGCTGAGTGATAAAAAAAGCTGATCATCGGCAAAAAAAATACATCTTCTCAGGGCACCCGGCAATCTCTACTGTGGCTTCACACCCCCGCCAGACGGGGGGAATCACAAAGAGAAGCCAAGCGATATGGACACTACCCGACGTTATTGCGAGGTCGCCGACCTTGCCGAATCGACCGACGATCTGCGTGCGATACGCCATCACCTGCATCAGCATCCCGAGCTGGCCTACGAGGAACGGGAGACGGCCGGGCTGGTGGCCAAGAAGCTGGAGGAGTGGGGCTACGCCGTGACCACCGGCGTCGGGAGAACCGGCGTGGTCGGTACGCTGAAAGTCGGCGACGGCCCGCGCAGCATCGGCATCCGCGCCGACATGGACGCCTTGCCGATCCTGGAGCAGACCGGCTTGCCCTACGCCAGCCGCCATCACGGCAAGATGCACGCGTGCGGCCATGACGGCCACACCACCATGCTGCTGGGCGCCGCCCGTCACCTGGCGCAGACGCGCAACTTTTCCGGCACCGTGCACCTGTACTTCCAGCCGGCCGAGGAACACGGCATCGACAGCGGTGCGCTGAGCATGATCAAGGACGGCCTGTTCGAGCGCTTTCCCTGCGACGCGGTGTTCGGCCTGCACAACCATCCGGGCGCGCCGGCCGGCACCATGCTGTTCCGCCGCGGGCCGCTACAGGCGGCGGGCGACAACGTCTACATCACCGTCAAGGGCAACGGCGGCCATGCGGCGCGGCCCCATCTGACGGTGGATCCGGTGGTGGTGGCCTCCAGCATCGTGATGGCGCTGCAGACCGTCGTGGCGCGCAACGTCGAGCCCACCCAACCGGCGGTGGTGACGGTCGGCGTCTTGCAGGCCGGCACCGCCAACAACGTCATTCCCGGCACCGCCCGGCTTGAGTTGAGCGTGCGCTCGTTCAGCGCCCAGGTGCGTGCCTTGCTCAAGTCGCGCATCACCGAGCTGGTGCAGCAGCAGGCCGCCAGCTACGGCGCCGAAGTCGAGATCGATTACCTCATGGGCTACCCGGTGGTGATCAACAGCGACCGCGAAACCGACTTCGCGATTGCGGTGGCGCAAGAACTGCTGGGCACTGACCGGGTCGTGCCGCACACCGACCTGCTGATGGGCAGCGAAGACTTCGCCTACATGCTCCAGGCCCGTCCGGGCTGCTTCCTGCGCCTGGGCAACGGTGTCGGCGCGGACGGCTGCATGGTGCACAACCCCGGTTACGACTTCAACGACAGCAACCTGCCCGTCGGGGCCGCCTATTGGGCGCGCCTGGTCGAGCGATTCCTGGCGCAGCCCTGACCCGATGTTTCCCCCGACCAGCCTCTGACAATGAGTCCAAATACCCAGGCTGGCCTTACCTCAAAGCACGGCTTTGAACGAATGTGTCCTCGGAGACCGACATGAACAAAATCATCCTCTCGCTCGTCCTGTTTCTGGCTGCCGGCGGCGTCCACGCCAAAGACTGGACGGTGATCCGCTTCGGCGTCGACCCCAGCTACGCGCCGTTCGAATCGAAGGCGCCCGACGGCACGCTGACAGGCTTCGACATCGACATCGGCAACGCCATCTGCGCCGAGCTCAAGGCCAGGTGCGTGTGGGTCGAAAGCCCTTGGGACAGCGTGATCCCAGGGCTCAAGGCAAAAAAGTTCGACGGCATCCTGTCGTCGATGAGCGTGACCGAAAAGCGTCTTCAGCAGATCGACTTCTCGGACAAGATCTACCACACCCCGTCCAGCCTGGTGGCCCGCAAGGGCTCGGACATCAAGCCTGCGGTCGAGTCGCTCAAAGGCAAGCACATCGGCGTGGAGATGGGCTCGACCCAGGAAGCCTACGCCAAGGCCCACTGGGCGCCGAACGGTGTCGACGTGTTGTCCTACCAGAACCAGGACCTGGTGTATCAGGACCTGCTGTCGGGGCGACTGGATGCCGCGCTGCAAGACACGGTGCAGGCGGACATGGGCTTCCTCAAAACCGATCGAGGCCATGACTTCGGCTTCGCCGGCGAGGCCGTGCACGACACCCAGACCCTGGGCGTCGGCGCCTCCATCGGCCTGCGCAAGGATGACGTCGAGCTGAAGCAGGCCATCAACGCCGCCCTGGCCGAAATCCGCCGCGACGGCACCTACGAGAAGATCCGGGCGAAGTACTTCGACTTCGATATCGACAACGGCTGATCCGACGGCAGACGGGGCGCGAACGGGCCCGTCGGGGAGGGTGCCTTGCACGGTTCCCGACGGGATGACGAACAAACCGACCAAATGCTTAAGCCTGTCTGTACAAGTAAATATAGGTGCATTAGAGTCGGCCGAACACCTCGACACACGGATCGGTTCGAGACCCGGGTCGGGGTGTTTGCGTTTTCATCGCCTCATCTGCGTTCCATGAACAGTACCCGTGCGCCGCAAGCGCCCTTGTCGGTCTTCAGGAAATAACAATGAAAAAAACATTTCTGATCCTTGCTCCACTGCCTTTCCCGCAACGTTGCTCCCAAGCCTGCTGCGTGCCTGGCGCCTCTGCCCTGGAGGTGCGCGATGTTCGATGAACTGCTGCAGCTGCTGGGGCTGTCGGGCTTCAGCCTGAAAGGCTTTGGCCCGTTGCTGCTGGAAGGCGCCTGGATGACGGTCAAACTGTCCTTTCTGTGCCTGCTGGTGAGCGTGCTCCTGGGCCTGATCGGCGCCAGCGCCAAGCTGTCGCGCACGGCCTTGCTGCGCATGCCGGCGCAGGCCTACACCACACTGATCCGCGGGGTGCCGGACCTGGTGCTGATGCTGCTGATCTTCTACAGCCTGCAGACCTGGCTGACCAACCTGACCGAAGCGATGGGCTGGGAGTACATCGAGATCGACCCGTTCAGCGCCGGGGTGATCACCCTGGGCTTCATCTACGGGGCGTACTTCACCGAGACCTTCCGCGGCGCCATCCTCGCCGTGCCCCGCGGGCAGATGGAAGCCGCCACCGCCTACGGCCTGACCCGCATGCAGCGCTTTCGCCTGGTGGTGTTCCCGCAGATGATGCGTTTCGCCCTGCCGGGCATCGGCAACAACTGGATGGTCATCCTCAAGGCCACGGCGCTGGTGTCGATCATCGGCCTGGCCGACCTGGTCAAGGTGGCCCAGGACGCCGGCAAGAGTTCGTATCAACTGTTCTTCTTCCTGGTGCTGGCGGCGCTGATCTACCTGCTGGTCACCACCGTCTCCAACTACGTCTTGCGTCGGCTGGAGATCTTCTACGCCGCCGGCACCCGGGAGGCCGTACGATGATCGAGCTCCTGCAGGAATACTGGAAACCGTTCCTTTTCCACGACGGCTACCACATCACCGGCCTGGCCATGACCCTCTGGCTGCTCAGCGCCTCGATCTTCATCGGCTTCGTGCTGTCGGTGCCGCTGTCCATCGCCCGGGTCTCGTCCAATGCCCTGGTGCGTTGGCCGGTGCAGTTCTACACCTACCTGTTCCGCGGCACGCCGCTGTATATACAGTTGTTGATCTGCTACACGGGGATCTACAGCATCGCGGCGGTGCGCGCCCAGCCGATGCTCGACGCGTTCTTTCGCGACGCGATGAACTGCACCATCCTGGCCTTCGCCCTGAACACCTGCGCCTACACCACGGAGATCTTCGCCGGGGCGATCCGCAGCATGAACCACGGCGAAGTCGAGGCCGCCAAGGCCTACGGCCTGCGCGGCTGGAGGCTCTACGTCTACCTGATCATTCCGTCGGCCCTGCGCCGGTCGCTGCCGTACTACAGCAACGAAGTGATCCTGATGCTGCACTCGACCACTGTGGCGTTCACCGCCACCGTGCCGGACATCCTCAAGGTCGCGCGGGACGCCAATTCGGCGACGTTCCTGACCTTCCAGTCGTTCGGCATCGCGGCGGCGATCTACCTGGCCGTCACGTTCTCGCTGGTCAGCCTGTTCCGCCTGGCGGAACGGCGCTGGTTGTCCTTCCTTGGCCCGGCCCACTAATTCGAAAGGTTTGCCCATGTACAAACTGACCGTTGAAAACCTGCACAAAAGCTACGGCAACCACGAAGTCCTGAAGGGCGTTTCGCTGAGCGCCAAGACCGGCGACGTGATCAGCCTCATCGGCGCCAGCGGCTCCGGCAAGAGCACGTTCCTGCGCTGCATCAACTTCCTGGAGACGCCCAACGACGGTGCCATGAGCCTGGACAACCAGCCGATCCGCATGGTCCACGACCGGCACGGCATGCGCGTGGCCGACGCCGACGAGTTGCAGCGCCTGCGCACGCGCCTGGCCATGGTGTTCCAGCACTTCAACCTGTGGAGTCACATGACAGTGCTGGACAACATCACCCTGGCCCCGCGCCGGGTGCTGGGCGTGAGCAAGAAGGACGCTGAAGAGCGCGCCCGGCGCTACCTGGACAAGGTCGGCCTGCCGGCGCGGGTCGCCGATCAGTACCCGGCGTTTCTCTCCGGCGGCCAGCAGCAGCGGGTCGCCATCGCCCGAGCCTTGAGCATGGAGCCGGAGATCATGCTGTTCGACGAGCCGACCTCGGCCCTGGACCCGGAACTGGTGGGCGAGGTGCTCAAGGTGATCCAGGGGCTGGCCGAAGAGGGGCGCACCATGATCATGGTCACCCACGAGATGAGTTTTGCCCGCAAGGTGTCGAACCAGGTGCTGTTCCTGCACCAAGGGCGGGTGGAAGAGCAGGGCGTGCCCGAGGAGGTGCTGGGCAACCCCAAGAGCGAGCGCCTGCAGCAGTTCCTCAGCGGCAACCTGAAGTAACGTTCCAGCCTTTTGAGCGGCCGTCCGGCCGCTCGTTTTCCATTGTTAGCCCATTCCTTTCACCCGAAGCGACAGGTAGCGCACAGGTCGTCAAATTTCGCTTGATTGATCCTGTATATACATGTTTGTATTTACTCCAATCCACAACAACAAAACGGCACGACTGCCGATTCAAGAGGATTCACGGTGAGCAAGCCAACCCGTTTTCGCGACGTCGAAATCCGCGCCCCCCGCGGCAACCAGCTGACCGCCAAGAGCTGGCTGACCGAAGCGCCGCTGCGCATGCTGATGAACAACCTCGACCCGCAGGTGGCCGAGAACCCGAAAGAGCTGGTGGTCTACGGCGGCATCGGCCGTGCGGCGCGCAACTGGGAGTGCTACGACAAGATCGTCGAGAGCCTGACCCACCTCAACGACGACGAGACCCTGCTGGTGCAGTCGGGCAAGCCGGTCGGCGTGTTCAAGACCCACGCCAACGCCCCGCGCGTGCTGATCGCCAACTCCAACCTGGTGCCGCACTGGGCGACCTGGGAGCACTTCAACGAACTGGACGCCAAGGGCCTGGCCATGTACGGCCAGATGACCGCCGGCAGCTGGATCTACATCGGCAGCCAGGGCATCGTCCAGGGCACCTACGAGACCTTCGTCGAGGCTGGCCGCCAGCACTACAACGACAACCTCACCGGCAAATGGGTGCTGACCGCAGGCCTGGGCGGCATGGGCGGCGCGCAGCCGCTGGCCGCGACCCTGGCCGGCGCCTGCTCGCTGAACATCGAATGCCAGCAGGTGAGCATCGACTTCCGCCTCAAGACCCGCTACGTCGACGAGCAGGCCAAGGACCTGGACGACGCCCTGGCGCGCATCGCCAAGTACACCGCCGAAGGCAAGGCGATCTCCATCGCCCTGTGCGGCAACGCCGCCGAGATCCTGCCGGAGCTGGTGCGCCGCGGCGTGCGTCCGGACATGGTCACCGACCAGACCAGCGCCCACGACCCGCTCAACGGCTACCTGCCGGCCGGCTGGACCTGGGACGAGTACCGCGCCCGCGCCAAGACCGAGCCGGCGGCGGTGGTCAAGGCCGCCAAGCAGTCGATGGCGGTGCACGTGAAGGCGATGCTGGACTTCCAGAAGATGGGCGTGCCGACCTTCGACTACGGCAACAACATCCGCCAGATGGCCCAGGAAGAGGGCGTGGAGAACGCCTTCGACTTCCCCGGCTTCGTGCCGGCCTACATCCGTCCGCTGTTCTGCCGCGGCATCGGCCCGTTCCGCTGGGCGGCGCTGTCGGGCGACCCGCAGGACATCTACAAGACCGACGCCAAGGTCAAGGAGCTGATCCCGGACGACGCGCACCTGCACAACTGGCTGGACATGGCGCGCGAGCGCATCAGCTTCCAGGGCCTGCCGGCGCGCATCTGCTGGGTCGGCCTGGGCCTGCGCGCCAAGCTGGGCCTGGCGTTCAACGAGATGGTGCGCAGCGGCGAGCTGTCGGCGCCGATCGTGATCGGCCGCGACCACCTGGACTCCGGCTCGGTGTCGAGCCCGAACCGCGAGACCGAATCGATGCAGGACGGCTCCGACGCCGTGTCCGACTGGCCGCTGCTCAACGCGCTGCTGAACACCGCGAGCGGCGCGACCTGGGTGTCGCTGCACCACGGCGGCGGTGTGGGCATGGGCTTCTCGCAGCACTCGGGGATGGTGATCGTCTGTGACGGCACCGACGAGGCGGCCGAGCGCATCGCCCGCGTGCTGCACAACGACCCGGGCACCGGGGTGATGCGTCACGCCGATGCCGGTTACCAGATTGCGATCGACTGCGCGAAAGAGCAGGGCCTGAACCTGCCGATGATCACTAACGCTAAAGGAGCTTGAGCATGACTGCATTGAACCTGACCCCCGGCCAACTCACCCTGGCCCAACTGCGTGACGTCTACCAGAACCCGGTCACGCTGACCCTAGACGACAGCGCCTCGGCGCAGATCGACGCCAGCGTCGCCTGCGTCGAGCGGATCATCGCCGAGAACCGCACCGCCTACGGCATCAACACCGGCTTCGGCCTGCTGGCCTCGACCCGCATCGCCAGCGCCGACCTTGAGAACCTGCAGCGTTCGCTGGTGCTGTCCCACGCCGCCGGCGTCGGCGAGCCGGTCAGCGACGCGCTGTGCCGCCTGATCATGGTGCTCAAGGTCAACAGCCTGAGCCGCGGCTTCTCCGGCATCCGCCGGCAGGTGATCGACGCGCTGATCGCACTGGTCAACGCCGAGGTCTATCCGCACATCCCGCTCAAGGGCTCGGTCGGCGCCTCCGGCGACCTCGCGCCGCTGGCGCACATGTCGCTGGTGCTGCTGGGCGAGGGCAAGGCGCGTCACAAGGGCGAATGGCTGCCGGCCGTCGAGGCGCTGAAGGTCGCCGGCCTCAAGCCGCTGACCCTGGCGGCGAAGGAGGGCCTGGCGCTGCTCAACGGCACCCAGGTGTCCACCGCGTTCGCCCTGCGCGGCCTGTTCGAGGGCGAGGACCTGTTCGCCGGCGCGCTGGCCGTGGGCGGCCTGACCGTCGAGGCGGTGCTCGGTTCGCGCTCGCCGTTCGACGCGCGCATCCACGCCGCCCGCGGCCAGAAAGGCCAGATCGACGCGGCCGCCGCGTACCGCCACCTGCTGGGCGAGCGCAGCGAGGTGTCCGACT
Organism: Pseudomonas ekonensis; assembly: GCF_019145435.1. NCBI lineage: Bacteria > Pseudomonadati > Pseudomonadota > Gammaproteobacteria > Pseudomonadales > Pseudomonadaceae > Pseudomonas > Pseudomonas ekonensis. The sequence goes on along the minus strand of NZ_JAHSTS010000001.1, from coordinate 2,448,098 downwards.
CGCACCAGAACTGCGAGAAGGTGCAGGATCCGTACTCCCTGCGCTGCCAGCCGCAGGTCATGGGCGCCTGCCTGACCCAGTTCCGCCAGGCCGCCGAGGTGCTGGCAATTGAGGCCAACGCGGTGTCCGACAACCCGCTGGTGTTCGCCGCCGAGGGCGACGTGATTTCCGGCGGCAACTTCCACGCCGAGCCGGTGGCCATGGCCGCCGACAACATGGCCCTGGCCATCGCCGAGATCGGCTCCCTGAGCGAGCGGCGCATCTCGCTGATGATGGACAAGCACATGTCGCAGCTGCCGCCGTTCCTGGTGGCCAACGGTGGGGTGAACTCCGGCTTCATGATCGCCCAGGTGACGGCGGCGGCGCTGGCCAGCGAGAACAAGGCGCTGGCCCATCCGCACTCGGTGGACAGCCTGCCGACCTCCGCCAACCAGGAAGACCACGTGTCGATGGCCCCGGCCGCCGGCAAGCGCCTGTGGGAGATGGCCGAGAACACCCGCGGGATCCTCGCGGTGGAGTGGCTGGCGGCGGCCCAGGGGCTGGACCTGCGCGACGGGCTGAAGAGCTCGCCGGCGCTGGAGCAGGCCCGCGCGGCCCTGCGCGCCGAGGTGCCGTTCTACGAGAAGGACCGCTTCTTCGCGCCGGACATCGACGCAGCGACCGGGCTGCTGGCATCGCGCTGCCTGAACGCGCTGGTGCCGGCGAAGCTGCTGCCGAGCCTGTAAGGCCCATTCGCCAGCAGGCTGGCTCCTACAGTGAAATGCGTGTTCCTGTAGGAGCCAGCCTGCTGGCGATTCGATTTTGAAGCCGGTGGAGCCCTGAGGTATCAACTCTCCCTGTGGGCGCCATTGACCGGAAGGCGGCTGCCCAGACGGTAGCGCGACGACGGGTGGACCAGGCGAACATAGGTGACGATCTTGCCCTGGTTCCAGGTCCGGCGCATGAGCACCAGGCAGGGCTCGTTGTCATCGATCTGCATGTATTTGCTCTCATCGCCGCTGGGATGGCTGGCCTCGACGATGTGCTCCATCTCATCCGGCCGGATGACCTGCAACAGATAACGGGCCGGCTGCAGGCCTTCGCCGAATTCCTGCTGCAGAAACTCCGGCACCATCTCGGGATTGACGTAGCGATCCTCCAACTGCACCGGCACGCCTTCTTCGCTGTGCACACAGATCAAATGAAACACCGACGCTCCCGTCGGCAACGCCAGCGCGGCGGCCACTTGCATCGAGGCGGCCTCACGTCCCAGGTGCAGCACCTTGCAGGTGTAGCTGTGCCCCCGGGCGATGATTTCGTCGGCGATGTTGGTGATGCGCAGCAGGTTAGACTGCGGCTTGCTCTCGGCCACAAACGTGCCGACCCCCGAGATCCGCACCAGATGGCCTTCGTCGGCCAGTTCGCGCAGGGCACGGTTGACCGTCATGCGCGACATGCCCAGTTCCTGCACCAGTTGATGCTCGGAAGGAATCAGGTCGCCGGGTTTCCAGACCCCGGCGCGAAGCTTGCCTTGCACGAAATCCTTCGCGCGTTGGTAGCGCGCTTGCGGCGCATTCTTAATCATCAGTCAATCAATCCGAATCTCTTCCACGGCAAAGGCGCTTGCCCGGTCTTGGCGACAAAGCCGCTATCCTCACAGCTTAGGAGGGACAGCCGCAAGTGCCGGGCGCATTCAATGGCGTGTCGAGCCTTCAACGCGAGCGCTTCTGAAGGCAGTGCCTGACGGAGAACTTCCGCGGATCCGGAAACCGAAATCAGCCCCCCTCAGAACCCCACCCGACGCAACCGCCCACTCAACGCTGCCACGCCGCCCTCCGGCGTGGGCAGCGGTCGGCCCGTCAGGCCCATGCCTTCGCTGATCAGCACCGCGTCCGGCAGCACGCACAAGTTGGAGGGGGTGTCGAGGTCGCGGGCGAGCACGGTCACTTGGGCGGTTTTCAGGTCGCAGCGCAGCAGTCGGCCGGTGAAGCGGGTGAAGCCGCCGTGCCGGGGCTCGCCGTGCCAGTCGGCGGTCAGGGGTTGCTGCAGGCGGTCGCAGAGTTCCAGCACCAGCACGTCGCCCTCGGGAGTCAGGGCCAGCCCGGTGGGCAGTTGCAGGCCGTCGATCAGGCGCTCGATCTGTCCGCTGTCCGGCCACACCCGGATCACCTGGCCGGCCTTGTCGGCGAAGTCGGTGCCCTTGCGATCCGGATCGCCGTGCAGTTCGCCGGAGAACAGGCTGATCAGCATGGCGTCCGTCGCCGGTTCGTGCACCAGGGTGACGGGCACCGCTTCCTGGCCTTGTTCCAGTTCGGGCAACTGAACCAGCACACGTTCCTCTTGCCCGGGCCTGAACTCCACCAACTGGTTGGTATCGGGCTTGACCGCCAGCCAACTGCGGCGGGTCGGGTGATAGCACAGCGCATTGAGGTTGCCCCGGCTGTGGCACACCGGCTCAGGCGGGCTGTATTGCAGGTCGAGCAGTTTGGAGCCTTCGACGTAATCGGTCAGGCTGGCCAGGCAGCGGCCGTCGCCGAGCGCGATGTCCGAAAGCCCCATGATTTCATCCCGCAGCATGCGGGCCTGCATGTTCATGGCGCGAAAGCCCTGCGCCAGGGTTTCCCGTGGCAGGTAGGCGCCGGGGTTGCGCGGATCGGGTCGCAGCCGGCTGATCCGGCCGCTGAACGGTTCGTCCGGCAGGCCCGAACCGGCCTCGGCCAGCAGCAGGCTGCCGTCGTCCTGGGCGCAGACGCCGCGTGGGTTCAGCAGGCCTTCGGCGATGATCGTCTGGGGGCGCAAGGCCTCGCGGGGCTGCGCCGGGATGTGCATTGGCATGGGTCTCTCTCCGTGGACAAGTGCCGGGTGACAGGCCTGTCACCCGGCGTTCCTGCGTGAAGCGCCGCCGTTTCAGGCTTTGCGTGGCGGGTAGTCGCTCAGGCTGAGCGGGAAGGGCGGGTAGTTATGCTTGACCAGCGCATTCGCCCACAGCTCCAGGATCGCCCGACGGCTCTGCGGCAGGTCCCGGGTAATGGGCATCGCCAGGGTGCTTTCCTCCTGATACTCCTTGCTGATCAGCACGATGAACTGGTCGATGGCACCCTCGATCCGCGGCAGCGAATTGAGCGGCATGTACTTGTTCATGATCGGGTACAGGTAATAGAAGGGCTCCAGGATGCGCGGATAGATGAAGGTCTTCCAGATCAGCTCGCCGGCATCGGGTTGCTGGTAGATGCGGTTCCACTCGTCGACGAAATCCTGCTGCATCTGCGGCTCCTGCGGCAGGACGCGCAGCGGTGCGAGGAAATCGAGGTAGGCCTGCCCCGACGCGAAACTGAAGGGGATCGACGGCGGCTGCCCGCTGTCGTGCAGGAAGAAGCGCAGGGTCGGGAAGCCCGCCGCCCGTCCGGTGACGGTCAACAGGGCAACGCCGTTGGCGTCGGTCTGGATCCGGGTGTAGGTGTACTGCACCGAGCCGTTCGGTTCATCCTGCAACTGACCTTCGGCCAGGATGGGATTCTCGAACGACAGGCAGGGGCTCAGGGACACCGAACCGGGCGTCGGCAGGTATTGCAGGTAGCTGACCGGCTGCTCGGTGGGGGACGCCTCGGCTATGCGGGTTGCGACGATCTGACGGCCCGTGCCGTCGTTGACCCTGCGTGCGACGGCCGGCATGCCTTCGAACTGCGGCAGGTTGGGGCTGTTCTTCGAACGGTCTTGCGGGTGATCGATGAACAGGGTGAAGTCGGCGTGGTTGCTGAACGTCAGGTAGTAGTCGGACGTGCCGACGAGGTAGGGGTTGCTGTATTCCGCCACCGTCAGCACGGTGCCGGCCGGCGCCGGCTGGCCGTCGTACTGCACCATGATGTGCAGCGTGCGGCGTTCGCCCACGTCGATGAAGCTGCCGCTTTCGACCACCTCGGCGGTCCACATCTCCTGGGTCGCGGCCACCACGGGCGAAGATGCCCGCATTTGCAGCTCGAGGGTGCCGCTTTGCAGTTGCTTCTGTGCTTCGGCGTCGAGCGGCAGATCGAGGATGCCCGAGCGTTTGTCGAACTCGGACTGCCGGTATTCCTTGAAGCCGAAATCGACCAACGGGGTGAATTGGTCGCCTTGGCGCATCCCGAGCGTGTAGGTGCCGGCATCGAACTTTTCCGCCACCGGTATGGGGGCCTTCGAGTCGAACGCATAGCTGGGGAAGGTGTTCAGCAGATCCAGCGACAGGGTGTCGCCGTGGGCCTGCGCCGAGATGACGCCCAGTGACACCTCGTTATTGGGTTGTCCGACACCGGTGACGGGAACCGGTTTGGCCGGAACCAGGCGCCGACCGGACGGCGCCGTCGGGTACTCGCCGTCCAGCCACAGGCCCAGGGTGCCTGATGTGCGGCTGTAGGCCGGGTTGAAGAAAATGCTGCCGACGTTGTCCAGCCCTTTCTGGTACATGTCCTGCAGTTGAGCCAACGCCAAGGGTGAATCGGAACGGGTGTCGACGAACGGGTAGTTGTTGAACACGCCGTTCCTGTCGTAGCAGGTCAGGTAGGAGGAAAACCGGAACATCAAACCTTGGGCGTTCTGTTGTTCCATCTGTTCCTTGAGGTTGCGCAGCAGGGCGGAATCGCCGATCGCCCAACTCAGGTTCTCCCTCGGGAAGCAGGTTTGCCAGGTGACGGTCACGTAGATCAGGCCGCGCAGTGTCGCCGCCCAGTTGAAGTTGAGGAAGCGGTCCAGCATCCGGTACTGCCGGTTGAGCGTCAGGCCGCACTGGTCGTCGCCCAGCACCAGTTTGTCGAAGTACAGCGCCGTGAAAGTGTTCTGCCAGGGGCTGACGTCGACGAAGCGGGCCGCGGTGGGGCTGGTGCTGCCGAACGGGTTGCCGAACAGGTTGTAGGTCTGGTTGATCAACGGATCCTGATTGACGTAGCCGCCGTTCGGGAGCTCGCCGCCGATGATGACGGAGCGGGTCTGGTCGTAGTTGACGGTGCCGCAGGCGTTATCGCCGAACAGGTCCCATTCGCCCGGAAGCATGGTGGGGGAGCTCATGCCGACGTTGCCCGGCACCTGGGTGACGTAGGCAGGCGCCTCGTGCAGCACCCGCGGGGCGATGATCCATGGCATCAGGTCGGTGGCGGCATTTTCCGGTGTGACGTTGTAGTGCTCCAGGAAGCGCCAGTTCATCTCCATCTTCACTGCGTCGTAGAGCGGGTAGGTGTCGTTGTTGTTGGCCGTCGGCGGGTTCCAGAACATATGGCCGTTCATGTAGATGCGGGGGAAGTTCAGTACGCTCATGTCATGCTCCTTAGCGTTGCCACTGGGCGCGCTTCAGCGACCAGACAAAATCCAGTTTGTTGTAACCGGCAAAGTCCGATGCCGGCACCAAGGCAGTGGGGTAAACGATGCCTCCTTGCTGTTTCAGAGCGAAATTGAAGTAGCCGTCCTTCTTCGAGTACGCGGCCGTGTCGTGGCAGGCGAAGCACGAGGACTGGCTCTGGAAGGCCGACTCCAGCTGGGAGTTGGCGAGCAGGGTGGGAGTCGTCCGAATCTGAGTGCCGATCTGTTCGTATTGCGCCAACGGCGGGAACTGGCCCTGGAACTGCGTGTTGACCGGCTGCGCCGCAGCGGTGGGGCCGGTGCTGTTGGTCATCGGCGTGGGCGGAATCGCATTGGTCACGGTGTACTTGCTGTTGTTGCGGTTCTCGAAGGTGGTCCAGACCCAGCCGGGGTTCAGCTTGTTGATCACGTGCAGGGCGCTCAGCGCGGCATAGCCCACCTGATACCCGTCCTTGTCCTGGTAGTAGGCCTGGGCGATGTAGTAGCCATCGTCTTCCAGCCGCTTCTGGTAGGCCGCGTCATTGCCGATCCACAGCCAGCCGGACTTCAGTTCCCAGGCGTCGGAGGGGAAGGCCAGGTTGCCGGTCAGCGCGTACTGACCGTTCATGTTGTAGACCTGCTTCTCGACGATGTAGTCGAAGGTGCCTTCGCCCATCAGCAGCTGGAACCGCACCGGTTTGCCGCGTTCGGCCTCTGGCACGTCACCGCCCATTTCCAGGATCAGTCCGTCGACCTGCTGGACGGCGTTGAGGTTGTGGAACACCCGGCTCAGGTTCATCTGTTGCTGCCTGGCCTTGTCCAGCACGGCCTGGGGCGTCGGTACGCGCTGGGCGTAGGGCAGGGGCTGGGCACCGTTGCTCAGGTACACCTGATCCGACGGTTTCATGGTTTCCCAGACCCGGTCGGGGCTGTTCGCGGAGGCCGGTTGGTTCAGGCAGGCGAACCAGTTCCAGCTCATGGTTTCCGGGCTTTGCGCGAATTCGGCCCGGGTCTTGTTCAGGTCTCCGCCGAATTGCAGGAAGTTGCTGCAATCGAAGGTGTCGTTCGTTCCCGCCTGGGCTAATCCTGCCAGGGTACTGAGAACGGTTATGGAGATGGCTCGCCGCATGTGAGCTCCTTGGCATTGGCCAGGTGGGTGTAGGTCTGCCCCAGGAAATGCTGCAGGAGCAGTTGATGGACCGCCGTCGCCGCCAAACGCTGCGGCAACGGCAGGTCGCAATCGGTGATGAGCAAAGGGCCGCTCTGTTCGTCGGCAGGCGGGCGGCCATGGCTGCCGCGGACCATGGCCGTGTCCAGCGGAATCAGGTCCATGTAGTAGCGAAAGCCGAGCTTCTTTTGCAGCAGGCGGCGCGCCACTTTGAGTTTCGGAAAGCGGATGGCGGGGTCGATGAACAGCTCCAGCGGGTCGTAGCCCGGCTTGCGGTGGATGTCCACGGTGCGGGCGAAGTCGGGCGCCTTGCGGTCGTCGAGCCAGTAGCGGTAGTCGAACCAGTGCCCTGGGGCGGCGACGGCCACCAGGTCGCCGCTGCGCGGGTGATCCAGTTGCCGGGCGCGCTGTTCGCTTTTGTCCAGCACCTGTTCGATGCCGGATTCCCGTTGCAGCAGTGCCTTGACCCGCGGAATGTCACGGGCGTGCTTCACATAGATGTGCGCGACTTGATGATCGACCACGGCGAAGGCGGCGCTGGCCCCCGGATCCAACAGCTCCCAGGTCAGCGACTGGCGCACCTGCAGCAGGCCTTCCGCGCGCAGCGTGCGGTTGATCGACACCGAGCGTTCGACGGCTTCGATCCCGTACTCGGACAGCAGCATCACCGCCGTGCCCTGTTCCCCGGCGAAGTCCAGGAGGCGGCCGACTTCCTGGTCGATGGCCTGCACTTCGGCGGCGACCGACGAGTGATCGGGGCCCACCCGTTGCAGGCTGTAGTCGAGGTGGGGCAGGTAGATCAGTTGCAGGTCTGGCCGGTTGAGCCGGAATTCGAGCAGGGCGCAATCGACGATCCAGCGGCTGGAGGCGATGCCGGCCGCCGGCCCCCAGAAGCCCGGAAACGGGAACTCGCCGATCTGCGCCTCGATGCGCTCGTGCAGGCCCGGCGGCGACGAATAGAGGCCGAACAGTTTGCGGCCGTCGGCCGGGTAATGCGGGCGCGGGGTGATCGAGGCGTCCACGTTCGCGTACATGTTGTACCACCAGAACAACTGGCTGCAGCGAAAGCCCGGCAGCTCGCGCTTGAGCACGTCCCAGACCTTCTCGCCCTGGATCAGCGCGTTGGGCTGCAGCCAGAAACGCACTTCGGCCTGATCGCGAAAGTACCAGCCATTGCCGACGATGCCGTGCCCGGAGGGCGGCAGCCCGGTGAGGATCGACGCCTGCACGGTGGAGGTGACGGCCGGAAACGACGGCTGCAGGCTGGCCATCTGCGCCGTCTTCAGCAGCGCATTGATGTGCGGCGTGTTCGGCCCCAGCAGCGCCGGGGTCAGCCCGACCACGTTGATCAGCATCAGCGGTTGACGCGGGCGTTCAGAGGGCATCGGCGCCAACCTCCTGTACCTGGGCTTGCAGCAGGCGCCGCTGACTAAGTTGCGTCTCGACCCAGCGCAGCTCGGCGCCGATCCCCGCGAGCAGGGCCTGCTCATCGGCGGGCCGCAGTGAGGCAGGCAGAACGCCCCAGCTGTAGGTTTCCACCTCCAGCACGGGACGAAAGTCCTTGTGCTCGGCCAGATAGTCAAAGGTCTGCGCCAGGGCGATCTGACTGCCGCTGAGTTCAGGCAACAGCAAGTGTTCGCTGAACAGCGGCACGTGGAAGTGGATCCTCAGTTCGGGGTAGCGCCCCGGATGTTTCGCGCAATCGTCAAGCGCGCCGGGCAGGTCCGGCCAGGCCATCAAGCGGCCCTCGGCATCCCGTGCCTTGACCTGATGCAGGTAGGTGGTTTCGGAAAAAGCGCTCAATACCTCGAGGACCTGTTTGGCGCGATTTTCGTCCAGACCGGCCAGGCGGCAGATCAGCGCGTTGGACAGCTGGATCTTGCCGACCGGCACCCCGGCCTGACGCAGCCGGTTCAGCGACTGATGACAGTCTTCGAACATCACGGCCTGATGGCAGACGTCGAAACACAGCGCCAGATGGCCATGGTTCGGATCGACCGTTCGCCAATGGCGCAAGAACGCGATGGCCTGGTCGGTGTTCTCCAAGACGCAATCGGGCTCCATCTCCAGACAGAACACGATCTTCTTGCCCGTTTCCCGGTGCAGCCTGGCCAGCGAGGCCGTGAGCTGGCGCAACTGATCCTCGGCCCGCTGCTGCAACGCCGGGCTCCAGCCGGCGGCATAACCCAAGGGGACGGTGGAAATCACGCCCTGAGGGCAGTCCGCCGGCAAGGCCTGCGCCAGCAGGTGCGCCAGGTCGAGGCTGTAGTCCAGGCGTTGCGGCATGGACCAGTCGGGCAGGTAGACCTCGGCCTTCACCGCGCCGTCATGGAACTGCCCGTAAGGAAAGCCGTTCAGCGAGGTCAGGCGCAGGCCCTTTTGTTGCAGCAGGCTCAGGAACCGCGAACGTGCCGGCGCCTGCCGCAGTTCGGCGGCGGCGCGGGCGCAGATCCACAGGCCGCTGTCCTGTTCGCTGAAGCCCCGCAGCCGGCGCACACTCTGAAAGTGCCGCTCGATGGAGGCCCGCAGCCCAGCCAGGTCATGGGTCGGATGCACGTTGCTGCAATAGCCGACCTGGGCGGCCGTCCAACCGGCGGCTGCGCTCATTTGATCACCGGATCCTGACCGCGCAGGGCGGAGTTTTCCTGCCACTGGCGACGCTGATCGATGGGCAACGGTGTGCCGACCAGCGCCTTGTCGAGCTGGCCGCTCTGGGCGAAGAAGTCCACCGGGTTGTGGAACAGCACCTTTTCGACCTGGGCTTCGCTGAAGCCGGCGTCCAGCATCGCCTGGCCTGTCTTCGGCACCTTGAGCGGGTCGCTGATGCCCCAGTCGGCGGCGCTGTTGACCACCATCTTTTCCGTGCCGTACTGCTGGAGCAGCGCGACCATGCGCGTCTCCGACATCTTGGTGTTGGGGTAGATCGAGTGGCCGCGCCAGCAGTCGCTGTCCAGCACCAGCGGCAGGGTCAGTTCGTTGAGGTGGTCGATGATCACCAGATGCTCGGCGATCCCGACTTCACGGATCACGGCCAGGGTACGCTTGGTGCCGCCGATCTTGTCGCGGTGCGGGGTGTGCACCAGCACCGGCAGATTGAACTGCCTGGCCAGCTCCAGTTGAGCGGCCAGAAAGCGGTCCTCTTCAGGGGTGATGTCGTCGTAGCCGATCTCGCCGACCGCCACCACACCGTCCTTCACCAGATAGCGCGGCAGCACCTCCAGCACTTCGTTGGCCACCGACAGGTCATTGGCCTCCTTTGGGTTAAGGCCGATGGTGCAGAAGTGATGGATGCCGAACATGCTGGCGCGAAAGCGCTCCCAGCCCAGCAGGGTGTCGAAGTAGTCCACGAAGCTGCCGACGCTGGTCCTGGCCTGGCCCTGCCAGAACGCCGGCTCGATCACCCCGGTGATGCCGGCGGCCGCCATGTTCTGGTAGTCGTCGGTGGTGCGGCTGACCATATGGATATGCGGATCGAAGTACTTGGGCATGGTGACTCCTCGTCAAAGGCACAGGCGGGTTGGGCTTCAGTTCGATGGGGTGCCGGCCAGGCGGGCGCGCCACTCCGGCGGCAAGCGGTGCTGCCGGTTCAGGTCTTCCAGCCGCTGGCGTTGCGCAGGGCCGAGCAGGCTGAAGGCGATCACCCGGGGCAGGCCGGCGGACACCGTGCGTTCGGCGGCGAGCTGCTCTTCCAACAGGTCGAGGGCCAACTGGTTGAGGGTGCCGCTGTGCCGCTGCGCAAGGCCGTTCAGGCGTGCGGCGTCGAGCCCCATGCCGAGAGCCTTCAGCACCAGTTGGTGGAAGGCCCGCTCGGGGTAGTGCCGCGACGGGTAAGGGGTGTCGAGGGCGAGGGCGGCGAACACCTGGCTGTTGCTGGTGCGGCCGGCCTGCAACGCCAGTTCAAGGCAACGGCCATGGCTGTCGAGCCAGTCGAGGGCTTTGAGCAGGGCGATCTTTTCGTGGTCGTCGCCCCATCGAAACAGTTGGTGCAGCAAGGGCAGTTGCGCGCCGGGGCCGTGGTGTTCGAGCACGTGGGCCAGCAACAAGGCGCGCGCCAGTTCCAGGGTGCTCCAGCCGCTGTCGGGCATGCCCCGTTCGCGCAGATGGCGTTTGCATTGGCTGCTCAAACGCGCGGCGGTGTCAGCGTCCGGGGATCGGGCGAGCTGCTCCTGCGCTTCGCACCACCATTGCAGTTCGGTCTGATCCAGCTGGCGGCTCAGGGCCTGGCGCCGTTCGGCCAGGCATTCGCGGCGCATGTCGAGTGCATCCGTGGGCGGTACGGTGACGTCCATGTTCATGTCGGTTTCACCCAGCGCTGAAAGTGGGGAAGCAGGAAAAACACCATCACGCAGAACAGGCTGCCCAGCGGCTGATCGGCCACGGCCATCACCAGGGCATCGAACAGCGGCAGGGCCGCCAGCCCCGCACCGATGAAGGCACGCACCTGCCGTCGTCGGGGATCGGCAAGGTGCCGCCGGTAGTGCCATCCCAGCCAGCCGAGCCACAAAACCAGCACAGGCCAGAACCACAGATTGTCCGCGTACACCGCCAGGGCCAGCGGGCTCAGCATCAGGGCCAGCGGCAAGCGGCTGAGCAATTGGTTGCGGTGTTCCTGGCGGGCCAGGTAGGTCAGCCCGCTGATGTACACGCCCAGCAAAACGGCGCACAGCCAGATGGGCTCCGGCGGCACCGCCAGGCTGGCCGCTGCGGTGAGGTACAGCGCCGAACGGCAGGCGCCCATCAGCCAGACGCTGTGGGCGTACTTCTTGTGCAGCAGGTTGTAGCCGAGAATGCAGCCCACCAGCAGCACGACGCTGCCCAGCAGCCAGTGCGGCTGCTCGGTCAGTCGGCTCAGGCCCAATGCCGAGGCTGCCGCCAGTACCAACAACAGCACGGTGGCGCGGCGCACGTGTTCCCGGCTGACCAGACCCAGGGTGATCGGCCGCGGGTTGTGGTGCTGCCGATCCCAGTCGGCATCCAGCAGGTCGTTCAGCAGCATGCCGGCCAGGTACAGCAGCGAGAGCGTGACCAGCAGCAGGACCCACACCAACGACGACGGCGGCGCCAGGGCGCCGGCACTGCTGGCCAACAGCGCGGCGGCCAGGGTGTTGGTCCACACCGTCGGCAGGTTGGAGATCCGGCCGAGGGTCATCCAGGTCTTGAGGCCCGACATCTGGCTCATTGCGCGCAGCCCTCGTTCAAGGCGGGTGCCGCCGCACTGCGGGAGGACAGCCGGGCCAGCGCCTGCTCCATCAGCCGGTCATCGATCTCATGCAGGTCGATGGATGCGCCGATGCGGTTGAGCAGCGGGATGGAAAGCTGCCCGCCCAAATGCTGGCGGAACTCCTCCAGCCCGAGCAGCACCTGGGAACGGCCCTGGGCATCTTTCAGCGCCAGTTCCGGCGGACACAGGTTGAAGCCGAGCCGGGTCAGCAGATTCAGCACACGTTCGGTCTCGGCATCGCTCAACAGCCCCAGGGCATTGGCGTAGAGCCCGTCCAGGGCCATGCCCACCGCGACCGCCTCGCCGTGGCGCAGGCGGTGACGGCTGAGGTTCTCCAGCCGGTGCGCGGCCCAGTGGCCGTAGTCCAGTGGCCGGCCGTTGCCGCGTTCGAAGGGGTCGCCGGCGCCGGTGATGTGCCCCAGGTGCAGCTCGGCGCAGCGGCGGATGGCGTAGCGGCTGGCCGGATGATCGAAACGGGCGAGGGCGTCGGCCTGTTGCTCCATCCATTGGAAAAACGCGTCGTCCTTGATCAGCGCCACCTTGACCGCTTCGGCCAGTCCGGCGATCTGGTCGCGGCGGCTGAGGCTGGTCAGCAACTGAAAGTCGTTGATCACGGCGGTGGCGGGGTAGAACGCGCCGAGCAGGTTCTTCTGGCCGAAGGCGTTGATGCCGTTCTTCACCCCGATGCCGGCGTCGTTCTGGGCCAGCACCGTGCTGGGGATGCGGATCAGTCGGATGCCCCGGTGGAAGGTCGCGCAGGCGTAGCCCACCGAGTCCAGCACGGCGCCGCCGCCCAGGGCCAGGACATAGCAGTGCCGGTCCAGCCCGTGTTCCAGCATGTCGGCGTACAGCTGCTGCAGCACCTCGGCCGTCTTGCTCAGTTCACCGGCGGGCACGGCGATGGGCGGCGCCTTCAGGCGCAGGTCGCCGGCGTGGGCGGCGAACCAGGCTTCGATCTGTCCCGACAGCTGCGGGGAGGATTTCAGCAGCTGTTCGTCGGCGAACGCCAGCACCGTCACCGGTTCCCGTTGCCCGGCGCTGAGCTGTTGGTGCAGACAGGGGTTGAGCGGGTCGAACAGATGATCGGTGAACAGCACCGGGTAGTCGTAGCTCACGTCGAAGCGGCCTTGCAGCGGACGCTCCAGCGCTGGCCTGCGCAGGCTCTTGAACAGGCTGTGCCCGGCGAGGAACAGCCCCGGCAGCACCATGCTGGCGAGGAGGGTCACCAGCAGCGCGTTCTGTTCGACGAGCAGGGTGCCGATGGCGCTGTAGGCCAGCGCCAGGCCGGCATTGGCCAGGGTGGTCACCAGCACGAACGCGCGCAGCGGATAGCGCTGCATGCCGGCGGCCACCACCGAGGTTTCCGCCAGCACCGGCACGCCGCGCAGGCAGATCAACGACAGCGTGCCCAACCGGTAGGCCAGTTGCCCCGGCTTGCGCTGATGCAACCCGAGACGGCCCGACAGCACCCGGAAATACCCGGCGCCCAACGCATATCCCAGCCAGGCCCCCAGGCACAGGCCGATGAAGATCACCAGATACCCGCCGATACCGCCCAGCGCGGCCACCGCCAACAGCGCCACCATGCTCGACGGCACCGGCAGCACCACGTCCAGGGCCAGCAGTGCGATCAGCAGCAGCGCCAGGTTGATGTGCTGGGCGGGTGTGCGGGGCAGGTACAGGTCGAGTTGGGCGACGACGTCGTGGATCTGCTGCTCGAACAACAGGAAGCTGGCGATCACAAGACCGGAGAAGCAAAACAACGACACCCAGAAATGATCAGCAGGCCCGCGTGCCGAACGCACACGGTGCAAAAGACTGCGCTTCATCAAGCATCCCTCTTGATTCGTTTTGACTGAGATCCGTTTCAGTGACTAAAGGCAGTGTGCTGATGGTTTTCTGGGGGAGGGCGCCTCCTGGCTGGGTGATGGTGTTTTGATGTTATTTAGTGGGAACTAACACAAAACTAGACGGTCGCCGGGGTTTTGCAAGGAGGAGATGAGGCGGGGCGTTGCGGTGTGTTTTGAGGGAGGGTCAAGCGCGGGTGCCCCGGTGTCGGGGCACCCGCCAACCCGCTCAGAGCGGGGCGCGGCGTCTAGCGGCGCCCCGAACCTGCAAGCACCTGACTCAGCCCCTCACGGTAGGTCGTGACCCTGAACTCCGGGAAACGCCGCTTGAACTTCGAGGAATCGAACAGGTTGTCGTGTTCGTACCGCGGCAGCAGCTCGCGCAGTTCGCGCACTGGCTTGGCGATCAGGCCGACGGCGGTCAGCGTCCATTTGCCGAGCACTTTGTAGGTCGGTTCCCTGCCGACGATGCCGGACGCCAGCGCCACGAATTGCTTGTAGGTCAGGCGGTCGTCGTCGCAGGGCAGGTGCCAGGTCTGGCCGTAGGTGTCCGGCGTGTTCCCCAGCGCGGCCAGGGCACGGCTGGCGTCCGGCGTCCAGATCAGCGTGCGCCGGGTATCGTCCCGCACGGGCACGCGGGGCGTCTTGCCGGCCTTGAGGTTGTCGAGGATCAGGGCGTTGGTGAAGCTCTGGGTCTTGCCCGGCCCATAGAACTCCGGGGCGCGGCCGATGACGACGGGGATGTCGCCTCGCTGCATTTCCCGAAGGACCATGGACGCCATCTGCGCGCGCACCCGGCCTTTGCGGCCGAACGGCTCGAACGGAGCGTCTTCGGTCAGCACGCGCGCATCCTGCGGGTACATGTAGGTGTTGTCGAAGTACACGAACTTCGCACCGGCCGCACGGGTCGCGTCGAGTGCGTTTTGCAGCATCACGGGGAACTGTGTTTCCCACACTTGCGTGTCCGGCGGCAGGCCGGCGGTGAAGTAGACGATGCTGCTGCCCTTCACCGCTTTGGCCGCTTGTTCGGCATCCAGAAGGTCGGCCGGCGCCAAGGTGTCGGAGTCATTGACCTTGAGGGGCTTGCGGCTGACGAGCCGGATGTCTTGCGTATGGGTTCGGTGCAGTTCGCGGGCCAGCTCCATGGCAATCTGGCCGGTTGCTCCCAGGACGGTTTGCATGGTGTTTCCTATGAAGATTGAGGGTACCGGGTCGGGGTGGTGTGCACCCTAAGATTAAAGCTGCCTTTAAGGTCAAGCGCATTCTTTGGGCGGCGGCAGGCAAACCCTGTAGCCCGACGGGCGGATTTTTCGCAGGAAGCCTAAAGTTCGGACGGGCCCGGCAGAAAACTCGTAGGCATCGCCGGGCGCTCCTGTCACGGTGATCGACCCCTTCGGTTTGCAGACTCCCGCCGCCATGAATGCCTTGTTGCTGTCACCCCACCTGATCGGTACCAACATTCTGATCGCCAGCGCCATCATTTGCCTGGCGCTGTGGTACTACTCGCGGCCCCATCCAGGGCCTGGCCTGTGGACATGCGGCGTCCTGCTGGTGACGGTGGGCCAGTACCTGGCGCAAGGCACCGCCTATACGGCCTCGTTGCCCTACAACGTGCTCTGCCACAGCTTGCTGACCGCGGGGGAAACGGTGCTGGTCATCGGCGTGTTCCGTTTCCTCGGCCGGCCCACGCCCTGGTGGCTGATACCGGTGACCTTCCTGGCCGCAGCGCCCTGGTGGCTGTGGCACTGGCTGGTGCAGCCGCTGGAGGCCGGTGACGTCGTGGCCTTGTATGCGTTCCTCAGCGCCTTTGTCCGTGGGATGGCCTGCCATGCGCTGCTGCGGCTGCCGGGCGACCGTCGGTTGCACAGCGCGCGGCTCTTCGCCGCGCTGATGTTCGGCTTGCTGGCCTTGAGCGCCGCCGGCAGCGGGGTTCTCGGTCTGTTCGAGGGCCTGTCGCAGAGCCAGGGCCGGCAAGACGTCGAGCCCGCCGCCGAAATGCTCGCCTACAACGTCGGTTATCCGTTGTGGATCCTGTGCCTGTTCGGCCTGACCCTGCTCAGCCTGCGCCGCTTCCTGCTGGCGGCCCAGAGCAGTGCGGCGCGCTTCGAACGCCTGATGAACATCACCAGCGCCGCGGTGGTGATCGTGCGCGACGGCCGGATCGTCGATGCCAACCCGGTGCTCAAGCACCTGTTCGGCTGCCCGCGGGAATTTTTGTACGAGCGTCCGCTGGAAGACCTGTTCGAAACCGACGAAGATTTGCAGAAACAGCTGGGCCGCTGCGACGGTGTGGCGCTGGACCGGGTGGCGGTGCGCTGCGACGGCAGCCGGTTCGCTGCGGAGCTGACGCTCGCGGCCCTCGACGATGGCACCCAGGTGGCGGAGATCCGCGACGTCAGCGGTCGCAAATCCCTGGAACAGGAACTGCGCCAGACCGCCGCGCGGGACGCCTTGACCGGCGTCCTCAACCGCCGCGCCTTCATCGAGCAAGCTCAGCTTGAGCTGGCCCAAGTCCGCCTGCAGGGCCGTCCGGCGTGCCTGGCGATGTTCGACATCGACCACTTCAAACGCGTCAACGACACCCATGGCCACCTGGTGGGCGACCAGGCGCTCAAGGCTTTCAGCGCCGTGTGCGAAAGCCATGTCCGCCGTACGGACCTGTTTGCCCGCTATGGCGGCGAGGAATTCGTGCTGCTGCTGCCGCAGACCGACCGTGAACAGGCCCTGGCCTTGCTGGAGCGCCTGCGCGAAACCTGGAGCCAGCATCGGTTGCCGGTGCCCGGCGGCGAGCTGGCGTCGACCGTCAGCATCGGCATGGTGCAACTCGACGGCGAGGCTTCGCTGGAGCATTGGGTCAGCCTGGCCGACCAGGCCCTGTACCGGGCCAAGCACGAAGGGCGCAACCGCACGCGGGTGCATGCCAGTGAATGACACAAGGACTAGATTAGATTGCAACTAGGGTCACTGCGCCCATTGTCCGGTGCAGATTAATATGCGCGATGTGCCACGGCTGGCTGAATGCTGTGACCCGATCGGCGCGAGCGCCTTTGAACAAGAGGCTGTCAAGTTACAGCCGTCAAGATTAGTCACTGAGCATTCGAGCCGTTTCGATGGCTCCACGCAAATCAAGTTGACTTGAAGCAAACGATCGCATGAGGAGTGAAGGGGGCAAAGCCCAGTCCCATTTTTCCCTTATCAAATTTTCGACGTCAGCCAGAATGGGCTCTATATCTGAGATGTCCATTTCGCCTACAACACGCAATGCTCGCCGCGTATCGTTTTCGTCAAACGCCACCTCTAAACTGAGTCCAGTACTCTCACACTGAATGCCCTTATGCTTGAGCAGCAATGCCAAAGCATCATTCGTGTAGTCCCCTCGCCAAGTAAGCAGGTGGCTAGCATTGGATGAACCGACGATGGACTTGGCATACAGGCCCATCGCATGGAAATTGGCTCGTGCTTCCTCAAGCAGTTTTTGAGCTTGATTGTCCAGGAAAGGACAGGGGATCGTTTCCATCAGTACGCTTCGCATCTCTTGTCGGACGCGATCATGTACCTGTGCACTCAACCCTTCGAATTGTGGAGGTTCACCACCATGCGCCGCAGTGACTACGATCACTTTTGCCTCAAGGTCGACATCCTGAACCTCCCAACGACGGCCTCCGAAAATGATGCGTTGCCCCTTGGTCAATGGCTTGCTGATCGGTAATGACCCGAGCTGTTTGCCATCCCGGAGTAAACGAAACTCCTCATCGCTCGTGAACGCCGTATAGAATTCGTAATGGTTAACCAGCCGCTCACCGAGCTCTCCCGGGAGCAGAAGTCCAGAACTGTCTTGGACAATGAGTTCTTTCTCGCCCATGCATTTGAGCAAAGCTATCAGGTCAGCTTTGGATACACTCGCAAAAGCTCCACTGGCGATAAGGATGCTCCATAGTTGCGTCGCTGAAGCCCCGCCTAGCTGTGCAATCGTAGACAAGCACTGCTGGACAAGCGTTGAAGCGTGCATGCCTTGCGATCGGGGTGGTTCAAACCAACCCTCGATCAGTAAGCGGATCATGGCAATGGTCTGGACAAGCCCTTCTCTAAGTTGGTCAGAAAGGTCTGATTGATCGGTTAACGGTCGTTCGCGGCAATATGCTCTCAGTGTTGCGGGTTCTCCCGGTCGGCGGCCAGAGCGTCCGAGACGCTGCCTCAGACTAGCGACTGATGGTGGACTGCCAATCTGAGCTACTGTCTTGATGTTGCCAATATCGATACCCAACTCCAAGGTGGTCGTGCATACGGCAGAGGCCGGAGGGTATCCCGCCTTCAGCGCCTGCTCAGCGTCCTGTCGCAGATCCTTGGACAAACTGCCATGGTGCGGCCAAAACTCGTTGGGCAGGCCGTCTTGCTCGCACAGCAAACGTAGGCGGTCGGCAAACCATTCGACCTCCTGCCTCCTGTTGGGGAAGATCAGATTGTTGTGACCTCTGAGTACCTTGTAGAGGTGACCTGCGATTGCCGTCCTCGATCCTGAAATGTTGCCTCGCGCTTGCGCCTCCTCAGATGAAGCTTGTACATCGACCACACCTGATTGGCTGATATGCTCGGTTACCACATCCTGTATCGGGCGTTCAATGTAACCGCGTACTTGGACTTGAAGTTCTTGGCCGGTAGATTTGGATTCGATAACTGTTATGTCATCCGGGTGAACTGGCCTCAAGAACATGCGCGCCAAGGACATTTCACCTAACGTGGCGGAAAGACCAACCCTAGGCAACGTACGGGCAACAACGAGTTCTACCCGCTGCATCAGAGACTGCAACTGCTTACCGCGCTCGCTACCAATAAATGCATGTAATTCATCTACCACGATATAGCGCAGGTTCTGAAAGATCCCTGGAAGGCTAGAACCGCGGTTTACGAACAAAGCTTCGAGTGATTCGGGAGTTATCAGAAGAATACCTTCTGGCGACTTTAGAAATCGTTGCTTTCTGCTCGATGAAACATCGCCATGCCAAGCAACCACAGGCACATCAAGCCGTTCGCACAGGCGGCTTAGTCTGTCCCACTGATCATTGATCAATGCCTTGAGTGGGCTGATGTAAAGAACAGCACCAGCA
This sequence comes from Pseudomonas ekonensis, assembly GCF_019145435.1. Taxonomy (NCBI): domain Bacteria; kingdom Pseudomonadati; phylum Pseudomonadota; class Gammaproteobacteria; order Pseudomonadales; family Pseudomonadaceae; genus Pseudomonas; species Pseudomonas ekonensis. The sequence goes on along the minus strand of NZ_JAHSTS010000001.1, from coordinate 2,429,474 downwards.
CTGTCTGTGTCGTTCAGCAGGTTTGTCAGGATGGGCAGAAACGCTGCCTCCGTTTTACCCGCCGCAGTGGATGCTGCGATGATTACATCGCGATCTGCATCCACCAAGGCAGGAGCTGCCCACTCCTGAGCATCGCGCAATGACGTCCATCCCTGCGTCCAGATCCACTGCTGAATCTCGGGATGGAGAAGTTCAAAAGACGAAGAATCAGAGCTTGAAGGTGGCAAGTTCATCATCGGTCTCGACCTCAAGATCTTGCTGCCCACCATCGTCTTTGGTCAGTTCGATGGCGCCCAACAGGCTACGCCAATCCGCTTCCGGATTCTGCTCAATCACGGCGAGTAGATTGATGAAAGCGGTGATGGTCGTTCGCGGCGTGCGGAAGTAAGCTTCGCCAAGACGCTGACTACAGTGCGCCATGAAAGCGGGAATGGCCTCGTCGGGCAACAAAAATTTCTCAGGCTCGCCGCAGGCATAAACATTTCGAAGCTTCTGCAATAGAACATAGAAGTCCTCGGGTGTCAGGCTGCTGAGGCGAATTACAGGGCCTGATAAGTCGACTAAGCCGGATCTCGCAAAGCTGTTTTCAGCGAGTCGGGATTGCAGGGCAGGGTAGCTATAGAGACCGCGACGAGTGTCCATCAAAAACTCGGGCGTTCCACCTAGCACAAAGCCCAGACCCTCAGCTGAACCCTGCAGGGAATCGTTGAGGATGCGCAGAATCTGTTCGTAGTTTGCGTTCCGGGCTTGGGCATTCGCCAGCTTGTACAAGTTTACGAGCTCGTCAAGGCAGACCATCAAACCACCAAAACCCGCTAAACGTACAAACCGCGACAGCAATTTGAGCTGATCGTATATAGAAGCATCGTCAACGATTGTACGCACGCCTAGTGCGGCCCTCGCATCGGTCTTGGTGGAAAACTCACCACGGAGCCAGCGGATCGCATCGGCCTTGAGTTGCTCGTTGCCGTCCTCAAAACCGCGGCAATAAGCGGCAATCACATCTGCGAAGTCATAACCGTTGACCATTTCGGTGAGTTCCGCCAAGTACTCACGAATGATCGCTTCGCTCTCCACACCTTTCGTCTTGGCTTCAGTTTTGGCTTGGGAGATGAATTTCTCCACCACTCCCTGGAGTGCACCTCCATCAGGTTTGGTGCGGGTAGCCATGTTCTTTGCAAGTTCAGAATAGAGGGAGCGCGCTTGGCCACCTGACGCATGTAAACGCCGATCCGGATTCAAGTCGGCATGCATGGTCACCAGCTTGCGTTCCATGGCGATACCGCGCACCAGATTGAGAAAGAACGTTTTACCAGCACCGTATTCGCCAACCACAACACGGAAGGCTGAACCGCCGTCTGCCAGACGATCCACATCCTTGAGCAGGGAATCGAGCTCACCAGCTCGGCCCACCTGAATCAGATGTTGGCCTACACGTGGCACTACACCTGCGCGTAGCGATTGGATGACCGCATCGCGATCCTTGGCTCGAATCTTACTCATAGGGCTAATTCTTCCAGAATATCGGGGTTGATTTCGATGGGGTCATCGCCTTCGGTCACGGGAATGTCGAACAATTCGAAGGCCATATCATTGATTCGCTCCAAGCTGCCGTCCAGCATCAGTTCCATATCGCTGGCAACGTCCTCCAGTTCGGCCCGACTCCATTCGGTGCGCGAAACCAGCAAACGCAAGAACGCGGAGTGTTCGACATCTAAGCCATGGACAGTCGCGAACTGCTCAACAGAGCTATCCTCCCCCTGGTCGATGACGTCAATCTGGGGGACGTCGGCAGCCGTTGACTCCTCGCCGAACACATTAGCTAGAAGAGCAGACACTTCGGCGGTCTCTTGTTGCAACCGGGCAATCTTAGCCATATCCAGAGTGACCCCCCCTTCGGCACTTGCTACCGTCGGTGCCGCGTCCATCGAGGCTACTGGCTCCGTCTGGAGCGGGCGCACTGCGGCGCTATGCAGATCGCTGTAGACAAGCTGAGGGTCTAGGGAAAGGGACTTATAGACGCGCTCGAGAAGTTTCACTTCCTGCGGCGTAACCTCCCCATCTGCTTGAGCTAGATGGGCTAGGAAACCGGCAATCTTTCGTTTGGCTTCTGAGGTGAGCGGCTCCAACTTCTTCTTGAGACTTGCCAGCGTTGGGGGCTGCTTGAGTTGAATCTGCAGGTGTGCTTTCAAACGTTTACGATGCGCTCCGCAGAGGTGATCCCATGAGTCGATGTGACTGAACAGGAGTTTCACTTCTTCGAGTGAGGTGTCGCCGTCTGCAGCGGCTACTGCACTAGCCAGATCAAGCGTTACTGCTGCGGCGCCGTATGCATCGTTGGAACGAAGCGTGCCTTCATCCGAATCTGCGGCGAACAACGCAATGGTGTCTTCTGCTTTGGGTGTGCGGCTGCCAGAAAGAACATCCGGCTCTAGACCGATACGCATGCTCTCCAGCGCGCGGGCGAGGGCGAGAACTTTGTCGCGAGAAAGTGCACCAGCGGATTTGAATCGACCTGCCAGCTCGCCGAAACTCATGCAGATGATCTCTCCACCTACACGTTGTTCTAATTGCTCCAGTTCCGCTTTGGCTTCATCAGGCCACAGCTCTATGGGCAGTTGCAGAATTGATTCCAGGCTGTTGGCGGCGTCTGGGTTGCGTCCCAAGTACCGGCTGTAAGGATCGAGCACGGCGCTGCAGTCCTCTACGATAACCTGAAGCTTGTTTCGCGTTCCTGAGGTCGCAGCGACGTCCGGCAAGTCGCCTACCGATACTGCTGGAATGCTCAGACCAGCGGATGCTGGCCGATAAGCCGTTTTTAGCTTGGTCTTGTTCCGGGTTAAGGGAATGCCGTTGGGAAAGCGTTTTGCGAACTCGTTTTTGAAAAGCGTTGCGAACTGCTCCGGGCAACGGGTAACGGGGGTGCGCCTGGAGATGTTGGGCTCAGTCAATGCCCAAGTCAGAGCCCAGCTTGCGTTGAGCGGATATTTGTCCACGGCCATTTGACCTAACGCGATACGAAGCGTCATGGGCAGTTCGTAGCCATCGACGGCGGTGATATCTGGCTCGGTTAAATAGCTCTGGGATTCGACTGTGCCCGCATCGAGATGTGCAAGGAAGCGGGTAGCGTATCCGCGGAAAGAATAGTTATCACCGTAAAGATCGAGAAGACGGTGAACTTCGGCTTTGATGGCAGGAAGCTCAGCCTTTGCCTGAGGATCAACTGGCGCATCGATCAGGGCTCGACGCTCAAGGCCGTAGAAGAACAAGAATACATAACCTGCATCCGCTGGCTGACGGCGGCCTCCCGACAACCACTGCAGGTACGCGCGCCGCGCCTCAGGTGTGATGGAGTTGTAGCTAGGCCAATAGGACATCTGCCGATCAGTCAAGCTCATGGATGAGCGCGCGACACGAAGTGTGGCATCAATCAGTGATGGCTCCTCATTACCAAACTGTGTGGCTCGTTCACAGAGGTAAAGAAATCCACCAGGAATCTGTAGATCGGCGACAGTGACGGCTTCACCCTCGGCAAGCCAACGCACGCCCGTGGATTTGGTATTTGATTTCGGGATCGTAAAATTCAGACCCTCTCTTGCTGCTCCCACGCGGGCTCTGTGAAACTCACGCTCCTGGGGGCCTGTGCTGAATTGAACAGTGACCGTCGGTGAGCTTGGCCGCCTTGAGGCACCAGCAAACTTTGCGGGGAGGTCATTTCCTTCAGGGATGTATAGCTTTTTTCGCGTCAAACGTCTGACAACCCAGGCCAACACGCCTATGGCAAGCATAATCCCGAGCGTAATCCACACGTATTTGGGGATCTGCGCCATAAGGGCAACAACGAACATCAAGGCAAATAGGGCGATCGATCCTCCGTCGCTTCCTTTTCGCTTCCGTGGCATAAGTGCGTTCCGTACGATAATGGCCAGATGGCATTCTCACGGATTTTTGATTGCCGGCCAAGCTGATTAGATCGGGCGGCAAGCGGGCCAGGTAATGCTCGTCCAGGCCGTGGTCGTGCAGCAGTTCTCGGGCGGAGAGCATCGCCCGTTCGATTACTTTTTCCAGTTCCCGGAAATTTCCCGGCCAGGCATAACGGCTCAGATGCGGGAGCAGAGCGGTCGGGATGTCGGCCCCCCCCGGCGGCTGGCCCTGAACCAGCAGGCGCTGGCTGATGCTCCAGCAGATCAGAGCGATGTCTTCTGGCCGCTCGCGCAACGGTGTGGTCCGCAAGCGCAAGATGTTGAGTCGGTAGTAGAGAACGCTGCGAAAGTCGCCGTCGTCCGTGGCGGTGCGCAGGTACTGATGAGTGCCTGGCGGCGGGGCTTTCGTTGTGGATGCCAGAAACTGCGGCAAATAAGGTGCAGCACCTTGGTCATTCACGGGGATAAGGATTTGATGGTCGCCACCGGCGGAGGGATTGCCACCGTTAATGCGATTCCCGGGGCGAAGTTGGTTCTTCTGCCGGAAATGGGGCACGATTTTGCCGACTCACTGAACGATACACCACTTCCGCTATCGGCAGGGCATAGGCTGTCAGCAGCATGTGTTTCATTTAGGGGGCGCAGTTTGCGCTTCCCTCTTTTTACATGTTCAGGTTTGCACTTTTTTGTTTCTGCGTCGCCTGTCTCATTTCATATGAAGCATTCGAGTGGTCACTGTTTCAGCACACTCGATTTATAACTTCATCACCGACTTCAAGTTGCCTGATCTCTTCTGCGCTGGCGTTATGTCTGTTCCTCGACAACGCTGTTGAGCGGGCAGGGGGCCGACACAATTCCATACTTAAAAAGTTCTGAACATCAGGATCCCGCGCCGGATTCTCATGACGTTCGAGCTGCCTCTGGAACCTTTTCGAAAGTCGCCACCAGCAGCTTCATTGCCTGACACGCCGTTTCGGTTTCCGTCTTCAGACGCTCCGTGTCGCTATGGGCGGACCAAGCGACCAGCAGCCCGTCGAGCAGATTGATCAGCAAACGGCTGACGGTGACCGATGCGGTTTTGTCCAGCCCGGCGCCCACGACCTTTTCGATGGCCTGCTCTGTCGCCCGGCCGGCATCGGCATAGATCTGGGTCGCCATGGCGGGATTGTTGCGCAACGACCAGGTGAAAAGCTCGGCCTGCGCGATGGCCAGATCTGGGTGGGTCATGAACCAGTCGACCGCCTGGCGCAGCATTTCCCCCACGGCTTCGGCGGCGGTGGAGCCCGCCGGAACCTGCTCCAAGGCCTGTTGCGGCGTGTTGATCAGCGACTCGTACACCGCATAGAACAGCTCATCCTTGGTGTGGAAGGTGTAGTGCAATGACGCCAGCGGAGACTCGGCCTGCGCGGCGATCCGGCGAGTCGTCGCGTTGGCGGCGCCGTACTTCGCGATCACCTTCACGGTGGCGTCAATGAAATCCTGTCTACGCAGTTCCGCGCCCATTCTGGCCATAGGCTCAGCCTCCTTTTCGGTGTTTGCGTCGGTAATCCGGTTCAGTGTCTGCGGGGATGGATGCTAACGCATGAGTGATCTCTTTCAACATATGTGAAACGCGCTATACCGCCGCCCGGCCCGATTCCCTGGCTGCGCCCACGGCTTTCTGCTTGGCGGAAATGCGTAAGCAAAGCGCCGATCCGAAAGGTGCCACGCCGGTGCAAAAGGGATCGGGCTGCCCCGTGGCGGGGCAGCCCGAGGCGAAACACCGGGTGCGCACGGAGTGGGGCCTGAAGTGGCCTTGGGGCCCCGAAGGGTCAAGTGAATCTTCGTAACAGGTGTTTCCATATTTAACAAAACAGTGCGGACAGTCGACGCACCCGAATCCACGGAAAACCCATAACCCATTGATACGCCTACGAAAAATCCGTCCACCCGGATTTTGGCATATGGCTTGCTTTTTCTGATCGCCGGACTTGATCAACTGATCATGTCAGGTGATCTACCCCTGCGACATCCAGCTTTTCTTGCATATGGGCGGTCGAGCCGCCGGTTAAAGCCCTTTGAGGATCTTGCAATGAATGACGTAGTTGAACGCCCGAAAGGCGCAGTGTTTCCCCGCCCTGCCATCCGGCAATTGATCGTGGGTATCGCTGCAGCGACGGTGGTGCTTTCGGTCCAGGCCGAAAGCGTGGAGCCCGCCATGCTGGGGACGAAGCTGACCCCCTTGGGCGGCGAAGTCGCCGCCAGTAAAAACGGGGACATTCCGGCCTGGACGCAGCCGGGGCCCCAGGGCGCGGGATGGAGTTACGGGCAGGTCCGTGGCGACTTCTGGAAGTTCAAGGGCGACAAGCCCCTGTACAGCATCGACTCGAACAACGTCGCTGAGTACGCCGCCAAGCTGTCCCCCGGCCAGTTCGAGCTGTTCAAGAAGATTCCCGGCTACCGCATGGATGTCTACCAGAGCCGCCGCACCTGCGGCGCGCCGGACTTCGTCGCGCAGAACACCCGGCAGAACATCGGCTTCGCCAGGCTTGACGCCGCAGGGCTCGCCCTCGAGGAAGCCCATGTTCCGGGCATTCCGTTTCCTGTCCCCAAGAACGGCGCAGAGGTGATGTGGAACATGAAGATGCGTTACCGCGGTGTCGGCGTCGAAATCCCACGCAGCGTTTCCGGAATCTCGCCACGCAAAGGCGGGGAGTGGTCGCGCCAGTCGGTGGACACGTTCTTCTTCACGCCGTGGGGCAAGAAGGGCAGTGCGCTGTTCTCGTCCGTCGGGCGCCTGGAGAACGCGACCTTCTTCAACTACCTGGAGCCGGCGGCGCTGGCCGGCCAGGCCGCGGTGCAGACCGCCGTCGCCGGCGAACAGGCCACCACCTTCTACTACTTCCCCGGCCAACGCCGCGTGCGGCGCATGCCGTCGTACTCCTACGACGCGCCGCAGATCGGCCTCGACAACCAGTACACCGTCGATGAAGCGAACGTGTTCTTCGGCACCATGGACCGCTTCGACTGGAAGCTGGTCGGCAAGCAGGAGCTGCTGGTGCCCTACAACATGTTCGGCGCCTACGACACCTCCGCCAAAGTGGAAGCCTTCGCCGGCAACGACTCGATCGCGCCGCAGGCACGCCGCTATGAGCTGCACCGGGTGTGGGTCGTCGAAGCCAACGTCCGCCAGGGCATGCGCCACCAGGCGCCGAAGCGCCTGTTCTACATCGACGAGGACAGCTGGAACGCGGTGATGGCCGTCGACTTCGACAAGCAAGGGCAGATCTGGAAAGTGCGCGAGGGGCTCTCAACGCCCGTGTACGAAACCGGCACGTGCGATGTGGAAGCCCAAATCCAGTACAACCTGGTGGACGGCCGCTACCTCTTCGACATGACCACGGTCGGCGCGGGCAAGACCGACATCCGCTGGCTCACCGAGGACAACGCCAGCCCGCGCCTGAAAAGGGACTTTTTCACCTCCGATAACCTGCGAGCCATCAGCGAACGCTAACGAACGTCGTCAGATCGAGAGCCAGCATGAAAAAAACAATTACGAAAGCTTCAGGCCTTGTCATCGCGTGCGCCACCCCATTTGCAATGGGTTTCACGTTTGAAACCGAAACCGTCCGCGGCTCCTTCGACTCCACGATCACCGCAGGCATGGGCCTGCGCACGGAGTCGCGAGCCTGCAACCTGATCAACCAGGGCGTCACCGGGCACGACGCGCCCTCCGGCTGCCTGGCGCAGAGCTCGGGCGTCGCCGATCAAGGCGACCTGAACTACGACCGCGGCGATCTGTTCACCCACTACCTCAAAGGCACGCATGAGCTGCTGCTGAAGATGCCCGACGACGTCAGCTTCATGGTGCGGGGCAGCTGGATCCGCGACTTCGCCGCCACCGACACCACCGGCACCCAGTCCTTCAACACCCCCGCGAGCGTCGGCGGCGACGGTCTCAGCGACTCCGCCCATGACGACCTTGCGTTCAAGGCCCGACTGCTCGACCTGTGGGTGAGCAAGGGCTTCGAGGTGGGCGAACAGCGCGTCCGGGCGCGCTTGGGCAACCAGGTGATCAACTGGGGCGAAAGCCTGTTCGTGGCCGGCGGCATCAACAATACCAACGCCTACGACTACCAGGCGCTGGCGCGCCCCGGCGTCCAGCTCAAGGAAGCCGTGCTGCCGGCGCCGATGCTCAGCGTCGCCTCCGGCCTGGGCTCGGGGCTCAACATCGAGACCTACTACCAGTTCGGCTGGAACAAGAGCGAATTGCCGCCGGTGGGCAGTTACTGGTCCACGAGCAATGGCCCGGGCAAGGGCATGGGCGATTACGGCTTCTCCGGAAAAAAGGCTCGGGACAGCGGTCAGTGGGGCCTTTCGCTGCGCTGGCAACCGGAGGACAGCAACGTCAACTACGGCCTGTACGTGATGCGCTACCACGACAAGTTGCCGACTTTGAGCGTGGCGGCGCTCGATCCGAACACGTTCGCCGTAGCACCCACCTGGGCGTACCAGGAAGACCGCATGCTGTACGGCGTCAGCGCGAACATGCCGATCGGCGACTGGGCGGTCGGCACGGAGCTTTCGTACCGGCCCAAGGATGCGGTGATGCTCAATCCGGTCGTCGACCTGTGCGCGAACAACGGCGGCAAATGCTGGAAGGACGAAAAGAAATTCCAGTGGCACCTGACCGGCCTGTACAGCTTCACGCCGTCCAACTCGCCGGCGCTGCTGGACTTCACCGGGGCCAGCACCGGCACCTTGCTGTCGGAATTGGTGGTCATCAAGTACCCGGGGCTGCATGACGAGGTCAACGGCGAGCCGCTCGCGGCCGGCCTGAACACCTGGCAGCTGAACCCGGCGATCCCGCCCAAGGCCCATGGCGACAAGACGTCCTCGGGCATCAACCTGGACATGAGCCTGACCTACGACGGTACGTTGCTGCCGGGCTGGCAAGTCACGCCGGGGGTCTTCTACTCGCGCTCGCTGGGGGGACGCACGCCGAACCTCACCGCCACCTTCACGGAAGACGCCAGCAGCATGAACCTGTACCTCAATTTCGTGCGCAACCCGGCCAGTTGGCAGGTGAACCTCAACTACGCGAAGTTCATGGGCGGCGACACGCCTTACGACCAGCTCTACCGTGACCGAGATTACGTCGGCATCTCGATCTCCCGCACACTGTGAGGCCTGCCGTGAACGGTTCTGTGAAATTGACTGAAGCAAGGACGCGCGGCCTGCTGCCGTGCGTCGAGGGCGTCCTGTTCGGGCATCGTCGGCTGGTGCTGGCGAGCCTGGCCGTCTTCACCCTGATCATGGCGTGGTTCGCCGTGCAGCTGCGCATGGATGCCGGCTTCGAAAAGCAACTGCCCATCGGCCACGAGTACATCAAGACCTTCGAGGCCTACCGCAACGACCTGATGGGCGCGAACCGCCTGACCCTCGTGGTCAAGGCCCGCAACGGCGCGATCTGGAGCGCGCCAGGCCTCAAGCGGCTCTACGACGTCACCCAGGCGGTCACCTTCCTGCCCGGCGTATCCCGCAGCAGCGTGCGTTCGCTGTGGACGCCCAATGCCTTCGTCAACGAGATCACCGAAGAGGGCTTCCGGGCCGACCCGTTGGTGCCGGGGACGGTGACGCCCGAACGCCTGGACGATGAGATCATCGCGACCATCGCCAACTCCAGCGCCCAGGGTGGTTTCATCGGCACCCTGGTCTCGCGGGATCAGAGCAGCGCGATGATCACCGCGGAGCTCAATGAGTTCGACGCCAACGGCGCCCGCTTGGACTACGTCGCGTTCAACCATGCGCTGGAGAAGGAAGTCCGCCAGCGCTTCGAGGACGGCGATTTCGAGATCCAGATGATCGGCTTCGCCAAGCAGATCGGCGACATCGCCGACGGCGCGTCAGCCGTGCTGGAGTTCTGCCTGCTGGCGTTGCTGCTGACCACCGCCGCGGTCTATTGGTACTGCCACTCGCTGCGCTTCACCTTGCTGGCCCTGGTGTGTTCCCTGGCGTCGCTGGTGTGGCAGTTCGGCAGCCTGCGCCTGTTGGGCTACGGCCTCGATCCGCTGGCGGTGCTGGTGCCGTTTCTGGTCTTCGCCATCGGGGTCTCCCACGGCGTGCAGCAGATCAACTTCATCGTGCGCGAGATCGCCGTCGGCAAGAGCGCCGAGCAGGCGGCGCGCTCAAGCTTCACCGGCCTGCTCGTGCCCGGCACTTTGGCGCTGGTGACGGCGCTGGTGTCTTTCGTGACGTTGCTGCTGATCCCGATTCCCATGGTGCGGGAACTGGCGATCACGGCCTCGCTCGGCGTGGCCTACAAGATCGTCACCAACCTGGTGATGCTGCCGTTGGTGGCGTCCTTGCTCAAGGTGGACGACAAGTACGCCGCCGCGCAGGAAGTCTCCCGCCAGCGCCGCACCCGCTGGCTGCACGGCCTGAGCCGGCTCGCCGAACGGCGCTACGCCCAGTGGGTGCTGGGCGTGGCCTTGGCGGTTTTTCTGGTGGCGATCTGGCAAAGCCATGACCGGGTCGTCGGCACCTTGCAGGCCGGCGCTCCGGAGTTGCGCGAAGACTCGCGCTTCAACCGCGACGCCGTGTCCATCGCCAGCAACTACGACATCGGCCTGGACTGGCTCAGCGTGGTGTTCGAGGCCAACCGCGACAGCACCGGCGAAGACAGCCGGGCCGCCTGCGAGAACGTCGCGGTGGGGCAGTACCAGGACCGCTTCGTCTGGGCCATGCAGGGTGTGCCCGGGGTTTTGTCCGTCGCGTCGTTCTCCTCGACCATGCGCCAGTTCAACGAGGGCTACAACGAAGGCAACCCGAAGATGGGCGCGGTGCCCATCGACCCGGTGAACTACGCTGCGCTGGCCACCGAGGTCGCGCGCACGCCGGGGTTGATGCGCTCCGATTGCAGCATGTCGGCGGTGCACCTGTATCTGGCCGATCACAAGGCCACCACGATCAACCGGGTGGTGGACGCGGCCAAGGCCTTGCGCAGCGAAAACCCGTCGCCCGACGTCACGGTGCGCCTCGCCTCCGGCAACGCCGGCGTCCTGGCCGCCATCAACGAAGAGGTGGAGAAGAGCGAGACGCCGATGCTGCTGTACGTCTACGCCGCCATCGCCTTGCTGGTGTTCGTCGTCTACCGCGACTGGCGGGCGGTGCTGGTCTGCTGCCTGCCGCTGACCATCGGCACCTTCATCGGCTACTGGTTCATGAAGGAACTGCAGATCGGCCTGACCATCGCCACCTTGCCGGTGATGGTGCTGGCGGTGGGCATCGGCGTCGATTACGCGTTCTACATCTACAACCGCCTGCAACGGCACCAGGCCTATGGCCAGCCGATCACCAAGGCCGTCGAGCATGCGTTGCTTGAGGTCGGCATGGCCACCATCTTCACCGCCATCACCCTGGCCATCGGCGTCGCCACCTGGGCGTTCTCCGACCTCAAGTTCCAGGCCGACATGGGCAAGCTGCTGGCGTTCATGTTCATCGTCAACATGGTCATGGCCATGACCGTGCTGCCGGCCTTTGCGGTCTGGCTGGAACAGGTTTTCCCGCGCAGGCGCCCCGTGCGCATGATCGGCGCGCTGATGCATTGAGGAGAGAGTCATGCGTAACGGTTTTTTGTCCATCGTCGTGTTGATCGCCGCGATGCTGCCGCCGTTTGCCTTGCGGGCTTCGCCGTTGCAGGTGGTGCCGGCGGTGCAGTCGGAACATGCCAGCCAGGCGACCATGCTCGATGCCGTCTGGGCCGGCGAGCGCGTGGTCGCGGCCGGTGACCACGGGATCGTGCTGCTGTCGGACGATCACGGTAAAAGCTTTCGCCAGGCCAGCTCGGTGCCGTTGTCCACGCCGCTCACGGGGGTGTCGTTCGTCGACGCCAAACGCGGCTGGGCGGTGGGCCATTGGGGCGCGATCCTGGTCACTGCGGACGGCGGCGACTCCTGGCAGATCCAGCGGATGTCCAACGAAGAGGACCGGCCGCTGTTCGCCGTGCATTTCTTCAATGCCCAACAGGGCGTCGCCGTGGGGCTCTGGTCCCTGGTGCTGACCACCGAGGACGGCGGGCTGACGTGGACGGAGCAGACGTTGCAGGCGCCGCCGGGTTCGAAGAAGGCGGATCTCAATTTGATGGGACTGTTTGCCGATGGCCAACACAAGCTCTATGCCACCGCCGAACACGGACAAGTTCTGCTTTCCGAGGATGAAGGCAAAAGCTGGCGGTACATCAGCACCGGTTACGAAGGCACGCTGTGGTCCGGCGCCGTGTTGGCGGACGGCAGCCTGCTGTTGGGCGGCCAGCGCGGCACGCTGATGCACGGCACGGCCGAGGGCAAGGACTTTCGCAGAGTGCCGACCCAGAGCAAAGGCTCCGTCACGTCGGTGGCGGTGTCCGGCGGACGGGTGCTGGCAGTCGGGCTGGACGGGCTGATGATGAAAAGCAGCGACGGGGGAGAGCGCTTCGAGGAGAGTCAGTCGGTCGAGGGGCTTTCGCTGACAGCGGCGTTGCTCGACCCACAAGGGGCGCCGGTGTTGTTTTCCCGTCGTGGCGTGTTGCCCACGTCCTCGACAGGGCAGTGAACGCGGTTCAGGGGGAGGTGATTGCCTTCCCCCGAACCGGCCTTCGGCTTGACGTGGAGGGTCATCTCGGGCGATCCCGCATCCTCGAAGTCGTCCCGACCCTGGCTGCCTGGAATCACCCGCCTAGCGAGCGGGGCAAGCTGATCTCAATCTCCATACCGCCTCGCGCACCTCGGCGTGCGGCGATCTCGCCGCCGTGGGCGGTGCAGATGGCCAACGCAATCGACAGCCCAAGCCCGCTTCCGCCCGCACCGCGGCTGCGCGACGGCTCCTGGCGCCAGAATCGCTGAAACACGCGCTGCAGCGCCGCTTCGGATAAGCCGGGGCCGCGGTCGCTGAAGATCAACGTGAAGCGCTCCGGATCCGGGCGCCCCTGAATGTGCAGATCGCCCCCGGTGGCGGCGTAGCGCAGGTAGTTGTCCAGCAGGATGTTGAACAGTTGGCCGATGCGGTTGCGGTCTGCGCTGATCGGCAGCGGCGAAAGACCGTTGACCTTGACCTCCCGCCCGGCGTCGGCCAGTTGCGGCTTGAACCAGTTGATGCGTTCGCGCAGCAGTTCTTCGACGCTGAAGGTGGTCTTCGTCAGGGGCAACTGGCCCGCCTGGGCAAGGGACAGCAGGAGCAGGTCATCGACCAGCAAGTTCAGGTGCTCCAGCTGATTGAGCACCAGGCCGAGCTGCTCCTCATTGGCGGGGAACACGGTGTCGATCATCCCGCGAACCCTGCCCATCGCCGCATTGAGGGGCGTGCGCAGCTCGTGGGCCAGCACGGCGCTGGACGCCTGCACCTCTTGTTCGTAGAGCCTGAGCCGGCGGGTCATGCTGTTGAAGTCGCTGGTCAGGCATTGCATCTCCAGCGGCATTCTTTCGCTGACACGAAGGGTCACATTGAGGTTACCGCCCGCGACCTTCTGCGCCGCCGCGGCAATCCCGATGAACCGCCTCGACAGCGGACGCACCAACAGAAAACCGGTGGCGACGATCAGCGGAAGCGCGGCGGCGAGGAGCAGGGCGATGGTCCACCAGTCGGCCCCGGTGATGCCCGGCCGGATGTCATCGAAATGGTAGTAGCGGGTGATGTAGGCCCACAGCTCGGCCTCATGGCCGGCGGGTTGCTCCATGAGCGAGGCGAAGCGCTGTTGCGCGTGCAGGGGAATGTTGGCGTTGACCTCTTTCTGCCACCAGAGGTAGCGGACCCACATGATCATCGCCATCGAGACGACGGCGCTGCCGGCGATGATTCCCATGCGCCAGCCGACCCATTTCCAGAGCGTGACGGGTTTGTTCATCGCAGCGGCCTCAGTGGAAGCGGTAACCGATCGAGCGCACCGTCACCAGCACGCCGGTGATGCCCTGAAGCTCGAGTTTGCGCCGGATATTGTGAATATGCGTGTCGACCACCCGGATCAGCGCATCGCTGTCCGGCAGGCAGCGGGCCAGCAAGTCCTCCCGGCTGAACGCCTTCTGCGGCGAGCCCAGCAGGATCGCCAGCAGATTGAATTCTGTCGGAGTGAGCTCGACCGGCAGATCCGTGCCGTCCTCCTGAACCACGCCGACCGAGCGGCTGTCCGTGTCCAGCCACAGCGATTCGAAACGCAGCCGGGACACGGCCTTGGCGCCGGCCTGAACCCGGCGCAGCACCGCATGCACCCGGGCGACGACTTCTTTGGGGTTGTACGGCTTGACCACGTAGTCGTCTGCGCCGTACCGCAGAGCGCCGAGCTTCTCCGGCTCATCGCCCATGGCGCTGACCATGATGACCGGCGTGTCACCGCGCCGGCGCAGCGTCTTGAGCACCTCGGATCCGTTCATCACCGGCAGCATCATGTCGAGCAGCACCAGGTCGGGCTTGAGCCGCTGATGCAGCTCGACGCCCATGAGTCCGTCCCTGGCGATCGCCACATCGAAGAAATCCCGTTTCAGGTAGGCCTCGAGAATGCTCGCGCTGTCGGCGTCATCCTCGACGATGAGGATCAGTTTGCTGGTCATAAAGGGCTCGAAGACAAGACTTGCCGCGGCCCGGGCAGGCGACGGCAAGGTTCGGGGGAGGCTGGCGTGCGGTCAAAACGCGTAGTTTACACCGAGATAACTCACGGCCGTGGTGTCCTTGGTGATGATCGGGCTGTGGCGGACCTGGTCGGTGTAGTGGGTCAGCTCGACGCCGGCGATGGTCGACCAATGCTCATCGAACGCATGCATCCAGGTCAGTTCGGACGAGTAGGCATAGATGCCCCTGTCGGCTTTGTAGCTGGCGAAGCGCGACGTGGCGCTCTGCTGGTCGGTGACGCCGAAATAGGTCTGGTTGAAGCGTGCGTTGCCGGCATGGGCATCGAAGCCCCAGGTGACCTTGTCGCGGTCGCCGTCGAACAGCTTGCTTTCGAAGCCCAGGGCGTACTGATCGCCGCGCTTCTCTCCGCCGGTCCGCAGCTCGGCCTTGGCCCTCAGCGCCAGCCAGGAGGTGAGTTGCTGGGCGGCATGCAGGTTGAGCACGGTGGAGCTGCCGACTTCGCCCATGCCTTTGAGCTTGTCCGAACCGTAGCGGTACTTGCTGTCGCCGTCCGCACGGCCTGTGTCCTGGCCGATCGAGGCACTGGCGCTGAAGCCTGAAGGCGACTGCCATTGCAGGCCCAGGCCTTCCTTGAGGTCAAAGAAAAACATTCCGCGTTCGACGCGAAGCATCGGCAGAGCCGTCGATGTGTAGTTCTCCGAGCCCAGGTAGCGAGGGCCGTAGGCGGCGCCGAGGCCAAGGGTGACATCGGTGCTGTCGCCCCAGAGACTGGCGTCGCCGGAACGCGACTCATCGGCCTGCACGCCGGTGGCGATCAGCGAAGCATTGAATGTCAGGGAGAGGATCAGACCTTTACGAAGTCCATTGATGACGCGCACGCGGGTATTCCTTATCAAGATCAAAAAGGCTCGTCGGGGAACCGTCGATGAGCGTTTGCACGGTTGCGCAACGAGTAGACGGAGAAAGCTTACGGAGCCATTCACAAGGCCGGCTCAAGGGTTTTTCAAGATTTGGTCAAGATGGAGAAAAATGGCCGCAGTGCGTTTGAGTTCCTCCAGCACTGAACGAACACGAGGTTTACGCAGCGGGCAAAAACGGCGTTGATTTTTCTGCAAACAGGGCTTTGTGGAAAAGCGACCGAGGTAAGTGGAAATGGACAGCTCATGAGCATTCTGGAATGACACATTATTTAACATAATATACATTATGCGTAGATTCATATGAGGTCATCCAGCCCCGTCTTAGCCAGATTTGCAGCCAACATCACGACCCCGGGCCTCTTTCCACTCCTTCGACCACTGCCTTGTCAATAGCACACTTGAGCGACTGTTCAGGATCCAGCCTGGTGTTAGGCTTTGATTGCGTCACATCACGCCAATGGCCGATCTGTTCAGATTGTTGGTTCATGCAGGTCTGGCCAATGCATTCGCTGCATGTCAGATAACTGAAGGGATTCGAACATGAAAAAGTCCATAGCGGCTCTGGCCGTATCCGCGACGCTCGTATTCACCGCAACGGTCGCGAGCGCCTCCGTGCATCCGACCGCCATCCAGGCCCCGCAAACCGTCAGCCCGGTGACAGCCTCACTGGATACGCCATTCAGAACGCAGCCAAAAGCTGGCGAGATCAAGTTGGCGAGCCTGGCCCGAAGTTGCTCCGATGAACGATATTCCTGGTGGGAATACAGCGGCTGGGAGATCGTTGGCTGTCTCGCCAGCGGCCAGTGGTAACTGTTGAGACGGTTCTGGTGCGTGAGTGCGCACCAGAACCTGTCGATTGTGCCCTGTCCCGTCCCTGACTGGGCATCACAAGGCCAGTTTGTCGATCAAAGCCCGATGTTGCGCAAACCGCTCACTGAGTTCATCTCGTTCGCCCAACCTCATGTCCGCATAGTCGAAGCCCGGCGAGACAGCCTCGCTGATCAAACCGAATCCGTGCTCCCCATCCAATAACCGCGACGCTTTCCAGACACCGCCAGGCACGTACAGCTGCAAGTGCTGGCCGCCCAGGACATCGGCGCCCATCACGACGGTTTTCAGCGTGCCGTCAGGCAGGATCAGGCTGTACTCGATCGCGTCGCCCACATGGTAGTAATGAACAATGTCGGATCGGTTCAAGTGAAAATGCCCGATGGGCGCATCTTCGGTCAGCAAGTAGTAGATCGACGACATCAGATGACGCTTGCCGCCGGGCGTATCGATCATGGGTTCGAGATCGTTTTGATACGTGCGCCGGTAGAAACCGCCTTCGGTGTGGGGTTCCAGGTTGAGCGCGGCCGCCAATTCCCGTGCGTCATATCGGTTCAATCGTTCAGTCCTCGGGATGTTTGATATAACTACACTAAACAGTCATTTAGCGTAGTTATAATTTATTTGCATGCTTCGTCATCCATATCGCCACGCCACCGCTTGCGCGCATGCACGTAAGCCGCCAGATCGTTGTAGCCCAATTGAGCTGCGATTTCCGCCCGGCTGAGCCCTTGCAGTTCCAGGTACTGTTCCGTCTCGGCGCGAACCCGGTCGAACAGCTGGCGAAACGTCAGGCCTTCCTCCTCCAGACGCCGGCGCAATGTCCGGGCACTTTGGTGCAACGCTTGCGCCTGGGTTTCCAGGCTGGGCTTCTGGCTCGCCAGCAGAGCCTGGCGGATGCCCTGCGCCACCCGCCCCGCCCAGCCGCTGAGCCGTTGCTGACGGGCCAGACGCCGGTCAAGTTCCTGGCACAGCACCTCCATCATCCCGACGTGCGCGGTAAGAAGCGGCCGCTGCAGACTGGCGCGATCGTAATAGACACGGTTGTGGCCGCAGCCGAACCGTACGTCCTCGCCGAACCACTGGGTGTATTCGGCGTGATAGTCCGGCTTTTCATGCGCGAAGCAGGCTCGCTGCGGCAGAACCGCCCTGTCCATGCCGGCCCGCAGCACGCTGACCGACATCACGCAGTAATGCTCGACCACATAACGCGCCAGGCTCGCCGGCGCATCGATGCGCAGTTCCACGCCGAGCCAGTCACCCTCCTCGACCAGTTCCACATGGTCCATGTCCGACGCCAGCGACGCGTAGCGCGCCCAGAAGCGGATCGCCTCTTCGAGATTGGCGCTGAACAGGCAGGAATGGGCCAGCACGTGCCAGTCCTGACGGCGGAAATGGGAGAAAAGATGCAGGCCGATGGCCGGATCATGGACGGCGGCCTTGGCCCAAAGCTGCTCCAGGGCGACCATGCTGTAGTGGGTTCGCGGCTGTGAGGAACGGCTGTGGAGATAACGCTCCAGCACCCGCCCCAATGGCCCGCGGTGAAACCGCTCCGGCATCGGGTTGGCCGCTTCTCGGGTGATTCTGTCCGTTTTGCGCATATCGTGCGGCGGGCCCTTGGTTTTTTATTGTCTGGCACCGGCCTTGTCGGCCCCAACCAGAGAGTGCCATGAATACAACAACAATAACCAACAGTCCGATCCCGATCATCAGCGCCATCCTGATCGGCTTCATCGTCCTCGAAATCGCCTGCGCCTGTTTCAGGCAGCCCCGTGCCCAGCGTCGTGACGCGGTCATCGAAATCATCGGTTCAGGCCTGCTGATGGGCGTCACGCTGCCGCTGGTGACGTTCCTCAGCGCCTGGCTGCTCGACCGTTTCGCGCCGCAGACCAAAGACAGCCTCGCCGGCCTGCACTGGCTGCTCGGGCTGGGCCTGTTCCTGGTGCTGGACGACATGACCCAATACTGGTGGCACCGCCTCAGCCACAAGGTGCCGTTCCTGTACTCGCTGCACCGTGCCCATCATTCGGCGCCGTACATGAGCATCCGCATCGTCTACCGCAACAACAGCTTCTATTACCTGCTGATGCCCGGGCTGTGGTTCTCCGGCGCCCTGCTCTACATGGGCCTGGCCCCGGTGTACTTTGGCTACCTGATCGTCAAGATGCTGGTGATTTTCGGGGCCCACAGCAGCGTGCCGTGGGATGACCGGCTGTACCGTATCCCGGCGCTGCGCCCGTTGATGTGGCTGCTGGAGCGCACCATCTCCACACCTGCCACCCATTCCGCACACCACGGGCTCAATGCCGACGACGACGTGACCCACTACAAGGGCAACTTCGGCAACCTGTTGTTCTTCTGGGACGTGCTGTTCGGTTCGGCCAGGATCACCCGGCGCCGGCCGGAACACTACGGCATCGAGGACATGCGCCCGGTCAGCTGGCAGCACGAACTGTTCTGGCCGCTGGTGCGCGACAAACGCCCGCAACCCAAGACAACCGCCAACCGGGAGCTGGCCCAATGAGCCTGAACATCGTCCTCATCGCCGGCTCCAGTCAGCCCGACAGTCAATCGGCGAAAGTCGCTGCCTACCTCGCGGGGCGTTTGCAAGACTTGCGACTGTGCAGCCACCCCAGTGTCATTGACGTTGGACGCGAGCCGTTGCCGCTGTGGCCCGCCGAAGACACCCAAGGGATCTGGGCCGATCACGCCGCGTTGCTGCGCCAGGCAGACGCACTGGTTGTGCTCACTCCGGAATGGCACGGCATGGCCTGCCCGGCGCTGAAGAACCTGTTCGTCCACGCCGGCTACCGCGAACTCGGCCACAAGCCTGCGTTGCTGGTGGGCGTGTCGTCCGGCCAGGGCGGCGCCTACCCGCTCTCCGAACTGCGTGCTTCAAGCTACAAGAACTGCCGCATCTGCTACCTGCCCGAACAGCTGATCGTGCGTCAGGTGGAGTCGGTGATGAACGGTCCCGACAGCGCCGGCCCCGACGATCTGCGCATCCGCCGCCGCGCCGACTGGGCCCTTGGCGTGCTCGGCGAATACGCCAAGGCGCTGGCCGGCCTCGGCGCACGCCTGCACCCTGAAGACCCGGAGTTCGTCAACGGCATGTGAAACCTTTGCCCTTGATGGCGGCGGCCAACCGCAGGGGTTGGCCGCCGACGTCACTCAGTCGATCAGGATCGCGTTGTAGTCGATGCTCAGCGTCTCAATATGAACGTGATAGCGGTTCAGCAGGGTCGTCAGGTCCCTGGGCGTGTAGTCCGTGCTGCGCAGCCGCTCCACCGCCATCGCAAAGCCCTTCCAGACGTTGGCCACGGCCATCACCTCCTCGCCCGCGATCCGCCGGCGACGGCTGATCTCGACGACCGCCAGCGCGTCCGACAACCCGTCCTCGGCACTGTCGAGTTCATCGTTGAGCCGCTCCTCTTGCTGGGCGATGGCCTCGATTTCCCTGTCCAGGTTGCCGCGGGCGGTGGCCAGTTCCATGTACTTGATGCCCTCGGACACCATGCCCAGCACTTTGCGGACGAGCTCGATGCCCTGCTTCACCGCTTCCTTCTTCGGGTTCTCCATATCGATGCCGTCGAGGGCTTCGCCCGACGGGATGTAGTTCTTGTACATGTCGGCCAGGTTGAACTCGCGGATCACCTCCTGCGCCTTGATCAGCGTGTCCCGCTGTTCGGTGCACAGAGCCTTGTTGCGCGCATGTTCGTTCAGCTCGGCGAGGATCCGGGTCTTGCGGGATTTGGCGACCTTGAGCGGATCGTCCGCCCGCCCGTCGATCTCCACCTTGTAGACACTGTGCACCTCGTTCTCCAGACGCCGGGCGCATTCGCAGAACCGCGTCTCGACGCGGTCGAGCATCGCCTCGACGGTGGCCTTGAGGTTGCGCACCTCATCGCTCACGAGCGCGCGGTCCTCGGCGCTCAAGTCATGCCTGCCCAGGGCGTCCCACAGCTCCTCGAGGGCGGCGAAATGACTTTGGCCGCTGGCGCTGTCCAGGGCGGTCAACAGCACCGGAAACGACTCGCGCAAGGTACGGTCGGTGTTGTTCAGGTAAGCCGCGACCTGATGCGCCCGCTCCTGCAGGACATCGTCCCGTTCGTGGCGAAAGCGCGCCAGGGTCGCGATGTCGCGGATGGTCTGCACGATCTTCTTCACGTCGATGGCAGGCATGTTCTGGGTGTGGATCGGGGTTGCGCCGTTCATGGCAATGCTCCTCATCAAGGAAAGGGTCACTTGAAGTTCTTTTTGTATTCGTCCAGCGCCTGGTTGAAGGTCTCCAGCAACTCGCCGGCGGTGTTCTTCACATCGCGCCACGGGTCGATCACCAGGGCGAACTCGGCCACGAACGTGGTCAGGCGCAACGCATCGTCGATGCGCTCGAACTGCGACGCGGACGCGTCGATCTTGCTGAGGATGGTTTGCCACATCGTATTGAGGATGTTCAGCGCCGCTTCGGCCCCGGCCATGCGGATGCCGATGTCGCCGAAGTTGGACATCGAGCTTTCGATGGCGCTTTGCAGGCTCTGCTTGGCGCTGACCGACGCTTGCAGGGCATCGACCTCATCCTTCAGGGCATTGCGCTCCTTCCTCGCGCTCTCGGCCTTCGGCCCGAAGATCGACCCGGTGATCGGCCACAGGATCGGCAAGCCACCGGAAAAGGACATGCCCACGTAGTAGTCGTAGTCCTTGTCCAGCTGGGTGATCCGGGCTTTCTTCTCCTTGAGGGTTTCCCGGGAGTCGGCGATCGACGCGAGCAGGTTGTTGCGCTCCATCAGGTCGTACTTGCCCTTGACCTCCGATTGCAGCCCGAACACCCGCTTGCCGCTCGACAGGTCGCCGCCGGCCAGCTCGATCTTGAAGTTCGAGATGCGCTCCTTGAGCTCCCGGGTCGCCGCCTGCTGACGCTGGATGTCGACCTTCATCAACCGGATGATTTGCGTCACCGCCGTGGCGACCTCGCCGTCGTCCGAGGTGTACTTGATGCCGGCCAGGTCATTGCCGGTCATTTGCCCGAGCGTCGTGCGGACGCGCTCCATGATCGGCATTTCCTTGATCACCGACAGGATCTCGCCGCCGCTGCTGACGATGTTCTTGGCGGCGGACGTCAGGTCGATGCTCTGCTGCAGGATCTTGCTTTCCACCGCGTCCCAACTGGCGGCGTGGATCCTGATCTTCTTGAACAGGCCCTGGATGTCGACCGGTTCGAGCCCGGCGATGTCGATCTTCTTGTACTTGAGGTAGGACTCGACCTCCGGCAGCTCGCCGGGCAGCGACAGGCCCTTCTTCACATACTGTTTGATCTTGATGACATCTTCTTTGGTCAGCAGCCCGGCATCGCGGGCGACCCCCGGATATTGCCCGGCGATCAGATGCAGGACGGCCTGGGGAAGTGTGTTGGCGCTATCTTTTTCGTTCAATGGAACAGCCATCTCGTATGCCTCGTTTCATGTGAACCGATGCACCGTTTGCATCGGTTCGCAGAACGCTAGATGGCCTTGAAAAGCACAGCAAACTTGCGGGCCGACAACGTTAAGTTAATTCAAGCCATTGATTTTGTTTATAAAAATCCAAATAAGCGACTTCTGGGAAACATCAAGCCACATATGCCGGATACGTCCTACGCCCCGGCACTACAGACACCCTGACGGTAAAGAATCCTGCCCTCGGCACTCAACAGAAGTCCGTTTACTTATTGCCCCGTTTCAGCGTCTCGCTGGGCAACTCTTTAAACAGCGCCCGGTAACTGTTGGAGAACCGCCCCAAGTGCCAGAACGACCAGTTCATGGCCACTTCCGCTACGGTGGTTGCCCCGCCGCTGCGGTTGAGCAGTTCACGCCGGGCGCTGTTGAGCCTGCGCAGGCGCAGCCAGTGGGTCGGGGACATGCCCGTGTAGGCCTTGAACGCTTGCTGCAACTGGCGCAGCGACACCCCGGCGACCTGCGATAGCTCCAGCAGGTTGACGGTTTCCTCCGGCGAGTCCGCCGCCCATTCGCCCACGCGCTTCATGATCATCCGCTCGTCGGCCCTGCGTTGCTGGGCACCGCGGTCCAGGCACAGCCGGGCGTTGTCGAGGATGAACAGGCAGTCCTCCAGCAACTGAAGGGTCAGCGCGTCTTTGGTCGTCGGGTCGAAGGTCTGCGCCAGCCGGGTCAGGGTCGCACTGAGCCAGCGGCTGAACAACGCGTTCTGCCCGCCGTTGAGCGGCGCCATGAACAGCCCTTCCAGCCGCGCCACGTCCAGGCCGTGCTGGCGGACGAAGTCGGGGCCGAACACCACGGCGATCTCCTGGTAGTTCTCCGGGGTGATCCAGATGTTGCGGCTCTCTTCGTTGAGCAGGTAGAGCGCGTTGTCGCTGCGGTCGAAACAGAACGCCAGCGCCCCCGGCGGCGCACTGAAATTCTGCTCGACCCGGGTGTTCATCTGCTCTTCGTAGACCTCCACGCCCTCAAGGTCCAGGTAGCGGATACGCCCGGCGAAATGCCCCGGCGACATCTGCTGGTAATGCTGCACCCAACCCGGCGTGGCGCGGATCTGTTCGGTGACGTCGGCGGTGTCGAAGGCTTGGACCTGGATCGGATTACACGTTGTCATGGGAGACCTTGCGCACTCTTTTGGTGCGCTTTGGTGCTGCTGAAAGTGGATAGATGGAACCGCAAGGCCCGCCCAAGATAGACGCCAACGCGCCACAGGGGAAGCCTGCGGCAGATGAAACCGTATTCCCGGCGCGTCAACAAAACCAACGACGAGGTCTTTATGAACGCCCCTTTCGATCAGCTGTTCACATGGCTGAAAGATCACAAGATTACCGAAGTGGAATGCGTGGTCAGCGACCTGACCGGCATCGCCCGCGGCAAGATCGCACCGACCAACAAGTTCCTGCATGAGCGAGGCATGCGCCTGCCGGAGAGTGTGCTGCTGCAAACGGTAACCGGGGATTTCGTCGACGACGACATCTACTACGACCTGCTCGACCCGGCCGACATCGACATGGTCTGCAAACCGGTGAGCGACGCGGTGTACGTGGTGCCGTGGGCCATCGAGCCGACTGCCATCGTGATCCACGACACCTTCGACAAGTTCGGCAACCCGATCGAACTGTCGCCGCGCAACGTGCTGAAAAAGGTTCTGCAGCTGTACACCGACAAGGGCTGGAAGCCGATCGTGGCGCCGGAAATGGAGTTCTACCTGACCCAGCGCTGCGAAGACCCGGACCTGCCGCTCAAGGCGCCGCTGGGCCGTTCGGGACGGGCCGAGAGCGGTCGCCAGTCGTTTTCCATCGACGCGGCCAACGAGTTCGACCCGCTGTTCGAAGACGTCTACGACTGGTGCGAACTGCAAGGCCTGGATCTGGACACGCTGATCCACGAAGACGGCCCGGCGCAGATGGAGATCAACTTTCGCCACGGCGACGCGCTGGACCTGGCCGACCAGATCACCGTGTTCAAACGCACCCTGCGCGAGGCGGCGCTCAAGCACAACGTCACCGCCACCTTCATGGCCAAGCCGATCGGCGACGAGCCCGGCAGCGCCATGCACCTGCACCAGAGCGTGGTGGACATCGCCACCGGCCAGCCGATCTTCGCCGACGACGACGGCTCCATGAGCACGCTGTTCCGCCACCACATCGGCGGCCTGCAGAAGTTCATCCCCAAGGTGCTGCCGATGTTCGCGCCGAACGTGAACTCGTTCCGCCGCTTCCTGCCGGACACCTCGGCGCCGGTCAATGTCGAATGGGGCGAAGAGAACCGCACCGTCGGCCTGCGGGTGCCGACATCGGGGCCGGAATCGATGCGCGTGGAAAACCGCCTGCCCGGCGCTGACGCCAACCCGTACCTGGCCATCGCCGCCAGTCTGCTGTGCGGCTACATCGGCATGGTCGAAGGCGTCGAGCCGAGCGCTGCCGTGGAAGGCCGGGCCTATGAACGGCGCAACCTGCGCCTGCCGATCACCATCGAAGACGCCCTGACCCAGATGGAAGAGTGCGAGACCGTCGCCGGCTACCTGGGCGACAAGTTCGTGCGCGGCTACGTGGCGGTCAAACGGGCCGAGCACGAGAACTTCAAGCGGGTGATCAGTTCCTGGGAGCGGGAATTCCTGCTGCTGAGCGTCTGAACCACCGCAATCCCCTGTAGGAGCGAGCCTGCTCGCGAGAGGCCGGCACAGCCAGCATCTTGATTGAGTGATCTGCCGCCATCGCCAGCAGGCTGGCGCCTACAGAAACCGCAACACCGAAACACCGCATTCCCCTGTGGGAGCGGGCTTGCCCGCGATAGGGCCAGCACAGCCAACATCTTCGTCGGCTGACCCGCCGTCATCGCCAGCAAGCTAGTTCCCACAGGAAACGCAGCAACCCGAAAATTCCAACAATGCCAAGAGGTGTCGCCATGCGTCCGTTGAAATCCATGATCCCCGCCGCCCTCGCGCTGCTGTGCAGCGCCGCGGTCCAGGCCCAACCCCAGGTCAGCGTCTACAACTGGACCGACTACATCGGCGAGACCACCCTCGCCGACTTCCAGGCCAGCAGCGGGATCAAGGTGATCTACGACGTCTTCGACTCCAACGAAACCCTGGAAGGCAAACTGCTCGCCGGCCGCACCGGCTACGACGTAGTGGTGCCCTCCAACCACTTCCTGGCCCGCCAGGTGAAGGCCGGCGCGTTCCTCAAACTCGACCGTTCGCAATTGCCGAACTGGAAGAACCTCGACCCCAAACTGCTGGCCCTGCTGGAAAAGAACGACGCCGGCAACGAACACTCCGTGCCTTACCTCTGGGGCACCAACGGCATCGGCTACAACGTCGACAAGGTCAAGCAAGTGCTGGGCGTCGACCGCATCGACTCCTGGGCCGTGCTGTTCGAGCCGCAGAACCTGAAGAAACTCACCCAGTGCGGCGTGTCGATGATGGACTCGGCCGACGAAGTCTTCCCCGCCGTCCTCAACTACATGGGCCTGGATCCGCGCAGCGAAAGCCCGGACGACTACAAGAAGGCCGAAGAGAAACTGCTGAGCATCCGCCCCTACATCACCTACTTCCACTCCTCCAAGTACGTGTCGGACCTGGCCAACGGCGACATCTGCGTGGCGTTCGGCTATTCCGGCGACGTGTTCCAGGCCGCCAACCGCGCCAAGGAAGCCAAGAACGGCGTGAACATCGCCTACGCGATCCCCAAGGAAGGCGCCAACCTGTGGTTCGACCTGCTGGCCATCCCCGCCGACGCCAGCAACCCCAAAGAAGCCCACGCCTTCATCAATTACCTGCTCGACCCGCAAGTGATCGCCAAGGTCAGCGCCTCGGTGGGCTACGCCAACCCCAACCCTGCGGCCAAGCCGTACATGGACGCCGAGCTGGTCAACAACCCTGAGGTCTACCCGTCCCAGGCGGTGCTCGACAAGCTCTACATCTCCTCTACCCCGCCCCAGTCGATCATGCGTCTGATGACCCGGTCCTGGAGCAAAGTGAAGTCGAACAAATGAATCAGTACACCCAGGAACATACCCGCTCCTACTACGCCGCCTCGGCCCGCGCGGCCTCGCCCTACCCGGTTCTGGACAGCGACCTCGTCGCCGACGTCTGCGTGATCGGCGGCGGCTTCACCGGCGTCAACACCGCCATCGAACTGGCGCAACGCGGCCTCTCGGTGGTGTTGCTGGAGGGCCGGCGGATCGGCTGGGGCGCCAGCGGGCGCAACGGCGGGCAGTTGATCCGTGGCATCGGCCATGACGTCGAAGGCTTCGCCCGCCACGTCGGCAGCGACGGCGTACGCTACCTTCAACAGGCCGGGATCGACTCGGTGGAGCTGGTGCGCCGGCGCATCGCCGAGCACGGCATCGAGTGCGACCTGCGCTGGGGCTTCTGCGAACTGGCCAACACCGCCGCGCAGTTCGAGGCGTTCAAGGCCGAACAGGACAGCCTGGCGAAATCTGGCTATGCCCATGAGACGCGGCTGGTGGCGCCGGAACAGATCCGCCGGCAGGTGGTGAACGCCGGGGTCTACCAGGGCGGCCTGATCGACATGGGCTCGGGCCACCTGCACCCGCTGGACCTGGTGCAGGGCGAAGCCCGGGTGGCCGCTGGGCTGGGGGTACGGATCTTCGAGCAGAGCCAGGTGCAGGAGATCGTCCACGGCGACACCGTGCAGGTGCGCTGCGCCCAAGGCACCGTGCGCGCCGGCCGCCTGGTGCTGGGCTGCAACGCACACCTGGACGGGCTCGAACAGAAACTCAGCGGCAAGGTGCTGCCCGCCGGCAGCTACATCATCGCCACCGAGCCCCTGTCGCCGGAGCGTGCCGCCGAACTGATCCCGCAGAACCTGGCGCTGTGCGACCAGAAAGTCGGCCTCGACTACTACCGGCTCTCGGCGGACCGTCGCCTGCTGTTCGGCGGCGCCTGCCACTATTCCGGGCGGGACCCGGCGGACATCGCCGCGTACATGCGGCCGAAGATGCTCAAGGTGTTCCCGCAACTGGCCGATGTGCGCATCGATTACCAGTGGGGCGGCAAGATCGGCATCACCGCCAACCGCTTTCCGCAGGTCGGCCGGCTCAAGCAGCACCCGAACGTGTTCTACGCCCAGGGCTACTCCGGCCATGGCCTGAACGTCACCCACTGGTGCGCGAAACTGCTCGGCGAGGCGATCCACGCCGGCCACAGCCAAGGCATGGACGTGTTCAGCGGCGTGCCGCACATGACCTTCCCCGGCGGCCCGGCCCTGCGCTCGCCGCTGCTGGCGCTGGGCATGTTCTGGTACCGCCTGCGGGAAATCCTCGGCTGACGGCTTCGCCGGCCCGCATTTGCTCTCTCGCAAAGCACTTCTATATTGATGAAGTGCTTTTGCGTTCCTGACGCTCATTGCCGAACACACCCCGGAGGTCATGGATGGAGACGTCAGCCGCGAGCCCGCCGCCCGCACCCGGCCCCGCCCCGGTCAAGACCCGGCGCTTCAACGTGTCGCTGGTGTGGATCGTGCCGATCGTCGCGGTGCTGGTGGGCATATCGCTGGTGGTGCACAACCTGATGCAGGAAGGCCCGACCATCACCGTCTCGTTCAAGACCGGCAGCGGCCTGACCGCCAACAAGACCGAGGTCAAGTACCGCAACGTGGTGATCGGCCACGTGACCGACGTCGAGTTGAGCAACGACCAGAAAAGCGTCAACGCCACGGTCAAGCTGTCCAAGCAGGCCGAGACCTTCACCCGCAAGGACTCGCAGTTCTGGGTGGTGCGCCCGCGCATCGGCGCCGGCGGCGTGTCGGGCATCGACACGTTGCTCTCCGGCGACTACATCGGAGCCGACATCGGGCAGTCCAACAGCCGGGCCAAGCACTTCACCGGGCTGGAGAACCCGCCGCCGATCACCTACGGCGAACCGGGCAAGCGCTTCAATCTGCACACCCAGGACCTGGGCTCGCTGGACATCGGTTCGCCGGTCTACTACCGCAAGATCCCGGTGGGCCAGGTCGTCGCCTACGCGCTGGACGCCGACGGCAAAGGCGTGACCGTCGAAGTGTTCATCCATGCGCCCAACGATGCCTACGTGACCGAAAACACCCGGTTCTGGAACGCCAGCGGCCTGGACGTGAACGTCGGCGCCAACGGCTTCGCGGTCAAGACCGAATCGCTGTCCACCCTGCTGGTCGGCGGCGTCGCCTTCCGTGCGCCGGAGTACAGCCCCAACGACGTGGCGGCCGAAGAGCTCAAGACCTTCGACCTGTTCGACGACCAGCAGACCGCCCTCGCCCCGCCCAACGGCAAGCCGCAATACCTGAGCCTGCGGTTCGACCAGGCGCTGCGCGGGCTCAAGGTCGATGCGCCGGTGGAGTTCCTCGGCATGGAAGTGGGCCGGGTGGTGAGCGTCAACCTGGACTTCGACGAAAAGAAACGCAGCTTCCCGGTCAACGTCGGCATCGTGATCTACCCGCAGCGCCTGGGCCAGGCCCACATCAAGATGCTCAAGGTGCTCAAGCACAATCCTGAGGACGAAGCCGCCGCCGTGCGGCTGATCGGCACCTTCGTCGAGAACGGCCTGCGCGCCCAGGCCCGCAGCGGCAACCTTTTGACCGGCCAGCTGTACATCGCCCTGGACTTCTTTCCGAAAGCCGAAAAGGTCGCGTTCGACCCGACCCTGCGTCCCATCATGATCCCGACCATCCCCGGCAGCCTCGAACAGTTGCAGGAGAAGCTCGAAGCCGTGATCGACAAGCTCAACAAGCTGCCGGTGGAACGGATCGCCGGCAACCTGGACGGCAACCTGGTGGAACTGCGCAAAGGCCTGACCCAGTTCAACGCCAAGACGCTGCCCGGCGTGCAGAACACCCTGTCCGACGTGAGCAAGACCTTGCAGTCGGCCAATTCGACCCTGGCCGAAGACTCGCCGCAGCGCGAACAGCTGACCCGCACGCTGGATGAACTCGGACGCATGTCGCGCTCGCTGCGCGAACTCTCGGATTACCTGGGCCGGCACCCGGAATCCTTGATCCGCGGACGTCCCGACAACGCCGCGCCGCTGGACCTCAAAGGTCCGCCGCGCAACTGAGCACAGGAGCTGTCCCATGGCCTCACCGCTGAAAACCGCCGTGCTCGCCGCGTGCCTGCTGCTCGGCGCCTGCCGCAGCGACCCGATCAGCTTCCACACCCTGACCCCGGCGCAACCGGCCGCCGACCGCTCCGGCCCGGACATCGCCCTGGAAGGCATCAGCGTGCCGCCGCAGGTGGACCGGCCGCAGATCGTCATCCGCCAGGGCAACAGCGGCCTGGCGATCCTGGAAACCGAATGGTGGGGGGCGAGCCTGGCCGATGAGTTGCGCAGCACCCTGACCGATCAGATGGGCAATGCCGGCAGTCCGCGCAAGGCGTCGGTGCTGATCGAGATCCAGCGCTTCGATTCGGTGCCCGGCCAGTACGGGCTGATCGACGTCAAATGGCAGTTGCGGGCGGCGGGCGGCGACGGTGCGCGGCTCGCCTGCCGTTCGACCCTGCGCACGCCGTCCGGGCCGTCGATCGATGAGTTGGTGAGTGCCCAGCAGAACAACGTCAAACGCCTGGCCGCGCTGATCATTCAGGCGGCGGGCGGCAACCGGGGGTGCCCGACGGCCTCCTGAACCGGCGGCGTCAGTTCCACCGCGAAGCGGCAGCCGTTGGGCTCGCGGGTGGTGAGCTCCACCGTCCAGCGCTGCCGGGTGCAGATCCGCTGCACCAGCGACAGCCCCAGGCCGAGCCCTTCGCCACGACGCTCGTCGCCTCGCACGAACGGCTGGAACATCGCCGGGCGCTGTTCCTCGGGGATGCCGATGCCGCTGTCCTCCACCACGAAGCCGCTTTGCGTCAGCGTGAGGCGCACGTAGCCCTTATCCGTGTAGTGCCAGGCATTGCGCAGCAGGTTGCCCATCACCGATTGCAGAAACGTCAGGTTAAAGCGCTCCGAATGGGTCGGGTTCGGGTCGTAGAAAAACGCCAGGCCCTTCTCCCGGATCAACCGGCCCCAGATCTCCGCCTGGGCGTCCGCCACCTGCCTGAGCGTGGCGCAGATGTCGTTGCCGGTGTCGTCCTGGGCACGGGCCAACATCAGGAAGGTGTCCACCAGTTGGCGCATCTCATGGCTGGCCCTGGCGATACGGTTCACCTGCGCAGCGGAGCGTGTATCCAGCGAAGGGTTGGCGAGCAGCAGCTCGCAGGAACCGGACAGCACCATCAGCGGCGTGCGCAGTTCGTGGCTGACGTCGGCGGTGAACAGCTTTTCCCGGCTCAGGGTCTCGCGCAGGCGCCCCAGCGTCTGGTCGAACGACAGCGCCAACTCGCCCACCTCATCGGCCGCGTAGTCCGGGTGCAGCGGCGGCGCCAGTTCCAGCAACTGATCGCGGTGACGCACCTGACGCGCCAGGCGAATCACCGGCGCCATCACCCTGCGCGCCAGCAGACGGCCCAGCACCAGCGCCAGCAGAACACTCAGCAGAAACCCGACGGTCACCACGACGAACAGCAGGTGCTCGCGCTTCTCCAGGCTTTCCTGGTCGCGCAGCAGCACGTACTTGCGCCCGCCGACCAGTTCCACCATGGCAAAGAACGCATCGTCGCCGAACGTCACCTCCTGAAAGCCCGGCGGCAATGCCGCCAGCGCCGGGGTGAGCGCCAACGGCCCCGGCCCCCCCTCGAAGTAGAAAAGTTCATCCTTTTCCGGGCGATGGTTCCACCGGCTGATGTCATCCATCGACAACAGTCGGCGTAATCCGCCGCTCAGGGCGGTGCTCGTCAGCTTGTGCTCCACCACATGGACGGTGGCCACGATGCCCACGGCAAACACTCCCGCGACGACGGCGCTCATCAGGGCAAACACGATGACGATGCGCTTGCTCAGGCTTTGCTTGAGATCCATTCGGTTCGGTGACTCCAGGGCTTTGGCAGGCGCGTTCCGGGCTGCACGGCATGGGGCGACAAACCGTCGTCCCTGATGAAGTTGAAAAAATACAACTTCAGCGCAGCCGTCAATGTTTGTAAGCCAGAAGCCCAAACAAAATTCGGATTTGAGTTTATTTATCAATTACCGGATTAGTTGCGGATCTACGGCTCTGGCATTTTTTTCACATGTTCTTCACCACCCCCCGACGAGCAGCTGCGTAGTGTTCAGCTGCGGTTCATGTTCCCCGTGATCAAAGTTGATTTAATAGTTGGCACTCCCCGTGCCTGACTTATTCAGAAAGTTCTAAGGGGCCACGCCTTGGGAGAGTCCGTGCAATTCATTTCCGCCAATAAGAGAGGGCGCTTGAAACATATGCGCATACTGGTGCTGTTGGCCTGGCTCCTGCCGCTGGCCGCGCTGGTCAGCGGGTTTGTCTGGTGGCCGCGAACGCCCACTTATCTGGGCAACGCCGGGCCTGCCGAAACCAGCCGGCTGATCACGGCCTGGAAGGCTGGCGAAGTGGTTGCGCTGGTGCGTCATACCGAACGCTGCGACCGCTCGGAGAACCTTTGCCTGGGGCCGGCCGACGGCATCACGCAGGTGGGCAGCGCGGCGGCGACCGCCGTGGGGCAAGGCTTCGCGCACCTGGGCATGGACCAGGCCCAAGTGCTGAGCAGCCCGATGACACGGACCGCGCAGACCGCGCACTTCATGTTCGGCCACGACGCCGACACCCAGGAATGGCTGGCCACCTGCGGCCCCACGCTGCGCAATGACGTGGTGGCGCACAAGGTCGCGCAACATAACCTGGTGCTGGTGACCCACAGCGGCTGCATCAGCGATTTCGAGAAACAGACCGGGTTCCCCCATGCGGCCACCGCAGAATATGGCAGCGCACTGTTCGTACGCATCGGCGGCAAGGGTCAACTTGAAGTACTGGGTATAGTCAACGCCGACACTTGGACACAACTTGCCCAGAAGTAATGCCGCAACAGAAACAGTGACGTTATCGGTCAGTTCGAATGCCTGTCTTTTCATTAATTTGTAAAGAAAGGTGTATTCCAGTCCGCCCAACTGGACATCCGCCCTGTTTGGGCTTGTCTTAATCGCGAGCGCGCCTGCCTGGAAGTCGGGACGCACTCTGAATACAGGAAACATCCGTAGCCCGATCACACGCCTGCATTCATTCAACCCGATGGCCCACCGACGCAGGAACCTGTCGGCAGGGCCGTTGAACCCTGCACTCCGCCCCACCAAGGCTTTGTCATGACGTCCCAAAACAATCCGCTGCGACACGCTGCCCGTCCCATCCCCCTGAACCGTCCCGACGCCGGCTTCGAACGCTGGGCCATCCTCGGCCTGATCCTGGCGTTCGCCGTGTTCTACCTGCTGCCGTTGATGAACCACGGCCTGTGGATCCCGGACGAGACCCGCTACGGCCAGATCAGCCAGGAAATGCTCCAGAGCGGCAACTGGATCGCCCCGCACTTCATGGGCATCCGCTACTTCGAGAAGCCCGCCGGCGGCTACTGGCTGATCGCGATCGGCCAGGCGGTCTTCGGCGAGAACCTGTTCGGTGTGCGCATCGCCTCGGCCCTGAGCACCGGGGCCAGCGTCTGGCTGGCCTACCTGCTGGCCCGCCGCCTGTGGAACTCGCCGCGCATCAGCGCCGCCTGCGCCCTGCTCTACATGAGCTTCGGCCTGATCGCCGGCCAGGCCGGGTACGCCAACCTCGACCCGCAGTTCACCCTGTGGGTCAACCTGAGCCTGGTGGCGGTGTGGTTCGCCCTCGACGGCCAGACGCCAAGGGGCCGGTTGGGCGGCTGGGCATCGTTGGGGCTGGCCTGCGGCATGGGGTTCCTGACCAAGGGGTTCCTGGCCCTGATGCTGCCGGTGCTGATCGTGCTGCCTTACATGGTCTGGCAGCGCCGCTTCGGCGAACTGCTGCGCTACGGCCCGCTGGCCGTGCTGGTGGCGACGCTGGTCAGCCTGCCGTGGGTGATCGCCGTGCATTACCGGGAGCCGGACTTCTGGCGTTTCTTCTTCTGGCACGAGCACATCCGCCGTTTCGCCGCCGGCGACGCGGCGCAGCATGCCCGTCCATGGTGGTTCTACCTGCCGCTGCTGTTCGCCTCCACCCTGCCCTGGGCAGTGCTGCTGCCGTCGACGCTGATGCGCACCTGGCGGGAACGGCGCGAACCGAAAACCGCGTTCCTCGCCCTGTGGTTCCTCCTGCCGCTGGCCTTCTTCAGCCTCAGCAGCGGCAAGCTGCCGACCTACATCATGCCGTGCCTGCTGCCGCTGGCCCTGCTGATGGGGCACACCGTGGTGGCCTGGCTGGACAACAGCCGCCGCCGCGTCCTGCGCCTGAACGGCATCATCAACACCGTGGTGGCCAGCGTCGCACTGGTGGCCCTGCTCTACCTGCAGAGCAAGCGCGAACTCTACGAAAACACCGAGATGTTCAGCCTGTCGCTGGCCTACATCGTGCTGATCGGCTGGATCATCGCCAACGCCCTGCAAACGCTGCGGCCGTTGACGCTGTGGGCGATGCCGGCGCTGGGCATCGGCCTGCTGGTGGCCCTGCTGCCGGCGGCGATGCCGGCGAAGATCGTCGACAGCAAGATGCCCGACCAATTCATCGCCGAGCACCAGCAGGCGCTGGGCGCCACCGCTTCGCTGTTGAGCAACGACCTGGGTGCGGCCTCGGCCCTGTCATGGCGGCTGAACCGGCCGCAAGTGGATCTGTTCAACACCGTCGGCGAGCTGAAGTACGGCCTCGACGACCCGGCCATGGCCAACCGCAAGGTCAGCCTCGAAGGCGTCGGCCAATGGATGACCGAAGCCCGCAAGAAAGGCTCGGTGGGTGTGGTGATGCGCGTCAACAACACCCTGGAGGAACAGGAAATCGAACAGTTGCCGGTGGACGGCCAGCGTTTCCGCCGCGGTGACCTGCACATCTTCATCTTTCCCCAGAGCCAGCCATGACCGCACCCAATGAACGGCGCGACGACCGTCGCGCCCTGTGGCTTCTGCTGGGCGCCAGTGCCCTGATGCTGATGCTGGGCCTCGGCGGCCGCGAGCTCTGGGGCGCCGAAACCCGCTGGGCCAACATCGCGTTGCAGATGCTGCAAAGCGGCGACTACTTCGACCCGTACCTCAAGGGCGGCGCCTATTACGACAAGCCGCTGCTCTCCTACTGGCTGATCACCGCCAGCACCTGGCTGACCGGCGGCCTGGGCCACTGGTCGCTGCGCCTGTCGTCGGTGGTGGCGGCGTGGTTCAGCGTCTGGCTGGTCTACCTGCTGGGCGAACGCCTGTTCCGCAAGGGCACCGGGCTGATCGCCGGGTGGATGCTGGCGACCACCTTCTACTTCGTGTTCTGGGCCCGGGTCGCCACCGCCGACATCCTCACCGTGTGCGGGGTGCTGGCGGCGGTCTGGTGGTACTGGCGCGGGCCGGACGACAGCCGTTTCTCGCGCTATGTGGTGTTCTGCCTGCTGCTGGCCCTGACCTCGTTGTTCAAGGGCCTGATCGGCTTCATCTTGCCGGGGCTGGTGCTGCTGCCGCACCTGCTGGAGGACGGCCGCTGGAAACGCCACCTCAACCTGCGCCTGGGCGCCGCGCTGCTGGTGGCCGGGGCGTTCTACATGACGCCGTTCCTGCTCTCGCACCTGTACGGCGCGCCGAACTACGGCGAAAGCGGCCTGGGCCTGGTGCTGCGGGAAAACGTGGTGCGCTTCTTCCAGCCGTTCGACAACATCGGGCCGATCTGGACCTATCTCGTCTACCTGCCGGTCTACACCCTGCCGTGGGCACCGTGCTGGATCATTGCGCTGTGGGTGGCGGTGCGCCACTGGCGGCACATCGAACCGGACACCCGCCGGCTGATCCAGGGCCTGGGCCTGTTGCTGCTGTTCTTCACCGCCAGCGGCAGCCGGCGCAGCTACTACGTGCTGCCGCTGGTGCCGTTCGCGCAATTGCTCGGCGCCTGGTGGATCACCCGGCGCATGGCGGCGCGTGAAGCCCAAGGGCGGTTCGGCGGCAATCGGCTCAAGGCCGGATTCGCCGCCGCCACGGTGCTGACGCTCGGCGTGCTGGGCGTCCTCTACCCGTGGACCAACAGCGGCGGCGGCGTGATCCGTTTCGGCGAAACCGTGCGCCAGCAGGCCAGCCTGCAAGCGCCGCTCAAGCAGTGGGAGATGGTGATGGTCGAGGTGGACAACAAAGTGCCGATGTACCTGCAGACCGGCGGCGCCCCCTTCTACTACGTGCAGGAAACCCAGGACTTCCCCCGCGCCGGCGACACCGCCGCGCTGATGGCCTGGCTTGAGCGCACCAGCGGCCGCCACTGGGATCCGCAGCGCACGATCATCGTCGCGCAGTACCGCCCCGGCGATCCGTTGCCCCTGGATTATCTGGGTGCGGACCACCAGGTCGTCACCACCACCCCCACCCGCGGCGAACAGGTCTTCCATGTCCGCCAGGACCAGAGCGTGGCCTACATCCCCCGCACCTGAGCGACAACGCTTCTGTGTGACGCACGGCAACCCTGCACTTGTCGAGTGACTGCTAACCTGAATGGCAATGACATGTATTAACGGTTTGTTTGACGTTTTTTTCTCATTTGCCTCTCTACATTGCCAGCCACCCGACATTTGCAACTCATTCGCATTGCCAGGCACGCGACGGGTTGCCGATCACGTCCCACCACAGGAGCTGTCCCGCCATGAGTCCACGCGTCCCGTCCTTCCTGAAACTCGCTGCGCTCACTGCCGCACTTTTCGGGGCTGGCCATGCCTTCGCCGCCGATTCCGTCGGCATCGTGGTCTACAACGCCCAGCACGAGACCTTGACCAAGGCCTGGGTCGCCGGTTTCACCGAAGAGACCGGCATCCCGGTGACCATCCGCAACGGCGACGACACCGAAATGGGCAACCAGTTGGTGCAGGAAGGCAAGGCCTCTCCGGCGGACGTGTTCCTCACCGAGAACTCCCCGGCCATGGTGCTGGTGGACAACGCCAAGCTGTTCGCGCCGGTGGCCCCGGCCACCCTGGAGCAGGTGGACGCCGCCTACCGCCCGGCCCATGGCCAGTGGGTCGGCATCGCGGCCCGCTCCACCGTGTTCGTCTACAACCCGGCCAAACTGGCGGAAAAGGACCTGCCCAAATCCTTGATGGACCTGGCCGACCCAGCCTGGAAAGGCCGCTGGGCCGCCTCCCCGGCCGGCGCGGATTTCCAGGCCATCGTCGCCGCCGTCCTGCAGCAGAAAGGCGAAGCCGCCACGCTGGACTGGCTCAAGGCCATGAAGACCAACGCCACCGCCTACCGCGGCAACAGCGCGGTGCTCAAGGCCGTGAACGCCGGGCAGATCGACAGCGGCGTCATCTACCACTATTACAGCTTCGTCGATCAGTCCAAGACCGGCGAGAACAGCAAGAACACCGCCCTGCACTACTTCCGGCACCAGGATCCGGGTGCCTTCGTGAGCATTTCCGGCGGTGGCGTGCTGGCGTCCAGCAAGCACCAGGAGGAAGCCCAGGCGTTCCTCAAGTACATCACCGGCAAGCAAGGCCAGGAGGTGCTGCGCACCGGCAAGTCGTTTGAGTACGCCGTGGGCAAGGACGCCGGTTCCAACCCCAAACTGGTGCCGTTGAAGGATCTGGACGCGCCGAAAGTCGATGCGTCGAAGCTCGACAGCAAGAAAGCCGTCGAACTGATGACCCAGGCCGGACTGTTGTAATTGATGCCCGAACCTCTACCGGCGGGGGTCGCTGCGGCGCCGCCCGCCAACCTGTCACGTCGCAGCCGCGCCCTCAACGGGCGCGGCGGTTCGTGGGTGGTCGTGCTGGCGGTGGCGGTGTCGCTATTGTCGCTGCTGCCGATCGGGTTCGTGATCGGCGTGTCGTGGTACACCGGCTGGGCGACCATCGAAGCACTGGTGTTCCGCCCGCGCGTGGCCGAACTGCTGGTCAACACCGTGCTGCTGGTGCTGATCACCCTGCCCATCTGCATCGTGCTCGGTACGGCGCTGGCCTGGCTCACCGAACGCACGGACCTGCCGGGCCGGCGGATCTGGTCACTGCTGGCGGTCGCGCCGCTGGCGGTGCCGGCCTTCGTGCACAGTTACGCCTGGGTCAGCCTGGTGCCTTCGATCCACGGGTTGCCGGCCGGTGTGCTGGTGTCCGTGATCGCCTATTTCCCGTTCCTCTATTTGCCGATCGCGGCGACGCTGCGGCGCCTGGATCCGGCCATCGAAGACGTGGCCGAATCCCTCGGCCTGAAGCCCCGTGCGGTGTTCTTCCGGGTGGTGCTGCCGCAACTGCGCCTGGCCATCTGCGGCGGCGCGCTGCTGGTGGGCCTGCATCTGCTGGCCGAATACGGCCTGTACGCGATGATCCGCTTCGACACGTTCACCACGGCGATCTTCGACCAGTTCAAGTCCACCTTCAACGGCCCGGCCGCCAACATGCTGGCCGGGGTGTTGGCGCTGTGCTGCCTGGCGATGCTCACCGTCGAGTCCGCCGCCCGGGGCCAGGCCCGATATGCCCGGGTCGGTTCCGGCAGCGCCCGCGAACAGCGCACCGTGCGCCTGCGCCCGGCCACGGCCGCCTTCGGCCTGGTCCTGCAAACGGTGACGTGCCTGCTGGCCTTGGGCGTGCCGCTGCTGACCCTGGGCCGCTGGCTGATCGCCGGCGGCGCCGAGGTCTGGCAAGGCGACGAGCTGCTGCCGGCCCTGCTCCAGACCCTGTCGTTCGGCGTGGCCGGCGCGCTGCTGACCAGCCTCGCGGCAATCCCCATCGCCTGGCTGTCGATCCGTGCCCCCGGCAAGCTGCAACGCCTGCTCGAAGGCTGCAACTACATCACCAGCGCATTGCCGGGGATCGTCGTGGCCCTGGCCCTGGTCACCGTGACGATCCACTTCGCCCGGCCGATCTACCAGACCACCCTCACCGTGCTGCTGGCGTACCTGCTGATGTTCCTGCCCCGGGCGCTGGTCAGCCTGCGCGCCGGTTTCGCCCAGGCGCCGGTGGAGCTGGAGAACATCGCCCAGAGCCTGGGCCGCTCGCCGCTGCGGGCCTTGTGGCTGATCACCCTGCGCCTGGCCGCACCGGGTGCGGCGGCGGGCGCGGCGCTGGTGTTCCTGGCGATCACCAACGAACTGACCGCCACCTTGCTGCTCGCGCCCAACGGCACACGCACCTTGGCCACCGGCTTCTGGGCCATGACCAGCGAAATCGACTACGCCGCCGCAGCGCCCTACGCCCTGCTGATGGTGATCCTGTCGCTGCCGCTGACGGCCATCCTCTATCACCAATCCAGACGCAGTGCCGGCCGATGAACGCTCTCGAACTCAAGTCCATTCGCAAAACCTTCGGCGCACAGACGGCGCTGGACGACGTCAGCCTGTCGGTGCCCACCGGCAGCCGCACGGTGATCGTCGGCCCGTCCGGCTCCGGCAAGACCACCCTGCTGCGCATGATCGCCGGCTTCGAATTCCCCGACGCCGGCAGCCTCACGCTCAACGGCCAGACGCTGGTGGACAGCACCCACGCGGTGCCGGCCTACCAGCGCCAGATCGGCTATGTGCCGCAGGACGGCGCGCTGTTCCCGCACATGACGGTGGCCGCCAACATCGGTTTCGGCCTGGCGGAGACCGGCGTCGCCCGCAGCGAACGGATCGCCGAACTGATGGACAGCGTGGCGCTGGACGCCGACATGGCCACGCGCTGGCCCCACGAGCTGTCCGGCGGCCAGCAGCAGCGGGTGTCGCTGGCCCGGGCGCTGGCCCAGCAACCGCGGCTGATGCTGCTGGACGAACCGTTCTCCGCCCTCGACACCGGCCTGCGCGGCGCCATGCGCAAGATGGTCGCGCGCCTGCTGGAAGCAGCCGGCGTGACCACCATTCTGGTCACCCACGATCAAAGCGAGGCGCTGTCGTTCGCCGATCAGCTGGCGGTCATGCGCAGCGGACGGCTGGTGCAGTCCGGCCACCCGATGGACCTGTACCGCTACCCGGACGACGAGCAGACCGCGCGTTTTCTCGGCGAAGCGGTGGTGATGCCCGCGCGGATCGAGTCTGGCTGGGCCGATTGCGACCTGGGCCGGGTGCCGGTCAACAGCAACGGTTTCTGCGGCGATGCGCAGATCATGCTGCGCCCCGAACAGCTGCTGCTGTCCGACGCGGCCGATGCGCAGGGCTGCAACGCCGTGGTCACCGAGCGGGATTTTGGCGGCAACACCTGCACCCTGACCGTGGAACTGCGCCCGCCTGAGGCCGCAGACGCCGGGCGTTCACTGCTGGTGCGCAGCTCCGGCATGCACGCGCCGCCGGCCGGCAGCGCCGTGCAACTGTCGGTGCTGGGGGCGGCTCACGTCTTCGACGCCGTATGATCAGAGGTCGAAGCGGTCCACGGCCCGCCGCCGCTCGTTGTCGTCGCGCACGTCGTAGTTGGCGGTGGTCTGGATGTTGCTGTGGTGCGCCAGCTTCTGCGCGATCGACAGGTCGTGCTCCTCGATCACCCGGGTGATGAACGAGCGGCGGAAGTCGTGGGGCATGATCTTCACCCCGACCTGGGTGCCGCGCTGGCGGGCGATGTAGTAGATCGCATGTTTGGTGATGCGCTCGCGGGTGATGTGGCTGCCGCGCCGGATGCGGTTGAACAGGAACGGATCGTCGCGTTCGCCTTCCTTGAGCTGAGAACGGCGCAGTTCGAGCCAGGCGTCGAGCTTGGCGAACGCCCAGGCCGGCGCGTACTTGATCAGTTGCTTGTTGCCCTTGCCGGTGACGCACAGACTGCGTTCGCTGAAGTCCACCTGGTGCAGATCCAGGTCCACCGACTCCGACTTGCGCATGCCGGTGCCGTACAGCAAGGCGATGATCGCCGCGTCGCGCAACCCCTGCGGACGCGGGTCGGCGGCGCAGACTTCCATCAGTTCGTGGATCAGGGTGCGTTTGAGGTTGCGCCCCTGGGACAGCCGTGTGCCGGCGATGCCTTTGACCGAACGCATCTTCAACAGATGTTCGTGACTGATCAGGCTCATGCGCCAGGCTTCGTTCATGACGCCGCGAACGGCATTCACATACAGCGAAGAAGTGTTCGGCGCGTAGTTGTCGGCGCGCAATGCGGCCACCAGCGCAACAACATCTTCCGGTTGCAGCGCGTGCCAGGGAATGTCTTCGACGTTCACGTCTTCAAACCCCAGGCGGTCGGCGGCGTCTTGCAGCACATAGCGCATGGTGAGTTGGCTGGAAGGCGCCAGACGCGCCAGATACAGGGACATCGGGCTGGTTGCGGAATCTTTTGAAGGTGCAGCGGGTAAGTCGATCAAACGATAGGCCTTGAATAAAAACGGTTCAGTACTGCAACTAACAACTGCAATGAGACTTATCTAAAGAGCGTTTTCCGTAGGACTTTTCCACAAAAGAACGCGATAAACGGTAGAAGCCTGAACACTGGCTGTATGACTTTGAGATAAACGATTCGCCGACCGGTTTTTCATATTCCTTTCACAAAATCGAGCATAACCTTAAGTTCGATTGATCCTCAGCCGGCACCGACCAACCTGCCGGGCAACGCCTGAAAAGTCAACCAAACCCCGACGTCATGTTGTTTTGGCAACTCCTTGATGCAAAGACTTTTTTTGCGTCTACGCTGGGATTGGATCCAACAGGAAACAGATCAGTCTTTTTTTTCGCAGCGAGGTGCTCATGAGTCAGGCGTTTCTCCCCTTCTCCCGCCCGAGTATCGGCGAGGAGGAAATAGCAGCCGTCGAACAGGTCCTGCGTTCAGGCTGGATCACCACCGGACCCAAGAACCAGGCACTCGAAGAGCAATTCGCGCAATACGTCGGCTGCCGCCACGCGGTGGCGCTGTCCTCGGCCACCGGCGGCATGCACATCACCCTGCTGGCCCTGGGCATCGGGCCCGGCGACGAGGTCATCACGCCCTCGCAGACCTGGGTCTCCACCGCCAACATGATCTCGCTGCTCGGCGCCAAGCCGGTGTTCGTCGATGTCGACCGCGACACCCTGATGACCGACGCCGCCCGCATCGAAGCCGCCATCACCCCGCGCACCAAGGCCATCATCCCGGTGCACTACGCCGGCGCCGCGTTCGACCTGGATCCGCTCTACGCCCTGGCCGACAAGCACGGCATCGCGGTGATCGAAGACGCCGCCCACGCCGCCGGCACCCGCTACAAGGGCCGTCACGTCGGCGCCACCGGCACCGCCATTTTCTCGTTCCATGCGATCAAGAACATGACCTGCGCCGAAGGCGCGATGTTCGTCACCGACGACGAGGCCCTGGCCAACCGCGTGCGCATGCTCAAGTTCCACGGCCTGGGCGTCGACGCCTACGACCGCCTCACCCATGGCCGCAAGCCCCAGGCCCAGGTGATGGAACCCGGCTTCAAGTACAACCTGGCCGACATCAACGCCGCCATCGCCCTGGTGCAGCTGGAGCGCCTGGACGCGATCAACGCCCGCCGCACCGAACTCGCCACCCGGTACCTGCAGCGCCTCGAAGGCCTGCCGGTGCAGCCGCTGACGCTGCCGACCTACGCGCAGCAGCACGCCTGGCACCTGTTCATCCTGCGCATCGACAGCGAACGCTGCGGCCTGGACCGCGAGGCCTTCATGAAAGGCTTGCAGGACCTGGGCATCGGCACCGGCATCCATTTCATCGCCACCCACCTGCACACCTGGTACCGCCAGCGTGACCCCGATCTGTATCTGCCCCACACCGAATGGAACTCGGCGCGGCTGTGCTCGATTCCGTTGTTCCCCGACATGACCGGCCAGGATCTTGACCGCGTCGTCGGGGCCATTGAACACGTACTGGAAAAACGCCCGTGAGACCTTACCCAATCCATTGTGTGTCGATCGTCATCCCGGTCTACAACGAAGAGGACAGCCTGCCGGAGCTGCTGCGCCGCACCGCCGCCGCCTGCGCCCAGCTCAAGCACGAGTATGAAATCGTGCTGGTGGACGACGGCAGCCGCGACCGCTCCGCGCAATTGCTCGAAGACGCGGCCCAGGCCCCGGACAGCCCGTTCGTGGCGGTGATCCTCAACCGCAACTACGGCCAGCACGCGGCGATCATGGCCGGTTTCGAGCAGTGCAAGGGCGACGTGGTCATCACCCTCGACGCCGACCTGCAGAACCCGCCGGAAGAGATCCCGCGGCTGGTGGCCGAAGCCGAGCGTGGCTACGACGTGGTCGGCACCGTGCGCAACAACCGCCAGGACTCGGCCCTGCGCCGCTGGCCGTCGAAGCTGATCAACCTCGCCGTGCAGCGTTCCACCGGCGTGGCCATGAGCGACTACGGCTGCATGCTGCGTGCCTACCGCCGCACGATCATCGACGCGATGCTCGCCTGCCGCGAGCGCAGCACGTTCATTCCGATCCTGGCCAACAGCTTCGCCCGCCACACCACCGAGATCGTCGTGGCCCACGCCGAACGTGAGCACGGCGACTCGAAGTACAGCCCGATGCGCCTGATCAACCTGATGTTCGACCTGATCACCTGCATGACCACCACACCGCTGCGCCTGCTGAGCATCGTCGGTTTCACGATGGCGGGCCTGGGCCTGCTGTTCGCCTTCGCGCTGATCGTGCTGCG
Organism: Pseudomonas ekonensis; assembly: GCF_019145435.1. Lineage (NCBI taxonomy): Bacteria > Pseudomonadati > Pseudomonadota > Gammaproteobacteria > Pseudomonadales > Pseudomonadaceae > Pseudomonas > Pseudomonas ekonensis. Next base: position 2,387,195 of record NZ_JAHSTS010000001.1, on the reverse strand, counting down.
CCTGGCGCTCGGCGCCGGCTGGGGCGGCGACGGCCTGTTCGTGCTGTTCGCGGTCTTGTTCGTGTTCACCGGCGGCCAGTTCATCGGCATGGGGCTTCTGGGTGAATACCTGGGCCGCATGTACAGCGACGTGCGCGCCCGCCCGCGTTTCTTCATCGAGAAGGTGCTGCGCAGCCACCCGGCCGCGCCGGCGCCTGCCGTCACCGTCGACGGCCTCTCCTCTGCCCCACATCAAAACTCCACTTCCGATCAGGTTCTCTCATGAGCGCAAAAACTGTTGTCTTCGCCTATCACGATATCGGCTGCGCCGGCATTCAAGCCCTGCTCGACAGCGGTTTTGACATCGCGGCGGTGTTCACCCACGCCGACGATCCGAAGGAAAACGCCTTCTACGCGTCGGTCGCGCAGCTGTGCGCCGACAAAGGCATCCCGGTGCACGCGCCGGAAGACGCCAACCATCCGCTGTGGGTCGAGCGCATCGCCAAGCTCAACCCCGAGTACATTTTCTCGTTCTACTACCGCAACCTGCTGAGCGAGGCCCTGCTGGCCACCGCTTCCAAGGGCGCCTACAACCTGCACGGCTCGCTGCTGCCGCGCTACCGCGGCCGTGCGCCGGCCAACTGGGTGCTGGTCAACGGCGAGACCGAGACCGGCGTCACCCTGCACCGCATGGTCAAGCGCGCCGACGCCGGCGCCATCGTCGCCCAGCAACGGGTGGCCATCGAGCGCAGCGACACCGGCCTGAGCCTGCACGCCAAGCTGCGCACCGCCGCCGGCGACCTGCTGCGCGACACCTTGCCGGCGCTGCTGCAAGGCAAAACCACCGAAACCCCGCAGGACGAATCCAAGGCCACCGTGTTCGGCCGCCGCACCCCGGCGGACGGCAAGCTGCACTGGAACAAACCGGCTGAAGAGCTGTTCAACCTCGTGCGCGCCGTCACCCAGCCGTATCCGGGCGCGTTCTGCGCCGTGGGCGAGCACAAGCTGATCGTGTGGAGCGCCGACGTCGTCAAGGGCAACGAAGGCCAGGCCCCGGGCCGGGTCATCAGCACCGATCCGCTGCGCATCGCCTGCGGCCAGGACTCGCTGGTGATCAACGCCGGCCAGCGCAACGACAACGGCCTGTACCTGCGCGGCCCGCAACTGGCCGACGAACTCGGCCTGGTGGACGGCTCGCTGCTGCGCGGCGCCGAATCCGGCCGCGGCCCGCGCCGCACCCGCGTGCTGATCCTTGGCGTCAACGGCTTCATCGGCAACCACCTGTCCGAGCGCTTGCTGCGCGATGACCGCTACGAAGTCTACGGCCTGGACATCGGTTCCGACGCCATCGACCGTCTGCGCGACCATCCGCGTTTCCACTTCGTCGAGGGCGACATCAGCATTCACTCCGAGTGGATCGAGTACCACATCAAGAAGTGCGACGTGGTGCTGCCGCTGGTGGCCATCGCCACGCCGATCGAATACACCCGCAACCCGCTGCGCGTGTTCGAGCTCGACTTCGAGGAAAACCTGCGGCTGGTGCGCGACTGCGTCAAGTACGGCAAGCGCGTCATCTTCCCGTCGACCTCCGAGGTCTACGGCATGTGCCAGGACGCGAAATTCGACGAAGACAGTTCCAACCTGGTGGTCGGGCCGATCAACAAGCAGCGCTGGATCTACTCGGTGTCCAAGCAATTGCTGGACCGCGTGATCTGGGCCTACGGCCAGAAAGGCCTGAACTTCACCCTGTTCCGTCCGTTCAACTGGATGGGCCCGCGCCTGGACCGTCTGGACTCGGCCCGCATCGGCAGCTCCCGCGCCATCACCCAACTGATCCTCAACCTGGTGGAAGGCACGCCGATCCGCCTGTTCGACGGCGGCGAGCAGAAGCGTTGCTTCACTGACATCGCCGACGGCGTTGAGGCCCTGGCGCGGATCATCGACAACGACAACGACGTCTGCAACGGCCAGATCATCAACATCGGCAACCCGGACAACGAAGCCAGCATCCGCCAGTTGGGCGAAGAGCTGCTGCGCCAGTTCGAGGCCCACCCGCTGCGCCACAACTTCCCGCCGTTCGCCGGTTTCCGCGACGTGGAAAGCAAGGCGTTCTACGGCGCCGGCTACCAGGACGTGTCGCACCGCAAGCCGAGCATCGCCAACGCCAAGCGCCTGCTGGACTGGGCGCCGACCGTGGAAATGCGCGAGACCATCGGCAACACCCTGGACTTCTTCCTGCGCGAGGCGATGCTCGAAATCGCCCAGCGCCCTAAAGAAGAAGCGCGCTGATGCAGGCAGGCTTGCGTATTGATGTCGATACCTTCCGCGGCACCCGTGAAGGCGTGCCGCGCCTGCTGGACCTCCTCGACGAGGCGCAGGTCAAGGCGACGTTCTTCTTCAGTGTCGGCCCGGACAACATGGGCCGGCACCTGTGGCGCCTGATCCGCCCGCAGTTCCTGTGGAAGATGCTGCGCTCCAACGCCGCCGGCCTGTACGGCTGGGACATCCTGCTGGCCGGCACCGCCTGGCCGGGCAAGCCGATCGGCCGCGAGCTCGGGCACCTGATGCGCCGGGCCCGGGACGCCGGCCACGAAATCGGCCTGCACGCCTGGGACCACCACGGCTGGCAGGCCAATGCCGGGCGCTGGAGCGACGCGCAACTGATCGAACAGATCCGCCGCGGCGTGGACACCCTCGGCGACATCGTCGGCGAAAAGATCCAGTGCTCGGCCGCTGCGGGTTGGCGGGCGGATGAACGGGTGATCGAAGCCAAGCAGGCCTTCGGCTTTCGCTACAACAGCGACTGCCGCGGGCAGCAGGTGTTCCGCCCCCTGCTCGCCGACGGCTCGGCAGGCACCCCGCAGATTCCGGTGGACCTGCCGACCTTCGACGAAGTGGTGGGCCCGACCGTGGCGGCCAAGGACTTCAACGCCTACATCCTCGACCGGTTCCGTGACCGGCAACTCAACGTCTACACCATACATGCCGAAGTAGAAGGGATTCTGATGGCTCAGGATTTTAGACAGCTGCTGGCCGATGCACGCCGGCGCGACATTGCGTTCCGACCGTTGGGCGACCTGTTGCCCGAGTTCTTGAACACACTGCCCCTGGGCCGTGTGCAACGGGGTGCCCTGGAAGGCCGCGAAGGCTGGCTGGGAGTGCAAGGGGCATGAGCAAGCGCTGGGCTTTGCCGCTGTTGCTGTTGCTTTTTCTGCTGGCCTACCTGCTGCCTTTGGGCAGCCATGGCTTGTGGATCCCCGACGAGACCCGTTACGCGCAGATCAGCCAGGACATGCTGCTGAGCGGCAACTGGGTGTCGCCGCACTTCATGGGGCTGCGCTATTTCGAGAAGCCGATCGCCGGCTACTGGATGATCGCCCTGGGTCAGGAGCTGTTCGGGCAGAACCTGTTCGGCGTGCGCTTCGCCTCGGCCCTGAGCACGGGCCTGAGCGTGCTGCTGTGCTTTTTGGCGGCCCGGCGGCTGTGGAGCGATCCGCGCAAGAGCTTCGCCTGCGCCCTGCTCTACATGAGCTTCACCGTCGTGGCCGGCCAGGCCGGTTACGCCAACCTCGATCCGCAATTCACGTTCTGGGTCAACCTGAGCCTGGTGGCTCTGTGGTTCGCCCTCGACAGCCGCACCACGGGCCAACGCCTGGCGGGCTGGTCGGTGCTGGGCCTGGCCTGCGGCATGGGGTTCATGACCAAGGGCTTCCTGGCCTGGGCATTGCCGGTGCTGATCGCCTTGCCGTGGATGCTCTGGCAGAAACGCTGGCGCGAGCTGCTGGTCTTCGGGCCGGTGGCCATCGTCGTGGCGATTGCCGTGAGCCTGCCGTGGGTGCTGGCCGTGCACGCCCAGGAGCCGGACTACTGGCGGTTCTTCTTCTGGCATGAGCACATCCGCCGTTTCGCCGGCGACGACGCCCAGCACGACGCGCCCTGGTGGTTCTACATTCCGTTGCTGCTGGCGTTCAGCCTGCCGTGGGCCGGGTTGTGGCCGACGGCGGTGCGTCAGGCGTGGCAGACCCGCCGCGAGCCGGCCATCGCGTTCCTCGGCCTGTGGCTGGTGATGCCGCTGCTGTTCTTCAGCCTGAGCAACGGCAAGCTGCCGACCTACATCCTGCCGTGCCTGCTGCCGCTGGCGCTGCTGCTGGGCCATGTGCTGACCGAGCGCCTGCGCCTGGAACAAGGCCGGGCCCTGGGGTTCAACGGGCTGCTGAACATGGCGCTGGGGATCGTCACCCTCATCGCCCTGGTGTACGTGCAACTGAAAAAACCGCTGTACGACCACGAGCTGCACAGCCTGGTGCTGGTGTTCATCGGCCTGACCGGCTGGATCATCAGCAACCTGCTGCAGGCGTTCCGCCCGTTGCAGTGCTGGGCGGCCCCGGCGTTCGGCAGCCTGCTGTTCATCGCGCTGCTGCCGGCGGCGTTGCCCAAGTCGGTGGTGGCCAACAAGACCCCGGACCAATTCATCCTGCATCACCAGGACGAACTGGCCGGCACCACCCACCTGCTGAGCAACGACCTCGGTGCGGCCTCGGCGCTGGCCTGGCGCCTGCAACGCCCGAACGTGGCGTTGTACAACACCGTAGGCGAACTGAAATATGGCCTGGCCTATCCTGAGGGCATCGAGCGGCGGATCGACTCTTTCCGGGTCGAACAATGGATGCGCGAAGCCCGCCGGACCGGTTCGGTCGGTGTGGTGATGCGCGTCAAGGGGCAGGACGAACTGGACGAAATCGATCGTTTGCCCAAGGACGGCGTCCGCTACGAACAGGGCAACCTGGTGATCATGATCCTGCCGAAGGTGGCGCCATGAGCCTGTTGCTGCTGTTGACCGCGTGCCTGCTGACCTGCCTGGGCCAGGTGGCGCAGAAGTACGCCGTGGAGAGCTGGCGCGGCACCGACTCGTCCTGGGCCGACAAGCTGCGCTCGCCCTGGCTGTGGCTGGCGCTGTCCGCCCTGGGCGGCGGCCTGCTGGTGTGGCTGCTGGTGCTGCAGCGCATGGACGTGGGCATCGCCTACCCGATGCTCAGCCTCAACTTCGTGTTCATCACCCTGATCGCCCGCTTCGTGTTCCGTGAGCCCATCGACCGCCGCCACTGGTTCGGCGTGTTGCTGGTGATCGGCGGCGTGGCGCTGCTGGGGCAACAGTCATGAGCCAGAAACGCGGACTCGCCTTCGCCCTGGGCAGCGTGGCGCTGGCCAGCGGCGCGCAGCTGGGCATGCGCTGGAGCATGGTGCGCCTGCCGCAGCCCCAACAGTGGCTGGAGGCGCTCGGCGCCGGCGGCATCGACCTGACCGCGCTGGCGGTGGTGGCCGCCGCGATCCTGGCCTACGCCCTGTCGATGCTCTGTTGGCTTGCCGCCCTGCGCGACGTGCCGCTGGGGCGGGCCTACTCGCTGCTCAGCGTCAGCTACGCGTTGGTTTACCTGATGGCGGCCAGCCTGCCGCTGTTCAACGAATCCTTCAGCGTTACGAAATCCCTGGGCGTGGCGCTGGTCATGCTCGGGGTCATCACCATCAACACTCGTCCGGCATGTGCGCCTGAATTGAGGAGTACTCCATGAAAATCACAGTATTTGGTAGCGGTTATGTCGGTCTGGTGCAGGCGGCCGTGCTGGCCGAGGTCGGCCACGATGTGGTGTGCATGGACATCGACGAGAAGAAAGTCGAACTGTTGCGCCAGGGCCACGTCAGCATCTTCGAACCGGGGCTGGCCAGCCTGGTGCGCGAGGGCCTGGACGGTCAGCGGCTGCAATTCACCAGCGACGAAAAGCTCGCGGTGCAGCACGGCCAGGTCGCGTTCATCGCCGTCGGCACGCCGTCCCAGGAGGATGGCTCGGCCGACCTGCGCTACGTGCTGTCGGTGGGCGACGCGGTGGCCCGCCACCGTGAGAAGCCGCTGATCCTGGTGGAGAAATCCACCGTGCCGGTGGGCACCGGCGACACCCTGCGCGCGCACATCGAAAAGGCCCTGGTCAAGGGCGGCAAGCTGCTGCAGTTCGATATCGTGTCCAACCCCGAATTCCTCAAGGAAGGCTCGGCGGTCAGCGATTGCCGCCGTCCGGACCGCATCGTCATCGGCTGCGAACGCGAAGAGGTGCGCGATGTGATGCGCGACCTGTACTCGCCGTTCAACCGCAACCACGACCGCATCATGTTCATGGACCTGCGCAGCGCCGAACTGACCAAGTACGCCGCCAACTGCATGCTGGCGACCAAGATCAGCTTCATCAACCAGATCGCCGAACTGGCCGAGCACCTGGGGGCCGACATCGAGTCGGTGCGCCAGGGCATCGGCGCCGACACGCGCATCGGCTACCACTTCATCTACCCCGGCTGCGGCTACGGCGGTTCGTGTTTCCCCAAGGACATGCGCGCCCTGATCCACAGCGCCGAGGAAGCCCACTGCTCCAGCGACCTGCTGCAAGCGGTGGAAGCCATCAACCAGCGGCAGAAGCACAAGCTGTTCGAGCGCATCAACGCGTTCTACAAGGGTGAGCTGCGCGGCAAGACCTTCGCCCTCTGGGGCCTGGCGTTCAAGCCCAACACCGACGACATGCGCGACGCGCCGAGCCGGGTGCTGCTCGAATCGCTGTGGGCCGCGGGCGCCAACGTGCGGGCGTTCGACCCTGAAGCGATGCAGGAGACCCAGCACCTGTACCCGGACGAGTCGAAGCTGATGCTGATGGGCACGCCCGAGTCGGTGCTGGCCGGTTCCGACGCACTGATCATCTGCACCGAATGGCAGCAGTTCAAGGCACCGGACTTCGACCTGATCAAGCAGCGCCTCAAGGATCCGGTGATCTTCGACGGCCGTAACCTGTACGACGCCGAACGCCTGGCCCGCAACGGCTTCCATTATTTCCCGATGGGCCGGGGGGAATCGCGCACGCTGCCGATTCCGCTGCAGCAGTGGCCTCACACCTCGGACGTCGCTTGACCGCGCTGTCGCCTGCCGTCCGCCGGCAGTCCCTGATCGCAGGGCTGCTGGCGTTGCTGCTGTTCATCGCCGGGGTGTACGGGCAGGCCCCCATCGGTTTCGATTCGCGGTTCGTGCTGTTCGCCCAGGAGATGCTGCGCCACGGGCCGACGGTGTTCCCCACCACCTACGGCGAGCCGTATGCCGACTACTCGGCGCTGTCGACGCTGTTCGTCTGGCTGCTGTCCCTGCCCTTCGGCGCGGTCAACAGCCTGACGGCCTGGCTGCCCAGCGCCGTGGCGGGGGCGGTGACCGTGACCTTGATATACCGCTTGCTGGCGGTGCATTCGGTTCGCTGGGCGCTGACCGCCATCGCGCTGCTGATGCTGACCGTCACCTTCGTCACCGAAGTGCGGGCGGTGTCCCAGGACTTGATGCTTGCGGCGGTGGCCCTGGCGGTGTTCTACCTCGGCTACGCCCATGACCGTTTCGGCGCCGGTCGGCGCTGGCCGCTGATCTTTGCGCTGTTGCTGCTGGGCTTTGGCATCCGCGGGCCCATCGGCCTGGTGGTGCCGACCGGCATGCTGTGCAGCTATTACCTGCTCGAACGCCGATGGGCGCGGTTGCTGCTGTTCGGCGTGCTGGCCTCGGTGCTGCTGGCGGCGTGCGTCGGCCTGCTGTTGTGGCTGGCCAAGGTCAGCGGCGGCCCGGCGTTCGTCCAGGACGTGATCCGCATGCAGTTCATGGGGCGCATGGACGGCAGCGAAGGCGTCAGCGGCTCGCTCTATTACTTCACCAGTTCGCTGGGCAACTACGCGCTGGCCTATCCGCTGGCGTTGCTGGCCCTGGCGGCAGCGTGGCTGAGCAAGCCCCTCCAGCGCGGGCCGGCCTTGCGCCTGGTGCAGTACTGCGCGGCGGCGGGGTTGATCGTGATGGTCGGCCTGTCGATCCCGCAGGCGAAGAAGGCCCGTTACCTGCTGCCGATGCTGCCGATGGCGGCGATCATTGCGGCGTATCCGTTCCAGGTCGCCCATGGCCGGGTGTTCGCCTGGCTGCGCGGGGTGATTCAAGGGCTGTGGCTGGTGACGCCGGGGCTGCTGATGGTGGCTTTGCTGGTCGCCCGCAAGAAGTTTGCGGAGCAACTGAGCGGTGAGCTGCCGGTGCTGATCGTGCTGGGCGCCCTGCAACTGGCCGCGCTGTCCCGGCTGTGGCGGCCTCGCTGGCGGGCCGAGACGCTGGCCTTCAGCGCCGTGCTGGCGTTGTGGGCGGTGTATGCCCTGGTGTTCGAACCGGTGGAGCGCCAGCTCTACGACACCCGCACCTTCAGCCGGGCCGTGCTCGCCCAGGTGGAGCAGAACCCTGCGCCGCTGGTGCTGCAAGGCATGGGCAAGGACGCCAAGGCGATCAAGTTCATGGTCAACGTCGAAAAGGACCTGCAGCCGCAGTTCAGCGACTCCGTCCAGGCGCTGGAGACCCTCAAGGGGCCGGCCTGGCTGATGATGGACCGCAGCGACTACCAGACCTTGAAAGGCACGCCCCTGGGGGACGCGCCGCCGGTGCTGAGCGGCCGTTTCGACAAAAACGACTATGTGCTGCTGTGGCTCAAGCCGTAACCTGCGGGTATTCCTGCCACTGGAGCGGTTTCTTCCATGACATTCAGCGTGCGTCCGGCCCGTGAATCAGACGCCTGCGCCCTGCCCGCCCTCGAGCGGTCGGCGGCGCGGCTGTTCCGCCTCGACCCTTCCCTCGCCTGGCTGGCCGATGCCCCGGTGCCCGACGCCGAACAGCATCGGCAGGCCATCCGGACGGCACGGGTGTGGGTCGCGCAACGCTTTGACGGACAACTTTCAGGCTTCTTGCGGGCGGTGGAAACCGACCGTCAATTGCATATCGAAGAGTTGTCCGTGGGGCAGGACTTCCAGGGTCTGGGCATCGGCCGCAAGTTATTGTCGGCGGCCGTAGAACAGGCACGCCACGAGCAACTTGTTGCGGTGACACTGACCACCTTTCGCGATGTGCCGTGGAATGCGCCGTTCTATCAACGGATGGGGTTCGAGTTATTGAGCCCGGAACAAACCGGTCCGCGCCTGAGCGAAGTTCTGAACAACGAAATCGCCCACGGATTGCCCGGCGAGCGCCGTTGCGCAATGGCGCTGACACTGGGCTGACATCAGGCCGTCGCCTTCAGATCGACGCCCAACGCGTGGGCGAACGCCTTCACCAACGGACTGCGCACGGTGTTGTGGCGCAGGATCAGGCTGAACGGCGTGACGATGTTGATCACCTGCGGGCGCACCGCCCGGAACTGCCCGGCCGCCACCCACGTGGCGGCGTAGTGCTGGGGCAGGAAACCCACGAAACGCCCGGTCTTGATCAGCAGCGCCACGGCCTCGACCTGGGTCGCCGACGCGGAAAAACTGTCGTAGCGCGCATGGTTGAGCTTGTCCCGATGGATCGCGTAGCGGTGGTTGATGCAGGCATGGTCCAGCAGCACGTCGCTGCCCATCTGCGCCTCCGGCATGTCGAACAGCGGGTGGCCGACCGCGCAATAGGCTTCCGAGCGTTCCTCATACAACGGGTAATAATCAAACTCTTCCCGCCGTTGATAAACCGGCACGATTCCGGCAACTAAGCGTCCTTCCACCACACCTCTTTCAACTTCATCCAGCTGAGTCGCCTGAAGTTGAAACCTTACTTTCGGCGATTCTTCATTCATGCGTTTAAGCGCTGCAACTAACGGCGAATTAACGTCGCTGATCGTATTGTCGATGACCCCAATACCCAGATCGCCGATCAGTTCGTTCTGCGCTGAACTAAGCCGATCCCGAAAGTTGTCGACCGAGGCAAACAGGTCAATCGACGCCTGATACACCAAACGCCCTTCCTCGGTCAGATGGAACCCCTCGCGACCGCGGGTGCACAGGCGCATGCCGATGCGGATCTCAAGGTCGGAGATCTGCTTGCTGATGGCCGCAAGGCCCACGTTCAGCTCGTTCTGGGCGGCACTGAAGCCGCCGGCCTCGACCACGGCCTTGAACACCTTGAGCAGTTTGAAGTCCAGTCCGCTGAGGGCCAGCGGCGCCCGGTGGGCGGTCTTCACCGGCGGGTTTCCGGAATTGGAAAGTGGGGTTTCCATAATGCTGATTTACCTCTGGCGCAATGTTCAACAATCTGTGTCCAACAACAAAAACATCGCCGACCAATAATAATGAACACAGAAAACAAGGCTTGGCAACCGCCAAAAAATTCCGAACATCAGTGCCAACTCACTGATCGCAAAACATTAAAAGCTGGCACTTCGATCAGCTCTCGCGACATTGCAACTGCCCTCTTGAAGACTGCTTCGGCCTGACTCCGTCCGCTGTTTTTTCAGCGTGAGCGGCAGGCCGTGCACACCGATTTCAGTTCGCGTTACCGACGAGGAAAACAACACATGTCTCACACCACCGACCGTCTCTGGGGCGCCCGTTTCAAAAGCGGCCCGTCCGCTGCCCTGGCGGCCCTGTCCCGTTGCCCCGAGCGCTATTTCCGCCTCACCCCGTACGACCTGGCGGGCTCCAAGGCCCATGCCGGCGAACTGCAGCGGGCCGGCCTGCTCGACGGGCAGGAAACCCGCACGATGATCGAGGCCCTGGACGGCATCGGTGCCGATTTCGCCGCCGGGCGCATCGCCCCGACCCTGGACGACGAAGACGTCCACACCTTCATCGAGCGCCTGCTGACCGAACGCCTCGGCGCGCTCGGCGGCAAGCTGCGCGCCGGGCGCTCGCGCAACGACCAGACCGCCAACGACCTGCGCCTGTTCCTGCGTGACCACGTGCGCACCCTGGCCGTGGAAGTCCTGGCCCTGCAACAGGCCCTGGTGGATCAGGCCGAGCAACACGTGGAAAGCATCTGTCCCGGTTTCACCCACCTGCAGCAGGCCCAGCCGATCGTGTTCGCCCATCACCTGCTGGCCCACGCCCAGGCGATGCTGCGCGATGTGCAGCGGCTGGCGGACTGGGATGCGCGCACGTCGCTGTCGCCCCTGGGCGCCGCGGCCATGGCCGGCTCCGCCATCGCCCGACAGCCGCAGCATTCGGCCAAGGAAATGGGCTACGCCGGCGTCTGCGAAAACTCCATCGACGCCGTGGCCAGCCGTGACCACGTCGCCGAATTCCTGTTCATCGCCAGCATGCTGGGGATCAACATCTCGCGCCTGGCCGAAGAGTTCTGCCTGTGGTCGTCGCGCCAGTTCCGCTGGGTCGACCTGGACGATGCCTACGCCACCGGCAGCTCGATCATGCCGCAGAAGAAAAACCCGGACATCGCCGAACTGGCGCGGGGCAAGGCCGGGCGCCTGATCGGCAACCTGACCGGCCTGCTGTCCACCCTCAAGTCCCTGCCGCTGTCATACAACCGCGACCTGAGCGAGGACAAGAACGGCGTGCTCGACAGCGTCGACACCCTGCTGCTGGTGCTGCCGGCCATGGCCGGGATGGTTGCGACCATGACCGTCAACGTCGAGGAACTGCGGCGCCAGGCGCCGATGGGCTTCACCCTCGCCACCGAAGTCGCCGACTGGCTGGCGGTGCGCGGCGTGCCGTTCAAGGAAGCCCACGAGATCACCGGCGCCCTGGTGCAGGCCTGCGAGAAGCACGGCATCGAGCTGTGGGAGGCCTCGCCGGCCCTGCTGGCGGAAATCGACCCGCGCCTGACCGCCGACGTGCGCGACAGCCTGACCCTGGAAGCCGCCATCGCCGCCCGCAGCGGCTGGGGCGGCACCGCGCCGCAGCAGGTGCGCGAGCAGATCGGCCGGCTCAAGACCGCCCTCGCGGCCCAGCAGGCGTGGACCGAAGACTACCGGGGCTTGCGCCTCTAAGACACGACCGCGATCCCTGTGGGAGCCGGCTTGCCGGCGATGGCGTCCAGACCGTCGACATCGATGCCGGAGACCCGCCGCAATCGCTGGCAAGCCAGCTCCCACAAGGGCTGTCGTTGGATTTGAAAGTACAGTTCGGAGAAACACCATGAGCCAGACTCAGGCAGAACGACTCCAGGCGGAGCGCAAACTGGCGGAGAACCAGTTCGACATCACCCAGTACCAGCATGTGCCGCGGCGCTACTACGGGCGGATCTTCTTCGCCACCGTGATTGTCATCGCCCTCATCGGCCTGGTGCGGGCTTTCGCCGAAGGCAAGATCGAATGGTCGTACATCGGCCAGTTCCTCACCTCCGAAGCGATCATGTGGGGCCTGTTCAACACCATCGTCATGGCCGTGCTGGCCATGGCCCTGGGCATCGTGTTCGGGGTGATCACGGCGATCATGCGCATGTCGGCCAACCCGATCCTGCGCTACGTGGCGCTGACCTACACCTGGCTGTTCCGGGGCACGCCGCTGATCCTGCAGCTGCTGCTGTGGTTCAACCTGGCGCTGATTTTCCCCACGGTCGGCATCCCCGGCCTGTTCGAGCTCGACACCGTGAGCCTGATGACGCCGTTCGTGGCCGCCCTGCTCGGCCTGAGCATCAACCAGGGCGCCTACACCGCCGAAGTGGTGCGCGCCGGCCTGCTGTCGGTGGACACCGGACAGTACGAGGCGGCCAAGTCGATCGGCATGCCGCGCTTGCAGGCGCTGCGCCGGATCATCCTGCCGCAGGCCATGCGCATCATCATTCCGCCGGTGGGCAACGAGTTTATCGGCATGGTCAAGATGACCTCGCTGGCCAGCGTCATCCAGTACTCGGAACTGCTCTACAACGCCCAGAACATCTACTACGCCAACGCCCGGGTGATGGAGCTGCTGATCGTCGCCGGCATCTGGTACCTGGCCACCGTCACGGTGCTGTCCTTTGGTCAAAGCCGCCTGGAGCGCCGTTTCGCTCGCGGCGCCGGCAAGCGCTCGTAAGCCGCGCAGGAGAATCGAACATGAGAAGCATCGTCAAGGCCGTGGCCCTGAACAAGTATTACGACCAGTACCACGCCCTCAAGGACATCGACATCGAGGTCGAGCAAGGCGAAGTGCTGTGCATCATCGGCCCGTCGGGCTCGGGCAAGAGCACCCTGCTGCGCTGCGTCAACCAGCTGGAGAAGATCGACAAGGGCGGCCTGTGGGTCGACGGCGAGCTGGTGGGCTACCGCGTCGTCGGGCACAAGCTGCACGAACTGACCGAGACCCAGATCGCCCGCCAGCGCCTGGCCACCGGCATGGTGTTCCAGCGCTTCAACCTGTTTCCGCACATGACTGTGCTGCAAAACATCATCGAAGGCCCCTGCCAGGTGCTCAAGCGTTCGCCCAAGGAAGCCCACGAAGAGGCCCTGGAACTGCTGGCCCGGGTCGGCCTGGCCGACAAGCGCAACAGCTACCCGATCGAACTGTCGGGCGGCCAGCAGCAACGGGTGGCGATCGCCCGCGCCCTGGCCATGCGGCCCAAGCTGATGCTGTTCGATGAACCCACTTCGGCGCTCGACCCGGAACTGGTCGGTGAGGTGCTGTCGGTGATGCGCGATCTGGCGCAGACCGGCATGACCATGATCGTCGTCACCCATGAACTGGGCTTCGCCCGGGAGGTTTCCAACCGCATGGTGTTCATGGACGGCGGCCAGATCGTGGAGGCTGGAAGCCCCGAAGAAATACTAATAAGCCCGCAAAACCCGCGCACCCAAAGCTTCATTTCTGCCGTTCGAACCTAAGGCCCCCTTGGCCTTCACAACACTCATAAGAGAACGTCCATGAAGAACTTCGTCATTCCAGCAGTACTCGCATCGTTCATGTCCTGCGGTTTCGCCACCGCCGCCGACTTGCCGGCCAGCATCAAGGCCAAGGGCGAGATCGTCGTGGCGATCATGCCCAACTACCCGCCGATGGATTTCAAGGATCCGGCCACCAACCAGCTCACCGGCCTGGACTATGACCTGGGCAACGCCCTGGCCGAGCGCCTGGGGGTCAAGATCAAATGGCAGGAGACCGGCTTCGAGCAGATGATCAACGCCCTGACCACCGACCGCGTGGACATGGTGCTGTCGGGCATGACCGACACCGCCGAGCGCCAGGCCAGCGTGACCTTCGTCGACTACTTCACCAGCGGCCCGCAGTTCTACACCTTGCAGAAGAACGCCGCGACCAACGAGATCACCGACCTGTGCGGCAAGAAAGTCGGCACCAGCCGCCGCACCACCTTCCCGGCGGAGATCGCCGCGTGGAGCAAGGCCAACTGCGAGGCCGCGGGCAAGCCCGCGATCAACGTGGTCGGCACCGAAGGCTCGGCCGACGCCCGCGCCCAACTGCGCCAGAGCCGGATCGACGCGGCGATGCAGGGCAGCGAAACCCTGTCGTACCTCAAGACCCAGGAAAAGGACATGTACAAGACCGTCGGCCAGCCGATCTCCGTGCAGTTCACCGGCCTTGGCGTGAGCAAGAAGAAGCCTGAGCTGAGCGAGGCGGTGAAGGTCGCGCTGCAGAGCATGGTGGATGACGGCAGCTACGGCGCGATCCTGAAGAAGTGGGACCTGGAGCTGGGCGCGATCAAGAACGTGACCGTCAACGCCGGCAAGTGAGCCTGCGGGAGCGGGCCTGATCGCGGTGACGGGGTCGGATGTACCGGCCTCATCGCCAGCAGGCTGGCTCCCACAGGGGTTATGTGTCGGGCCCGGGTTCTGTGTGCGACCGGAATTCCTGTAGGAGCCAGCCTGCTGGCGATAGCGGCCTGACAGGCGACATCGTCGGCGAATGCCACACCGCAAGGCCGCCCCCCACCAGGCCCTGTGTTTATCCACTGATGGTTGGAGTGCCTGTGATGTCCTCCCCGCTTCCCCCCACCTGGCCCGACGGGCACAAAGCCTGTCTGGCCCTGGCCTTCGACCTCGACGGCCCCACCGGCGACGCCATGCTCGACGGCTCGATCTGGCGCAAGCCCGAGTATTTCGGTTTCGGCGGCTACGGCCCTTACCGTGCCTTGCCGCGCCTGCTGGACCTGCTCGACGCGTTCACGCTGCCGACCACGTTCTTCGTCCCGGCCTGGGTCGTGGAGAACTGGCCAAGGCAATGCCAGGCCATCGTCGAGCGCGGCCATGAAGTGGCCTACCACGGCTACAGGCACGAATCCTTCTACGCCCTGACGCTCGACGAGCAGCAGGCCGTCATGCGGAAATCCCGCGAGGTGTTCTGGCGGCACCTGCACATCCGTGCCGAGGGTTTCCGCACCCCGTCCGGCGACTGGCGCGCCGAGACCCCGAAGATGCTCGCCGACAACGGCGTCATCTATTCCAGCAGCATGCGCGGCGACGACCGCCCGTACCTGGTCGACGTGCCCGGCCACGCCACGCCGCTGGTGGAGATCCCCGGCCGCTGGGAAATGGACGACTACGCCTCCCTGGCCTACACCCGCGCGCCGAACTTCCCGTCCGGCCTGGACCGCACCGCCAGCTACGCCCTGACCCTGGACAACTGGCGGCGCGAGTACGACGGCGCGATGGACGAAGGGCTGTGCCTGACCACCCTGTTCCACCCGAAAATCACCGGCAAGCCAGGGCGCATCCTGCTGCTGGAACAACTCTTCGAACACATGCGCGAGCGTGACGACGTGTGGTTCGCCACCTGCCGCGACGTCGCCCGCTGGTGGCTCAAGGAGCATCACCATGACTGACGCCACCGTCTGGCCCGACGGCCAGCGCTGCGCCGTGGCGCTGACCGTCGACTACAACGACATCCACGGCATTCTCACCCAGGCCCCCGAAGTGGCCGGGCGCGACAAGACCTTGTCGGTCTGGCGCTACGGCACGCAACGGGGCGTCGAACGGCTGTTGCGGCTGTTCAAGGAACAGGAGGTGACCGCCACCTGGTTCGTCCCCGGCATCGTCGCCGAGGAAAACCCGCAACACATCGCCGCGATCCTGGCCGGCGGACACGAAATCGCCTGCGCCGGCTACCGCCACCAGGACTACGACACCCTGGATCTGGCGGCGCAACGCGCAGACGTGGCCAAGGGTTGCGCGGCGCTGCAAGCGTTGACCGGCCAGCGCCCGCGCGGTTTCCGCATCCCCGCCGGCAACGGCGCACCGGGATTGATCGAAGCGCTGCGCGACGAAGGCATTCGCTGGTCGTCGTCATGGCGCGGCGACGACCTGCCGTTCGCCCACCCGACGGCACCGGACGTGATCGAGCTGCCGCTGCACTACGAGCTGGAAGATGAACCCTACTTCGCCTTCAACCTGAGCCCCGCCGTGCCGCCGGCCCAGTCGCGGATCGCCTCTTACAGCCATACGCTGGGCAACCTGCTGCTGGACTTCGCCGGTTTCCACCGGTTCGGCCTGTGCTACGTGCTGCGCCTGCACCCGGAAATCATCGCCACACCGGGCCGGATCGGCGTGCTGCGCGAACTGCTGGAAAGCATCCGCCGGCACGGCGACGTGTGGATCGCCAGCGGCGCCGACATCACCCAATGGTGGGCGCAGAAGGCTGAAGCGGTGGGCGCGGACCATCCCGCCTCGGTGTATGAGCGGCATTATCGGGATAACCTCACATGACCGAATCGATGCAGCGGTTGGCGCGGTTCTGCGTCGAAACCCGGTTTGAAGCACTGCCCGAAGCGCTGGTGGCCCAGGCCAAGCGGCACATCCTCGACACCTTCGGCGCGGCGCTGGCCGGGGCGGACAGCCGCGTGGCGCTTCAGGCGCAACGCCTGTTCGCCAGCGAACCCGGAACCGTGCCGGTCTGGGGCACCTCACGGCGGGTCGGCGCCGGCCATGCCGCGTTGCTCAACGGCATCGCCGCCCACGCGCTGGAGCTGGACGACACCGGCGGCTGCGATCACTCCGGCGCCGTGGTGCTGCCGGCGGCGATGGCCGCGCTGGCGTTGGCGGAGCGCCCGGTGTGCGGTCGCGAATTCATCACCGCCGTGGTGATCGGCTACGAAATCGGCCGGCGAGTGCTGGAAGCCTGCGGCAGCTACTCGGCCCACAACGGCGCCGGCTGGCACTCGACCGCCACCTGCGGGGTGTTCGGCGCGGCGGCGGCCAGTGCGCGGATCCTCGGCCTGGACGTGACGCAAACCGTATCGGCGCTGGGCATCGCCGGCAGTTTCAGCGGCGGTCTTTGGGCCTTCATTCACGACGGTTCGCACAGCAAGAAGCTGCACAGCGGACGCGCCGCCGAAGGTGGGTTGCTCGCCGCCCGCTTCGCCCGCGAAGGCATCAGCGGACCGTCGCAACTGTTCGACGACGTGTGGGGCGGATTTCTCAAGACCCTCGCGCCCGGCACCGCGCAACCGGCGGCGCTGGTGGCGGACCTGGGACAGGTGTGGAAACTCGCCCGCTGTTCGATCAAGCCTTACGCGGCCTGCCGCGGGACGCATTCGGCGATCGATGCGCTGGGGCGGCTGATGGCGCAGCTCAAGGTCGAGGCGGCTCAGGTAGAAGACGTCCATGTGCGCCTGTGCGGCTTTTTGCAGGACATGTGCGGCGGGCGCGACACCGGTTCGCTGGCGGCGGCGCAGATGAGCCTGCCCTACGCCCTCGCGGCGCGCCTGGTGCATGGACATTGTCGGCTCTGGGCCTACGACGACGCCCGGCGCGACGATCCGGACATTGCCCGGTGGATGACGCGGATTCGCCTTGAAGTGGACGGGCAACTGTCCGAGGATGGCGAGCCGGTCGTCAGCGTGCGCACCGTGGACGGGCGTGAGGCCAGCCTGTGCGTCGAGGTGCCGTTGGGCGCGCCGGGCAATCCGCTGAGCGAGGCGGCGCTGGAGGAAAAGTTCTTCAGCCTGGCGCTGCGGGTGTTGCCTCAGGACCGGGCCGAAGGGTTGCTGGAACGAATGCGGAACCTGGAGTCGCTGGAATCGGTATCGGGGCTTGAGCGGTGGCTGACGTGATTGTTGGGGGGCCGTATCTGACCTCTTCGCGAGCAGGCTCGCTCCTGCAGGGTTTTGCGGCGAGCTCAGGTTCTGCGTCCGGCCGGGAATCCTGTAGGAGCCAGCCTGCTGGCGATGGTGATCCGGCAGGCGACATCGAGGCTGGATGTGCCGGCCTCATCGCCAGCAGGCTGGCTCCCACAAGGGTTCTGCGGTGGCCGCAGGTTCTGCATCCGACCGCGATACCTGTGGGAGCTGGCTTGCCAGCGATGAAGGCCACGCGGTTTCCAGTCGGGCCAAACACTATCTGAATAAGGACATTTGATTTTCCGTGGCCAAGTATTCGCTCGTTATCCGCCGCCTGATGATCGTCTCGCTGACCATCGTCGTCAGCCGCGCCATCACCAGCCCCCTGCTCACCCTGTTCCTGAGCCAGAAGCTGGGCCTCAACCAGCAGGACGTCGGCCTGCTGCTGGGCATCGCGGTGTTCATCGCCACCCTGCTCGCGCTGTACGGCGGCTACATCATCGACCGTCTGGAAAAGCGCCGGCTGCTGATCCTGGCGATGCTCTCCAGCGCCGTCGGCTTCGTACTGCTGACCTTCGCCCAGAATCTCTACCTGACCACCGCCACCCTGGTGATCACCGAAACCGCCTCGGCGCTGTTTTTGATCGGCTCCAAGGCGATCCTCAGCGAACACCTGCCGATCAACCAGCGGGCCAAGGCCTTCTCGCTGCGCTACACGCTGACCAACATCGGCTATGCCACCGGCCCGATGCTCGGGGTGGTGATCGCCGGGGTGTATCCGATCGCGCCGTTCCTGATCGCCGCCGCCATCGCCTTCGCCAGCATCTTCCTGATGGTCGGCATCCCCAAGGACGCCAACCCCGTGGCCGTGATCGGCCAGCCCCAGAGCTTCCTCAAGACCCTGGTCACCCTGAAGAACGACCGCACCCTGATCATGTTCACCTGCGGCTGCCTGCTCAGCACCGTGGTGCACGGGCGCTTCACCCTGTACCTGTCGCAGTACCTGCTGGTGGTCGAGGATTCGCAGCACGCCCTCAAGACCATGGCCGCCCTGCTCGCCTGCAACGCCATCGCGGTGATCCTGCTGCAATACCAGATCGGCCGGTTCCTGAGCCGGGAAAAATTGCGCTACTGGATCGTCGCCGGCACCGGCCTGTTCATCGCCGGCCTGATCGGCTTCAGCCTGGCCGACAGCCTGGTGAGCTGGTGCGTCGCCATGTTCATCTTCACCCTCGGCGAGATGATCATTTACCCGTCCGAATTCCTGTTCGTCGACACCCTGGCCCCGGAAGAACTGCGCGGCAGCTACTACGGCGCGCAGAACCTGGCGGCCCTGGGCGGGGCGCTGAGCCCGGTGATCTGTGGTTTCCTGCTGATGCACACCCCAGCGCCGACCATGTTCTATGCCTTGAGCGCCTTGACCGCGATGGGCGGCTTGCTGTGCTTCATGAGCGGACGACGGGTGGCCTTACTGCAAAAATAGTGCACTGAAACTGCATTTATATGAATTTGTCAGCATCCAGTTTGCTTGGCACACTGTGCGCGTTCCTCCCCCAATAGTTGGAACGTTTCGAAGGACTTTCCGGACATCACGGACAAGTCCTTTTTTTTGCCTTGCGCTTTTCTGCCCGATCCACGAGGAACGTCTTCACATGCTCGCCCGCTGGTTGCCTGCCGCCGTCAACACCCGTCCCACCGAATGGAGCCGCGCCGCCATCGGCATGGCCCTGGGCACGCTGGTCAGCGTCTGGGTGTGCAGCCAGGTGTTCGGCATCCAGGCCGCCTATCACGTGATGGGCCCGCTGGGCGCCTCGGCGGTGCTGCTGTTTGCGGTGTCCTCCGGCGCCCTGGCCCAACCCTGGTCGATCGTCGGCGGCTACCTGTGCGCCGGCACGGTCGCGCTGCTGGTGGCCCATGTGCTGGGCCGCACCCTGGGCAGCGCTTGCCTGGCGGCCGGCATGGCGCTGATCCTGATGTGCTGGCTGCGCTGCCTGCACCCGCCGGCCGGGGCCGTGGCGCTGACGATGGTGCTGGCCGACCCCGCCACCGTCGCCATGGACTGGACGGCCCTGGGGCCTGTGATGCTCAGCGCGGCGAGCCTGGTGGCCTGCGCGCTGGCCTACAACAACCTCACGCGCATCCACTACCCCAAGCGCCCCGCCGAACCGGCCCCCGCCGTCGCCCCGGTGGACGCCCAGGCCATCACCGCCGACGACCTGAAACGGGCGCTGGCCGACATGGAAGCCTTCATCGACGTCACCCCAGAGGACCTTGAGCAACTGATCCATGCCAGCGAGCTGCATGCCAAACGGCGCAGCATCGGCGAAGTGCTCGGCGCCAAGGCCTGAACTCGGGCCGAGCTCACGCCGCCGCTTGCTGGCGCGCCGGCACCGCCAGCGGCACCGCCCGCACCGACGCCCCGGCCGCCAGCCCCAGCGTGCCGGCGGTCTGCGCATCGACGATCAACGTGCCCGCCGCCACCCGCGCCGGCGCGGCCGTGATCTTGCAATCGGCGAACCCACGGTTGTGGATCAGCCAGGTGTCCGCCCCGTCCCCCGGTGTGCCGAGGCTCAGTTGCAGCACCTGGCTGTCGCGCACCGCACGGATCTGGCCGGTGTCGCATTCGATCAGCGGACCGCCGTCGAAGATGTCGATGTAGTCGCGGTGTTCGAAGCCTTCGGCCTTGAGCATGCCCAGCGCCGGTTCGGTGTTGGGGTGGACGCGGCCGATCACCGCGCGGGCGGCTTCCGGCAGCAGGCAGGTGGGCAGCGGGAACTTGGGCATCAGTTCGGCGATGAAGGTCTTGTTGCCCAGGCCGGTGAGGTAATCGGCGTCGGCGAAGTCCATCTTGAAGAAGTGCCGGCCCAGCCCTTCCCAGAACGGCGATACGCCGTTCTCGTCCGAATAGCCGCGCATCTCGGCGATGACCTTGTCGCCGAAACGTTCGCGGAACTCCGCCAGGAACAGGAACCGCGCCTTGGACAGCAGCCGGCCGTTGAGGCCGCTGCGGTGGTCGGCGTGCAGGAACAGCGAGCACAGCTCCGATTGGCCGGTCATGTCGTTGCCCAAGAACAGCGTGGGCAGTTGCTGGTTGATGCCGAGGTTCTTCGACGCCGCCACGAACAGCCCCAACCGATAGTTGTACCAGGGCTCGCGCAGGCCCACCGCGCCGGCCAGGGCACAGATGCCGATGGCCTCGCCTTGCGGGTTCTCCAGCACGAACAGGTAATCGGCATCGGCCCGGGAGGCTTCTCCCGCGAAGGTTTTCGCCGCCCAGTCCAGGCGCTGGCGCAGGCGGCTCGCGTCGGCGGGCAACGTGGTCAAACCGGCGCCGGCGCTGTGGGCCAGGGCCAGCAATGCGGGCAAGTCCTCGGGCGTGGCAGGACGGACGATCATCGGGTGTGCTCCTTGGCGACCGGCGGTTGCGGTTCGCGTTTGGGGAAAAACACTTCGGCCAGCATGCAGCGTGCGCTGCCGCCGCCGATGCGTTCGATGGTGTCGATGTTCACCGCAAGCGGCGTGGCGAGGCTTTCGAGAGTGCGGCGCTGGGCGCTGTCCAGCGATTGCCACGCGGTGCGCGACATCACCAGCAGCGGTTCGCCGGTGGCCGTGCGGACTTCGAGCATGTTGCCGGCGAAGGCTTCGAGTTGGGCCCAGTCCAGCGCGACCACTTGCTTGCCGCTCTCCTCCAGCCGCGAACGCAACGCCCGGCGCTCGCCGGCATCGGCGACGCTGTCCAGGCAGGCCACGGCCAGCCGGGTGCCGACGCTCATCATCACGTTGGTGTGGTAGATCGCCACGCCCTGGCGATCCACGGCGTTGAAGGCGCACAGCGAATAGCCCAACTGCTCGACCGCCTGCGCCAGGGCATGGCCGTGGGTGCGCGTGGAGTAGCCGGCGTAGCAGATGCGCTGCTGACGGTCGAGCACCATGCTGCCGGTGCCCTCCAGAAAGACCTCTTGGCGTTCCAGCCCGGAAAGATCCACCAGGCGCTCGACCCGGTAGGCTTCGCCCAGCCAGTCGAGCACGCCTTTGTCGCGCTCCAG
Organism: Pseudomonas ekonensis; assembly: GCF_019145435.1. NCBI lineage: Bacteria > Pseudomonadati > Pseudomonadota > Gammaproteobacteria > Pseudomonadales > Pseudomonadaceae > Pseudomonas > Pseudomonas ekonensis. Next base: position 2,365,388 of record NZ_JAHSTS010000001.1, on the reverse strand, counting down.
CCGGCGGTTCTGCCCTTGCATCGGGTACAGCACCAGCGTGCCGTCGGGGTGGCTGCTCCACCAGTTGTTGGGGAAGATCGAGTCGGGGGTGTGCGGGGCCTCGCGGTCGTTGTGCACCAGCACCTCGACCCCGTGCCCGCGCAGCGCGGCGACGTAGCCGTCGAATTCCTGCAGGGCCTTGAGCTGCACGTCTTCGGCGTGCTCCGCCGGGCGCTGGAAGCGGTTGTTCGCCGCCGTGTCCTGATTGAAGGAGAAGCGTGTCGGACGAATCATCAAAACGGTGTTGGTGGTCTGCATGGGCACGGAACCGATGAGGGTTGGGAGGTGCCCATTGTCTGTTCCGGCCCGGAACAAACCCGGTTGTTGCGCCGACCGCCAGTGATGGAAACGGTCGAAATCGGCTGTTTGCCCAGCCGATTCGGCAGGCGTCCGGACAAAAAAAACCGCAGCCTGCGGGCTGCGGTCTTCGTGTCGGGCCGGCTCACTCCATGGTGGTCTTGACCGTCGCCAGTTCCGGGTGGCTGACCAGTTTGTCGATGTGCAGGTCCGGGTCGTCGAACCACACTTCGGTCAGCACCCGGTAGTGCTCCATGTCCCGGCAACGCATGCGCAGGCTGTAGTCGAACGCGCCGCTGATCAGCCGGCATTCGAGCACTTGCGGGCAAGCGCGCACCTTGGCCTCGAAGGCTTTCTGCGCCGCCCGCCCGCTCTGGTTCGACAGCGCCACCAGCACCAGCAGCGACAGCCCCGGCGTCAGCTTCTTTTCGTCGAGGATCGCCCCGTAGCCACGGATGACCCCGAGCTGTTCGAGTTTGCGTACCCGTTCCAGGCAAGGCCTGGGCGTCAGGTGCACGCGCTCGGAGAGCTTTTGATAGGTGATGCGCCCTTCGTGGCGCAGCACTTCGATGATGGCCTGATCGATCCGATCAAGCACGATCGTCAGATCGCGGATGTCCGCCATGTATCCCTTGCCTCACTTCAAACGACCCGATAGGAATTGCTGCAAACGCTCGCTGCGCGGCCGGTCGAGCAGGCTCGCGTCGCCCTGCTCCTCCACCCGTCCCTGGTGCAGGAACAGCACCTGGCTGGACACCTGCCGGGCAAAGCCCATTTCGTGGGTGACCATCAGCATGGTGCGCCCCTCCTCGGCCAGGGCCTGAATCACCTTCAGCACTTCGCCGACCAGTTCCGGATCCAGCGCCGAGGTCGGCTCGTCGAACAGCAGGATCTGCGGCTCCACCGCCAGCGCCCGGGCGATCGCCACCCGCTGCTGCTGGCCGCCGGAGAGGAACGCCGGGTACTGCTGCGCCACCCGCTGCGGCAGGCCGACCTTGTCCAGGTAGGCCAGCGCCCGTTCTTCGGCTTCCTTGCGGCTTTCGCCCAACACCTGGCAGGGCGCAAGCACGATGTTCTCCAGCACGGTCAGGTGACTCCACAGGTTGAAATGCTGGAACACCATCGCCAGGCGCGTGCGCAGCGACTGCAACTGTCTGGGGTTGGCCACCCGCATGCCGCCGGCGCCCTGCCGGGTGAGGATCCGTTCGCCGTCCAGGGTGATGGCGCCCTCGTCCGCCCGCTCCAGAAAGTTGATGCAACGCAGCATAGTGCTTTTGCCCGAACCGCTGGCGCCGATCATGCTCACCACATCGCCGGCCCGCGCGTTCAACGAGACGCCCTTGAGCACTTCATTGTCACCGAAGCGCTTGTACAGATTTTCTACCGTCAGTTTGTACATGGATCAAACTCCTGGAGCCGCCCGGCACCGGCGCGGCTCTGGATCAAAAGAAAGGGTCAGTGGGCCGGACCGAGGAAGTTCAGCCAGCGCCGCTCCGCCAGGCGGAACCCGCCGACCAGGCCGAACGACAGCGCGAGGTACAGCAGGCCGGCGATGCCGAACGCCTGAAAGGTCATGAACGTCGCGGCGTTGGCGTCCCGGGCGACCTTGAGGATGTCGGGGATGGTGGCCGTGAACGCCACCGAGGTGGCGTGCAGCATCAGGATCACTTCGTTGCTGTAGTACGGCAGCGCCCGGCGCAGCGCCGACGGCAGGATCAGCCGCCGGTACAGGCGCCAGCCGCTGAGGCCGTAGGCCTGGGCCGCTTCGATCTCGCCGTAGGGGATGCTGCGGATCGCCCCGGCGAAGATCTCCACGGTGTAGGCGCAGGTGTTCAGGGTGAAGGCCAGCAACGTGCAGTTCATCGCATCGCGGAAAAACGCTTCGAGCAGCGGCTGCGAACGCACCGCGGCGATGCCGTAGATCCCGCTGTAGCAGATCAGCAACTGGATATACAGCGGCGTGCCGCGGAACACGTAGGTGAACAGCTGCACCGGCCAGCGCACCGCGCCCAGGCGTGAGACGCGCATGACCGCCAGAGGCAACGACAGGCAGAACCCCATCGCGATGCTCGCCACCAGCAGCCAGAGGGTCATCGCCAGGCCGGTCAGGGCCTCGCCGTCGCTGAACAGAAAGGGTTTCCAGTACTCGGCAATCAGCTCGATCATCGCGCCATCCCCCGCACGCCCAGGTTGTAGCGGCGCTCCAGCGCGCGCAGCACGTAATTGGAGGCGCTGGTGATCAGCAGGTACAGCGCCGCCGCCAGCAGCAGGAAGTCGAGCATGTTGAACGTGCTCTTGCCTGCTTCCTGGGCCACCTTGACCAGGTCCGACAGGCCGATGATCGACACCAGCGCCGTGGCCTTGAGCAGCACCAGCCAGTTGTTGCCCAGGCTCGGCAAGGCGAAGCGCATCATCTGCGGGAACACCACGAAGCGGAAACGCTGCCAGCGGTTCAGGCCGAAGCACGCGGCGGCCTCTTGCTGCCCCCGCGGCACGCTGAGGATCGCCCCGCGGAACGTCTCGGTGAAGTACGCGCCGTAGATGAAACCGAGCGTGACGATGCCCGCCACGAACGGATCGATCTCCAGGTACGGCCAGCCCATCAGTTCGGTGAGGCTGCTCACCCAGCCCTGCAGGCTGTAGAAGATCAGCAGCATCAGCACCAGGTCCGGCACGCCGCGGATCAGCGTGGTGTAGAACGTCGCCGGCAGGTTCAGCAGGCGGAGCGGCGACAGCTTGGCCGCCGCCCCCAACAGGCCCAGGGCCATGCTCACCAGCAGCGCCAGCGCCGACAGTTTCAGGGTCACCCACGTGCCGTGCAGCAACAGCGGGCCGTAGCCTTGCAGGCTCGACACATCGAGCCCGGTCCAACTCAGGAATTCATTCACGCCAGTCACCTGTCGTTTGCCGCCCGCCTCCGCGCGCTGCGCGCCCGGAAAGCACACAGGGCGCGGCGGGCTCGCAGATCAGTTGTTGTAGAGGTCCAGGTCACCGAAGTGCTTGCGCTGGATCTGCGCGTAGATGCCCTTGTCGTGCAGGGCCTTGATGGCGGCGTTGAGCATGCCCTTGAGCTCGTCGTTGCCCTGGCGCACGCCGATGGCGATGTCGGACGGGATCATCGGGTCGCTGATGCCTTCGCTGTTCTGGAACGGCGCGCCCTGGGGGGATGCGAGGAAACTCATCTGCGCCTGCAGCTTGTCCTGGATCGACGCGTCGAGACGGCCGAACACCAGGTCGGCGTAGACCTGATCCTGGTTCTGGTAGGCCCGCAGCTTGACCCCGGCCGGCCCCAGGCGCGCCTTGGCGTAGGCTTCCTGGATCGTGCCCTGCATGTAGCCGATGGTCTTGCCCTTGAGGGATTCGCCGGTGGGCAGCAGGCCCGAGTCTTTGCGGGTGACGATGGCGGTGGGCCCGGCGTACAGGCGGTCGGTGAAGTCGATCTGTTTCTTGCGCGCGTCGGTCACGGTCATCGACGACTCGATGGCGTCGAACTTGCCGGCCTTGAGCGCCGGGATCAGCCCGTCGAAGTCATTGCTGACCCACACACACTTGACCTTCAGCTCGGCGCAGATCGCGTTGCCCAGGTCCACGCCGAAGCCCTGTACGCCACCGTCGGCGGTGGTCGATTCAAAGGGCGGATAACTGGGGTTGACGCCGAACCGCAGCTCTTTCCATTCCTTCGCGAAAGCACCGGTCGTGCAGCACAGCAACGCAAGCAGGGATACGCTCAGCCATTTGGTTTTCATCTTCTTGAGTCCTGATCTGTCTGGAATTGTCGCGGCCGCGCCGGTCGGCCGCCTTTATGGGCAGGAACAGAAAGTCGATGCGGCATCGGCCGCAACAGCGTTCTTGTTGTTTTTGTTCCGGGTCATCCGTGATGCCCGGGCTGAAACCCTTGGCGCAGAGCGCTCGGGATCCGGGGGCCAGCATGCCAACAGACGGTCGGCGGCAGGTGTCGTATGGAGCGGCGGCGACCCCTCTATTGTGCTGATAACGGCACGTTCACAGCCGATTCTGTCGCGGGCGCCGAAGATCCTGCCCGGGCGACGGGACACGGCCGCCAGCATGACAAAAATGCAGACAGCCCCTGCACGGATCCCGGTTGTGCACGGCAAATTTGCACTGTTACGATCCGGCAACGCTCGCGCGCGAGCACACCGCACACATCGCACAAAAAACAATAAAAGCAGGGAGTTACTGATGACTGCTCAGGCTTCATCCCCGCGGACGCCGTCCATGGATGCCACACACAACGAGGTGCTGGCCGAGGTTCGCAATCACATCGGTCACCTGACCCTCAACCGTCCCGCCGGCCTCAATGCCCTGACCCTCGACATGGTTCGCCAGTTGCAGCGGCACCTGGACGCGTGGGCCGGCGACGACCGCATCCGCGCCGTCGTGCTGCGCGGCGCCGGCGAAAAGGCGTTCTGCGCCGGCGGCGACATCCGTTCCCTGTACGACAGCCACAAGAGCGGCGACACGCTGCACGAAGACTTCTTCGTCGAGGAATACGCCCTCGACCTGACCATCCACCGCTACCGCAAGCCGGTGCTGGCGCTGATGGACGGTTTTGTCCTGGGCGGCGGCATGGGCCTGGTGCAAGGCGCCGACCTGCGGGTGGTCACCGAGAAAAGCCGCCTGGCGATGCCGGAAACGGCCATCGGTTACTTCCCGGATGTCGGCGGCAGCTACTTCCTGCCGCGCATCCCGGGTGAGCTGGGGGTCTACCTGGGCGTCACCGGGGTGCAGGTCCGCGCCGCCGACGCGCTGTACTGCGGGTTGGCGGACTGGTATCTGGAAAGCGCCGCACTGGCGACCCTCGACGAGCGGCTCGACAGCCTGCAATGGCACGACACGCCGCTCAAGGACCTGCAAGGCCTGCTGGCCGGGCTCGCCGTGCAGACCCTGCCCGACGCGCCGCTCCAGGCCCTGCGCCCGGCCATCGACCATTTCTTCGCGTTGCCCGACGTGCCGAGCATCGTCGAGCAACTGCGCAGCGTGACCGTCGCCGACAGCCACGAATGGGGCACCGCCACCGCCGACCTGATGGAAACCCGTTCGCCGCTGGCCATGGCTGTGACCCTGGAAATGCTGCGCCGGGGCCGGCACCTGAGCCTGGACGACTGCTTCGCCCTCGAACTGCACCTGGACCGGCAGTGGTTCGAGCGCGGCGACCTGATCGAGGGCGTGCGCGCCCTGCTGATCGACAAAGACAAATCCCCACGCTGGAACCCGCCCACCCTCAAGGCGCTGGACGCCGCACGGGTCGCGGGTTTCTTCCACGGTTTCGCAGAGAGCGGGAGCTGAGCCATGCACGATCTCGAACTGACTGAAGAACAAGTGATGATCCGCGACATGGCCCGGGATTTTGCCCGCGGCGAAATCGCGCCCCACGCGCAAGCCTGGGAAAAGGCCGGCTGGATCGACGACGGTCTGGTGGCGAAGATGGGCGAACTGGGCCTGCTGGGCATGGTGGTGCCGGAGGAATGGGGCGGCAGCTACGTCGATTACGTCGCCTATGCCCTGGCGGTGGAAGAGATTTCCGCCGGCGACGGCGCCACCGGCGCGTTCATGAGCATCCACAACTCGGTGGGCTGCGGCCCGGTGCTCAACTACGGCAGCCAGGCCCAGAAAGAGACCTGGCTGACGGACCTGGCCAGCGGCCAGGTGATCGGCTGCTTCTGCCTGACCGAACCCCAGGCCGGCTCCGAGGCGCACAACCTGCGCACCCGCGCCGAACTGCGCGACGGCCAGTGGGTGATCAACGGCGCCAAGCAGTTCGTCAGCAACGGCAAGCGGGCCAAGCTGGCCATCGTGTTTGCCGTGACCGACCCGGAGCTGGGCAAGAAAGGCCTCTCGGCGTTCCTCGTGCCCACCGACACCCCGGGCTTCACCGTTGACCGCAGCGAACACAAGATGGGCATCCGCGCCTCGGACACCTGCGCCGTGACCCTCAGCGATTGCCGCATCCCCGAGGCCAACCTGCTGGGCGAGCGCGGCAAGGGCCTGGCCATCGCCCTGTCCAACCTCGAAGGCGGCCGCATCGGCATCGCCGCCCAGGCCCTGGGCATCGCCCGCGCAGCCTTCGAAGCGGCGCTGGCCTATGCCCGTGAGCGCGTGCAGTTCGGCACGCCGATCATCGAGCACCAGAGCGTCGCCAACCTGCTGGCCGACATGCACATGCAACTGAACGCCGCCCGGCTGATGATCCTGCACGCCGCACGCCTGCGCACCGCCGGCAAGCCGTGCCTGTCCGAGGCGTCCCAGGCCAAGCTGTTCGCTTCGGAGATGGCCGAGAAGGTCTGTTCATCGGCGATCCAGATCCATGGCGGGTACGGGTATCTGGAGGATTACCCGGTGGAGAAATACTACCGGGACGCGCGGATCACCCAGATCTACGAAGGGTCGAGCGAGATCCAGCGCATGGTCATCGCCCGCGAGCTGAAGCATTACCTGATCTGAAAGCAAAAGACCGCAGCCTGCACAGGGCTGCGGTCTTTCTCTGAACCGTATCGACTGACACTCCGCCATCGCGGGCAAGCCCGCTCCCACAGGACTTGTGTCGAGCACATCATCCGTGAACGACCCGGTTAACTGCAGGAGCCAGCCCGCTGGCGATGGCGGTGGGACATCGATATCTCTGTTGGATGACACTCCGCTTTCGCGAGCAGGCTCGCTCCTACAGGACTTGTGTCGAGCACATCATCCGTGAACGACCCGGTTAACTGTAGGAGCCAGCCTGCTGGCGATGGCGGTGGGTCATCGATATCTCTGTTGGATGACACTCCGCCTTCGCGAGCAGGCTCGCTCCTGCATGGGATTTGTGTCGCAGCTCCCGCGGGGAATCCCGGCTGTATGAGGAATTCGCAGTCACCGCGAAAGCCTGTGGGAGCTGCGGCGGCGCCTCACTTGCCCTTGAACTCAGCCTCGCGCTTGGCGATGAACGCCGCCATGCCTTCTTTCTGGTCATGGGTGGCGAACGCGGCATGGAACACCCGACGCTCGAAGCGCACGCCTTCGGTCAGGTTCACCTCGAACGCGCGGTTGACGCTTTCCTTGACCATCATCGCAATCGGCAGCGACTTGCTGGCGATCACCGCCGCCACCTTCAGCGCCTCATCCAACAGTTCGTCGCTCGGCACGATGCGCGCCACGATGCCGCAGCGCTCGGCCTCTTCGGCGCCGATCAGACGGCCGCTGAGGCACATCTCCATGGCTTTGGCCTTGCCCACCGCACGGGTCAGGCGCTGGGTGCCGCCCATGCCCGGCAGCACGCCGAGGTTGATTTCCGGCTGGCCGAATTTCGCGTTGTCGCCGGCCAGGATGAAGTCGCACATCAGCGCCAGCTCACAGCCGCCGCCCAGGGCGAAACCGTTCACCGCCGCGATGATCGGCTTGCGCCGGTTGGCCACGCGGTCGCTGTCGCTGAACAGATCGTCCATGTAGATCTGCGGGTAGGTCAGCTCGGCCATTTCCTTGATGTCGGCGCCGGCGGCGAAGGCTTTCTTCGAACCGGTGATGACGATGCAGCCGATGTTCGCATCGGCTTCCAGACCGTCCAGGGCACGGTTCACTTCGCTGACCAGCTGCGCGTTCAGGGCGTTCAGCGCCTGCGGGCGGTTCAGGGTGATCAGGCCGACGCGGCCATGGGTTTCCAACAGGATCGTTTCGTAGCTCATGTGCAGATTCCTTCTCAAAGATTGCGCGAAATGACCATGCGCTGAATGTCGCTGGTGCCTTCGTAGATCTGGCAGACCCGCACGTCGCGGTAGATGCGCTCCAGCGGGAAGTCGTTGAGGTAACCGTAACCGCCGAGGGTCTGCAGCGCCATCGAGCAGACCTTCTCGGCCATTTCCGAGGCGAACAGCTTGGCCATCGACGCCTCGACCAGCGCCGGCTGGCCGCTGTCGCGCAGGGCGGCGGCGTAATGCACCATCTGCCGGGCGACGGCGACCTGGGTGGCCATGTCCGCCAGGCGGAACGCCACGGCCTGGTGCTCGATGATCGGCTTGCCGAAGCTGTCGCGCTCGCGGGCGTAGTCACGGGCGGCCTCGAACGCGGCGCGGGCCATGCCCACCGATTGCGACGCGATGCCGATGCGCCCGCCCTCCAGGTTGGCCAGGGCGATCTTGTAGCCCTCGCCCTCCTCGCCCAGACGGTTGGCCACCGGCACCTTCACGTCCTCGAAGAGGATCTGGCAGGTGTCGGAGGCGTGCTGGCCGAGCTTGTCCTCGACCCGCGCGACGCTGTAGCCCGGCGAGTCGGTGGGCACGATGAACGCGCTGATGCCGCGCTTGCCGGCACCCGGATCGGTCACCGCGAACACGATCACGACCCCGGCGTTCTGCCCGGAGGTGATGAACTGCTTGCAGCCGTTGAGCACATAGTGGTCGCCTTCCAGCCGCGCCCGGGTCTTCAGGCTGCTGGCGTCGGAGCCGGCCTGGGGCTCGGTCAGGGCGAAGGCGCCGAGCATCTCGCCGCTGGCCAGCGGCTTGAGGAAGCGTTCGCGCTGGTCGTCGTTGCCGAACTTGAGGATCGGCACGCAGCCCACCGAGTTGTGAACGCTCATGATGGTCGAGCAGGCGCCGTCGCCGGCGGCGATCTCCTCCAGGGCCATGGCGTAGGCCAGGTAACCGGTGTCGCAACCGCCCCACTGCTCCGGCACCAGCATGCCGAAAAAGCCCAGGCCGGCCATTTCGCCGATGGCTTCCTTGGGGAAACGGTGCGCGCGGTCCCACTCGGCGGCGAACGGCTTGAGCCGTTCCTCGGCGAACTGCCGGGCCATGTCGCGGATCTGTTGTTGGTCTTCGTTGGGAATCATGGTGAATCCTTAAATCGAGCTTTGCCACATCCCCTGTGGGAGCGGGCTTGCCCGCGAATGCGTTGTGTCAGTCAACCTACATGTCACTGAACCACCGCTTTCGCGGGCAAGCCCGCTCCCACAGGTAACCATAGCGATCAGTAGAGGCATTCCACGGCCATCGCCGTGGCTTCGCCGCCGCCGATGCAGATCGCCGCCACACCGCGCTTCAGCCCCCTCTGACGCAAGGCCGAGAGCAGCGTCACCAGGATCCGCGCGCCGGACGCGCCGATCGGGTGGCCCAGGGCGCAGGCGCCGCCATGGACGTTGAGCTTCTCGTGGGGGATCTCCAGGTGAGTCATGGCGGCCATGCCGACCACGGCGAAGGCCTCGTTGACTTCGACCAGGTCGACCTGTTCCAGGGACCAGCCGGTTTTCTTCATCAGTTTCTTGATCGCACCGATGGGCGCCACCGGGAACAGGCCTGGCGTGTCGGCGAACGCCGAATGGCCGTGGATCACCGCCAGCGGCTTGAGGCCCAGGGTCTGCGCCCGGGACTGGCGCATCAGCACCAGCGCCGCCGCGCCGTCGGAAATCGAGCTGGAGTTGGCCGCCGTCACGGTGCCGCCCTCACGGAACGCCGGCTTGAGCGAAGCGATCTTGTCCAGCTTGGCCTTGGGCGGTTGCTCGTCGTTGCTGATCACCACCTGTTCCTTGCCGACGGTCACGGTCAGCGGAACGATCTCGTCCTTGAAGGCGCCGTCCTTGATCGCCTGCTGGGCGCGGGTGGTCGAGGCGATGGCGAAGGCGTCCTGGGCCTCGCGGGTGAAGCCGTTGGTCTCGGCGCAGTCTTCGGCGAAGGTGCCCATCAGGCGGCCCTTGTCGTAGGCGTCTTCGAGGCCGTCGAGGAACATCGAGTCCAGCACCCGGCCGTGGCCCATGCGGTAGCCGCTGCGGGCGCGGTCGAGCAGGTACGGCGCGTTGGACATGCTTTCCATGCCGCCGGCGATGACCACGTCGGCGCTGCCGGCCACGAGCATGTCGTGGGCCAGGATAGTGGTCTCCATGCCGGAGCCGCACATCTTGTTGACGGTGGTGCAGCGGGTCGACTTGTTCAGCCCGGCGCCCAGCGCGGCCTGGCGCGCCGGGGCCTGGCCGAGGCCGGCGGGCAGCACGCAGCCGAACAGGACTTCATCGACGGCATCGGCCTTGATGCCGGCGCGTTCGACGGCGGCCTTGATGGCGGCGGCGCCCAGCTGCGGCGCGGTGAGGCTTTTGAGTTCGCCCTGGAAGCCGCCCATCGGGGTGCGGACGGCGCTGACGATGACGATCGGATCGTTGGCGGTGGTCATGACAATTCCTCCTTACTTGGCGGCCATGCGCAAGGCGCCGTCGAGACGGATCACCTCGCCGTTGAGCATGCTGTTCTCAATGATATGCCGAACCAGCGCGGCGTACTCGGCAGGCTTGCCCAGGCGCGGCGGGAACGGCACGCCGGCGGCCAGGGAGTCGCGCACTTCGGGGGTCATGCCGGCCATCATCGGGGTCTCGAAGATGCCTGGGGCGATGGTCATCACGCGGATGCCGAATCGTGCCAGCTCGCGGGCGGCGGGCAAGGTCAGGCTGGCGATCGCGCCTTTGGAGGCGGAGTACGCGGCCTGGCCGATCTGGCCGTCGAACGCGGCGACCGATGCGGTGTTGATGATCACCCCGCGTTCGCCGTCGGCATTGGCTTCGCTTTCGGCGATGGCCGCTGCGGCCAGGCGCAGCATGTTGAAGCTGCCGATCAGGTTGACGTTGATCACCTGGCTGAAGCTGGCCAGGGCGTGCGGGCCGTTCTTGCCCAGGATCTTCTCGCCGCGCACGATGCCGGCGCAGTTGACCAGCCCGTTGAGGCTGCCGAAGGCCTTCACCGTGGCCTGCACGGCGGCTTGGGCGGCGGCCTCGTCGCTGATGTCCGCCACCGTGCTGAGGGCGCCGAGGCGCTCGGCCTGGGCGGCCACGGCTTCGGCGTTCATGTCCACCAGCATCACGTTGGCGCCGGCCTTGACCAGCGATTCGGCGGTGGCGGCCCCCAGGCCGGACGCGCCGCCGGTGACGATAAATACCTTGTTCTCGATCTGCATGACGGTTTCCTTGGATTCAAGCTGAAACGTGTTTCGCCGCGGCCTCTTGAGCCTTGGCGATTTCCTGGTTGCGCAGGATGAAGCGCTGCAACTTGCCGCTCGGGGTCTTGGGCAAGTCGCTGACGAATTCGATTTCACGGGGGTACGAGTGCGCGGCCAGGCGCTTGCGCACGTGCTGGCGCAGCTCTTCGGCCAGCGCGGGTTCGGCGCGGTACTGCGGGTTGAGCACCACGAAGGCTTTCACCAGTTCGGTGCGCTCTGGGTCGGGCTTGCCGACCACCGCCGCCTCGATCACCGCCGGGTGCTCGATCAGCGCGCTTTCCACATCGAACGGGCCGACCCGGTAGCCGGACGTGGTGATCACGTCGTCGCTGCGGCCGACGAAGCTGATGCTGCCGTCGGGGTTCCACTCCACGGTGTCGCCGCTCAGGTAGTAGTGGCCGACGAAGGCCTTGGTCGGCGCGCCCTCGTAGCCGGCGAACCAGCACATCGGCGAGCGGTCGCGGTCGATGGCGAGGATGCCGGGCTGGCCGACGCCCAGTTCGGCGTTTTGCTCGTCGAGCACCACGATACGGTGGCCCGGCGAGGCGAAGCCGGCGGCGCCCAGGTGGATCGGGTGCTCCAGGCCGTGGTGGTTGCACAGCACCATGCCCAGTTCGGTCTGGCCGTAATGGTCGTGGATGACCACGTCCAGGTTGTCCGCAAACCAGCGGATCACCTCCGGGTTCAGCGGCTCGCCGGCGCTGCTGACGATGCGCAGCTTGCCCTTGATCGACTTGGCGAACTCGTCGCCGCCGGCGATCAGCAGACGGTAGGCCGTCGGCGATCCGGTGAGGTTGGTGATGCCGAGCTTGTTGATCACCCGGCAGGTGCTTTCGAGGGTGAACGGACCGTCGTAGAACGTGATCGGGTGCCCCATCGACAACGGCCCGGTGACGCCGAAATAAATGCCGTAGGCCCAGCCCGGATCGGCCACGTTCCAGAACGCGTCTTCCGGGCGCAGGTCCACGGCGTCGCGGGTGTAGCTCTGGAAGGCGACGATGGCCTTGAGCGGCACCGACAGCGCTTTCGAAGGCCCGGTGGTGCCGGAGGTGAACATCAGCAGGAACGGGTCTTCGCCGGTGAGCAGCACCGGTTCGCAGACGTTGGAATGGTTGGCCAGCTCGGCCCAGAAACTGAAGTCGCCCCGCACGATGCCCTGGCCTTTGGCGCCGCCGACGGTGACCACCGTCGGGCAACCGTCGACTTCGGCGAGCTTGGGCCGGTTCACCGCATCGGTCACCACTACCTTGGCGCCGGAGCTGTTCAGGCGGTGTTCCAGGGCCTTGGGCCCGAACGCGGTGAATAGCGGCTGGTACACCGCGCCGATGCGCCAGGTGGCGAACACGGTGATGAGCAGTTCGATGTTGCGCGGCAGCAGGCCGGCGACCTTGTCGCCCTTGCGCACGCCCTGGGCGAGCAGGAAGTTGGCGAAGCGCGCGGCCTGGTCCTGCAGGTCGCTGAAGGTGTAGGTCGCGCTGGCGCCGTCGCGGCCTTCCCAGAACAGCGCGATGCGCCCCGGCAAGGCGTGACGGTCACAGCATTCGACACAGGCGTTGAGCGCCTCGAGCGTGCCGCTGAGGGCGGCGTCCACGGTGTGCTGATAGTTGAACTGTTCGGTGGCGGACAAGTAATCGCGCATTGCCAGAATCCCTCTGTGTTCTTATTAGGTTGGGGGAACCGTAAACAACACCGGGATAGTCGCTCCGCACGGGGGGCGCGGCAATGGTCAAAGGCGTCAAGATGGATGACCGGTTTGGCCAAGGCTCAGGCAGCCCGCCGCGAACCCTGCGGGAGCCAGCCTGCCGGCGATGAGGCCGGTCAATTCACCGCAGAATCTGGATCAGACCGCCTCGTTCAGGATCAGGCTGCGGTAATGCCCGGGATTGCTCCCCGACCACTTGCGGAACGCCTTGTAGAACGAACTGGCATCGGCAAACCCCAGGCGCGCGGCGATCTCGGCGAAACTGATCGACGGCTCCGCCAGCCAGGCGATGGCCAGTTCCTTGCGCACGCCGTCCTTGAGGCCCTGCCAGGTCTGCCCTTCTTCCGCCAGCCGGCGGCGCAAGGTCGAGGCCGACATGCACAGCTGCTGGGCCAGCGCTTCGGTTTCCGGCCACTGTTCGGCGGGCAACTGGCGCAGGTCGTGGCGGATCCGGCTGGCCAGGCTTTCCGGGTCGCGGTACTTCACCAGGATGTTGGCCGGGGCGTGGGCCAGGAAGCGCTTGAGTTCGTCGGCGCTGCGCTTGATCGGCAGGTCCAGGCAGTCGGCGGCGAAGATCATCCGGGTACGCGGCCGGCCAAAGCGCAGGTTCTGCGAAAACATCACCCGGTAGTCGTCGCAGAAGTCCGGCTGCGCACAGCGCAACTCGATGGACAGGATCGGGATCCGCCGCCCGGCCAGCCAGCAGGCCACGCCGTGGACGATCATCCAGTAGGTGAAATAGGTGAACGCCCGGCGCGGCTCGGGGTCGTCCTCCAGCAGGACGATCTCCGCCAGGCTCTGCTGATGCACCAGTTGCGCCGGCAGCTTGTCCAGCATCAGCGACAGGAAGCTCAACCCGCTGGCCAATCCCGTGGCCAGGTTGGGTTGCGCCATCGCACTGCGGCAGAGGAACTCCAGGCTGCCGGACTTGAGCTTGCGCGGATCCATGCCGAAGAACTCGTCATCGCCGCGCCGGGCCAGCAATCGCCACAATTTTGCGTACTGGGAGGCCGGCACCCGACTGTCGTCGGTCTGCAGCAGCGCCGGGACGATCCCGACCTTGTTCAGCACTTCTTCCGTGGCCTGGCCCGGTGCGCAGCTTTGCAGCAGCGCCTCGCGCACGAGCTGAATGGCGATGGTGTCTTTTTCCGACATGGAACGCGGCAGATCCGTTGTGGTTCGAGTGCCGGCATCTTAACGCAGCCGCTCAGGGCCGGCACATTTCCTGCGGTGTCGCCATCGCCGGCAGGCAGGTTCCCACAGAAATCCCCTTTCAATGCAGGCCCTGTGGCGACCACGGCTGCGGCCATGCAAAAACAGGTTGTTCAGCTAAGGTTCAGGTAAATGTCAACGGATGCCATGTGAGAATGAATTTCATTATGTTACAACTTGTAACCACGTTCCCCGACCCCATGGACACCGAATGCTCGTCCCTTTTCTGATCATGTTGCGCGAAGGCATCGAAGCCGCGCTGATCGTCGGCATCATCGCCAGCTACCTGCAACAGACCGGCCGCGGCCAATGGATGCCGGCGGTGTGGATCGGCGTGTTTCTCGCGGCGGCCCTGGCCCTGCTGGTGGGCGGCGGCCTGGAGCTGGTCAGCGCCGAATTTCCGCAGAAGCAACAGGAGCTGTTCGAAGGCGTGGTCGGCCTGGTGGCCGTGGGCATCCTCAGCTCCATGGTGTTCTGGATGCGCAAGGTGGTGCGCTCGATCAAGCACTCCTTGCAGGCGTCCCTGGACCAAGCCCTCACCGCCTCCAGGCACCAGGTCATCGCGCTGATCGCCATGGTGTTCTTCGCCGTCGCCCGGGAAGGCCTGGAAACCGTGTTCTTCCTGCTGGCGGTGTTCCAGCAGAGCGAAGGCCCGGCCGCGCCGATCGGCGCCCTGCTCGGCCTGGTCCTGGCGGTCATCGTCGGCTTCCTGATCTACACCGGCAGCATGCGCCTGAACCTCTCGGCGTTCTTCCGCTGGACCGGGCTGTTCATCCTTGTGGTCGCCGCCGGGATCCTCGCCAATTCCGTGCAGGCCCTGCATGAGGCCGGGCTGTGGAACCACCTGCAGACCGTTCTGTTCGACGTCAGCGAGACATTGCCGATGGACGGCCCGCTGGGCTCGGTGCTGGCCGGCATGTTCGGCTATCAGGACGCGCCGACCGTCAGCACCTTGGGCGCCTACGTGATCTATCTGGCGGTGGCGCTGGCGGTGTTCTTCTACCCGGCGGCGGCCGCCGGCCCCAAGTCCGCCGACAAATCTCCTTCCGTTTCCAGTCAGTAAGGGCCTTCATGTCAAAGCCAACCGCTCTTCAGGCCTCCCCACCCCGCGCCCTGCGCTGGGCGGTGGCCGGCTCGGTGATCGTGATGATCGCCGCCGGCGGCCTGTTCTACTACGCCTCGAAACTGGCGGCGGCCAAGCGTCAGCTCAACCACGACGAAGTGGTGGTCAACATCCATCCGCGCAGTTGCGAGCCGAACGAGCTGACCGTGCCCGCCGGCCGCTCCAGCTTTCGCATCGTCAACCGCTCCGACCGGGCGGTGGAATGGGAAATCCTCAGCGGCGTGCTGGTGATCGAGGAACGGGAAAACATTGCGCCGGGCCTGAGCCAGGTGATCAACGCCAACCTTGCGCCCGGCACCTACACCATCACCTGCGGCCTGCTGAGCAACCCGCGCGGAACGCTGACCGTGACGCCGACCGCCGCCTCCGAGGCCGCCGCCAAGGCCAAGCCGTCGATGGTCGCGTTCGTCGGGCCGCTGTCGGAGTTCCGTGTGTACGTGGCCATGCACAGCAGCGCGCTGATCAAGGCCGTCAAGGCGCTGAACCAGGCCATCGACAGCGGCGACCTGGCCCAGGCCCAGGCGCTGTACGTGCCGGCCCGCGCCGCCTATCAACGTCTGGCCCCGGCCGCCCAGCGCCTGGGCGAACTGGACAACGCCATCAACGCCCGCGCCGACTACTTCGAGCGGCGCGAGCAGGATCCGGGGTTCACCGGATTCCATCGCCTGGAGTACGGGCTCTTCCAGCAGCGCAAGCTCGACGGCCTGGCCCCGGTGGCCAAGCGGCTGCTGGATGACGTGACCACGCTCAAGCTGCAGTTGCTGGCCCAGTCGCTGCCGCCGGAGCAACTGGTGGCCGTCGTGGTGCGCAACCTCAACACCCTCGCCGACGTGCGCGCCGCCAGCGGCGAGGAGGAACGCTACAGCCATAGCGACCTCAACGGTTTTGCGGCCAACGTCGAGACCGCCCGTAAGGTCACCGACTTGCTGCGCCCGATGCTGGCCAAATCCGCCGCCGACCTGCTGCCCAGGGTCGACAGCGCGCTCGCCGACCTCGACGCCGAACTCAACAGCCTCAAGGCCGATGGCGCTTACGTGCGCTACGACACCGTCAGCGGCGAGCAACGCAAGTCGCTTGCCGACAAGGCCAAGGCCCTGGCCGACACCCTCGACGACATTGACCCCGCCCTCGGCCTCTCCGGCCTGTAAGCAGAAGACGACCCGCGATGAACGATTCAGAAGACTTCAACCTGCAACGCCGCCGCCTCCTGATGGGGATGGGCGCCGCCGGCGTTGCGCTGGCCGGCTCCGCCCTGAGCTGCCCGGCGATGGCCGCAGCGGCCGAACCTGCGCAAGTGACCGAAGCGCCCAGCAGCGACAAGACCCAGGACCGTCACGACTTCCATGGCGTGCACCAGACCGGCATCGTCACCCCGCGTCCGGTCGCCGGCATGCTGGTGGCCTTCGACGTGCTGGCCACCGACCGTGACGACCTGGAGCGCCTGTTCCGCACCCTCAACGAGCGGATCGCGTTCCTGATGAAGGGCGGCCCGGTGGCCCAGGTCGACCCGAAACTGCCGCCGCCGGATTCCGGCATCCTGGGACCGGTGGTGACGCCGGACAACCTGACGATCACCGTCTCGGTGGGCGAATCGCTGTTCGACGAGCGTTTCGGCCTGGCCGCCGCCAAGCCCAAGCGGCTGGTGCGCATGGTCGGTTTCCCCAACGACGCCCTGGAAGCCGACTGCTGCCACGGCGACCTCAGCCTGCAGTTCTGCTCCAACACCGCCGACACCAACATCCACGCCCTGCGCGACATCGTGAAGAACCTGCCGGACCTGTTGCTGGTGCGCTGGAAGCAGGAAGGCAGCGTGCCGCCCCAGGCCCCGGCCAAACCCGGTACGCCGGCGCAGTCGGCCCGCAACTTCCTGGGGTTCCGCGACGGCTCGGCCAACCCGGACTCCACCGACGCGAGCGTCATGGACCGCGTCGTCTGGGTGCAGCCGGGCAGCGACGAACCGGCCTGGGCCGCCCACGGCAGCTATCAGGCGGTGCGGATCATCCGCAATTTCGTCGAGCGCTGGGACCGCACGCCGCTGCAGGAGCAGGAAAGCATCATCGGCCGGGTGAAGACCACCGGCGCCCCGATAGGCGCCCATCACGAGACCCAAGTGCCGGACTACGCCCAGGATCCCCACGGCAAGCTGACCAAGCTCGACGCCCACATCCGCCTGGCCAACCCGCGCACCGCCGCCACCCAGGCCAACCTGATCCTGCGCCGGCCGTTCAACTATTCCAACGGCGTGAACAAGAACGGCCAGCTCGACATGGGCCTGCTGTTCATCTGCTACCAGGCCGACCTGGAAAAAGGCTTCATCACCGTGCAGACCCGCCTCAACGGCGAGCCGCTGGAGGAATACCTCAAGCCGGTCGGCGGCGGTTATTTCTTCACCCTGCCGGGTGTCACGGGCGACAAGGACTTCATCGGTCGCTCGCTGCTCAACGCTACCCAACCCAAAACAACTGCATAAACACAGGAGCCGCCACCCCATGAAGAAAACGCCTCTCGCGTTACTGCTGACCTTAGGTCTGCTCAACACCCCGCTTTCGGCCTTCGCCGCCACCGCGCCGCTGGACCTGGTGGGCCCGGTGTCGGACTACAAAATCTACGTCACCGAACAACTGGATGAGCTGGCCAGCCACACCCAGCAGTTCACCGACGCCGTGAAGAAAGGCGACCTGGCCACCGCGCAGAAACTCTATGCGCCGACCCGGGTGTTCTACGAGTCCATCGAACCGATCGCCGAGCTGTTCAGCGATCTCGACGCCTCCATCGACTCCCGGGTGGACGACCACGAAAAAGGCGTGAAGGCCGAGGACTTCACCGGTTTCCACCGCATCGAGTATTCGCTGTTCTCCGAGAAGAGCACCGACGGCCTGGATGCCCTGGCGGACGGCCTGAACAAAGACGTCAAGGACCTGCAGGCCCGCGTCGCCGGCCTGACCTTCCCGCCGGAGAAAGTGGTGGGCGGCGCGGCGGCGCTGCTGGAGGAAGTGGCGGCGACGAAGATTTCCGGCGAGGAAGACCGCTACAGCCACACCGACCTGTACGACTTCCAGGGCAACATCGACGGCGCGAAGAAAATCGTCGACCTGTTCCGTCCGCAGATCGAGCAGCAGGACAAGGCGTTCGCGGCCAAGGTCGACAAGAACTTCGCCACCGTGGACAAGATCCTGGCCAAGTACCGCACCAAGGACGGCGGGTTCGAAACGTATGACAAGGTGAAGGAGAACGACCGCAAGGCGCTGGTGGGGCCGGTCAATACCCTGGCGGAAGACCTTTCCACGTTGCGTGGGAAGCTGGGGCTGAACTGAGTTTTTGCAGTGTTCTGAAGGGCCCGATCGCGGGCAAGCCCGCTCCCACATTGGATCTGCGTCGCACACAGATCCCTGTGGGAGCCAGCCTGCTGGCTCCCGCAAAGCATCCCCGCAGGCCGCAAGCCTCACCACAAAAGGCTGGGGTGAACAGGCCTTTGTGGAGCGCTACAGAATGCGGTACAGCAGCCGCTCCACCCTCACCCGGCTCACGCGCTTGAGGAACTTGGCCACCCCGGCCGGGTAGTCCGGCAAGGCTTCCAGGCTCTGGAAATGCGCGATCCGCGTGGTGTGGCGCATGATGTTGTCCAGCTCCTGCTGCCGCGGCTGCAGCCACTCCCCCTTCGGATCGTCGATCAGCAGCGCGTTTTCCAGATCCAGACGGAACGCCCGCGGGTTGAGGTTGTTGCCGGTCAGCAAGGTGCGGCGCTCGTCGATCCACATGCCCTTGAGGTGATAGCTGTTGTCGCCTTCGCGCCACAGGTGCAGGTTCAGCTGGCCGCTGTCGATCTGGCGCTGATGGCGCTTGGCGAACCGCCGCAGGCTGATCTCGTACAGGTACGGCAGCGCCGCAATCACCTTGAACGGCTCGCTCGGCGGGATGTAGAAGTCGTTGGCGGTCTTGTCGCCCACCACGATGTCGATCTTCACCCCGCGGGCCAGCGCCCGGTTGATCTCGCGGACCACCCCCAGCGGCAGGTTGAAGTACGGCGTGCAGATGGTCAGTTGCCGCTGGGCGCTGGCGATCAGCTCCAGGATCACCCGGTTCAGCGGATTGTTCTTGCCCACCCCCAACACCGGGCTGACCGACAGCCCGGTGCGTTCAGTGCTGCCGGCCGTGGTGTCGTAGGCCGCATGCTTGAGGCGGCTGCGCAGGTCGCCGATGTCGTTGCGCAGGCTGCGGGTGGTCGGCAGCTTCGGCAGGTCCAG
The DNA here is from genome assembly GCF_019145435.1 of Pseudomonas ekonensis. Classification (NCBI taxonomy): domain Bacteria; kingdom Pseudomonadati; phylum Pseudomonadota; class Gammaproteobacteria; order Pseudomonadales; family Pseudomonadaceae; genus Pseudomonas; species Pseudomonas ekonensis. The sequence goes on along the minus strand of NZ_JAHSTS010000001.1, from coordinate 2,345,803 downwards.
GCGGTGCACGGCCTTCGACTCGATCAGGCCGTGCTTGACCAGATGGTGCATCGAATCCGCCAGTTCGCGGCTGTGCAGCAGGTGATAGCGGTCGAAACGGTACTTGTCGAACTTGTGCAGGTAGACGTTGTTCAGGCTCGCGCCGCTGTACACCACGCAATCGTCGATCACGAAACCCTTCAGGTGCAGCACGCCGAACAGCTCGCGGGTCTGCACCGGCACGCCGTAGATCGGCACCGTGCTCTGGCGGGTGCGGGTCATCTCCTGATACCACGCCGCGTTGCCCGGCTGCTTGCCGGCGCCGATCAGCCCGCGCTGGGCGCGCAGCCAGTCGACCACCACGGCGATCTCAAGCTCGGGGCGCTTGAGCTTGGCGGCATGCAAGGCATCGAGGATTTCCTGGCCGGCCTCATCGTGCTGCAGATAGAGCGCGACGATGTAGATGCGTCGGGTCGCCTGGGCGATCTTCTCCAGCAGGCAACGGCGGAACTCGGCAGCGCCGGACAGCACGGTCACGGCCTCGGCGGTCAGCGGAAAGCTGCGCAACTTGGGCAGCAGGGAGCGTTTGAAAAGCAACGGCATAGGGCTCGCTATGGGTCGAATCCGAAGAACCCGAGAGCTTACACCATCGGTTTGGCCGGGTCTTGTGAGTGTCTGTAAAGACCGCTTCGCGGGCAACCCCGAACCCGCAGCGCCGACACGAATCCTGTGGGAGCGGCGATGCGACGATTCCACTTGCCCGCGACAGCGATTTCGCTGACTTAAAAATATCTTCTTGACCAAGGAGAACGATCATTCTACTGTACGCCGCATGAACGAATTCAATAGCAACGACACGACCCGCGACATCATCCTGGATGTCACCGAAAAGTTGATCTACAAAAGTGGCATCGCCGCCACCGGCATGGATCTTCTGGTGAAGACCGCCGGTGTCTCCAGAAAAAGCGTCTACCGCTACTTCGCCAACAAGGAGGAGCTCACCGTCGCCGCCCTTCAACGCCGCGACGTGCGCTGGATGCACTGGTACAGGACCGCGGTGGATCAGGCCGAAACCCCGGCCGACCGCCTGCTCAACCTGTTCACCGTGCTCAAGGGCTGGTTCGCCTCGGAAGGTTTCCGGGGCTGCGCCTTCATCAACACCAGCGGCGAAACCGGCGACCCCGAGGACCCGGTGCGCCAGGTCGCCAAGGACCACAAACAGAAACTGCTCGACTACCTGCTCGAGCTGTGCACCGAACATGGCGCCGAGGATCCGCAACAGCTGGCCAGACAGTTGCTGATCCTGATCGACGGCGCCATTACCGTAGCGCTTGTGATGGGTGATCACAGTGCCGCCGATAATGCGCAATGCATGGCGCGGAAGTTATTGGACCTGTAACGCCGAAACAAGCCGACAAGTTGTTTAACTGTTAATTGATCGGGAGACACATATGTCTACTGCAGCCGAAGTTCGTCCGCCACTGCCGCCGTTCAACCGTGAATCGGCCATCGAGAAAGTTCGCCTGGCCGAGGATGGCTGGAACTCCCGCGACCCGGAACGCGTGTCGCTGGCCTACACCCTGGACACCCAATGGCGCAACCGCGCCGAATTCGCCCACAACCGCGCCGAAGCCAAGGCGTTCCTGACCCGCAAGTGGGCCAAGGAACTGGATTACCGCCTGATCAAGGAGCTCTGGGCGTTTTCCGATACCCGCATCGCCGTGCGCTACGCCTACGAATGGCACGACGACTCGGGCAACTGGTTCCGTTCCTACGGCAACGAGAACTGGGAGTTCGATGAGAACGGCCTGATGTTCAACCGCTACGCCTGCATCAACGACATGCCGATCAAGGAAAGCGAACGCAAGTTCCACTGGCCGTTGGGCCGGCGTCCGGATGACCATCCGGGCCTCTCGGAGCTGGGTCTGTAAGCCCGCGCAGCCTTGACGGCATGGCGCCCCGTCCCTGACGGGGCGTCCGCCGTCTAAAAAACTGAACCGCCGCACGGGGCGTCTCTCAATACTTTTATAGCCCTGCCCGGGCCGTGAAAGATCGGAGGTCGTCATGTCCGCGCCCATCATCAAGCTCTTCACCCAGCCCAACTTCGCCTGGAGCGACATCCGCCGCGAAGAAGAGGCCCATCCCCGGCATTACCTCGCCCACCTGCTGTTGCTGGCCCTGATACCCGCCGTCTGCCTGTTCATCGGCACCACGTCGGTCGGCTGGAGCCTGGCGGCAGGGGAAACAGTGTGGCTCAGCACCGCCAGCGCCCTGCAATTGAGCCTTCTGCTGTACCTCGCCACTGTCGGCGGCGTGGCGATCATGGGCGGTTTCATCCGCTGGATGTCGCGCACGTTCGACGCGCGGCCGACGCTCAACCAGTGCATCGGTTTTGCCGCGTACACCGTCACGCCGTTTTTCGTCGCCGGAATCGCCGGCCTGTACCCCAGCCGCTGGCTCGCCATTCTGGTGTTGGGCGCGGCCTCGGTGTACTCGACGTTCTTGCTGTTCGTCGGCTTGCCGACCTTCATGCACGAACGCAAGGAACAAGGCCTGCTCTACGCGGCCAGCGTCTGGGGCGTGGGCCTGCTGGTGCTGGTGACCCTTCTGGTGTCGATGATCCTGTTGTGGTTCAACGTGCTGACGCCGGAGTACCTGCGCGCGCCGCTCGGTTAGGTGCGGTCGGGGCGCCGGCCGCTCGCCGTGAGTTTCATCGATTGGGTCGCGGTGCTCGGCGCCGTGCTGCTGGCCCTCGCCCTGACCTCTTCGTACCTGCGCTGGCTGCCGGTGACGACGTCGGCAGTGTGCCTGTTGCTGGGCATCGCCATCGGCCCCGCCGGGCTCGGTCTGCTGAAGCTGTCGCTGGACGGCGCCTCTCTGTGGATGGAGCACCTGACCGAAGTCGCCGTGCTGTTCTCGTTGTTCATCTGCGGGCTGAAACTGCGCCTGCCCTTGCGAGACCGGAACTGGCGAATCGCCGCCGGACTGGCCGGGCCGGTGATGGTGCTGACCATCCTCGGCGTCTGCCTGCTGCTGCATTACGGCCTGGGGCTGGGCTGGGGCCCTGCGCTGCTGGTCGGCGCGATCCTGGCGCCCACCGACCCGGTGCTCGCCGCACTGGTTCAGGTCAACGACGCCCGCGACGTCGACAGCGTGCGCTTCGGCCTGTCGGGCGAAGCCGGGCTCAACGACGGCATTGCCTTTCCGTTCGTGCTGCTGGGCCTGGTGCTGCTGCCGGCAGGTGACTTGTCGCACAGGTGGGCCGACTGGGCCTTGCGCAGCCTGCTGTGGGCCGTGCCCGCCGGCCTGCTCAGCGGCTATTGGCTGGGGCGCGGCATCGGCCGGATCACCTTGTCGCTGCGCCTGCGCCACGACGACAGCACGGTCAGCCCCAACGATTACCTGGCCCTGGCCCTGATCGCCCTCGCCTATGTGGTGGCCGAATCCCTGGGCGGCTACGGCTTTCTCTCGGTGTTCGCCGCAGGTCTGGGCCTGCGCCAGGTGGAGGTGAGATCCACCGGGGCGGAACAGCCGCCGGCCGAACACCTGGTGCAACCGGTGGTGGGCCATCAGAACGTCGAACCGCAGCACGCGGTGCACGGCGACACCGAGCGCCTGGAGGACAGCCAGGTGGCCGCCGGCATCATGATGGGAGACATGCTGGCCTTTGGCAGCCTGGTGGAACGGGCGCTGGAAGTGTTCCTGCTGACCTTGCTCGGCGTGGTGCTGATGCCCCATTGGGACTGGCGCGCACTGGTGGTCGGTGGCGTGCTGTTCGGCCTGATCCGCCCGGCCTGCGTGGCGCTCTTGCCGTGGGGGTCGCTGTTGACGGGGCATCAACGCCTGCTGATCGGCTGGTTCGGCATCCGCGGCATCGGCAGCCTGTTCTACCTGTTCTATGCCCAGAACCACGGCTTGAACGATGCGTTGACGGCCCAGTGCACCGACCTGACCTTGTCGGTCGTGGCGCTGAGCATCCTGGTGCACGGCGTCAGCACCCAGCCGCTGCTGACCCGCTATGAGCGGCACAAACGGCCTACTTCATCGACCGGCCGATGATCTCCATCAGGTTGACCTGGGTGAAGGGTTTCGACAGACGCGGCAATTGCGCCGCGAACCCTTCCAGGCGCTCGGCATAGCCGGTGGCGAGGACGATCGGCAGGTCTGGGTTGAGCACCCGCACCGCGTGGGCCAGCTGTGCGCCGGTCATGTTCGGCATGGCCATGTCGGTGATCATCAGGTCGATGACTTCCCCCTGATCGAACAGCGCCAGCGCCTGCGCCCCGGACGTCACGCCGATCACCCGGTGGCCCAGGTCCTCCAGCAGCAGCGTCGTGCTGGTGAGCACCAGGCTGTCGTCGTCCACCACCAACACGCGCAGCCGCGTGACCGCCGGCGAATCCTCAGCGCAGGCCAGCGGCTTGCCGGCCACTGCGTCGTCGGCCACCGGCAACCAGAGCTCGGCGGTGGTGCCCTGCCCCTTTTCGCTCTTGAGCACGAACCGCCCGCCCAGTTGCTCGACGAGCCCGTGCACCATCGACAACCCCAACCCGGTTCCTTTGCCGAGCCCTTTGGTGGTGAAGAACGGATCCTTGGCCGACGCCAGCGTCGCATCGTCCATGCCTTCGCCGCTGTCGGCGAAACTCAGGCACACATACCGCCCGGCCATCACCGGGGCTTGAGCATGCTCCAGCACGACCTCCGGCCGCGTGCTGATGATCACGCTGCCGCCTTCCGGCATCGCGTCGCGGGCGTTGGTCGCCAGGTTCAGCACCGCCAGCTCCAGCTGGTTGACGTCGGCCATCACCGGATCAAGCCCCTGCGCAAAGCGGGTGTCGATCCGGATCCCCGGCCCAAGGGAGCTGCGCAACAGGCCGGTGATGCCCTGGATCAGCGCGGCCACGTCCACAGGTTCGGTCTTGAGTTCCTGGCGGCGGGCGAAGGCCAGCATGCGTTGGGTCAGGGATACGCCGCGCAACACGCCCTCGGTGGCGTTCTCCAGCAGGCGGCTGACCTTCGGATCATCCCCCACCCGTTTGCGCACGATCTCCAGGTTGCCGAGGATCACCGTCAGCAGGTTGTTGAAGTCGTGGGCGATACCGCCGGTGAGTTGGCCGATGGCTTGCATCTTCTGCGCCTGGAACAGCGCTTCGCGGGTTTTCTCCAGGGCCTCCTGGGCTTTCTTGCGGTCGGTCAGGTCGCGGGTGATCTTGGCGAACCCGAGCAACTGCCCCCCGGGGCTGAAGATCGGGTCGATCACCACATGGCACCAGAACTGCGTGCCGTCCTTGCGCACGCGCCACCCTTCGCCCTCGAACCGCCCCTCGCGGATGGCGGTGTCGAGCGCGCGCTGCGGCAACCCGGCGGCGCGGTCGCGCTCGGTGTAGAACCGCGAGAAGTGCTCACCGAGGATCTCCGCCTTCTCGTACCCCTTGAAGCGCTTGGCCCCGGAGTTCCAGCTGGTGATGACGCCGTGGGGGTCGATCATGTAGATCGCATAGTCGACCACCGCATCGATCAACAGGCGAAAACGCGTTTCCTCACTGATCGAATTCTTGCTGAAATTTTCGCTCATCGGCTCACACACCCGTCGTGACTCTCTGGAGTATGCGTCAAACCGCGGGATTGAGTAGCGGTCCGTGCGGTTCGACGCCCCCGAATGCGGTCAGCGGTAGACGTGCTTCACGATTCGGGCGTGGAGTGCGTTGTAGACAAACGTCGGCACCTGGTCCACATGCCCGGCCGTCTTGCTCAGGGCCAGGTGGCATTCCCTGATCATTTCGTCACGTTCGGCCGGCGTGTTGACCGTATTGCCGCTGACCTGCTCATAGTCGCTGTAGCGGTAGGGTTCGAGCGTGGAGGTCTCCGTGAGTTTTTTCGACTCATCCAGACGGTAGGTGCTTTGCCGGCGCAGCACACGGTCATTGAGGGCGCCCAGGCCCCGTTCGTACAGGTGGATCTGCGATCCGTCGACCGTTTTGGCCGCGTTTTCCAGGGCAAAGAGCACTGCGTGGGAATTGCCCAGGCTCGAACGCAGGTCCGACGGCCGCACGAACCGCTCCAGCTCCTGCTTTTCAAGGCTCCTGAATGCCCGCTTGCCCCCCGAGATGAACGCGAACGGCAGGCTGCAGGCGACGATGTGCGCTTCGATCCGGTAGCCAGCGCCCGCAGCGAGGGCCGGCAGATTCGCAAGGTCGATGTCGTCGAAGGCGCACTCCACGATCATGGAATACCGGCCCGTGAAGGGCTCTTCGAACAGCTTCGCGCAGACTTCGCGCACGAACGACTCCGTGTGTTCGTACGCGTGCAGCACGCCCTTGCGGAGCATGGTGTCGTATTGCGGATGCTTCTTTCGAAAGTCCGGGGAGTACAGCCGGATGTAGTTCCCGTACTGGCCCGACGGCAGCAGCGTCTTTTCCAGCAAGTAGGTCTTGCCGGAGCCTTGCAGTCCGGCGGTGATCAGCAACTGCGGGACTTCGCTGGCCTCTTTGCCGGCGAACAACCCTTCACGGATGTCGGTAAAGGCCGCAGTGACGTCAGCGGCGGTGTAGGCATAGGTCGTAAGCTCGGACATGGCATTGATTTCCTTATCAAGGTTCTGTCGTGGGTGACGGCACCGATGAAGCCTGATGTCCGCGACATTTTCAAAGCCGAAAGATTTACCGGATATCTCTTTGATTTTATTGATGAAAAATCCAACACGCCCGCTTCCATAGCACACGGATTGGAGGGTCAACGACCTACAGGCTCAAGGGCTTTTTCAGGCTCGTCCTCAAAGGCGCCGAGCGCCCACCACTGCGGCAGCAATTGCCGGATCCGGGGCTCGGCGAACCGGTCGTCGATCAGCGTCACCACGCCGCGGTCCTCTTGGGTGCGGATTACCCGCCCGGCGGCCTGCACCACCTTCTGCACACCGGGAAACAGGTAGACGTAGTCATGGCCGGCGCCGAACACCGCCGCCATGCGCCGTTTCATCTGCTCGTTCACCGGGTTGAGCTGCGGCAGGCCCAGGGTGGCGATGAAGGCGCCGATCAAGCGGGCGCCGGGCAAGTCGATGCCTTCGCCGAATGCGCCGCCCAGCACGGCAAACCCGATACCTTGGCCGTCAGCCGTGAAACGGTCGAGAAACGCCTGGCGCCGCTCTTCTGTCATGCCCCGCGACTGCTGCCATTGAGGGATGTGCGGATGTCGCTCGGCCAAGAGCTGCGCCACCTGCTGCAAGTAATCGAAACTGCTGAAGAACGCCAGGTAGTTGCCCGGACGCTCGCCGAACTGGCGGGCGATCAGTTCGGCGATCGGCGCCAGGGACGCCTGACGGTGGCTGAACCGCGTGGAGATCCGGCTCTCGATCCGCACCTGCAACTGCTCGGCGCAGAACGGCGATTCGACATCGATCGACACGGTGTCGGCCGGGGTGCCGAGCAGGTCGGCGTAGAACCGGCGCGGAGCGAGCGTCGCGGAAAACAGCACGGCACCGCGGGCAGCGCACAGGCGCGGGCCGATGAAGGCCGCAGGCACCACGTTGCGCAGGCACAGCTGTGAGCGCGGGCGCTTGCGGTCGAGGTCGCGTTTGCTGATGTCGAACAGGTAACGGTCGTCGAACAGCTCCGCCACCCGGCCGAACTGGAGCATCTCGAAGTAGAAGTTCTGCAGGCCGCTGTCGAGCCCCTGCGGATGATCGTTGAGGTAGTCGCCGATGCTCGCGCAGCACAGGGAAACGGCCTGGAGCAGCTTTTCCCCCACCTTGTCGTAGGCCTGATACGGCGCCACCTGCCCGCTGTGCAAGGCGTTCCATTCGCGGTTGACCCGCTGCAGCGGCTTTTTCAGGGCCTCGGGCGCGGTCTTGCGCACGCTGTCCAGTGTCGCCTGGTCAAGGCTTGCGCTGTACATCTGCCGCCCGCGCTCGACCAGGTTGTGCGCCTCGTCCACCAGCACGGCGACCTTCCACTGATTGAGCTGGGCCAGGCCGAACAGCAGCGCGCTGAAATCGAAGTAGTAGTTGTAGTCGGCGACGACCACGTCAGCCCAACGTGCCATTTCCTGGCTCAGGTAGTACGGACAGACCGCATGTCGCCGGGCGATGTCGCGGATCGCCGCCTGATCCAGCAGGCGCACCTGGCTGGCCGCCTGTCGCGCGACCGGCAATCGGTCGTAGAAGCCTTCGGCCAAAGGGCAGGACTCGCCGTGGCAGGCCTTGTCCGGATGCTCGCAGGCCTTGTCCCGGGCGACCATTTCCAGCACCCGCAACGGCAGGGCTTCGTTGCGCTCGAACAGCACGTGCGCGGCGTCCAGGGCCAGTTGCCGCCCCGGCGTCTTGGCGGTGAGGAAGTACACCTTGTCCAGTTGCTGCGGCGCCAACGCCTTGAGCATCGGAAACAGGGTGCCGAGGGTCTTGCCGATGCCGGTGGGCGCCTGGGCCATCAGGCAGCGGCCGGTGCTGACGGCCTTGAACACCGATTCGGCCAGGTGCCGCTGCCCCGGCCGGAAACCGGCGTGGGGAAAGCCGAGCCGCTGCGCGCCGAGGTCGCGGGCCTGGCGGTGGGCCAGTTCCTGTTCGGCCCATTGCAGGAACAACCCGCATTGCCGCTCGAAGAACCGTTGCAGTTCGTCGGCGCTGAAGGCCTCTACCAGGCAGGTTTCCTTCTCGCTGACGATGTCGAAGTACACCAGCGCCACGTTGATCTGCGAGAGCCCGAGCCTGCGGCACATGAGCCAGCCGTAGACCTTGGCCTGGGCCCAATGCAGCCGGCGGTGGTTGGGCGGCTGCCTGGCCAGGTCGCCCCGGAAGGTCTTGACCTCTTCGAGGCAGTTCTGCGCCGGGTCGTAGCCGTCCGCCCTGCCCCTGACCTTCAGGTGGCGGAACTCGCCTTCCAGCGCCACTTCGCTCTGATAGGCGTCGTTGCGTCGGGACGCGACGGTGCGGTGGCCGGCGATGCCCTCCTGCGCCGTCGGCGACGGTGTGAAACGCAGGTCGAGGTCGCCGCACTTGGCGGTGAACTCGCACAGCGCCCGCACCGCGATGCTGTAGCTCACAGGCCCGGCTCCTGCCACTGCACATAGCAGACCGCCACGGGCATGCGGTGCAGGTCGCAGAACTCCAGCCAGCGCAGTTGGTTGTCTTGCAGACGGTCGCCGGGGCCTTTGACTTCGATCATCCGGTAGGTCTGTTGCCCGGGCCAGAACTGGATCAGGTCAGGCATGCCGGCGCGGTTGGCCTTGATGTCCAGCAGCAGGCGGTCGAACCAGTGCCGCAGGTGCTCGGCGGGCAGACAGGCCAGTGCCTGCTCCAGCAACTCTTCGGTCAGCGCGCCCCAGAACACGAACGGCGACTGCAGGCCCCACTTGGCGACGAAGCGGGTGCGGATCGTGTCGATGTAGCGGCCGTCGTCGAGTTCGGCCAGGCAGGCCCGGAACAGCTCGGCGCGGCGCGGCTGGAAATCCTCATGGTGCAGGTCCGCCGGGCCGCGCTGGAACGGGTGGAAGAACGCCCCCGGCAGCGGCGCGAAGATCGCCGGCCAGCACAGCAGGCCGAACAGCGAATTGATCAGGCTGTTTTCCACGTAGTGCACCGGGCCTTCGTCTTCATGCAGGTGCAGCTGGACGCACTGCTCGACCGACAGCGCCGGATCCAGGCGCGGCAGGTGCAGGTCCAGGCGCTCCACAGGCCTGGCCGCCGCACGCTTGACCGGCGGGCCGCCCAGTTTGCGCCGCAGCCTCGGCAGCACCCTTTGCAGGCCCTGCGCTTCGGCGGCGCTTTCCGGCGACTGCCCGGCGAGGTCGCCCGCCTCCAGCGCCAGGCCGTATTCCCCGCAGCGCTCCAGCACCCGGATCATCCGCAGCCGCGCACCGGGGTAGGCGCAGTCGCGGTAGATGCCCAATGCCTGGGCGAACTCGCCGAGGCGTTCGCAATGCTGGGCGATCTGGAACAGCAGCTTGCCGCGCCGGCGTTGCAGCCACGGGTTGTCGAACGCCAGCGCGGCGAGCTCCCCGACGATCGCCTGCAGCGGCTCGCCGCGCTCGAAACGCTGCTGGCAGGCGTGCAGGAACAGGCAGGCATCGACGTCCGCCCGGCTGCGCAGGCTGCGGGAGTCGGCGTCGAGCTCGACCTTCTCGTAGGCGTAGATGCCAAGGTCGGCGAGCACGAACTCCGACCAGTCCTGATGCAGGTTGCCGAAGAACATCAGGCGCAGGCGGTCGCACAACCCCATCACCGTCAGGCTGAACAGGCGCTCGTCCAGCTCGGGGCACCAGCCGCGCAACGGGCGCGATTCGGCAAAGCGTTCGTCCAGCGCCGCCAGCCACTCGGCTTTCTTGCCTTTGGGCCGGTCGATGAAAGGACCGAAGGCGTCCAGGATTTCATCCTTGAGCAGCACGTCGAACAGCTCGGCCATCGACAGCGGCGCGCATTCGTCGAGCCAGCCCCGCTCCAGCAGCGCCTGCGCCGCCTCGCCGATGTCGCCGATCTCCGCGTAGCCGAGCTTGCCCGCCCGGAAATGCACGCCCTTGCGCATGACCAACCGCACCAGCAGGCCCTGGGAGGCCTGGGGCAACGCCTTGAAGCCGCGGATGAACGCGTGCTCGGTCTCGTCCATCACATCGGCATAGCGAAGCTCAAGCCAATCAAGCACTTGCCGAAAATTGTTAAGGTAATAGAACGGATCGTCGAGGGGATTGGCTGTCACGGTGATGTCGGGGCCGTCGCGTACGGATACTGGTTATGCGTACAGATACCAGCTCAGGCAAGCCTGGCGCAAACGAAAAAGGATCAATGGCCTGCGCCGACGGGATTTTTTCGCCAGTCCATCGAACTTTTCCGCACCCGATGGCACCAACCGCGTAAGAAGGCCGACAACGGCCGGACCGAATGAATCGAGGACATGAAACGATGGGAATCAAAACCAAACTGCTGGGCGCCTCACTGGCGGCGGCCCTGCTGGCGCTGGCCGGCTGCTCGACCCCGACCGTGGTGACGCTGCAGAACGGCACCCAGTACCTGACCAAGGACATGCCGGAGACCAAGACCAAGGACGGTTTCTATGAGTTCGAGGACATTTCCGGCGCCAAGATCAAAGTGCGCGGCGATGAAGTGGCCACCGTGCGCAAGCAGGACTGAGCGGCCCGCAAGGAGCTGCCGGGCGGCAGCTCCCGGGCATTGCCCTCAATACGGCGACGGCGGCGCCATCCCCGGAAGGCTGTTGTCGCAACGGATGTATTGGCCGCCGCGCCGGGCCACTTCGGCCTGCATGCGCTGGCAGCGTTCGAGGTCCTGACGGGCCATGTTGTCGATGCTGAGGTTGCCGGTGGTCTCTTGCGGTGGCTTGCCGTCGCCCAGGCGCACGGTCACCAAAGGCTGCTCCGGCTGGAGCTGAAAACGGCTTTTCTCTTCGACGGGTTCGGCGGGCTCGTTCTTGGACGGTGCCGGCAACTCATCGGTGCTGACCCCGTAACGGCTCAGAATCGAGCTGTGAGGCAGATCGGCCCAGGCCTGGGCCGTCATCAGCGCCATGCCCGCAACGACGACATACCCCTTGAAACGTTTCACGTTTGAATCTCCTGTACTCAATGGCGGCCACTAAATGACGACTGCGCGTGCGCAGGGTTTAGTGCCGCGTTCCTGTTGATGCAGGGGTTTGAGTCAGGAAATGGCCGACGGGTCACTTCCAATGTGCCAGTGCTGGCACTTGTGGCGAGGGCGCTTGCTCCCGCTGGGGCGCGCTGCGGCCCGCTCGATAAGGACTGCTTTGCAGTCCAGCGCGAGCAGGCGCCCTCACCACAGGGCTTTCGGCTATCAGGCCATGACGATGCTGTCAGCGCTGAGGCCGCTCAGCGACACCCCCACCAGCGTCACCGTATCGGCGCCGAACTTCAGCACGGTGTCCTGCCCCACTGCGGTGGCATGAGCGCGGAAATCCTCGTTGGGCAGCACACCCTGAACGCCGAGGAACACCAGCTTGTCGTTGCCCGTGAAGCCCACCACCCGGTCCTGGCCGAACGCGCCGTTGAACAGGAACGTGTCCGCCCCGCCCCCCGACTCCATCAGGTCGTTGCCGGCGCCGCCGACGAACACGTCGTTGCCCGCCCCGCCGATCAGGTGGTCGTTGCCGTCAAGGCCGAACAGCCAACTGCCGCCCGCGCCCGCCTTGAGCGTATCGGCGCCTGCGCCGCCCTTCACGCTCGACGCGTATTGCGTGACGTTGCCGCCCACCTTCAGGCCGTCGGCGGTCACGGTGTGGGTGACGTCATCCTTGAACAGGCCCCAGAGGAACCCCGGCTCCTTGGTGACGATGCTGCCGATGTCGCGGGTGATGCTGATGCCGCCGTTGGCGTCGCGTACGTACAGGTTGCCGGCGCCGTCGTTGGCGAAGGTGAACTTGTTCACCGACTGCTGCAGGTCGAGGGTGTTGTTGCCCGCGCCGCCGAGCAGGATGTTGTAGCCGCCGCTGTCGCGGAAGGTGTCGTTGCCGGCACGGCCTTCCAGGTAGTCGTTGCCGCTGCCGCCCTGGATCAGGTCATTGCCGTCGCTGCCGATGATGAAGGTGCTGCCCTTGTGGGTTTCGGCGTTGCGGTTCAGGTCCTGCACCCAGGTGTTGGCCCGCGCCGGATCCGACAGGTTGGCGACGATGATCGTCGAGTCCTTGCTGGTCAGGTCGTAGAACTTCGATTCGATGATGCGGTTCATGCCGTCGCCGTAGGCGGTGGGCAGGTGCGAGATCCAGGTCGGGATGTTGGCGATCGAGTACGGCAACAGGTTCCACGCGGTCGAGGCGTAGTGGTCGTTGAAGCTGACGATGTTGTCGGTGGCCGACTCCTTCGGCGCATCGTGCACGCCCAGGGTGGCGCCGGTGAAGGACGAGCCGTCCAGCGCACGGAACACCGGGTCGTTCTCGTAGCCGATGTTGAGCACCTTGTCGGTGCTGCTCTGGGTCGGCGAGGCGTAGGCGATGTAGTTGGAGTCCTTGAAGAACCCGCCCCACTTGTCGCCGCTCAGATCCGCCAGGCTGTTGACCGCCAGCCCGCCCAGGCTGTGGCCGCTGACCAGCACGTCCTTGCCGGTCAAGCCGTTGGCCTTGGCGAACGCCACCACATCGGCGAGCAGATCGTTGAACGCATTGCCGACGTAGTTCTTCGCATAGTCCTTGGGCCCGAACGCCGCCATCAGGTCGTTGATCACGTCGCCGATGGAGTCGCGCAGGAGGATTTCCCGCGGACCGCTGGTGCCACGGAAGGCGATGCCGATTTCCGTGAGGTGGCCCTGGGCGTCGTATTTGCCGAGGATCTCCACCTGGGCGCTGGTGTAGCCGGCCTTTTCGCCGAAGAAGGTTCCCCGGGCGTCGGTCTTGCCGTCGTAGCCCAACTGCGAGGCGGTGATGGGGGTCCAGCCGGCCTTCTTCACCGCGTCGAGCGCGGCCTTTTCCGAATCCGGGTTCCAGGGGATGCCGGGAATCACCCCTTGCGAATCGGTGCCGCCGATCAACGCCTTGATCAGCGTCAGCGGCAGGCCGATGCCGAAACCGTTCTGCTGGTAACCCACGGCGAAGCCGTTGTCGAGGTTATGGTAGGAGTACAGCGTAATGGCCATGGCGTCGCTGAACAGCGCCTTGGATTCCGCCGTACTGAAGTTCTTGTAGTCATACACACCCATTGCTGTTGCCTCTCTTTTTTTGGAATTGTCAGAGATAGCCCACAACCAAGGCGCCCCACGGGGACGCCCCGGAGCATTTCACTACGTTTTGCACTGCTCTCATGCGGGAGATGCGGCGGCTTTGCGGCCGCCATCGCCAGCAGGGCCGGCTCCCACAGAGTCCTGCTCGATGCGGGAGCGGGCGACCCCGCTCCCGCATACCTCTTACGCGAACACGAAACTCGAATCCGACAGATTACCGACTCCAACCCCAACAAGAGTCACGGCATAGTCGCCAATCTTCAGCACGGTATCGCCTCCGGACTGCGACGCATGCTGCTTGTAGTCGTAACCCTGCCCCGCGCCCTGCACGCCCATGAACACCAGTTTGTCGCCGCCCTGGTAGCCGTTGATCGTGTCGAAGCCGAACGCGCCGCTGAACAGGAAGGTGTTGTTGCCCCCCATCGCTGTCATCACGTCGTTGCCGGCGCCGCCGACGAAGGTCACATGGCCCTTGTCGCTGACCAGCCGGTCATCGCCGCCCAGGCCGAACAGCCAGTCGCCGTCGGCGGTGGCGTGCAACGCATTGCCGTAGCCGTCGCCGCTGAGCGAATGGTTGTACTGGGTCAGTTCACTGCCGTTGCTCAGGCCTTTGGCGGTGACGGTCCAGGTGATCTCCTTGCTGCCCCACCACGAGCCCGACTCCTTGCTCACCAGCGCCCCGATGTCGCGGGTCAGGCTGATGCCGCCGTAGGCGTCGCGCACGTACAGCGTGCCGTCGCCGTCGTTGGCGAAGCTGAAGTTCTGCAGCGGCTTCTGCAGCTCGAAGGTGTTGTGGCCCTGGCCGCCGAGCAGGATGTTGAACCCGCCGTCGTCACGGAACCGGTCGTCGCCGGCGCGGCCTTCGAGGAAGTCGTTGCCCGCCCCGCCCTTGAGCCAGTCGTTGCTGTCGGTGCCGATGATGAACGTGCTGCCGGTGTGCGGCTCGCCGCTGCGGCCCAGGTCCTCCACCCAGGTCTTGCCCCGGGAGGCCTCTTCCAGGTTGGAGACGATGATGGTCGAGTCCTTGCCGGTGAGGTTGTAGAACGATGAGCCGATCACCCGGTTCAGGCCGTCGGCGTACCCCAGCGAGCCATGGGCCGACCAGTTCAGCGGATTGAGGATGCTGAACGGCACCAGGTTCTGCGCGGTGGACGCGTACTGGTCGTTGAAGTTGACGATGTTGTCGGTGGTCGAGTCGTGCGGCGCATCGTGCTTGCCCAGCGAGGCGCTGCTGAACGTGGTGCCGTCCAGCACCCGGAACACCGGGTCATTCTCGAACCCGATGTTCAGCACGTTGTTGCCGGTGCTGCTCTGGGTCGGCGAGGCGAACGAAATGTAGTTCGCGTCCTTGAAGAACCCGCCCCAGTTGCTCGCGCTCAGTTCGGCCACGCTGTTGACGCCCAACCCGCCCAGGCTGTGGCCGCTGAACAGCACGTCCTTGGCCGCGATGCCGTTGGCGGCGGCGAACGCCGCCACCGCCTTGAGCAGGTTGTCGAAGGCGTTCTTGGCGTAGTTGGTCGCGTAGTCCACCGGGCCGATCGCCGCCAGCAGGTTGTTCTTCATGTCGCCGAAGGTGTCGCTGTAGCCCAGCCCGCCGGTGCCCCGGAAGGCCACGCCGATGCCGATCAGCTTGCCGGCGGCGTCGTACTTGCCGAGCACTTCGGCCTCGGCGCTGGTGAACCCGTCCTTCTCGCCGAAGAACGTGCCCTGCGCGCCGACCTTGCCCTGATACCCCAGCGCCTTGGCGGTGACCGGCGCCCAGCCGGTGGCCGGCAGCGGTTTGCCGGTCGGCGTGTAGGCATACAGCGTCAATGCGATGGCATCGCTGTACAACGCTTTGCCGTCGGCATTCTTATAGTCAAACACTCCCATGTCGCACTCTCTCTTCCATCAAAAAACTTCGTCTCAGAATGCCCAGTCGAGGGTCAGGCCCACGCCGTGGTCCTTTTCCCGCTCGCCGATCAGTCCGTTGTAATCCAGGCTCACACGGGCGGCGCTGCCCACGGCCAGCCCGGCGCGCACGCCGACCACGGCGGCATCGCGGTCCATCGACACGCTCTGCACGGTGAACGCGCTGTTGCCGTTGGCGAAGGCCAGGTGCTCCTTCGAGTCCACGCCGCTCAGATTGTGCTGCCAGCCCAGGCTCGCGCCCAGTTCCAGTTGTTGCTTGTCCGTCAGCGCGAACGTGCGCTTGGCCCGAACGCCGAGGGTCGACAGCACCGCGTCGCGGTTGTCTTCGCCGCCCTTGAGCGCCGCCGCGTCACCCTTCTCGGTGAAGCTGTCGCTGTTCAGGTGCACGTAGGCCAGGTTGACAAACGGCTCCAGGTTCATCGGTTTCAGGCCCAGGTCGTAGGCCGCTTCGGTGAACAGCTGTGCGGTGGTGGCGTCGCGCTTGACCTTCTGCTTGCCGCTGACGTCGCCGAACGCCAGGTCACGCTTGACGTCGATGCGGTGCCAGCCGTACGCGCCGCCCACGGTCAGGCGCCACGCGTCCATCTGATGCCCCAGGTAGGCGCCCAGGTGGTAGCTGTCGACCTTGGCCGACGAGTGCGTGCCCTCGCCCATGCTCAGCGAGCTGTCGCTGTAACCGGTCACGAAGCCCAGGCGGGTGTTGTCGGCGATCAGCCCGTCGACACCCAGCAGCAAGCCGCCGATGGAGCTGGTGGAGTCGGCGTAGTCATGCCCGCCGTCGCTCTTGCCCCAGGCGCCGAGCACTTTGAACCAGGCGTTGCTGCGGTCGTCGGTGGGGGCGCCGGCGTCGAACATGTCGCGTTCGCGCAGACGTTCGCCCACCGCATCGCGCAGGTGGCGGCTGTCGTTGATCAGCAGCGTGCCGATGGCCGGGTGGATCTCGCCGGTCAGTTGCTGGAAGGCCTGTTGCGCGTCCGCCGGGGTGGCCGACAGCAGCAGGGTTTCGTACAGGGCGTTGCCCGCGCCGAGGGCTTCGGCGGCGGCGCCGACGGCGCGCTGGTTCGGGGTCGCGCCGACGCTGGCGAACGATGCGCCGTTGCGCGCGACGGTCAGCCCGATCCCGCCGGTCGAGTAGTCGAGGATGCCGCCGAGGAACGCATAGTTCGGCAGCACCTGGCCGAAGCGCCCTTCGATGCCGCCGGCCGCCTGCAGGATGTCGTAGCGGGTGCCGAGCAGGGATTTGACCTGGGCGCTGGTCAGCAGGGTCGGGCTGTTCTCCAGGGACAGGCTGACCGTGGCGCCGTCGATGATCGCCTTGCCGCTGGCGACGATCTGGTCGCTGCTGGTGGGCGAGACCTCCACCGCGTAGGTCGAGCCCGGCTCGAAGGTCACGTCACCGGCCACGTTCAAGGTGCCGATGGAGTTGCCCGGCGCCACGGTGCCGCCGCGCTTCACGCTCAGGGCGCCGATCCGGCCGTTGCCGCCCAGGATGCCGCTGTCGTTGACGGTGACCGCCGAGGTCAGCGAGCCGTTGATCGCCAGGCGTCCCTGGTTCACCAGGGTGGGGCCTGCGTAGGTGTTGGCGCCGGCCAGCACCAGGGTGCCGAGGCCTTGCTTGGTCAGGCCGCCGTGGCCGGAAATGTCGTTGCGCCACACATCGAGCCCGCAGGTGATGTCGGTGCACAGCCGCTGGCTCGGTTTGCCGGCGTCCAGCACCGCGCCGATGCCCGGCAGGTCAGCGACGAACTGGCCGTTGCCGTAGGCGCCGTCGACACGGAACTCCGCCGGGATGTCCTGGGCGGTGACGAACATCGCCGGGCCGTCGATGGCCTTGCGCAGGTTGATCATGCCCCAGCCGTACAGGGCGTCGATGCCCGGTGCGCCCAGGTCGGTCGCGGTGGTGCGCAGCACGCTGGCGACTTCGGCGCCGGTCATGTACGGGAAGCGCTCCATCAGCACCGCCACGGAACCGGCGGCATGGGGCGCGGCCATCGACGTGCCGTTGTAGTTGGCGTAGCCGGTGGTCAGGTTGTCGGCGTTGGTGCCTTCGATGATCGAGCTGTAGATCCGGGTGCCGGGGGCCGACACGCAGAAGCTCGCGGTGTAGCCGCAGCGCGAGGAAAAGGTGCTGAGGGTGTACGGGATCGGGCTGCCCTGGTTCGGGTTCTTCTGCAGCGCCGCCACCGTCATCCAGTTGGGCGCGATGTCCGGCACGAAGTAGCCGAGGCCGGCGATGGCGTCCGGGTTGTTCAGGTTGTAGTCGTTGCCGGCGGCGAAGATCGTCACGATCCCGCTGCGCGCCGCCGCGATGGCGCCGTCGTAGGCGCCGCCGGGCTTGGTGCCCATCAGCTGGCGGATCTCGTTGAACTGCAATTGCGCGTCGTTGACGGTGAAGTGCGGGTACGCCGGATCGCGGCCGCCGAGGTCGAAGCGGTCGGTGATGCCGATCCCCCAGCTGTTGTTGATGATCCGCGCACCGCTGGCGATCAGGGCGTCCCAGCCGGCCTTGTACACGGCGCCGTCGTTGCCGCGCACGATCCCGTCTTCCGGGCCCGGGTCGCCGTTGTCGGCGCTGATGATCTGCGCGCCGAACGCCACGCCGTGCATCACCCCGCCGTCGCGGCTGCCGGCGGCGATGCCGCCGACGTGGGTGCCGTGGGCGCCGAGCTTGCCGTTGGAGCCCACCGAAGGCGAGCCGTCATAGACAAACGCATCGCCTGCCTTGACCGGAATGTAGGGGTCGGTGTACTCGCGGATGCCGCGGGTCACCAGGGTGACGACCTTGTTCGCGCCGGAGAACTCCGGGTGCGCGGCGTACACCGGCTGGTCGAAGATCCCCAGTTTCACGCCTTTGCCGGAGTACCCGGCGGCGTAGGCATAGTCCGCGCCGATGGCGCCCAGGCCCCAGTCGGCCTGGAATTCGGCGCTGCGCCAACTGGCCGGGTCCCCGGCCCGGCCGTTCTCCACGTAGGGCGCCGCCTGGGCGTTGCCCCAGGTGGCCAGCGCGCAGAGCAGCGCGCCGTTGAGGGTTTTCAGGCGAAAGCGTCCACCCGATTGCGCGGGGGTGTTGTTGTTTTTCATCCAGCGACCTTCCTTAGTGATGTTGCACAAAATCCTTTTTCCTCGACGCGTCGAGGACCACCCTGTGGCGAGGGAGCGCGCTGCGACCCGACGGCGCAGCCGCCGCAAACAGGCGGGCCGCACTCCCCCGCCTTCAAAACTGCCAGTTCAGGCTCAAGCCCACCCCGTGGCTCTTCTCGCGGCTGGCCAGCTGGCCGGCGTAATCCAGGTTCACCCGCACATCGCGGCTCAGCGCCAGGCTGGCCTGCACGCCCACCACGGCGGCGTCGCGCACCAGCGGCGAACTCTCGACCGTGTACGGCGCGGTGCCGCTGGCGAAGCGCAGGTGCCGTTCGGACTCGATGTCGCTGAGGCTGTGCTGCCAGCCGAGCTTGCCGCTGACGTCCAGGGCCTGGCCGGCCGGCAGGGCGAACGTCTTGCCCGCCCGCACGCCGAGGGTGCCGAGCACCGCGTCGCGCCGGTCGTCACCGCCCTTGAGCGCGGCGGCGTCGCCCTTTTCGGTGAACCCGTCGCTGTCCAGATGCACCCAGGCCAGGTGGGCGAACGGTTCCAGCGCCAGCGGCTGCACGTCCAGCCGGTACGCCGCTTCGCCGAACACCTGAGTGGTGGCGGCATCGACCTTGGCCTTTTGCTTGGCGCTGAGGTCGCCGTACTGCAGGTCGCGCTTCACGTCAGCGCGGTGCCAGCTGTAGGCGGCCCCCGCGCTCAGGCGCCAGGCCTGGATCTGGCGGCCGGCGTAGACGCCCAGGTGATAGCTGTCGACCTTGGCCGACGCGTGCGTGCCGGAGCCCATGCTCAACGAGCTGTCGCTGTAGCCGGTGACCAGGCCGATGCGGGTCTGCTCGTCCAAGGCGCCGTCGACGCCCGCCAGCAGGCCGCCGAGCGAGGTGCTGTAGCCGGCGGTGTCGTGCGTCGAATCCGTGGTGCCCCAGGCGCCCAGGGCCTTGACCCAGCCGTTGCCTTGCGCGGCCTGCAGGTCGCGCAGCCGTTCGCCGACGGCGTCGCGCAGTTGACGGCTGTCGTTGATCAGCATCGAGCCCAGGGCCGGATGGATTTCCCCGCTCAGTTGCTGGAACGCCTGCTGCGCCGAAGCCGCCGTCGCCGACAGCAACAGGCTTTCGTAGACGGCGTTGCCCGCCCCCAGCGCTTCTGCGGCACCGGCCACGGCGCGCTGGTTGGGGGTTTGCCCGACGCTGGCGAAGGACGTCGCGTTACGCTGCACATCGAGCTGAACGCCGTTGCCGGCGTAGCTCAGGTTGCCGCCGATGAACAGGTAGTCCGGCACCACCGCCGCGAACTGCCCCTGGATGCCGCCCGCCGCTTGCAGGATGTCGTAGGAGCGGCCCAGCAGGCTTTTCGCTTCGACGGTGCTGAGCAGCGTCGGGCTGTTCTCCAGCGACAGGCTGACGGTGGCGCCGCTCACCGAGGCGCTGCCGCCGGCGACGATGCGGTCGCTGGCGGTCGGCGACAGCTCCACCGCGTAGGTCGAGCCGGGAGCGAAGGTCACGTCGCCGGCCACGTTCAGGGTGCCGATGGAGTTGCCCGGCGCCACCCGTCCGCCGCGGTTGGCGGTCAACGCGCCGATCCGCCCGGACCCGCCGAGGCTGCCGCCGTCGTTGACGGTGACTGCCGAGGTCAGCGAACCGTTGACCGTCAGCAGGCCGTCGTTGACCGTGGTCGCGCCGCGATAGCTGCTGTTGCCGCTGAGCACCAGTTGCCCTGCGCCGCTTTTCGTCAGGCTGCCTTCATACACCCGCCCGGCCGCGGCGGCATCGCGCAGGGTGCCGACGGCGTAGTCGGTCTGGTCCTGCTGGCTGCTGCCCGCCGGCAAGCCGTTCTGCCAGCCGCGGGTCTGCAAGGTCTGCTGCCAGGCGGCGCGTTCGGCGAGGTCTTCGTTCTGACGCTGGATCAGCGCCTTGTCGGAGATGTCGTTGCCCCACACGTCCCGCTGCCCTGCCGCCAGGTTCGCGTCGAACGCCCCGAGCAACTGGCCCGGGCCGCGCATCGCCCGGGCCAGATCCGCCACGCCCCAGCCGACCTGGGCGGTCGGCGCTTCGGTGACCGAGCCGTCCAGTTGCGTGGCGGTGGTCAGCAACACTTCCAGCGCCTGGCGGTTGGTCATGTACGGGTAGCGTTCCATCACCAGCGCCAGCGCCCCCGTGGCATGGGGCGCGGCCATCGAGGTACCCGACTTGACCGCATAGCCGCCATCGGGAATGGTGCTGTCGATCTTCGCCCCCGGCGTGGTGATGCACCAGTACTTGGCGATGCCGCACTGGTTGTACTTTTGCAGGTTGCCTTGGTCCAGGCCCGAGACCGCCAGCCAGTGGCCTTCCAGGTCCGGCTGAAAGTACGGCAGCGCCGAACGCACGCTGGCGTTCGGGTAACCGCTGTTGCCGGCGCTGAACACGTTGATCACGCCGCGGCGCGACACGTCGGCGGCGGCATCCAGCCAGGTGCCCTTGTTCCAGTGCTGGGCGTAGGCCGCGTGCAGGTCGGCCAGGGTGCGGTAGCTGACGTCCGGCGGCTGGCTGCCCCAACTGTTGTTGATCGCCCGCACGCCGGCATCGGCCAGGGCGTCGTACACGGCCTTGAAATAACGCGGGTCGGGATTGGGGCCGAACAGGAAACTGTCGTTCTTGTTGGTGTTGCCGACGTAGATCTGCGCGTTGTACGCCACCCCGTGCATGCCGTTGCCGTCCCGGGCCGCGCCCATGGTGCCGACCACGTGGGTGCCGTGGGAGTCGTTGTTGGGGTTGAGCGTGCCATTGACGCTGAACGGCGAGCCGTCCAGGTAGCTGCCGTTGGCCAGCACCGGGTGGTAGCGATCCGTGGAGAACTCGGGATGGGGCGCATCGAAACCCGAATCCAGGGCGCCGATCTTCACGCCTTTGCCGGTGATGCCGGCGGCGTACGCTTGGTCGGCCTGCATGCGGCCCAGGCCCCAGTCGCGCAGGAACTCGGCGCTGCGCCAACTGGCCGGATCGCCGGCCTTGCCGGTTTCGAGGTACTGCGCCTGGGCCTGCGCCACGGAAATCGCGAGCAACAGGGTGCCGACCGCTGCCGGCTTGAAGTGTACGTCCATGTTCACCACTCGTTTTTCTATTGTTGTTTTAGTGCTGCAATCCCCTCGCCCACCCCTGTGGCGGGGGCCGCCGTCAATTCATCCGGCCTTTGGGGCCTTGTCCGAAGGCTTCGTCCACCCGGGCCAGGTCCTGCTCGTTCAAGGTGCCTGCGTAGTAGTGCAGCTTGGTCCAGGCCATCAGGTAGTCGTAGCGTGCCTGCGCCAGGTCGCGGCGGGTGGTAAACAGTTGTTGCTCGGCGTTCAGCGCATCCAGGTTGGTGCGTTCGCCGCCGAGGATGCTCTGCTTGGTCGACACCACCAGCGCTTCGGCCGACGTCAGCGCCTTCTGATAGGCGCGCAGCTTGCTCACGCCGGAGAGGCAAGCGCTGAACTGGCGGCGCAGTTCGATCAGGGTTTCGCGGGTCTTGCCGTCCAGCTCGTACTCGGCCCTCTCCATGTTGCGGCTGGCCTGACGGGTCGAGGCCGAGACCCCGCCGCCGGCGTACAGCGGCACGCTCACTTCGAAGCCGATGGTGTTGGTTTCGTAGCGCTGGTTGTAGGTGTTGCCGCTTTCCGATTCGTTCTGGCGCATCGACGCGTAGGCACTCACCTTCGGCAGGTGCCCGGCGCGGTTGCGCTCCACTTCGTAACGCGCCACTTCCACGGCCTGGCGCTGCGAGGCCAGGTTCGGGTTGTTGCTGATCGCCAGTTCGTGCCAGGTGTCGTAGTTGGCCGGTTGCAGGGTGAACGTCTGGAAGTTCTGGTCCAGCGGCGCCAGATCACCGATGTCGATGGCCGGCACGCCGGTCAGGGCGCCGAGCTCGCGCAGCGCCGCGTCCTGTTCGTCGCGCGCCTCGATCTCTTCGGCGGTGGCCAGCTCGTAGCGCGATTCCGCTTCCAGAATGTCGGTGCGGGTGCCCTCGCCTGACTTGAACAGATGCTCGTTCTGCTGGAACTGCTGCTCGTAGGCCTTTTTCTTGGCCTGCGCGATGTCGATCTGGTCCTGGGCGAACAGGGCCTTGGTGTAGTTGTCCAGCACCCGCACCAACAGCTCCTGGCTCTTGCCGCGGAAGTTCTCGTCGGCGAACAGCGACTGCGCCACGCCCTTGCGGTAGGCGGCGTAGGCCTCGTAGTCGAGCAACGGCTGTTGCAGGGTCAGGCTCGAACCGTAACTGTTGTAGTTGCGGTCTTCGGTGATGTTGCCGCGACTGTTGAGCTGAGTGGCCTTGGAGTTGTTGTGGCCCTTGTTGTAGGTGTAGCCGAGCTTGGGCAACAGCCCCGCGCGGCCGATGGCGCGGTTCTCAAGGCCGGCGTCGCGCTCCTTGATCGCGCCGAGGAACACCGGGTCGTTGCGCAACGCTTGTTCGTAGATCTCGAACGGCCCCACGGCCGCCACCGCACTGTTGCCTGCGAGCAGCGCGAACGCTGCCGCCAGCATGGAAAGCTTATTCATACAGCCGAACGTCCTTATTCTTCGGTCAACGCGGAGCCGGCCCGATCGAGCAGCGGTTTGAACAGGTAGTTGAGGAGTGAACGTTCGCCGGTGCGCACGAACATTTCCGCCGGCATGCCGGGCTTGATCACCAGGCCGTTGAGTTTCTCCATGGCCTGGTCGCTGACGCTGCTGCGGATCACGTAATACGGCGCGCCGGTCTTCTCGTCGACCATCTGGTCGGCGGAGATCAGGCTGACCTCGCCCGGCACCCGCGGGGTCTTGCTCTGGTTGAACGCGGTGAACAGGATGTCCACCGGCAAGTGGGGGCCGACCTTGTCGATCAGGTTGATCGGCAGGTGGCCTTCCACCTCCAGGCTGGTGCCTTGCGGAACGATCTCAAGCAAAGTCTCGCCCTGGCGCACCACGGCGCCTTCGGTGTGCACGCCGAGGTTGACCGCCACACCGTCGGAGGTGGCCAGGATCTCGCTGTGCTGCAAATCGAAGCCGGCAGAGGTCAGCTGCTCGGACAGCGTGACGCTCTTGAGCTGGGCGTCGGCCAGTTGGCTGCGCACTTCTTTCTGGTATTCCTCGCCGTGCTGCTGCAGTTTCAGGCGCGATTCGAGGATGCCCTGCTCTACGCGCCCGCTTTCGCCGGTGTTTTCCGCCAGTTGCTGCTGCACTTGCGACAGCTGACGCTGATACTCGAGCACGCGGTTGCGCGGGATGTAGCCGTTGTCCGCCAGCGGTTGCAGGTTGCTCAACTGCTGCTGCAGCGAGTCGGCCTGGGCGTTGAGGTCCGTGCGGGCGCGGCGCATGCCGGCCAGTTGCGCACTGGCGCCTTCGATGCTGGCGCGCAGCGCGGCCTGCTCGCGGGAATACGCCTCGCGGCGGCTGCTGAACAGCTGACGCTGGCCTTCGAGCACCAGCGCCAGGCGCGGATCCGGATCGTTGCTCAGCTCAGCCGGGAACGTCACCTGCTTGAGGTTGTCGCGCTCGGCCTGCCAGCGCGCCAGGCTGGCCCACGCCATGCGGTACTGGGCCTGGAGCGACTGCACGTCGGCGGCGACCTGGGTCTGGTCGAGGCGGAACAGCGGCTGGCCCTGCTTCACGCTTTGGCCTTCACGCACCAGGATGCGGCTGACCACGCCGGCGCTCATCGACTGCACGGCCTTGCGCTTGCCCGACACCACCACGGTGCCCTGCACGGGAATGCCTTGGTCCAGCGGCGCCAGGGCCGCCCAGGTGAAGAAACTGCCGGCGCCGGCCAGCGCGAGGATCCAGCCCATGCGGGCGAAGAACTTCGCGTCGCGCTCCGGACGTTCGCGGGTGTAGTCGTTTTCCAGCGACGCTTCGTTGGTTGTGTTCATGCTTGCACTGCTCATACACCCGAATTCCTTGTCGTCGGCTGATACTGCCGGCTCATGCTGAGCCCGGCCGGTGCCTGCGCAGTCTTCTCACGTGGTTGTTCCTGATTGCCCGACAGCGCCCGCAGCACGTCCTGGCTCGGGCCGAACGCCTGCAGCCGCCCGTCGTTGAGCACCAGCAGCTTGTCGGCCTGGGCCAGCACCGAAGAACGGTGGGTGACCAGGATCACGCTGGTGCCCTGGGCCTTGAGCTGGGCGATGGCGCTGGCCAGCGCGGCCTCGCCGACGGTGTCGAGGTTGGAGTTCGGCTCGTCCAGCACCACCAGGCTCGGGGTGCCGTACATGGCGCGGGCCAGGGCCACGCGCTGCTTCTGGCCGCCGGACAGGCCGCTGCCGTCCTCGCCCAGCGGGGTGTCGTAGCCTTTGGGCAGGCGCAGGATCATCTCGTGCACGCCGGCCTGCTGGGCGGCAGCCACAACCTTCTGCGGGTCGGCGTCGCTGAAGCGGGCGATGTTTTCGGCGACGGTGCCGCTGAACAGCTCGATGTCCTGGGGCAGGTAGCCGACGTACGGACCGAGCTGGTCGCGGTTCCAGCGGTGGATGTCGGCGCCGTCCAGGCGCACGGTGCCGCCCAGGGCCGGCCAGACGCCGACCAAAACCCGCGCCAGGGTGGATTTGCCGGAGCCCGAAGCCCCCAGCACGCCCAGCACTTCACCGGCCGCGAGGCTGAAGTTGACCATGTGCAAGGTCGGCATCCGCTGGCCCGGCGGGCCGGCGCTGACCTGTTCGAAACTGATCTGACCCTTGGGCGCCGGCAGCGCCATGTTGTCGTCGCTGGGCGGGAACGCCTGCAGCAGCGAGTCCAGGCGGCGGTACGCCAGCTTCGCCCCGCTCCACTGCTTCCACACGGCGATCAACTGATCGATCGGGCTCAGCACCCGACCCATCAGGATCGAACCGGCGATCATCATCCCGGCGGTCATGTCGCCCTTGATCACCAGCAAGGCGCCCAGGCCCAGCACCAGCGATTGCAGGCACAGGCGCAGGGTCTTGCTCAAGGACGAGATGACCGCGCCGGTGTCGCTGGCCTGGTTCTGCAGGCCGAGGAAACGCGAATGCACCTGGAACCAGCGCTTGCGCAGCGCGCCGAGCATGCCCATGGCCTGGATGGTTTCGGCGTTGTGCAGATGGCTGGTGGCCAGTTGGCTGGATTTCTGCGAAAACCCGGAGGCCTCGCCCAACGGCTTCTTGGTCATGTATTCGTTCAGGCACGCCAGGGCGATCAGCAGCACCGCGCCGGCGGTGGCGAGCACGCCGAGCCAGACATTGAACAGGTAGATCACAAACAGGTAGACCGGGAACCACGGCGCATCGAAGAACGCGAACAGCGCCGGCCCGGTGACGAATTGGCGGATATGGGTCAGGTCGTTCAGCGACTGGCCGGCGTTGCCTTCGCCCTTGAACAGGTTGCGTTCGAACGCGGCCTGGTACACCCGCAGGTTGAAACGGCGCTCCAGCTGGCTGCCGATGCGGATCACGATGAAGCTTCGCACCACCTCCAGCAAGCCGATGAAGGCGAAGAAACCGACCACCATCAGCGACAGCATCGCCAGGGTGGTTTCGTTTTGCGAAGACAGCACCCGGTCGTAGACCTGCAGCATATATATGGAGGGCACCAGCATCAGCACGTTGATCAGTGCGGTAAAGCAACCGACGCTGATCAGAATGCCCTTGTAGTCACCCAGTGCCTTGAATAACGGAGCGGTGGCTGGGGCCTTCGCCATCTTCATTGATAATTCCCGAATGATATTCCCCGCCATTCTTTGGCGAGTCTTTATTAAACAACCCGTGCATGGCCCGGGAGATACTCTGCAAGTGTCCGCTTACACTTCAATAACAACTTTCGCGATGTTTAACCGGCGTTGTCGCTATCAAGGCAATGCTTATAACTGCATCGAGGTCATTTATATTCAAACTGTTCTTTCGGACGGCCTTCACGGTTGCGCTGCGGCGCGCACCAGCGTGATCACCAGGCCCGACTTCAAAGTGCTCAGATAAAGCCCATCACGTTGTCGGCTGAAGAACTGGATTCTTGAGCCTTCCTTGCCGGTGATCGACAGACCGTCGGGGTCGGGAAACCAGCCGATGGCGCTGTCCTGCAGCCAGGCGCTCAGGCAGTCGGCGCCTTTGCCCAAGGTCTGGTTCGGCTCCAGCTCGATCCGGCAGGTGTTCGACGGCTTGTCTTGCAGGGCCTGGGCATCCGGCGCGTCGCTGCGGGCGCTCAAGGTCGCCTGCCAGGATCCTGCGAACGCCGAAGGGTCTTCGAGTCTGAGGCTGCTTGCCATGGGTGTCTCTCCAGAAATCATCATCAGCGTCGGCAACAGCCAAGCCACTGCCTTGCGGGAAATTGCGCTACGGGTCATGGGACATTTCGCTCCGGCGTGTAGCCTTGCCCACAGGGCGAGGCGATGCAAGTGAAGAAAGCGGCGCACCGTGCGCCGCTTTCCCGTTTCACATCACGCTGCGATGTCGGTGACAGCCGCGACGCCGACGGTGCTGACCAGGAAGTCCGCCACGCCGTGCCCGGAGAAGTCCACTTGCAGGGTGCTGTTGCCGCCCGAGGTGGTCAGGATCGCGTCACCCGCCGCACCGGTGAAGGCGCTGACGAAGTGCAGGCCGGCGCCTTTGGTGATGCCGGTCAGGTCGATCTTGTCCAGGCCCGAGGTGAAGTCCAGGATCTGGTCGGCCGCGCCCGGCTTGGAGTCGGTGCTGGCGCCGAACACGAAGATGTCCGCACCTGCGCCGCCCCACAGCTTGTCGGCGCCGCCGGCTCCGTAGAGGATGTCGTTGCCGGCACCGCCCTTGAGCTCGTTGGACACACTGTTGCCGATCAGCAGGTCGTTGCCCGAACCGCCGATGGCGTTTTCGATGGTGACGCCCTTGGCGATGGACACGTTGCCCACCAGGCCGCCCACGTCGGAGAACGACGCCTCATTGAGGTTGATCTTCTGGTTCTGGGTGAAGCCCGAGAAGTCGAAGGTGTCCTTGCCGCCCGCGTCCCACACCGAGAACACCAGCTTGTCGGCCGACGACGTGGCGCTGAGGAAATCGCGCCCGGCGTTGGAGTTGAAGCCGTAGGTGGTGTCACCGGTACGGGTGGTCATGTTGGCGCCGTACAGCTTCTGGATCGCCGCGATGTCATCCATCAGCGGGCCGGACGAATAGGCCTCCACCCCACCCTTGCTGAAGTTCTGGCTGGTGTTGCTTTCGCTCCAGTAGCTCATGACGCTGTAGCCACGGGTGTCTTGACCGTAGTGGGCGTCATTGTAGGTCGGGTTGCCGTTGCCGGCGTTGTAGTCGCCGGGGTGGGCCAGGCCCAGGGTGTGACCGATCTCGTGGGTCAGGGTCTGACGGCCGTAGTTGTTCAGGTCCGGGTTCTTGTTCTGCTGGTAGCCGCTGTTGATCAAGTACCACGAAGTGCCGTCATAACCGGCGCCGGTGCCCGGCAGATAGGCGAACGCCGCCGCGCCGTCCTGGCCGCCGCTGTAGTTGCCGAAGGTCATGTGGCCGTCACCGCCCGAGGCTTTCTCGGTGAAGGTGACGTTGGCCACGTCGGCCCAGGATTGCATGGCGAGCACGGCCTGGGCCTTCTGTTGGGCGCTGAACTGGCTGAACCCGGAGATCCCGTGCTTGTACATCGTGCTGGACGATGCCGAGGTCAGGAACGTGTAGGTGAGTTCGATCTTGCCGCTGCCGTCCAAGTCTTTGTAGGCAGCCCCGTCGCGCAGGATGTAATCGGCGGCCTGGTCGACGGAATAGGAGGGTTTGCCATTGACCGTGAGGTTGCCGCCACGATCGTACTGATGGCTGAAGCTATTGATCTGGTTCCAGGCGGTGCTGGACGCCGCCAGGGGATCTGCCGCCGACAGCTGGAATGCCTGTTCGGCCGTATCAATAGCGTTAGCTTTTACTTTCGACATAAACACACTTCCTTGTTTAGCAATGGAACAGTTTTTGTCAGATAGCGACAACCTCTGGCGAGATTGTCCTATCACTCGCCCAATGAAGGCATTCGCAACCTGACACAATTTGAAATCGAACGTCTAGCGTTTTTTTCGAACTCAAAACGAACTTTTCCGCAAAGCTCCCGTAAACAAAGCATGTGCTGTTGGACAATTGTTTGAACTTTGGTGAATTTGCCGAATTGTCTGACGATTTCTTATTTAAATATTAAATAGGGGTTAATTGTTTTTTGCCGAAGGCGTCTCACTTTCCTGCACTTTATTAGTGCAACCGGGCCCAGGCCGGCGCCGAAGCGACGGTAGCGAGCCTGCCCGTGATGCGTACGTCCACAACATTCCTGTTGAAGGATCCACCGCATCGCGAGCAGGCTCGCTCCTACCGTTTTTGGGGAAGGATCAACTGCCGGTGCGGATCTTGTTCCATACGCGGGTGCGGATCCGGTCGATGTTGAGCGGCATCGCCTCCAGCGCGAACAGCTTGCCCATCATCTCGGGGCTCGGATAAACCTTGGTGTCGCCCTTGATGGCCGGGTCGATCAGGCCGTCGGCCTGCTCGTTGCCGTTGGCGTAGTGCACGTAGTTGCTGATGCCGGCCATCACGTCCGGGCGCAGCAGGTAGTTCATGAACGCATAGCCGGCCTTCTCGTCAGGCGCGTCGGCAGGCATCGCGACCATGTCGAACCAGATGGCGGCGCCCTCCTTGGGGATCGAATAGCCGATCTCGACGCCGTTCTTCGCCTCTTTGGCTCGGTTTTCCGCTTGCAGGATGTCGCCGGAGAAGCCCACCGCCACGCAGATGTCGCCGTTGGCCAGGTCACTGGTGTACTTGGAGGAATGGAAGTAGCTGACGTAAGGCCGCACCTTCATCAGCAGCGCTTCGGCCTTCTTGTAGTCCTCGGGGTTCTTGCTGTGGTGCGGCAGGCCCAGGTAGTTGAGCGCCGCCGGCAGCAGTTCCGGACCGTTGTCGAGGATCGCCACGCCACACTTCTGCAGTTTCTGCATGTATTCGGGCTTGAAGATCAGATCCCAGGAATCCAGCGGCGCAGCGTCGCCCAGCACAGCCTTGACCTTGGCCACGTTGTAGCCGATGCCGGTGCTGCCCCACAGGTACGGGAAGCCGTGCTCGTTGCCCGGATCATTGGTTTGCAGGGCCTTGAGCAGCACCGGGTTGAGGTTCTTCCAGTTCGGCAGTTGGCTCTTGTCGAGCTTCTTCAGCGCCCCGCCCTGGATCTGCCGCGCCATGAAATGGTTGGAAGGAAACACCACGTCGTAGCCGGACTTGCCGGTCATCAGCTTGCCGTCGAGGGTTTCGTTGCTGTCGTAGACGTCGTAGGTGACGCCCAGGCCCGTGTCCTTCTCGAAGTTCTTCGCGGTGTCCGGCGCAATGTAGTCGGACCAGTTGTAGACCTTGACCGTGTCGGCCGCGTGGCTGAGCGAGGCGACCAGCAGCAGCGGCGCCAGTGAGAGGGTTTTCTGGATCATGGGGATACCTGTGGGTGCTGTTGTCTTTTTTGTCGTGAAGCGGGCAGGCAATCAAAGATCGGAAAGTCAGAAAATCAGGACATAGGTCTTGCGCACGGTCTCCTGGATGTCCCAGACGCCGAGCGTGTTCGCCGGCAGCATCAGGGCGTCGCCGCCCTGGATGTGCAGGGTCTCGCCACCGCCGTCGGGGGTGAACGTGCAGCGGCCGGCGATGAAATGGCAGAACTCCTGGGCGGTGATCTGCCGGCGCCAGCGGCCGGGCGTGCACGCCCAGACGCCGGTTTCGACGCCGTCGTCGCGCTCGACGCTGGTGGTCGAGGCGACCGCCACCGGCGTGCCGAGGGGAACGGCCACCGGGCTGGATTCGTCCAGCGGCAACGTGGCGGTGTTTTTGAACTGGGTGATGCTCATGGGGCTACCTGTCGTGGGATTGAAGCGGGGTTCAGTGCATGAAACCTTCCATGAAGCCCGCCACCCGGCTGGCCAGCTTGCGCCGCCAGGGCGCGGTCGCCGGGTTGGCCAGGGTCTGGTCCTCATGGACGAAACTCTTGATGATCGCGTTGTAGCCCAGCCACCGGCACGGCTCGGGCTCCCAGGCGCGCAGCGCGTGGATCCCGCCGTCCGGCAGCACCCAGGGCTGGTGCACCAGCTCGCTGTCGCGCTCCAGGATCAGGTCGGCCAGGGTGCGTCCGCCCAGGTTGCTGGCACCGACGCCCTCGCCGCCGTAGCCGCCGGACAAGGCAATGCCGTTGGCGCGGTCGCAGAGCATGTGCGGCTTGAAGTGCCGGGACATACCGAGGTTGCCGCCCCAGCCGTGGGTGATCTGCACGTTTTTCAGTTGCGGGAACAGCTCGCCGAACAGATAGCGGCGCAGCTGCACTTCATCGCGGGTCAGGTCGAAGTCGTGCCGCAGCCTGCCGGCGAACCGGTAGCCGCCGCGGGCCCCGAAGATCAGGCGATTGTCGGCGCTGCGCTGGCCGTACGTGACCTGGCGGCTGAACTCGCTGAACGCCTGGCCGCCGTTGAGGCCGATCTCGTCCCAGACCGCCGCCGACAGCGGTTCGGTGGCGACGATCAGGCTTTGCACCGGCAACTGGTAGCGGCCCAGCGGCGGCAGCGTCACCGAATAGCCTTCCACCGCCGGCACGATCCAGCGGCTGCGTACGCTGGCCTTGTCGGTGCGCAGGCTGCCGGCCTGCCAATGGGTGACGGGACTGTTCTCGTAGATCTTCACGCCCATGCGTTGAACCGCGCGGGCCAGGCCGCGCACCAGTTTGGCCGGATGAAGGGTCGCCACGTGGGGGGCGAAGATCGCGCCGTACGGCTTGGCGATCCGCAGTTGCTGCGCCAACTGCTCGGGGCTGAGCCAACGGTAGTCGTTGTCGCTCAGGCCTTGGGCGTGCAGCTTGTCGAGGTACTGGCGCAGGCTCGCCGCTTGCTCCGGGTAACGCGCGGCGCAGTACAGCACGCCGCCCTTGCGGTAATCGCAGTCGATGCCTTCGCGTTCGAGGACGACTTCCACCTCGTCGGGAATGCTGTGCAACAGGTCATAGGACGCCCGGCGCTGCTGGGGAGAAAGCCCGGCCAGCAAGCGGTCCTCGCCCAGCAGATTGCCCATCAGCCAGCCGCCGTTGCGCCCGGACGCACCGAACCCGGCGGTCTGCGCCTCGACGATGGCGATGTCCAGGCCCGGCGCCAGCCGCTTGAGGTAGTACGCCGTCCACAGCCCCGTGTAACCGGCGCCGATGATCGCCACGTCGACGTCCAGGTCCTGCTCCAGCGCCGGTCGCGCGGTCAGCGGCTCGTCAAGCTGGTCCATCCACAAACTGATGTTGCGCCACGCCGGCATGCAAGACTCCGCCAATCAAAAGGTCGATGGCGGCGATCCTAGTGGCAGGGCTCAAGGGTTGTCTTGCGCGCGTGCCCGCAAAGAAATTTGTTTGGCGTAAGCCTTGGGCGACTGCCCGGTGTGCTGGCGAAAGCAGCTGTAGAACGCCGACAGCGAGTTGAAGCCGGCGGCGAAGGCCCGCTCATCGATGCGCAGCGGCGGCGTGGCGCTGTCCAGGCCCCGCAGCACATGCTGCAGGCGAGCCTGATTGACGTAGCGATAGAAGCTTTGCCCCAGCACCTGGTTGAGCAGGTAGGAAATCTGGTTACGGCTGTACCCGCACTCCTTCGCCACCCGCTGCAGGTCCAGCTCCGGGTCGAGGTACGGTTGCTGGCGCTGGAAATAGCTTTGCAGGTCGTCGGCCATGAAGCTCAACTGGCGCGGCGACAACCCCAGGCGGCTCGCCGCCGGGCGCCGGTTCGACGCCTGGGCCGCAGCGGCCGTTTCCCGCACCAGCGAGGCGTATTCGTTGACGCGCCAGATCAAGCCGTCCTTGACGGTGATCGCTTCACTGGAGCGGAACGACACCAGGCCGCTGCCGCCGCGCAACGTCACCTCGTACTGAATGAACGCCGTGTTGCCGTCGATGCGGATCCGGTCGCAATGCTCCAGCGCTTCGTCGGATTCACGCGGCATACTGACCCGCACGTACTCGCGCAGCTCGTCGAGCCCGAGCACGCGGTTCTGGAAGAAGTCGTTGTACTGGATGGCCGGATGGTAGAGCGCCATCACGCTGTCCAGATCCCGGCGCTTCCAGCTCAGGTGATAGCGCATGACCGTTTCGCGGGTGGCCGGGGACTGCTCCGGGCCGTCGTCGTCGGCGTGCATAAGGGTCTCTGCCAAAAGCACCGAGCTTGCCCAACTTCAGGCGCCCGGGCAATGACCGGACCGCAATGGCGCTTCGTCGCCCACGGCCGCATGGTTCGTGACTTACATCAAAATAATCCGCGCAATCGCCAAACGGCCTGAAAATTCTCACAGGATTTTCACATCCAGATGCTACTTTTAAAGGCACCCACCGGTTGAGCCAATGAAGGCTCTTCCCACCTACCCTGAGCAAACGGAAGCGCTCGATGAAGAAGGCGGGCAACACATGAATAGAGCCTCAAGCAAAGTCACCTTTCCCAACGCCTGCCAGCTGATGCGCTGGCATTTTCATCCCATGGGATTCGAGGCGACGATGGACGCACCGGGCAGCATGGTCGCCCGACTGTTCGACCGCGCCAGCGGCGAAACCCTGATCGCGATCGCGGGCATTCCCTGCGCCACCGTGATGAACGCGGCGGACGTCGAACGAATAATCGAGGCGGTCGAGGATGAACTGGACACGTTCACTCCTCCGGAATCGTTGAGAAGCTACGCATAACTTTATGATTCACAAACAAAAAAGCCCGCTAGCGATAGCGGGCTTTTTGTTGGTCGATCGATTCAGGCGGTCTTTTTCTGCGGCCGCCGGTCGGCGAAGAACGGCTTGCCGGCGTCGACCCTGTCCGATGCCCGAGGCATGTTCACCGCTGGCCCGTCCTGGGGTTCGACATACCAATAGCAGTGGCTGACCGCACGGGTGATGCCAACGTAGGCCAGGCGCAGGATCTCGTCCTTTTGCGCACTGTCGTACGGTTCGCTGTCGCCGGCCTTGCCCAGGCCGGCCATGCGGTAGACCTGGTTCTTGTAGGGTGAACTGGTCAAATGCTGGCAGTCTCCCAGCATGAACACCGCATCGGCTTGCAGGCCCTTGGCGCTGTGGAAGGTCAGTTGCTTCAGGCGCCGGGCTTCATACGGCAAGCTAGAATCCACATTAACTACCGACTGAATATGCTGTTCAATCAATAACTTATCGCTACTTCTTCGATACAGCATCAAGATCGAATCGCCTTGCCGGTAGTGCTCCGTCAGACGCTGGGCCAACGCGGCGTCATCACGCTCCAGGACGTTGACCGGCCGCAGTTCGCCGGCCTCGCCGCAGGCCTTGGCCTTTTTCCCCGGAATCGCCGGAGCGGCCCGCACCACATGCTCTGCCGCATCGATGATGTGCTGGTGGCTGCGGTAGTTCTCGCTGAGCATCACCCGCGTGGTGGCCGGCGACGGGAATTCGGTGTTGAACGCCATGAAGTAGCTTGGCGAACTGCCGCGCCAGCCGTAGATGGACTGCCAGTCATCGCCCACGCACAGCAGCGACGAGCGTTGCGCCCCGCGCCCGACATGCATGGACGGCCCGCGGCTGCGGATCTCGGCCAGGCTGGCGCGGATCCACGAGACGATCTGCGGCGAAACGTCCTGAAACTCGTCGATCATCAGGTGCGACATCGGCCGCAGCAGGTCATCGCCGAGCAGCTTGAGGTTTTCCGGCGAGTGCTCGCTGAACAGCGCGAACATGCGGTTGTAGGTCATCACCGGCGGCTTCTGATCCAGCAGGTGATCTTCCAGGGCGCGCCAGAACAGGCTCAAGGCCTCGAAGAAGAAGCAGTCGGGGTCGTCCTTGGCGAAACTCATGCGGCCGACCGCGTCCGGCACGTCCAGCCCCAGGTTCTCGATGAAGCCGGCGGCGCCGACGAAACAGTCGAGCAGCGGTGCGGAAGCCAACTCGCCTTTGACCTTATAGTCGAAGCCGGGGCCTGCGCTCGCGTCCCCCGCCAGCGTGGCCAGAACCCGCTTCGACATTTCGTAGTTATCCAACCAAATCAATGGCTTACGGCAGAAAGCTTGAAACAGGGTGCGCTTCACGGCCCACTCGGAACGCACCGTCAGCTTGGCGCCCGGCCGGCAGGTCTGCGGGTTTTCGCCGGCGTCGAAGCCGAGCACGACCCAGGCATCCAGGCTCGGGATGTAGCCGTGGCAATGGAAACGGGCACCGTTGATCTCGAAGGTCTGGCGGTTCGGCTCGATCCCCTTGATCGGCCAGGCCCCGGCCCGGAACCACAGATCCTCGATCACGTCGCACAGCTCTTCATCGCGCTTGGCGGCCAGCTCGGTCACCGCCACGCGCTTCTGCACGTCCGGGTGATCGCGCTCCAGCTCCTTGAGCTGCAAGGCATGCCGCGACAGCGGCTGGATCAACTGACGGAAACGCTCATCCTCGGTGTACAAGCGGTGGTAACAGGTGTTGAGCCGCTGGCGTTGGGCCTCGTTGATGCGCAGGTCGAACGGGTTGCTGTCCGCCTCGTCGTCGCCACCCTGGGGCCGGTTGCTGAGGTTCTCGAACGCCTGCAACCGCTCGAACCCCGGCAGGCTGCGCACCATCGGCAGGATGAGCGAGTGAAACGTGCGCACCAAGTCACGCGCCTGCTTCTGTTCCAGCGGCCGCCCCCACAGGGCGAACAGCTCGATCAGCTTCTTGATGAAGTCCCGGCGCGATTCTCGGGTGAACGTCACCACGGTCATCGAGTCGAGCTCAAAGCCCAGGTAGTGGGTCAGCAGCAGGATCCGCAGCACCAGGGTCGTCGACTTGCCGGCGCCGGCACCGGCCACCACGGACGTCGACGGCGTGTCGCTGAAGATCATCTTCCACTGCGCCGCGCTCGGCTGGGCATGGGCCGGCAGCAGGCGCGCCACATCGGCCTTCATCCGCTTCTTCAGCTCCGGGGTCAGCGGCAGGCGCCAGTCATCGAACAGATGATCATCGATGGACGGCGGCCGATGTTCG
The DNA here is from genome assembly GCF_019145435.1 of Pseudomonas ekonensis. Classification (NCBI taxonomy): domain Bacteria; kingdom Pseudomonadati; phylum Pseudomonadota; class Gammaproteobacteria; order Pseudomonadales; family Pseudomonadaceae; genus Pseudomonas; species Pseudomonas ekonensis. Next base: position 2,310,271 of record NZ_JAHSTS010000001.1, on the reverse strand, counting down.
GTGCTGCGGCTGTCGCGGATCAGCAGGACCTGGCGGCCCTCTTCCAGCCCGTCCTGCCGGCCTTCCTTATAGCCGTACTCGACGCCGGCGGTGTGGCCGCTGCGAAAGCCGTCGGCCTGACCGTGCAGCCACGACGAACGGTGCTGGGCGCGCAAGCGGGTCAGGCCGTGCCCCAGGAAGCGGGCGGCCAGGCGCTTGAACCACGGCATCTCGGCCAAGGGGCGAAGTTCGGGAGGAAGATCGGGGGTGTGCTGCGCCACGCTGACGGACTCCGGCATCTGAAACGGTTGAGCGCTATGGTGTCTGGAATTGCTCTTGAGTTCTAGCGAAATGCTTGCAGGTCATGGGGTTAGACGACGAATCGAAGGCTGGATAAGACCGTTTCGAGGTTCAATAGCATCGACAGATTCGATTGTTATGGCGCACTTTTTACGCTTTTTATCGATGACTTCCTGATGGATGATGCCCGTCATTCCCCGCTGCTCCGGGAACCTATCGAGGATCACGACCATGCTTGAACTCCGACCTTTCAGCTCGCTGGGCGGCGCCCACCACGGCTGGCTGGATGCCCATCACCATTTCTCGTTCGCCGAGTACTACGACCCGCAACGCATGAGCTGGGGCAACCTGCGCGTGTGGAACGACGACATCATCGCGCCCGGCACCGGTTTTCCCACCCATCCGCACCGGGACATGGAAATCATCACCTATGTCCGTGAAGGCGCGATCAGCCACCAGGACAACCTGGGCAACAAGGGCCGCACCGAAGCGGGCGATGTGCAAGTGATGAGCGCCGGCACCGGCATCGCACACAGCGAATACAACCTCGAAGCGGGCGACACCAAGATTTTCCAGATCTGGATCCTGCCGACCGAAACCGGCGCGCCGCCCTCCTGGGGCGCCAAGCCCTTCCCCAAAGGCGAGCGCGAAGGCTTCGTGACGCTGGCCAGCGGCAAGGACGGCGATGACCAGAGCCTGCGCATCCGCGCCGATGCCCGCCTGGTGGCCGCCAACCTCAAGGCCGGCGAAACGGCGGAGTATCGCCTGGACGCCGGACGCCGCGCCTATCTGGTGCCGGCCACCGGCGCAATCGACGTCAACGGCCTGCGCGCCCAGGCCCGGGACGGCGTCGCGGTGGCCCAGGAACAGGTGCTGACGGTCACGGCCATCGAAGACAGCGAGGTCGTCCTGGTGGATCTGGCCTGACGGCTGGAACGCAGGCAAAAAAAGGGGCGACCGCAATGGTCGCCCCTTTCTGTTTCACGCTTCACTGTGGGAGCGGGGTTGCCCGCAAAAAGGCAGGCCCTGCCGACATCTCCAGTGCCTGACCCGCCGCTTTCGCGGGCGAGCCCGCTCCCACAGGGGCCAGGGTGCAGCAGGATCCGTGGTCACTTCGCGCTGATCGCACCGTCCACCAGGGTCTGCGCCTCGGCCACCAGTTGCTTGAGGTGGTCGTCGCCGATGAAGCTTTCGGCGTAGATCTTGTAGATGTCCTCGGTGCCCGACGGACGCGCCGCGAACCAGCCGTTCTCGGTCATCACCTTCAGGCCGCCGATGGCCTGGTCGTTGCCTGGCGCGTGGCTGAGGATGCTGTCGATCTTCTCGCCCGCCAGTTCGGTGGAGGTGACTTGCTGCGGCGACAGCTTGCTCAGCAGCGCTTTCTGCTCGGGGTTGGCCTTGGCGTCCACGCGCACCGAAAACGGCTCGCCCAGCTCGTCGGTCAGCGCCCGGTAGGCCTGGCCCGGATCGCGACCGGTGCGGGCGGTCATTTCCGCGGCCAGCAGCGAAGGGATCAGGCCGTCCTTGTCGGTGCTCCAGACGCCGCCGTCCTTGCGCAGGAACGAGGCGCCGGCGCTTTCTTCGCCGCCGAAGCCGAGCGAACCGTCGAACAGGCCGTCAGCGAACCACTTGAAGCCCACCGGCACTTCGTACAGGCGACGGCCCAGACGCTTGGCCACGCGGTCGATCAGCCCGCTGCTGACCACGGTCTTGCCCACGGCGGCATCGGCGCGCCATTGCGGACGGTTCCGGAACAGGTAGTCGATGGCCACGGCCAGATAGTTGTTCGGCGCCAGCAGGCCGCCGCTCGGGGTCACGATGCCATGACGGTCGTGATCCGGGTCGCAGGCGAACGCCACGTCGAAGCGCTCCTTGAGGCCGATCAGGCCCTGCATGGCGTGGCTGGAGGACGGATCCATGCGGATCTGGCCGTCCCAGTCGACGGTCATGAAGCGGAAGGTCGAGTCGACCTGCTTGTTCACCACTTCCAGGTCCAGACGGTAGTGCTCGGCGATCGCCGACCAGTAGCGCACCCCTGCTCCGCCCAGCGGATCGACGCCCAGGCGCAGTGTGGCCGCGCGGATGGCGTCGAAGTCGATGACGTTGATCAGGTCGGCCACGTAGGTGTTGACGTAGTCGTGGCGGTGGGTGGTGTCGGCCTTGAGCGCCTGCTCGTAGCTGATGCGTTTGACCCCGGCCAGCTTGTTGGCCAGCAGCTCGTTGGCCTTGGCTTCGATCCACTTGGTGATGTGGGTGTCGGCCGGACCGCCGTTGGTCGGGTTGTATTTGTAGCCACCGCTTTGCGGCGGGTTGTGCGAGGGGGTGATGACGATGCCGTCGGCCAGGCCGGACGTGCGCCCGCGGTTGTAGCAAAGGATCGCGTGGGACACCGCAGGCGTCGGCGTGTATTCGTCGCCGGCGGCGATCATGACGGTCACGCCGTTGGCCGCCAGCACTTCCAGGGCGCTGGCGCCCGCCGGGGTCGACAGCGCATGGGTGTCGATGCCGACGAACAGCGGCCCGGTGATGCCTTGGGCTTCACGGTACAGGCAGATCGCCTGACTGATGGCCAGCACGTGCCACTCGTTGAAACTCAAGTCGAAGGAGCTGCCCCGGTGCCCGGAGGTGCCGAACGCCACACGCTGGGTGGAGACCGATGCATCCGGCTGACCTGTGTAATAGGCCGTTACCAGTCGCGGGATGTCGACCAACAGATCTGTCGGTGCCGGTTTGCCCGCAAAAGGACTGAGTGTCATGCAAAACCTCTGAGAGAGAGTGGTTCAGGAAATACCGCGCAGTTTACTGGCACTTCGACCGCAGTGCGATGGGATCTATCCTGACAACATTTAATGTTTTTTCCGCTCACCGCAGCGGCGCCAGACGCAGCGCATCCGCCAGCAGGCCTACCGTGCCCCAGGCGTCCCGGGCATCCAGGCCGAGGGGGCTCAAACGCAGGTTCTGGGCATGCAGCCCTTGCAGACTGAACAGCTCTCCGGGCGCGATCACCACCTGCTGCTTGAGCAGGCGCCGGAAGACGTCGCGCATGTCCACCGGGCGCCTGGCGCGCACCCAAAGCGTCGCCCCGCCCTGAGGCTCGACTACCTGCAGGCTCTCCCCCAGCCGTTCGCGCAACAGCTCGACCATGGGCGTGCGGTGCTCTCTCAAGCGGCGGCGCAACGACTCCAGGTGCTGATCGATCCGCCCGCTGTCGTACAGGCGCGCGATCGCTTTCTGACGGATCGGCGACAGGCGGAACGAACGCAACAGGAAATGCCGCTGCAGTTCCGTGCGCCACTGCCGCGACAGCAGGTAGCCGTACGGCGCCTCCGCACCGATGAACTTCTCGAAGCAAGAAAACACCAGCAGACGGTCAGGGTCGAGCAAGTCGCGCAGGCGCAAGCGATCGAGGCCTTCGTCGAGTTCGCTGTAGCAATCGTTCTCCAGCACCCAGGTGCCGTGCCGGGCCAGCAGGCGCGCGATGGACTGCCGGTTGTCCGCCGGCACCTGGCTGCCCCGGGGCATGCTCAACCCGGAAGACAACAGGATCAGCGCCACCGAACGGGTCTTGAGCAGATCCTCCAGCCGCTGCGCGTCGAGCCCGCCTGCGGCCTGCAACGGCAGTTCGATCACCTGCACCTGCGCCGACTGCAACAGGCGCAGGATCACCCAGTCACAAGGCGATTCGACCACCAGGGTGGCATGCTTGAGATCCAGCACGGCGATCAGGATCTCCAGCACGCCGCGCAGATCGGCGCCGACGTACACGTCGTCCGCATGCCAGCATTGCCGGTGCGACGTGGTGTAGCGGGCCGCCACGGCTGCCCGCAACTGCTGTTCGCCGCAAGGAGGCGCCAGCCACTGCGACGGCCGGGGATACTGGCGCAGCAGCTCCCGCTCAAGCACCAGCAACGGGCTGTCCAAGGGCTGGATCGACGCCGGCTCGTCACCGCTCAGCACCTTCATGCCCGGCCAGCGGGCACTGACATAGACGGTCTCCAGCAGGTCGCGGCCATCGTCCGGCGACGGCGCAGACGTGACGGCACGGGCGAAATAGCCGGACTTGGCGACCGAATACACCCGCCCTTCCTTCTCCAGCAGCGAGTAGGCGCACTGGATGGTCGAAATCGATACGTTCAGGCGCTCGGCCAGTTGACGCAGGGACGGCAAACGGATGCTTTCATCCGGGCTGCAGCCAGCCATCAGTCGGGTCAGGTAGCGGTACACCGCCTGATACGCAAAGTCGGTCTCCCGCCGCGCCTTCATGGGCGCCGGCCCGGCGCGATCCAGGCACGGTCGTGCGCGCCGCCCATCCTAACGTTCCTGGGAGCGGTCGCCCCCGAACACGCCGCCGTCCATCGGCGACGCCGACTCAAGCGGCCGCTGCGGGAGCGCCGGGACGGGCTCCATGGCATACAGCCGGCCGATGAGCCTGACGGGCAATCCGCTCACCTCCGCCATCCACTGCAGCACCTGCTCCGGCGCGTGCAGGCCCTGCATCGCGCGGTGCAGATCCGCAATCGCCACCAGCATGCCGGGGTGGCAGGCCCGCAAGAAACGCTCAAGGCCTGCGCCGCTGTCGGTGAACGGCGCAAACAACAGGCAGACGATCTGGTTTTCGCTCAGCCCGAAGCGCGATTGCAGGCCGGCCAGGGCCTTCTGCCTCAACTCCTCATACCCCTGGGGCTTGGCGAAGGTCGCGGCCAGATGCTCGCAGACCGGCTCCGGCACCTGCCGACGCCGCATGGCCGCCAGGCTGCGCTGCACAAACGCCTGGACGCCGGCCTCGTAGCCGTGCCCTTCCACGAACCGGGCCTGGAGGCCGCACAGGTAAGCGGCCACCAGCGGATCCGGGCATTCGTCGTCGAACAGCGCCGCGGACCACTCGGCCGGCTGAAACCCGAGGAACTCGCTGAGCAGCGGCCAACGGTCGTCGAGCTTGGCGACGAGCATGTCGTGGACGTCGATGAACACCGTGCGCCGACAGGCTTCGAACTGCCCTTCCGGGCGCCAGGGCATGCGCTCGGGCTCGGTGTAGAGCCGGCGGTAGCAGTCGCCGTCGAGGCCGTCGAGCAGCGCGAACAATTGGTCGTAGCTGCCCGAGTTGTCCGCCAGCGGTCCGATGCCGACCTTGCGCACCGCACGGTCCAGCCCGTCGATGAAGCGTCTCTGGCGCGCTGCGCAGTCGCTGCCGGCCAGCACATCGACGCCGTTGTTCCAGCGCGCCACCTGCCCATGGAATTCCGCCGTCGCCAGGTAACGGTCGTCCCACAGCTCCAACGGGTCGCTCCAGTTCCGGCGGTGGCCCACCATCAGCAGATTGATGCGGTTGGCCTCGCTGCCGCCTTCGCTGATGGGCGCCTGGTGATCGAAGGGCATCACCTCGCGGTGATCGACCATCAGCAGTTCGACCCGCGGATCGTCGCAGAGAAACAGCGCGGCATGGCTGCGGTGCATGTTCTCGAGCGCGGCCTGGTCATTGCTTTCATAGCGCAAGGTCGCCACCCGCAGCTGAAAGGTGGCCGGCGCGCGCCCGGCGATGCTCAACTGAGCGGCCCGCAGCATCGCCAGGGCATAGCAACTGTCCCGGGTGCCGGTCTGGACGGCCAGCACCTTGAACTCGCCGATGCGCTCGGTGCCGCCGGCCGCGACGACGAGGCGTTGAATAAGAAGTTGCAGCGCCGTGCGTTCTGCGCGGGAGAAAAAACTCAACAAGCGTTGCAGCACTTGCTGGTAGACATAATTCATTGCCTGATCATGGATTGTGCTCATCGGTCTCTTACCCGGTGCAGAAAAATTTCATACCCCGCCGCCAAACTCAGTGGCACGGAATAATGGATCATTAATAAATAGACGCTGAATCCTAACACTTAAGATTTCGTAGTTATTTGAAACACTTGAGTGCCGCCAAACCCATGAAACCAGCGCAGACCAAGGGCTGCAAGGGTTTTCCACGAGCAAAGGAGAGTCCTAGGAAACTTCTTACGCAGTCCCACAAACAGTGACCACAAGAAATAAAGAATGCTTTTTGCAAGCCGCCTACAACCTTTAAACAAGAATCGGCATATCGCAAAAAGACAAACAAGATTATTCGCCCAGAAAAAGCAGAATGCACAGACATGGCTCATTCCTTGAGATGAAAGTAATCATTCAATTATCAGGGCTTGAGGGACGATTAGAAGATACAGATCGCAGGCAAAAACCGGTTCAGTTGCTGAACGGTTGCGTGCGGACGCCGGTGAAAGTCCGGCCAGGGGCGTGAAGCAGAGGAAGGAGTCCGTGGCGGCACGGACTCCCGGACTGGAAGGTCAGGCCGTTTCGACCTGCAGGGCCACGCGTTCGCGGCAAGGGCACTCATCCATGTAGCGGTGGGCCTCGACGAACTGGTCGAACGGGAACACCCGGGTCTTGAGCGGCACCAGCACGCGGTCGGCGGTGAACTGGTTGATGTCGCGCAGGGCCCGCTGCAATGCGTCGCCGTCCTGCTTGATGCCCAGTTCAGGCTTACCGGTGAAGTTGCCGATGCAGTGCACGAAGAACTGGATGTTCTTCTGAAAGGCTGCGCAGGCCGGGAACGGCGTCTGGTTGCCGCCCTGCAGGCCGTACAGCACCAGGCTGCCGCGAGGCGCCAGCACATCGCCGAGCAACGACATCTGCGGACCGCCGAGGCCGTCGAACACCATCTCGACGCCACGGTTGTCGGTGATCTTGTTGACGCGGGTCAACAGGTCTTCCTCTTCGGTGACGATGACCTTCTCGGCCCCCAGCGACAACAGGTATTCACGCTCTTCGGCCGTTTTGGTCGCGGCGATCACCTTGACGCCCAGCGCCTTGCCCAGCTGGACAAAGGAAGGCCCCGCGCAGTGGCTGGCGTCGGTGACCAGGGCGAACTGGCCGGGCTTGACCCGCGCCAGGTCCATGTAGGCGAAATAGGCGATCAGCAGCGGCGTGTAGTGGACGCTGGCCTCGATCGGCGTGAGCACGTCCGGATAGCGGGTCAGCGCGGTGCGCGGCAGCACGATCAGCTCACCGTAGACCGGGTAGTCGTTGGGGCTTTCGGCCGGGAAGCTCGCGACCTTGTCGCCCACCGCCAGATCCTCGATGCCTTCGCCGACGGCCGTGACCACGCCGGCCATTTCATGGCCGAGGCCCGAAGGCAGACGGGCCTGGGACGACGCCAGGTTCTGGCGCCACAGGGTGTCGTACCAACTGATGCCGATCGCCTCGACGCGCACCTGCACTTCGCCGGGACCTGGCTGAGCGGCCGCATGCTCTTCGCACTTGAGCACCTCGGCCGGACCAAACTTGTGAAAACGGATCGTGCGGGACATCGCAAACCTCGTCAAAGTAACCTCTAATGCCCTGAACTCTATCTGGGCTTTCCAGCCAAGACCATCAGCGGCCATTAATAGTCGACATGCCTGTCATTGATTCCGCAGCATGGGCGGCATTGGCAAAATCCATGGGCATAAGACCGGAACCCGCTCAGTAAAGCTCAATTTTCCGGTGCAGAGTACCAGCCTTTCCCCGTACTATTCATGCCGGCCATTGTTCTCATATGGTCGCTCTCGTCAAGCTTGATGACTCTGCCAGGACTCCAGATGAATCGTAATGACCTGCGTCGTGTCGACCTGAACCTGTTGATCGTTTTCGAAACGCTGATGCACGAACGCAGCGTGACCCGCGCCGCGGAAAAACTGTTCCTCGGCCAGCCGGCCATCAGCGCCGCGCTTTCGCGCCTGCGTGGCCTGTTCGACGATCCGCTGTTCGTGCGCACGGGCCGGAGCATGGAACCGTCCGCCCGCGCCGTGGAAATCTTCGCCCTGCTCTCCCCGGCCCTGGACTCGATCTCCACGGCGGTCAGCCGTGCGGCCGAGTTCGACCCGGCCACCAGCACGTCGGTGTTTCGCATCGGGCTGTCGGACGACGTCGAATTCGCCCTGCTGCCCATGCTGCTCAAACGCCTTCGCGCCGAAGCGCCGGGCATCGTGCTGGTGGTGCGCCGGGTCAACTACATCCTGATGCCGAGCCTGCTGGCCTCCGGGGAAATCTCCATCGGCGTCAGCTACACCACCGACCTGCCGGCCAACGCCAAGCGCAAGGTGCTGCGCCGCAGCCAGCCGAAGCTGCTGCGCGCCGACACCGTGCCGGGGCCGTTGAGCCTGGACGACTACTGCGCGCGCCCGCACGCGCTGGTGTCGTTCGCCGGCGACCTCAGCGGCTTCATCGACGAAGAACTGGAAAAGCTCGGCCGCAAGCGCCACGTGGTGCTGGCCGTGCCGCAGTTCAACGGCCTGAGCACGCTGCTGACCGGCACCGACATCGTCGCCACCGTGCCGGACTACACCGCCGACGCCCTGACCGCCGCCGGCGGCGTGCGGGCCGAAGACCCGCCGCTGCCGACCCGCACCTTCGAACTGCACATGGCCTGGCGCGGATCGCAGGACAACGATCCGGGCGAGCGTTGGTTGCGGTCGAGGATTCAGATGTTTTTTGGCGACCCGGACAGCCTCTGAGCAACGGCCCCGTCGACCGGCTCAACCCACCCTTCCCCGGCCTCCAGCCACCTGGAGGCCGCCCGCAGCCTCAGACCTCGCCAAAAACCGCCGGCCGCCACCGCTCAAGCTGGCGTTCGAGCAGCGCGGCCAGCGCCAGGAGGCGCTGTTCCTTCCAGTGAGGGCCGATGATCTGGAGGCCGATCGGCAGGCCCAGCTCCGGGTCGAGCCCCACCGGCAGCACCACCACCGGCGAACCGGACAGGCTGAAGGGGAACACGTAGCCGTACCGTGAGCGGCCGTCCAGCGATTCGCCCGGTTTGAACGCGACATCCGGGAACACCGGGCAGATCAGCACGTCGTGGTCGCGGAAGAAACCGCTCAGGCCACGGCGGAAGGTATTGATGTAGGCAAGGTCGACCTTGAACTGATCGACGCTCAATTCCGTCTCCCTGCTCGCCTGCACCAGTCCTTCCAGGCACGCCGAGAATTTGTCGCGCCCAAGGCTGGGCAGGAACTTGTCCCAGGCCCGGGCGGCATCGCCACCGGAAAGGAAGATGTTCCACAGGCTGTCGCACGCCTGTTCCATGCCCGGCGGCGCGACCTGGCTCACTTGCCGCACCTGCGGCTCCAACAGGCCGGCGACCCGTTGCAGGGCGTCGCGCACCGAAGCCCGCACCGTCACCCCCGGCAGCTCATGGAACAGCGCGACCCGGGCCTGGGCGAGGGGCAGGTCATCCTCGAACGGTACGTCGACGGTGTCCGGGTCATGGCCGTCCGCCCCGGCGATCAGTTGCCCCAGCAGCTTGATGTCATCCACATAACGCCCCATCACGCCATAGGCCGATGTCATGTGGATCAGCCCGGTTCGCTCCACCGGGTATTGCCCGGTCAGGGGGACACGGCCCTGGGTCAGCTTGAACCCGCACACGCCGTTGAAATGCGCGGGTATGCGCAGGCTGCCCCCGGCATCCGAACCCAAGCCTGCCGGGCTGCAACCTGCGGCGATGCCGGCGGCTTCCCCGCCGCTGCTGCCGCCGGGGCTTCTGGAAAGGTCGAAGGGATTGAGAGTGCGTCCGTACAGGAAGTTTTCCGTCTCGAAGGACATGCACAGCTCCGGGACATTGGTGATCCCCAGGATCAGCGCGCCGGCCTCGCGCAGCCGCCGCACCACGGTGGCGTCGGCCGGGCTCGGCGCGCCGTGCCATTCGGGCATGCCGCAGGACATCTTGAAACCCTCGACATGGCAGACGTCCTTGATGGTGATGGGCACGCCATGCAACGGCCCCAGCGCCTCCCCCGCCGCGACCCTGCGGTCCGCCGCCTGCGCCTGTTCGAGCAACCGGGCCGGATCGGCCGGCTGGACAATGGCGTTGATCGATCCGTTGCGCTCGGCGATGCGGCGCAGATAGAACTCGACAAGCTGTCGGCTGGTGACGTCTCCCTCACGAATGGCCCGTGCCATCTGGGCAATACTCAGCGCGTCAAAGTCCGTCATGAATGGCTTCCGTAATAACACTGTTTGAAGGGTGCGGCGGGCATCGCCGGTGCGGCCATGGCGCCCGCACGGCGGGTCGGATGGGGCGAGCGTGCGCAAGAATAGGGGAAAAACCGGTCGGCACAAAAAACAGGCGGCCCTGCCGGGCGAACGCTGCGCAACCGGCAAATGCCCGTGTTTGCCGGGCGGAAAATCCGAACTGATTTTTTTCTCTTTTTTACCTGCCGAAAGAGAAATAAAAATTCCGAAGCCTTTGTTCGGACGGCGAAAAAAGCAAAAAACCTCTCACGCGGATTCAGATAATAGAGCTACAACACTTGCCGCCGGCATCGGTTCACATGTCGGCGGCTCATAAATACTCAGGGCTCGCCTTATCGGATCGTGCCCCTGCCAGGATGGAACCTCTTCCCGCAACCTCTGCCCTTTTTCGATCATGCCGCTGCCTCATCAGCGAACGGCATCGGGCAACGTTGTCTTGCGAAAAGGCGCCACACAAGGAGTGGACATGCTTCAAAGTAAAGTCTTCAGGTACTCGTACTGGGATCTTGCATGCTGCCTGGTGATTCCGTTCCAGATCGCCGTCTATTGGCTGCTGGCCTTGAACTACGAACACCTTTCCCTGATCGCGCTGCTGGCCATGGTGCCTGTGCTGTTTGCCTTGTCCTTGCAGAATGCCGGCGCCAACCATAACCACTACCACACTCCGTTCTTTCGCATCCGCTGGATGAACACCCTGGTGCGAATGGGCTTTTCCATGACGGAAGCGCCCAAGACGCCCTACAACATCGGGCACGGCATTCACCATGTCACCCACCAGTCTTGGAACGACACGTCCATCCTGCGCATCCTCGGCCTCAAGCGCACGTTGTCCGGGCAACTCGTCAACTTCGGCCTGTTCGTTCTCGAATCGGTGGGGCTGAAGTATCTCGTCCTGCTGATCCTGCTCAAGCACTGGCCCCTGGAGCGCGTCGCGGCGCTGGCCTCGCCCGACGACCCTGCACTGGGTGTCCGGGCGCTGAAGAAACTGCTGGAGCCGTCGAAGCTGAAGGCGGCGAAGTACGACCTGGCGGCCTGGTTCCTGTTCCGTCTGGTGCTGTGCCTGACCGACTGGCAGTTCTTCTTCTTTTACTTCATCCCGGTCACCTACCTGATCGACAGCCTGCGCCAGGGCGAGAACTACTTCCAGCACTGGGGCGCCACCGATCCCTTCGACCCCAAACGCGACTCGGTCAGTTGCTACGGCAAGCTCTACAACTGGCTGACCTTCAATCTCGGTTACCACCAGGAACATCACTACAAGCCGGGCGTGCATTGGCTGAAGCTTCCCGAGCTGACCAAGGATCTGCCCAGCGACCGCCACACCGTGCCGTATTCGCACTACTTAAATGCACCGTTGATGTTTCCGCAACGCTCGGCCCAGCTGAGGGCAGAGCGCGCCGCCCAGGCGCCTCAATGAGCTGAAGGCGGCCGTGCGCCGCCGCACCACGCTCCTCAACGAAACCGCGAATTCTTCAGAGCCGTGACATGGACAAGTCCCCGATGCACACCTTCGCCACCCTCCTCGATGTCGTCCGGTTCAGAGCCTCGCCAGGCGAGCAGAGCGCCGAACGCCTGGCGTTCACCTACCTGGATGACGGCGATTCGGTCAGCGGCTCGCTGACCTACGCCCAACTGGACCGCAAGGCCCGCAGCCTGGCGGCCCACCTTCAGCGCCTGACCCGCCCGGGTGACCGGGTGCTGCTGGTGTATCCGCCGTGCCTGGAATACATCATCGCGTTCTATGCCTGCGTCTATGCCGGTGTCATCGCGGTGCCGGCCCTGTCGCCGGCCAACGCCAAGACCCTGCCGCGCCTGCAACTGCTGGCGATCGACTCGCAACCCGCCCTCGCCCTGACCCTCGACAAGGTGTCCGGCGCCCTTGACCGCATGACGGCGGACAGCGAGGCGGACAGCCCGCTGACCGGCCTCACGTGGCTGGCCAGCGACACCCTGGACGACGCCAGCGAACACTGGCGGCGCCCGCCGACCGAGGCGAGCGACATCGTGTTCCTGCAATACACCTCCGGTTCGACCGGCGCTCCGAAAGGCGTGATGGTCAGCAACGCGAACCTGTTGGCCAACGTCGAGCTGTCGAAGCGCACCTACGGGATCCGCGAGCAAGACGTCTTCGTGTCATGGCTGCCCCCGCATCACGACTTCGGCCTGATCGGCGCCATCATCCTGCCGGTCTACCTGGCCGGGCATTGCGTGCAGTTCCCTCCGGCGGCGTTCGTGATGCGCCCGTTCCGCTGGCTGAAACTGATCGCCGACTACCGTGCCCGGGTCACCGGCGGGCCCAACTTCGCCTTCCAGCTGTGCGTGCAGCGCATCAGCGCAGCGCAGAAGCAGTCCATCGACCTGAGTTGCCTGGACATCGCGGTCAACGGCGCCGAACGCATCCGCCCGGCGACCTTGCGGTCGTTCGTGGACGCGTTTGCCGAGTGCGGGCTGCAACCGCAGTCGATGATTCCTGCCTACGGCATGGCGGAGTCGGTGTTGCTGGTGAGCGCCAACACCGGCACTGCCGCCGGGCAACTGCCGAAGATCCGCAGCATCAGCAAGAGCGCCCTGGAAAGCGGCCGGGTGGAACCCCAGCCGCACGCCGCGGACGCCGTGGAAGTCGTCGCCACCGGCACCGTGGTCACCGCCGACCACCAACTGGCGATCTTCCATCCGCAGACCGCCGTCCGGCTCGGCCCGGAACAGGTGGGCGAAGTCTGGATCAGCGGGCCGTCGACCGCCCGGGGCTACTGGCGCCGCGAAGAAGAGAGCCGCGTGTTCCACACCCGCGCCAGCGATGACGATGCGCGCTGGTTCCGCACCGGCGACCTGGGTTTCGTCAGCGAGGGCGAGCTGTACATCACCGGTCGCCTGAAGGAAGTGATGATCTTCAGCGGCCGCAACATCTACCCCCAAGACATCGAAATCACGGTCGAAGCCCTGGATCCGGCATTCCGCGCCAACGGATGCGCCGCCTTCTCCATCGAAGACGGCGAGTCCACCCAACTGGTGGTGGTGCAGGAGCTGGAGGCGCGGCATCAGCCCGACACCGACACGCTGGTGGCCCGCTTGCAGGCCGAGTTGGCCGAGCGGCATGAGGTCTTCGACCTGTCGGCGCTGCTGCTGGTCAAGACCGGCGCCATTCCCCGCACGTCCAGCGGCAAGATCCAGCGCACCCGCTGCCGGCAGCTGTTCCAGGACGCGGCCATCAAGACCGTTTGGGCCTGGCACCGGCAAGATCACGCCGACGGCCAGGAGGTACAGGACGATCCGGCGCTGGCCGACATCGAGGCGGCGCTGTCGGCGATCTGGCGAGCCACGCTGGATCGGCCCGACATCGCCAGCCACGACAGTTTCTTTCAGTTGGGCGGACACTCCCTGCTGGCCACGCAGATGATGCTGGAGGTGCGCAAGCGGTTTGACGTCGAGCTGCCGCTGAGCACGCTCTTCCACTCGCCGACCCTGCGTGCCATGGCCCGCGCCATCGCCAACGCATCGGCGAGTTCGGTTCCCGCCCTGCCCGCCATCGTCCGCGCAACGGGCAGCGATCCGTTGCCGTTGTCCTATGCCCAACAGCGCTTCTGGTTCCTCGACCAATACCAGCCGGAAAACCCGTTCTATTCATTGCCCCTGGCGTTGGACATCGAGGGCCCGGTGGATCCGCAGCTCGTCCAACAGGTGTTGGACACGCTGGTGGAGCGCCACATGCCGCTGCGCACCCTGTTCGACAGCGAAGGCGGTGTCCTGCGGCAACGGATCCTGCCCGCGCTGCGCATCCCCCTGGAGCAGATCGACCTGAGCCGACCGGCCGACATCGACGACGCCATCCGCCGCGAAGCGCAGCGCCCCTTCAGTCTCTCCCGGGGGCCGCTGATCCGCGCGTGCCTGCTGCGCAGCGCGCCGCAGCGGCATGTGTTGCTGCTGACCCTGCACCACATCATTTGCGACGGCTGGTCGAGCCAAGTGCTGGAGACGGAGTTCCTGGCGATCTACGACGCGCTCGCGAGCGGCCATGCCGTCGATCTGCCGTCGCTGGCCATCGACTATGCCGACTACGCCGTCTGGGAGCAGCAGTACCTGACCGGTCAGTGGCTCGAGCAACGCCTGGCGTTCTGGCGCAAGCACCTGTCGGGCGCCCCGACCGCGCTGGATCTGCCGATCGATTTTGCGCGTCAGGACGGCCACACCCAGGAAGGCGCGGTGAAAACGGTCGAGGTGCCGCCGGCGCTCGCCCGCCAGCTGGAAACCTTCGCGCAACGCCATGACGCGACGCTGTTCATGGTCCTGCTCAGTGCGATGACGGTGCTGCTGCACCGCATGACCGGGCAGGATGACCTGTGCCTCGGGGTGATGTCCGCGAACCGTCCGCAAGGCACCGAAGGCCTGGTGGGCAACTTCATCAACGTGGTGCCCCTGCGCAGCCATGTCCCGGCCGGCACGAGCTTCGCCGCCCTGCTCGAGAGCACCGCGCAGCGCTTGCTGAGCACCTACGACCAGCAGATTCCCTTCGAGCTGATCCTCAAACATCTGGCCCCCACCCGGCAGGCGACCGGCACGCCCTATGCCCAAGTGGTGATGAATTTCCACAGCGAACTGGCCCGGATCCCGCCACGCCAGGCGGGCCCGGAAGACCGGCGCATCAGCATCGCCGGACACCACGCCGGCAGCATCCACCACGCGGCCTTCGAGCTGAAGGTGGAGGTGCACTACGCAGGCGGCCGCCTGGAGCTCGCGTGCGAGTACAACACCGGGCTCTACACTGCGCAGAGCGTCGAGCGCCTGCTGGATCACTACCTCCTGCTGCTCGACGGCGCCACCACCCGGCCCCAGGTGCCGGTCGGCCATCTGCCCTTGCTGCGCGACAGCGAAATGCAGCGGTTGACGCAGCAATGGAACGACACCGGCAGGGACTACCCGACGACGAAAACCCTGCACGCCCTGTTCGAAGAACAGGCCGAACGCAGCCCCGACGCCATTGCCCTGGTCTTCGAGGGGCAGCCGTTGAGCTACGCCCGGCTCAACGCCTCGGCCAACCAGTTGGCCCACCACCTGGTCGGCTGCGGGGTCACGCCCGACTCGCTGGTGGCCCTGTGCCTGGAGCGCGGCCCACAGATGGTCATCGGCCTGCTGGCGATCCTCAAGGCCGGCGGCGCCTACGTCCCCCTCGACCCGCACTACCCGGCCGAACGCCTGGCCTACATGCTCGAAGACGCCAAGCCTGTCGTGCTGCTCTGCGAGGAAAGCCTGCGGCACTGCCTACCCGGTCATTCGCTGCCGACCCTGTGGCTGGACACCGAGCAGGCGCTGATCGCCGGCCAGCCCACCGGCAACCTCCAGCACGGGGATGCCCGATGCCTGGCCTACTGCATCTACACCTCGGGGTCGACGGGCCGTCCGAAAGGGGCGATGAACACCCATGCCGCCGTGGTCAACCGGTTGCTGTGGATGCAGGAACAGTACGGCCTGTCGAGCGATGACCGGGTCTTGCAGAAGACCCCGTTCGCCTTCGATGTCTCGGTCTGGGAGTTCTTCTGGACGCTGCTGCAGGGAGCCCGGCTGGTCATCGCCAAGCCCGAGGGGCACAAGGACCCGGCCTACCTGATGGAGGTCATCCAGGCCCAGGGCGTGACCACCCTGCACTTCGTGCCCTCGATGCTGCAGGCCTTTCTCGCCGCCCGGACCGCCCCGCACGCCAGCCCGCTGCGGCGGGTGTTCAGCAGCGGCGAGGCGCTGCCCGTCACGGTGGCCAACCAGTTTCTCGCACGCTACCCGCAAGCCCAATTGCACAACCTGTACGGCCCCACCGAAGCGGCGGTGGACGTCACCTACTGGCAATGCCAGCCCGACTATCGCCACGCGCTGGTGCCGATCGGCCGGCCGGTGGCCAATACGCGGATGTACATCCTGGACGAAGCCCTGGCGCCCGTGCCGGTCGGGGTCATCGGCGACCTCTACATCGCCGGCGTGCAGCTCGCCCGTGGCTACCTGGGGCGTCCCGACCTGACCGCCGAACGCTTCCTGCCCGACCCGCACGGTGCCGACGGCGGACGCATGTACCTCACCGGGGACCGCGGGCGCTACCTGCCTTCGGGCGATATCCAGTACCTGGGCCGCAGCGACCATCAGATCAAGATCCGCGGTTTCCGCATCGAACTGGGGGAAATCGAAAATGCCCTGCTCGACTTCCCCGCCGTGCGCGAGGCCGTGGTCGTGCCCCGCGACGATGCCGGCGGCGCCCCTTGCCTGGTGGCGTTCGTCGCCGCCAGCGCCAGCGAGGCCGACAGCGCCCGCTTGCGCCAGCACCTGGCCAAGACCTTGCCCGACTACATGCTGCCGAGCTTCTTCGTGGTGCTCGATGCCCTGCCGCTGAACGCCAACGGCAAGATCGACCGCCAGGCGCTGCCGGCCACGGACGTGCGCCTGGCCACCTCGGACGAACGCTACGTCGCGCCCGGCACGGCCACCGAAACGGCACTGGCCGAAATCTGGCAAGACGTGCTGAAGGTTCCCCGGATCGGGGTCAACGACAGCTTCTTCGAGTTGGGCGGGCATTCGTTGCTGGCCACGCAGATCCTCGCCAGAACCCAGGCTTTGTACGCGCTGAGCCCGCCGCTGAAGGTGCTCTTCGAGTCGCCGACGGTCGCGGCCATGGCGGCCTGGCTCGACGCGCAGAAACGCACGCCGCGCGCATCGGCACCGCCGATCAAGCGCCTGGCGCGCAACCGGGCCGTCGACTGAGCAATGCCTTGAACGTCGGTCCGGGCCTTGGCCTTACCCGCCAAGGCCCGGAGGAGCCCGATGCACCGCAAACGCCCTGCACAAGAAACCAGATGAGAGTGTGAGTCATGTCGTCAGATCAATTCAGTACCTCCTTCGCTCAACAGCGTTTGTGGTTTCTTGAGCAATATGAGCCGGGCACTGGCCTGTACAACATACCGGCGGCCTGCCGGATCGAGGGCCCTCTGCGCCTCGACGCGCTCGAACACAGCCTCAATGCGGTCATCGCACGCCACGAGGCATTGCGCACCCGTTTTGACATGGCCGACGACCTGCCGGTGCAGGTCATCGAACACCACGCACCGCTGCAGATCGCGTGCATCGACCTGCAAGCGTTGCATGACCGGCACCTCACGCTGCAGCAGTACATCGATGAAGAAGCGGCCAGGCCCTTCGACCTGGCCCAGGCCCCGCTGATCCGCGCCAGCGCGATCAGGGTCGGCCCCCAGGAGCACATCCTGCTGCTGACCCTGCACCACATCGTCTCCGACGGATGGTCCATGACGCTGCTGCTCAATGAGTTGAGCGCGCTCTACAACGCGCAGGTGCGCGGCGACGATCCCGTCCTGCCGGAACTCGAGGTGCACTACGCCGACTACGCCCACTGGCAACGGGACTGGCTGCAGGGCGAAACGCTCCAGACCCAGCTGGACTACTGGGCAAGCCGGCTCGAAGGGGCGCCGGGCGTGCTGGAGCTGCCGAGCGACCGTCCCCGCCCCCCTCGCCTGGACCACGCCGGCGAGCGGGTGCATTTCGAACTGCCCCGCGACCTGACGGAACGCCTCCAGCAGCTCAGCCAGCGCCACCAGGCGACCCTGTTCGCCACGCTGCTCTGTGCGTTCAACAGCCTGCTGTTCCGCTTGAGCAATCAGGCCGACATCAGCGTCGGTTATCCGGTCGCCAACCGCAACGACGCGCAGACACAGGCGCTGATCGGCTTCTTCGTCAACACCCTGGTGTTCCGCAGCCAGGTCGGTGCCGGGCAACCCTTCGCCGACTACCTGAAACAGGCCCAATCGCGCCTGCTCGATGCCGACGAGCATCAGGACGTGCCCTTCGAGCGGCTGGTGGAAGCCTTGAGCCCTACCCGCGAGCTCAACCACTCGCCGCTGTTCCAGGTGATGTTCTCCTTCTTCAACCAGGACGTCGCCCAGGCGCTGACGCTCGACGCCACCACCGCGAGCGTGCTGCCCCAAAACAGCCGCTTCGCCAAGTTCGACCTGTCGCTGGAAATGCACATGCGCGACGGCGAGCTGGGCGGCTTCTTCGAATACCGCACCGCGTTGTACGACCGGGACAGCATCGAGCGCCTGTGCGGCTACCTGCACGTCTTGCTGGCGTCCATCGTCGCCGATCCGGGCCGCCCCATCGGCGACCTGGAGCTGTTGCCGCCGGCGGAGCGCCTGTCCCGGCTGGCGCCGTTGCCCGACGCCGGTTTCGCCCTGTCGGCCGAGCGCTGCGTACACGACCTGTTCCTCGATCAGGCTCGGCTGACACCCGACGCCACGGCCATCGTCTGCGCCGGGCGGCAGGTGAGCTATCGCCAGCTCGAACAGCAGGCCCAAGCCATCGCCGCGCACCTGCTGGACCTGGGCGCCGGGCCGGACAGTTGCGTGGCCGTGTGCCTGGACCGCTCCATCGGCATGGTGGCGGCCTTGCTCGGCACCTGGATGGCCGGGGCCGCCTACGTTCCTATGGATCCGGCCTACCCGCACGCCCGATTGCTGCACATGCTCCAGGACTCGCAGGCGCCCGTCTTGCTGACCGAGCGCCAATACGCCGAGGCCTTCGCCGGGCACGCGCCCGCCGTCGTGACGCTGGAGGACCTCGAACCGGACCGGGCCGCCGTCGTCACCCGTCCTCCCGTCGCCGCCCTGAACACCGCTTACGTGATCTACACCTCGGGCTCCACCGGTCTGCCCAAAGGCGTTCAGGTGCCCCATCGCGCGGTGGTCAATTTCCTCCGTTCGATGACGGAGAAGCCCGGCATCGGCGCGACGGACCGCTTACTGGCGGTGACCTCCATTTCATTCGATATCAGCGTCCTGGAACTGTTCTTGCCGCTGGTGAGCGGCGCCAGCATCGTTCTGGCCGAGCGCGAGGCGGCGGCTGACGGGCATGCGCTGATCAAGCTGGCCATGGCCCATGACGCGACGGTCATCCAGGCCACGCCCTCGACCTACTGGCTGATGCTCGAAGCCGGCTGGCCAAGCACGCTCAAGCTCAAGGCCCTGTGCGGCGGCGAGGCCCTGGCGCCGGAGCTGGCGGACAAACTGCTGCAACGCACCGAGTCGCTGTGGAACATGTACGGGCCGACCGAAACCACCATCTGGTCGGCGGTCGGCCGGGTGACCTCGACCCACTGCCCCATCGGCGAACCGATCGCCAACACGGTGCTGCGCGTGCTCGATGGAAGCGGCCACCTGTGCGCCATCGGCAGCCCGGGCGAACTGCACATCGGTGGCGAGGGGGTCAGCCGCGGCTACCTGAACCGCGCCGAACTGACCGCTCAGAAGTTCGTCCCCGATCCGTACGCCAGCGAGCCGGGCGCACGGCTGTATAAGACCGGCGACCTGGTTCGCTGGCTGGCCAACGGTGAAATCGAGTTCCTCGGGCGGATCGACAACCAGGTCAAGGTGCGCGGTTTCCGCATCGAGCTGGGGGAAATCGAGCAGCAACTCGATCGCCACCCCGCCGTGCTCCAGGCCGTGGTCGCCGTCCGCGAAGACCTGCCTGGCGAGCGGCAGATCGTCGCCTACCTGCGGCTTGCCGAGAACCACGCGCTGGAACCGGCGACCATGCGCCAGCACCTGGGGCTGACCTTGCCCGGCTACATGATCCCCAACCATTTCGTGGTGCTCGAACAACTGCCGTTGACCCCCAACGGCAAGATCGACCGCAAGCGCCTGCCCGCACCGGAGCCGGTCGCCCGGACGGCACCCGGCCAGCCGCCCGCCACGCCCCTGGAAAAGGCCATCGCCGACATCTGGCAACAGGTCCTCAAGCGGCAGGACGTCGCCGTCACCGACAACTTCTTCGAGTTGGGCGGCCACTCGCTGCTCGCGACCCAGGTCATCTCCCGGATGCGCAAGCACCTGAAGATCGACATCCCGGTGCGCAGCCTGTTCGAAACGCCGACCATCGCCCAACTGGTCGACAACCTCGACGCACAGACGGGCCGAGAAAGCCCGCCGATCCTCGCCTACACGCTGCCGCAAACGCTTCAGCCGCTGTCCTTCGCCCAGGAGCGCCTGTTCTTCCTCAGCCATTTCGAACCCGACAGCGCGGCCTACAACATCGCGCTGGCCCTGGAACTGAACGGCCCGCTGGACGTAGCGGTGCTGCAGCGCTGTCTCGATACGCTCATTGAGCGCCACGCCAGCCTGCGCACCACGTTCATCCTCGACGAGAACGGCAAGGCCCAGGCGCAGGTCCAGCCGGTCGCTCCCGCCGCGCTGGCCTGCCTAGATCTGCGCGGCCATGGGCAACCGCTCGAGCAGGCCCGCCGCCTGGCAGAGGCCGAGGCCCGGCAACTGTTCTCGCTCGAACAAGGGCCGTTGCTGCGCACCACCCTGCTGCAGCTCGGCGAGCAACGGCATGCCTTGCTGTTCACCTTGCATCACATCGTCGGCGACGGCTGGTCCATCGCCCTGCTGGCCCGCGAAGTCATGGCCCTGTACCGGGCCTTCGCCCAGGGCCTGCCCTGCCCGCTGCCGGCGCTGGAGATCCAGTACAGCGACTACGCCTTCTGGCAGCGCCAGTGGCAGGCCCCCATCGAGTTCGAGTCCCAGACCGCCTTCTGGCGCGAGCACCTGGCCAACGCCCCCACCACCCTGGAGCTGCCCACCGACCGCGTGCGTCCGGCGATCCAGACCTACCGCGGGCAGGTAATCCAGCGGTCGCTGGACGCGCCGTTGTCCGGGCAGATCGACGCCTTGGGCCAGCGGCACGGCGCCACGCCGTTCATGACCCTGCTGGCCCTGTTCAACCTGCTGCTTGCCCGCTACAGCGGCCAGCACGACATCGTCGTCGGCACCCCCATCGCCAACCGCACCCGGACAGAGGTCGAGCCGTTGATCGGCCTGTTCGTCAACACCCTGGCCCTGCGCACCCGGCTGGAAGGCAACCCGAGCTTCAGCGCGTTGCTCGAACAGGTCCGCCAGACCACCCTCGGCGCCTACGCCAACCAGGATCTGCCGTTCGAGAAGGTCGTCGAGGCCCTGGAACTGCCTCGGGACATGAGCCGCTCGCCGTTGTTCCAGGTGATGTTCGTGCTGCAGAACGCGCCGACCGAGGCGTTCACCCTGCCGGGCCTTGAGATCGCGCAGCTGGCGGTCGAGGCGACCACCGCCAAGTTCGACCTGACGCTGGAGCTGACGCCATCGGACCAGGGCTACCGGATGCGCTGGGAATACAACCGCGATCTCTTCGACGCCGCGACCGTGGAACGCATGGCAAGCCACTTCGAGACGCTGGCCCGTTCGGCCATGGCGGCGCCGGACCAGCCGCTGCGGCGGATCGCGATGATCACCGAGGCGGACAAACAGCAACTGCTCCACGGCTGGAACGCGACGCAGCAGGCATTCCGCCCGCTGCCGGTGCACAGTCTGTTCACGGAAATGGCCGAGCGTTGCGCCGACCTGCCGGCGGCGGTCTTCGGCGACGAATCACTGAGCTACCGCCAACTGGAAGCGCGTTCCAACCAGTTCGCCCGCTACCTGCAACGCGCCGGTGTGGTGCCTGACACCCTGGTGGGCATTTGCCTGGAGCGCTCGCTGCACGTTCCGGTCGCGATTCTCGGCATCCTCAAGGCCGGCGCCGTGTGCGTGCCCATGGACCCAAGCTATCCGACCGAGCGCCTGCGCTTCATGGCCCAGGATGCCCGGGCCGACCTGATCGTCACCCTCACCAGCCTGCTCCCCCGCGTCGAAGGCTGCTGCGAAACCCTGGTCTGCATGGACCGCTGCGACGACGCCTGGAACGAGTCACCGGTCAATCCGAGCCAGCCGCAACACCTGCTGAGCCTGTGCTACGTGATCTACACCTCGGGTTCGACCGGCCAGCCCAAGGGCGCCGCGCTGACCCACGAGATGCTGACCAACCTGGTGCAATGGCAACTCACCGAATCGCAACTGGGCCAGGGCGACAACACGCTGCAATTCTCGCCGCTGAGCTTCGACGTCAGCTTCGACGAGTTCTTTTCCACCTGGGCCAGCGGCGGCACGCTGGTGATGGTCAGTGAAGAAACCCGCAAGGATCCGGTGCTGCTGCTCGAACTCATCGAACGGCAACGCATCGCCCGCCTGTTCATCCCGTTCGTGGCCTTGCAGGGGATCGCCGACGCCGCCGCCGACCTCGATCAGCTGGCTTGCCTTCGGGAGATTGTCTGCGGCGGCGAGCAATTGCAGGTCACCCAGGAAGTCGTCGAGCTGTTCCAGAAACTGCCCGCAGCCTTGCTGCACAACCAGTACGGCCCCACCGAGTCGCATTTCGTCACCGGCTACCGCCTCACCGGCGACCCGACGCAGTGGCCGGCGTTGCCGCCGATCGGCAAACCGCTGTTCAACTCACAAATGTATGTGCTCGACGCCGACCTGGAGCCTGTGCCCGTGGGTGTGCGCGGTGACCTCTACATCGCCGGCATCCACCTGGCGCGCTGCTACTGGGAGCGCACGGACATCACCGCCGAACGCTTCATCCCCAACCCCCACAGCCCGGTGCCGGGCGCGCGGATGTACAAGACCGGCGACGTCGCACGCTATCTGCCGGACGGCAGCATCGAGTACCTGGGACGCTCCGACCACCAGGTCAAGATCCGCGGTTTCCGCATCGAGCTGGCCGAAGTGGAACAGGCCCTGATGACCCTCGAGGGCGTGGCCGCCGCAGCGGCGACGGTCAGGGAGGATCGTCCGGGCCTGAAGAAACTGGTGGGTTATCTGGTCGCCAAGGGTGGCGATACGCTGGACCTCGGCGCGATCCGGGAGCAGCTCAAGCAACGCCTGCCGGACTACATGGTGCCCAGCGCCTTCGTCTGCCTCGACACGTTGCCGCTGACCCCCAGCGGCAAAGTCGACAAGCGCTCCTTGCCGCGCCCCCAAAACGATGCGCTGGAAGACGACCACGTCGCCCCGCGCAACGACGGCGAGCGCCAACTGGCGCAGATCTGGGCCGATGTCCTCAACCTGCCGCGGGTCGGTGTCACCGATGACTTCTTCGCCCTCGGCGGACACTCGCTGCTGGCGACCCAAGTGGTGTCGCGCATCCGCCGGCAACTGCAAGTGGACCTGGCCCTGCGCACGCTGTTCGAGGCCCCGACCATCGAACAACTGCTGCCGCGGCTGGGCCAAAGCCCGGCGGCCAGCGGCCAGCCGATCCGCGCGGCCAACGCCGGCCCCGGCGCGAGGAGCGCATCTTTCGCGCAAGAACGCCTGTTCTTCCTGAACCGGCTCGAGCGCTCCAGCGCCGCCTACAACATCGCACTAGCCCTGGAACTCAACGGAGCGCTGGACCGGACGTTGCTGCAAAGCTGCCTGACCGAGCTGACCGCGCGTCACGAACCGCTGCGCACCACCTTTGCCCTCGACAGCGACGGACAGGTGCTGGCGAAGGTTCATCCGGCCGTCCCCGCCGCGCTGACCTGCCTCGATCTGCGCGGCCATGGGCAACCGCTCGAACAGGCCCGCCATCTGGCCGAGGCCGAGGCGGGGCAACTGTTCTCGCTCGAACAAGGGCCGTTGCTGCGCACCACCCTGCTGCAGCTCGGCGAGCAACGGCATGTCTTGCTGTTCACCCTGCACCACATCATCAGCGACGGCTGGTCCATCGCCGTGCTCAGCCGCGAGGTCATGGCGCTCTATCAGGCCCTCGCCCAAGGACAGCCGGCGTCCTTGCCGCCGCTGGAGATCCAGTACGCCGACTACGCCGCCTGGCAGCGCCAGTGGCAGGCGCCCCGCGTGTTCACGGCGCAGGCGGACTATTGGCGCGCACAGCTGGCCCACGCCCCCGCCAGCCTGGAGCTGCCGACCGACCGGCCGCGTCCGGCGCTCCAGACCTACCGCGGGCAGGCGCTCAGCCTGTCGCTGGGCCGTCAGCTGTCCGGGCAGATCGACACCTTGGGTCAGCGGCACGGCGCCACGCCGTTCATGACCCTGCTGGCCCTGTTCAACCTGCTGCTTGCCCGCTACAGCGGCCAGCACGACATCGTCGTCGGCACCCCCATCGCCAACCGCACCCGGGCAGAGGTCGAGCCGTTGATCGGCCTGTTCGTCAACACCCTGGCCCTGCGCACCCGGCTGGAAGGCAACCCGAGTTTCAGCGCGTTGCTCGAACAGGTTCGCCAGACCACCCTCGGCGCCTACGCCAACCAGGATCTGCCCTTCGAGAAGGTCGTCGAGGCCCTGGAGCTGCCTCGGGACATGAGCCGCCCGCCGTTGTTCCAGGTGCTGTTCGTGCTGCAGAACACCGTCCCGCAGGCCCTGCAATTGCCCGGCGTGGACGTCGCACCGTTCGACATCGGGACGACGACCGCCAAGTTCGACCTGAGCCTGGAACTGACGCCATCGGATCAGGGCTACCAGATGCGCTGGGAATACAACCGCGACCTCTTCGACGCCGCGACCGTGAAACGCATGGCCAGCCATTTGATCAACCTGGCCGGCGCGGCGGTGGACGATCCGGGACAGGCGATCGCCGATTTCCCGTTGCTGTCTGCGGCGCAAAGGCACGAGACGCTCGTGCAGTGGAACGCCACCGAAGTGCGTTACGAGCCCGTGGCCGCGTTGCATCAGTTGTTCGAGCGCCAGGTCGAGCGCACGCCCGATGCAATTGCGCTCACCTTCGAAACCCGGTCGCTCAGCTACCGGCAGCTCAACGAGCGGGCCAACCAGCTGGCCCGCTACCTGATCGACCAGGGCGTGAAAAACGATGACCTGGTCGCGGTGCATGCCCACAGAAGCCTGGAAATGACCATCGGCTTGCTGGGCATCCTCAAGGCCGGCGCCGCCTACGTGCCGGTCGAACCGGACTACCCCGACGAGCGGGTCGCCTACATGCTGGCCGATGCGGCGCCGGTGATGGTCCTGACCCAGCAGGCCTTGCAGGCGTGCGCGCCGCTGCGTGCCTACCGGCATGTGTGCCTGGACGCAGACGCCGCGCACCTGGCCGACCTGCCGCGCAGCAATCCGCAACGAACGGTCGATCCGCTGGGCCTGGCCTACTGCATCTATACCTCCGGCTCCACCGGCAAGCCGAAAGGCTCGCTGAACACCCATCAGGCGATCATCAACCGCATTCAGTGGATGCAGGCCCAGTACCCGCTGGACGCTGCGGACAAGGTTCTGCAAAAGACGCCGTTCTCGTTCGATGTCTCGGTCTGGGAATTCTTCTGGCCGCTGAGCGTCGGTGCCCGACTGCTGGTGGCCCGCCCCGACGGGCACAAGGATCCACGCTACCTCGAAGCGTTCATCGAACGGCATGGGGTGACCACGGCGCACTTCGTGCCTTCGATGCTCAGTGCCTACATCGCGTATACCCAGGCCGGCCATTGCCGCTCGCTGCGAAGGGTCTTCAGCAGTGGCGAGGCCTTGTCCACGGCGGTGCAGAATGACTTCTTCGCGCGCTTTGCGGCGACCGCGCTGCACAACCTGTACGGGCCGACCGAGGCAGCGATCGACGTCACCTTCTGGCCATGCAGCCCCGACGAAAGCCGCCATGCCGTGCCGATCGGCCGGCCTGTGGCCAATACCCGCACCTACCTGCTCGATGCCCGTCTGCAACCGGTGCCCGTCGGCGTGACCGGCGACCTGTACATCGCCGGCGTGCAGCTCTCGCGCGGCTACCTCAACCGGCCGGAACTGACCGCTGAACGATTCATTCCCGACCCTTACGGCGCACCGGGCAGCCGCATGTACCTGACCGGCGACAAGGCCCGTTACCTCGCCAGCGGCGATATCGAATACCTCGGCCGCAACGACCAGCAGATCAAACTGCGCGGCATGCGGATCGAGCTGGGCGAAATCGAAATGCAGCTGTGCGCGCACCCGCTCGTCAGCCAGGCCGTGGTCGGCGTGCAAACCCACGCTGGCGACGTTTGCGGCCTCACCGCTCACCTGGTGTGCGTCGCCGGCGCGCAGCCGAGCGCCGCCGAACTGCGGGACTTCCTGTCGCGCTCCCTGCCTGGCCACATGGCGGACATGAGCTTCAGCTTTCTTGAGCGACTGCCGCTGCTGCACAACGGCAAGGTCGACCGGCAAGCGCTGTCCGCCCTGGCGGGCACGCCCCGGCAGAGCGATCCGGCGACGCAGGCGCCGGCCACGGCACTTGAAAAGAGCGTGGCGCACATCTGGAAATCGACCCTCAAGCTCGACGCGATCGGCCTGAACGACAACTTCTTCGAGAAAGGCGGCCATTCGCTGCTGGCCATGAAGATGGTCGACCAGGTCAACCGGGAACTCGGCCTCGCCGCCGAGGTGCGCCAGGTGTTCGAGTCGGCGGACCTGGGGGCCTTTGTCCGCAAGATCAGCCAGGGCGATGCCGAACGCAGCTCGACTCGCATGCAGCTCAGGGAGGGCGGGAGCAAGCACCTGTTCCTGGTGCATGCCGTGGGCGGAACCGTGTCGCCCTACGTCCGGCTGGCGCACCTGTTGCCCGACGACTTCAACGTGCATGCGTTCCAGTCCGCCGGGCTCGAAGAAGGCACCTCGCCCGGCGACAGCATCGAGGCGCTGGCCGCGGCCTACATCGAACAGATGCGCCGGGTGCAGCCGACCGGGCCGTACTACCTGGGCGGTTGGTCGATGGGCGGTGTGATCGCCTTCGAAATGGCTCGCCAGCTCGAAACGCACGACCAGCCCGTGCGCCGGCTGCTGCTGATCGACGCGCCTGCCCCAGGCCTGGCGTCGCCGACCCTGGCGTGGCCGCTGGGCGCCTACCTGGTGGATCTGGCCCGTTCGCTGTCGGTGGACCTGCCCTTCTCGGCCGAGCGCCTGAGCCAGCTCATGGCGCAACCGGACCGGGACGCGGCGACCGTCGCGGCGGCCCGCCGCACCGGCCTGATCCCGGACAGCCTGGACGACGCCCAGCTGGAGCGTCGCCTGGCGGTCTTCGCGGCCAACCAACAGGCGCTGAGCGCCTATGCCCCCCGGAACGGGGTCAACAGCCCCGTGAGCCTTCTGCACACCCAGGACAACGCGGCCAGCGAGGCGCATTGGCGCCGATGGTGCGGACAGTCGTTCGCCGGTCAGGCGCTGCAGGCCGACCACTACAGCATTCTCGAGGCCGCCACCCCCTGCATCTACAAGCTGCTCGGATAAAAAAAATGATCAAGATCGGTTCGATAAGGAGTGTCCATGACCAACTTCAACAATGATGCCTATCTCCAGGCAAAAGCAGCCGAGCCACAGCAGCCTTGCGACCTGCGTGCAAACCCGGCCCATTCGGGCGGCCTGTTCATGGAGGCGCCTCACAGCGAGCTCTGGAGCCGCAACTTCGGCGCGCCCGTCACCGGCCTCTGCCTCACGGCGGATGCCGCGTTGCTTGCCGTCGCTTGCCGCAACCGCACCCTCACGGTGCTGACCCGCGATTGCCGACCGTGCTGGTCGCAGCATTTCGCGGATGAACTCACGTGCGTGGCGATCAGCGCCACGCCTTGCGTCGCGGCGGGTACGCAAAGGGCGTCAGACGGCAGCGGTACGGTCAGCGTCTTCGATGCCGACGGCCAAGCGCTGTTCAGCGTCCCCCTGGCGTCGGCGCCCTACGACATCAGCCTTTCGGCCGACGGCGAACGACTGGTCGTCCTCTGCCAAGACCAGACACAACACATCGTCACCCGCAGCGCCAGCGGCTACGAGCTCCGGCAGGCCGAGGCCCGCCATCTTGAGCCGGCCGCTTCGTCGGCGGCTTCGAGCCACAGCGCCAGCCTGCTGAAGATCCGGGAGCGCCTGCTCAGCGTGCTGGATCAGGACGCCGGGATCGTGGCGCTGCACGAGCTGCCGTGCACGGCGGTCAAATGCGCGGTGTCCCACACCGGCCTTGCGGGCATCGTCGCCCTGGAAGACGGCTCGGCCCTGCTGCTTGAAGGCGACGGCCTGCGGCAATGCGAAGCCACCGCCGTGGTGGCCGCACCAGGCATCTCCAGCGTCGCGGTCTCTGCGGGCGGCACGGCCGTCATCGGTTCGCCCGACGGCACCCTTCGCCTGCTCAATCGCCAAGGCAAACCGCTCTGGGCCTGCCGGGCCGGCGGTGAGGTCTGGGCCGCCGGCATTTCGCAAGACGGCTCGTTCGTCGTTTCAGGCTGCACCGACGGCACGGTCAAGCTGCTGGTCAACCATGCCCACGACAGCTTCAACCAGCACATCGACCTGCTGCAGATGAACGCAGAACAGCTGGCCGACGAGGCCGAACAGCGCGACGCGGCCGAGGCGCTGCTCGCCCAGCTCGGGCAGACGGGGCTGATCGAATATGCCGTGGACTGGTTGAACGGCGGATCGCTGCGACTGAGCCAGGCCGACCGGGAGGCGCTGGCGATCAAACTGCTGGCCGAGGATGTCCGCCTGTTCCCCGGCCACTGCACCAGCCATTTCCTGTTGGCGCAGGCCTACCAGAAGCGTCAGGAGTGGCATCTGGCGGCGCGGCACTTCACCTGGGCGGGCCAGGATGACCGGATGAAGCTCAAGAGCTTCACCCTGGCCGGCGAGAGCTTCCTCATGGCCGGCCATCATTTCGCCGCGAAATCGGCCTTCCGCCGCGCCCGCGAACTGACCGTCAGCGAAGAAGCCAAGAAAACCCTCTACACATTGGGGCGCATCCATCAGGAGCAGGGATCCTTCGCCGAGGCCCAGAAATACTACGAAGTGGTGTTTACCCTCAGCCCCGACTACCTCGACGCCGACGCCCGGCTGCAGCACCTGCGCCGCCAGGGCGCGCAACCTGACGGCCTGCGCCCAAGCGACGACAAGGACTGGTACGCCAGCCTGATCCTGGAACTGCTCGACCCCGCCGCGCAACGCGGCTTTACCCCAGGGACCGCACGGGCCACCCAACTGGCGGGCGTTGCCGAACAGCGCGGACGGCTGCTCTCGGTGATCGCCGAATTCGCGCTGGACAAGGCCGACAAGGCCGCCGATGCCGCACTGGACTACGACGTGGCGGCCTACATGCGCTACGACTGCTCCGTGCCCGAGGACGAAGCCAAGAAATCCCTCGAGCTGGTCAACATGCTCGATTGCCTCAAGCATTACGGCCCGTTCCGCAGGAGCCTGGACATCGGTGCCGCGACCGGCCGCTACCCGACCTTGCTGGCCCGGCAAGGCATCCAGGCCTTTGGCGTCGACCTGGAACCCAGGGCGGTCGAGTATGCCCGGCAGAAGACCGGCGGCGCGCTCAATCCGGACTTCCACCAGGGCGACGCCAGGGCGCTGCCGTTCGAAAGCACTCAGTTCGACCTCATCACCTGCATGATGGGCACGGCGGCGCACTTCCCAAGGCAAGACTTCTCCAGGGTCATGTCGGAAATCCATCGCTGCCTGGTGCCGGGCGGGTTCTGCGTGATCTCGACCTGGGACATCGAGTGCCCGCACCTGACCTACCTTTCGATCTACTCCCACGAGCAGAAGGAACTGATGCGACAGAACGCCATCAGCCGTGGCGAGGCCAGTGAGATCGCCCGGGCGCAGGGCTTCGCGGTCGAGGAAATCCGTCCGCTGGGCCTGCTCCCCGAATCGCTGGGCTACGAGCTCGACCTGCAGCAGGACGGGCCCGCCAGGATCCGCAACCTGCTGGACATGGATCTTGCGCTGAAGGCCAAATTCCCGAGCCTGCACGGCCAGATGTACATGTTGATCATCCGCAAGACCTAAGCCGCCCGGCCAATCGGAAAAACGCTAGCTTTCAACATTTTCAGGACGTTCAACCATGACCACCGAAGAACAAGACACCGGCCTCTATCTCGTCGTGATCAACGACGAAGAGCAATACTCCCTCTGGGCGGCCGAGCGCCCCCTGCCCGGCGGCTGGCACGCGACAGGGCAACAGGGCAACCGCACGCAGTGCCTGGCCTACATCAAGGAGACCTGGACCGACATGCGCCCGCTCAGCCTGCGCCAGCGCCTGCAAGCCTAGTGCCGGACAAGGCTCGGGTCACCCGGGCGGCGCCTTGCGCGTCGTCCGGGCGGGCCCGAGCCACCGGCAGGCGCTGCTTCTCTCTCTAAAGGAATAGCCTGATGTCTGTACGCAGTCGCTTCTCCAACAAGGCACCGGTCTCGCACGAGCGTGCCTCTCTGCTGCTGTTGCTCATTGCCTTCGTCGATGCTTCCGGGCGCGGCCTCTTCCTCGCAGGCGCCACGTTCTTCTATACCCAGGTGGTCGGCCTGAGCAGCGTCCAGGTGGGCATCGGCCTGGCCCTGGCGGGGCTTTGCGGGCTCGTCTGCACGGTGCCCATCGGCCGGATCGCCGACCGCCTCGGCGCTGCCCGGGTGCTGGCGGTGCTGCAGGTCTGGCGCATGCTGGGCTTCCTGATCTACCCGTTCGTCAACGATTTCTACGCGTTCCTGCTCATCGCCTGCTTCATCGGCTGCGTGGAACAGGCGGTGTGGCCGATCATCCAGACCCTGGTGGGGGCGGCGGTCAAGTCCGATGCCTACGTCAAGACCATGTCCAAGGTGGCCATCGTCAGGAACGTCGCCTACATGCTCGCCGCAGGCGTGTTCGCCATCGTCGTCGGCGTCGCCAGCAGCCCCAACGCCGTGATCGGCCTGCTGATCGCCAATGCCCTGGCGTTCCTCATCTCGGCCGTGCTCCTCGTGGTGGCCAAATTGCCTCAGGCTGCTGCCCGGGAACAGGTCGAGAGCGCGCCGGCGGCCGTCGCTGCGCATCCGCTGAAGAACCTCAACTTCCTCTCGCTGTCGCTGTGCAACGGCATCCTTTCGCTGCACCAGGCTGTGATGACCATCGCCGTGCCTCTGTGGCTGCTGACCAAGACCCAGGCGCCCAAGGCCCTGATCGGCCTCATCCTGGTGGTCAACGGCATCATGGCCATCACCCTGCAACTGGCGTTCAGCAAACGCGGCAACGAAGTGGTGCATGCCGCGCGCAAGCACCTTTACGCCGGGATTACCCTGGCGCTCTCTTGCGCCATGGTGGCCATGACCACGGCCGACCAGTCGCCCTACCTCGCGGCGGGCATCCTGCTGTTGGGTTGTGTGGTGATGACCTTCGGCGAACTGTGGCAATGCGCGGGCGCCTGGGGGATCTCCTATTACCTGGCGCCGGCCGAGAACCGGGCCTACTACCTGAGCGTGTATGCCTTGGGGGCGAACCTGATGACCGTGGTCTTCCCCGCGATCTTGCCGATCGCCGTGGTGGAGCGCGGGGCCGCCGGATGGATCGGCCTGGGGCTCGTGTTTGCGCTGGCCGGCATCGCCACGCCCCTCCTGGCCCGCGCCGCCAGCCGCCAGCGCGCAGGATCGCGGGGCGATGACCTGCAGACCCAAGGCGCGGAGGCCTGACACACGACGCTGACCGACCGGCCATTAAAGGACGCCCTATCCAAACAGCTCATTAGTTGACCGGTTGTTCTGGCGCTATATGTAACCATCCCGTGACATTCAATATAAGCCACGGGAGGATGGCCCGTGCTCATTTCAAAATGTTGCGCACCCTATCCGTTGCTGGCACCATGGCAAAGTTATAAGGACTGCACTTGCTCATGGCACGCCAGAAAGGACTCTGATTTGAAAAAGAACTCTACGGTGCTCGATGCGATCGATCTGAAGATCCTGAACATCATGCAGACCGACTGCCTGACGACCACTTCAAAACTCGCGGAAGTTCTTTCCATGAGTGAAACGCCTTGCTGGCGCAGGCTCAAGCGCCTTGAGGAAGAAGGCTTCATCCAGGGCTACCAGGCCATCCTGAACAAAGAGGCCCTGGGCTTCGAAGTCACCGCCTTCGTTCATCTCTCCGTCGATTCACATACCGAAGACGTCACCCGAAAACTGGAAGAAAAGATTACTTCCTGCCCGGAAGTCGTCGCTCTTTACAATGTGACAGGGGACTATGACTTCTTGATAAAGATCGTCTGCAAAAGTATTTCCCTGTACACCGAGTTCATTGAAAAGACACTTCGCAAGATTCCCTGCATTACTCAAATCAAGACTTCCATCACACTTCGGGAAGTCTATGATTCCCGGTTGTTGCCTTTATCGGCACGTACATAACTTGCACACGCCATTGCCACGAACGCATACACGCCCAGGCTACCGCCATGGCGACGACCCAGGCGCGGGCGAATCCCGTAACGATTGGCTACAGTGCATCTTCCGATGCCGCGAACGCACGGTCGCGGTTTGACCTTGGCAGTGATCCATCAACAGGATGTTCAAAGGAGCAGGATTTCATGGCAGCACTGGATACCGTTTTTCATGATCTTCATCGGCAAGGGTTGCTGATGCTCGCCAACGTGGGCGATGCCGGCGGCGCGCGCCTCGTCGAGCGCCTGGGCAGCAAAGCCGTGGCCACCAGCAGCGCGGCGATGGCCTGGAACCATGGCTATCAGGACGGCAACAAGCTTCCGCTGGAGCTGCTGCGCTCCACCATCGCCTCGATGACCCGGGTGCTCAGCGTTCCCCTGACCGTGGACATCGAAGGGGGCTATTCGGACGATCCCGCACAGGTCGCCAACGTCATCGACGCCGTCATCGCCGCAGGTGCAGTCGGGGTCAACATCGAAGACGGCGTGGGCTCCCCCGACCTGCTCATCCGCAAGGTCGACGCCGCCAGGAAGGTCGCCGAACGGCACGGAGTCAACCTGTTCGTGAACGTGCGCTGCGACGTCTACCTCAAGAACCTGCTGCCCGCCGAGCAGCGCCTGGAAGAACTTCTCAAGCGTGCCGCGCAGTATGCCAACGCAGGTGCGGACGGGCTGTTCGCCGCCGGCGTGGTCGAACCCCATGAAATCGCTGCGGTGTGCCGGGAATCGAGGTTGCCGGTCAACCTGCTGTGGCGCGCAGGCCTGGCCGCTCCCGATGAGCTGCAACGCCTCGGCGTCAGGCGCCTGAGCGCAGGCTCGGCCATCGCCGAGTTCCTGTATGGCGCCATGGGCGGATTGGCCCGCAGCTTCCTGGAGCACGGGCATCTGGATACCCAGGCCTTGAAGGCCCACACCTATGGCGAGCTGAATTCGCTGATGGCCCCACGGGCGGAGTGACCCTGTCCAGGTCGCCCGGTCGTACCTGCCCTCGCGACGCGCTTCAGGCCAGGGCTGGCGGAGTTCCGCTCAGCCCTGGCCCGGTTCGAGGGCGCGCGCGGGGCAAGCCGTTCGCGGCCCGGCAACCATCGGCTTCACCTTTGCACCCGACGCAAGACAGAATTGTCGCCAGCTCGATTGATAGCCCCCTAACGAAAGGCGCATGCTAGAGGGCTTGAGCGCTGCTTATATCATTCCGAATGATAGTTACCTTCGCGCCATTCGATTCGTTTGCCATTACCCTGCCGATCATCATCCGCCCATCTTCAATACTTTGGCGGATGTATCCATGGAACAATCACTCAAACATTTGCGCTTCCCCTTGGCCCTCCTGGCCGTGCTCGTGATGAGCGCCTGCGGCAAGGCTCCGCAGACCGCCGCCAACATGCCGGCCGCCAAGGTCAGCGTGGCCAAGGTGCTGGAGCAGCCGGTCAACGAGTGGGACGAGTTCACGGGGCGCCTGGAGGCGCCGGAAACCGTTGAAATCCGTCCGCGGGTCTCCGGCCAGATCGACGAGGTCGCGTTCACCGAAGGCGCGCTGGTCAAGAAAGGCGATTTGCTGTTCCAGATCGACCCGCGTCCGTTCCAGGCCGAAGTGCGTCGCCTCGAAGCCCTGGTCGCCCAGGCCCGCGCCAACGCCACCCGCAGCGAAAACGAAGCCGTCCGCGGCGAGCGCCTGCGCACCAGCAACGCCATTTCCGCTGAACTGGCCGACTCGCGCACCAGCGCCGCCCAGGAAGCCCGTGCCGCCGTCGGTGCCCTGCAGGCGCAACTGGACCTGGCCAAGCTGAACCTGAGCTTCACCCGCGTCACCGCTCCGATCAGCGGCCGCGTCAGCCGTGCCGAAATCACCGCCGGCAACCTGGTGACCGCCGACACCACGGCGCTGACCAGCGTGGTCTCCACCGACAAGGTCTATGCCTACTTCGACGCCGACGAGCGCGTGTTCCTCAAGTACACCCAGCTCGCCCGCCAGGGCCAGCGCGGCGCCACCACGCCGGTGTACATGGGCCTGTCCAACGAAGACGGCAACCCGCACCTGGGCCAGATGAACTTCGTCGACAACCAGGTCAACCCCAAGACCGGCACCATCCGCGGCCGCGCGGTGTTCGACAACACCGACGGCACCTACACCCCAGGCCTCTACGCCCGCCTGAAGCTGGTCGGCAGCGGCACCTACAACGCCATGCTGATCAACGACGAAGCGGTCGGCACAGACCTGGGCAAGAAGTTCGTGCTGGTGATGGATGCGGACAACAAGACCGCCTACCGCCCCGTCGAACTGGGGCCGAAGATCGAAGGCCTGCGCATCGTGCGCAACGGCCTGAACAAGGACGACACGATCATCGTCAAGGGGCTGCAACGGGTGCGTCCGGGTTCGCCGGTCTCCCCTGAAGTGGTTCCGATGGCCAGCGAGCAGACCCTCGCGGCCCTCGCTCAACAACGACAAGCGCTGGAAGCCAGCAACCTGCCCAAAGTCGCACCCGCCAAGGGCGCGCAGGGCTCGGTTGTGAAACTGGCTGCTGCGACCCCACGCGGTTAAGGGACAACGACTCCGATGAATTTCTCCAGATTCTTCATTTCACGGCCGATCTTCGCAGCGGTGCTGTCGCTGCTGATCCTGATCGCCGGTGCGATTTCACTGTTCCAGCTGCCGATCAGCGAATACCCGGAAGTCGTGCCGCCGACCGTCGTCGTGCGGGCCAACTTCCCGGGCGCCAACCCCAAAGTCATCGGCGAGACCGTGGCCGCTCCGCTGGAGCAGGCCATCACCGGCGTCGAGAACATGCTGTACATGTCCTCGCAGTCCACCGCCGACGGCAAGATCACCCTGACCATCACCTTCGCCCTGGGCACCGACCTGGACAACGCGCAGGTGCAGGTGCAGAACCGGGTGACCCGCACCGAGCCCAAGCTTCCCGAGGAAGTGACGCGCATCGGCATCACCGTCGACAAGGCCTCGCCCGACCTGACCATGGTTGTGCACTTGACCTCCCCGGACAAACGCTACGACATGCTCTACCTGTCCAACTACGCGATCCTGAACATCAAGGACGAACTCGCCCGCCTGGGCGGCGTCGGCGACGTGCAGCTGTTCGGCATGGGCGACTACTCGCTGCGGGTGTGGCTGGATCCGAACAAGACCGCGTCGCGCAACCTGACCGCCACCGACGTGGTGACGGCCATCCGTGAGCAGAACCGCCAAGTGGCCGCCGGCCAACTGGGCGCGCCGCCCGCGCCGAACGCGCAAAGCTTCCAACTGTCGATCAACACCCAGGGCCGTCTGGTCTCTGAGGAAGAGTTCGAGAACATCATCATCCGCGCCGGCGATAACGGTGAAATCACCCGCCTCAAGGACATCGCCCGCGTCGAACTGGGTTCCAGCCAGTACGCCCTGCGCTCGCTGCTGAACAACCAGCCGGCCGTGGCGATCCCGATCTTCCAGCGTCCGGGCTCCAACGCCATCGAGATCTCCAACGAGGTCCGGGCGAAGATGGAAGAGCTGAAGAAAGGCTTCCCGCAAGGCATGGACTACAGCATCGTCTATGACCCGACGATCTTCGTGCGCGGCTCCATCGAAGCGGTGGTTCACACCCTGTTCGAAGCCCTGATCCTCGTGGTGCTGGTGGTGATCCTGTTCCTGCAGACCTGGCGCGCCTCGATCATCCCGTTGGTGGCGGTGCCGGTGTCGCTGATCGGTACGTTCGCCGTGATGCACCTGTTCGGCTTCTCGCTCAACGCCCTGTCGCTGTTCGGCCTGGTGCTGGCCATCGGCATCGTGGTGGACGACGCCATCGTGGTGGTGGAGAACGTCGAGCGAAACATCGAACTGGGGCTCAACCCGTTCGAGGCGACCCAACGCGCCATGGGCGAAGTGACCGGCCCGATCATCGCCACCGCGCTGGTGCTGTGCGCCGTGTTCGTTCCGGCGGCGTTCATCTCCGGCCTCACCGGTCAGTTCTACAAGCAGTTCGCCCTGACCATCGCGATCTCCACTGTGATCTCGGCGTTCAACTCGCTGACCCTGTCGCCGGCACTGGCTGCCGTGCTGCTCAAGGGCCATGACGCACCGAAGGACCGCTTCTCGCGCATCCTCGACAAGCTGCTGGGCGGCTGGCTGTTCCGTCCGTTCAACCGCTTCTTCGTGCGGGCCAGCCATGGCTACGTCGGCACCGTGCGCCGGGTCATCCGCAGCAGCGGCATCGCCCTGCTGCTCTACGCCGGCCTGATGGTGCTGACCTTCTTCGGTTTCTCCAGCACGCCGACCGGTTTCGTGCCCGGCCAGGACAAGCAGTACCTGGTGGCCTTCGCCCAACTGCCGGACGCCGCGAGCCTGGACCGCACCGAAGACGTGATCAAGCGCATGTCCGACCTGGCCCTGAAACAGCCGGGCGTGGAAAGCGCCGTGGCCTTCCCTGGCCTGTCGATCAACGGTTTCACCAACAGCCCGAACGCCGGCATCGTGTTCGTGACCCTCAAGCCGTTCGACGAGCGCAAAGACCCGAGCATGTCCGCCGGCGCCATCGCCGGGGCCCTGAACGGCCAGTACGCCGGGATCCAGGAAGCCTACATGGCGATCTTCCCGCCGCCGCCGGTACAGGGGCTGGGCACCATCGGCGGTTTCCGCCTGCAGATCGAAGACCGGGGCAACCTGGGCTACGAAGAGCTGTACAAGGAAACCATGAACATCATCGCCAAGAGCCACAACGTGCCGGAGCTGGCCAACCTGTTCACCAGCTACACCGTGAACGTGCCGCAGGTCGATGCCGCCATCGACCGCGAAAAGGCCAAGACCCACGGCGTGGCCGTCAGCGACATCTTCGACACCCTGCAGATCTACCTGGGTTCGCTGTATGCCAACGACTTCAACCGCTTCGGGCGCACCTATCAGGTCAACGTTCAGGCCGAACAGCAGTTCCGCCTCGAATCCGACCAGATCGGCCAGCTCAAGGTACGCAACAACAAGGGCGAAATGATCCCGCTGGCGACCTTCATCAAGGTCAGCGACACCTCGGGGCCGGACCGCGTGATGCACTACAACGGCTTCATCACCGCTGAAATCAACGGTGCGGCGGCCCCGGGCTACAGCTCCGGCCAGGCCCAGGCCGCCATCGAGAAGCTGCTCAAGGACGAACTGCCCAACGGCATGACCTACGAGTGGACCGACCTGACCTACCAGCAGATCCTGGCCGGCAACACCGCGCTGTTCGTGTTCCCGCTCTGCGTATTGCTGGCGTTCCTGGTGCTCGCGGCGCAGTACGAAAGCTGGAGCCTGCCGCTGGCGGTCATCCTGATCGTACCGATGACCCTGCTGTCGGCCATCACCGGTGTCATCGCCTCCGGCGGCGACAACAACATCTTCACCCAGATCGGCCTGATCGTACTGGTGGGCCTGGCGTGCAAGAACGCGATCCTGATCGTCGAGTTCGCCAAGGACAAGCAGCAGGAAGGCCTCGACCCGCTGGCGGCGGTGCTGGAAGCGTGCCGTCTGCGTCTGCGGCCGATCCTGATGACCTCCTTCGCGTTCATCATGGGTGTGGTGCCGCTGGTGATCTCCACCGGCGCCGGTGCCGAGATGCGTCACGCCATGGGTGTGGCGGTGTTCTCCGGGATGCTCGGGGTGACCTTCTTCGGTCTGCTGCTGACACCGGTGTTCTATGTACTGATCCGCAATTTCGTGGAACGCAGCGAAGCCCGCAAAGCGGCCAAGGCCCTGCAATTGGAGGCGCAACAATGAGTCTGAAAGTCTTCCTGCCGAGTCTGCTGGTGCTGGCCCTGAGTGCCTGCGCCGTCGGCCCCGACTACAAGACCCCAGCCACGGAGGCGGCCAACATCACGGCCGCCACCGATGGCGCCGCCGGCCAGAAGAACTTCGACCGTTCGAAGTTCGAAGGCATCTGGTGGCAGCAGTTCGACGACCCGACCCTCAACCAGTTGGTGACCCAATCGCTGCAAGGCAACCGCCAGCTGCGCGTAGCGTTCGCCCGCTGGAAAGCCGCCCGGGCGATCCGTGACGACGTCAGCAACGACGCCATGCCGACCATCACCAGCCGCGCCAGCAGCGACCTGGCCAAGGGACAGATTCCCGGCCAGACCACCCGCCGGGTCAACAGCGAACGCTATGACCTGGGCCTGGACATGGCCTGGGAAGTGGACCTGTTCGGCCGCATCCAGCGCAACCTGGAAGCCAGCGAGGCCGATCAGCAGGCAGCCGAGGCGGACCTGTACCAACTGCAGGTGACCAT
Source organism: Pseudomonas ekonensis (assembly GCF_019145435.1). Lineage (NCBI taxonomy): Bacteria > Pseudomonadati > Pseudomonadota > Gammaproteobacteria > Pseudomonadales > Pseudomonadaceae > Pseudomonas > Pseudomonas ekonensis. The sequence goes on along the minus strand of NZ_JAHSTS010000001.1, from coordinate 2,271,700 downwards.
GATCGCGGAACTGGTGGACGCCTACGGCCAACTGCGCGGCGCGCAGCTGCGCGAGAAGATCGCGCTGGCCAACCTGGAGAACCAGCAGGAGTCGCGCAAGATCACCGTCAGCCTGCGGGATGCCGGCGTGGGCGATCAGCTCGACGTGGAGCGCGCCGATGCGCGCCTGGCGTCGGTGGAAGCCAGCGTGCCGCAGTTGCAGGCCGAGCAGGTTCGCCAGAAGAACCGCATCGCCACGCTGCTGGGCGAGCGCCCGGACAAGCTGACCGTCGACCTGAGCCCCAAAGACCTGCCGGCAATCGCCAAGGCGTTGCCGATCGGCGATCCGGGCGAACTGCTGCAACGCCGTCCGGACATCCTCAGCGCCGAACGCAAACTGGCGTCCGCCACGGCGCGCATCGGTGTGGCCAAGGCCGACCTGTTCCCTCGGGTCAGCCTCAGCGGCTTCCTCGGCTGGACGGCCGGGCGCGGTTCGCAGATCGGCTCTTCGGCGGCCAACGCCTGGGCGCTCGGCCCGAGCATCACCTGGGCGGCGTTTGACCTGGGCAGCGTGCGGGCCCGCCTGCGCGGCGCCGATGCCGACGCCGAAGGCGCCCTGGCGACCTATGAGCAGCAAGTGCTGCTGGCCCTCGAGGAATCGGAGAACGCCTTCAGCGACTACGGCAAGCGCCAACAGCGCCTGATCTCGCTGATCCGTCAAAGCGAGTCGAGCCGCAAGGCCGCCGACCTCGCCGAGATCCGCTACCGCGAAGGCACGGCCGATTTCCTGGTGCTGCTCGACGCCCAACGCGAGCGCCTGGCCGCCGAAGACAGCCAGGCCCAGGCTGAAGTCGAGCTGTACCGCGGCATCGTCGCGATCTACAAGGCCCTGGGTGGCGGCTGGCAGCCGGAGACGGTCGCCAGCAAGTAATTCCGTTTTTTAAAGAGCTCCTTTGGTTGGCCGCAACCAACCAATTCTTTGCCCCGCGTATCATTCGGTCGCGGGGCTTTTTTGTTTCTGAGGGTTTTGCCGCACCAGACAAGCCTGCGGCGGGTGGGCGGGCGGGTCTCATCGCCAGCAGGCTGGCGATGGCGGTGGGCCAGGCACTGAAGACGTCGGCAGTACCGGCCTCATCGCTTGCAGGCAAGCTCCTACAGTTTTTGTGGTGTGCCTGGACCTTGTGGACAGCTGGAATACCTGTGGGAGCCGGCTTGCCGGCGATGACGGGGGATCAGACAGCGGTGATGCCGATTCACCCGGATTCACTTGTGCTCCAGAACCGTCACCGTCGCAGTCGTCCCCGCCCGCAGCCGGTCTTTGCCGGCATAGTCGCCATCGATCGCAATCCGCACCGGCACCCGCTGCGCCAGTTTCACCCAGGTGTAACTGGGGTTGATGCTGGCCAGCAGCCGGCTGCCCGGCGCGTTCTCGCGGTCGGCGATGGCAAAGGCGATGCTCTGCACGGTGCCCTCGAACCGCTCGCCGCTCATCAGCTCGACCCGCACCCGGTCACCCTCGCTGATCCTGGGCAGCTTGGTTTCCTCGAAGTAGCCACTGACATAGAACGATTCGCTGTCCACCAACGCGACCAGCGCGCCGCCCGTCACGGCGTAGTCGCCTTCGCGGGTCAGCAGGTTGGTGACGTAACCGCTGACCGGCGCCTCCACACGGGTACGCTGCAGATCCAGCTCCGCCTGGGTCAGCGCCGCCACCGCCAATTGCACATTGGCCTCGGCCAGGCCGAGGTTGGCCTGGTTGCGCAACAGGTCGGCCTGGGCCACGGCCACTTCGGTGCTGGACTTTTCCCATTCCTCCCCTGAGATGGCGAAGCCTTGCTTGAGGGTGCGCCGTCGCCGCTCTTCGCTTTCGCGCTGTTTGAGCAGCGCCCCGCTGGCGACGATGGCCGCCTGGGACTGCCCCAACGCCGCCCTGGCCACCTCCACCGAACGTCGGGCATGCTCCACCGCCAGGCTGTAGCGCGCCGGGTCGATCTCCAGCAGCAGTTGACCCTTCTGCACATGCTGGTTGTCCTGCACGGCCAGTTTGACGATGCGGCCCGACACGTCCGCCGACAGCGTCACCACATCCGCCCTCACCCTCGCGTCACGGGTCCACGGGGCGCGGGTGTAATGCTCCCAGGCGAACCAGCCGAGCACGATGGCCAGCGCCACCACCGCCAATGTCGTCAATCGGGCAAGCAATGTCTTCAAGGCCTCAGGCTCCCATCAGCAGAATCAACGTCGCGCAGACGCAGGCGTACAGCGCACCCTGGAACAGCGCCTCGTGCCAGACCCGACGCAGCACGCCCAGCCGGCGCAGCACCCGGTCCAGCAGGAGAAAGACAGGGATGGCCAGCAGCAACGCCTGGGCAATCGGCGGCAGGTAGACCCCGCCTATCTCGAAATCAACGGGCAAGGACCGGCTCTCCTTCAGGGACAGGGTGTTGCAGGCGCTCACCGTGCCGTTCCAGGAACGACACGACGATCAGCAGCGCCACGCGCATGCGAAACACCGACCACACATGTTCATGGCTGGCGACATGCAAGTCGTCGAGCTCGTCGCCCAACGCGTGCAGTTCGACCCGCAACGGCTTGAGTTGCACATCCGGGCGACCGACGACAAAGCGCCCGGCTTGCCGCACCGCCGTCATCAAACGGCGGTTGAAGGCTTCCGACAGCAGCGTGTTGCCCTGCGCCTGCTGCCTGAGCTGGTGCATCGCCACCCCCGCCGCCACGCAGGCCAGACTGGTCTCGTACAACGCCTGCATGGCCCGGTCATTGGCCGCCGGCAGCAACCCCAGCATTGTGGTCAGCCGATCCACCATGCGGCTTTCGAACTCAAATTGCCGTTCGTCGGTGACCGCGCCCTTCGTCAGGGCATAGACCTGCTCCCTCGCCTCGTTGTAGAAGCGGCGAATCCGCAGCACCGGCCGGAACGGAAAGATCCACGCATAGACCATCAAGGCGAGCATGGCCGCACTGACGTAGGCGCCCGCAAATTCGAACCATTGGATGGCCGAGTTCTGTCCTGTCCCGACGTTCTGCGGGCCGAGCATCAAGAAGCTCGACAGCCCCAGCCCCATGCCGATCCCGGCCGTCGCCGGGCTGGCGAGGCCGACCGCGATCACATAGAGCAACGGCGCCAGCAGCAACGCCAGCGGTTCGAAATCGCTGACCGCCGGCACCAGCATGAACTGGTAGAACGCCGACACCACCAAGGCCAGGCCCAGCCCGCGGGCATAGCTCTGCGCGGCGATCAGAGGGCGCGGAAAGGTCGCCATCAGCGAACACAGGATCCCCACCAGAATCATCCCGCCGCGGGCACCGTCCCACGCCGTCTCGATCCAGATCAGCCCCGCGATCATCAAGGCGCTGAAGGCCCGGATGGCATTCATCGTGGCCAGCGTGAAATCCAGGTGCAGCGGATTGGCTTGACCGCGGAATACGCAGCTGGCCTCCCTTCCCTCCTGGATCGCATCGCTCAGTTCCAGGATCTGCTCCAGTTGCTGCAACAGCCGCGCCTGTTCCCAGCGCAACGCCCAGGCCAGCGAACGAAGGGTCGCGCTCATGTCTTCGGTCAGTTGCCCGGCTTTATAGGCCAGTTCGTCGAACTGCTGTTGCAGGGAAACGAAGCGGTGACGCGCCTGCGCCGGCAGCGCACGCCCCTGCTGCGCCAGTTGATCGAGAAAGGCCAGTTCCTCGGCGCGCAGACGCTGGATATCCGGCGGCAGTTCCCCTTCCCAGCGCGCCGTGAGCAGTTCGCGCTGGTGACGCAACGCGGTCAGGCGCGAGGTCAGCAGCATCAGTTGGTTACCGAGCAGCAGCACCAGGCCGTCCGCGCTGCGCAGACGCGGGGCATCGAAATAGAGGTGGCGGCGCAGCCCTTCCAGCGCACTGATCTCCCCCAACAAACGCATCTGCCGCTGCTGGAAAGCCGCTTCGTCCTCTTCGGTGCGCAGCACCGCCGCCGAATGCAGGGCCGCAAGCTTGATGACCTGATCGACCTTGTCGAAATAGCCCCGGGTGACCGCCTCGGGACGGGCCGTCAACAGGCTGACCACGCAAACGCAGGCCACCGCCAGCAAGGTTTCGGTGACGCGGGTCACCGCCAGCAGAAAGGTGCCGTCCTGATCCGGAATCGCCAGCAAGGCCACCACCACGGCGGTGTATCCACTGAGCACGAAGGCCTGGGAACTGGTGTAGCGCAGCAACGTGCCACCGGCGGTGCACAGGGCCAGCCACAGCGCCAGGGTGGCGATGAACGGCAGGGGCGCCTGGGGGAAGATCGCCATGATCAGCACCGCCACCACCGCGCCGAGCGTCGTGCCGATGACCTGGCCGAAGCTGCGGGCCAGGGCCATGCCGGCCAACGGCTGGCTGATGATGACCACCGCCATGATCGACCACTTGGGCTGGTCCAGATCGAACAGGAACGCCAGGTACAGCGTCAGCAACCCGGCGGCGACGGTACGCAGGCCGAACAGCAGCACCGCCCGACCGGGATGGAGCAGCGAATTGAAGTAATTGACCAAGGCTTGCATGGACACGCTCATCCAGACGACTCCTGCAAGCGTAGACACTGCATCGAAGGCTCGACAGGTAACGTGGTCGACGCAGTCTGTAGGGCGATTCGTGCGAAGTGAAATGCCGGTCCGTCGGCATAAACGGCCACAGGGTTTGACTCATGGCGCGCACTGACCGAAGCTTGCCCCTCGCCCGTCTCCGGATCCCTGCATGCCACCGTCTCGCCGCTACCTGCTCATCAGCCTCGGCCTCGTGCTGGCGCTCGGCGTTGCCTGGCTGTCCCTGCGCAGCACCGCACCGGTCATCCCCGAAGCGATCAAGCACGGCTACAGCGAGGCCTTGTCCGCCGCCCGCGCCGGCAAGCCCGGCGCCGCCCGGGTGCTGTACCAGCAGTTGGCGCGCCCGGACCTGACGGTCAAGCGACGCGTGTGGCTGCACGCCGAACTGCCCAACTACCCGAGCCCCCAGGCGCTGAAGCTGGCGGATGCGGACCTGCAGAACGAAGCGCCGGACGTGCGGCTGGCGGCGATCAAGAGCGTCGTCGGGCTGGTGCCCGGCGGCCAACGCAGCCTGTTGCTCGGCCCGTTGCTCGACGACGAAGACCAGACCGTGCGCTTTGCGACGATCAACGCCCTGCTCGGCCTGACCCCGGACGAACTGGGCCTGTACTTCGCCCCGCTGCAGCAAGGCATCGACAGTTGGGAACAGGCCCTCAAGCTTGAGCCCGAAAGCGCCGACCGCTACGCGCAGCTGGCCCGCCTGCACCTGCACAATGCGGAACTGAAGCAGGCGCAGGAGGCGCTGGAGCAGACATTGCGCCTGGATCCGGCCAACCTGCCGGCGCTGGTGATGCAGATCGAAGTGTTGGACCGTCAGGGCCAGAGCGACGCGGCCCGGCAATTGCTGGCCAAGCAGTTGAAGGCCCAGCCCGATTCCGCCTACCTGCAACATGCCCTGGGCCTGTGGCTGCTGCATCACGACCAACGCGAGTACGCGCTGCTGGGCCTGTCCAGGGCGGTGGAACTTGAGCCTGACAACAAGGATTACCGCTACGACCTGGCCACCACCCTGCACGGGGCCGAGGAACTGGAAGCGGCGCAGAAACAGTTGCAGGAAGTCGTCCAGCGCCACCCCGCCGACCGCAAGGCCCGGGTGCTGCTGATCAGTTACTGGAAGGAAAGCGGCCAGTTGCAGAACGTGCAGATCCTGCTGGCCCAGCTGGAACAGATGAACCCGGACGACCCGTCGCTGCAGCAAGGGCTCTGAGCCCGCCGTCAGCCCTTACGCCAGCAGCTCGCGGATCTTTTCCTGCAGCACGTCCAGGTCGAACGGTTTTTCCAGGATCGGCGCCTTGCGCGTGATCGGGCTGTCGGTCTCGCGGATCTCCTGCGGATAGCCGCTGATGAAGATCACCTTCAGGTCCGGCCTCAGTTTGACGGCCGGTTCTGCGATCTGCACACCGTTGATGCCGCCGGGCAGACGGAAGTCGCTGATCAGCAGGTCCAGATGCGGCTTGCTCGCCAGGATCTCGAAGGCCTGCTCGCCGTTTTCCGCCTCCAGGACGTGATAACCCTCGGCCCTCAGGTAGTCGGTGAGGATCATCAAGATAACCGGTTCGTCCTCGACGACGAGTACTACATCTTGTGCATCTGTGCTCATGGAAAGCCTTTGTTCGGTCAATAGCTGCTGATACGACCGTGCGGTCACTCAGAGGTTGCGTCCGGTTCGCCGTTTTCGCCAAGCGGCAGGCAAACGCGAAACAGCGCGCCTTCGTTGATCCGGCTCTGGACGGTGATCGCCCCGCCATGGGCGGCGACGATCTGTTCGGAGATGAACAGGCCCAGCCCCAATCCGGCCACCACGGTCTTGGCCGACACCCTTTCGAACTGCTGGAAGATCCGCTTCTGGTTCTCTTCGCTGATGCCGATGCCGTGGTCGGCGACCTCGACCCGCGCCTCGCCGCCTTCGCGGTACACCCGCACCTGGATCGGGCTCTTGCCGCCGTAGCGCAAGGCGTTGGTCAACAGGTTGGAGACCACCTGCTCGATGCGGAACTCGTCCCAGTGCCCTTCCACCGGTTCCGGCGCGCTGAAGCTGACCTCGGTTTCCGCCGCCTCGATCTGCTGCGCGAAGTTCTGCAGCAGGTTGCCCACCAATTGCGCCAGGTCGAAGCGGCTCGGCCGGATCGACAGCTTGCCGGTGCGGATGCGCGAGACGTCGAGCATGTCTTCGATCAGGCGGATCAGGCTCTGGATCTGCCGTTCGTCGCGCTCGACCATGGCGTTCATCTTGTCCAGGGTGAACGCGGCGGCGTTGTCCCGGGCCAGGTGCATCTTGCGCAACTGCGTTTCGAGGATAAGGCCATTGAGCGGCGTGCGCACTTCGTGGGCGACGATCGACATGAAGTCGTCGCGCATGCGCACCGCTTGCTGCAGTTCCGCCTGGGTGCTCTGCAACTGTTCCAACAGCACCTGCTGTTCGCGCCGGCTCTGCTCCAGCGCTTCGAGCTGCTGCTTGAGGGCCTTGCTTTGGCGGTACAGGTCGACGAACACGTTGACCTTGCTTTTGACCGCGTGCACGTCCAGCGGCTTGTGCAGGAAATCCACCGCGCCGCTCTCGTAGCCCTTGAACGCGTAATTCAGTTCACGGCCGGCGGCGCTGACGAAGATGATCGGGATGTTCTTGGTCTTTTCGGTGCTGCGCATCATCTCGGCCAGCTCGAAGCCGTTCATGCCGGGCATCTGCACGTCCAGGATGGCCATGGCGAATTCGTGCTGCAGCAGCAGCGACAGGGCCTCGTCCGCCGACAGCGCCTTGTGGACGATGCGGTCTTCGCGCTTGATCAGCGCTTCCAGGGCCAGCAGGTTTTCCGGCAGATCGTCGACGATCAGCAGTTTTGCCTGGATATTACTCAGCATGCGATTCGTTCCAGCTCGACAAGCAAACGGCTGATGCCGCGCAGGGGGAGAATGTAGTCGGGTTGATGGAGGCTCAGCGCGGCCAGGGGCATGGTGGCCACGTGAGCCTCCTGCGGATCCTGGACGACGGTCAGCCCGCCGTGGCGCTTGACCTGGGCCAGGCCATGGGCGCCGTCGTGGTTGGCGCCGGTCAGCAGGACGGCGGCCAGCGCCGCGCCGTAGACGTCGGCGGCGGACTCGAACAGGTAATCGATGGAGGGCCGGGAATGGTGCACCCGGTCCTCCAGGCTCAGCGACAGGCTGCGGTCCTGCTCCACCGACAGGTGATAGCCGGGCGTGGCGAAGTGCACGGTGCCGGGGGCGATCTGCTGCTTGTCGATGGCTTCGACCGCCGGCAGCGACATCCGCCTGGCGAAGACTTCGGCCAGTTGGCTGCGCCGCTCTTCCGGCAGGTGCAGCACGACAATGATCGGCAGCCGGAACCCCCGGCGCAGCGGCGCCAGCAGCGTCAGCAAGGCCTCGACGCCTCCGGCGGACGCGCCGACCGCAATGGCCTGGACCCGGGGCAACCCCGTGGCGCCGTTCATGATTTGCGGTAGATCCGTTCTTGTTTCACCAACGGGTCGAACCGGTTGGCGTAACTGGAGAAGTCCAGCGTCTCTTTGCTGCCCAGCACCAGAAAGCCCCGGTGGCACAGCGATTCGTGGAACAGGCTGAAGGCCCGGTCCTGCAGTTTCTTGTTGAAATAGATCAGCACGTTGCGGCAGGAGATCAATTGGGTCTCGGAGAACACGCTGTCGGTCGCCAGGCTGTGGTCGGCGAACGTCACGTTCTCGCACAGGCTCTTGTCGAAGATCGCGTAGCCGTAGGCCGCCGTGTAGTAGTCGGCAAACGACCGCTGACCGCCCGCCTGCTGATAGTTGGCGGTATAGGCCCGCACGTTCTCCATGGAAAAGATGCCCTGCTTGGCCTTGTCCAGCGAATGCGGATTGATGTCGGTCGCATAGATGATCGTGCGCTCGAGCAACCCTTCCTCACGCAACAGGATCGCCATCGAATACACCTCTTCGCCGGTGCTGCACCCGGCGATCCAGATCTTGATCGACGGATACGTCTTGAGCAGCGGCACCACTTCGCGCCGGATCGCGAGAAAGTGCGACGGGTCGCGGAACATCTCACTGACCGGGATCGTCAGCAGCTGCAACAGTTGCATGAACGCCGTCGGGTCGTGCAGCACCTTTTCCTGCAGGGCGGAAATGGTGGCGCACTCGAACTGGCTCAGCGCATGCAGCACCCGGCGCTTGATCGAAGCGCCGGAGTAATCGCGAAAATCATAGCTGTACTTGAGGTAGATCGCCTCGATCAACAGCCGCAGCTCAATCTCACTGTTGCGCTCGACTGAATAATGTCGTTCCACTAAATGCGTTCCATCTTCGGCAACCACACGCGAATCAACGAGAACAGGCGATCCAGGTCGATGGGCTTGGCCAGGTAGTCGTTGGCGCCCGCCTGCAGGCAGCGCTCCTGGTCGTCCTTCATGGCCTTGGCCGTCACCGCGATGATCGGCAGCTTGCGCCAGCGCGGATCCTTGCGGATCTCCATGGTGGCTTCGAAGCCGTCCATTTCCGGCATCATCACGTCCATCAGCACCAGATCGATGTCCTCGATTTCATTGAGCCGTTCGATCGCTTCACGGCCGTTACGGCCGATCACCACCACGGCGCCCTTGTGTTCCAGCGCGCTGGTCAGGGCGAAGATGTTGCGCACATCGTCGTCCACCAGCAGCACCTTGCGGCCCTCGAAGACCTTGTCGCGGCTGCGGGCGGTCTTGAGCATCTTCTGCCGCTCATGGGACAACTGCGATTCGACTTTGTGCAAAAAGAGTGTGACCTCATCCAGCAGGCGCTCCGGCGAGCGTGCGCCCTTGATGATGATCGAGCGCGAATACTTGCGCAGGTCGGCCTCTTCGTCGCGGGTCAGGTTACGCCCGGTGTAGACGATCACCGGCGGGAACGAGCGGATGTCTTCGGTGGACATCCGCTTGAGCAGATCGTTGCCGAGCATGTCCGGCAGCTTCAGGTCGATGACCATGCAATCGAACACGGTGGTGCGCAGCAGCTCCAGCGCATCCTGGGCCAGCCCCACGGCGGTGATCTCGATGTCTTCGTCGCCGATCAGGCGGGCGATGCTTTCGCGCTGCAGGTCGTCGTCCTCGACCAGCAGCACGTGCTTGACCTTCTGCGTCAGCTTGGCTTCCAGGCGCGCGAACACGTCCTTGAGCTCGTCGCGGGTGGTCGGCTTGACCGCATAACCGATGGCGCCCATGTGCATCGCCGCTTCGACCCGGTCCTCGACCGAAATCACGTGCACCGGGATGTGCCGGGTTTCGGGGTGTTCCTTCAGGCGCTGCAGCACGGTCAGCCCCGAATGGTCCGGCAGGCGCATGTCCAGCAGGATGGCGTCCGGCAGGAACTCGCGGGCCAGGTCGTAGCCTTCGTCGGCGCCGTGGGCGACCAGGCAGCGGTAACCCAGCTCGTGGGCCAGGTCGTACAGGATGTTGGCGAAGTTTGGCTCATCCTCCACCACCAGGATGCTGCGGGTGTCGAACGGGGCCTTGTCGCGGTCGTCGTTGAACCGCGGCAGGTCCATCGACGGCGCCGGAGCCGGTTCGGGCGCCGCCTCGACCGGTTCGATGGAGACCGGATTGAAATTCACCGGCACGGCCGGCGTTTCGCTGTTCTGGCGGTAGTGCTGCGGCACCACCAGGGTGAACACGCTGCCGCGCCCCGGCGCGCTGCTGACGCTGATGAAGCCGCCGAGCAGGGCCGCCAGGTCGCGGGAGATCGACAGGCCGAGCCCGGTGCCGCCGTATTTGCGGTTGGTGGTGCCGTCGGCCTGGTGGAAGGCCTCGAAGATGCTTTCCTGCTGGTTGGCCGCAATGCCGATCCCGGTGTCGCGGACGATGAACGCCACGCCATCGTTCGGCTGGCCGGCGATGGTCAGGCTGACCGAGCCCTGCTCGGTGAACTTCACGGCGTTGGACAGCAGGTTCTTGACCACCTGCTCCAGTCGCTGCCGGTCGGTGAACAGGGTCTGCGGCGCGTCGGGCTGCACCACGACCTCGAACGCCAGGTGCTTGTCCGCCGCCAGCGGCTCGAACACGCCGCGCAGGCCCTCGGCCAGGCGCTCCACACTGGTGCTGTCGGCCACCACTTCAAGCTTGCCGGCCTCGACCTTGGCGATGTCGAGGATGTCGTTGATCAGGTTGAGCAGGTCGTTGCCGGCCGAATAGATCGACTCGGCGAACTTGACCTGCTCGGCCGACAGGTTTTCCTGGGGGTTCTCCGCCAGCAACTTGGCCAGGATCAGCGAGCTGTTCAGCGGCGTGCGCAGTTCGTGGGACATGTTGGCCAGGAACTCGGACTTGTACTTGCTCGAACGCTGCAGCTCTTCGGCGCGCTCTTCCAGCTGCGCCTGGGCCTGGTTGAGCTCGGTGTTCTTCAGGTCCATGGCGTCGCGCTGCTCGGCCAGGACCTGGGTCTGTTCGGCGAGTTGCTCGTTGGTCTGCTCCAGTTCGACCTGCTGGGTCTCCAGGTGCGCCTGGGACTCCTTGAGGATCCGCGACTGTTCCTCCAGCTCTTCGTTGGCGGTCTTGAGCTCTTCCTGCTGCACCTGCAGCTCTTCGTTGAGCTGCTGGGTCTCGGCGAGCACTTCCTGCAGGCGCTGGCGGTAACGGGCCGCTTCGATGGAGATGCCGATGTTGCCGGCGATCAGTTCCAGCAACTCGACGTCGCGCTCGGTGAGCGGGCGCAGGAAGCCCAGTTCGACCACGCCGTTGACCCGGTCATCGTCGCTGGTCGGCACCACCAGCACGCTGCTCGGCACGCCTTCGCCCAGGCCCGAACTGACCTTGAAGTAGTCGGAGGGCACCGGTTCCAGACGGATCAGGCGGCCCTGCTGCGCGGCCTGGCCGACAATGCCTTCGTCGCTGTAGATCGACTGTTCCTGCGCTTCCTGTTCGCGGGAGAAACCGTAAGTGGCCACACGCTTGAGGCCGCCGTGCTCTTCGCGCACATACAGCGCCGCCACCGCGACGCCCAGGTACTGGGCGCAGAACTGCAGGATGTTGCGGCCCAGCAGGTTGAGGGTCAGTTGCCCCAGCACCTGCTCTGCCAGCTCCGACTGCCCGCTGCGCAGCCAGGCCTGCCGCTCCAGGCGCTGGGCGCTGGCTTGCTGGGCGTCCAGGTTGGCGCCGTAGCTTTGCGACAGGCTGAGCAGGTCCCGGCGGCCGACATAGGCCAGCAGGCCGCTGATGGCCGCGACGAACAAGATGTAGAGGCTGATGCTCCAGATCGTGGTGCGGCGCACGTCTTCGTTGCGTGCGGTGCGCAACTGCTGCTCGGTGTCGATCACGTCCTCGAACTGCTTGCGGATCTCGTCGGTCAGACGCTTGCCGCGCCCGGCCTTGACGGCGGCGCGGTAGTCGCCGCTGGCGCGCTGCAGGTCGATCATCGATTGCGCGTAGGTCGCCCACTCGGCCTGCAACGCTTGCAGGCGGCGTATGCGGTCGGTCTGCACCGGGTTGTCGGCAGTGAGCTCGAGCAAGGTGCCGAGCGCCACGGCGATCCGCGGCTTGGCCGTCTCGTAAGGATCCAGGAAGTGCTCGTCGCCGCTGAGCAGGAAGCCGCGCATCCCGGTTTCGAGATCCACCGTGAGTTTCGCCGCCTCATTGGCGTTGTTGATCACCCGGTCGGTGTGCTCCACCCACTTGATCACCGAGAGCAGATACGTGATCAGCACCACGAAGAACACCGCGCTGAGCGCACCGACCGCCAGCGGCAGGCTGACGTTGCGGGTCAGGAGTTTACGGAACCGTAGTTCATCGACCGAGGACGTAGAGGACATTGGACAGCCTTGTCGAACTGTTGAAATTCAGGGAGTTTGCCCGAAAACGGCAACATGGATCCATTTTTCTCTCAGCTTTAGCAGCTATTGGCCCACTTTGCCCGCACGATATAGCAAATCAACCGTTATCCTTGTCATCCGACATGCGCTTGCGCCTTTTTGCAGGTTCAAGGGAACTTGTGGCATTGCGCCACTTACTCATGCTAAAGCGCCGCCCTTTCCGGTGCCGGCGCTCCTTCTGTCCAGTCCTTGAGAGCTTAGATTATGCCCACCATCCTAGTGGTAGAAGACGACGCCATCGTGCGCATGCTGATCGTCGATGTGTTGGAGGAGCTGGGCTTCAGCGTGGAGGAAGCGGACGGCGGCGAGCAGGCGCTGGACATCCTCCAGAATCCCGGCCGCGGCGTGGATCTGATGATGACCGACGTCGGCCTGCCGACCATCGACGGCCGGATCCTCGCGGAGCAGGCCCGTCTGCTGCGCCCCGACCTGCCGATCCTGTTCGCCAGCGGCTACGCCGAGTCCCTCGAAGTGCCATCCGACATGCACGTCATCGGCAAGCCGTTTTCCATCGATCAATTGCGGGACAAGGTCAACGCCATCCTCCCAAGGCCCTGAGCGGCAGGGCCGTCTGTGGTTTAATTGCGCCTTTTTTTGCCCCTGCCGTCCCGAGGAACACCCCGCGCATGAATCAGCCAAGCCCTCTCCGCGTCCTGGTCATCGGCTATGTCTGGCCCGAACCCCGCTCCTCGGCGGCCAGCGGGCATGTCATGCAGATCCTCGATACCTTCCTCCAAGAAGGCTGGGACATCACCTTCGCCAGCCCTGCAGGCCCCGGCGAACACAAGGCTGACCTCACGGCCATGGGCATCCGTGAGGTGCCGATCGAACTCAACAGCGAAAGTTTCGACACGTTCGTCCGTGAACTGGCGCCGGACATCGTCCTGTTCGACCAGTTCATGATGGAAGAGCAGTTCGGCTGGCGGGTCGAAAAACACTGCCCGGACGCTCTGCGGATGCTGGAGACCTCGGACCTGCAGAGTCTGCGTCACGCCCGCCATCAGCGCCTCAAGGAGCGTTTGAAGGCCAGCGACGACGCCAACGATTTCACCGGGCTGTTCGCGCCGGCCCTGCGCGAGGAGTTCGAACGGATGGCCGATACCGACCTGGCCCGCCGCGAGATCGCCGCGCTGTACCGCTGCGATCTGAACCTGATGGTGTCCGAGGTCGAGATCGAGTTGCTGGTCGAACAATTCCACCTGCCGCGGGAGGTGCTGCACTGGTGCCCGTTGATGGTGGACGCCCCCGCCGGGCCGGCAAAACCGTTCGGGGAGCGGGCGCACTTCCTGAGCATCGGCAACTTTCGCCACGCACCGAACTGGGATGCGGTGCTCTGGATGAAAAACACGCTCTGGCCGCTCATCCGCGCCCGGCTGCCGAGCGCGCAGTTGCATGTCTACGGGGCCTACACCCCGCCGAAAGCGACCGCGCTGCACAATGCCGCGCAGGGCTTTCATGTCATGAATTGGGCCGAGGATGCCTTGCAGGTCATGTCCGCCGCCCGGGTCTGCCTGGCACCGCTGCGCTTCGGCGCCGGCATCAAGGGCAAACTGGTGGATGCGATGCTTTGCGGCACGCCGAGCGTGACGACCCCGATCGGGGCCGAGGCCATGCACGGCGAACACCCCTGGCCCGGCGCCATCGCCTGCACCGCCGAAGACCTTGCCGCGCAGGCGGTGCAGTTGTATGAAAACGAGTCACGCTGGCGCAACGCTCAAGCTTTGGGTGACACGTTGCTTGCGGAACATTACCGACGCTCGACGCACGCGGCCGCGCTGATCGAGAAGATCGCCCAGTGCCGCCAGAACCTGCAGACACTGAGAAGAAACAACTTCATCGGCGGCATGTTGCGCCATCATTCTTTGAAAAGCACCCAATACATGGCGCAGTGGATCGAAGAAAAGAACCGCAACAAGTTACATGCCGACCAATAACCCAACAACTTGAATCAACAGCGCATTTGGCACGCCTTTCCAACCAACTTATAAATCCCTGCAAGCGCCGACAACCCAATCGGCGTATGACCCAAACACATTCCAAGTTGCAGGAACACGTCCATGAGCACCCGTTACACCAACAACGCCTGGATGGCGAATACCCCAAGCATCGACACTTTGTCGCTCTTTGAACTTTCGCTGCCCGGCACCCACAACGCCGGCAGCGACTGGCGGGCCTCCTACCCGTTCTTCGGCCCGCCGGCCCACTGGCTGGCGTGCCAGCACGACAGGTTCTACCGCCAACTGTGCCATGGCTCGCGCGTACTGGACATTCGTCTGAAGACCGACAGCAAAGCGTCAGGGCTGGAGCAGTTTCGAATTCATCACAATGACTTCCCTAACTCTCGCCGACTCGGCGACTTGATTAATGACGTCAAAAACTTCCTGGACGAAAACCCGGATGAATTCATCATCCTGGACTTCCATCAGACCGATGGTGACGGCGACGACAACAACTTCAACTACAAATACTTCAACAGTGCAATGATCCAGTTATTGGGCCATCGGTTAATTCCGGCAACTAACGCAAACCTCAGCCTGGGTATCCTGAAACGCCTCAGCGACAAACAACGCGTACTGGCCGCTGTCCGCCGCCATCCGGACATTGACCGGTCTGTCTTCATCGACCAGATCGAGCATAAGTGGAGCGGAATCGGCGACACCAACGTTAAGGAACTGCATCAGCACATCACCGACGTGCTGAAGTCCCCACCCGGCAAATGGCACCCCTGGTCCTTGTCCGCCACCAGCTACAGCGTGCTGGGCGGGCCGGTGGACATTCACGACGAGCTCAATGCCTGGTTCGACCCGGACACCAGCGACTGGGCCTGGCAGTGCAACATCATTAATGTCGATTTCATTGAAGAAACCCGGATCGTCGACTACTGCCGGACGATGAACCTGATCAAGGCAGACCACCTGGAGCGCCAGCGTGAGCGTGAGCGCGCTGGCGCAACAGCCGCCTGACGGGGCATGATCCGCGGGCAACGACCATAAAGGCGTCCAGCCATGACCCGAACAGCCCGCGTGACCGACCCTTCCTATGAGCTGATGGATGACCACAACGGGTTGTCCATCATCTACCGCCAGCACGGTTTCCCGTGCCCGCTGGTGCGTTGGCACTTTCACAAGGAATACGAGCTGCACCTGATCGTCGCCAGTTCAGGCAAGGTGTTCATCGGTGACTACATCGGCAATTTCCACCCGCAGACGCTGTTCCTCACGGGTCCGAACCTGCCGCACAACTGGATCAGCCAGGTCGCCGAGGACGAAGTGGTGGAGAAGCGCGACATGCTGGTCAACTTCACCGACGAGCTGTTCGAAAGCGGCTTTCAGGTGTTCGCCGAACTCAAGAGCCTCACGCCGTTGCTGGAACGGGCGCAGTACGGCATCGAGTTCCGCTGCCCGCACACGATCCGCCAGGCCATGCCGCTGATGCAGAAGATCGCCGACACCCGCGGCACCACCCGCCTCGGCCATTTCTTCATCCTGATGGAGCTGCTGGCGACCTGCGACGACTACCAGTTGCTGTCCGGCGCCACCACCCCGCAACTGGCGGACGAGCACAACATCGACCGCACCAACCGCGCGGTGGACTACATCTTCGCCCACTACGCCCGGGAGCTGACGCTGGAGGAAGTCGCCGACCACCTGGGACTCAAGCCCACCTACTTCAGCCGGGTGTTCAAGCAAGCCACGGGGCGCAACTTCATCGAGTTCGTCAACCGGCTGCGGATCAGCAAGTCCTGCGAACTGCTGGCCGACGGCGACAAGCCGGTGACCGAGGTGTGCTTCGAGTCGGGCTTCAACAACATCTCCAACTTCAACCGGCGCTTCCAGCAGCTCAAGGGCATGACGCCTTCGCACTACCGGCGGCTGGTGGTGCAGCGCCTGACCGAGCAGAACCTGGGCTGATTCCCGCAGGTTCAATACCGGTTCCATCCGGGCCTCAACAGCCAGTGCAAAAAAGTATCGGTCTGAGTGCTAGGGATGATTTGTCAGCCCGGCGCCGGAACGTTGTAATCAGTGCACATTCTTCCTGCTCCCGGAAGACACAAAAACAATAACCGTCCTTCTGCCGCCTGCCGGGCGCAGAAAAGGAGTGCACGATGCAACCCACCGCAAAAGCCCTGCTGGCCCTCACCTGCCTGACCCTGAGCGGCGTCAGCCTCGGCGCCCAGACCCTGACCATCGCCACCGTCAACAACAGCGACATGATCCGCATGCAGCGCCTGTCGAAGGACTTCGAGGCCGAGCACCCGGACATCAAGCTCAATTGGGTGGTGCTGGAAGAGAACGTGCTGCGCCAGCGCCTGACCACCGACATCGCCACCCAGGGCGGCCAGTTCGACGTGTTGACCATCGGCATGTACGAAGCCGCACTCTGGGGGGCCAAGGGCTGGCTGGAGCCGATGAAGGACCTGCCGGCCAGCTACGCCCTCGACGATGTGTTCCCATCGGTGCGCGAGGGGCTGTCGGTCAAGGGTTCGCTGTACGCCTTGCCGTTCTACGCCGAAAGCTCGATGACCTATTACCGCACCGACCTGTTCAAGGACGCCGGCCTGACCATGCCCGAGCGCCCGACCTGGGAGCAGATCGCCGAGTTCGCCGGCAAGCTCAACCACCCCGACAAGGAACAATACGGCCTGTGCCTGCGGGGCAAGGCCGGCTGGGGCGAGAACATCGCGTTGATCACCACCGTCGCCAACGCCTACGGCGCGCGCTGGTTCGATGAGCAGTGGAAACCCGAATTCAGCGGCCCGGAATGGAAGAACGCGCTGAACTTCTACGTCGACACCATGAAGAAGTCCGGTCCGCCGGGGGCCTCCAGCAACGGCTTCAACGAGAACCTGGCGCTGTTCAACAGCGGCAAGTGCGCGATCTGGGTCGATGCCAGCGTCGCCGGCTCGTTCGTCACCGACAAGTCCCAGAGCAAGGTCGCCGACCATGTCGGCTTCACCTTTGCGCCGCACCAGGTCACCGACAAGGGTTCGGCGTGGCTGTATTCCTGGGCGCTGGCGATCCCGACCAGCTCCAAGGCCAAGGACGCGGCCAAGGCCTTCAGCGCCTGGGCCACCTCCAGGGAGTACGCCGCACTGGTCGCCGAGAAGGACGGGATCGCCAATGTGCCGCCGGGCACCCGTGCCTCAACCTACAGCGACGCGTACATGAGCGCCGCGCCGTTCGCCAAGGTCACGCTGGAGTCGCTCAAGGCCGCCGACCCCGGCAAGCCCACCCTCAAACCGGTGCCTTACATCGGCATCCAGTTGGTGACCATCCCTGAGTTCCAGGCCGTGGGCACCCAGGTCGGCAAACTGTTCTCGGCGGCGCTGATCGGCCAGAGCACGGTTGACCAGGCGCTGGCCGCCGCCCAGCAAACCACCGAACGCGAAATGAAGCGCGCGGGTTATCCGAAGTAACCCGCCACTCAACCTGTGGGAGCTGGCTTGCCAGCGATGGCGTCAGCACAGTCAACATTGCTGCCGGCCGTTGCATCGCTATCGCTGGCAAGTCGAATCGTCGCACCGCAGCCCCCACAGGGATCGCGTCAATGTCAGGAAGGTTTTCTCTCCTGAACATGTACCTGCACCCAAACGGTTGTGATCACCATGAATACTTCAACTGCCAAAGCCCACATCGACCTGTCGCAGCCCCGGCGCAAAAGCCGCGTGGCCAATCCCGGCTGGTATCTGGTCAGCCCTTCGGTGGCCCTGTTGCTGCTGTGGATGATCGTGCCGCTGGGCATGACCCTGTACTTTTCGATGATCCGCTACAACCTGCTCTACCCCGGTGAGAACGAGTTCACGGGACTGGAGAACTTCACCTACTTCCTGACCGATTCGGGCTTCATGCCGGGCGCCGCCAACACCCTGCTGCTGGTGGGCAGCGTGCTGCTGATCAGCGTGGTGTTCGGCGTGCTGATCAGCGCCCTGCTGGAGGCCAGCGAGTTCTTCGGCCGGGGCCTGGTGCGGGTACTGCTGATCTCGCCGTTCTTCATCATGCCCACGGTCGGCGCGCTGATCTGGAAGAACCTGATCTTCCACCCGGTGTCCGGGATCCTCGCCTACCTCTGGAAGCTGTTCGGCGCGCAGCCGGTGGACTGGCTGGCCCATTACCCGCTGCTGTCGATCATCATCATTGTCTCGTGGCAATGGCTGCCCTTCGCGATCCTGATCCTGATGACCGCCATGCAGTCCCTGGACCAGGAACAGAAGGAAGCCGCCCGCCTGGACGGCGCCGGCCCCGTCGCGATCTTCTGGCACCTGACCCTGCCGCACCTGGCACGGCCGATCGCGGTGGTGGTGATGATCGAGACCATTTTCCTGCTGTCGGTGTTCGCCGAGATCTTCACCACCACCAACGGCGGCCCCGGCTACGCCTCGACCAACCTCGCCTACCTGATCTACAACCAGGCGCTGGTTCAGTTCGACGTCGGCATGGCGTCGGCGGGCGGCCTGATCGCCGTGGTCATCGCCAACATCGCCGCGATCGTCCTGGTGCGGATGATCGGCAAAAACCTGACCGACAAAGCCTGAGGCCTGCCATGACCCTTCAACAATCGCGCCGCCTGCAAAGCCTGCTGCTCGGCACCCTGGCCTGGGCCATCGCCATCGTGATCTTCTTCCCGATCCTCTGGATGGCGCTGACCAGCTTCAAGACCGAAATCGACGCGTTCGCCACGCCGCCGCAGTTCATCTTCAGCCCGACGCTGGAGAACTATCTGCACATCAACGAGCGCAGCGACTACTTCAGCTTCGCCTGGAACTCAGTGGTGATCTCGTTCAGCGCCACCGCCCTGTGCCTGCTGATCGCAGTGCCGGCGGCGTACTCCATGGCGTTCTACGAGACTCAACGAACCAAGGGCACGCTGCTGTGGATGCTCTCCACCAAGATGCTGCCGCCGGTGGGCGTGCTGATGCCGGTCTACCTGCTGGCCAAGCAGTTCGGCCTGCTCGACACGCGGATCGCGCTGATCGCCATCTACACCCTGATCAACCTGCCGATCGTGATCTGGATGGTTTACACCTACTTCAAGGACATTCCCCGGGACATCCTCGAAGCCGCCCGCCTGGACGGCGCCACCCTGCCCCAGGAAATGCTGCGCGTGCTGCTGCCCATCGCCAAGGGCGGCCTGGCCTCCACCGTGCTGCTGTCGCTGATCCTGTGCTGGAACGAAGCGTTCTGGTCGCTGAACCTGACCTCGTCGAAAGCCGCGCCGCTGACCGCGCTGATCGCCTCCTACTCCAGCCCCGAAGGGCTGTTCTGGGCCAAGTTGTCGGCGGTCTCGACCCTGGCCTGCGCGCCGATCCTGATCTTCGGCTGGATCAGCCAGAAACAGTTGGTGCGCGGCCTGTCGTTCGGCGCCGTGAAATGAACCCGGCCCCTACCCACTTCAACACCAAAGCCAAGACATAGCGGAGGCCCATCCTCATGGCCAACCTGAAAATCAAGAATCTGCAAAAAGGCTTCGAAGGCTTTTCCATCATCAAGGGCATCGACCTTGAAGTGAACGACCGCGAGTTCGTGGTGTTCGTCGGCCCGTCGGGCTGCGGCAAGTCCACCCTGCTGCGGCTGATCGCCGGCCTCGAAGAAGTCAGCGGCGGCACCCTCGAACTCGACGGCCGCGACATCACCGAAGTGAGCCCGGCCAAGCGCGATCTGGCGATGGTGTTCCAGACCTACGCCCTGTACCCGCACATGAGCGTGCGCAAGAACATGTCGTTCGCCCTGGACCTGGCCGGCGTGCCGAAGGCCGAGGTCGAGAAGAAAGTCGCCGAGGCGGCGCGCATCCTCGAACTGGGGCCGATGCTGGAGCGCAAGCCCAAGCAACTCTCCGGCGGCCAGCGCCAGCGCGTAGCCATCGGCCGGGCCATCGTGCGCAACCCGAAGATCTTCCTGTTCGACGAGCCGTTGTCCAACCTCGACGCCGCCCTGCGCGTGCAGATGCGCCTGGAGCTGCTGCGCCTGCACAAGGACCTGAAGGCCACAATGATCTACGTGACCCACGACCAGGTCGAAGCCATGACCATGGCCGACAAGGTCGTGGTGCTCAACGGCGGCAGGATCGAACAGGTCGGCTCGCCGCTGGACCTCTACCACCATCCGGTCAACCTCTTCGTCGCAGGCTTCCTCGGCACGCCGAAGATGGGCTTCCTCAAGGGCACGGTGGCACGCATCGACGCGCAGGGCTGCGAGGTCTCGCTGGACGCCGGCACCCGCATCAGCCTGCCGCTCAATGCCGCCAACCTGAGCGTGGGCAGCGCCGTGACCCTGGGCATCCGCCCCGAGCACCTGGAACTGGCCCAGCCCGGCGACTGCACCCTGACCGTCACCGCCGACGTCAGCGAACGCCTGGGCAGCGACACCTACTGCCATGTCCGCACCGCCTCCGGCGAGCCCCTCACCCTGCGGGTGCGCGGCGACCTGGCCAGCCGTTACGGCGAAACCCTGAACCTGCGCCTGAACGCCAGCCACTGCCACCTGTTCGACGCCGACGGCGTGGCGCTTACCCGTGCCCTGCGCGCGGCCGCCTGACTGCGAGACCGATCCGATGAAACTCAACCGCCAGAACCTCAACCGCCTCGCCGCCGAAGTGAAACTGCCGGCCTACGGCCTCGGCGACCTGCGCCAGGGCATCGCCCACATCGGCGTCGGCGGCTTCCACCGCGCCCACCAGGCGTACTACACCGATGCGCTGATGAACACCGGACAAGCGCTGGACTGGGCCATCTGCGGCGTCGGCCTGCGCACCGAAGACCGCCGCGCCCGCGACGACCTCAAGGAACAGGACTATCTGTTCACCCTGTTCGAGCTCGGCGACGGCGACGACACGCAGGTGCGCGTCATCGGCGCGATCCGCGACATGCTGCTGGCCGAAGACGGCGCGCAAGCCCTGATCGCCCGACTGGCCGACCCGCAGATCCGCATCGTCTCGCTGACCATCACCGAGGGCGGCTACTGCATCGACGACAGCACCGGCGAGTTCATGGCACACCTGCCGTCGATCCGGCACGACCTGGCGCACCCCGAACAGCCGACGACCGTGTTCGGCTTCCTCTGCGCGGCGCTGGCCCGGCGGCGCGCAGCGGGCACGGCGGCGTTCACCGTGATGTCCTGCGATAACCTGCCGCACAACGGCGCGGTCACCCGCAAGGCGCTCCTGGCCTATGCCGCACTGCATGACGCGGAGCTGCACGACTGGATCGCCGCTCAGGTGAGTTTTCCCAACGCCATGGTCGACCGCATCACCCCCATGACCAGCACCGCGCATCGCCTGCAACTGGCCGACAGGCACGCGGTGGACGACGCCTGGCCGGTGGTCTGCGAGCCCTTCGTGCAATGGGTGCTGGAGGACAAGTTCGTCAACGGCCGCCCGGCCTGGGAACAGGTCGGCGTGCAGTTCACCGACGACGTCACCCCCTACGAAGAGATGAAGATCAAACTGCTCAACGGCAGCCATCTGGCCCTGACCTATCTGGGGTTCCTCAAGGGCTATCGCTTCGTGCACGAGACCATGGCCGATCCGCTGTTCGTGCGCTACATGCGCGCCTACATGGACCTGGACGTCACCCCGCAACTGGCGCCGGTGCCGGGCATCGACCTGAGCGAGTACAAGGACACGCTGGTGGCGCGGTTCTCCAACCGGGCGATTGCCGACCAACTGGAGCGGGTGTGTTCGGACGGCTCGTCGAAGCTGCCCAAGTTCACCGTGCCGACCCTCAACCGCTTGATCGCCGACGGCCGAGAGACCAAACGGGCGGCGCTGGTGGTGGCGGCTTGGGCGATGTACCTCAAAGGTGTGGACGAGCAAGGCCGGACCTACCCGATTCCCGATCCCCGAGCGGCGTTCTGCCAGGCGCTGGTGGCCGATGACGGACTGATCAGCCAGCGGTTGCTGGGGGTGGAGGAGATTTTCGGCACGGCGGTGACCCAATCGCCTGAGTTCGTGGCGGCCTTCGAGTGGTGCTGCGACAGCTTGCGGGAGGTGGGGGTTTCGCGGACGCTGGAACGGGTGTTGGGTTGAGTCTTGCGGTGCCGCGGCTCACGTCATCGCCAGGCCAAGCACCGCAGGCCGCAACGCTCACATCACCCTCAAGTGCCCCGCCAATCCCTGTGGGAGCTGGCTTGCCAGCGATGGCGGCAGCCCGGGCACCGCAGGGCATGATCAAGACAACGGTTCCCACACCTTGAGGATCTTTCCGTGACCCACCCGCAACTTTTCCTCGGCATCGACTGCGGCACCCAGGGCACCAAGGCCCTCATCCTCGATGCCGCCAGCGGCGCCGTGCTGGGCCAGGGCTCCGCCGGCCACACAATGATCAGCGGCGCCAACGGCCGCCGCGAGCAAGACACCGGCCAATGGCTGGACGCCTTCGCCCAAGCCACCCGCCAGGCGTTGCAGGCGGCCGGCGTGGACGGCCAGGCGATCCTCGGCATCGGCGTCTCCGGCCAGCAGCACGGTCTGGTGTTGCTGGACGATGGCGGCCAAGTGCTGCGCCCGGCCAAGCTGTGGTGCGACACCGAAACCACGGCGGAAAACGACCGCCTGCTCGCCCACCTGGGCGGCGAGCAGGGTTCGCTGGAGCGCCTGGGCCTCGTCATCGCACCGGGCTACACCGTGTCGAAACTGCTGTGGACCTGCGAGCAGCATCCGGCGGTGTTCTCCCGCATCGCCCGGATCCTGCTGCCCCACGACTACCTCAATTTCTGGCTCACCGGCCGCGCCTGCAGCGAATACGGCGAAGCGTCCGGCACCGGCTACTTCAACGTGCGCACCCGCCAATGGGACCTGCAGCTGCTGCGCGACATCGACCCCAGCGGTCGCCTGCAAGCAGCGCTGCCGGAACTGATCGACGCCCACCAGCCGGTCGGCACGATCCTGCCGGCAATCGCCGAACAGTTGGGCCTCAACCCCGACGCGCAGGTGTCCAGCGGCGGCGGCGACAACATGATGGGCGCCATCGGCACCGGCAACATCCGGCCGGGAACGATCACCATGAGCCTCGGCTCCTCCGGCACGGTCTGCGCCTACGCCGACCAGCCGCAGGTCAGCCCGGATGCCTCGGTCGCCACGTTCTGCTCCTCCAGCGGCGGCTGGCTGCCGCTGATCTGCACCATGAACCTGACCAACGCCACCGGCGCGATTCGCGAACTGCTCGGCCTCGATCTCGAACGGTTCAACGCCCTCGTGGCCCAGGCCCCCATCGGCGCGGACGGGGTGAGCCTGCTGCCGTTCTTCAACGGCGAGCGCGTGCCGCCCCTGCCCCATGCCACCGGCAGCCTGCACGGCCTGACCCTGGACAACCTGACGCCGGCCAACCTGTGCCGCGCCGCCGTCGAAGGCACCACCTTCGGATTGCGTTTCGGGCTGGATCTGCTGCGCCAGAATGGTTTACAAAGCCGCAGCATTTGCCTGATCGGCGGCGGCTCGAAAAGTGCGGTGTGGCGACAGATCGTCGCCGACATCATGAACACCCCAGTGATCTGCACCGGGCAAAGCGAAGCCGCCGCCCTGGGCGCGGCGATTCAGGCAGCGTGGTGCAAGTCCTGGTCCTGCGGCCTCGAAGACACCCTGGCCGACCTGTGCGAGCGCTGCGTGAAGCTCGACCTGAACAGTGAGACCCTGCCGGTCGCCGCCAACGTCGCGGCGTTCCAACAGGCCTATGAACGCTATCGACAGCATGTCGCAACCTTATAGAGAGCAAACAACTATGTACCTGGTGTGTGGCGAAGCGCTGTTCGATTTCTTCAGCGAAGACGATGCCGGCGGACAGGCATCGAAAGTCAATTTCAAGGCGATTGCCGGTGGCTCGCCGTTCAATGTGGCGGTGGGCTTGCGCCGCCTCGGCGTGGACTCGGCGCTGTTCGCCGGGCTGTCCACCGACTACCTCGGCAGGCGTCTGCGGCAGGTGCTGCAGGACGAAGGCGTAAGCCCGGATTATCTGGTGGATTTCGCCGCACCGACCACGCTGGCCATGGTCGCGGTGGGCGCCAATGGTTCGCCGCATTACAGCTTCCGTGGCGAAGGCTGCGCGGATCGGCAGCTGAGTCTGGCGCACCTGCCGACGCTCGGCCCGCAAGTGCGTGGCCTGCACGTGGGCTCGTTCTCGCTGGTGGTGCAGCCGGTGGCCGACACCCTGCTCGCCCTGGTGCAGCGCGAAAGCGGCCAACGCCTGATCACCCTCGACCCCAACGTGCGCCTCAATCCCGAGCCGAACATCGACCTGTGGCGCGAGCGGATCGCGACGCTGGTGCGGTACGCCGACCTGATCAAGGTCAGCGACGAGGATCTGCGCCTGCTCTATCCGGAGCAGGATCCGCAGCAGGTGATCGAAGGCTGGCTCACGCACCGTTGCCAAGCGGTGTTCCTCACCCGAGGCGGTGAAGGCGCGACGGTGTTCAGCCGGGCCCACGGTTCATGGTCGGTGCCGGCCAGTTCGGTGCAGATCGCCGATACCGTCGGCGCAGGCGATACCTTCCAGGCCGCGTTGATCGCCTGGCTGACCGAACATGAACTGGATTCGGTGGACGGCGTACGGCATCTGCAACGCGACCAGATCGACGCCATGCTCAGGTTTGCCGCACAGGCGGCCGCCCTGACGTGCAGCAAGACCGGTCCAGATTTGCCTTATCGCCATCAGTTGGCCTGACCGCGTAGACTGGCGCCCTTTTTTTCAAGACGGGATGACGGCTTTTGAATTCGGGGCGCACGGCTGGACTTTTGGTATTGGCGGCACTGCTGACCGGTTGCGGAACATCGCCGCCGCGCTCGCCGGAAAACCTCTGCGAGATTTTCCGCGAGAAAAGCGATTGGTACGACGCCGCCCAAGTCACGCAGAAACGTTGGGGCGTGCCGATCCAGGTGCCGTTCGCGATCATGTATCAGGAGTCCGGCTACCGCTACGATGCCAAGACCCCGCGCAAATACCTGTTGTGGGTGATCCCGTGGGGCCGCGTCACGACGGCGTCGGGTTATGCGCAGGCCAAGGATGAAGTCTGGGCCGATTACCAGAAAAGCACCGGCCGCCATGGCGCCGACCGTGAAGACTTCGACGATGCCATCGACTTCGTCGGCTGGTACATGGACAAGACCACCTCGGTCAACGGCGTGTACAAGTACGACGCCTACAACCAGTACCTCAATTACCACGAAGGCTGGGGCGGTTTTCGCCAGAAGACTTATGCCGGCAAGGCTTGGCTGCCGCCGGTGGCGCGCAAGGTGCAGAACCGCTCGGACATGTACGGCCAGCAATACGCGGCGTGCAAGGATGATTTGAATCGCGGGTTCTGGAGCCGGTTCTGGCATTGGCTCTGATCGCAGGCAATAAAAAACCATCGCGAGCGAACTCGCGATGGTCATTGGCCTGAACGGTTTTACAACACCGAAAAGTTGTAGCTCACGATCAACCGGGTCTCGTCCACGTCCCGGGCGAACTTCTCGTAGTTGGTGCGGTACGTCGCATTGCGCAGACGCAGGCTGACATCCTTGAACATGCCGGTCTGGATCACGTACTTGAGCTCGCTGTCGCGTTCCCACTCTTTGCCTTCCTGATCGCTGCCCGGCACCTTAATGTGGTCGCCGTTGACGTAACGGGTCAGGAAGCTCAGGCCGTTGATGCCGATGGCCTTGAAGTCGTAGTCGTAGCGCAGCTGCCAGGAACGCTCCTGGGCGGCGGCGAAGTCGTTGACCTGCACGTAGT
Source organism: Pseudomonas ekonensis (assembly GCF_019145435.1). NCBI lineage: Bacteria > Pseudomonadati > Pseudomonadota > Gammaproteobacteria > Pseudomonadales > Pseudomonadaceae > Pseudomonas > Pseudomonas ekonensis. Next base: position 2,245,618 of record NZ_JAHSTS010000001.1, on the reverse strand, counting down.
TGACCAGGTACGGGTTGCTGCCATCGAGGTACGGCATCGAATTGTCGCCGTTCATGCGCTGCCAGCCGGCGCTGAAGGTGTGGCCGCTGATGCCGTAGGACAGCATGCCGCTCAACGCCCGGTTATCGATGGAACCGGCTTTCGCGTCACCGCTGTCGGCGCTCTTGAGCACGCGCAGATCGGCTTTCAGTACGCCGTCACCCAACGGCTGGTTGGCCAGCAGGCCGACGAAGTGCTGGCGGTAGATGTCTTCCAGCTCGGCGTAGTGGTACTGCGCGGTCAGGCGGTCGTTGATCTTGTAGTCGAAGCCATACATGTCGAAATGATCGGCGGTGACGTTGCAGGCGTAGCGCTTGTTCTTGCAGTGCACGCGGATGTCCTGGGAGTCGGTGGAATCCCGGGCGGTGTACTTGTCCAGGCGGGCGGCCATGAACGTCAGGTCCTTCACCTCTTTGGAGGTGAGCATGGCGCCGTTGAACATGGTCGGCAGCAGGCGGCCGTCGTTGTACTTGAGCAGCGGCAGGTCCGGCAGCAGCGCGCCGTACTTCAGCACGGTGTCGGAGACCCGCACCTTGGCGGTCAGGCCCATTTTCGCGTACTGATCCTTCGAACCCCGCGGGTTCTCGCCGCTGGACGGCAGCAAGCCGCTGTTGCTGCGGTCGGGGCTGGAGTCGAGCGCGAAGCCGACCATGCCCAACGCGTCGAGGCCGAAGCCGACGGTGCCTTCGGTGTAGCCCGATTGCAGGTTGAGGATGAAGCCCTGGGCCGACTCTTCGCGCTTGGACGCGCCCTGATCGTTGGCGGTGTGCCCATCACGGAAATCGCGGTTGAAGTACACCGTGCGCGATTCGATCTTCGCCGTGGTGTCTTCGAAGAACCCGGCGGCCTGGGCCTGCGCGGAAAAACCTGCGCACAGCGCCAGGGCGCCGAAGCCGAAGGACTGGCGGGCAGTGATGAGGGGAAATGGGGGACGCATGAAAAAGCTCCAACAGTACAGCGTTTGCGCGACGGCGCAATTAGCCAGAAAAATAGCTCCCGTCCCGAAGCAATGAAGCGTCGGGAGGCAGTGGACACGCAGGGGTGTGCGGCAATGATGGCAGATGGCTTTGACGTGCCACAGGCGACTTTAGTCTGAAACTGACCGACCACCCACAAACGGCCGGACTGGTCCGGTTCGGCGTGAGCCCTTCAGGAAGCCCCCGGATCCATTGGGCGAAACAGCCTCTCTCAGGGTTTTCCCTAGACCGTGCACAGGGATTGCCTGCAGCACTTTCGGGTTGTACGAGGTCGGCGAATCCTGCACCATCCGTACCCTGCTTATCCTAAGGACGGAATTGAAGGCATGCTGGACGCCAACGCTACGCACATCACCCTCACCCTCGAAGGCGCCAACGCGGACTTCCAGGTGCTCAGCTTCACCGGCCGCGAAGCCCTCAACCAACCTTTTTGCTTCGACCTCGAACTGGTCAGCGCCCGCCCCGACCTCCCGCTCGAGGAGCTGCTGCACAAGCCCGGCGTCCTCACCTTCGGCGCCACCGGCGAGGGCAAGATCCACGGCCTGGTGTACCGCATCGAGCAAGGCGACTCCGGCCGCACCCTCACCCGCTACAGCCTGAGCCTGGTGCCGCAGCTCGCCTACCTGCGCCACAACCACGACCAGCAGATCTTCCAGCAGCTCACCGTGCCCAAGATCATCGCCCGGGTGCTGGAGGACCGCGGCATCCTCGCCGACGCCTACAGCTTCCAGCTCGGCGCCGAGTACCCCGAGCGCGACTACTGCGTGCAGTACGACGAGTCCGACCTGCACTTCATCCAGCGCCTGTGCGAGGAGGAAGGCATCCACTTCCACTTCCAGCACAGCACCGGCGGCCACAAGCTGGTGTTCGGCGACGACCAGACCGTGTTCCGCAAGCTCAAGCCGGTGAGCTACCAGCAGGACTCCGGCATGGCCGCCGACAAGCCGGTCGTCAAGCGCTTCAACCTGCGCCTGGAGACCCGCACCAGCCGCGTCGCCCGCCGCGACTACGACTTCGAGAAGCCCAAGATCCTGCCCGAGGCCGCCGCCAAGTCGGCGTTCATGCCGGATCTTGAGGACTACGACTACCCCGGCCGCTTCACCGCCCGCGAGCGCGGCAAGCAGCTGGCCACCCGCGCCCTCGAACGCCACCGCAGCGACTACGCCCTGGCCGAGGGCAAGGGCGACGAGCCGACCCTGGCCTGCGGCCACTTCCTCACCCTGGCCGAGCACCCGCGCGCCGAGTGGAACGACCTCTGGCTGCTGCTGGAGGTGATCCACGAGGGCAAGCAGCCGCAGGTCCTCGGCGAGAACGTCACCAGCGACGTCACCGACGCCAAGGACGACTTCCACCAGGGCTACCGCAACACCTTCCTCGCCACCCCGTGGGACGCCCACTACCGCCCGGCCCTCGAGCACCCCAAACCCCGCGTGCTCGGCAGCCAGACCGCCGTCGTCACCGGTCCCGCCGGCGAGGAGATCCACTGCGACCCGTACGGGCGCATCAAGGTGCAGTTCCACTGGGACCGCGACGGCCAGGCCGACGACAAGACCACCTGCTGGCTGCGCGTGGCCAGCGGCTGGGCCGGCGCGGCCTACGGCGGCATCGCCATCCCCCGCGTGGGCATGGAGGTGCTGGTCACTTTCCTTGAGGGCGACCCCGACCAGCCGCTGGTCACCGGCTGCCTGTACCACAAGGAAAACGTCGTCCCCTACGACCTGCCCGCGAACAAGACCCGCAGCACCTTCAAGACCTTGAGCTCCCCCGGCGGCAAGGGCTACAACGAGCTGCGCATCGAGGACCGCAAGGGCGCCGAGCAGATCTACCTGCACGCCCAGCGCGACTGGGACGAGAACATCGAGCACGACCAGCGGATCCGCATCGGCAACGAACGCCACGACACGGTCGAGGCCAACGCCTACAGCGAGTTCAAGGCAGAAGAACACCGCATCACCCACCTGGACCGCAAGAGCGAGATGCGCGCCGACGACCACCTCACCGTCGCAGTGACCCAACACCTTAAGGTCGGCACCGGGCAGTTCGTCGAGGCCGGCACCGAGATCCACTACCACGCCGGCGAGAAGGTCGTGGTCGAAGGCGGCATGGAGCTGACGGCCAAGGCCGGCGGAAGCTTCGTGAAGGTGGATGCGGGTGGGGTGACCATCAGCGGGGCCGAGGTGAAGGCCAATACCGGCGGCGCGCCGGGGGTGGGGAGCGGGATTGCGATCCTGGCGCCCGTCATCCCATGGGCCGCCGCCCGGGACAAGGCCGGCGCCGTGCTCGTCCCCGCCGCCGTGCAGATGGCCCTGGCCAAGGCCGCCCGCAAGGCCGGCGACACCCGCTGCCCGATCTGTGAAGCCTGCCGCGAAGGCAAATGCGATATTGGAGCCACGGCATGAGCGATGCACTCAACAACTGGCTGGGCGAGCAATCGCGCCTCAACCGCGTCCTGATCCTGGCCCTGGACAGCCTCGCCGAACCGAACCCGGTCACCTCGCTGTACAGCGCCGGCGTCATGCAGCGCTCGGTGCAGCTCTACCGGCGCACCGAGTTCGTCCAGTTCGCCGCCATCAGTCCGTGGCTCACCGAACTGGAGAACCCGGGCAACGAAGCGTTCCGCCTGCTCCTGGACGACCCGCAGCGCAACTGGGGCTGGATCGGCAGCATGGACAAGGCCGACCTCGACGGCCTGACCCAACACTGGATCGCCCGCATGGTCATCGACGAAGACGGCGACCGTTCCCTGTTCCGCTTCCAGGACAACCGCGTGCTTGCCCGCTGCCTGGGCAACATGAAAGACACCGAATGGCCGCTGCTGCTCGGCCCGATCAGCAGCGTGCTGTATTGGGATGAGGATCAGTGGAAAAGCGCGGATAACGGTCGGCCGGGGCAGTACCCGGTGCCGAATCCGGCGCCGTGGCTGAGAACGCCCGAGTCCGGTGAACAGGCCCGCAGCATCCTGCGCGACAACCTCAAGCGCTGGCTGTTCACGTACCACGTCGATGCAGCCGCCGCACTGGCGGAAACCCACGTGGTCAGCGAATGGCTGGAAGAACAGATGGATCTGCTCGACACCTGGGGCTGGCAGACACCGGAACAGCGCGAACTGATGCTGAGCCGGCGCCTGTCGCCACCATGCGCCGCTGACATTGCCTGGGAACCCATCCCCGGAGAAACGCCGGAACAGCACTTTGACCGATGCCAACGAGTGTTCGCTGAGCCGAAAGCCGGTGCCACGGCTTGAAGGCTCGACTGTGGATTGCAGTCGCGGCGGTACCAATACTCGGTGGTTGCAGCTTCGCGCGTCAGATGACTGAAAGCAGCGTGAGTTACTACTCGTGGGAGCACTTCACGCTGGTTGCCACTTTGCCTGCCAAATTCGGCTTTACGTCAAAAGCCCAGTATTCGCCAAAAGCAGGTGAAAGTTGCCAAATGTACAGCCCTGGGTTGGGCGGGTCAGTTACCCGGCAGCAACAGAGATCACACACGACCGTCGCCAAGGACGTAGAGCAGACGGTATCTACAGATATTCCATTGGAGTTCCATATCGCAGACTGCTCCATGGAGTTGTCCCGCGTAATCTATGAAGTAAACGCTACGTATGGACCTGATGCGTGGGATCATGGCCTGGATATCGCGGGTGGGCTTTCTGTCAGATCTTCAACGGTCAACACCGTATCAAAGAAAGAGCCGACTGTTGTCGAACAAAAAGGCTTGTGCTCATGGCTATTCCAAATTAGCAAGTCCAAAGCAAAGCTAGGTGAGGTAGAAAAAATTCTCTCTTGTAATGCATCAGATGACAACTGGTCGGCCCCTTCCAAAAAATATGAGCGTCGCAAGCCTAGGGCCGCCATTGACAGAAATAAACTAGCGAGCACAACGGTAAAAATCGAATTTCACCTTTCAAATGAAGAACGTCCAGCAGTCGGCGATACATGGCAAAAGGTCCCAGAGGGTTGGAAACCGTGTCTCGGAAATGGGCCCAGCGATCCCTACGGGTTCTGCCGTGGAGACACTAGAAACTTCAGAACCTTCAAAATGAACAAACGCAAGTGCACCATCTATCCTAATTGTGTTGAACTGGGAGTAGTTCATGACTAGCAAGTATTTTTCATGCGGTGTCCAAGCCGTGTTCTTCCTTGCTCTGCCATTGATAGGTGCATGCAGCTTTGCGGGACAGATTGCGAAGGACTCTGCTGAAGGAGCTACCAGCTACTACAGCCAGGAGCACTTCACATTAGTTGCCACGATTCCTTCGAAATTTGGTTTCACATCCAAAGCCAGTTACTCGCCTAAAAGTGGTGAAAAATGCGAGACCTACAGCCCAGGCCTCGGTGGAAATGTTACGCGCCAGCAACAAAAGTCGAATACAACTGATGCCAAAGACATTCAGCAAACAGTCTCCACAGACATTCCGCTGGAATTCCACATCGCTGATTGTTCAATGGAGCTTACGCGCGTTAGCTACGAGGTGAGCGCCAGATACGGAACAGGATCATTGGACCGAGACTTGGAGTCAGCGGGTGGCCTTTCCATTAGAAAAATGACCGACGCAGATATGAAAAGTCGCTCTCCTGAGGTTTTAGAACAACGTGCTCTCTGCGCTTGGTACTTCCAAATAAGCACAGCAAAGATAAAAAAAGGGGAAGTTGAAAAAATTCTATCCTGTGAAGCTACTGGCCCTGAATGGAAATTGGCAGAGGACAACTTCAAGCGCCGAAAGCCTGGGGGAGCACTCGCAAGAAACGAGTTAGCGGGCAAGTCAGTTCACGTTGAATTCAGACTCTCTCCTGAGGAACAACCCTATTACGAAGGATATTGGCTCAAGGTTCCCGGTGGATGGAAGCCGTGCTCTGGACGCCAGGAATCTAGTCGTGAAGCGCTATGCGCTACACCACCACAGTTTAAAACATTCAAGCTAAATGGGCGTGAGTGCTCCGTGTACCCGGGATGTAATGAATAAGGATTTTTATGCAAAGCCAAGAAAAGTCATTGCTTTCTGATCAAGGGCGTACATGCCCATTGCGAGGAGGCTGGATCAGCTTTCGTTTAGTCGACGAATTCGGAGATGCCAAGCCCTACGCAGGTCTGAGTTATGTATTAACTGACTCGGAGGGCACAAAGTACGAAGGCACCTTGGATGGAGAAGCTTACGCGCGATTAACTGGAACCTACAGTGGCCCGTTAATATTGACACTATCTACTCCGTACAAGGGAAGTGAAACTATTTATGCTGACCTGTCTAGACGCAAGGATTACAGAATACCTGTAACAGAACTTCAGGTAGCCGCTGAGAAAACACTTAGACGCCCAATCGGCAGCACAGGCAAAACAGGCGCTTACCGCGCCTCGGCCGAAAAAGGCGAATATCACAACGTCGAAGTCCGCGACCTTGTCGAATTCACCAAGCATCTGCCTCCTGCCGCCAAACTTTCCAGTCCAGTGCCCGCAGGTTGCGCCAAACTCGCCCGTGACTTCGCTGGAGACAAAGTTCCAAGTTTTGGAGTGGGCCTACTTCCAGAGAAACATTACGTTCTCGAAGTGCGTGCCCTTCGCGCGTTCAGACCACTTTTGTCTTTGGCCCCGGAATTCAGTGCGCTGAATTTGTATCAATTGTCGCTGCTCGCCACACTGAGCTACGGTGCTTTTGGTCAGACGCCAGAAAAACCTGATGCAGCCCCCAAAAAAGATTTCGAGTTCACCTATCCCAAGCGCGGCACCATTGGCCATGTGCTGAATACCTGCCTTGCTTGCTTCGAAGAGCCGTCAAGTTTCGCGGACTCCAAGAAACCATCGTTCCCACTGGTCGAAGATGTTCCCTATTCAAAGCGCTTGGAAATAGTGCCTTTTGACCCTGAGCTTTACCCACAAAACGACCCTTCCTCCGGTGAAGAATCGGAAACGCCAATGAGCGTGCACTTTTTCAACGATTCGAGACAAGGCAGCACTGACTGGAAAAACACCGACACCCAGGCCTATGCCACCCACGATGATCGGGTAATTCTCATCGGCGTGAGAGGTACAGCGGAAGGCTGGGACGCCTGGCGAGATGTCGATGCCAAACAAGTGCCGATTGAGGGTGGAACGGGTAAAGCGCACCAAGGTTTCTACGAAGCATTCATGGCATTGCGTCCATTCATCGAGCGTTACGTTCTTCGCTTCCGCACCGACCAAAAAATACTCGTCTGCGGCCACAGCCTCGGCGGTGCAATCGCGTTGCTGCTCTCCGAATGGCTGCACCGAGAAATCACCAGCGACGTCATCCTCTACACGTTCGGCGCTCCCCGGGCCGGCGACAAAGATTTTGTCGAGTCCGCAACCGGGCTGGTGCACCACCGGATCGTCAACCAGAACGATCCGGTCCCGAGCGTGCCCGCCGGCTGGATGAGCACAAAGAAACCCATCTGGATCACAGGCCTGGTGGCGACGGTTTCCGGCGTGCTGACGCCTGTGGCTGGCGGCCTGGTGTTCGGGGCTGGCCTGACGCGTTTCGGCGGCAAGCCTTACTGGCACCACGGCGAACAACGCTACTTCATGCCCTTGCAACTGCCTGGACGCATCGTCTCCTCTGTCCTATGGACGCCCAGCTGCGAAGGCTACGAAGAAGCCGCCATGGCCCGCTGCATGAAGCAGATGAAAAACAACGACACGCCGGACCGCAGCCAGTTTCTGGTCCAGGCCGCCAACGGTGCCGACCACAAGATGCTCGACGGCTACATCCCGGCCTGCTGGGCCAGCCTGAAGCGCTGGCAGGATACCCAGACCACCGGCGGCTTCATCATCAGCACCACGGAGTCCGACCGCCTGAAACTCGAAGTGGAGACCTACCGCACAGAGCTGCAGAAATGGCAACGCGATGCCGATTCGGAGTTCCCCGGAGGCACCATCGAGGGGCGTCCGCAGGATCGTGCAACGCCAATGCAACGCCGCTCGAGCATGTCGGATTTGCAGGAACGCCAGACCGCGATCCGACAGGCCGTCCAGCACAACAAGAAGGAGCTGGAGGCTGTCGAGGAAACGCTTCGCAAGCTGACCTCATTGAGCAAAACCAAACTCACCATGGCGGATGTCTATGGTGACCGCAGCGATTTGCCCGAGCTGCAACAGCACATCGACCGCTGGGCGGAGCATCGTGAGAACCAGGAGTCCGTGCGACTCGCGCAGATTCCTCCTTCATCCACCGTCAGCATGGCCTGAACCGGGGCAAATGGGGCCTTGCAACTAGCGATTGTTGAAATGGCCTAAAAGGGAGTCTGGCCGGACTCCCTCCTCTACCGCAGCCTTAAGCTCAAGCAGGCGCCTGCCAGTTCAGCATCCGCTGCTGCGCAACCTGCAGCAAATCATTGCCGTCCTGCGCCAGCAGGTACAACGCATGGGTGATGTGGGGAATGTCCTGGACGTCGGCGTGTTTGAAGCAGAGGCAATGCAGGGTTTCGAGCAGGTCGCTGCAGGCGCGGACGCGCTGGACGCCGGCTTCGAAAATGTCTTTGGGGTTGGCCTCGGTGTCGATGACCATCGGGGCGCTTTCGGTAACGCAACTGTTGAGGCGGTGATAACGATTGGGAAGCGGATTAAGTGTCGGCATGGTGATTACTCAAATGAACTGAAAGTAACCGCCAGCACCGTGACCAAACGGTGGGGAGGCGGACTGTGTACAGGTTTGGTCACCGGAGAATCACCAACCCGGTTCGCCCGAAAGCGACCCTGCACACAGCCGCCACAGCAATGCACTCCGAAGACATAAATGTCCGCGGCGCGAATAATGGCACACATGCATCGGATTTTCAGGCGACCAAACCTGAATCGCTGATTTTGCAGCGACGCCAAACGATAGCCGCCCTGCTCCACCCCCCGAAAGCAGACAAGGCATCCACCCTTGTAGGAACGCTCCGCACCTGCCTCAGAAATCGCCCCGCCCCCTGACAGCCTCCATTCAGCCCGCTTAACCGTCGCTTAACGCCACGGTCCAAGACTCTACCCAACCGCACGCCCTCAGCCGTCCGCTGACGCCCAGTGCGGCTGGTTCGGCCTGCCATTGGCCGAATGCCCCTTGCGTCGCACCGGAGTCCCGCCATGAACATGCGTCCCCTTCTGCTCGCCACCACCCTCGCCTGCACCGCCTTCGCCGGGCTCGCCCAGGCCAACGACAGCGCCGCGCCGTCCAAGGCCGTGCCCTACCAGTACGGCATGCCGCTGCACGTGGCCAAAGTGGTGTCGCTCACCGAACCGCCGACCCAGGACTGCAAGGTGATCACCGCCGACATGAAGTACATCGACAACAACGGCAAGCCCGAGGAAATCAGCTACCGGAAATTGTCTGACGCGTGCAGTTTCCAGAACTGACAGACCGTTCTGATTTGCGGCCTGACGGTAGGCGAGCGAGGGCCCCGGCGGTTATGCTCGGGGCTCCCTCCTACTGCCGCAAGGATCCGCCATGCAGTTGTCGTTCCGCACGTTGTCGACCTTCACCGCCCTGTTGTGCTTTCTCCTGGCCATCGTCTGGGGCTTTGTGCCTGACGGGCTGCTGGCGATCTGGAGCATCGACTACTCGCCCGCGGCAGGGTTCGTCGCCCGGCGCAGCGCGGTACTGTTCGCGGCGTTGGGGGTGATGTTCTGGCTGGTGCGCAATGCGCCGCCGTCGGCCACGCGCCATGCGCTGGGCAACGGTTTCACGGTCGGGTGTTTCGGGCTGGCGGTGCTGGGGTTCGGCGAGTGGCTCAACGGCCACGCGGGCCCCGCGATCCTGCTGGCGGTGCTGGTCGAGTTCGCGCTGGGCCTCGGCTTTGTTCAGGCCCGGCGCGTGACGGTCTCACTGAGTGAGACGGTGAGCTAACCGGCCTTCGACCGGGGCGTGTAGTGGTGTGTGGCGGTACTCTGGGCCAGATCCGAACGCAGGCCGGCGATCAGGTCGTTGATTTCGCGGCAGCCGTTGAGGTGGCTGGCGTCGATGCCGCTGACCAGCAGATCCACCTGGTCGGTCTGGTGGTCGCCAAACACTTTCACCGTCATCGACAGTTCCGGGGTCAGCGTGCATTGGCAGCGTTTCGGCAGAAAGCTGCTTTCGATGATGTTGCGTAGTTCCAAGGCAGACAGAAACATGGCGAACCCTCTCCTTACTGTGAGACTGCCAATCAAGTATTCACGTCGACCGCTGAGGCTTACCCGTGCGGATGTGTCTCCACTGGTTCCTTGGTGGCTTCAGGCGGCGGTACTGCGAAATGCCCATTGGAGTGTAGGCGCACAAACTCGGTGCGCCGCACCGGAACGACGCATAAACCGTGCCTTTCATCGGTTAGTGACGTCCCTTTGGGAAATCAGGCACTTGGCGGCACGGGCCAGCATTGTGCCTGTTGCAGATTGCAGGGTTGCCCGCTTTGCGCACCGCATTTTGCAACACTTCAGGGGTTTGCATTCATCGCCTACGCTGGTAGAACTGCCCGCCCAATTTATCCGACACCCGCCAGGAGGCTTACATGGGATCCCTCACCGCTTACGCGGCCACCGGCCTGATGGTCGCCAGCCTGTCCACCTTCGCCCACGCCGCCAAACTCGAAGACGTGGCGCCCTACCCCAAGGCTGAAGCCGGTTTCACCCGCCAGGTCATCCACCTGCCGCAACAGGCCGACGAAGACAACTTCAAGGTCGAGATCATGGCCGGCAAGACCCTGGAGGTGGACTGCAACCGCCAGCACCTGGGCGGCAGCCTGCAGGAAAAGAACCTCGAAGGCTGGGGCTATCCGTTCTACCGCCTGGAGAAGGTCTCCGGCCCGGTGAGCACCCTGATGGCCTGCCCGCCGGAATCCAAGAAGAAACGCGCGTTCGTGCCGGTGGTCGGCGACGGCTTCCTGCTGCGCTACAACAGCAAGCTGCCGATCGTGGTGTACGCGCCGAGCGACGTCGAAGTGCGATTTCGCGTCTGGTCGGCCGCCGACAAGGTCGGCGTTGCCCTCCCGGAATGACCTCACACCGCTGAGCCGCACGCCGCCACGCGCTCCGCCACGTGGCGCAGGCTGTCGAAGTTGATGTTGGCACCGGAATCGATGGCGATGAACGTCCGGTTCCGGGCGCCGGTCTGGGCCACATACCGCTTGATCCCGGCCACCGCCAGCGCGCCGGAAGGTTCGGTGATCGAGCGGGTATCGTCGTAGATGTTCTTGATCGCCGCGCAGAGTTCGTCGTTGCTGACGGTGACCACCTCATCCACGCAGAACCGACAGACCTCAAAGCCGTAGGCGCCGATCTGTGCCACGGCCACGCCGTCGGCGAAGGTGCCGACGCTGGGCAGCACCACCCGCTCCCCCGCCGTCATCGCGGCTTTCAGGCAGGCCGAGTGTTCCGACTCGACGCCGATGATCCGCACCTCGGGCCGCAGGTATTTGACGTAAGCGGCGATGCCCGCGATCAACCCGCCGCCGCCCACCGGGACGAAGATCGCATCCAGTTCGCCTTGATGCTGCCGCAGGATCTCCATGGCCACGGTGCCCTGCCCGGCGATCACGTCCGGGTCGTCGAACGGCGGGACGAAGGTGCGCCCGGTCTGCTCGGCCAGTTGCAGCGCATGGGCCAGTGCGAACGGAAAACTCTCGCCGTGCTGCAAGGCCTCGGCGCCGCGACTGCGCACCCCCAGCACTTTCAGCTCGGGTGTGGTGGTCGGCATGACGATGGTGGCGGCGATCCCCAGTTCGCGGGCGGCCAGCGCCACGCCTTGGGCATGGTTGCCGGCCGACGCGGTGATCACGCCGCAGGCCTTTTGCTCGTCGGTCAGTTGAACCAGCCTGTTGTAGGCGCCGCGGATCTTGAACGAGAACGTCGGCTGCAGGTCCTCGCGCTTGAGCAGAATGCGGTTGCCGAGCATTGCGGACAACGCCGGCGCGGCCTGCAACGGCGTGCGCACCGCCAGTTCGTAGACCGGCGCGGCGAGGATCCTTTTCACATACTGTTCAAGCAGGGCTTGCTGGGCGGGGCTGTGGCGCATGGTCGTCTCCTGACATTGGTTGGAGCCCCGGAGACAGAAAGAAAAAACCCGCCTCGAGGGCGGGTTGGGTGCTGCAGCCGTGCGCTAGCCCGCCAGATGAGGAATGGCGGTAATAATAATGCTCGGCTGAAGAAGCAGTACGGTGCAGGTCATGGGCTGGAAATTAGCCTGAGGCCGGTGAACAAGTCAATGGCGGATACCGTCACCCGGCCAACCGCCTGAGCCCCAGCAGCATTCCCCCCGCCGCCAGCACCATCGCCCCGAGAAACAGCGGGTACGACACCCACCACGGCGTGCCGGCGGTCATCATGCTGAATTCGGACATCCCGCCGATGCTCGCGATCAGGTTGAGCGGCAGAAACACCACGTTGATCAGCGTGAGCTTGCGCAGCAGGCTGTTGGTGCTGTTGTTCATCAGGTTGCCCCGCGCATCGATCAGTCCGGAAAATACCGTCGAGTAGATTTCCGCCTGCTTGTAGCACTGGTTGTTTTCGATGATCAGGTCGTCGATCAGGCCGAGGGCTTCGCTGCCGAAGTGCTGCTTTTCCGCGTGGTTGCGCAGCCGGGTGAGCACCGCGCCGTTGCTGTGCAGGGCATTGATGTAATAGATCAGGCTTTCGCTGAGGTTGAACATCTGCATCAGGTGCTGGTTCTGCATCGAGGCGTTGAACTTCTGTTGCAGCTCCCGGGCGACCAGTTTGATCACCTTCAAATGCCCGAGGTAGTGATGGATGTTGTTGAACAGCAGGTCGAGCAGCACGTCCAGCGGCGAGTTCAGCGGCCGCCCCGTGCCCAGGCCGTGCAGCGGCGTGTCGTCGGTGGCGATCACCAGCAATTGCCCCGGCGAGAACAGCAAGCCGCAGGACGACACCTCGAACGCCAGGCTGCCGCCGCCGGCGTACTTCTCCGGGCGTTTCCAGATCAGGAACAGATGGTCCGGGTGAAACTCGATCCGCGAGACCTCGTCCGGGTCCAGCGCCGAGGCCAACGCATGAGCGTCGAGCTTGAAGTGGCTGTGCAGCAGATCCCGTTCGCCGGCGTCGGGGTCGCTGAACAGCATGACGTCGGCGTCGAGCCGTTCGACCCGGTGCAACGATCCATGGCCGAGCGCAAAACCGCTGATCATCGGCGCGTCACCAGGCCTGGCCGCGACGCTTGAGTTCCAGGCGCCGCACGAACTCCTCCAGCACCAGCGAATACAGATCGTCCTGCAGATAGGCGTCTTCGATGCCTGCATCCAGGTTCGGGTTGTCGTTGACTTCAATGACCACCACCTTGTCGCCGGCCTGCTTGAGGTCGACGCCGTAGAGCCCGTCGCCGATCAGGTTGGCCGTCTTCACCGCCAGCTCCACCACCGCCCTCGGCGCTTCGTGGATCGGCAGCGTGCGGCATTCGCCGTTGACGTCCTGGCCCTTGGCCTTGTGGTTGTAGATCTGCCAATGGCCCTTGGACATGAAGTACTGGCAGGCAAAGATCGGCTTGCGGTTGAGCACGCCGATGCGCCAGTCGTATTCGGTGTAGAAGAACTCCTGGGCGAGCAACAGCACCGAATGCTCGAACAGTTCGGCGGTGGCCTCCAGCAGCGCCTGCTGGCTTTCGACCTTGATCACGCCACGGGAGAAGCAGCCGTCGGGGATCTTCAGCACCAGCGGAAAGCCGAGGCGCTCGCCGACCCGTTCGAAATCTTCCGGTCGCTCCTTGTAGAGGATTTCCGTGGCGGGCATGCCCAGCTGATGGCTGCCGAGCAGGTCGGTCAGGTAAACCTTGTTGGTGCAGCGCAGGATCGACGCCGGGTCGTCCATCACCACCAGCCCTTCGCTCTCGGCCTTCTTGGCGAAGCGGTAGGTGTGGTTGTCGACGCTGGTGGTCTCGCGGATCAACAGGCCGTCGTATTCGGCCAGCCGCGCGTAGTCCTTGCGCTCGATCAGCTCCACGTCGATGCCCATGCCTTTGCCGACCCGCACGAAATTGGCCAGCGCCCGGGCGTTGGACGGCGGCAGCGCTTCCTGGGGATCGTGCAGGATCGCCAGGTCGTAACGGGCCACCTGACGGGAGCGCGGGAGGCGCCAGACTTTACGGCTGAAACCATCCAGGGCATTGGCGAACTGGTCTTCCTGGTCATCGCGCAACTTATGCAGCGACCCCGACTTGATGCCCTCGATGTGCCAACCGTTAGTTCGCTTGAATTCAACTAACAGAATCGGACACGGAAACACTTCAAACAACTGGCGGGCCAGATCCTGCAAGGGTTCGATATGCGTACGGCCAAAGTAAAGCGTCAGCGTAAACCCTTCCGTATCGCTGTAGAGATGATGGCTGAGGGCTCTTTCCAGGGTTTTGTCCAGGTCTTCCAGCGCCAGTCCGTAGAGCGACTTGCGCGTCAGTTCGCTGATGGTCTTCACCGACGGGATGACCCGGTGCCCACGGGCCTCGGCCAACAGCAAGCAGTAATAACCGTGCCCCAGGTACTTGTAGCTGCGGCACAGGTTGATCACCTGCACCCGCTTGCCCGGCTCGCTGCCGGGGGTTTGCTCCAGGTATTCCTGGGCGGTGACGATGTCTTCGCTGGGGAAGTAAGAGGCCCAATCTTCCTTGCGCTCGACAATGATCAGCACCCGGCTGGAAGTTGCAACGACCGGATTTAAATAAGTTGCCGCCGGCAAACTTTGCCCGGATACTTCGCGCCAATGACCCTGTACCGCTGACATAGAAATCGATCCGTTGGAGAACAAGACCATTTCTATTAAGCACGAAGTTTTTCGAAAGTCCCGTTTCGTTACGCAACTTTTACGGTGGTCATATGAACCCTGTCTTTCGTCTGGCGACAACCGAAGACCTGCCGGCGCTGATGGCGCTGGAGACGCAATGTTTCACCACGGACCGGCTCACTGCCCGCAGCTTTCAGTGGATGATCACCCGCGCCCACGGGCAACTGTGGGTGGCCACGCACGCCGGGCAATTGGCGGGGTATGCGCTGGTGCTGTTTCATCGCGGCACGTCGCTGGCCCGGCTGTATTCCATCGCCATCGCGGCCTCGGCACGGGGTGTCGGGCTGGGCCGGCAACTGCTGCAACGCATCGAGGCTTGCGCGCTGGAGCACGATTGCGCCTACCTGCGGCTGGAAGTGCGCACCGACAACCCGGCGGCCATCGCGCTGTACGAAAGCAACGGCTACCGGCGCTTTGCGCTGATCCACGATTACTACGAGGACCATGCCGACGCGTTGCGCCTGGAAAAGCGCATCCTCCAGCACCGCGACACTCGCAGCGTCAACGTTCCCTATTACCGGCAAACCACGGAATTCACCTGCGGCCCGGCTTGCCTGCTGATGGCCATGGGGGCGTTGCAGCCTGGACGGCCGCTGGAGCGCCAGGAGGAAGTGCAGCTATGGCGCGAGGCGACCACGGTGTTCATGACGTCCGGCCATGGCGGCTGCAGCCCGCAAGGGCTGGCGCTGGCGGCATGGCGCCGGGGCCTTCGGGTGCGCCTGCACCTGAGCATGGCCGGACCGCTGTTCCTCGACGGGGTGCGTGGCGAGCATAAAAAGGACGTCATGCGCCTGGTGCATGAGGTCTTCATCGCGCAATTGCGCGACAGCGATGTCGAACAGACCGTCGGCTCGGCACTGGACCTGCCCCGTTTGCTGGAGGCCGGCGGGCAGCCTCTGGTGCTGATCAGCAGCTACCGCCTGACCCGCTCCAAATCCCCGCACTGGGTGATCGTCACTGATTGCGACGAGGAGTTCGTCTACCTGCACGACCCGGACGTGGATCACAGCCTGCATCGCCAGCCCATCGACTGCCAGCATGTGCCGGTCAGTCATGGCGAGTTCGAGAAAATGAGCCGGTTCGGCCGGGGTAAGCTGCGGGCGGCGGTGGTGGTGTTTGCCCGCCAAGAGTGATGCCGGATGGCATGTGTCGTGCGAAATTCCTGTAGGAGCCAGCCTGCTGGCGATGGCGGCTGTTCTGACACACCGATGCCAGATGCACCGCCATCATCGCGAGCAGGCTCGCTCCCACAGGGGCTCTGTGTCGTACTCAAAATCTGTGGGAGCCAGCCTGCTGGCGATGGCGGGCACCGCCGCTCCCACAGGATGCGGGGCTATTTCAGGCCGACCTTGTACAGCGAACCGTCCGTTTCGTCCGTCAGCACGTAGAGGTAGCCATCCGGCCCTTGCCGCACGTCGCGGATCCGCTGTTTCAACTCGCCCAGCAAGCGCTCTTCGTGCACCACCCTGTCGCCGTCGAACTGCAAGCGGATCAGTGCCTGGCCCACCAGCGCGCCGATGAACGCGCTGTGCTGCCAGGCCTTGAAGCGGTCGGCGTCGTAGAACGCCAGGCCAGTCACGCCCGGTGACTTCTCCCAGACATGATGCGGACCGACCGTGCCCTCGGCGGTTTTGCCTTTGGCTTCCGGGATGGGCTGCATCGAGTAGTTGATGCCGTGGGTCGCCAGCGGCCAGCCGTAGTTCTTGCCGCGTTCGATGATGTTCACCTCATCGCCCCCGCGCGGGCCGTGTTCGTTTTCCCACAACGTGCCGCTCCACGGGTTGAGCGCCGCGCCCTGCGGGTTGCGGTGGCCGTAGGACCAGATCTCCGGCCGCACGCCGGACTGACCGACGAAGGGATTGTCGTCCGGCACCTTGCCGTCCGGGTACAGCCGCACGATCTTGCCTTGCAGCTTGTCCAGGTCCTGGGCGGTCGGCCGGTCATTGTTTTCGCCCAGGGTGATGAACAGGAAGCCGTCGCGGTCGAACACCAGCCGCGAGCCGAAATGGTTGCCGACCGACAGCTTGGGCTCTTGGCGGAAGATCACCTGGAAGTTATTCAGCGTCGTCATGTCGCCCGAGAGACGCCCACGGCCGACCGCCGTTCCCGCTTTGTCGCCGGCACCGCCGCCCTCGGCGTAGGACAGGTACACAAGCCGGTCCTCCTTGAACGACGGCGACAGCGCCACGTCCAGCAGCCCGCCCTGCCCCTTGGCCCAAACGCTGGGCGTGCCGCTGATCGGCGCAGACACCTTGCCGTCCGCACTCACCCGCCGCAGGTTGCCGGGACGCTCGGTCACCAGCATGCCGTGGCCGTCCGGCAGGAACGCCAGCGCCCAAGGGTGTTCCAGGCCTTGGGCAATGGTGGTGACTTGCAGGGTGCCCTGCTCGCTCTGCAGTTCCTTCACGGGCGCAGCGGTCGCCGGGAGGGTGAAACTCGCCAATGCACCGGCGCAGAGGCCGGCCAACAGGGTTTTACGCAACATGCACGATTCCTTTTGTTTGCTTGTCGTTCAACGGTTGTTGCCGGTGTCCCGCATCGGAGGATTGGGAATGAACACGGGGGGAGCGCCGGGCGCCGGACGCGAGGATTGCCCATTGCCGATGCCACGGTTTTCGAGGGTGGGCGGACGCGGCACCGGCACGGTGTTCGGCCCTTGCAGGGCGGGCACATTGGGTTGGGTGCCCTGCATGCTGTTGGGATTGGCCCGGCGGATCGGGCTGTTGTAGGGGTTGTTGCTGTTGCCGGTCGGGCTTTGGGCCAGCAACGGCATGCTAGGCGGCGCAGTGACGTCGGCCTGCGCCAGGCCGCCACTGAGGATCAGGGCGGCGATGCCTGACAGATAACGGTTCATGATCGACCTCGGGGCGCGTGGACTGAAGCGTTCGAGTCCACGCTACGCCGAGGGTTCGGATTTGTTAACCCGTGAGGGACGGGTAACCTGTAACAGGGCGTGATTACCGTTGAGGGTGGTGTCGGGTTCGTGTCGAACACAACATCAGTGAACGCCCCGGAACCTGTGGGAGCGGGCTTGCCCGCGATGACGTCCGCAAGAACGCCACCGAATTCAGATCAGAATGAAGATCGCCAGCAGACCACCGAAGATCGCCCACTTTTCCATGTAGTACCGCGCACGGTTGCGTTTTTTCAGTTCCTTGCCGCGCAGGCGCACTTTGTAGATCCTGGTGAACAGGCGGTTGATCCCGCCGGTGCGGTCGCCCGCGTCGTTCGGCGCGCCGGCCGCCGACATCACGGTGCGGCTGAACCAGCTGTTGAACGCCGCCGCCCAGCGGTACTTCATCGGACGTTCGATGTCGCAGAACAGGATGATGCGGTTCTGGTCGGTGGTGTTTTCGGCGTAGTGGATGTAGGTCTCGTCGAACATCACCGCTTCGCCGTCGCGCCAGTGGTAGTTCTCGCCGTCGACGTTGATGTAGCAGCCGGCGTCGTTAGGCGTTTCCAGGCCCAGGTGATAGCGGTAGGAACCGGCGTACGGGTCGCGGTGGCGCACCAGTTTGGAGCCCGGCGGCAGCTCGGCGAACATCGCCGCCTTGATCGAACCGATGCTCTGCACCAGTTCTGTGGTGCGTGGGCACAGTTTCATGGCCGACGGGTGGCTGTCGCCGTACCACTTCAGGTAGAAGCGCTTCCAGCCGGTCTTGAAGAAGGAGTTGAAACCGACGTCGTCGTACTGGTTCGAGCGCTTGATCTCACCGGCGCGCAGAAGGTTCTGACCTTCCTCGCGGATTTCTTCCCAATGGGCCTGCAACGGGCTCAGGTCCGGAAAGTCCGCCGGATTGAGGTAAGGCTTGTTGGGCATCTTGGAGAACAGATAAAGGAAGCAGTTGACCGGCGCCAGAAACGTCGAGTGGTCGCTGAGCTGGCGGCCGAGCTTGTGGCGCACGCGGCCACGCAGGTGAACGTATGCAATGGAAATGACATATACAGCGGCAATGATGAGTTTCACGGAAATCGTCACACGTCAGAAGTGAACAAACTGCGCGCCCCGAGGGCGTCGGCCAGCGGCCTGCGGCAGTGGTCTGAAAACAAAACAGCGTCCCGATGGCGCATCCTTGAGCCCATGCCGTACAGGGGCATTGGGTGAATGGATGGCATTTTAGCCACAGTTTGTAACCAATAGTGAACCTTCATCTGTGAAAAACTGTCCTTCAGCGGCGTCGGTCACCCGAACAAGGCGTGATCGCCATTGCTCGAACGGCCAGGCCAGTGCAGTCGCCGCCAAACTTTACAGGCCCCTGGGTATGCCCGTTGGTTCAGACCAAGCGAGGAAACATACGCAAAGCATTTGCCCGGCAAATGGCCACGCGCTCGGAGTCGGATAGGTCGAAGGTATCCAGCAGCCCGGTAAAATGGCTTGAACGCTCTTTGTTGGCGTAAGGCCAATCACTGCCGAAGGTTATGTTCTCTGGCTTGGCGAATGCCAGCAGCGCCGGCAAGGCATATGGACTGCTGGACAGCGCCGTATCAAAGTAAAACTTGCGCAACCGCTCGATTCCTCGTTCCGTGCTGCCATCGTCCGAGCAGACACGTGCCATACGCTCGGCAGCATAGGGAAGGAACCCGCCCGCATGAGACAAGATGATCTTCAGCTCGGGGTAGCGCTCCAGACAACCGCGCTTGGCCAGGTTCAAGGCCGCACGAGTGGTGTCGAGGAGAAAATCCGCGGCATAGGGGGGAATTCCGTCGACCGGTGGGGTTGGAAGTTCTGAGGGGTGTACGAAAACCGTGGCGCGATGACGGTTCAATGTTTCCATCAGTGGATCCCACTCGGGCGCGCCGAGGTAAGTTCCCCGTACATTTGCCAACAAAACGACGCCGTCTGCCTTTAATGCCGTCAACGCATACTCGGCTTGTTCGACTGCCCCTGCGACATCGGGCAGTGTCAATGTCGCGAAAAATCCAAATCGTCCAGGATGTTTGTCAACAACCTCGGCACAAAACTCATTGACCTCTTTAGCTTTCACACGAGCCTCTGCATCGTTTCCGATATGCACACCCGGGGTCGAGACCGAGAGAATTCCGGTTTCGATGCCGTTGCTGTCCATCAAGTCCAGAGCGCCCTCTACGCTCCAGTCTGGAATGGGCAGTCCGCCTGCGGTAATCCCGCGTGACTCCAGCCACTTCGCATAGAACGGCGGAACAACATGCTGGTGTGTATCAATGCGGCGGGGATTCTCTCGAGCAGATACGCCCGTTGTCCGGGTGCTTTCAGATGCACGAGCGCCGGCTGGAGACAATCCAGATACCGCGGCGACGGTTGCGGTAGTAGCCATGGACTGCAGGATTTGTCTGCGATTCATAGGAGATGCCTTTTTGGAGTGGAGAACACTGCGTCAAGCGCTTGATTCAACGAGTATAAGAATCACGAAGATTGTCCTACAATGAAAAACAACACATCGGTGCACCAAGTGCACATCAATAATTAATAAGGATTTTTTTGTGAACAAAGACCGCGGCTCCGATTACAAGACCGTGCGCGGATTGAGCCGCGGTCTTGCCTTGCTCAATGCCCTCAATCGGTTGGATGGCGGTGCCAGCCCGACTCTCCTGGCCGAACTCACAGGACTGCACCGAACCACCGTTCGCCGGCTGTTGGAGACCCTGCAAGACGAAGGTTATGTTCGCCGCAGCGAGTCCGACGACAGCTTCCGGCTTGCCCTGAAGGTGCGCGAACTGAGCGAAGGATTTCGCGATGAACAATGGATCAGCGCCATTGCAGCGCCATTACTCGCGGAGCTATTGCAGGAAGTGGTATGGCCAACCGATCTCTGCACCTTGGACGTCGACGCAATGGTGGTGCGCGAAACTACGCATCGGTTCAGTCGCTTGTCATTTCACCGATCCATGATCGGTCGTCGTTTGCCGCTTTTGCAAACCGCGACGGGATTGACCTACCTCGCGTTCTGTAGCGATGCCGAGCGTGAGCAAATAGTTGCTCTCCTGGCAGAACGTGAAGGCATGGAGTTTCAGTTGGCACGAAGCCCTTCTCAACTGGATAACGTGTTGCGCAGAGTCAGACATTTGGGATACGGCGAGAATTTCATGGCCTGGAACCGCGAAGAGAGAATCGCGTCGATCGCGGTTCCTGTACTCGCCGGTGAGCGTTTACTGGGTTGTCTGAATCTGGTGTACGTAGCAAAAGCGATGTCGATCGAACAGGCTGCAAAGCGCTACCTGAGCGCTTTGCAAAAGACAGCCAGACTGATCCAGGAAAAACTGGAAGCGTCTCTACAGCCTGAATCCGGTGTGCAGGACGTTCAAGACAATCGATCTACCAAAGATTGATCGTGTAATCCACGTTCACTCGCAGTTCATTGTCATCTCGGTGCGAAGCGCCAGCGAGGAAATCATTACGATACCAGGCATGGCGCAGGCGCAGCGCTACGCCTTTGAAGCTCCCCTGTTGCACAACGTAAGAAACCTCCGCGTCCTTCTCGCTCTCGCTCAATCCATTCCCGCCAAATCGCATTAGCTCAATGTTGTCGCCACGCACATAGCGCAACATGCCCCGAAGCCCTGGCACTCCCAGCGGAGCGAAATCCTTGTCGAACCTGGCTTGCCAACTCCGTTCCTTGGGATTGAGGAATTCCGAACTCAACGTACCCTCGGTGATCACCCGAGGTTCCGTACCGTACAGATAGGGCATCGCGGTGCTGCCGTCCAGGCGCATGTAACCGAAGCCAAGACTGTAGCTGGACCAAGCGTAAGCGAGCATCAGCGCCGTGTTGCGGTTGTCGACCGGCCCGGCCTTGGCGGCGCCATCCTCACCCGTGATGAACAGGCGAAAGTCACTCTTCAGACGACCTGGCCCCAACTTGCGATCATCCTCGAAACCCCAATATTCCTTTCGGTACAGTTGATCCAGTTCAGCGTGGTAGTAACGCAAAGTCAAAGCATCTGACCAGGCATAGTCCCCCCCGACAAAGATAAAGCGGTCGGAAGTCGCCGCACCATTGAATCGGCCGTTGGGTGCAGCGACGCTCATCTTCTGGTAATCGGTGGAGTCACGCAGATTAATCCGGTCGAGCCAGCCGGCATGCAGGGTCAGGCGGTCGATATCGCTGGATCGCAGGTAAGTGCCGCGGAATGTTTGTGGCAACAATCGCGCGGGACTTGCGAACGCAATCGGCAGGAAGGTGCTGATCGTGCCGCCTTGCAGCTCGGTGCGCGAAATGCGCATCTTGCCCGTCAAGCCCAGCTCGGAATAGTTGTCGGCCGGTTCCCGAGTGGTCGAATCGAACGGCAACAGGCCGGTGCCGACACGGTCGGCGGATGAATCCAGTTTGACGCCCAGCATCCCCTTGGCGTCCAGGCCGAAGCCGACCGCCCCCTCTGTGAACCCTGAAGTCGCGTTGAGAATGAAGCCCTGCGCCCATTCACGCGCCGCGGCTTGCGGGGTCTGGCCCAGATAGTTGCGGTCGAAGTAGAAGTTGCGTAACACCAGTTCGGCATGGCTATCATCGATGAAACCTGCGGCATGGGACAGGTTCGTCAAAAACAGCCCGGCGGCAAGCGCCAAGCGGGTTTTCGGTACCTTGTGCATGGTCACTTCACTTTCTTGGAGTTGTAGGGTGCCCTGCCGCGGACGCAGCAGGGAGCAAGCAAGGTTGAATGACGGCTGAGGTCAGGCCGGGCGCCGGCCTATCAGACGAAACAGGGCAAGGGCTGCGATGACTACCCCAGGAGCCGAGGCCATCAATACGCCGACCGAACCCGCACCGAGGGCCAGCATCTGGCCGGCGACCAAGGGACCGCTCATGGCTCCCAAGCGTCCGACCGCAACCGCAGCGCCAACCCCCGTGGCACGTACGCGGACCGGATAGAAGTGAGGTGCCAGCGCGTAAAGCACGCCCTGCCCCCCTGTCGCGAAGAAGCCAGCGAAGAAACCTGCGACCAGCATTGCCGGCAACGCGTTGGCCAGGCCCAGCCCAGCCAGTGCGGCGAGTATTCCCAAGTAAACCGTGGCTGCCGTTACCCCGGCTGGCAGACGTTCGAGCACTTGGCCCAGAACCAGCGTGCCGATGGCCGCGCCAATTTGCAGAGCGAACATCACCCAGCTTGCGTCATGGCTGCTGTAGCCCTGACCTACCAGCAGGCTGGGCAGCCAGTTGATCAAGATGTACACCACCATCAAGGTAAAGAAATAGCTCAGCCACAGTAGCCAGGTCGCGCTCTGCCCGAACAGATCGCGGCCCGGACTGGACGCACCCTGAGTGTGTTCGGCAGCACGGAACTGCCCCGATTCGGGGAGGAAGAGCATCAGCGGCGGCAAGATCAGCAGCGGTCCGGCGCCACCGACGTAGAACACCTGCTGCCAGTCGCCGCCATACCCCGCGATACCGATGCCGGCCGCCAGCGCCGCCCCCAGCGGGACGCCGCAATACATCAGGCTGACCGCACTGCCACGCAAGCGCTCGCCGGCCACTTCACTGGTGAGGGCGATCAGGTTGGGCAATGCGGCGCCCAGCCCCACCCCCGTCAACAGGCGTGCAAGCAGCAAGCTGGGCAAGCTCCAGGCATGGGCAGTGGCTAATGAAAACACCCCGAACAGCGCTACCGAGCCGATCAGGATGCGCTTGCGCCCGAGGCGGTCGGCTAGCCAACCGCCGACAAGCGCGCCGGGCAGCAGACCGAGAATCCCGGCGCTGAACACCCAGCCCATCTGAAGTTTGCCCAGTCCGAATGCCATGGACATACCAGGGGCAGCGATACCGGCGGCCTGCAGGTCCAGACCTTCAAGCATGGCTACAAGGAAACAAAGGCCGATCGTTACGGCCGCACGAGGCGGATTGATAGAAGACGCCATGAAATCACCCGTTTTGTTTTTGTGTTGGGTTGTCATCAGTCTTGGAAAGGGGCCGCACCGCGGCCCCCCGGGCATCTGCGTCAGTGCTTGAGCAGATCCAGCGCCACATCCACGATCATGTCTTCCTGCCCTCCGA
Organism: Pseudomonas ekonensis; assembly: GCF_019145435.1. NCBI lineage: Bacteria > Pseudomonadati > Pseudomonadota > Gammaproteobacteria > Pseudomonadales > Pseudomonadaceae > Pseudomonas > Pseudomonas ekonensis. The sequence continues at coordinate 2,221,896 of NZ_JAHSTS010000001.1, read as the reverse complement.
CCATGCGTCTTTTGCCCAGCTCGACGAGGATGTCCACCGCCTTGATGCCGTAGCGGGCAGCGGCGACCTCGGCATGGCGCAAGAAGCTCGAATACACTCCGGCATAACCCAGCGCCAACGTTTCACGATCCACCCGCACGGGGCGATCCTGCAGCGGACGTACCAGATCATCGGCGGCATCCATGAGCGCATACAGATCAGTGCCATGGTTCCACCCCAACTTGTCAGCCGCAGCAATGAAGACCTCAAGCGGAGCATTGCCGGCGCCGGCGCCCATGCCGGCAAGGCTGGCGTCGATGCGGTCGCACCCTTCCTCGACCGCGGCGATCGAGTTGGCCACGCCGAGGCTGAGGTTGTGGTGGGCATGAATGCCGGTTGCTGTCGCAGGATCCAGTACAGCCTTGACCGCCCGGAAACGCGTGCGGATGTCCTCCATGTTCATGGCGCCGCCCGAGTCCACCACATAGATGCAGGTAGCACCGTAGCTCTCCATCAATTTGGCCTGTTGCGCGAGCCCGTCAGGTGTCTGCATGTGACTCATCATCAGAAAGCCCACCGTGTCCATACCCAACTCGCGCGCGTATTCGATGTGCTGACGCGAAACATCCGCCTCGGTACAGTGGGTCGCCACGCGAACAATGCGCGCCCCGGCGTTGTAGGCATTTTTCAGATCGTGGAGCGTGCCGATCCCTGGCAGCAGCAGCGTGGCGATCCTGGCGTGCTTGACCACGTCGGCGGCGGCCTCGATCCACTCAAGGTCGGTATGGGCACCGAAGCCATAGTTGAAGCTGGAACCTTGCAGGCCATCACCATGGGCGACCTCGATGGAGTCAACCCTGGCCCGGTCCAGCGCCGCAGCGATGGCACGTACATCATCCAGCGAATACTGATGGCGGAGGGCATGCATGCCGTCGCGCAGGGTCACGTCGCTGATATAGAGTTTCTTGCCGTTCATGCCGAAGCTCCCATCGCCAGGGCCATGCGCTCGGCGGTGGCCAGCGCGGCGGATGTCATGATGTCGAGGTTGCCTGCATAGGCCGGCAGATAGTGAGCAGCGCCTTCGACTTCAAGGAACACCGAAGTCTTGAGGCCGGTGAAGGTTCCCTGCCCCGGCAGCTTCAGGTCGTGCACCTCTTCGAACTGCACTTGCTGCTTGAGTCGGTAGCCGGGTACGTATGCCTGCACTGCCGCGGCCATTTCCTCGATGCTGGCCGCCACATGCCGTTGGTTGGCGCTCTCGCTCAGCACATACACCGTATCGCGCATCATCAGCGGTGGCTCGGCTGGGTTCATGATGATGATCGCTTTGCCTTTGGCTGCACCACCGATCACTTCGATCGCCTTGCTGGTGGTCTCGGTGAATTCGTCGATGTTGGCACGGGTGCCCGGGCCTGCGGATTTTGAGGCGATCGATGCAACGATCTCGGCGTAGTGCACCTTTGCCACGCGCGAGACCGCCGCGACCATAGGAATGGTTGCCTGGCCACCGCAGGTGACCATATTCACATTGGTCGCTTGCAGGTGCTCCTCCAGGTTGACCACGGGGACGCAGTACGGTCCGATAGCAGCCGGGGTCAGGTCGATGATGCGCAGGCCCGTCTTATGCTGACGCAAAAAGGCGTCGTTCTTCACGTGGGCGCCGGCACTGGTGGCGTCAAAAACAAAATCGATCTGCGGAAACACTGGCAGGCGAGTCAGTCCCTCTACCCCCTCGTGGGTCGTGGCCACGCCCAGGCGGGCGGCTCGAGCCAAGCCATCGGAGGCCGGGTCGATACCGACCATTGCAGCCATTTCCAGGTGCAGGGCGTTGCGCAGGATCTTGATCATCAAGTCGGTACCGATGTTGCCGGAGCCGATGATGGCGACTTTGCGTTTCTGGCTCATGTAGGTCTCCGTCACTTGCTGCTGAAGGTCACGCCGACACGGCCCAAACCGTCGATCTCGGCTTCGAAATGGTCACCTGGCTCTACTGTCACCATCGGCCCGAGAGCACCGGTGAGAATGATGTCGCCAGCACGCAGCGGATCGCCCAGATGCGCCATGGTGCGCGCCAACCAAACGGCGGCGTTCAAAGGGTGGCCCAGGCATTCGATGCCGGATCCGCTGGATACCGGCTCACCGTTGCGGGTCATTCGCATGGCGGCGTTGCGCAGGTCGAGGTCGTTCAACCGGCGAACCGGTCCGCCCAACACGAAACAGCCACTGGAGGCGTTGTCTGCGACGGTATCGGCAAAACGTATGTTCCAGCCCTGCACACGACTGCCAACGATCTCCAACGCGGGCAGCACATGGCCGGTCGCCGCGATCACATCGGCAAAGGTGGTTTGCGCGCTGGGCAGGTCATGAGCGAGCACCAGGGCGATCTCGGCTTCGATCTTCGGTTGCATGATGCTGGTGTAAGGCACGTTTTCGTTGTCGCCGTAGCACATGTCGGCGAACAGACTGCCGAAGTCCGGTTGCGCGACGCCCAGCTGGGCTTGCACCTTAGGGTTGGTCAGGCCGATCTTGCGGCCTACCAGACGCCTGCCTTGGGCAAGTGCATGCGCGACATTCAGGCGCTGGATGGCGTAGGCCGCTTCAGCGTTGTCCGCGCCGATGGTCTCGCGCAGCGGGGCCATAGCCTCCCCCTGCTGTTGGGCGCGGCGCAGGTCGGCTGCCAAACGCTCAAGGGTCTGCGAATCAATGTTCATGGAGTCGGTCTCTTGATCAGTGCCGGAGGAAGTCCAGTACCAGGCGGTTGAAGGCGGCGGCGTGCTCCCACTGCGCCCAGTGACCGCAGTTGTTGAACACATGCAGTCGGGAATCCGCTATGCCCGCGATCAAGCGCAGGCCGACATCCATCGGCACAAAGCGGTCGTTGCGCCCCCACACCACCAATGTGCTGGACTTGATTTCGCCCAGGCGCCCGCTGAAGTCAGGAAACTGTTTGGGGTTGGCCGCCAGACTGGAAACGAAGTTTTCCAAGTGATCGCGCCGGCTGAGCATGTTGTCCAGGCGAGTCTGGAATAACGCTTCGGTGAGATCGCTTGGGTCGTATACGAAGACGTTCATCATCTTCTTCAGGTTTTCGATGGTCGGCTCGCGGTACAGGCCGTTAAGCAATTTGATGCCTTCGGTCGGCATCGGTACGAACGGACTCGCGCCGCCAGTGCCGCCCCCCATCAGTACCAGTTTGCCGACGCGCTCGGGGTGGCTCAGGGCAAAGGCCACAGCGCTGTGACCGCCCATGGAATTGCCGAGGATGTGAACACGGTCCAGGCCCAAAACATCCAACAGGCCCTTGAGTGCGGTGGCGTTGAGATCCGAGCGCGAACCACTGTTGATGATCGGGTCGCTTTTGCTCCACCCCGGGCAGTCCATCAGTACCACGCGATAGCCTGCGGCGAGCAGTGGTTCGAGGTTGCGGCTGAAGTTGGCCCAGCCACTGGCACCCGGCCCGGAGCCATGCAGCATGACGATGGTCTCGGCCCCCTCGCCAAGATCGTTATAGTGCAGTCGCATGTCCAGATCGCCCTCACAAATGCGGGCAAATCGGCTGCTGGTGGCTTCATTGAAGGAAGTGCCGGTCATAGCGGGAATCCTCTGTTCATCAGTTAATGGAATGGGCACTGAGCGATCCGAAGCCAGCGATCCACTCCGGGATGGGTCGGTAGTAGCGTTCGGTGGTCTGGTAGTCGCCGAATGCAGCCAGTGCGGCGAAGGCTGCCACCCAGGTCTTGATCTCGTGCGTCGACTTGCCCGCCAGTGCTGACAGCTCGTCGTTACCCATGGTGTCGAGCTCGCCGTAGCGACGTTGCTCCAGAAGGTCGAGAAAGTGGTTATCCCAGGCAGGATCGAGCGGATGCAGCGAGTGTTGATCCCGCACGAAATGCTCGGCAGCGCTGATCACCCGGTTTTGCCGGGCCTGGCGCTCATCGGCCGGCAGGTTGCGGCCGCTGCCCATCAGACGATCAGCCATGCGTGGATCGACGTGGGCCAGTTCCGGCACTGGCGGCTGATGCGACAGCCCGCCTGAGCCGATGAACAGCACACGCTTACCGCAGTCCCGAGCGAAACGACCGATTGCCTCGCCGAGCAGGCGGGCACGGGCAAAGCCTGGCAGCGGGATCGCCACACTGTTTATGAAAACCGGAATGACCGGTTTTTCGGCCAGGCCACCCAGCAGATACTCCAATGGCTGAGCAAAACCATGGTCGACCTGCATCCGGTAGGAAACGGCAGTGTCCACTCCGGCTTCCAGCACCGTGCGAGCACAAGCCTCGGCGATGTCGCGCGGTACATTGAGCGGGCCTGCCGCGCTCTGAAAGTCGCCGATGGCAGTGGCTTGCATGCCCATGCAAAAAGCCGGCATCACGTCATAGAAGAAACCGTTGTAGTGATCCGGGGCGAACAGAAACACCAGCTCTGGATCGAACTCGGCAATGCGCCTGCGAGCGGCTGCAATCACCTCCCCCACCTCCGCGAGCACGGCTTGCTCCGGGTCGACGTAACCTACGAGAGGGGTGTGCGACAGGCAGTGCAGATAAGCGTTCATCTCAGGCCACCTTGGTCGCCGAAGGCGCCTGTCGAGAGGCCAGAGGTTGGGCATCGAGCGCACGCAGCAGGCCGTCGCTGACATGGCCGATGGTCTGCGGGATAGCCACGGCGCCAACGAAACGATCCGGGCGCAGCAGCGCGATCGATACCGGGAAGCGGCCGAACCACTCTTTCAAACGGCCCGTGCTATCACCTACGCGGATGACGCCGTCCGCAACCTCATTGCCGGATTTGAGTTGAACGTCCGGTATCACTTGGATGAAGCGCGCACCCAGCGCACGCCAAGCCTCCACCTGATCAGCACTCAACCCCCAAAGCGGGTTGCTGCCCCAGGCAATAAAGGCGAAATTGCTGCCGATCACGTCGTCCAACAAGCGAATCTCACCCGCTTCGGTGACGACCTTAGGCTGTATGAACATGCGTCCGACAGGTGTGGCCTTCCCACCTTTTTCGGTAACCAGCGCCCCTTCCGTGTACTGCGGCATTGGCTTGAAACGCATCTCAAGAAAGTAGCGCTTGACCGATGGCAAGTAGTTCAGCGTCCAGGAAATTGCGTCACGCAACGTCCCTTGCCAGCGCTTGGGCGGAGCCAGTACATGACCTGCCAGCACAGACAGGTCGATCATCGCCTTGACGTGATTGCGCCGCTCCTGTTCGTAGGTGTCGAGCAGCGCTTCACCGGCCAGTCCCTTGACGACCAGAGCCAGCTTCCAGCCAAGGTTGCTCGCGTCGCGCATGCCACTGTTGTAACCCTGGCCCTGCCACACCGGCATGATGTGCGCAGCATCGCCGGCCAGCAGGACGCGCTTGCACCGGAATCGGCCCGCCAGCCGTGCGTTGTGGGTGTAAACACGCTTGCGGATCAACTCGACCCGGCTCGGGTCTGGCAGCACCTTGGCCAACAGCTTGCGCATATTCTCAGGTTTGCCCAACTCCTCCTCGGTTTCACCCGGCATGACCATGAATTCGAAGCGACGGACAGCGTGGGGCAACGCCGCCGAAACATAGGGGCGCACAGGGTCGCAGCACAGGTAGACATTGGGGGTGCCGAGCGGGTCATTGGCGATGTCGATGACAATCCACTGGTTGGGTGCAGTCTTGCCTTCAAAAGAGATATCCATTGTCCGCCGGATCAGGCTATTGCCCCCGTCGCACGCGACCAGGTAACGGGCACGAACCGTTTCGCAGCGTCCGTCGGGGCCGTTCATGCGCAAGCTGACGCCGTGTTCGTCCTGGTCGAGGCCCACCACATCACGGGAAAACAATGTTTGAACATTGGCGAAACGTGAGAGCCCCCGGTGCAGTACGGCGTCGACCTGTGGCTGGATGAACGCATTGCGCCGCGACCAGCCAAACTCATCGGTAGCGGGTTGAATATCCGCGAAGCAGCGCCCTTTGGGCGTGAGGAAACGCATTGCATGCCAAGGCGTGGTATGCGGCAGCACCTGGTCGACCAGACCTATCGCCTGAACGGTACGCAGCGACTCGTCATCGATGCCGATGGCTCGCGGGTAATCAATTAACTGGTCAAGTTTCTCGATCTGCAGCACCTCTACCCCGGCCTGGCCGAGATAGTTAGCGATGGCCAGCCCTACAGGGCCTGCGCCGATGACCACGACGTCTGCGGTGTAATCGGCCTTGAGTTGCTCTGGATTCAGTTTGTTCATTGTTGTAAATCCTCGACACTGCCCTTGCCGGCCCAATAAATCCGGGCAAGCCGATACCGTCCTCGCGCAGAAAGGCGCAAGTGGCTCAAGCGGGCGTTTTGACTGGTACGGGGTCTAACGAAAAACCGTTATGTTTCGGGAAGGGAGTCGTCAGGGCTGGATGACGTCAACAGGCAGGTAAGGCGCATGGCAATTCCCCTTTAAGGGCGTTTGTATTTGTTGCAGCGAGTATAGGAAGGGTGCCAATGGCCTCACAATCAAAAACCACATCATCGTGCACTCAGTGCACATCATTGTTTTTCTTGAATTTATCCTGATCATCTGAAGGTGCCTTTATCGACTGCAGACATGCCGCGAGCGGTCCCTCAAGCCTGTCGACAGGATTGAGGGACCGCTCGCGGACGGCATTTTCGATTCGGGCTTGCGACGCGGTCTGGCCGCGCAACCGGACGGATCAGAAGCTGTGGTTCAACTGCAGCCCCAGACCATTGACCGTGTTCTGGTAGGTGGCGCTGTAACCCGGACGCAGACCACCCTGCGACGTGGCCTGAGAGACCTTGACCGGATCTTCGTGGATGTAGCCGTATCCCAGGTCAAGAGAGGTCTGATCGGTCATCTGCCAGTTCAGTCCTACCGTGAAAATCTTCCGGTCTCCCGTAGGCGCGCGGGTGGAGGTGTATTGATTGGGCATCGGTGTCGGCTCATAGGCAATCCCTGCACGCACCTTCCATTCCTTGTTCAGGCGATAGGACATGCCCGTGGAGAACGACCAGGTATCACGCCACTTCAGGGTTTCGACGATCGTATCGAAGGGGCCGTAGGCCCGGGGCACGCCGGAGTTCAGCACCCTGAGTTCCTGCACGCGGCTCCAGCGGCTCCACAACGCACCGGCGGAGACATCCAGCCGATCGTTGATGCGCCAGGTCGCCGAGGCATCGACCGTTTCCGGTGTGGTGAACGCCAGGCTCGCGTCATATTTGCCGTTGAGGCCCGGCAGCCCCAGCACCGGGATCGGTGCCAGCAAGCCATTGGCACCCGTGACCTTGGTCTTTCCGCTCAGGTCGTAGTCGACCCTGGAGTGATAGGTCAGCCCCAAGGTCAGGTCGTCGAAGGGGTCGAACAGGATGCCCGCATTGAATCCCCAGGCGGAGTCGTCGCCGCTGACCTTGACAGTGCCGTCGCCCTGCCCGCCCACCGCGCTGTTGGCAATCTTACTTTCGAGCAGGCCGTCAAGACGGTTGAACGTCGGTCCGAAGCCCACGGACAGTCGATCACTGATCCGGTAACTGACGGTCGGTTGCAAGGTAACGACCTTCACCTGGGTCCGCGAGCTGCGGTAGCGTCCCTGGAAGCTGCTCTCATAGTCCGTGCTTCCGCCAAAGGGGGCGTAGACCCCGAACCCCACGTGCCAGTCGTCATTGATTTGCAGCGTGTAGAAACCCGATGGCACGACAATCGGATCGGGCACCATATCGCCGTGCGAAGTGCCCGACACGGTGGTGTCGACCTTGCTGATGCGCGAACGGACATCGATGAAACTCACGCCGCCGCTGATGTGTTCACCCGCCAGGCGGGACATGCCTGCAGGGTTGCCGTAAACGATGGAGGCGTCCTGAACATCGGAAGCGCGACCGGAATAGGCCTTGCCTGCCGAGCTGATGCTCTGTTCGTTGACTTGCAGACCGTTGGCCAGGAGTTGTGTCGAGGTGAGGCATAGCCCCAGCACGCAAAGCTGATTTCTTATTGTCATGATTTGGCTCTTATTATTTTTTTGATAGCGGGCGTAAACACCCGGGGCACGCGGATGGATCTTGAGATTCAGTGGCCTGAAAGGTCGCCGGCAGTCCTTGGCAACCCGTTGCTTCAGCGTTTGCGCATTCGCTCCGCCAAGGCGCCGATCGGCCGGGTCATGCTGCGTCGCACACGTTGCGAGAAGGATTCGCCCTCATAGATCGGCGCCGGGGACACGACTTCATCGGGCTGACGGAATTGAGGAAACAGGCTCAGGGCATGGCCTCGGTTGATGCCGTGCATGATCGCTGGCGACCACATGTCCAGACTCTCCAGTGTCCGGCACTGCAGCGCCGTGGCGGGCGCCGGGGCGAAGGGATAGTCACTGCCGAACAGGATGTGCGAAGGCTCCACCAGTTGCTTGAGTGCCGCCATGGAATACGGAGATGGCGACAACGCCGTGTCGTAGTAAAAGCGCCGGATGTAGGTCATGACGCCCTGCGGCGCATGCGGCTGAAACTCAGGCAACGCGTTGGCCAGCGATACACGCCAGGCCACAAACGGCAGGAAGCCGCCGGAGTGGGACAGAATCCAGCGGATGCCGGGATACCGCTCCATGGTTCCGCTCAGGATCAGGTTGACCGCAGCGCGCGTGGTGTCGCAGAGAAACTCAATGAGAAATCCCGGGGTTTGCAGACCGATGGTTTCGCTGGTCTGGTGCATGTTGGGGTGGACAAACACCACGGTTTTTCGGCGATCGAGCTCGGCCATCAGTTCGTCGAACCGTGGATCGCCCAGAAACACCCCATCGGTGCTTGCCAGCAAAACAATGCCCTCGGCCTTGAGCACGTCCAGCGCATGAATGGCCTCACGGCAAGCGGCATCGGTGAACGGCATCGGCAACACCGCAAAATTGCCGAAGCGGCTCGGATAACGCGCACGCATCTGCGCGGCAAATTCATTGCACCGCCGCGCCAGTTCACTGGCCTGCCGGACGCCGTCGCCGAAGTGGACCCCAGGCGCCGACAGTGAAGTGATCGCCCGCTCGATCCCGTTGGCGTCCATCACCTCGATGGACTTTTCCGCGGTCCAGTCCGGCAACGGCGCACCGGCGACTTTGTGCAGCCCCTTGGCATTCATGGCGTCGACGAATGCGGGCGGAATGATGTGATGGTGGACGTCGATACGGCCTTGCTTGATTGACATGCTGACTCTCTTGACTGGCTTCGGGCTCGGTATGGCGGGCATGGCAGAACAACTTTCGAGATCAATATTGAACACCGATGTTCAATATTGTCAATCTTCGACAAGGCTCATTTGCTATATTTTGAACGCGATTGTTCAATGGCAGAAATCACCCCCTTTGGAGCTCATTGCTTTGAAACTCAGTCCCGTGCAGAAGCGCATCCATGAGGCTGCGATCCGGCTGTTTGTCGAGAAACGTGTCGAGGAGGTCAACGTCAGCGAACTGGCCCAGATCGCCGGCGTGGCCCGCGGTACGATCTACAACAACCTCAACTCGGTGGAGTCGCTGTTCGAGGATGTCGCCAGCCAGCTCAGTGCCGAAATGAACGACAGGGCCGCACGCAGCGCAGATCCCGAAGCGACACCCGCCGTTCGCCTGGCCACCGGCATCCGCCTGTATATCCGCCGTGCCCATGAAGAACCGCATTGGGGTGGGTTCATCGTGCGCTATGGGGCCAGCAATGAGACGCTGCAACAGATGTGGAGCGGCCCGCCCATGCACGATGTGCTCAGCGGCTTGACCAGTGAGCAGTACCGCTTTCGGCAGGAACAATTGCCTTCGGTGATGGCGATGATCGGTGGCGGCGTGCTGGGTGCCACGATGCTGGTGCTTCAAGGGCACAAGACCTGGCGCGATGCGGGCTCCGACATGGCCGAGTTCGTCCTCAGGGCGCTCGGCGTGCCGGCCGACGAAGCGCGCAGCATCGCTACTCAGGATTTGCCCTTGCTCGCCGCTTGATGCCCTTCCCTGATTTTTCTGGAGCCAGATCCCCTTGGGGAATCTGGCTTTTCATTGTCCGCAAAAAAGACAATTGAACACTATTGTTCAATATTGATCTTGAGTGCTAGAGTCTGCCGGAAGCACGTACCCACCGCCTGGGTCGAAGTGCCTTACGCCAGGAACTGACAATGAACAATAAAGAACCTCTTCCTGCCCTGACCTCGCGAACGGTGCAAGTGGGTCGTCGGCAGATTTTCATCAGCGAAACGGGCATCGGCCATCCCCTGCTGATGCTCCACGGTGGCGGAGCGGGAGCCTCCGGCCTGTCCAATTACTCGCGCAACATCGAATCGCTCGCTCAGCGATTCCGGGTCATCGTCGTCGACATGCCCGGCTATGGCCGCTCCACCAAAGGCGTTGACCGCAAGGATCCGTTCGGCGATCTGGCGGGAACGATGCTCGGCCTGCTCGATGCCCTGAACATCAGGAGCGCGCACGTGGTGGGCAACTCATTGGGCGGTGCCTGTGCCCTGCGCATGGCGCTGGACGCACCCACCCGTGTCTCGGCTCTGGTACTGATGGGGCCCGGTGGCGTGAACACGACTCGCAGTCTGCCGACACCCGGTCTCAAGCTGCTGCTCGACTACTACAACGGTGAAGGTCCGACGCTGGCCAAGATCACGCGCTTTATCCGTGACTACCTGGTGTTCGACGGCAGTCAGGTCAGTGACGAGATGATCCGCGAGCGTTTCGAGGCCAGCATCGACCCGCAGGTCATTGCCGCCCCACCCCTGCGCCGGCCAACGGGCATTCCCCGTTTCTCGCGCTGGGACTTCACCCGCGATGCACGCCTCAAGCACTGCCAGGTGCCGACCCTGGTGCTCTGGGGGACGGAAGACAAGGTCAATCGCTCCAGCGGCGGCGAGGCACTGCGCAGCCGTATGCCCGATTGCAACCTCTACCTGTTCAGCCGGACCGGCCATTGGGTGCAGTGGGAGCGCGCGGACGAGTTCAATACCGTGACGCTGGCCTTCCTCGACAGCCGTGCTGCGCACTGAGTCCTGGCCATGAACAATCAAGCGATGATCAAACGGACAACGCCGGACATCTTCGGCGCCAGCAGCATGGGCTATGCGTTGATCGAGTCCTGCCACCTGACGCAATGGCGTGCGCTGCTCCAGCAAGGCATCGGCCTGCACATGGCCAGTTCGGATGAACGAACCCTGGCTTTCCGCATGGATCAGCACCAGCGGCGGATCATTATCCAGCGCGGCCGGCAGGAAGATTTCCTCGCCGTGGGCTGGCAATTGCGCGACCAGGCAACCCTCGATGAAGTCCTCAAGCGCTTGCAGCGCCTGGGCATCGAGGCGCGACCCGGCCAGCCGGAGGAAGCCGCGCAACGCGGGGTGAAAAGATTCTGGCGCGTGCTCGGCCCCAAACGCATGGCCGTCGAGCTGTTCTGGGAGCCCCTGCTGACCGACCAACCCCTGAACATGCTGAGCGCCGGCTTCATTACCGGCGACGCCGGCATGGGGCACCTGGCGATCACCTCGCGCAAGCCGCAACAGATGCAGCGCTTCTGGCAGGAGATATTTGATGCGCGGGTCAGCGACCATATCGTCGAACGCATAGCCGGGCTGACCCTGGACGTCGATTTCTTCCGGGTCAACGAGCGTCATCACTCGATTGCCATCGCCCGCCTGCGTGGCCTGCCGATGGATCCGATTCGTACCCGTGTGCAACACATGAACCTGCTCACCACATCGATCGGCGAACTGACCAATGCCTTTTTGCGGTGCCGCAAGCTCGGCTTCGAGATGGCCCACGAAATCGGTGAGCACCCCAACGACCGCGAGCAGTCGTTCTACGTGATGAGCCCCAGCGGCTTCGAACTGGAACTGGGTTGCAACGCCATGGTGGTCGATGAGGCGCACTGGCGCACAACCTCCTATCGCGGCATCAGCCTGTGGGGACATCGCCCGGAGAAAAGCGGCGCCTGGCACACGTTCACCACCAACCTGGGCAACGTTGTCCGCGGCACCCGCTCGTTGCTCAAGCCCGAGTATTCACCGCTGTAAGAGAGATATCGTCATGCATAACAAAAGCGAGTCTGTAACGAGCGTCGATGTGATTATTTCCGGCCTTGGCCCGACGGGCGCCACGCTCGCGCATCTGCTCGGTAAACGTGGTCTGTCGGTGCTGGTGCTGGAGCGCGAGCCGATGTTTTACGGCAATGCCCGGGCGGTCTATACGGACGACGAATGCATGCGCGTCATGCAGGCTGCCGGTGTTGCCGCCGAGCTTTCGGCCGACATGCAGGTCGATACGCCCGCCCAATGGGTGCTGGCCAATGGCAAGGTCCTGGGCCAGTACTGGCGCCTCGATCGCCCCTACGGTTGGCCGATCATCAATTTCCTTTACCAGCCGTGGCTGGAAACCACACTCAGCGACTTGCTCAAGCGTTACCCCAACGTGCGCGTTGCCCGGGGCCGTGAGCTCACCCGGTTCGAACAGGATGAGCATGGCGTGACCGTGACCCATCAGGCCACCAGCACGTTCCGCTTCAGCGATGCGACCGACGCCCGTCACGAGTCCGAAGTCGATCCGGATCCGCAAACCGTTCGTGGCCGCTATCTGGTGGGGGCTGACGGCGGCCGCAGCACTGTGCGCGAAGCCCTGGGCATCGGCATGAGCGGCAAGAACTTTCCCGAGCCGTGGCTGGTGGTCGACCTGGAAATGAAGGAAGGCGAGGATGCGTTGCGTCACCTGCCCTACTTCAGCTTTATCTGCGACCCCGATTGCCCGACGGTCTGCTGCCCTCAGCCCGGGCGATTCCACCGTTTCGAATTCATGCTGATGCCCGGACAGACTCGTGAGCAGATGGAAGACCCGGCAGTGGTGCGCAACCTGATCAGTCGGTACGTCGATCCGGACAAGTTCGACGTCAAACGCAAGCTGGTCTATACCTTCAACGCCCTGGTGGCGAAAGATTGGCGCAAGGGCCGGGTATTGATCGCCGGGGATGCGGCTCACATGACGCCGCAGTTCATGGGCCAGGGCATGAGTTCCGGCGTACGGGACGCCTACAATCTGGCCTGGAAAATCGATGCGGTGATCAAGGGCCGAGCCGGTGACCGCTTGCTCGACACCTATGGCACCGAACGTTTCCATCATGCCAAGGCGATGATCGACATCTCGGTGCAGATGAAAGACTTCGTCTCGATGTCCAGCCCTGTTTCCAGCCTCGTGCGCAACCTGCTGGTGAAAACCGTCCTGGCGACGCCATTTCTTGGCCGCTACGTGCGTGAGGGCCGATTCAAGCCGGCGCCGACCTACGCCCCCGACAGCTATCTGGGCATGCCGCGCCGACATCGGCGCGCCCCTGAAGGCCGGATGATTCCGCAACCCGAAGTCCGCACTTTCGAGGGCCGGCGAGTATTGCTCGACGAACTGCTGGGCGAGGGTTTTGCCTTGATCGGCCTTGAGGTCGATCCGCGTGCACACCTGAGCCACGCCTCCCGGCAACTGCTGCAGGTCCAGGATACGCGTTTCGCCACCCTCTTCCCCTTCGGCACCCGTCCACAGGGTGCCGATATCAATCGCACCCGCTCCAGTGAGCTGGTCGAAATCGAAGACGTGCAAGGCGAGATGGTCGCCTGGTTCAAGCGCTCGGGCTTTTCCGGCGCCGCGGTCGCCGTGGTGCGTCCGGACAAATTCACCTTCGCCATGGTCGAGGCCGCCGACCTGGACCGGGCGATAAACGAGCTCAAGTTCCAGTTGCAGTGGACGCCCGGGCAAGACGCCGTCGCCGATCAAACCCTGCTCCTGAGGAAAAGCGCATGAGCCCGTTCTGCGCAAAGCCTCTGCAAGACGCGGCCGCAGCGTTGGCCACGGCACGTCAGCAACGCGAACCCTGTGCACGGGTCTCGACCACTTTCGGCATCGAGTCGTTGGCCGACGCCTACGCCGTTCAGGAGATCAACACCCGACAGGCCCTGGCCCAGGGACGACGCCTGGTGGGCCGCAAGATCGGCCTGACCTCTGCCGCCGTGCAACAGCAACTGGGCGTCGATCAACCGGACTTCGGCATGTTGTTCGCGGATATGGAAAGAGCCGATGGCGGTGAGATCCAGATCAGCCAGTTGCTCCAGCCCAAAGCCGAAGGCGAGATTGCCTTTGTGCTGGGCCGCGATCTGCCGCACGACGACACAACCCTCGCGGAACTGCTGCGGGCGGTGGAGTACGTGGTTCCGGCGCTGGAAATCGTCGACTCGGCAATCGAGAACTGGAACATATCGCTGGTGGACACGGTGGCGGACAACGCTTCGTCGGGGCTGTATGTGCTGGGTAGACAGCCCACTCGACTCTCTTCGCTGGATCTTCGCCTCGAAGGCATGCTGCTGGAAAAAAACACCGCCACGGCCTCGATCGGTGTCGGTGCCGCCTGCCTCGGCAATCCGGTGGACGCCTGTCTTTGGCTGGCTCGCACCATGGCCCGGGTGGGCCGCCCCTTGCAGGCGGGCGACGTGCTGCTGTCCGGCGCCTTGGGGCCAATGACGCCTGTCGTGGCCGGAGACAGCCTGCACTTGCGACTGACCCGACTCGGCCAGCTCGACTGCCGTTTCATCTGACCTGCTCATCCTTTTGCGCCGGGCTGTCGTGGCCTGGCCATCCTGAGAGATCGCTCCCATGAGTCAAACCAAACTCAAGGTCGCCATCATCGGCTCCGGCAACATCGGGACCGACTTGATGATCAAGATTCTGCGCAACGCCAGACACCTGGAAATGGCGGTGATGGTCGGGATCGACCCCACCTCCGATGGGCTTGCCCGTGCCGGACGCATGGGCGTCGCCACCACCCACGAGGGGGTGGAAGGCCTGACCCGCCTCGACGCATTCAACGACATCGATTTCGTTTTCGATGCCACCTCGGCCAGCGCCCATGTAAAGAACGAAGCCATCCTGCGCTCGGTCAAGCCCGGTATCCGCCTGATCGACCTCACGCCGGCGGCTATCGGTCCTTATTGCATTCCAGTGGTCAACCTCGGGCAACACCTGGATCGGCTCAACGTGAACATGGTCACCTGCGGCGGCCAGGCGACGATTCCGGTGGTCGCCGCCGTGGCGCGTGTCGCACGGGTGCACTACGCCGAGATCGTCGCCTCGATCGCCAGCAAATCCGCCGGACCCGGCACCCGCGCCAACATCGACGAGTTCACCGAAACCACCTCCAGGGCCATCGAAGCGGTGGGTGGGGCCGCCAAGGGCAAGGCAATCATCATCATGAACCCTGCCGAACCTCCGCTGATGATGCGCGACACGGTGTTCGTGCTGTCCGATGCCGCCGATCAGGCGCAGATCGAAGCCTCCGTCGAACAGATGGCAGCGGCCGTCCAGGCCTATGTGCCGGGCTATCGCCTTAAACAGAAAGTCCAGTTTGACGTCGTTCCCGAATCGGCGCCGCTGAACATTCCGGGGCTGGGGCGCTTCAGCGGCCTCAAGACCTCGGTATTCCTTGAAGTCGAAGGTGCCGCCCATTACCTGCCCGCCTACGCCGGCAATCTCGACATCATGACTTCCGCTGCCTTGGCCACCGCCGAGCGCATGGCGCAGTCGATGCTCAACGCCTGAGGAGCCCGGCATGACATTCAATCCCGGCAAGAAAATCTACATCTCGGACGTGACCCTGCGTGACGGCAGCCATGCCATCCGCCACCAGTACTCCTTGCAGAATGTGCAGGACATTGCGCGCGCACTGGACAAGGCCAGGGTCGACTCGATCGAAATCGCCCACGGCGACGGCCTGCAGGGCTCGAGCTTCAACTACGGTTTCGCCGCCCATACCGACCTGGAGTGGATCGAAGCGGCCGCCGATGTCATCGAGCACGCCAAAATCACCACCCTGCTGTTGCCCGGCATCGGCACGGTGCACGACCTCAAGGCCGCCTATCAGGCCGGCGCACGCGTGGCCCGCATCGCCACGCACTGCACCGAAGCCGACGTTTCGAAACAGCACATCGAATACGCCCGCGAACTGGGCATGGACACCGTCGGTTTCCTGATGATGAGCCACATGATCGCCCCTGAGCACCTGGCGGCCCAGGCCAAGCTGATGGAAAGCTATGGCGCGACCTGCGTGTACATGGCCGACTCCGGCGGAGCGATGAGCATGCAGGATGTTCGCGAGCGCCTGCGAGCCTTCAAGGCGACCCTGAAGCCGGAAACCGAAACCGGCATGCACGCCCACCACAACCTGTCGCTGGGCGTCGCCAACTCGGTGGCCGCCGTCGAGGAAGGCTGCGACCGCATCGATGCGAGTCTGGCCGGAATGGGGGCCGGTGCCGGCAACGCGCCGCTGGAGGTCTTTATTGCCGCCGCCGAACGCCTCGGCTGGAACCACGGCACTGACCTCTACACCCTGCTCGACGCCGCCGACGACATCGTTCGTCCGTTGCAGGATCGGCCGGTGCGGGTCGACCGCGAAACCCTGGCGCTGGGTTATGCCGGCGTCTATTCAAGCTTCTTGCGCCATGCCGAAATCGCCGCCGCCAAATACGGCCTCAAAACCCTGGACATTCTGGTCGAACTGGGCAGGCGCCGCATGGTTGGCGGGCAGGAAGACATGATCGTCGACGTCGCGCTGGATCTGCTCAAGCGCTGAACCGTGCAACATTGCCGGCCTGTCGCCCACGCAGCGGCGGGCCGGTTTCCGCCCCAGGGCTGGGTGCGGCGCAGTGGAAAGCACGGCTGCGCACCGACGGCCCGCCGAGCCCCGACCCGGGTTTCGGACTTCCCCCTTCAGGCCGCCCTGCAGGTCATCCGGGCCGATCACGCGCGCCTGGCACAAACGACTCCTTCTCCGTGAAGGCTGCGTGATGCCTCATCGGCCGCCATACAACTGCCGTCCTACTTATGCGACAATGCGCCCAATGTCCAACATGAACCCCGCACTCATCGCTCAGCAACTTGGTCACAGCGCCCAAATGTTGCTGACGACGCATGCGCGTTGGCTCAACTCAAGCTCAGACTGGGGGGAGCTGGAAAAGCTCCAGATTGGTATCGAATCGGTATCAGGCAAAAAATGACCAGCTCTAAACCATTGATAGGTAAGGTAATTGATCTCCACAGCTAACATCACGATGCAGTTCGGCGCCAAGCCGCTGTTCGAAAACGTTTCGGTCAAGTTCAACAACGGCAACCGCTATGGCCTGATCGGCGCCAACGGTTGCGGCAAGTCGACCTTCATGAAGATCCTCGGCAGCGACCTCGAACCGTCCGCCGGCCAGGTGATGCTCGAGCCGAACGTGCGCCTGGGCAAGCTGCGCCAGGACCAGTTCGCCTACGAAGAGTTCACCGTGATCGACACCGTGATCATGGGCCACGAAGAGCTGTGGAAGGTCAAGGCCGAGCGCGACCGCATCTACTCGCTGCCGGAAATGACCGAAGAAGACGGCATGGCCGTGGCCGAGCTGGAAACCGAGTTCGCCGAGATGGACGGCTACACCGCCGAATCCCGCGCCGGCGAGCTGCTGCTGGGCCTGGGCATTCCGCTGGAACAGCATTTCGGTCCGATGACCGAAGTCGCGCCGGGCTGGAAGCTCCGCGTGCTGCTGGCCCAGGCGCTGTTCTCCGATCCGGAAGTGCTGTTGCTCGACGAACCGACCAACCACCTGGACATCAACACCATCCGCTGGCTGGAAAACATTCTCACGGCGCGTAACAGCACCATGATCATCATTTCCCACGACCGGCACTTCCTGAACAGCGTCTGCACCCACATGGCCGACCTGGACTACGGCGAACTGCGCCTGTTCCCGGGCAACTACGACGAGTACATGACCGCGGCGACCCAGTCCCGCGAGCAATTGCTGGCCGACAACGCCAAGAAGAAAGCCCAGATCGCCGAACTGCAGACGTTCGTCAGCCGCTTCTCGGCCAACGCCTCGAAAGCCAAGCAGGCCACCTCCCGCGCCAAGCAGATCGACAAGATCCAGCTGGCCGAGGTCAAGCCGTCGAGCCGCGTGAGCCCGTTCATCCGTTTCGACCAGAACAAGAAGCTGCACCGTCAGGCCGTGACCATCGAGCGCATGTCCAAGGGCTTCGACGACAAGGTCCTGTTCAAGAACTTCAGCTTCACCGTCGAAGCCGGCGAGCGCGTGGCGATCATCGGCCCGAACGGCATCGGCAAGACCACCCTGCTGCGCACCCTGATGGGTGAGCTGACCCCGGACGCAGGTTCGGTGAAGTGGACCGAAAGCGCGGAACTGGGCTACTACGCTCAGGACCACGCCCATGACTTCGAAGACGACGTCACCCTGTTCGACTGGATGGGCCAGTGGACCCAGGGCGAGCAGATGATCCGCGGCACCCTGGGCCGGATGCTGTTCTCCAACGACGAGATCCTCAAGTCGGTGAAAGTCATCTCCGGTGGTGAGCAAGGCCGCATGCTGTTCGGCAAGCTGACCCTGCAGAAGCCGAACGTGCTGGTGATGGACGAACCGACCAACCACCTGGACATGGAATCGATCGAGGCGCTCAACCTGGCGCTGGAGAACTACCCGGGCACGCTGATCTTCGTCAGCCACGACCGTGAGTTCGTGTCGTCCCTGGCCACCCGCATCATCGAACTGAGCCCGAACGGCGTGACCGACTTCAGCGGCACCTACGACGATTACCTGCGCAGTCAGGGTGTGGTGTTTTAAGGGTAGCTTTAAGCGGCAAGCGGCAAGCGGCAAGCTTTGAGCTGCAAGCTGCAAGCTGTAAGCTGCGAGCTGTAAGTGAGAAGCCCTGTCCTGGTGACAGGGCTTTTTGCATTCTCCCCAAGCGTTGGCAAGCCAGTTCCCACAGGGAGCTCGGCTGTCCACAAATTCCCTGCACACCCCATCAACCTGTAGGAGCTTGCCTGCAAGCGATGAGGCCGGCACTGCCGATCACTTTCAACCAGCCACATCGTTAGCCTGCTTCCTTTTACGGCGCACAAAAGTCATGATGCCGCATCTCCCACCGCCGCCTGCGAACGAGTCCCCATGTCTGCGCAGCAACCGTCGTCGCAAAGCTCCTTGTCGATCACCCTGCAGATCGTTTCCATCGTCTTCTACACCTTCATCGCCTTCCTCTGCATCGGCCTGCCGATTGCGGTGCTGCCGGGCTATGTCCATGAGCAGCTCGGCTTCAGCGCGGTGATCGCAGGGCTGACCATCGGCTCGCAGTACCTGGCCACCCTGCTCAGCCGGCCGATGGCCGGGCGCATGTCGGACAGCGTCGGCACCAAGCGGGCGATCGTGTATGGCTTGTCGGGGATTGTCCTGAGCGGTGCGCTGACCCTGCTTTCGACGCTGCTGCAAAGCGTTCCGCTGCTGAGCCTGGTGATCCTGATCGCCGCGCGCCTGCTGCTCGGCATCGCCCAGGGCCTGATCGGCGTGGGCACCATCAGTTGGTGCATGGGCCAGGTCGGCGCCGAGCACACGGCCCGTTCGATTTCCTGGAACGGCATCGCCTCCTACGGCGCCATCGCCATCGGCGCGCCGTTGGGGGTGGTCATGGTGGCCGATTACGGCTTCGCCAGCCTCGGCATCGCCCTGTCGGCGCTGGCGGCGGGGGCGCTGGTGCTGATCCGCAACAAACCGTCGGTGCCGGTGGTGCGCGGCGAACGCCTGCCGTTCCGGGCCGTGTTCGGCCGGATCGCCCCCTACGGCGCCAGTTTGTGCCTGGCGTCCATCGGCTACGGCACGCTGACCACGTTCATCACGCTGTATTACCTCAACCGGGGCTGGACCGGCGCGGCCTACTGCCTGACGGTGTTCGGCGTGTGTTTCATTCTGTCGCGCCTGCTGTTCATCTCGGCCATCAACCGTTTCGGCGGTTTCACCTCCGCCATTGCCTGCATGATCATCGAGACCCTGGGCCTGGTGTTGCTGTGGCTGGCGCCCTCCACGTTCACCGCGCTGATCGGCGCCGGCCTGACCGGGCTCGGCCTGTCGCTGGTGTACCCGGCGCTCGGTGTCGAAGCCATCAAGCAAGTGCCCGGCTCCAGCCGCGGCGCGGGCTTGGGTGCCTACGCGGTGTTCTTTGACCTGGCGCTGGCGATTGCCGGGCCGTTGATGGGCGCGGTGGCGCTGAACCTGGGGTATTCGTGGATTTTCTTCTGCGCGGCGGTGCTGTCCGTGGGCGGACTGGGGCTGACCCTGCTGCTCAAGCGACGCGCGGCTTGACCCTGACCTTGACCTTGTAGGAGCCAGCCTGCTGGCGATCGCGGGCTGGCAGTCAAACCCGGCCGACCGCCATCGCGAGCAGGCTCGCTCCTACAGGGGATACCGGGGTTTCATTGGTCTGCGGTCTGCATCCCCGCCCGGCTCGGCCGGCCCAGCACCCGGGAGAAGAACCGCCCGGCCTCGGAGATCAGGTTGCGGTGGATGTCTTCGCGATCCACGCCGTCGGCGTCGGTGCACAGCGCCGGCATGGCAACGATCTGCTCTTCGTTGCACGGCGCCATGAACACGAAGTGCCCGGCCCCGGCCAGCAGCTTGAAGTCCGGCGCGGTCGGCAGCTTGCGCGCCAGGGCGGCGGCGTTCTTGTCGAAGGCCACCAGTTTGTCGCCGTCGCCGCTGTACATCAGCACCGGCACATGCACGTCGGCCAACGTATGGCGACCGAACTTGAGGCTCAGCGGCGCCATCAGCAACAAGGCATGCACCCGCGGATCGGCCACCGGCTGGAGGTCGTCGCGGTCGACGATCAGCTCGCCCTGGGTGTTGCAGGCGTCGTGGTCGTCCGGGCGCTCCTGGCAATAGCGGCGCAGGCGATCCAGGTCCGGCGTGGCGCCCGAAAGGATCAGCGCCGTCTCGCCGCCGGCCGAATAGCCGATCACCCCGACCTGCTCGGCGTTGACGAACGGCGCGAGCATGCGGTCGCCGAGGGTGGCGGTGATGGCTTCGGAAATCTGGATCGGCCGGCCATAGAGGTTGCTCAAGGTGCCGAGGCGGCTGTGGTCCTTGGAGTTGTCGCCGGGATGGATCACCGCCACCACCACGAACCCCTTGCGCGCCAGCGACGTGGCGAGGTCGTGCAGCGCCAGCGGCGTGCCGGTGTTGCCGTGGGACAGCATCAGCATCGGGAAGCGGCCGATGGCCACCTTGACGTCTTCGCCGGCCTCGACCGTGTAGCCCTCAAGCTTGCTGGTGTGCTCGCGGTCGCTGGACGGATAGAACGCGATGGCGCGCATCGGCTGCAGGTCCAGCGGGTCGAGGAAGGTCATCTCGTGGAAGCCGACGCTCCAGCGTGGATGCTGCCCAGGCGCCGCGTGCACTGAGTTCAGGCTGCCGAGCAGGCAAATCAGTAACGTTGCACAAAGACGCATCATGGGATGCCCCACCCTGTGTTACTCAATCGAAAGATCCGTTGCGGTCAAAGGCGCGAAACAGCCGCGAAACACCTTGGTTCTGGCGTTCCTGCGCGTCGCTGCACTCAGACGTCGAACGTTTGACTGCATAACCCGGGCCAGATTATGTAACAGCCAGAAACAAAAAACTCCGTATTCGGCCCTTGCAGAACCAGAATACAGAGTTTTTTGAGGTTTACCTGAACAGACGCTGTTCTTTACGCAAGCCTTACGCGGCGGCGAACAGTTGCTCGCTGATCTGCGTGTGAGCGGCGTTCATGGCGTTGTTGCGCACTTCTTCACCGTAGGCCAGGCCTTCGGCACGGACGATTTCGATATCGGTGATGCCGAGGAAGCCCAGCACCAGCTTCAGGTACTCTTCGTGGGCGATGCCGCTGGCCTGGCCGGCGTGCAGACCTCCGGCGGTGGACACGATCACCACTTTCTTGCCGCCGCACAGGCCTTCAGGACCGGCTTCGGTGTAGCGGAAGGTCTGGCCGGCCACGGCGACGCGGTCGATCCACGCCTTGAGCTGGGTCGGGATGGTGAAGTTGTACATCGGCGCGGCGATCACAATGGCGTCCGCCGCCTTGAATTCGGCCAGGGTGGTGGCGCTGAGCTCGGCTTCGTGCTGCTGGGCGGCGTCGCGCAGTTCGGCGGTGGTGCCGGCGGCCACCAGGGTGGTCGACGAGAAGTGGCTGATGGCGTCGGCGGCCAGGTCGCGGTAGGTCACCACGGCGCTTGGCTCGGCGGCTTGCCAGGCTTGCACGACTTCCTTGCTCAGCTGACGGGATGCAGAGTTGTCGCCCAGAATGCTCGAATCGATGTGCAGCAGTTTCATGTGGAATCTCCTGGAAAGAATCGCCGGTGGCGACGGAATGGAGACAATCCTACAGACGAAACCAATAGCTGATTAGACGGCAACAATGCGATAGTTTGTCCCACTGATAGAACAGTCGGATCACACCATGCAAGACCTCAACGATCTCTACTATTTCGCCAAGGTGGTCGAGGCCGGCGGGTTCGCCGCCGCCGGCCGCCTGCTCGGCATTCCCAAGTCGCGCCTGTCGCGGCGAATCGCCGAACTGGAGGAACGCCTCGGCGCCCGACTGCTGCAGCGCACCACCCGCCAACTGAAGCTGACGGCAGTGGGCGAACGCTACCTGCGCCACTGCCAGGCCATGCTGCTGGAGGCGGAAATGGCGGACGAAGCCGTCGCCAGCATGTCCAGCGAGCCCCGGGGCCGGTTGCGGGTGTCCTGCCCGACGGGACTGGCCCATGAGATGCTGCCGATGGTCATCAGCGACTTCCTGGGCAAGTTCCCCCAGGTGCAGCTGGAGGTGATCCTGCTCAACCGCCGGGTCGACCTGATCACCGAAGGCGTCGACGTCGCCCTGCGCGTGCGCGAACACGGCGACGAAGACCCGATGCTGGTCACCCGCCGTTTGCGTCAGGCGCAGATGGTGGTGGTGGCCAGCCCTTCCTTTATAGAGGGCGTCGAGATCCGCCATCCGCAGGATCTGAAGAGCCTGCCGGTGCTCGGCGCCCTGGAACCCGACCGGATGGTGCATGTGCGCCTGCTCGACGAACACGGCAAGAGCTGCGACCTGGCGCTGGAGGCCCGGCTGGGCATCGACGACTTCATCGTGCGCAAGGCTTGCGTGCTGGCCGGGCAAGGCTTCACCCTGCTGCCGATGATGTATTGCGAAGCGGAGCTGAACAACGGCACGCTGGTGCAGCTGTTGCCGGGTTGGTCATTGCCCGGCGGCTGGCTGCAAGCGGTGTATCCGCACCGGCGCGGCGTGATGCCGGCGGTGCGCGCGTGGATCGACCACTTGGTCGAATCGTTCAATGCCTGTGGAGAGCGCCTGTTATGAAACAAGGAAAGATGAGCGAAACGGACGTCGCCGCGTTCTGCCTGACGTTGCCCGGCGCGCGGGAGGACTACAAGTGGGGGGGCGTGCGGGTGTTTTCGGTGGCCGGCAACAAGATGTTCGCCTTGCAGGGGCTGCGCGGCGAGTCGCTGGCGTTCAAGGTCGACAAGGACCTGTTCCTCGGCCACTGCGACCGCCCGGGCATCGGCCCGGCGCCGTACCTGGCGCGGGCGCAGTGGATCATCATGCACCCGCCCTACCCGCTGGGCGCCAAGGAACTGCAAGGGTTGCTGCAGCGCTCGCACCAGTTGGTGGTGGGCAAGCTGCCCAAGCGTACGCAGGTCGGGTTATTGCTTTGATCTGTTGGAGCGTTGGGGTGAGCCCATCGCCGCTCAAAACACCGCAGACAGCGCAGAACCGTAGAACAGCCGGTCGATCCAGAACATCTGGTGCATCCCCACGATCATCCAGAACACGATCTGGAACGACGCCTTGCGCGTCTTGTGGCGGAACACCTGCTGCGCGATCAACGCGCCCGGCCAGCCGCCGGCCAGCTCCACCGCGTGCAGGATGTTCTCCGGCGTGCGCCAGGCCTCGTTGCGGGCCTTGCGCTTGTCGCCCCAGTACAGAAAGAACGCCACCGCGCTGACGACCCCGTAGGCCGCCAGCGGGATCAACGAGATCCCGCGCAGCCACATCGACAGCGAGCCGTACAGCGGCAGCGCGCACACGGCCAGGAACACCGCCAGCTTCACCTTCAGGTGCTGGACACCGCCCCCGCGGCGGGCGCGGGCATCGCTCATGGCTTGGCCGCCGTCCAGTCCACCCAGCCGAACTGCCAGGTCGCCAGGATCACCAGACCGAACACGATCCGGTACCAGGCGAACGCCGCGTAGCTGTGGCTGCCGATGAACTTGAGCAGCCCGCGCACGGCGATCATGGCGAAGATGAACGCGGTGACGAAGCCGATGGCGAACACCGGGAAGTCCGCCGGCACGAACAGGCCGCGGTACTTGTAGCCCGAATACACCGCAGCACCGACCATGGTCGGCATGGCCAGGAAGAACGAGAACTCGGTGGCGGTCTTGCGCGACAGGCCGAACAGCAGGCCGCCGATGATGGTCGAGCCGGAGCGCGAGGTGCCGGGGATCATCGCCAGGCACTGGGCGAAGCCGATCTTCAGCGCGTCCGTCCAGGTGATGTCATCGACCGTTTCGGCGTGCACCTCATGCTGCCGGCGCTCGGCCCACAGCATGACGAAGCCGCCCAGCACCAGCGCAGTGGCCACGGTGATCGGGTTGAACAGGTAATGGTGGATCAGGTCGGCGAAGACCACCCCCAGCACCACGGCGGGCAGGAAGGCGATCAGCAGGTTGGCGGTGAAGCGCCGCGCCCCCGGCTGGGTCGGCAGCCCGACCACCACGTCGAAGATCTTGCGGCGGAACTCCCAGACCACCGCCAGGATGGCGCCGAGCTGGATGATGATGTTGAACGCCATGGCCCGTTCGCCGCCGAAGTCGAGCAAGTCGGCGACAATGATCTGGTGTCCGGTACTGGAAATGGGCAAAAACTCCGTCAGCCCCTCTACAACTCCTAGAATCAATGCCTGCAAGGCGGTCCAAAGATCCATCAGTCCCCCAAAGAGCGATGCCCGGCGGCATGCCCCGATAATATTTTTTCGATCGTTCACTGCGAGAAGCGTAGCCGCTGCGGCGCGGGCCGCACGCGCACAGAATCCACATCAGGCGGTCAAAATTCCGTGAAGAATCAATCGCCATTCAGGTTTTTCCGTGCGGGGCCGAAATCCTAACAGACAAGCCGAAATAACGCTGTGCGTTATACGACTTGGGTCGCGTAGGCGCCCGCCCCGAAACGTGGTTGGATGCTGGCGGCGTTTTATGACAAGAACAAGAAACCGGAGTGACAGCGTTATGAACAGCTTGCGCAGTGTGTCGATCAGCCGACGCTTGTGGCTCATCTTGATTGTGGCGGTGGTCATGCTGCTGACCCTGGGCGTGTTGATGCTCAAGCAGGTGCACGACGGCCTGTACCACGCCAAGGCGCAGAAGACCCAGCACGTGGTGCAGACCGCCAGCGGCCTGCTGACCTACTACCAAGGGCTCGAGGCAGCGGGAACCCTGACCCGCGACGCCGCGCAGAAGCAGGCGCTGACCGCGATCCGCGGCCTGCGCTACGACCAGAACGACTATTTCTGGATCAACGACCTCACGCCCGTGATGGTCATGCACCCCACCAATCCCAAGCTCGAGGGCCAGAACCTTTCGGCGATCCGCGACCCGGACGGTTTTGCGGTGTTCAACGAAATGGTCGCCATCGCCAAGTCCAAGGGCGCCGGCATGGTCGACTACCGCTGGCCGAAACCCGGCGCCAGCGAGCCGGTGGCCAAGACTTCCTACGTGAAGCTGTTCGAGCCGTGGGGCTGGGTGATCGGCTCCGGCGTGTACATCGACGACGTGCAGGCCGAGTTCCAGGGCCAGGTGCTGAAGGCCTCGGCGGTCGGCCTCGTGATCGCGTTGATCATGGCCGTGCTGGTGATCCTGATCGCCCGCAGCATCGTGCGGCCGTTGCAGGAAAGCGTCAGCGCCATGGCCAACATCGCCAGCGGCGAAAGCGACCTGACCCGCAGCCTCGACACCCACGGCCAGGACGAAGTCACCCAGTTGGCCCATCACTTCAATGCCTTCACCGCCAAGCTGCGCCGGGTGATCGGTGACTTGCAGGCCTCCGCCGGCGCTTTGGGGCAGTCGTCCAGCGAACTGGGCAACGATGCCGCCCAGGCCCAGGAGCGCAGCCAGCAACAGTCGCAACAGATGGAACTGGTGGCCACGGCCGTCAACGAAGTCACCTACGGCGTGCAGGACGTGGCCAAGAACGCCGAGCACGCCGCCAGCGAAGTGCGCGACGCCGAAGCCCAGGCCCAGCAGGGCCAGATCAACATCGACGGCAGCCTGCAGCAGATCGACAGGCTGTCCGGCACCATCGACCAGGCCGTCGAGGTGATCCGCACCCTGGCCGCCGAAAGCACGCAGATCGGCAGTGTGCTGGAGGTGATCCGCTCGATCGCCGAGCAGACCAACCTGCTGGCGCTCAACGCCGCCATCGAAGCGGCCCGGGCCGGTGAACAGGGCCGCGGGTTTGCCGTGGTGGCCGACGAGGTGCGCCTGCTCGCGCAGCGTACGCAGAAGTCCACGGCGGAGATCCAGGCCATGATCGAACGCCTGCAGAACCATTCCGAGGCGGCGGTCAAAGTCATCGGCGAAAGCAGCACGGCCTCGCAACTGACCATCGAACAGGCCGGCCTGGCGGGCGCCAGCCTGAACGCCATCGGCCAGGCCCTGCGCAACCTCAACGGCCTGAACGCCTCGATCGCCAGCGCCACGCTGCAACAGGCCCATGTGGTCGAGGACATCAACCAGAACGTCACCCAGGCGGCGGGCCTGTCCCACAGCACGGCGCTGGCGGCCGAGCAGTCCAGCGCCGCCAGCGTGCGCCTGGGCCAGTTGAGCGAGCAGCTGAACGGCCTGTTGCGCCAGTTCAGGGTCTGACCCTTCTGTGGCGAGGGCGCTCGCTCTCGCCACGGGTTCCGGGCGGGAGCAGGCTCGCGCCATCGGGTTTTTTGGGTACAATCCGGCCCCTCTTCCGCTCCCTTCAAGGATTGTGCATGTCCGGGCTTGAACTGTTTGCCGCCGCTCTCGGCGTGATCGCCGTCTGGCTGACGGTCAAACAGAATCCGTGGTGCTGGCCGATCGGGCTGGTCATGGTGCTGCTGTACAGCTGGATCTTCTTCGAGGTGAAGCTGTATTCGGACATGTTGCTGCAAGTGGTCTACGCCGCCTTGCAGCTCTACGGCTGGTGGCAATGGACGCGCGCAGGGACGATGCACGACGGACGCCAGGTCAGTCGGCTTGCCCCGTCCTCGATCTTGCAGGGCCTGGGCGTCGGCGCCGTCGGCAGCCTGCTGCTGGGCGGCGCGATGGCCCATTGGACCGATGCCGCGCAACCCTGGCTCGATGCCGCGCTGACCGGCTTCAGCCTGGTGGCGCAGTTCTGGATGGCCCACAAGCGCCTGCAGTGCTGGGCATTGTGGATCGTGCTGGATGTGGTCTTCGTCGCCCTCTTCCTCTACAAGGCGCTGTACCTCACCGCCGCGCTGTACGCCCTGTTCACCCTGATCGCGGTGCTGGGCTGGCGTGAATGGCGGGCCGACCCGGCGTTGCGCAGCGCATGAAGACCGTCGTCCTCACCGGCCCCGAGTCCACCGGCAAAAGCTGGCTGGCGGCCAGCCTCCAGCAACGCTTCGGCGGTGTGCGGGTGGACGAGTACGTGCGCACCTTCATCGAGCAAAAGGCCCGCGACACCTGCCTGGCCGACATCCCCGAGATCGCCCGCGGCCAATTGCAACGCGAAGACCAGGCACGGGGACAGCGGCCGGCGCTGCTGATCCTCGACACCCACCTGCTGAGCAACATGCTCTGGAGCCAGGCCCTGTTCGGCGACTGCCCGGCGTGGCTGGAGGAACAATTGCTGGCCCGCCGCTACGACCTGCACCTGCTGCTGTCCCCGGAGCAGATCGAATGGACCGACGACGGCCAGCGCTGCCAGCCGCAACTGAGCGAACGGCAGGCGTTCTTCGACGCCACGCAAGCCTGGCTGGAACGGCACCGTCAGCCGCTGCGGATCATCCGCGGCGACTGGGACGAACGGCGCCGCGAAGCCTTCGCGGCGGTCGAGGCCCTGCTGGCCGGCTGACCCGTTCGCCGGGGCCTCTGCCCCGGCCTTTTCCCCTGCTTTGGGGCCAAAGTGTCCATTCCTGAAACACGTCCCCCGCTGCAAAGTGCCCGTCTTGGCGCGCTTCATCGCTTTGTCATGCCTTCTGTTACAGCGGTGAAACAGCATCGCGCAAACCCTTGTTCCAGAGCTTTGCGTCGGCTTTGGCTCACCTGCGGGCCCGGTGCCTGTATCAACGCTGAAACAGGTTTTGTATCAGCCTTGCGCGACGCAAAACCAACCCTTTGAAATCCATGGAGTTTTCAAAACCGGCACAGCTTTCGCTCTCTCCCTCACAACGCTGACCTGGGCTCGGCCCATTGAAGAAGGAACAGCCACCGTGGGGAATATCAAAAAAGGCCTGACCTGCCTCCTGGTGATCGGATCCGCCGCCAGTGCACTCATCAGTTTCAACGTTCAGGCCGGCGGCAACGGCGTGATCGTGCTCAATCGCGATGTCCAGCCTACACCCATCGGCCGCAGCGCCGGCAAAGATCCGTACCCGACCACCGTCAATGCCAACCCTTCGGCGCGGATCACCCAGACCATCGACAACACCGAACTCAACGACGGCGACTTCGCCAGCGTCGCCAGCGGCTCGTCGATCCGCGGCAACATGGCGACCCCCAACGGCAGCCTTCCGGGCCTCAACACCCTGACCAACCCCAACGGCATGCCCGGCATGAGCGCCGGCCACGGCGGCGGCGCCGGCGGCACGATCTCCAACACGGTCAACCGTGCGATGAGCACCGGCATGGCGCCGCTGACCCGCATGGCCGGAGGCCAATGACATGAATCGTTCCCTGCTCCTGCTCGCCCTGATCGGCTGCGCCAGCGCCATGGCCGATCCCAGCTCTGTGAACAACGCGAACATTCAAGATTCAGGCATGCAGTACCGCGGCAACTTCAACGTCAACCAGGCCGCCGGCGACCAGATGCAGCAGGCCAACGCCAAATCGATCGCCATCGGCACCAACGCCCATGCGACCACCAGCGTGATCCAGAAGATCGACACGCCGGCCGACCGCTCGACGAACGCCAGCGCCACCATCGGCGGCGCCTCCTTCAGCAACGGCAACGGGATCCTGGGCGTCAACCAGGGCGCCGGCGCCAACAACCAGATGGCCAACGTGACGCGCGTCAGCATCAGTGCTGCCCCGCAGAGCGTTGACGACAGCGCCCTGTCGCAACAGAACGTGGCGCTTTTACCGAACTCAGGAGCAACTGGCACCTCACCCGGCAGTCGCCAGGTCACGACAAGTGATCAGGCCTTCACCGGCAGCCGAGGAGTGATCCAGGTGAACCAGAGTGCCGGGGTGGGGAACCGTATGGCTAACACCCTGAGCATCCGGGTCGCTGACTGACCCAAACAGGCAGTGCAATTAGAAAGTACCAACACTTAACCAACTAATAAGCACGACGGAGAAACACCATGAAACCTACAATGGCCCTCAAACCACTGGTTTTCGCACTTGCAGCAGTGATGGCAATCGCAGCACAGGCAGGCGGCCGTGATGACAATCACGGTCATGGTAACGGCCACGGCAACGGTCATGGCCACGATCCAAAAGGCCCGACCCTTGAGCAAATCCTTCAGATCACCGCTGGCGCCGGCGCCGCTGTGCTGGACGAACAGAACAGCGACGGCAACGTGGTGAAAAACCAAGGCACCAAAAACGATGCCAAGGCTGACAACTCGCTGAACAACTCCAACGGCAACATGGGCGCCAACGTGGCGGCCGGCGACGGCAACCAACAAGACAACGCCGCTGCCCTGGCCACCGCCGACGAAAGCTTCATCTTCGGTACTGCTGTTGCTGCCTCGAGCGCCACTCAAGTCAACAACAACAACTATGTGAAAAACTCGTCGACCACCAACAGCGCCACCCTCAACAACGCTGGCAACAACGGCTCCGGGAACATCGGCGTCAACGTGACTTCCGGCAACTTCAACCAACAGAAAAACAACCTGGCAATCGCCGTTTCGGGTGGCCGTGTAGCCAACGCCGCCGCTGCCGCCAACCAGTCCTCCACCGGCCTGGTCGTCGACAACAAAGGCGTGCAGACCTACAAAAAAGACACCCTTACCGGAACCTTCGCTGCCGCTGGCGTCTTCGCCGCCAAAGGCACCGCAACCATCGAAGGCGACGATCACCACGGCGGTGGCCATGGCGGCTACGGCAACGACAACCGTGGCGGCGGTCGTGACGACGATCAAAAAGCCAAATTCGAAGCCGTTGGCGTCTTCGGTCTGGCTGGCGTCACCACCCAACAAGTGCTGACCAAAGATGGCTGGAAAAACCCTGTGACCAACACCGCCAACATGACCGGTTCGATGAACAACTTCTCCGGCAACGGTGGAGCCAACGTATCGGCAGGTGTGGGCAACCAACAAAGCAACTCGCTGTCCATCGCCGCAGGCTGCAAAGCCTGCATGTAACCGCGATCAAAACGAAAGCCCCGGAAACGGGGCTTTTCGTCGGTCCCACAAGGCGTATCCGACCATGCGTACAACTGCCCTCATCGCCCTGCTTTGCCTGTCCGGCCTGACCCAGGCCGCTCAGATACCGGTGGCCGCCCTACCCGGCGGCGTGCTGGTCTATAAGGACGTGCAAAGCCTGCGTGAGCGCAAGTTTGCCGACATCGTCGAACAGAAAACCGACTTCAGCTGCGGCGCCGCCGCACTGGCGACGGTGTTGCGCCAGGCCTATTGGCTCGACGTCGATGAGGAGCACATCATCAAAGGCATGCTGGTCAACGCTGACCAGGACCTTGTCCGCACTCAAGGTTTCTCCATGCTGGACATGAAGCGCTACGTGGAAAGCATCGGCATGCGCGCCAGGGGCTACCGGATACCGGCCGACAAACTCGAGTCGGTGAGCATTCCGGTCGTGGTACTGATGGAAATTCGCGGCTACAAGCATTTTGTGGTGCTGCAGCGGGCGGACAAGGATTGGGTCTACATCGGAGACCCGGTTTTAGGACACAAACGCTACGCCCACAATGACTTTGTCAAAGGTTGGAACGGCATCGTCTTCGCCATCGTCGGCCCCGGATACGACAAGACCAATGCATTGCGCAGTCCTCCGGAACCGCTGACCGCCAAGAACAAGCTGGATACTTTCAACCCTGTCAAAGATGCTGAATTGATGGACTTCGGGTTCATACAGAGCGACTTCTTCTAATCGCCGATTACAAGAGTGGGGCTGGATGTCCCGGGAGCAGCGGATGAAAACCTCATATTGGCTGGCCGCCGCCTGCCTGGCAGCGAGCGCATCAAGCTTTGCCAATGCAGGATTCAAACCCATTGAAATCAAGGACCAAGAGCTCGCCGAGCTTCGCGGTCGCTACGTCATGCCGGGCCGGATCATCAGTTTCGGCGTGGTCATGAGCAGCACCTGGCGCAACGCCAGCGGCGATCTGATCGGGGCGTCGGCCTCGATGCAGCTTCAAGCGGCAACGGTAAAACCCGAATTCTACGTCTCGACCATCAAGGAAACCGGCAACGGCACCCCCCTGCCGACGGGAACCGGCAACGTCATTGGTGGCGCAGGACTGAACAGCAGCCAGGGCGTGACACAAAGCGTGCGCGCCGCCGGCGACGGCAACACCGCCTACAACAACGTGGCGATCAACGTCAAAGAGGCCAACCAGGCGCCTGCCCTGGTGCCTGCCCAGGGGCAAGCCCTGATGGCCGGACAAACCATTTCCGGCAGCAACGCCGCAGGCAGCGTGGCGGTTTCCGCCACCGGCGGAGGCGTGCAGATGGCCATCCAGGCCGCCGGCAACCAAGGGACGGCCCTGCAACAGGTCGCCCAGGGCGGGCTGCTGCAGAACAGCCGCCTGCTCGGCAACGCCAACGTCGTCAACAACTTGACGCAACTCAACGTAGTCCTCAGCAACAACGGCATGAGCGCCGGCGCGCTGGACTGCAATCTCACTCAACTCAAGGCACTACGCAACATCGGATATTGAACTACGCTGAGTCTCGACCATTGGGCTTGAAGGGACGGCTTATTCATGTATCGATCAGTTTCACTGCGTGCGGCTGTATGTTTGAGTACTCTACTTCCCGCCGCAGCGCTTCATGCGGCGCCGGATGCGGACGTAGAGGCCCTGAAACAGGAACTTCTGGAGCTTAAGCAACGATACGAAGTGCAACAAAAGGCCCTGGCGGTGCTCGAGCAGCGGGTCCGCCAGGTCGAGGACCAACCCGCCTCACCGCCGCCCAAGCGCCTGGCCAAGTCGCCGGCCGACATGAAAGGCAACAAGCAGGTCGCCGGCACCGGGGCCGCAGCCGCGTCGGGGGGCGCAGCGGGGGGAAGCGGCGCATCCTACGGCCAGTCGCTGGCCGACGATTCGCAACCGGCGCAGAGCGTGTCGAACCTGTACGACGAGGCCAGCGGCTTCTTCGGCGGCGGCAAGTTCAGCTTCGAGACCGGCATCACCTACTCGCGCTACGACACGCGCCAGTTGATCCTCAACGGTTTCCTCGCGCTGGACTCGATTTTCCTGGGCAACATCAACCTCGACCGGATCAAGGCCGACACCTGGACCCTGGACCTCACCGGCCGCTACAACTTCGACAACCGCTGGCAGTTCGACCTGAACGTGCCGGTCGTGTACCGCGACTCGACCTACCAGTCCGGCGGCGGCAACAGCGGCGCCTCCAACGTCACCACCGAACAGGACGTGAGCCGCGACCCGACCATCGGCGACGTCAACTTCGGCATCGCCTACAAGTTCATGGACGAGTCGGTCAACACACCGGATGCGGTGGTCACGTTGCGGGTCAAGGCCCCGACCGGCAAGGATCCGTTCGGCATCAAGCTGCGCCAGACCGACGCCAACAGCAACCTGTTCGTGCCTGACACCCTGCCCACCGGCAACGGCGTCTGGTCGATCACGCCCGGCATCTCGCTGGTCAAGACCTTCGACCCGGCCGTGCTGTTCGGCAGCCTGTCCTACACCCACAACCTGGAGGAGTCCTTCGACGACATCAGCTCCACGGTCAACCAGAAGACGCCGGGCAAGGTGCGCATCGGCGACAGCTTCCAGATCGGCGCCGGCATCGCCTTCGCGCTGAACGAGAAGATGAGTATGTCGTTCTCCGTGTCGGACCTTGTGCAACGCAAGAGCAAGCTCAAGCAGGACGGCGGGGATTGGGAATCGGTGGTGTCCAGCGACGCCAACGCCGGTTACTTCAACGTCGGCATGACCATCGCGGCCACCGACAACCTGACCATCGTGCCCAACCTGTCCATCGGCATGACCGACGATGCCCCGGACTTCTCCTTCAGCCTGAAATTCCCGTACTACTTCTGACGGGCGCCCATGCAAAAGGCCCGCTGCGATCTTTGTCGCAGCGGGCCTTTTCGGTTTCTCCTCCCCGGAGAAACACCGCGCCCTAGCGGATCTGGTGCTTGTGCAGCAAACGGTAGAAGGTCGGCCTCGAGACGCCCAGCACCTTGGCGGCCACGCTGAGGTTGTCGCTGTGGCGGTTCAGCACGTCGCACAGCGCCTGGCGTTCGGCCCGGGTCTTGTAGTCTTCCAGGGTGCCCATGGGAGCCGTGACCGACTGCTGGCTGATCAGCCCCAGGTCGCGGGCCTCGATCTGCCGCCCTTCGGCCAGCACCAGGCCGCGGCGCACGCGGTTGGCCAGTTCGCGGACGTTGCCGGGCCAGTCGTGCTTGCCCATGGCGATCAAGGCGTCTTCGCTGAAGCTGCGCGGGCGCCGGCCGGTCTCGTGGCTGTAGAAATGGGAAAAGTGGTTGGCCAGCATCGACAGGTCGCCGTGGCGCTCACGCAGCGGTGCGGTGACCACCTGCAACACGTTCAGCCGGTAGTACAGGTCTTCACGGAAGCGTTTCTTCTCGATGGCCGCCTCAAGGTCGACGTGGGTGGCCGCCAAAACGCGCACATCCACGGGAATCGGCTGGCTGCCGCCGACCCGTTCGATGTGTTTTTCCTGGAGAAACCGCAGCAGGTTGGCTTGCAGCTCCAGCGGCAGGTCGCCGATCTCGTCCAGAAACAGCGTGCCGCCGTTGGCCGCCTCGATGCGCCCGACCTTGCGCTGATGAGCGCCGGTGAACGCGCCTTTCTCGTGGCCGAACAGTTCGGACTGGATCAGGTGCTCGGGAATCGCTCCGCAGTTGATGGCCACGAACGGCTTGCTGTGGCGTTGGGACTGGCGGTGCAGCGTGCGGGCGACCAACTCCTTGCCGGTGCCGCTTTCGCCGCGGATCAGCACCGGCGACTCGGTGGGCGCCAGTTTGCTCAGCAATTTGCGCAGTTCACGGATCGGCTTGCTGTCGCCGAGCAGCTCGTGCTCCGGCTGATCGACGTGGATCGTGCCCTGGCCGCGCAGGCGCGCCATGCCGAACGCCCGGCCCAGGGTCACCTGCACCCGCGAGACGTCGAACGGCAAGGTATGGAAATCGAAGAACCATTCGCAGACGAAGTCCCCGACGTTCTGCAGACGCAGCACTTCCTGGTTGAGGACGGCGATCCACTCGGTGCCGCTGCGGCTGATCAGCTCCTTGACTGCCTCGGGACGCTCCAGGTGAAAAGGCTGCAAACGCAACAGGCCGACATCGCAGGTGCGGTCGGCGGCGTTTTCCAGCGAACAGCTGTCGACATCCCAGCCCACGGCACGCAAACCGGGCAGCAAGCGATGGCAATCATCGCAGGGGTCAACCACCAATAATCGTCGTAGGGCAGGCGCTTCGCTCATGACTGTTCCTTGGCGCCAAATTATGGGAAATGATCGCAAAAACAGTCATTTGGCAGACCTGGCTGTAACATTAGCAAGAATTTGACGGCGCCTTGTATCAATTGCTTATAGGTGTACAAGTGAAGCAGTTATAAGTAGCCGGTTTATTAGTTAGCTATCGACATGATTCTTTCACCAGGCTTTCAAAAGCGGCCGCACAATTGCCGGTTTGAAAGAAAGTTGAAATTTCTTCGAATCCTGTGTGACCCGTCCCCCGGTTGCGTGCATCAGTACAAGTAACCAGCCGAACGGTAAGCCCAACCGACGGCACATCACTTGATTGGGCACTACAGAGAGAAGACCCCATGACCGCCCCGCTCCGTATCAACGAAGCTCTTTTGATTGCCAACCGCGCGTTCGAACCCTTCCAATGCGTGGCCTGGGCCCCACAAGACGGCAACGGCGAACTGAACCTGACCGTCATCGACCGCACCAACTCCCAGATCGGTCGGACGAAGATCCCAAGCAGCGCCTACTCCGACCCGGCGCAACTCGAGCACCTGCTGCAGCAGGCTCGCGCCGAACTGAGCGAAGAAGGCTACACGCTGCAATCCTGGTCGATGCCACACTGATCCGGGGCGATGCGGATGACGTTCATGTCATCCGCCCCTCTTGCGCTTAGTTGCCGCTTCCCTTCTTTTATTAGCGCACCTGCGTACAACTTTCTTCACAAGTTGAAGGCCTGAATACTTGGCAGGCTTGCGACTGGTTCAGAAAGTCATTGTTCTGGCACAGTGCGACCCTCCACCTGTTACTTCTGTCAGTTGTACTTGCACACTTTCAGGGATTGAATGTGTCCCTCATGCAGTTGCCCGATCGACTTCCCGGTGTCGGCCGACTCGCAAGGAGACGCGTGCATGCCCACCCAGACCGCTTATGCGTTCCCCGCACCTGCCGACAACGCCGGGCAACTGGACACCTCTTTTGCCGCCAACGGCGTCGCCCGGGTCTATTTCGCCGGCAGCCGCTCCAGCCTCACCCAAAGCGTGGCACTCGATGCCCAAGGCCGGATTCTGGTGGCCGCCAAAGTCGGCACGGATCAAGGTAGCCGTTTCGGCCTCGCCCGCCTGCTGCCGGACGGTTCGGCAGACCTGAGCTTCGGCCTGCACGGCAGCGTGATCGGTGCCTACGCCGACGGTTCCGAGGCCACCGCCGGCAAGGTGCTGGTACTGCCCGACGGCCGGATCCTGCTGGCCGGCCTGCATTATGAGAACACCCACCGCACCCTGCCCGCCCTCGCCCTCTTCGACGGCCACGGTCGCCCCGACGTGGCGTTCGGCGAGGACGGCCGGCAAGTCGTGCGCTTGCCGGGCGACCTGTCCATGGGTTCGCGCGACACCTGGCTGCCGCCCGGCGTCCCCGGTGCCGAGGCCTGCGATGTGGCCCTTCAGCCCGACGGCCGGATCCTGCTGATCGCCAATCACCATTTCGAACTCGCCGACCATGCCGGCATCCTGATCCGCCTCACGCCGGACGGCCGACCGGACAGCACCTTCAATGGCCGCGGTTTCGTGATGGTCCGCCACTTGCTGCTGAACACCTGGCTCAGCAGCCTGCTGTTGCAGCAGGACGGGCGCATCGTGGTCGCGGGCTCCATCGATTTCCCTCAAGAGGGGCTGCTGGCCCGTTACCTGCCGGACGGCCAACTGGACGAGCGTTTCGCCGTGGACGGGTTCATGGCGTTCAAGGCCGGCGGCCAGAGCGCGCTGGTGAGCCAGGTCATCGAATCCGCCGAACGCCTGCATTGCCTGGGCAGCAGCCGCGATCCGATCCGCTGCCTGTCGCTGACGCTTCACGGCAACGGCCGCCCGGACGTGCATTGCAACGGCGCACGGCCGCTCCTGCTGGAAATCGGCCGCAGCGGTTGCCAATGGACCGCTGCGGTGCGGATGGCGGACGGCCGGATCATCGCGGCCGGCGCCACCATCGGCGGCATCGAGGCGGATTTCATCGTCGCCCGCTACCTGGCCGATGGCCGGCCGGACCGGCGCTTCGGCGACGGCAACGGCTGGCTGCGCACGCGGCTGGGGCACAGCCTGGACACCGCCACGTCCATGGCCCTGGAGCGCGACGGTGGGATTCTGGTCGGCGGCTATTCGCTTGACGGCAATTACCGTGCAGTCGTGGCGCGTTATCTGAACCAATAAAGAGAAAAATCCCACGCTTGATCTTGATCGAAGCTTACGGCACCGTGCGCGCTTCTTAAGACAAGGAGCAACCGATGTCCGGTTCGATGGCCCAAGCGTTCGCGCACAATTTTCTCGGGCACTCTCCCCGCTGGTACAAGGCGTGCATCGTCGGGTTCCTGATCCTCAATGCCGTGGTGCTGTGGACCGCAGGCCCGGTGGCTGCCGGCTGGCTGCTGGTGGTCGAGTTCATTTTCACCCTGGCGATGGCGCTCAAGTGCTACCCCCTCATGCCGGGCGGGCTGCTGCTGATCGAAGCGCTGCTGCTGGAAATGACCACGCCGCAAGCCATCTACGATGAACTGGTGCACAACTTCCCCGTGATTTTGCTGCTGATGTTCATGGTCGCCGGCATCTGTTTCATGAAGGATCTGCTGCTGTTCCTGTTCTCGCGCCTGCTGCTGGGCGTGCGCTCCAAGGCGCTGCTGGCGCTGATGTTCTGCTTTCTGTCGGCGTTCCTGTCGGCGTTTCTCGACGCGCTGACCGTCACCGCCGTGATCATCAGCGCCGCTGTGGGCTTCTACTCGGTCTACCACCGCGTGGCCTCCGGCAACGATCCGCGCCAGGACAGCGAATTCAACGACGACCAGCACCTGCCCGTGCTGCATCACGGAGACCTTGAGCAATTCCGCGCCTTCCTGCGCAGCCTGCTGATGCACGGCGCGGTCGGCACGGCCCTGGGCGGCGTTTGCACGCTGGTGGGCGAGCCGCAGAACCTGCTGATCGGCCATGAGATGGGTTGGCACTTCGCCGAGTTCTTCACCCAGGTCGCGCCGGTGTCCCTGCCCGTGCTGGTGGCCGGGCTGACGACCTGCGTGCTGCTGGAGAAGCTGCGCTGGTTCGGTTACGGCACGCTGCTGCCGGACAACGTGCGCGCCGTGCTGGCCAACTACGCCGCCGAAGACAACGCCGAACGCACCCCGCGCCAACGCGCCGCCCTGCTGGTGCAAGGCGCCGCCGCGCTGATCCTGATCGCCGGGCTGGCCCTGCACATCGCCGAGGTCGGCCTGATCGGGCTGATGGTGATCGTGCTGATCACTGCCTTCACCGGCATCACCGACGAACACCGGCTGGGCAGCGCCTTCAAGGACGCCATGCCCTTCACCGCCCTGCTGGTGGTGTTCTTTGCGGTGGTCGCGGTGATTCACGACCAGCAACTGTTCGCACCGTTGATCCGCTGGGTGCTGGCGCTGCCGGCCGAGCAGCAGCCGGGCATGCTGTTCATCGCCAATGGCCTGCTGTCGGCGATCAGCGACAACGTGTTCGTGGCCACGATCTACATCACCGAAGTGAAGCAGGCCTTCCTGTCCGGCCACATGAGCCGCGAGCATTTCGAGACGCTGGCGATCGCGATCAACACCGGCACCAACCTGCCGAGCGTGGCGACGCCCAATGGCCAGGCGGCGTTCCTGTTCCTGCTGACTTCGGCGATCGCGCCGCTGGTGCGCCTGTCGTACGGGCGCATGGTGTGGATGGCATTGCCCTACACCGTGGTGATGGGCGTTCTGGGCTGGTATGCGGTGAGCTATTGGCTGTAGCTGGCATGTTCAGGGCCTGACACGCCGCCATCGCGAGCAGGCTCGCTCCTACAGGGGACAGCGGGTGTACGCGGAACCTGTGGGAGCCGGCCTGCCGGCGACGGCAGTGGATCAGCCACCACCGATGCCGACAGTGCCGGCCCTATCGCTGGCAAGCTCCCACAGAGTTTGCGGTGGCCCACCGTCTGATTCCCCACAGGGGTGACGGGTGTACGCAGCGGCGCCCTACCGGGGCAGGATGTAGCGCTCGATGGCCTGCGCCACGCCGTCCTCGCTGTTCGAGCCGGTCACCACGTCGGCCTGGCGCCGGATCTCCTCCGGCGCTTGCCCCATCGCAATCGACAGCCCGGCGCAGTGGAACATCGCCGGGTCGTTGCCGCCGTCGCCGATGGCGGCGGTCTGCGCCAAGGGCACGCCCAAATGTTCGGCCAGCGTCACCAACGCGGTGCCTTTGTTGGCCTCCAGCGCCGTCACGTCCAGATAGACCGGCTGCGAACGCGACACCTGGGCCATGCCGTCGACCTGCGGCAACAGACGCGCCTCCAGTTCGATCAACAGTTCAGTGTTGTCGCTGGCGGCCACAATCTTGGAGATGCGCTCCAGGTACGGCTCGAAGCTGTCCACCACCACCGGCGGGTAACCGAGACCGTGCTGCTCGCGCGGCACCATCGGCCCGTGGGGATCCTTGAGCAGCCAGTCGTCGCCGCTGAACACCCAGATTTCGACATCCGGCCGGTCGGCGAACAGCGCCAGCGCCGTGAGCGCAGCGGTGGCCGGCAAGTGGTGGGCCACCAGCAGGCTGCCGTCCGGGTTGACGATCGTGCCGCCGTTGAACGCCGCCGTCGGCAAATCGACGCCCAAGGCCTCGATCTGCTGCCGCATGGCCCTGGGCGGACGCCCGGTGGCGAGGCTGAACAGCACGCCGGCCTCGCGCAGGGAACGCACGGCCTCGATTGTGCGCTGGCTCAGGCTGTGGTCGGCCCGCAGCAGCGTGCCGTCCATGTCGCTGAGCAGAAAACGGATGGGTTGCGGCGCGGCCTCACTCATCCCAGGCCATGCCAGACGCGGCCGTCGCGGGTCAGCAGTTCGTTGGCCGCCTCAGGACCGTCTTCGCCGGCCGCGTAGGCCTGCACGCTCGCATCCTGCTGCCAGGCGTCGAGGAACGGCTGCACCGCACGCCAGCCGTTCTCGATGTTGTCGGCGCGCTGGAACAGCGTCTGGTCGCCGGTGAGGCAGTCGTAGATCAGGGTTTCGTAGCCGGTGGACGGCTGCATCTCGAAGAAGTCTTTGTAGGCGAAGCCCAGTTCGATGTTGGCCATGTTCAGCGCAGGCCCCGGCCGTTTGGCCAGCAGGTCGAACCACATGCCTTCGTTGGGCTGGATCTGGATGCGCAGGTAGGTCGGCTGCAGTTCGTCCACTTCGGTGTCGCGGAACTGCGCGTAAGGCGCCGGCTTGAAGCAGATGACGATCTCGGTGTCGCGCACGCTCATGCGCTTGCCGGTGCGCAGGTAGAACGGCACGCCGACCCAGCGCCAGTTGTCGATCATCACCTTCAGCGCCACGTAGGTTTCCGTGGTGCTGTCCGGCGAGACGTTGGCCTCTTCGCGGTAACCGGCCAACGGCTTGCCGTCCAGGGCCCCGGCGCCGTACTGGCCGCGCACCGAGTTGGCCCGCGCCTCTTGCGTGGTCCAGGGGCGGATGGCGCCGACCACCTTGGCCTTCTCGCCGCGCACCGCATCGGCGCCGAACGCGGCCGGCGGCTCCATGGCGACCATCGCCAGCAACTGGAACAGGTGATTGGGCACCATGTCCCGCAAGGCGCCGGTGTTTTCGTAGAAACTGCCGCGGGTCTCCACGCCGACGGTCTCGGCGGCGGTGATCTGCACGTGGTCGATGTAGTGGTTGTTCCAGAAGGCTTCGAACAGGCTGTTGGAGAACCGGCTGACCAGGATGTTCTGCACGGTTTCCTTGCCCAGGTAATGGTCGATCCGGTAGATCTGCTTCTCCGTCATCACCTTGAGCAGGCAGGCGTTCAAGGCTTCGGCGGTCTGAAGGTCAGAGCCGAACGGCTTTTCGATCACCACCCGCCTGAACGCTTCCGGGTTTTCCTCCAGCAGGCCGGCGCTGCCCAGCCGGCGCACCACTTCGCTGAAGAAACGCGGCGCGGTGGCCAGGTAGAACACCGCGTTGCCGGTGCCGCTGTCGGCGATCTTCGCCGCCAGGGCCGAATAGGTGCCGTCGTCCAGGAAGTCGCCCTGGACGTAGCTGATGTTTTTCGCAAGCTGGGCCCACAAGGCCGGATCCAGGGACTGGTTGCCCTTGCCGACCTTGCTGGCCACTTCGTCGCGGATGAAGTCTTCGAGCTTCTTCGCGAAGCCTTCATCGCTGATGGCGTTGTGGTCAACGCCGATGATCCGCAGTCCGTCGCCGAGCAACCCGTCGCGCTTGAGGTTGTACAGCGCCGGCATCAGCAGGCGCTTGACCAGGTCGCCGTGGGCGCCGAACAGAAACAGCGTGGTCGGCGGCGCGGGCTCGGCCTTGGACTTCCTGCGGATCACATGGGTCATTTCTTCGCGGTCTCCACATGGCCGCCGAAGCCGAAGCGCTGGGCCGAGAGGATCTTGTCGCCGAAGGTGCCCTGGCCGCGGGAGCGGTAGCGCGAGAACAGCGAGTTGGACAGCACCGGCACCGGCACCGCTTGTTCCATGGCCGCCTCGATGGTCCATTGGCCTTCGCCGCTGTCCGCCACGGAGCCCGAGAAGCCGTCGAGTTTCGGGTCGGCGGCCAGCGCGTCGGCGGTCAGGTCCAGCAGCCAGGACGAGACCACGCTGCCGCGGCGCCACACCTCGGCGATATCGGCGACGTTCAGGTCGAAGCGCTGGTCTTCAGGCAGGCGGTCGCTGGACTTGGTCTTGAGGATGTCGAAGCCTTCGGCGAAGGCCTGCATCATGCCGTACTCGATGCCGTTGTGGATCATCTTGACGAAGTGACCGGCACCGGCGGGACCGGCGTGGATGTAGCCGTGCTCGGCACGCGGGTCGTCGGACTTGCGGTCCTTGGTGCGCGGAATGTCGCCCATGCCCGGCGCCAGCGTCTTGAACAGCGGGTCGAGGCGGCTGACGGTGGCGGCGTCGCCGCCGATCATCATGCAGTAGCCGCGCTCCAGGCCCCAGACGCCGCCGGAGGTGCCGACGTCGATGTAGTGCAGGCCCTTTTCCGCCA
Source organism: Pseudomonas ekonensis (assembly GCF_019145435.1). Classification (NCBI taxonomy): domain Bacteria; kingdom Pseudomonadati; phylum Pseudomonadota; class Gammaproteobacteria; order Pseudomonadales; family Pseudomonadaceae; genus Pseudomonas; species Pseudomonas ekonensis. The sequence goes on along the minus strand of NZ_JAHSTS010000001.1, from coordinate 2,180,239 downwards.
GAGTCTTGGCCCGGCGGATGTCGTCCTTATAGTTGGTGTTGCCGCCGTCGATGATGGTGTCGCCCGCCTCAAGCAGGGTGCTCAGGGTTTCGATGGTCTCTTCGGTCGGCGCGCCGGCCGGCAGCATGACCCACACGGCGCGAGGCTTGGCCAGGCCGGCGACCAGCGCCGGCAGGTCGGCGACGCCCGTGGCGCCTTCGGCGGCCAGGGTGTCCACAAAAGCGGTATTGCGGTCGTAAACAACGGTGGTGTGACCGTCGAGCATCAGGCGCCGCGCAATGTTGCCGCCCATGCGGCCCAGTCCAATAATCCCGAGTTGCATGTGCTGATGCTCCTTACTGCAGTAAAAGTGTGTCAATGGTTATAGCCCAACGCGACTGATGGAGGTTAGTCCGAAGCGTCGTGATGAAGTTTCCGGGCATTGTGCCCGATCCAGACAGATAACGTCGGGAAACGTGGCGAAGACACAACGACCGCAAAAAATAAAAAAGTTCCCATCGCAGGCAAAAGAAATCAGAATCGGCGCCGATAGTGAGTCAGGATCCCGGCCCCGGGAGCCGATTCACGGTTGAGTCACGCCGTTTGCGAGGTGAGCAATGGGCACAGTACATACAGAAGCACCGCCACAAACCCTGTACGTCACGATCCGCCGCGATGAACTGCGCGAGCTGAAGGACGAACGCGACCGCCTCAAGCAGGAACTTTCGCAACTGCGCCTGCTGGCCCAGGGCGCCCTGCCCAAGCCGCTGCCCACCGTTCAGCGCTCCCCCAACGCCTGATCCCGCCTGCCCCGGGAGCGGCCCGCGCCGTTCCCGTCACGATGCCCTCCTGGCCCCTGCGGGCAACTCACAAAGTTTTCACATCCGCTTGTTGATACTCCGTCGATTGAGCCGGGCGATAGCGTGCGGCTTCCGTTCGCCGGCAAAAAGGATTCACCGGCGGTGGTTGTGACGAGTGAGCGGAGCGCTGAATGGCATTGTTCAAACGCAGCAATACGACTGCGACAGGTTTTGACTGGACCGGACTGCTCTGGCTGTTCGTGTTCTTCTGGTACTTTTCGGGCATCACCCAACTGCTGATCCAGCTGACCGGCACCTCCGGGTTCACCGGATTTCGCCAAGCGTTCGTGATGAGCGCCGTGTGGCTGGCGCCGATGCTGCTGTTCCCCAAACGCACCCGCCTGCTCGCCGCGCTGATCGGCGTGGTGCTGTGGGCCTGCTCGATGGCCAGCCTGGGCTACTTCTTCATCTATCAGCAGGAGTTCTCCCAGAGCGTCATCTTCATCATGTTCGAGTCGAACGTGTCCGAAGCCGGCGAGTACATCACCCAATACTTCGCCTGGTGGATGATTCCGGCGTTCCTCGCCCACACCGCGTTCGCCTGGTTCCTGTGGACACGCCTGCGCCCGGTCTACATGCCCCGTGGCCGCGCGTTCGTGGCGGCGATGGCGATCCTGCTGGCCGTGGTCGGCTATCCGCTGATCAAGCAGACCCAGCGCACCGGCAGCTTCGCCGGCGGCTTCGAGAAGTTCGAGACCCGCATCGAGCCGGCCGTACCGTGGCAGATGGCCGTGGCCTACCACCGCTACCTCGAAACCCTGGGCGAAATGCAGGGCATGCTGCACAGTGCCAGCAAGATCCCGCCGCTGCACAACCTCAAGGACGTCGGCGCCAACCAGCCGGCGACCCTGGTGCTGGTGATCGGCGAGTCCACCAACCGCCAGCGCATGAGCCTTTACGGCTACCCGCGCAAGACCACGCCTGAGCTGGACAAGCTCAAGGACCAACTGACGGTCTTCGACAACGTCATCACCCCGCGCCCGTACACCATCGAGGCGCTACAGCAGGTGCTGACCTTTGCCGACGAAGAGAACCCGGACCTTTACCTGTCCACGCCGTCGCTGGTCAGCATGATGAAACAGGCCGGCTACAAGACGTTCTGGATCACCAATCAGCAGACCATGACCAAGCGCAACACCATGCTCACGACCTTCTCCGAACAGGCCGACGAGCAGGTGTACCTCAACAACAACCGCAACCAGAACGCTGCCCAGTACGACGGCGATGTGATCGAGCCGTTCAACAAGGCCCTGGCCGACGCGGCGCCGCGCAAGCTGATCGTGGTGCACCTGCTCGGCACCCACATGAGCTACCAGTACCGCTATCCGCCGAGCTTCGACAAGTTCCAGGACCGCGACGGCGTGCCGGCCGGCCTGCGCGACGACCAGGTGCCGACCTACAACAGCTACGACAACGCGGTGCTGTACAACGACTTCGTGGTGTCGAGCCTGATCAAGGACTACGCCAAGGCCGACCCGAACGGCTTCCTGCTGTACCTCTCCGACCACGGCGAAGACGTCTTCGACTCGGTCGGCCACACCACCCTGGGCCGCAACGAGAACAAACCGACCGCGCCGATGTACACCATCCCGTTCATGGCCTGGGCCTCGCCGAAGTGGCGCCAGACCCATGACTGGAACTTCGTCGGCGACCTGAGCCGCCCTTACAGCAGCTCGCACCTGATCCACACTTGGGCGGACCTGGCCGGCCTGAGCTTCGACGAACTGGACCGCAGCAAGAGCCTGGTCAGCGACAGCTTCAAGCCACGCCCGCTGATGATCGGCAACCCGTACGAACGCGAGCAGCGGCCGCTGATCGACTTCAGCCTGATGAAGCCGAAGAAACCGGCGGCCACCGAGGTGGTGCAGCAGCAATGAACCGAGGGGCCGTTTACGGCCCCTTTTTGTGGTCGCGTTTCGATCCACCAGCAGAGCTGTTTAGAGTTGTTGAATAACATTTCCACAGCCCCACGCCACCTTGCGCCATTGCCTACAGCTACGCCAGAACCCGCCGGCTTGTGCGCCTGGGGGGCGGGTTCTATCGTTTGGCGGTCGCTGACGAATCAGTGATCGGGTTTAGCAGCCCGGCAATTCTCAAGGCACGTGAGCTTCGCCCAATGCGTCATGGCGGCTTTGCGTGGGGCACTTCGGTGCGCCGGGATCCTTGAGCCTGGTCTGCTAACCCGCGTACAGCCGCCACCCAACTCGTTTAGCAGCGATGGCTGACGGCTCCATTTCTCAAGGAGCTTCACCATGTTCAAACCCACCCCCAACCCACCCGAAACCGACCCCACCTCCCCCTACGAATCCCCCGACTCGCGCAAGCTCAACGAGGCCGCCGAGCGCGCCCTCGACCATTACCTCAACCCGATGTTCGTCCCCGAACCCGCGCTCAAGATCAGCAAGCTCTACGCCATCGCCCCGGCCGCCGACAACGAAGAGCTGCTGGCCGACGCCTGCGAGACCCTGACCTCGGCCAAGGTCATGGCCAACAACTTTGCGGGATTGCTGGACGGCCAGCACCGGCACACGGCGCAAGGCATCGCGCAGCTGATCATGCTCGGCGAACTGGCGGTGAACCGGGTGCTGGACAGCCTGGAGCTGAAAGCCGACGCCACCCTTTAACCCAACGCAAAATCCTGTAGGAGCCAGCCTGCTGGCGATGGCGGCGTGTCAGCCAGCATCACATGTGACTGACCCATCGCTATCGCCAGCAGGCTGGCTCCTACACGGTCGGGTGCTGAACACCGGCTTCAAGTCCAGGCCTTCCAAATAACAATATTTCTCGTTTAACCCTAAATCCCGCCCTTCCCCTTCGTCTCTGAGCAAACGGAAATTTTCCCTCGATGACAAGGAGTCGGCTGCGATGTTCGCGCCCATTACCCGTTCCATGACCCTCACCCTGGGCCTGTGCAGTGCCGCCCTGAGCCCGGACCTTCTGGCCGAGACCGAAACCGAACAGCGCCCGGAAACCGACGCGCCGGCCCTGGAACTGGCCGCCACCAGCGTCACGGCCCAGGGCCTGGGCAGCACCACCGAACACACCGGCGCCTACACCACCGGCGCCATGAGCACGGCGACGCGGCTCAACCTGTCGATCAAGGACACCCCGCAATCGATGTCGGTGGTCACCCGCCAGCAGATGGACGACTTCAAGCTCGGCACCCTGTCCGAGGCCATGAGCCAGACCACCGGCATCGTGGTGCAGCACAACGACTCGGACCGGGTCAGTTATTCGTCGCGCGGCTATTCGATCAACAATTTCCAGGTCGATGGCATGCTCAACACCTTCACGTTCATGAAGTCGGACTCGGACACGATCATCTACGACCGCATCGAGGTGGTGCGCGGCGCCACCGGCCTGACCACCGGCGCGGGCGACCCGTCGGCGACCATCAACATGGTGCGCAAGCGCCCCACCGCCCAATGGCAGGCCCAGGCCGGGGTCAGCGGCGGCAGCTACGACGATTACTACAGCTATGTGGACGTGGGCGGGCCGTTGGCGTTCGACGGGCGCCTGCGCGGGCGCAGCGTGCTGGCTTACCGCGACAGCCAGTCGTTCCGCGACAAGTACGCGCTGCAGCGGGAGGTCGGCTACGGCATCCTCGAAGCCGACCTGACCGATTCCACCGTGCTGGCGGTCGGCTACGACTACCAGGACAAACACGTGCAAGGCACCTCCTGGGGCACCGTGCCGTACTGGAACGCCGACGGCGGCAAGGCCGGCCTGGGCCGCTCCACCAACATGGCGACGTCCTGGAGCTCGTGGCCGATCAGGGACAAGACCGCGTTCGCCACCCTCGATCAGGCGCTGGCCGACGGCTGGCACCTCAAGGCCGCCTACACCCACCGCCAGAGCGACACCGACGGCAAGGTCTACTACGGCGGCGCCGGGTTCCCCGAAGCGGACCGCAGCGGCATGACGGCCTACACCTCGCACATGCTCGGCACGCAGAAGATGACCGCCTATGACTTCAACGTCTCCGGCCCCTACACGCTGCTGGGCCGCGAGCACGAACTGATGCTGGGCTACGGCGAGGCCGAACGGCGCTCCGATTCGCCCTACGCGATCGCCGGCCCCCGGGCGGACGACTACGGCACCATCCGCGACTGGAAGTACATGGACATCGCCAAGTTCCCCGACACCGTCACCGGGCTCACCGAATCCAAAGACGATACCCGGCAGAAGGCCGGCTACCTGGCCACCCGCCTGAGCCTCACCGACCGTCTGCATGCGGTGCTCGGCAGCCGCTACGGCAGTTGGGAGTCGTCCAGCACCAGCAACACCTTCGACGACGACCTGCACGTGACGGCCGTGGACACCACCCGCCAGAAGCACAACGACCAGTGGACGCCCTACGCCGGCCTGCTGTACGACATCACGCCCGAATACACCGTGTATGTCAGCTACACCGACATCTTCAAGCCGCAGACCAACCGCGACGCCAACCGCAAATACCTGGAGCCGGTGGTGGGCAGCAACTACGAGCTGGGGCTCAAGGGCAGCCTGCTGGACGAGCGCCTGAACCTGGCCACGGCGCTGTTCTGGAGCAAGCAGGACAACGTCGCCGAGGTGGACGATTCGGTGCCGCCGGACCCGAAGACCGGCGAGGAGTTCTACAAGAGCGGCGGCAAGGGCAACAAGGTCAACGGGTTCGAGGCGGAGGTGTCCGGCGAGGTGCTGGACGGCTGGAACCTGACCGCCGGCTACACCTACACCCACTCCGCCGACGGCGAGAAACAGCGCACCAACACCAACCAGCCGCTGAACCTGTTCCGCCTGTCCACGGCCTATCGCCTGCCGGGCAACTGGAACGCGCTGACGGTGGGCGGCGCGGTGAACTGGCAGAGCGACATCTACGGCAAGGCCAACCGCCCCGTGGGGCGCGACGCCGCCGGCGAGATCGTCACGCGCCGCACGCGGATCAGCCAGGACGCCTACACCGTGGTCAAGCTGATGTCGCGCTATGAGTTCGACCGGCACCTGTCGGCGTCGCTGAACGTCGATAACCTGTTCGACAAGAAGTACTACGACAACGTCGGTTTCTACAACGGCGTGTTCTGGGGCGATCCGCGCACGGTGACGCTGAGCCTGGACTGGAAACTTTGACCCCAGGCACATAGGCATTCCCTGTGGCGGGTTCCCTCGCCACAGGGCCCGTTAACCCTTAGTTAATGCCCCCGGCGGACACTGCGCGCCGAGACCTCGATTCATGGACGAAAGGCTCCGACATTCACAGTGGGAGGCACCATGAACATCACCACCGCAATCCTCGCCGCACTGCTTGCCTTGGGTTCCGCCAGCGCTTTCGCCGAAGGCGGCGCCGAGCGCATGAGGCACTACTACCAGAACTTCCCGGTGCACCAGGACGCCGCCGGGCAACAGGCCGACAACAGAGCCGATGAGTTGAAGGTTCCGGACGACCAGACCGCGCAAGTGACCGAGTCCTATCGTCCTTGACGACAGTCGGGCGCCCGCCGGGCGCCCTTTTTCATGCCTGCAGGTATTTGGACCAGAACAGCATCGGCCCCTGCGACGGATCCCGCGTGCCGGTCACGAACCCGAGCTTGGCATAGGCCGCCTTCGCCACGTCGTTGCCTTCGAGCACTTCGAGGGTGATCTTGCAGCAGCCGCGCTGACGGGCGATGTCCTCGACCTTGCGCAGCATCTTGTGGCTCAGGCCCCGCCCGCGGAATTTCGTCATCACCGCCACGTCATGCACGTTGACCAGCGGTTTGCAGGCGAACGTGGAAAACCCCTCGAAGCAGTTCACCAGCCCCGCCGGCTCGCCGCCGACGAACGCCAGCACGCTGAAGGCATGGGGCCGCTTGGCGAGCTCCTCGGGCAAGCGCCGCAGCAGATCCGGCGCGAGCGACTGCCCGCCGCCCATCGGGTCTTCGGCGTAGTGATTGAGCACGACACCGATGGCCTCGGCATGCACCGGGTTGGTATAGCTGGCTTGAAGCACAAGAATTTCTGCGGAATCCATTTCCATCCTCGATCGCACGGGGCCCCGGCGCGCGTCTTGCGCGTTGAAAGGCCCGGAGACCATAACGTGGCGGCGGCACGGGCGACAAGACAAACATTGGCTTGCTCGCGCAGGACTGCGCAGGCGGCGTGTCAGGGGATGAACGCGTCGGTAGGCCCGACGCCTTCGCTGGCAAGCCAGCTCCCACAGGTTTGCGGTTGCCGCTGATCCTGCGAATGTCCAGCGTCCTTGTGGAAGCTGGCTTGCCAGCTCACACAGGTTTTGTGTTTGCCGCTGATCCTGCGAATGTCCAGCGTCCTTGTGGAAGCTGGCTTGCCAGCGATAGGGCCGCCACATCCGACATCCCCGGTGCCCGACCCAACGCCTTCATCGCGCAGCCCGTCACGGTCAATGCCCCCAGATCAGCTCCTCGGTCCAGCCCAGTTCGGCGAAGTCCTCGGCCCGCAGCGCCGACTCGCCGGCGCAGAAAAACTCATCCAGTTGCGGCGGTTCCACCGAGGTGCCGCTGAGCATGGCATGCACCTGTCCGCGATGGTGGATCTGGTGCTCGAACAGGTGCGAGAGCAAGCGCAGCCGGGTGTCGTGCTGCGGCGTCTCCCGGGCGATGGTCACCACCCGGCCCAGATCGGCGTCGCGCAGTTGCTCGCAATAGGCGATCAGGCGCCGGTCCACCCGGGCCTGCTCAAGGCGCAGGGATTGCCCTTCGGTAAACGGTTCGTCGACCGCGAAAAACGCATAGCAATCGGGATGCGGCTCATCGCCGCGCAGCTCGCGCTCCAGCGCGTCGACGTAGAACCCGTCGCAGGTGACGATGTGATTGAGCGTCAGGCGGATGCTGGGGAAGAAGCTCACCCGTGGCGCCGCCAGCTCCGTGGCGTCGAGGCGGCTCCAGGCCTTGGCCAGGCGATGGTTGGCCCAGGCGTTCTGATAGGCCATGGTCAGCAGATGGTGGGACAGTGGCTGCGTCATCGCAGGCCCTCCTCGCTTCAGGTCTCGGCAAAGCGTTGCAGCTGCATCTCCTGCAGGCGGCTGAGGGTGCGGCGGAACGGGAATTCCAGGTAGCCCTCGGTGTACAGCGCCTCCATCGGCACCTGCGCCTCGATGTACAGCGGCACCTTGCGGTCGTAGCACTCGTCCACCAGGGCGATGAAGCGGCGCACGCCGTCGTCGTGCACCGACAACTGCGGCAGCTCGCGGTCGCCGGCGGCCACCCGTTCGGCGCCGTCCTCGGTGCCGCGGGCGATCCGGCCTTCGCGCTGCTTGGCGCTGAGGTTGGGCACGTCGCTCAACAGGATAGCCCGGTAGCTGTCGCACAGCGCGATGAAATCCATGGCGGCGAACGGTTGCTCACAGAGATCGGCATAACGGCACCACACCACCGAACCGCCGGCCTGCACCACCGTCAGGCTCCGGTGACCGACGGCGACCGGTCCGGCATGGCTGGCCTGCCCCGCCGTCAGTGCCTTGAACACCTCGCCCAAGGCGCTGGCCTGCCCCGGCGCCGAAACCCAGTAGCGTTGCGCGTGCGCGCCGGGATGCAGGCGATGGTCCTCGGCGCCATTCACCGCGACCACTTGCATGTGCGCCTGGATCGCCGCGATGGCGGGCAGGAAACGGTCGCGGTTGAAGCCGTCGGCGTACAGCTGATCCGGCGGCAGGTTGGAGGTGCTGACCACCACCACGCCTTCATCGAACATCACCTGAAACAGCCGCCCCAGAATGATCGCGTCGCCGATGTCGTTGACGAACAGTTCGTCGAAGCACAGCACCCGCACCTCGGCCGCCAGTTCCCGGGCCAGCGCCCGCAGCGGGTCGGCGATGCCGGTCAGCTGGAACGAGCGCTGGTGCACCCAGCCCATGAAGTGATGGAAGTGCTGACGCCGGGCCGGCACCCGCAGGCTTTGATGGAAACGATCCATCAGCCAGGTCTTGCCGCGCCCGACCGGGCCCCACAAGTAAACGCCGGTGACCGAACGGGCACCGGCGTGCAAGGCCTCGTGGCACTTCTGCAGTGCGAAGACGGCATGTTCCTGGGCTTCATCCTGGATGAAACCGTCGTGTTCGATGGCGTGCTGCCAGGCGCTGAGCGGAGAGTCGAAAGTCATGCGCGGCAGTATGCCATGAGAGCTACAGGGAAATGTCCAGTCGGGCGATCTTGCCCTGTTCGTCGAGACGGAACATGTAACGCAGCGGCTGCGGGCTGCCGGGGAAGTCGCCGGACACCAGCCCGTGCACCAGCACCTTGCCGGTGCGGTGCTGCACGTCCAGCACCTCGACACGGGGCTGGTAGCGCCGGCCGCTGTCCTCGATCCAGTGGGCGATGGCCTGGGGGCCGACCTGATGGTGGCCTTCGTCGAACACGTTGGCGTTCTCGGCGAAGAAGCGCGCGATCTGCGTGGTGTCACGGGCGTTCGCTGCGTTGATGTACCCGGCGATGGCCGGGGCCAGAGTCGGATGGGACATGGTTGCAACTCCTTGTTGAGTGGTTCTGCCGCCATCCTAGAACAGCCTTGCGTCAATTCTTGTCAGGAGTGAACCGCCGGGTTTCGTCCTGTTGCATCTGCTGCTGCCAGGTGCGCAGCAGGTCGCTGCGCCGGCCTGGATAGCGCCCGTCGGCGGCCGTGGCGGCCGCGATCCGGTCGGTGCGGAAAGTGCGGTAGGCGCCGCGCAGTTCGCACCAGGCCACGAGGATCCGCACTTCATTGAGAAAGCCCAGCGCCAGCGGCCAGATCGAGCGCTGGCTGGGCATCTGCTGTGCGTCGGCGTAGTCGATCCGCAGTTTGCTCTGCTCGCGGATCGCCTGGCGCAACACGTTCAGCGGCACGACGTTCTGCGGGAAGCCGTACCCTGCCGGCCCCGGCATCACGGTGGGGTTGAGCAAGGCGTCCCGGGCCTTGGGGTCGAGCACCGCCGCGATCTTCGCCAGGGCGTCGGCGGCGGCCTTGCCGAGCACCTCGTCGCCGCGCTGATCGACGTAGCGCAGGCCGAGGACGATGGCTTCGGTCTCGTCGGCATTGAGCATCAGCGGCGGCAGGAACAGGCCGCTGCGCAGCACGTAGCCGACGCCGGCCTCGCCGTGGATCGGCGCGCCGAGGGCGGTGAGCTCGGCGATGTCGCGGTACAGCGTGCGCTCGGAGATCTCCAGCTCCGCCGCCAGCGTCGCCGCCGTCACCGGGCGCTTCTTGCCGCGCAGCACTTGCAGCAGGGTCAGTAAACGGGTGGTACGCGACACGGTGCAGGCTCCGTCGGGAAAATCGCCGAAGCTTAGCACCGGGCACTGTCAGATTCTGTCAGCAGCCCTGCGCACTCACGCGCCCCACCCAAATCCCTGTAGGAGCGAGCCTGCTCGCGATGACGAAGGCACATCCGGCATCACTGTGTCAGACAAACCGCCATCGCCAGCAGGCTGGCTCCTACAGTAATCGGCAGCAGGACAACCCCCATACGGAGGCGGCCTGCTGGCGATGGCTTCAGCCCAGGCCCCTCAAGGACAGGCCTGCCTCAGGCATCGACCTTATGACGGGCCGCATAGAGGCAAAGCATTTCCATGGCCAGGGTCGCCGCCGCCAAGGACGTCACTTCGGCGTGGTCATAGGCCGGCGCCACTTCCACCACGTCCATGCCCACCAGGTTGATCCCGCGCAGGCCGCCGAGGATCTCCAGCGCCTGCACCGTGCTCAGGCCGCCGCACACCGGGGTGCCGGTGCCCGGCGCAAACGCGGGGTCGAGGCAGTCGATGTCGAAGGTCAGGTACACCGGGTTTTCGCCGACCCGTGCCCGGATCGCCTCGACGATGGCCTCGCAGCCGCGTCGGTGCACCTGCCGCGCATCCAGCACCTGGAAGCCCTGAGGGTCGTCGTTGGTGGTGCGCAGGCCGATCTGCACCGAACGCGCCGGATCCACCAGCCCTTCCCGCGCCGCGTGCCAGAACATGGTGCCGTGGTCGACCCGCTTGCCGCCCTCGTCCGGCCAGGTGTCGCTGTGGGCGTCGAAGTGGATCAGCGACAACGTGCCGTGCTTGCGCGCATGGGCCTTGAGCAGCGGGTAGCTGATGAAGTGGTCGCCGCCGAAGGTCAGCATCGCGCTGCCGCTCTGAAGGATCCGCTCGGCATGGGCCTCGATGCTCTGCGGGATGGAATGCGGCGCGCCGTAATCGAAGTCGCAGTCGCCGTAGTCGATCACCGCCAGATGATCGAACGGGTCGAACGCCCATGGCCAATGGCGCTCCCAGGCGATGCCGGCGGATGCCGCGCGGATCCCCCGTGGCCCGAACCGGGCGCCCGGGCGGTTGCTGGTGGCGGTGTCGAACGGCACGCCGCTGACGGCCACGTCCACACCGCGCAGGTCACGGCTGTAGCGTCGGCGCATGAAGCTGGTGATGCCGGCGTAGGTGCTTTCGGCGGCGGTGCCGAAAAGGCTGTCGCGGGTGAGGGCTTGATCGTTTTGCATCGGCACGTCCACGGTGACTCTCCTTTTTACTGATGGCTGCGAAAAGCGGTCCACAGGCGGGTGCGCTGGCGCATGTCCTTGAGGCTCATGCTGCGGTCGGCGTACAGCCGCTCACGCACTTCGGGCTGCGGGTAGATGTCCGGGTCGTTGCGCACCGCCTCGTCCACCAGCGGCGTGGCGGCCTGGTTGGCGGTGGCGAAAAACAAGGTGTTGGTCAACGCCGCCACGGACTCGGGGCGCAGCATGAATTCGATGAAGGCCCGGGCGGCCTCCGGGTGCGGCGCGTCCTTGGGGATGGCGAGGTTGTCCTGCCACACCAGCGTGCCCTCACGGGGGATGCGGTAGGCGATCTCGAACGGCTTGCCGGCCTTGCGCGCCTGGTCGGCGGCCATGCCCGCGTCGCCGTTGTAGGTCAGCGCCAGGCACACGCTGCCGTTGGCCAGGTCATTGATCTGCCGGCCCGTTGCGACGTACAGCACCGACGGCTGCAACCGCTGCAACAGGGCTTCGGCGGCGGCCAGGTCGGCCTTGTCGCTGCTGTAAGGATCCTTGCCCAGGTAATGCAGGGTCAGGCCGATGACCTCCTGCGGCGAATCCAGGATCGCGATGCCGCAGTCCTTGAGCTTGCCGGCGTATTCCGGCTTGAACAGCAGATCCAGGCTGTTGAGCGGCGCGTCCGGCAGGCGTTTCTTGACCGCCTCCACGTTCATCCCAAGCCCCAAAGTGCCCCAGGTGTAGGGCACGCCGTAGCGGTTGCCGGGATCCACCGCCGCGAGTTTCGCCAGCAGGTCCGGATCGAGGTTGGCGTAGCCCTTGAGCCCTTCACGGGGGATTTCCTTCAGGGCGCCCGCCGCCAGCCCGCGAGCCAGCACGGTGGAGGACGGCACGACCACGTCGTAGCCGCTGCCGCCGGTCAGCAGCTTGGTTTCCAGCACCTCGGTGGTGTCGAAGGTGTCGTAGCGCACATGGATGCCGGTTTCCTGCTCGAAGCGCTGCAAGGTCTGCGGAGCCACGTAATCGGCCCAACTGTAGAGGTTGAGGGTCTTGTCCTCGGCCTGGGCCGTGAACACAACGGAGATCAACAGCGCGGGCAAGCCCAGTTTGAACACAGAAGCCATGACGAACACCTGACCGTGGGGAGTGGTGGCAGGATGCGCCGGCGGATACATTACAAAAATCTCAAGTTCGTTAACCTGACATTAGCCGGAGACAATGTGATGCTCGGTCAACTCCACGACGTGGATCTGCAACTGCTGCGCCTGTTCGTCGGCGTGGTCGAGTGCAACGGCTTCAGTGCCGCCCAGGGTGAACTGGGCCTGAGCCAGTCCAGCATCAGCCAGCAGATGGCCAAGCTGGAGACGCGCCTGGGCTACCGGGTGTGCAACCGCGGCAAGGCCGGTTTCAGCCTGACGCCCAAGGGTGAGCGGTTGCTGGCCGCGACCCGTGCGCTGTTCCAGTCCATCGAAGCGTTCCGTCATGAGTCCAACGGCGTGGCCGGGCGCCTGATCGGCGAGGTGCGCCTGGGGCTGTCCGAAGCGGTGGACCACTCGGTGCTGCAACGGGTGGCCGACGCGATCCGGCGCTTTCGCGCACGGGACGAGGCGGTGCGCATCGAGCTGATCAGCGCCATGCCGGGGGAAATGGAGCGCCTGCTGCTGCAACAGCGGCTGGACCTGGCCATCGGTTACTTTTCCCAGGTGCAGACCGCGTTCGACTACCGCGAACTGTTCCACGAAACCCAGCACCTTTACTGCGCCCCCGGCCATCCGCTGTTCACCGACGATGCACCGGACGACGCGGCATTGCAGGCCTGTGACCGGGTCGATCATCCGTACCGGTTCCTGCGCAGCGACGAGCCGTTCCAGGGCCAGGTCTGCTCGGCGCGCTCGGAGCAGGTCGAAGGCACGCTGGCGTTCATTCTGTCGGGCCGGCACGTCGGCTACCTGCCGAGCCATTACGCCCGCCAGTGGGTGGACAGAGGCCTGCTGCGGCCGGTGCGCGAAGGCGGATTGAGCTTTGAGGTGGCGTTTCACCTGGCCCGGCACCGGGCCCAGGTGCCGGGGGACGCGCAGAAGGCGTTCGAGGAGGATCTGTTGGCGGCGTTTGCCTGAGGGCCGCGTAAAACCTGACCTTTCAGGCAATTTTATTGCGTTGCCCTCGCCGCCCGCTTCCGGCATCCTGCGCACCCATTTTCTGACCCGGCTGCGCCTTGCGGCGCGCACACCACCATGACCGTCTCCGAAAAAGCCCCGCGCAACAACGACCTCATCTACGGCCTCAACGACCGTCCAGACTTCACCGCCACGGTGTTCGCCGCCCTGCAGCACGTGCTGGCCAGCTTCGTCGGCATCATCACCCCGACCCTGATCATGGGCAGCGCCCTGGGCCTGCACAGCGAAATCCCCTACCTGATCAGCATGGCGTTGTTCGTCTCCGGCCTCGGCACCTTCGTGCAGGCCCGGCGCTTCGGCCCGGTGGGTTCGGGGCTGCTGTGCCTGCAAGGCACCAGCTTCTCGTTCATCAGCGTGATCCTCAGCGCAGGCTTCATGGTCAAGGCCCGGGGCGGCGGCACCGACGAGATCCTGTCGACGATCTTCGGCGTGTGCTTCTTCGCCGCGTTCATCGAAGTGGTGCTGAGCCAGTTCATCGGCAAGCTGCGCATGCTGATCACCCCGGTGGTCACCGGCACCATCATCACGCTGATGGGCCTGTCGCTGATCAAGGTGGCGATGACCGACATCGCCGGCGGCTTCGGCGCACCGGACCTGGGAGCCGCCAGCCATGTGTTCCTGGCCGCGCTGGTGCTGGGCACCATCGTGGTGCTGAACCGGGTCGACGTGCCGTTCCTGCGCCTGGGCGCCATCGTCATCGGCCTGACCCTCGGCTACGTGGTGGCGTGGCTGACGGGCCAGGTGGACTTCGCCAACCTGCCGCAGGTGCCGGCGGTCAGCATTCCCGTGCCGTTCAAGTACGGCTTCAACTTCGACTGGGTGGCGTTCGTGCCGGTGGCGGTGATTTTCCTGGTGTCGCCGCTGGAGGCCGCCGGCGACCTGACGGCCAACTCGATGATCTCGCGCCAGCCGGTCAAGGGCCCGCTGTACATCCGCCGGATCAAGTCGGGGCTGCTTGCCGACGGCCTCAACTCGGCCATGGCGGCGGTGTTCAACAGCATGCCGATGGTGACCTTCGCCCAGAACAACGGGGTGATCCAGCTCACCGGCGTGGCCAGCCGCTACGTCGCGTTCTTCATCGCCGGCCTGCTGGTGCTGCTGGGCCTGTTCCCGATGATCGGCGCGGTGCTGCAACTGATGCCAAAACCGGTGCTGGGCGGCGCTGAGCTGGTGATGTTCGGCACCGTGGCCGTGGCCGGGATCAAGATCCTCGCCGAGGCCGGGCTGCACCGGCGCAACATGCTGATCGTGGCCATCTCGGTGGGCATGGGGCTGGGCATCGCCGCCGTGCCTGAGGTGCTGCGCGAACTGCCGCAGGCCCTGCGCAACATCTTCGAGTCGCCGATCACCGTCGGCGCCCTGTGCGCCATCGTGCTGAACATCTTCCTGCCGGAAGAATTCATCGAACTGGAAGAAGACGACTTCGACCCGGAGGCGTCTATCCTGCAGGTCATGGAAAACCCGGACGTGCCGGCCAAGACTGAACCTGCACCGGCGCCTGCGGTCGCACCGTTGAACCGCTGAGGCGGCCCGCCGCACAATCAGAGGGCCGGACCGTTGGCGGTCCGGCCCTTTTTTCGTCATCGAGAGAACGCCCCATGCGCCGTCTCACCGCCCTGCTGCTGTCCCTGCTTCTGCTGTCCCTCAGTGCCTGTGCGCTGTTCCCTTCCCGCGACCCGGTGAACATCAACGTGGTCGGCCTCGAGCCGCTGCCCAGCCAGGAGCTGGAAATGCGCTTCGCCCTCAAGCTGCGGGTGCAGAACCCCAACGAAACCGCCATCGACTACAACGGCATCGCGCTGGATCTTGAAGTCAACGGCCGTCCGTTGGCCTCGGGGGTGAGCGACCAGGCCGGCTCGATCCCGCGCTTCTCCGAGGCGGTGGTCAGCGTGCCGGTGAGCGTTTCGGCGTTCTCGGTGCTGCGCCAGACCCTGGGCCTGAGCCAGACCCAGAACCTCGACAACCTGCCTTACGTGCTGCGGGGCAAACTGGCGGGCGGCGCGTTCGGCACCATGCGCTTCACCGACCGCGGCAAGCTCAGCCTGCCCAGGGCCAGCGCCGCCACCTGGTGACGCTGGCTGGGTTCTGCGCGGTTTTGGCTGACGCCATCGCCGGCAGGCGGGTTCCCGCCATGGTTGGCGGTGACCACAGATTTTGCGTCTCCCCCCGTAGGAGCCAGCCCGGTGAAGGCAGCGCAGGGCTCACGGCTCCCGCACTGCCGATCAAGCGGTGAAACGCACCCCCGGCCTGGCCCGCTCATCCACGCTCAGCTCGAACACGTCCGGCCGCGCATAGTGGCCGACCACGTCGTAGTCGTAGCGCGCACGCACCAGCTCGTCGGTGTCGATCTCGGCGGTCAGCAACCCTGCCCCGCCTTTCAGCGGGCCGGCCAGCACATCGCCCATCGGCCCGACGATCACGCTGCCGCCGGCGATCAGCGGACGGTCCGCCGGCCAGTTGGCGACCTCCACGCCCAGCTCGTTCGGCGAAGCCTGCACCTGGCACGCGCTGACCACAAAGCAGCGCCCCTCATGGGCGATGTGGCGCATGCTCACCTGCCACATGTCGCGCTCGTCCACCGTCGGCGCGCACCACACTTCAATGCCCTTGGCGTACATGGCCGTGCGCAGCAGCGGCATCATGTTTTCCCAGCAGATCACCGCGCCCAGTTTGCCGACCTGGCTGTCGAGCACCGGCAACGTCGAGCCGTCGCCCTTGCCCCAGATCAGGCGTTCGGTGCCGGTGGGCATCAGTTTGCGGTGCTTGGCCACCAGGCCGGCCTGCGGGTCGAAATGCAGCGCGGTGCAATACAGGGTGCTGCCGGCGCGCTCGATGACGCCGATCACCAGGTTCGCCCCGGTGCGCGCCGACAGGCCCGCCAGCGCTTCGGTCTCCGTGCCGGGCACATCGATGGCGTTGTCGAAGTAGCGGGCGTAGGCCTCGCGCCCTTCCGGCAGCCGATAGCCCAACTGCGTGCCGAAGCCTTCGCCTTTCGGGTAGCCGCCGAGCAACGCCTCGGGCATCACCACCAGCGCGGCGCCGGATTCCAGGATGGCCGCCTCCCAGCTCAGGATCTGTTCCAGGGTTTCGCCTTTGCCGCCGGGCAAGGCACCGATTTGCAGCGCGGCAACGATGGATTTGGGCATTGCGTTCACTCCGTGAGGATCAGGTGTTGCCGATTCTCCGGCCGCACGGGATCATGAATAAAGCCCTGCCCGCTGCTGAATGATATGAGCCAGATGAATATCGCGACCCTCGACCTCAACCTGCTGAAAACCTTCGAAGCCCTCCACGAAGAGTCCAGCGCCAGCCGCGCCGCCCTGCGCCTGGGCGTGACCCAGTCGGCGGTCAGCGCGGCGCTGCGGCGTTTGCGTGAGGTGTACGGGGATCAACTGTTCGTGCGCACCGGCCGGGGCCTGGCGCCGACGCTCAAGGCCAATCAGCTTAAGCCGGTGGTCAGCGATGCGCTGAACAAATGCCGGCAAAGCCTGGCGATGGTCGATCCGGCCGCCGACCAGTACGACGGCCGCTCGGTGATCATCGGGCTGTCGGACGATTTCGAGATCGCTTACGGCCGACGGCTGATCGACGCGATCGCCTGCGCCGCGCCGAAACTGCGGGTGATCTTCCGCCAGACCCACAGCCAGATCGTCGCCCGCGACCTGATGGAGCGCAGCCTCGACCTGGCGATCACCGCCGGCGGGTTTGCCGAGCGGCTGCTCAGCCGTCAGGTGCTGGGTGAAGGGGGGTATGCCTGCCTGGCGGATCCGGCGAGCCTGGCGCCCGGCCAGGGGCAGATCGGCCTGGAAGAGTTTGTCGCCCGCGAGCACCTGCTGGTGTCCTCGGGGGGCTTCATCGGCATCACCGATGAAGGGTTGGCGGCGCTGGGGCTGAGCCGTCGGGTAGGCGCCTCGACCACCCATTTCGCCGCGCTGCCGCACCTGCTCAAGGGCAGCGGCGCCGTGGCGACGATCCCGGCCCACGCGGCCGAGGCCATCGCGTCGCTCAGCGGCCTGGCGCTGCTGCCCTGCCCCCTGGCGCTGCCGCGTTACCCGGTGGAGCTGGGCTGGCGCACCAACCCCCAGACCGATCCGGTGGTTCTCAAGGTGCGCGAGGCGATCATCGCCTGTTTCGCCAAGGAATGACGGGGGGTTACTTGTTCGCCGCCATCAGCCGGTTGACTTCGCTGCGCACCATGTTGGAGAACTCCGGCGGCGACATGCCGTCCAGCTCCGAGCGCACCCACTCGGCCCATTTGCCCTTGCGCTTGGCCCGTTCGCCGAACAGACGCGCGGCTTCGCCCTTGGCCTTGCCCAGGTTGGTCTTCCAGAGTTCGAACAGTCGGGATTTCTCGTCTTCCAGCGCGGCGCGCTCTGCGAGGGATTTGTCGGCCAGATTGAAACTCATCGGAAATTACCTGCTGCATGAAATGGCGACATCTTACACGCTGGACGGAAATCTCCGGCGGCGGTTTTTCTGCCGCCAATGAAATCGCTGCAACTTTTCAGTTTGCGCCACACTCCATTGATCACTGTCCATTCACCTGCAAGGAGTCACCCAATGGCCCGTAGAACCGCCGCGCACACCGCCGAAGACCAGATCAAGGATCAAGCCTTCAGCGACCTTCAGGCCCTGATCGAAGAATCGGAAAAACTGCTCAAGAGCAGCGCCGCCCTGGTCGGCGAGGAAGCGGAGACCCTGCGCGGGCAGATCGCCCAGAAATTGCAGCAGGCGCGGGACTCGGTCTCGAACGTGCGTGCCCGCACGCAACCGGCGGTCGAAGCCACCCAGAACTACATCGGCGGGCATCCGTGGCAGACCGTGGCGATTTCCGCCGGGTTCGGCCTGGTGGTGGGTCTGCTGCTCGGCCGTCGCTGAACAGGTGGCCAGGGAGCTTGCTCCCTGGCCACAATCCATTCACAGGCCTGCCAATTCGCGCAGCTGCGCCATTGTCGCGCCGTCCAGCACAATCCCCTCGCTCAGCGACCGCGCCCGCTGAAGGTGCCGGCGATCGCCCGGCAAACGCTTGAGCCCCACCCCGTGCATCTGCCGCACCAGTTCCTGGCTGCGCTCGACGAAGCTCTGCCCCGCCGCTTTGCCGGGGTCGATCACGATCAGCAGTTGGCCGGTCCACGGCGTCTTGGCGCCCGGATGGTTCGACCAATCGAACTCGAAGGAGAAGTTTCCACCGGTCAGCGCCGCCGCCAGCAGCTCGACCATCATCGACAGCGCCGAACCCTTGTGCCCGCCAAACGGCAGCAGCGCGCCGCCGCCCAGGATCGCCTTCGGATCCTGGGTCGGCTGGCCGAGGCTGTCCACGCCCATGCCTGCCGGCAGTTTCTCGCCCTGACGCGCGGCGATCTGCACGTCGCCGTGGGCGATGGCGCTGGTGGCCAGGTCGAACACGATGGGCGCGCCGTCGGCCCGGGGTGCGGCGAACGCAATCGGGTTGGTGCCGAACAGCGGCCGGTCGGCGCCATGGGGCACCACGCAGGTCATGCTGTTGACCACGCTCAGGGCCACCAGTCCCTCTTCGGCGAACGGCTCGACGTCCGGCCACAGCGCGGCGAAATGATGGGAGTTGCGAATGGCCAGCACCGCGATGCCGGCCGAGCGGGCCTTTTCCACCAGCAGCGGCCGGGCGGCGGCCAGCGCCGGCTGAGCGAAGCCGTTGCCGGCATCGACCCGCACGAAGCCGGACGCCACGTCCTCCACGTGCGGCACGGCACGGCCGTCGACCCAACCGCTGTTGAGCGTCGAGACGTAACCGGGCATGCGGAACACGCCGTGGCTGTGGGCGCCGTCACGCTCGGCGCCGGCGCAGTTGGCGGCCAGCGTCCGGGCCACTTCGGCCGAGGTGCCGTGGCGCACGAAGATGGTTTCGAGCAGACGGGTCAGTTCATCGAGGGACAGCGTGGACGAGACAGCAGGATCGTGTGGCGCAGACATCTGAAGCTCCAGAGTAATTATTGGAGGGAACGACAGCGTTCGGACAACTCGCCCGCCGATTAACCATGCCCCGACGACAGGCTGTCAACCCTTGCGTGGAACGGCCGGCACCATAACCCTGCACCACCCGCCCCGCGACGGGGAACCTAGCCTTGGCACTCCATTCACGGCGCCTGCGCCCACCCTCGAGTGTCCATGATGACTGAACCCTCCGCCCCGCTGCTGTTCCCCGAGATCCTGGAGGCCCCCGGCCTCTGGGAAGAGCTCGGCAAGCCCCTGGGACTGTCCACCCGCGATCTGCAATGGCTCGGCAACGTCAGGCTGACCCGCCAGGAACGGCGCAGCCGGGAAACACCGCCGATGTATGCCTACCGGATCCTGCTCAACGCTGGCGATGCGCCTGCGGTGCCGCTGGCCGGCAGCTTCGCCTTGAGCGCCACGCCGGACGATCACGCCGTGGTGCTCTATACCCCCTTGGGCGGCGTGCGCAAGTTCGAAGACCTCGACGCCCTCGGCGCTCACCTGAACTCGGCCCTTGGGCACGCCCGGGAAGACGATCCGTTGCTGTCCCTCATGTCGCTGGCTCACCGCAAGCGCTTGGCGGCCGAGGAAGGCGTCTATGTCACGTACGCCTTGATCGAGGGCGACATCTTCGACGACCAGCGCTCAGTGATCGAGCAAGGCCTGCGCGACAACGCCCAGGCCATGCTGGATGAGCTGCTGCAACTGCCGACGCTGAAGCAGGTGATGCAAACGATTTTCGCCGAACGGTTGCGGCCGGCGTTCCCTCCGGGCGTCGATCAGCGCCTGACACGCGCCAGCTTCGCCGACACCCGCTGGCCGAGATCGATGTCCCTGAGCGAAGCGGCGCTCCTGCTGTACCGCCACCCGCTGGAGCCGGACGCCCCGGTGCATTTTTCCCACCCGTCGCAGCCCTCCGACGAAGCATCGGTGCAAGCCTGGGCGCAGTCCCTGCAAAAGGTCGCGGGCATGCTGCTGCCGCTGCTGTTCCAATGCCTGGAACGATACTGGGACGAGGCTTCGGCAGACGGCCACTCGCGGCGGGCCTACTTCGCCCGCGCCATGGCGGAGCAGGCCTTCGCCGACGTCATGCTCAAGCGCGAAGCGCAAATCATCGACAGCGGGCAATGTCGGGACCTGCTGCGCTGGATCCGCCCCGGCACGGACGCCGGCGCCTCCCGCAGCGCCAGCCTGGAGACCGTGCGGCTCTGGGAACACAGCACCCGCCAGGTGGAGTTGGCGGGATCGCTGATGATCAACCGCTCGGATGCGTTTCTCTATACGCCTTCGCAGGGCTTGCAGGTGCTCAGGGACTACCGGGATCTGAGGCAAACGGTGTTGGCCAAGTTCAGCGCCGCCGGACACGAAGATGAACTGTACGGATTGCTCGGCCTTGAGGAGCGCCAGCGCTTGCTGGGCTTCAACGTCCCGCAGGTGTCCGGCGAGGCGATCGCCGGGGACATTTTCAGGGTGCTGCTCGAGGCCATCATCACCAAGCAACGGCAGAACCTCGAATACATCCTGCAGGTGTACCGCCACAGTGACGGCGCGGTGGATCCGCAGGCGCTCTTCGACAAGGCCCTGGACATCCGCTCGATGATCCACGAAAGGCTCCTGGGCCTGGGAACCCACGGCCGCTGGAGCACACGGCCGGTGTTGACGGGCGACCTGCAGCCGTCGCAGGTCCTGGCGGACAAGGCAACGGCCAAGGCGAAGACGTTTGCCAGCGTGCAGGCGCCCCTGGCCATCGAGTTTGCCCGCCAACCGACGGCATCGCTGGCCGAGCAGCGAGCCTATCTGAACGACATGAAGCCGCGGATCGCCCATGCGCTGTCGGTCGGCATCAATGGAGAAGCCCTCCTGGGCGTTCTGAACGGCACCTTGCACGACCACGAACGGGTGATCGTCGAGACGGTGTTCAACGCCGAACATCCGTCGCGCCCTACCCGTCGAGCACTCAACGGCTTCAGGCCGGACGCCTACTCGTTGAGCGTGCTGCCCTCCGACGCGGTTCAACTGGTGCCGCTCGCCAACTGTTTCCTGCTGACCGAGCGCGGCGGGCTCGACGTCCGGCACTCCGGCCGCGCATTGCTGTGGACACCGGCCCTGGGCATCGAAGTGTTCGGCACGCTGGACAAGGCAAGAGACGCCTTGAGGCAACGGCTGGAGGACAGCGAGGCGCGATTGACGCTTCTTGAGAACCTCGCGCCGTCCGTCGAACGGGTTCATCGGACATTCACGCTCGGCCCCCTGCAACTGATCGAAGGCAATGTGCTCCAGCACCGGGCTCAGTCGGCCATTGACCGGTTCTTCGGCCAAGGCGCCTATTGGCGTGGATTCGAGCTGGGACGCGCCGCGCAGGAGAGCGCCCTCAAGAGGCTGGCCGGCTCACCGCCGGACACGAACCTGAATCGGGCGACAGCGATGGCGCGCGCCATCGCCCTCCAGCAAACGATGCCGGCCTGGCTTGGCATGGCCGCCGTCGATGACCAGCGGCTGCAGATCGAACTGCTGGAACAGATCAGGCACCTGGACGCGGACGACTACCTGCACGGCCTCCCGACCTTGACCGGCCATGTGCGCGAAACCCTCAAGCATCTGCTGGACAACCGCCTTCCCGGACAAGGCCTGGATCCGGACCGGATCGAGATCACCCCGACGCTGGCGCTGGCCGGCCCGCCCCGCAGCCTGACCGAGCATGCCCTGCGGCATGTCAGTGAAACCCAGGGCAACATCCGTATTTCCCTGGCCTCGGGCGAGCCGGTGCCGTCCGGCCTGAACCGCAGCGCCGTCGGGCAACTGCTGCTGTCACTCCAGATCCCCGCAATGTTTGCCGGCAAGGTGAGCCAGGCCTTGGCTGCGGACGAATCCGGAGTGCGCAGGCACCGCTTTGCCCGCCGGTTGCCGTGGCAGCTGTTGCAGCACGCCCATGCCTTAAAACTGCAGCAGCACCTTTCGCCCGCGGCCTTCGATCTCGTGCATCGGGTGCTGGACATGCCGGACGCCATCGCCCGTGGCCTCGTCCGGGGCGCCCGTGCCTTGGTGCGCCCGCTGGAGCTGATCAAGACCGCCGGCGCCAAGGCGGTCCGGGCCCTGGGCCTTTACCTGTTCGGTCCTCAGCCGGGGAGCGAAGGCCCGCAGGTGCTGTATGCGCCTTACCACGGCGAACAGCTGTTGCGCGAATTCGCCGACGAAGCGGCTGTCGTCGCCGCCCTCTGCGCCCCCGGCCCGCTGCAGGACTTGCTGATCAGACGCCTGCCCGAAGCGCAGCGTCCGGTGTTCGCCTCGCTGTTCAAGGACGGCGCCGGACAGTCCGGCGACATGACCCTGGCGTCAAATCCCATCGACGGCAACCTGTTGGCTCAGCTGTTCGACGACAATATCCGCTTGCTGGAGCACCTGATCGCCGGCCAATCGCTGGCCGGTGCGCTGCCGGACTGGGAAACCGCCAAACAGCTGTTCAGCGAAGCCGTCAATCCCCTCACCGTTCTGCTGCCCGGCAAGGCCTGTGCGATTCCGTTCCTGTGGCAAGCCATCAAGGACTTGCGCTACCCCGTCCAGGCACTGGAGCAGCACTCTTGGAAACAAGCGCTGGGCGACTTCATCAGCGACGCCGCGCAAATGGTCACCCTGGGCCGGTTGCGCCTGAAGCCGCTGTTCGGCGTCGACCGGCCCAGCGTGCCAAAACCGTTGACGGCGCTTCCCGATCCCCGCTGGGACAGGATCAGGTCGACGGCGCCGATCCGCACCTGCCTGCAGGAATTCGAAGCGCCGATGCTGTCTTTGCGCAATCTGAGACGCGACAGAACCAACGGTACCTTCGTGGATCCCTCTGATATGGCGACCTACGCGGCGGTGGCCGGTAAGGTCTATCGGGTCGCGCGGGCCGGAGCCGGCTGGCGGCTGACCAGCGACGCCCAGGAGGGTCCGTTCCTGGATCGAACCGTCTCCGGGCAACTGGTGATCGACCCGGATCGGCACACCGTGCATTTCGGCAAGGGCATGTCGATCCTGCGCAACCGGTACCTCGACGAAGGCGAAGCCCGGCTTTGGCTCAACATCGAAGCCCGGGGCATGGAGCAGATCCGCGCCTGGCACCCTGAGAAGGCGCGCATGCTGGTGCAAGCGGTGGATCTGGCCCGTTTCTACGCCTTCAACAGCCTGCACAACCTGGCGCAGTTGAAAAACCCGACCGAGGGCACCCGGCTGGACAGGTTTCTCAAATCCTTCTTCGGGGTCAGCCGGATCGACGGCGATATCCTGGACAAGATCGCCAAAGCGATCGTGCCGCTCTGCAAGGCACTGGTGGATCCGACCGACGATTTGTTCAATACCGAACGCTTCGTCATAGGGTCGAACAAATACCACCAGGCCAAACTGATTGCGTTCGTGATCGATAAGGACGACCAAAAGCGGGTGCACTTCACCGAGCACTTCTTCGACCAGCAACTGGATTGGTACAAGTCGGGCCTGACCGAGCCGTTCAACGTCGACGGCCATGCACAGGCCTCGACGCTCATCCACGAATTCTCCCATCAATTCTGCAAGACGGTGGACATCGCTTCGCTCGAAGCCCGCCGCCCGTTCAGCGACCTGATCGCCACCGTCACCCGCTATGGCACGGATATCAAAGACAATCAGCTGCGGCATCAGCGCGAAGCCTTGTCCCTCGACACGCCGAGGGATGCGCTCTTCGCGCGCTGGAGCGAGGGAGACGGCGACTGGATCGATCTGGATCAACGCAAGGCGACCGAGCACGTGGCCGAAGCGGTGCTCAACGCGACCTTGAGCCCCACGCTGGAACGGGCCCGCGACGCGTTCCTCGATCCGGACAACCCTCACCCGCGTATCGACACGATCCTGCGCAACGCCGACTCGATCGCGTTCCTGATCTGCGAAATGGGGCGTCAGCTGGATCCTGAGCCCCCGTCGGCGGCCGATCGGGCTTGAACACCAGGCCCCGACACTGCGCAGTGTCGGGGCCCGCCGACGGCCGTCGGAAACGCCTGAACGACGTTGTCCGTCCTTTTGATCATTTTTTCACGCCGCATATGAATACTGTTCTCAATACATCCTGTTTTCAGGGTGTCGTACGGGAAAAACGAGCCCCATTGATGGGAATTAGCCATGACGGCTGTTCTCGTCCCCTTCCCGTCGAGGTTAGAATGCAGCAAATCAGGACGACTCGATGACCCAGAACACCCTTTCGGAAGCCGAATACGACGCGATCACCGATGCCGCCGCGCATTGGTGCATGCGACTGCACGCGGTCGACTGCACGGCCGATGAGCGGCGCGCCTTCGAGCAGTGGCGCGATGCCGACCCGCTGCACGCGTTCGAGTACGAGGCCATGCTGGAGATCTGGGACGTCGCCGAGCACTTGCCGCGCCCGGAGCCCTCCGTGGTCGTGCCCCTCGGCAAACCCGCCAGGACCTGGCGCCAGTACGCCACCGCCGCCTGCGTCAGCGCGCTGGCCGTGCCGCTGGCGGCCTGGGCCGGCTGGAACATGGGCTGGCTGCCCAACAGCTACCAGCATTTCGAGGCCTCCGGCAATGTCCGCCAGGTCACCTTGAGCGACGGCAGCCGGGTCGAGCTGAACCTGAACAGCGAACTGACCTACGCCAACTACAAGGACGGGCGCCATGTCACCCTGAAAAAGGGTGAGGCCTTCTTCGAGGTCAGCCATGACCCGAACCACCCGTTCACCGTCCGTGCCGGCGAAGGGCGGATCCGCGTCACCGGCACCCGCTTCAACGTCTGGATGTATGAGGATCAGGTGAAGGTGAACCTGATCGAAGGCTCGGTGCTGGTCACCAGCAACACGCAACTGCCGGGCGACGGTCTGCGCCTGGGGCCGTCGATGCAGGCCCGCTACCGCCACGGCGACTTCATGCCGCAGATCAGCCAGACCTACGCCAACGACAGTTCGCTGGCCTGGCGCAGCGGCAAGCTGGTGCTGGACAACCTGTCGCTGACCGAAGCCCTGCCGCAGATCAACCGTTACCTGGCCAAGCCGCTGATGCTCGCCGACAACGCCACCGGCACGATCCGGGTCGGCGGGATCTACAACGTCAAAGAGCTCGACAGCCTGGTGACGTCGCTGCCCAAGGCGCTGCCGGTCTACCTGACCCGCAACAAGGACGGCAACCCGGTCATCAACTCGATGCCGCAGCAACCGCCAAAAAGCTGAAGGCCGTACCCCGCAAAGGGTACGGCCTTCATGCTGCCTCCGTTTAGCGGTGCTTACTGCGCCGCCACCTTCCCGGCCTTGTCTGCGGTGTCCCGCACCGTCTGCGACCGGTACTGCGGATCGGCCTTGATCTGCTGTTCGGTGAACGGCAGCACGCTCCACTGCTTTTTCGAGAACGCTTCGGTCTGATCCTTCGAATGCTGCGACTGCGGATCGCTCGACAGCGAGAACGCCAGCAGCCCTTGGGCATGAGGCCCGTTGTCGTCGAACGTGACGACCTGCAAGTAACTGGTGCCGCTCACCACCTCCAGCCGGCCGTCCTCGCGCGGCACACTCTGGATTGCGTTGTAGATGCCCAGCGTGCCCGGCCCGCCATGGATCGGCGTGTGGTGCGCGCCGCTGGTGGCCACTTGCACGTCGCCCCAACGGGCTTGCGCCGGCAGGCCCATCTTGGCGACCGATTCCGCGGATGCCTGCATCGCTTCACCCACGGCCTTGGCCACGGCCGGCCGCTCGACCGCCAGTCCGCGCGGGGTCGTCTGCGGCTGCCGGGGGTCGAACGCGACACGCCAGGTGTCCGGCGCCTCCTGCAAGGCCTGCATGATGTTCTGGAAATGCACCAGCCCCAAGCCGGCATCCAGGTCGGCCCGTCCGTCCCAGGCCTTGAGGTCGGCGCACACCGCCTTCAGCGCTTGCCCGTCGGCGCTCGCATCGCAGAACTTCAACAGATCCGGCATGAGCTGGGTCGCCAGGTACACCTGGTCGTCCATCACCATGGCTTGCAGGTCCTGCACCGACAGCGTGCCCTGCTTGCCCAGCGAGGCCAGGCGATCCAGCGCGAAGCGCGAACGCAGGCCCAACGGCTGGCCTTCCTGGCTGATCAGCGGCGAAAACCCGGTCAGCGGCTGGGCCGGGTTGGCCAGCCAGGCCGAATCGTTGGAATGCTGGACGAAGTCCTTGCGCAGCAGCTGCGGCAATTGGCCGGAGGCGTAGATGCCCTGCTGCGCCGCCTTGGGGTCGATGTCCCAGGCGCACTCGCGGCGCGAGCCGTCGAGCACGATCATTTGCTGGCCCGCGCGCGGATCGCTGCATCGGGCCAGTTTGTCGGCACTGACGTTGGGCACCACCGACAGGTTCATGTAGAGGGTCTGGCCCTTGTCATCCGCCGCCAGGGTGTTGACCCACGGGATGCCCTGGATCTTGTGCACCGAGTCCTGGAAGGTTTTCAGGTCCGCGGCGCGGTTCATCGCGTACCACTGGGTCAGCACCCGGTCGTTGCCCAGGTTGGCGTCGCGCAGGCTGTAGGCGTACTGGTTGTCCCAGTCGAGCTTGCCCGGCCACTGCACCACCGGCCCGAACTGCGAGCTGTAGACGTCACGCGTCACCGGCACGACTTGCCCGTCGGCCTGTTTGACCTGCACGGTCAGGGTCTGCTTGCTCATCGGCACCGATTGGCCGTCGAGCAGGTAGCGGGTCGGGTCCTTCGGATCGAGCTGCAGACGGTACAGGGTGAAGTGCTTGGACGCATCGACGGTGTGGGTCCAGGCCAGGTGCCGGTTGAAGCCGATGTTGATCACCGGCAGGCCCGGCAGGGCCGCGCCCATCACATCCAGCTTGCCGGGAATGGTCAGGTGCATCTGATAGAAGCGCATGCCGCCGACCCACGGGAAATGCGGGTTGGCCAGCAGCATGCCGCGACCGTTGAACGAGCGCTCGCTGCCCACCGCCACCGCGTTGCTGCCGCGGTCCAGCGCGAAGCGTTGCATGTGCAGGTCAGCCACTCGGTAGGCCCGCGCATCGTCGGCGATCCGCGCGCTGGCCTGAGGCGGCGTGGCGCCGGCCAGGGCCTCGGCGAACTGCCCGACCCCGCCCTCGACCAGCAGACGGCGCGTCAGCTTCACCAGGTCCTGGGCCGAAATGTCACGCACCCAATCGCCCTGGCATTGCTGCGGCAACCCCTGCGGGCGGCGTTCGGCCAGATATTGGTTGTAGCCGGCGGCATACCCTTGCATCAGGTCGCGCACTTCGGCCGGCTGCGCCTGCCAGAACGCCTGCACGGCCTGCGGGGTATTGAGCCAGGTGAAGAACAGGTCGCTGACGCGGTTCTCCCGCTCCTCGACCGTCAGCTGCTGCGGCCCGAAATAACGCGAACGCTCACCGTTGACGGTGACGATCTCGTTGGCCAGCAGGCACAGGTTGTCTTGCGCGTAGGCATAACCGATGCCGAAGCCCAGGCCGCGCTCGTTCTGCGCGCTGATGTGCGGCACACCGAAACCGGTGCGGCGGATGTCGGCGCCGGTCTGGGCCGAGGGGCTCAACGCATGGGCGGACAGACTCAGCCCGAGAAACAGACCGGCAAGGGCCAGTCCGGATAACTGCCTGGAAATAATCACGCTCGCTCCTGATCAAATGCCGAAGAGCGGATCCGGCCGTCATGCCCCGGCACCGGGGCAGACCGGATCCGCTCCGGAAACACCCACGCGTCCACGCGCAATGAGCCTGATCAGAGAACGAGCCCGGTAAAAAAAATTTAATCCGCCCGACGCCCGTTGCGCCCCGCGATCACGGAGAAACAACGAATCGGCGACAAATTTTCTACATTTTGATCTTCATGATTTGGCGTGCTGATTCGTCTTGTTACAGAGAGAGCAGCCACATTTTCCTGATCAGGCTCTGAGAAAGGAGTAATCCCATGTACAACCCACCACTACCAACGGACGGTAGCCAAGCGTCGCAAGGCGCTTCGATGGGCCCCCTCGCGAGCAATTTCGGCCAACGCGCCGAACGTCACGGCAACGAACGCATCCGCCTGCTGCTCAAGAGCTTCGGCCTGCGCACCAGCCTGATTCGCCTGAAAGTCATCGACGCCCTGCTGGTCGCCGCCGAGAACGACCGCCGCCTGGGCGTGCGCGGCGTGCACAGCCAGTTGCTGGACCTGGACATTCCCTTGTCCTTCCTCAGCGTGCGCGAAGTGCTCAAACGCCTGTGCACCGAAGGCGTGGTCATCTACAACGCCGACAAGAGCTACAGCCTGCATCCTCAGGCCTGCGCCGTGCTCAACGCCGACTGAGGCCACCTGCGATCGCCGTCAGGGCTTGACCTTGCGGCGCATCACGCCATTGATCACCACCACGACCACCGCCACACCGATGGCGATGTACTGGAACGTCTTCTCGCCGATCACGCCGGCGTTCTGCAGCCAGGACAGGCCGAGCATGATCGCCAGAACGGCCAGGGCGATCAGAATCGAATATTTCAAGCGTTGCGACTGGGTCATTGCGGGTTCCTGAATCTTGGAATGTATCCGGTTTGTATCGGCTTGCATGCCATGCGCTTACCGTATTGCGGGGATGCGCAGCAGCGGGCGGGGTCTCATGTTACAGCCGATGACGAGTTTTGGCTCGCAGGCGGCGTTAACCATGAGGATTTTTGAAATGCTGCGTCGAATCACCTGGCTGATTCCGGTTCTTGCACTGCTGACCCTCAGCGGCTGCATCATCTTCCCCCACGACGGCTGGCATGGCGGTCACCGCTACTACGCTCCGCAAGGACCCGGCTATTACTACCATCGGTGAGCCCTGCCGCTCATGAGCCTGTCGCGCTCCATCCAACTGTAACCAATTGATGAACCCCTGAAGGAATGCCCACGAGGATGTGGGCATTTTTCATGGGCGACACACACCTGAATCGCATCGAAAACTTAACCAGGCAATGTTGGAAATGATCTTCTAGCAATACGGTGTAAATCGGCCAGACATCGAGTCACACCTGCGGCGTGGCAGCCTCCCGCCCCCGCCCCCTACTCTTTGCGCTCCTCATCGATTAATGCCAAGGACGCGCATGCAAAGAACCCTCATCCCCCTGAAGCCCGCCCAGGTGTTCGGCTTTTGCCTGGCCATCACCCTGTTCGAATGCCTGACCTACCTGGCCAGCGACATGGTCATGCCCGCGATGTCGGCCGTCACCCGCGAGCTGCAAGCCGATACGCGCCATGTCCCGTATGCCTTTCATCTCTACCTGATCGGCGGCGCCTGCCTGCAATGGCTGATCGGCCCCCTGTCGGACCGTTTCGGCCGGCGCCCCGCCCTGTTGGCCGGCTGCGCGCTGTTCACTGCGGCCTGCGCGGCGGCAGGGGCCACCCACAGCATTGAAGCCTTCAATGCCTTGCGCTTTGTGCAAGGCATCGGGCTGGGTTTTGTCGTGGCCGTCAGCTACCCCGCATTGCAGGAAGCGTTCCGCGAGGCCGACGCCGTGCGCCTCATGGCGCTGCTGGGCAACGTCGCCTTGCTGTCTCCCCTGTTGGGGCCGTTGCTCGGCAGTCTTTTGCTGGAATGGATCGGTTGGCGCGACCTGTTTCTGGGCCTGGGCATCGCCGGCGCCGTTGCGTGGATCGGGCTTTACCTGTGCATGCCGGAAACCGTCGCCCATCTGCGGCACGGCCGCACGCGACAGGCTCCGTCCCCGCTTGGCTGGCGCCGGATCTGCCGCCGCTACCTGACGCTGCTGCGCAACCGCAGGTTCGTTGGAGCTTGCCTCGCCTTGGGCCTGATGAGCTTGCCGCTGATGGCCTGGATCGGGCTGGCGCCCCTGCTGCTGATCGAAGTCTCAGGCCTGTCTACCCGAGCGTACGCGCTGTGGCAGATTCCGGTGTTTTGCGCAGTCATCGCCGGCAACCTGATCCTCGACCGCTTGCTGGCGAGCCGCGAACTGCCCGCCGTGATCCGCCTTTCGCTCTGGCCTTTCTGCCTCGGGCTGCTGATCCTGGCCGGCACGGCCGCGACCTCGCCCTCGGTCGCCTGGCTGATCGGCGGGCTTTCGGTCTACGCCCTCGGCGTGGGCATGAGCAACGCCGCCCTGTATCGCCTGGCGCTGTTCGCCAGCGATGACAGCAAAGGCCTGGTGTCCGCCGCCGCGGGCATGCTTTCCATCGGCGTCATGGGGGCCGGCGGCGCCCTCATCGTCGCCGCCGGCGGCGGCACCCGGCTGGCCGCCTTCGCCCTCTGGGCCGCGCTGGGCGGCCTGCTCAGCCTGCCCCTGCTCCACCGTTTCCTGCACGCAATGCCAAACGGCAGAACCTCTGTGACACAACAATAAGGACAATCCATGTTCCGTTTCCCACACAGCGATGCGCTCTGCGCGTTGACGCAACCCTATTGCCCGCAATCCGTACCGCCGGGCCTGTTCGACCGGGCCATGGCCGAAGTGAGCCGGTTCCATGCCCGGCACACGCCCGGCTATGAGGCCTGGCTCCAGGCCAACGGCCTGACGGTCGCGGACCTGGACAGCCTCGATGACTGGTCGCGGCTGCCGCCGGTGTTCGCCAACTTCTTCAAGCGCCGGATGCTGCTCAGCCCGACCGGCGAAGACGCCCTGGAACTCACCTCATCCGGCACCAGCGGCCAGAAAAGCCGCATGCGCTATGACCGGCGCAGCCTGGAGGCCGCGCAATTCATGGTCGGCCGGATCTTCAGCCACTACGGCTGGGACACGCCGCACGCGCCCTGCAATTACCTGCTGCTGAGCTACGAGCCCCAGGGCCGCATCAGCCTGGGCACCTCCTACACCGATCAGTTCCTGTGCCGGTTCGCCCCGGCCCGCCGGGTGACCTACGCCTTGCGCCCGACCGCCGACGGTCACCGCTTCGACCTGTTCGGCGTCGTCCAGGCGCTGCAGTCGTTCGCCGAGGAAGGCCTGCCGGTACGGATCCTCGGCTTTCCCGCGTTTCTCTGGCAGGCGCTGCAACACATGAGCGCCCAGGGCCTGCCTGACCTGCGACTGGCGCCGGACTCGCTGGCGTTCTTCGGCGGCGGCTGGAAGGCCCGCACCAGCGAAGAGATCCCCAAACAGCAGTTCTATCAACGCATTCATCAACAGTTGGGCATCACGCTTGCCCGCTGCCGCGACGGCTACGGCGCGGTCGAACACGCGGTGCCCTACATCGAATGCGCCCGGCACCGCTTCCACGTGCCGGTGTACGCCAAGGCGTTCGTGCGCGATCCGGCGGATTTGCGTGCCCAGCCCTACGGCCGTCCGGGCCTGCTGGGCTTCGTTTCACCCTACATCACCTCGAGCCCGGCCCATGCCGTGGTCATGAGCGACCTCGCCACCCTGCACCCCGGCGCCGACTGCGGCTGCGGCCTGACCGGCGACTGGTTCGAACTGCACGGCCGCGCCGGCACCAGCGCCGGCAGGAGTTGCGCCATCGCCGCCGCCGAACTGTTGGAGACCCACTGACATGTACCTGATCAACGGACACCTGCGCGATGACTGCACCCTCAGCGCCGCATTGGAACACTTGCGCGCCGAACTGCCGCAACGCCTGGCAACCGCAGTGCGCTCAGCGACCGTCATCGCTGCGGCCGCAGCCCTTGCCGAACGTCTGCGGGACACCTCTGCCCTGCCGATCCTGGAAGCCGGGCAACGCCAGGCGCTGATCGACTTCTGCCAGCCGTCAGCGCTGCTCGAGAAATTCGAACGCGAGCTCGGCGAACAAGCGGCCTCCTTGCGCCGCACCGACTACCGAAACTCGCGCTTTGAAGGCTGGAGCCCGCTGGGCCTGGTGGTTCACATCACCCCGGGCAATGCGCCGCTGCTGGCGTTCTGCGCCGTGGTCGAAAGCTTGCTGGCCGGCAACGTCAACTGGTTGCGCCCCAGCGCCAGCGACACAGGACTGACTGCGCAACTGCTGCACGCGCTGGTGCAGTGCGTCCCCGACGGCCTGCTCGCCGGCCATGTGGCAGTGCTGCCGGCCACCACCGCACAGACCCGCGAGCTGTGCCAATGGGCCGACGGCGTCTCGGCCTGGGGCGGCGAAACGGCGTTGCAGGCGATCAGCCGACAGTTGCCGCCCGGCTGCCGCTGGATCGACTGGGGCCACCGCATCAGCTTTGCCTACCTGACCCCGGACAGCGCCTCGCCGGCGACACTGGAGGCGGTGGCCGACGAAGTCTGCCGCCTCGACCAGCAGGCCTGCTCCAGCCCGCAATGGCTGCTGGTGGACAGCGACGAGCCAGCGGTGCTGCAGCGGATCGGCGCCGAGCTGGCCCAGGCGTTCGAACGGCGCGCGCACCACTGGCCGCCTCTGGAGCCGACCCTTGAAGAAGCGTCGGAGATCACCACCCGGACGGCGATGGCCCGGCTGGGCCGGCACTTCGCCGCAGAGACCGGCCACGTCTGGGACGGCCGGCACTGGCGGGTGATCTGGACCCACGAGCAGGCGCTGACACCGTCTCCGCTGTTCCGCACCCTGCACCTCTGTCCGGTGCCCCGTGCGCAGTTGACGGAAACCCTGCTGCCGTGGCGCAACAGGCTGCAAAGCTGCGCGCTGCTGTGCACCGAACAGGACGTGGCCGACCTGTCGCGCCGGCTGCTCACTGCTGGCGTCACCCGTCTTGCGCCGATCCAGTCCATCCATGACGGCTACCCCGGCGAACCCCACGATGGCGTCTACGCCTTGCAGCGCCTGAGCCGGAGGGTGTCGGTCGGCCTGCCTGCGACCCTGTCGGGCAGCCGCACCACGCTGGATGAGGTGCCTGCCGCACCGCCGCCCGGCGACCGGCCGATCCTGTCCAAGGACGCCTTCGTCCAGCGGCCGGTCAACCCGGCGGCGCAGCTGTACTTCCGCTCCGGCGGCAGCAGCGGCGCCCCGGCGCTCGCCGGCTTCAGCCACCGCGATTTCCGCCGCCACATGCGCGCCACCGCCGATGGTTTGTTTGCGGCAGGCCTGGAACCGGCCCGGGACAGGGTGATGAACCTGTTCTTCAGCGGCGGGCTGTACGGCGGCTTCTTCAGTTTCGCCAAGGCCCTGGAACTGCTCGACGCCACCCACCTGCCCATGGGCGCCCCGGCCGATGACGATTACCGCGAAATCGTGGACTTGATCATTCGCCTGCGGGTGACGGTGCTGGTCGGCATGCCCAGCACCCTGCACCGCCTGTTCCTCGACGGACAGGAACGCCTGCGGGCCTACGGCGGCCTGGAAAAGGTGTTCACCGGCGGCGAGCACCTGAGCGAACAAAGCCGTGCATTGATGCAGGGCTGCGGCGTCTTGCTGATCCGCTCGGCCATCTACGGCAGCGTCGACGCAGGTCCCTTGGGGCACGCCTGCCGCGCCACGGCCGATGGCACCTTTCATCTGATGAGCGAGACCCAACGGTTGGAGATCGTCACGTTCGATGCCGACCGCCCGGTGGACGGTCAGGAGCCCGGACGCCTGCTCTTCACCTCGATCGCACGCGAAGGCCAGGACGTGCAGCGCTATGACATCGGCGACAGCGGCCGCTGGCTGCCGGGCCGCTGCGCCTGCGGCCTGGCTTCGCCGCGGTTCGAACTGCTGGATCGCCACGGCAAGCTCATCCGCATCGGCACCGATTTCCTCTCCCTCACCGAGCTTGCGCAGCACCTGCAAACGCCGTTTCAGGTGCTGCTCGACCATGCCCCCGACGGCCTCGAACGCCTGCGGATTCGCAGCGAACGGCCGGTCGGGGATGCCCGCCAACGACTGCTGGGCTACCCGACGCTGGCAACCTTGATCAACACCGGACTGCTGACGCTGGAGATCGAAACGTTCCCTGCCGAGCGCTTCACCCGCAACCGGCACAGCGGCAAGACGCCGTTGCTGATCGATTCGCGGCGCTGATGGACGGCGCGGCGCTTATTCACCCTGATTTCACTGTCGAGAACATCATGCAGAACACTTCAACGTTGAACGGGCTGGTGACCTTCGCCCGTCGGCATTCGCGCTTCTACCGACGGCTTCATGCAGACGCGCCACGGGACATCGACTCACTTGCCCAACTGCCGGTCGTCGATCCCGGCGAGTACTGGAAAGACGCCCAACGCCTTGACCGTTGGCCGGTGCTGACGGGCGAGGCGGACAGCGCCCTGGTGTTCAAGACCGGCGGCACCACCGGCGACGGCAAGCTGTCGGTGTTCAGCCGTGACGAATGGCTGACGCTGACCCGCGACTTCGGCCGCAGCCTGGCCCTGCAACTGGCCCCCGGCGACCGGGTGGCCAACCTGTTTTTCGCAGGCGACCTGTACGCCAGTTTTGTTTTCGTCCACGACGCCCTTGCGCACGTCGGGACAGCCGTCACCGAGTATCCCTTCACCGGTAGCGTGGATCCGGCCCCCTTGGCCGAGGCCATCGTCCGCCACCGGATCAACGTATTGGCCGGTGTGCCCGCGCAGTTGCTGACGTTCGCCGCCTGGCTCGCCGGCCGGAACCGGGCGCTGGAGGGCGTCACCGCCGTGCTCTACGGCGGCGAAAGCGTGTTCGCCGGTCAGCGGCGATTGCTCGAACGGGCATTCCCCAAGGCTCAGGTGGCGTCCATCGGTTATGCCAGCGTCGATGCCGGACTCATCGGCACCCGCCATCCCGATTGCGCGATGGACGAACACCGCACGCCGGACGGCCACAGCCTGCTGGAGATCCTCGACGAGGAGTCGGGCGAGCCCATCGAAGCCTGCGACCGCACCGGCCGGCTGGTGATCACCAACCTCACCCGCCGCTTGATGCCGTTGATCCGCTATCCGGTCGGCGACCTCGCCTGTTGGCGGGAACCGCCCGGAACGCCGCAGCGCAAGTTTGCGCTGACGGGCCGCAGCAGCGACAGCCAGCGGGTAAGGGTCGGCATCCTGAGCCTGGAGCCGCATGCCATCGGCGAGTGCGTGCGGCGCATCACCGCGAGCGACGATTGGCAGTTGCTCATCGAGCAATGCGAGGGCCGGGACGTCGTCAGCCTGAACTGGGTGCCGGGCGCCTCAGGCCCTGACACCGGGATTGCAGCCGGGGATTCGCTGCGCGATGCGCTGACCGAACAGAACCCGCAGATCGAACGGCTGACCGCCGACGGTTTGCTGGAACTGCGCATCTGCCGCTGCACCGTGGAACAGTTGCTGCGCCATCCGCGCTCGGGCAAACAGCGGCGGGTGGTGGATCTGCGTCCCTACGAAAGTCAGCGCCAGGAGCAGCCGTGATGGAGCCGGTCATTCTGCGGCGCTACCGCAGCGACGATGCGGCCGCCGTCACGCGGTTGTTCCGCGAGGTCTACGCACACCATTACGTTCAACCCCAGGTGTACCTGCCCCGCATGATCACCCAGAACCAAACGGATGGCCGCTGGCATTCCCTGCTGGCGGTGAGCGCTGACCGGGTGGTGGGGCATGCGGCGCTGATCCGCGCCGAGGGCGGGCGCACCGCCGAACTGGCGCTGAGCGTGGTGCACCCCGATGCCCGCGGCCGAAGCATCGCGACACGGCTGGGCCGGGAACTGTTGACCCGCGCCGAGGCCATGGGTTACCGGGGCGTGACGATCAAGCAAGTGACCCGGCATCCCTACACCCAGCGCATGGCCGAAACGCTCGGTTTTCACGGCACCGCGCTGTTTGCGGACTACGCGCCCTCGCCGGTCGGCGATCCCGAACCGGAATCCGTCGTCATCGGCTACCGGCCCCTCTCCGGCCATCGGCGGCCTCTGCCCGCGCAGCGCTGGCCACACAGTTCTCGGCGCTTCATGCAGCACCTGTGCGATGTCTTCGGCACGGATCACCGAGCGCAGCCCTGGGTCGGGCCTGCGGCGCGCCTGCGATTGCACGGCGACCGCTACGATGGGGTGTTTGAGGCGCTCGACGCGGAGTTGGCCCGGCAGTTGATCAGCCTGCCGGAACGCTGGCGGATTTCCCTCAGGCTCAGGCTGGGGCAAGACTTCGCCACGGATCTGCAGACCCTGTCGCAGGCCGGGTTCGTGTTTTGCGGCGTGACGCCGGATGAAGGGAGCGACGGCTGGATGGCGCTGTTCCACCGGGGCATGCGGCAGCGCGCGCTGACGTTGCACTGCCCTTACATGCAGGGTTTGCAGGACGACCTGCAGCGGGTCGCCCGGCCTTGACGCTAAAAGGCCCGCCTTGAGGGGGCGGGCCTTTGTCGTTCGTCACGCCTTGGCGTTGACGCCCTTGTCGGTCGGAAGGGCGCGTTCGCCGCCCTGTCCGTAAGTCTTCAGGTTCTGCAGCACGTAAATGGCTTTCTTGTATTCCGGAATCAACCCGTTGGCGTACTTGTTGCCCTTGAGGTTGTTGTTCTGGATGGTGTCCAGCTGGGTGGCGAAATACTCCAGGGCGTTGAACTTGGCATCCGGGTCCTTCTGGACGCCGAAGCGGTCGAACTTGTCGCCGGCGTTGAGCAAGGTCATCGCGGTGATGTCGGAGATCAGCCCACGGCTGCGCAGAAACGTGCTCAGGGTGCCCAACTGCTTGGGCGAAACGTTTTCCGGATCGAATCCCTTGATGTTCTTGTGCAGGCGCTGCCTGTCCATCTCAGCCGTGTTGAGCGCCGTGGGGTCGTTGCCCACGAGGGCGAGCATCTGCTTGACCTTGACGCTTTGGGAGACGGGCTTGCTCGATGAACGGGTGTCTCTGACCAACAGGCCTGCCTTGCTTTGCCAGGCGCCGGTATAGCCGACGGTCATGATTGGGCTCCTTGCGGGATGAACATGGAAAGTCCTTGGTGAACGACTTGAACTGGCCGCGAGTATCGGTCGGCAAAGTGATAGCACCAACCGTTTTCTGTCCTTTTTTACAATTCTTGTACATTTTCGACACAAATGGCGGACAGCCCGAATCCATTGGCCTAGAGCGGCATAAGGGAGCGGCCAAAGTAGTTTTTTTGCTCTAACGTACGGTCCGGTTAGTTTCTCTGTAACAGTCCGGATACGTCCGTTTGTCGCCGCCTGCCGTTCTGGCACGAAAGTACCTAAAGCTTCGCGAAACGCCGACGATAGCTAAGGACACCTGCGTGTTTTTTTCGCTGCCCACAATAAGAATCGCCGCTCAAGGACTGGTCTTCATGCCCGCATTCCGCACCATTCAGGCTCGCTACACCTTGTTTCTGGTTCTGTTCATCCTCCTGCTCTCTGTGTTGACCGTGGTCGGCATCAGTCAGTTGGTCGCGCCCAAGCTGCGCCAGACCGAAGAGCAAGTGGCGCTCAACCGGATCGCCGAAGTCGCCGAACAGATCCAGGGCGAACTGAACAAGGTCCAGGCCCAGCAACGCAGCATCACCCAGACCGTCCCCCTGCTCGACAGCGCGGCCATCGACGCGGTGCTGCCGGGCCTGGTGGATCAGTACGGCGAACTCAAGGTGTTCGGCGGCGGCATCTGGCCGCTGCCGGGCCAGCGCGAGGCCGGGCGCAACAAATTCAGCACGTTCTGGCACCGCGACGCCTCGGGCAAACTGGCGGTGAACACCTTCTGGAACAGCGATGCGGCCCCCAACTACTACGACCAGAGCTGGTACAAGGGCGGCATGCAGACCCCGCGCGGCCAGTGCGCCTGGGCCGCCGCCTACAAGGACGACGCCAGCGCCGAGCCACGCACCAACTGCGCCATGGCCATCCAGAAGAACGGCGCAGCCTGGGGCGTGTCGACCATCGACGTGACGCTGGGCTTCTTCAACGACCTGGTGGCGCGCAAGGAAAAAGACCTCAACGCGCAAATGCTGATCGTCGAGGCCGACGGCAAGATCATCAGCAACAGCTCGCGCATCAACGGGCCGATCGTGCTCAAGAACATCAGCGAGCTGAATTCGCCTTTCGCCAGCCAGGTCAAGGCCGGCCTGCAGCAGCGCGACCGGACCCAACGCAGCGAGTTCGACGACAACGGCGAAGCCAGCACCTTCTTCATGCGCCCGATCGAAGGCACCCCGTGGTTCCTGGCCACCGCCCTGCCGACCCGCACCATCACCGCCCAGCGCGACGACGTGCTCGGCACCCTGAGCCTTTTGCAGATTCCGTTGGTGATCCTGCTGGTGCTGTGGCAGGTCTACGCCATCCGCCAACTGATCCAGCGCATGAAGGCCCTCAAGGCCAACATCGATTCCCTGTCCAGCGGCGACGCCGACCTGACCCGGCGCATCACCATCCGCGCCGAAGACGAACTGGGGGCCATCGGCCACTCGGTCAATGCGTTCATCGCCTATCTGCAGAACATGATCGGCGAAGTGACCCAGGCCACCGGCGCCATGGCCTCGAGCCTGGACAACCTGCAACGCACCTCGGCGCACACCAGCCAGATCCTTTTGCGCCACGCCTCGGAAACCGACCAGACCGTCACGGCCATCAATGAAATGAGCTCGACCGCCGAAAGCGTCGCGCAGAACGCCGCCGAGACCGCCGCGTTCACCCGCCGCGCCAACGAAAACGCCGACCGCTCGCGGGTCGTCGTCGGCGAGGCCTCCGGCAGCGTGGTGGCCCTGATCGACGAAGTGGCCAGCGCCACCCACAAGGTCGAAAGCATGCAACAGGACGCCCAGCGCATCACCGAAATCCTCGGGGTGATCGGCGCCATCGCCGGCCAAACCAACCTGCTGGCCCTCAACGCCGCCATCGAAGCGGCCCGCGCCGGCGAGCAAGGCCGCGGCTTTGCCGTGGTGGCCGATGAGGTCCGCGCCCTCGCCGCCCGCACCCAGGCCAGCACCTCGGAAATCAACGAAATGCTGTCCCGTCTGACCCAGGGCGTGAGCTCATCAGTCAGCGCCATGGAAAACACCCAGGCCAGTTGCCAATCGGCCGCCGACGCCACCGCCCGGGTCAACGCAGGGCTGGACGAGATGGCCGGCTCCGTCGGCCACATCAACAGCCTGAGCGCCCAGATCGCCACCGCCGCCGAGCAGCAAAGCGCCGTGACCGAAGAGATCAACCGCAGCATGGTGCAGATCCGGCAGATGGTCGATGAACTGGTGCAGAGCGGCCAGGCCAGCGAACTCAACACCCGCCAACTGGCGGAGGCGAACGGCCGGGTGAGCGCGATCATGGGGCGGTTCAAGGTGAGGTGACTGCAAGCTGCAAGCTGCAAGCCGCAAGCCGCAAGCCGCAAGCTGCAAGCTGCAAGCTGCAAGCTGCAAGCTGCAAGCCGCAAGCCGCAAGCTGCAAGCTGCAAGCCGCAAGCCGCAAGCCGCAAGCTGCAAGCTGCAAGCTGCAAGCTGCAAGCCATCAGCTTGGGGCTTAAAGCTTGCAGCTTGAAGCTTTTAGTAACACTCCGTTGATGCCGAGCAGGAAAAACCGGTCAGAATGCGTTCCTTTTCTGGCCGTCACCCGAGTCGAGAATCTGCCATGCGAAACCACCTGCGTCTGACCGCCCTGGGCGTCCTGCTCTTCTCTTCCCTGGCCCAGGCCGCCGACCTCATCCCCATCGAAGTCCACCGCGACGCCAACTGCGGCTGCTGCAAGAAATGGGTCAGCCACCTGGAGGCCAACGGCTTCAAGGTCGAGGACCATGTCGAGTCCGACATGAGCGCCTTCAAGCAACAGCACGGCGTGCCGCCGCGCCTGGCGTCCTGCCACACGGCGATCCTCAACGGCAAGTTCGTCGAAGGCCACGTGCCCGCCGAACAGGTGCGGGCCCTGAGCCAGCGCGACGACCTGCTCGGCGTGGCCGCGCCCGGCATGCCGATGGGCTCGCCGGGCATGGAGATGGACGGCATGAGCGACGCCTATCAGGTCATCGGCCTGAAAAGGGACGGCACTGACGTGGTGGTGGCGGACTACCCGGCACACTGATGGCCACGGTGTACGTCGGGCTGTTCCTGGCTGCGTTCGGGGCGGCGACCCTGCTGCCCCTGCAATCGGAAGCGGCGCTGGTGGGCCTGCTGGCCAGCGACCGCTACTGGCTCTGGGGCCTGCTGGCGGTGGCGACGGCAGGCAACGTCCTCGGCTCGCTGGTGAACTGGTGGCTGGGGCGGGGGCTCGAGCGGTTTCAGGACCGGCGCTGGTTTCCGGTCAGCCCACGGCACATGGATCGCGCACGCACCCACTACCGGCGCTTCGGTCGCTGGTCGCTGCTGTTCAGCTGGCTGCCGGTGATCGGCGATCCGCTGACGCTGGTGGCCGGCGCCATGCGCGAACCGCTCGCCCGTTTCCTGCTCATCGTCACGTTCGCCAAGGGCGCCCGCTACGCAGTGCTGGCCCTGCTGACCCTGGGCTGGACCGGTTGAACGTTTCCGTGCGGGCATTGCCTCTGTTTAACGTCGCCCTAATCCGGCCGTTCCAGCATCGGCCGATTTCCACCGGAGTCCGCCCCATGCCCGTCCCGCTCCGCCGCTGGTTGCCCGGCCTGTTCCTGGGCACCGCCCTGCCGTTGACTGCCCTGCCATTGACCGCACTCGCCGAAGCCCCGCAGTACGGCCCCGAACTGCAAGGTTTCGAATACCCCTACGCGCTCAAGCACTTCGCCTTCGAGTCCCAGGGCCAATCCCTGCAGAT
This sequence comes from Pseudomonas ekonensis, assembly GCF_019145435.1. Lineage (NCBI taxonomy): Bacteria > Pseudomonadati > Pseudomonadota > Gammaproteobacteria > Pseudomonadales > Pseudomonadaceae > Pseudomonas > Pseudomonas ekonensis. The sequence goes on along the minus strand of NZ_JAHSTS010000001.1, from coordinate 2,139,377 downwards.
GGGCTACATGGATGTCGCCGCCCACGGCAAGGCCAACGGGCGCACCGTGGTGCTGATGCACGGCAAGAACTTTTGCGGCGCCACCTGGGACAGCTCGATCAAGGCCCTGAGCGACGCCGGCTACCGGGTGATCGCACCGGACCAGATCGGCTTCTGCACCTCCAGCAAACCCGCGCATTACCAGTACACGTTCCAGCAACTGGCGGCCAACACCCAGCAATTGCTCAAGGCGCTGGGCGTGCAGAAAGCCACGCTGCTCGGTCATTCCACCGGCGGCATGCTCGCCACCCGTTACGCCCTGCTGTATCCCGACCAGGTTGAGCGGCTGGCGCTGGTCAACCCCATTGGCCTGGAAGACTGGAAAGCCCTGGGCGTCCCCTACCGCACCGTGGACCTGTGGTATCAGCGCGAACTGAAGGTCACCGCCCAAGGCATCCGCGACTACGAACGCAGCACCTATTACGGCGGCCGCTGGAAGCCCGAGTTCGACCGCTGGGTGGACATGCTCGCGGGCTTGAGCAACGGCCCGGGCAAGACCCAGGTCGCCTGGAACTCGGCGCTGATCTACGACATGATCTTCACCCAGCCCGTCTACTACGAGTTCAAGGACCTGAAGATGCCGACCCTGCTGCTGATCGGCACCTCGGACACCACCGCCATCGGCAAGGACATCGCCCCGCCGCCGGTGAAGGCCAGGATCGGCCGTTACGACGAGCTCGGCAAACAGGTCGCCCGGCTGATCCCACAGTCCACGCTGGTGGAGTTCCCGGGCCTCGGCCACGCGCCACAGATGGAAGAGCCCGCGCAGTTCCACAAGGCGCTGCTGGGCTGGCTGGACAACACCCCTCCCGTTCGTTGAAGAGGTAAGGCTGATGGCGGTACAGATTGCAGTGCTCGATGACTGGCAGGACGTGGCCCGCGACGTGGTCGACTGGTCGGTGCTGGACCCTCTGGGCGAGGTGACGTTCCTCCACGACTACCCGGCGGACAACGCCACCCTGGCCGCACGCCTGGCCCGCTTCGACGTGATCTGCGTGATGCGCGAACGCACCCGCTTCGACGAAGACCTGCTCGGGCGTCTGCCGAACCTCAAGCTGCTGGTCACCGGCGGCATGCGCAACGCCGCGCTGGACATGCCCGCCGCCGCCCGGCTGGGGATCAAGGTCTGCGGCACCGACAGCTACAGGCACGCCGCGCCGGAACTGACCTGGGCGCTGGTCATGGCCGCCACCCGCAACCTGGTCAACGAAGCCAACGCCCTGCGCGCCGGCCAGTGGCAGCAGGGTCTGGGCGGCGACCTGCACGGCAAGACCCTGGGCATCCTGGGGCTGGGCGCCATCGGTCAGCGGGTGGCGCAGTTCGGTCAGGTGTTCGGCATGCGCGTGATCGCCTGGAGCGAGAACCTTACGGCCGAGCGCGCGGCGCAGGCCGGCGTCACCCTTGTCGGCAAGCAGGCACTGTTCGAGCAGGCCGATGTGCTGTCGGTGCATCTGGTGCTCGGCGAGCGCAGCCGTGGCCTGGTGGATGCCCAGGCGTTGGGCTGGATGAAGCCGACGGCGCTGCTGGTCAACACCGCGCGGGGCCCGATCGTCGACGAAGCGGCGCTGATCAAGGCCTTGCAGAAGCGGCAGATCGCCGGGGCCGCGCTGGACGTGTACGACCAGGAGCCGCTGCCGTCGCTGCATCCGTTCCGCACGCTGAACAACGTGCTGGCCACGCCTCATGTCGGTTATGTCAGCCGGCAGAACTACAGCCTGTTCTTTTCGCAGATGATCGAAGGCATTCAGGCCTGGGCGGCCGGTGAACCGCTGCGTTTGCTCAACTGACGCCCCTCGCGGGCAGGTTCGCTTCTACAGACGAATGCTGTGGCCACGAACCTGCCCGCGGTGATGCCTGACTGTCTCCCCGCCAACAGTACTGTCCGCACCGCAACAGTGCACCTGCCCCTTCCCCGCGCCCGGAATCGTGACTGATCGGTCACCAACATGGGGCCACGCCCACCGCAAAACCTGCACTTCGTCGGTGCGCCCGGCCCCGCAACCCACGGTTTCCAAGGCCCGGAAACGGATTGTCAAACAATTCATGCGTTTGTCATGGCCCGCTCTAGGATCTGGCCTAGACTGATTTTCGCGGTACAAGACCGGCCGGTCACAAAGTGGAAAAACAATAGAAACTTTTGCTGACCGCGGCGGGTCATCAGAAAGACAGGGCCAAGGCGGCTGGTTCGACTCTTGCAATGGCCTCTTCACCCATTCTGCTTGCGCGTGTTGGGTAGCGTGTGCTCTCCGATGCGTGGCGCGTTTGCGCCCGGCCACAGGATCCGGCCATGGACATCGCTTGTTCAAGACAAGAACCAGTTCAAAGACACGGGAGATTCAAATGATCAGAGCGGCATTGGATATTCAGGGAGAGCGTGCCCATTCGTCCCTCGGCGACGCGAACGCCATGACCGTCCCCGGCAGCCGGTCGATCAACGCCCCGGCGGCCCGCCCGCTGACGCCGGCGACCGGTCAGAACCCCAACCGCAAGAAAGTGCTGTTCGTCACCTCGGAGATCGCCGACCTGGTCAAGACCGGCGGCCTGGGCGACGTCTCGGCCGCCCTGCCCCGGGCCATGGCGCACCTGCACGATGTCCGCGTGCTGATCCCCGGCTACCCGCAAGTGATGAACAGCGAAAACCCGATCCACGTCGTCGGCGAACTGGGCGGCCACGCGGCGTTGCCGCCGTGCAGGATCGGGCGCATGGACATGCCCGACGGCCTGGTCATCTATGTGCTGATCTGCCCCGAACTCTATGCCCGCGAGGGCTCGCCCTACGGCGCCAACAACGGCCGCGACTGGCCGGACAACCACATCCGCTTCGCCCGCCTGGGGCTGGCCGCCGCCGACATCGCCGCCAATCTCGCGCAGATCCACTGGTGCCCGGACCTGGTGCACGCCCATGACTGGCCCGCCGGCCTGGCCCCCGCCTACATGCACTGGCGCGGGCAGCGCACCCCGACCCTGTTCACCATCCACAACCTGGCCTACCAGGGCGTGACCAGCCTGGGCTCCTGCCCGGAACTGGGCATCCCCGCCCATGCCCTGCAACAGGAAGGCATGGAGTTCTACGGCAAGATGTCGTTCCTCAAGGCCGGCATGGCCTATTCGAGCCACATCACCACGGTCAGCGCCACCTACGCGCAGGAAATCACCACGCCGGACTTCGGCTGCGGCCTGGACGGCTTTCTTGCCGCCAAGACCCAGCAAGGCCTGCTCAGCGGCATCCCCAACGGCATCGACGAGAGCTGGGACGCGGCGACCGACCCGCACCTGTTCGCGCCCTTCGCCATCGGCGACTGGGACGGCAAGGCGACCAACGCCGACCACGTGCGCGAACTGTTCGGCCTGGACGACTGCGACGGCCCGCTGTTCGCCGTGGTCTCGCGGCTGGTCTACCAAAAAGGCCTGGACCTGACCGAGGCGGTGTCGGAGTACATCGTGCGCAACGGCGGCCAGATCGCGATCATCGGCCGCGGCGAGCCGGAAGAGGAACAGGCCATGCGCGAACTGGCCCTGCGCTTTCCGGGGCGGATCGGCGTGCGCATCGGTTTCAACGAGACCGACGCCCGGCGGATGTTCGCCGGCAGCGATTTCCTGCTGATGCCCTCGCGCTACGAGCCCTGCGGATTGAGCCAGATGTACGCCCAGCGCTTCGGTTCGCTGCCGGTGGCACGCAACACCGGCGGCCTGGCCGACACCATCGAGAACGGCGTCACCGGGTTCCTGTTCAACGAATCCACGGCCGACAGTTACCGCGAAGCGTTGAGCCGCGCCTTCAAGGTGTTCGCCTACCCCGGCCTGCTCAACGCCATGCGCTGCCGGGCGATGGCCGCACCGTTCAACTGGTGCAAGGCCGTCGAGCCCTACGCCGAACTCTATGAGCAATTGGTGGCCAAGGCGCTGGGCAAAGCGAGCCACAAGTAACCAGGGAGGTTGTCAGCGATGCCGTCACGGTCCCTTGAAACCTGGCCCCACGGCGCAACCCTGCTGGAGACCGGGCACACGCAGTTCGCCCTGTGGGCGCCGGATGCGTTCTACGTCAGCGTCGAACTGGACGGCGGCCGCTCGCTGCCGATGCTGCCCCAGGCCGACGGCTGGTTCGTGATCAAGACCCCGTGTCCGGCCGGCAGCCGCTACCGCTTCAGCATCGACGGCGAACTGGAGGTGCCGGATCCGGCCTCCAGGGCGCAAGACGGCGGCATTGAGCGGCCCAGCGTGGTGGTCGACCCCCACGCCTATGCCTGGCGGCACACCACCTGGCACGGCCGGCCCTGGAACGAGGCGGTGATCCACGAACTGCACGTCGGCGCCCTGGGCGGTTTCGCCGAGGTCGAGCAGCACCTGCAACGCCTCGCGGGGCTGGGCTTCACCGCCATCGAACTGATGCCGGTCGCGCAGTTCCCCGGTGAACGCAACTGGGGCTACGACGGCGTCCTGCCCTATGCGCCGCAGGCGTCCTACGGCACGCCGGAACAGCTCAAGCACCTGATCGACAGCGCCCACGGCCATGGCCTGGCGGTGATTCTCGACGTGGTCTACAACCATTTCGGCCCCGACGGCAATTACCTGCACCGCTACGCCAAAAGCTTTTTCCGTGAGGACAAGCACACGCCCTGGGGCGCGGCCATCGACTTCCGCCGCCGCGAAGTGCGGGACTTCTTCATCGAAAACGCGCTGATGTGGCTGCTCGAGTACCGCTTCGACGGGCTGCGCCTGGACGCGGTGCACGCCATCGAGGATCCGGATTTCCTCCAGGAACTGGCCCGACGCGTGCGCCGGCAGGTGGATCCGGCCCGCCACGTCTGGCTGACCCTGGAGAACGAACACAATCAGGCCGGCCTGCTCGAAGAGGCCTACGACGCCCAGTGGAACGACGACGGCCACAACGCCCTTCACGTGCTCCTGACCGGCGAGACCGACGCCTACTACGCCGACTTCGCCGACCGCCCGACCGAACAGCTGGCCCGGTGCCTGAGCCAGGGCTTCGTGTTCCAGGGCGACATCACCCGCCACGGCACGCCGCGGGGCGAGCCCAGCGAACACCTGCCATCGACCGCCTTCGTGCTGTTCCTGCAGAACCACGACCAGATCGGCAACCGCGCCCTCGGCGAACGCCTGCACCGGCTGGCGCCCCCGCAGGCCCTGCGGGCCGCCACGGTGCTACTGTTGCTGTCGCCGATGATTCCCTTGACGTTCATGGGCGACGAGTACGCCGCCGAACAGCCGTTCCTGTTCTTCACCAGCCATCACGGCGAACTGGCGAAGCTTGTGCGCGACGGCCGGCGCAACGAGTTCGCGGCCTTCAGCGCGTTCGCCGATCCGCACGCACGGGAGCGGATCCCCGATCCCAACGCCGAGCGCACCTTCCACGCCTCGCAGCCACGGCCGGCAGGCACCGCCACGCCGCAGCAACTCGCCACCCTGGCGCTGTACCGCCAACTGCTGCAGCTGCGTCACCGGCACATCATCCCGCACCTGCCCGGCACCCAGGCCCTGGGCGCCCAGGTGCTCGGCCATGGCGCCGTCAGCGCGCGCTGGCGGCTGGGCGACGGCAGCGAACTGCGAATCGACCTGAACCTGGGCGACTCGCCGCAGGTCAACCCTCCACGCCCTGACGCCCGGCGGCTGTTCCCGGCATCCGCCGACGAGTGGCCTGAACCGGGCCTGCTGCCTGCGCACTGCGCGCTGGTCAGCCTCACGGCCGCCACCCCTTTGCCCCCTTTGACGGAGAGCGTGCATGAGTGATGCGCAACTGGAAATCCTCGCCAGCCGGGCAGGCCTCGCCGTGGACTGGATCGACGCCAACGGCCGCCCGCAGAAGGTCGCCCCGGCGGTGTTGCGCGCGGTGCTCACCGAACTCGGCCATCCGGCCGGCACCGCCCAGGAGATCGACGCCAGCCTGCTGGAGCTGCAGCGACGCCAGCAGGAACGCCGCCTGCCGCCCTTGTTGACCGTCGATGTCGATACGCCGCTGGACCTGGCCCGCTACTTCGAGGCCGACACCCCTTGCGAAATCCACCTTGAAGACGGCGCACGCCTGTCCCTGAGGCTCGACGACCAGGCGCGGCTGCCGGGCCTGGTGCCGGCGGGCTACCAGCACGTGCACATCGCCGGCCAGCGCTTCACCCTGGCCGTGGCGCCGCCGCGCTGCTACACCGTCGCCGACGCGGTGGACCAGGCGGTTCCCCGTGCCTGGGGCTTGAGCGTGCAGCTGTACGGCCTGCGCCGGCCCGGCGACGGCGGCTTCGGCGACACCCAGGCCCTGGAGGAGCTGGCCCGGGTGGCCGGCGAACGCGGCGCCGATGCCCTGGCGATCAGCCCGCTGCATGCGATGTTCAGCGCCGACACCGGGCGCTACAGCCCTTACTCGCCTTCCAGCCGCCTGTTCCTCAATGCCCTGTACGCCGCCCCGGGGATGATCCTGGGCGAGCGGGCCCTGCGCGATGCGATCGACAGCAGCGGCCTGACCGAACGCTTCAAGCACCTGGAAGACCTGACGCTGATCGACTGGCCGGCCGCCGCCGAGGCCAAGCAAACGCTGCTCCAGGCCCTGTACGACGGCTTCACCGCCGGCCAGCACCCGCTGCATCCGGACTTCGCCAGTTTCCGCCACGCCGGCGGCGAGGCGCTGGAGAACCACTGCCGGTTCGAGGCGATCCAGGCCATGCGCGCCGCCAGCGGCGAAAACCTCGACTGGCGTCAATGGCCACCCCAGTGGCATGACCCGCAAGGCGCGGCGCTGCACGCGTTCGCCGAGGCGCATGCCGACCGCATCGGCTATTTCGCCTTTTGCCAGTGGCTGATCCACCGCGGCCTCGAGCGCGCGCAAACCGCCGCCCGCAGCGCCGGCATGGGCATCGGCCTGATCGCCGACCTGGCGGTGGGCGCCGACGGCGCGGGCAGCCAGGCCTGGAGCTTTCAAGACGAATTGCTCGCCTCCCTGACGGTCGGCGCGCCGCCGGACATCCTCAACCGCAGCGGCCAGGGCTGGGGGATCTCCGCGTTCTCCCCCGAAGGCTTGGTGCGCAACGGCTTCCGCGCCTTCATCGACATGCTGCGCGCCAACTTCGCCCACGCCGGCGGCCTGCGCATCGACCATGTCATGGGCCTGCAACGCCTGTGGGTGATCCCCAACGGCTCGGCTCCGGCGGACGGCGCCTACCTGTACTACCCGGTGGACGACCTGCTGCGCCTGCTCACCCTCGAGTCCCACCGCCATCAGGCCATCGTCCTGGGCGAGGACCTGGGCACCGTGCCCGACGGGCTGCGGGAAAAGCTCAGCGCCCGGGGCATGCTCGGCATGCGCGTGCTGCTGTTCGAACAGGACAACACCCGATTCAAGCCGATCCTCGACTGGCCCGACAATGCGCTGGCCACCACCAGCACCCACGACCTGCCGACGCTCAACGGCTGGTGGCACGGCCGCGACATCGACTGGAACGCCCGCCTGGGGCTGATCGACGCCAACGGCGAAATCGACTGGCGCCGCTACCGCGAACGGGAGCGCGAAGGCCTGCGCGGCGCCCTGAGCCAGGATCCGCAGAACTTTCGCGAAGAATCCCACGAAGCCGATCAGGTGGTGGACGCCAGCGTGCGTTTCCTCGGCCACACTCGCGCGCCGCTGGTGCTGCTGCCGCTGGAAGATGCGTTGGGCCTGGACGAGCAAGCCAACCTGCCCGGCACCATCGACACCCACCCCAACTGGTCGAGGCGCTTGCCGGGCCTCAGCGAGGCGTTGCTCGACGGCGCCGACGCCGCACGGCGCCTGGAACTGCTCGCCTGCGCCCGCCTCCAGGCCGCCGAGCGTGACCGATGAGCGCGCCGCCGGCCCGGCCGCTGCGCGCCACGGTACGCCTGCAGTTCCACAAGGGCTTCACCCTCGCGCAGGCGATCCCGCGGGTGCCGTACTTTGCCCGGCTGGGCATCAGCCATGTGTACGCCTCGCCGCTGCTCGCCGCCCGGGCCGGTTCCCTGCACGGCTACGACGTGGTCGACCCGACCCGGGTCAACCCGCAGCTTGGCGGCGAAGCGGCGTTGCGCCAGTTGGTGGCTGCCCTGCGCGAGCACGGCATGGGCCTGATCCTGGACGTGGTCTCCAACCACATGGCCGTGGGCGGCGGCGACAACCCCTGGTGGCTCGACCTGCTGGAATGGGGACGCCTGAGCCCCTACGGCGAGTTCTTCGACATCCAGTGGCACTCCCCCGACCCGATGATGGAAGGCCAGTTGCTGCTGCCCTTCCTGGGCAGCGACTACGGCGTCGCGTTGCAGGACGCCACCCTGCCGCTGGTGTTCGATGCCGGCGCCGGGGCCTTCCACGTCGAACACTACGAGCACCGCTTCCCGGTCTGCCCCAGCGATTACGGCGAACTGCTCAAGCCCGACGAATCGCTGGACGAGGAGCGCCGGTCTCGGCTCAAGACGCTGGCCGACCGCTTCGAGGCGCTCCGCTACCAGAGCGACGCCCGCGCCCTGTCGATCCCGCTCAAGCAAGAACTGTTGGAACTGGCGGGCGACGGTCAGATCCTGGCGGCCATCGAACGCAACCTGGCGCTGTACGACTCGAAGACCGAAGAGGGCTTCGCCCGCCTGCACCGCCTGCTGGAGCGCCAGAGCTACCGACTGGCCAGTTGGCGCACCGCCGCAGACGACATCAACTGGCGGCGCTTCTTCGACGTCAACGAGCTGGGCGGCCTGCGGGTCGAGCGGCCGGCGGTGTTCGAGGCCACCCACGGCACGGTCTTCCGCCTGATCACCGAAGGCCTGGTCGACGGCTTGCGTATCGATCACATCGACGGCCTGGCCGACCCGCGCAGCTACTGCCGCAAGCTGCGCAGGAGGCTGGACCGGCTGACGCCGGGGCGCCGCTTGCCGATCTATGTCGAGAAGATCCTCGGCCCCGGCGAAACGCTGCCCGCCGACTGGGCGGTGGACGGCACCACCGGCTACGAGTTCATGAACCAGCTGTCGCTGCTGCAGCATGACCCGGCCGGCGAGCACGTGCTCGGCGAGCTGTGGCAGCGGCGCACGGAACGGCCCGCCGCGTTCGCCGAAGAGGCGCAACTGGCGCGCCAGCAGATCCTCAACGGCTCGCTGGCCAGCGACTGCGAAAGCGTCGCCCAGGCCCTGCTGCAAGTGGCGCGGGACGACCTGATGACCCGCGACCTCACCCTGGGCTCGATCCGCCGGGCGTTGCAGGCCCTGATCGTGCACTTCCCGGTGTACCGCACCTACATCGGCCCGCTGGGGCGTTCGGCCCGCGACGAGGTGTTCTTCGGGCACGCCCTGGAAGGCGCGCGCCAAAGCCTGGGCGAAAGCGATTGGCCGGTGCTCGAGTGCCTGGCCCGCTGGCTCGGCGGCGACCCTTGGCGAAACAGGCCCCGGGGCCGCTCGCGCAAGCTCCTGCGCCATGCCTGCGTGCGCTTTCAGCAACTGACCTCCCCCGCCGCCGCCAAAGCCGTGGAGGACACCGCGCTGTACCGCTCGGCGGTACTGCTGTCGCGCAATGACGTGGGCTATGACACCGAACGCTTCAGCGCCCCGGTCAGCGATTTCCACGAGGCGAACCGACAGCGTCTGGCAAGCTTTCCCGACAACCTGCTGACCACCGCCACCCACGACCACAAACGTGGCGAGGACACCCGCGCGCGCCTGGCGGCGATCAGCGAACGCGGCCCGTGGTACGCCGAGCAGGTCGAGCTGTGGCGCGCCCTGGCCCGACCGCTGCGCAGCGATGACCGGGTGCCGTCGTCCGGCGACGAACTGATCCTTTACCAGGCGCTGGTCGGCAGTTGGCCGCTGCAACTGGACCTCGACGATCACGCGGCCATGGCCGAGTACGCCGGGCGCATCGTCCAGTGGCAACGCAAGGCCCTGCGCGAAGCCAAGCTGCAAAGCAGCTGGAGTGCGCCGAACGAACCCTACGAACACGCCGCGCGCACCTTCGCCGAACAGCTGCTGCTGGCCCCGGAGGGCGAACTGCTGCGGACCGCGCTGGCCAAATCGGTCAATGGCATCGCCGCCGCCGGCGCCCTGAACGGGCTGGCGCAAACCTTGCTGCGCATGACGGTGCCGGGGGTGCCGGACCTGTATCAGGGCAACGAGTTCTGGGACTTCAGCCTGGTGGATCCGGACAACCGCCGGCCGGTGGACTACGGGGCGCGGGAGCAAGCGTTGCAGGGCGACGCCCCGGTTGCGCAGTTGCTCACGCACTGGCGCGACGGGCGCCTCAAGCAGGCGCTGATCGGCCAGGCGCTGCAACGGCGCGCCGAACACACCGAGCTGTTTCGCCGGGGTGCCTACCAGGCCCTTGAAGTGCTGGGCAGCCAGGCGCACAACGTGCTCGCGTTCGCCCGCGAGCATGAGGGACAGCGGGCCATCATCGTGGTGCCGGTCCGCTGCGCCGCCCTGCTGGAAAACGGTGCCGTGCCCCAGGTGGACGCGCAGCGTTGGGGCGACACCCGGGTGATGCTGCCGTTCGCCCCCGGGGAGACAAGCCTGAAGGGACTTTTCACAAGCGCGGCAGTCACAAAAAACAGGGAGCTGGACGTCAGCGCCGCGCTGGGGGAGATCCCGGTCAATCTGTTCATCCAACACGTCTAGAAGCATGAGTTCAGTTCAGGAGCATTGCGATGAGTAACGACGACAAACGCATCCGCGAATTCGCCTATCAGATCTGGGAGTCCGAAGGCAAACCTGAAGGCCAGCAAGCGCGCCACTGGGAGATGGCGTGCAAATTGGCGGAAGCCGAGGCGCTGGCGCCGAAGAAACCGCCGAAGGCCGCCGCCAAAACCGCCGCGACCAAACCCAAGGCCCCGGCCAAGGCCAAACCGGCCGGCGCCGCCAAAGTCCTTCCGCCGGGCGAAAAGGCCACCGAGAAAAAGCCCAGGGCCCCACGCAAGCCGCCGGTGGCCTGACGTTCCGATCACGACCCCGATCACCGCCCCGATCACTGTGGGAGCGGGCCTGCCCGCGATTGCGGGCGGCCATCCAACGCCGATGTCGCCTGACGCGACACCCTCGCGAGCAGGCTCGCTCCCACAGGGAAGACGGTGACCGAACCGCACTTTCCCGTTTTGCAGGAGCATTGGCATGACCCGTCCCAAGCAGACCGAGCCCGCAGCGCACACCGAACCCACCCGCATCCGCGAAGGCCGGCCCTTCCCGCTCGGCGCGACCTGGGACGGCCTGGGCGTCAACTTCGCCCTGTTTTCCGCCCATGCCACCAAGGTCGAACTGTGCCTGTTCGACGACGCCGGCGAAGTCGAGCTCGAACGCATCGAACTGCCGGAATACACCGACGAGATTTTCCACGGCTACCTGCCCGACGCCCATCCGGGGCTGATCTACGGCTACCGCGTCCACGGCCCGTACGACCCGGCCAACGGCCACCGCTTCAACCCCAACAAACTGCTGATCGATCCCTATGCCAAACAGCTGATCGGCCAGCTGAAATGGTCCGAGGCGCTGTTCGGCTACACCATCGGCCATCCGGACGCCGACCTCAGCTTCGACGAACGCGACAGCGCGCCCTTCGTCCCCAAGTGCAAGGTCATCGACCCGGCGCACACCTGGGGCCACGATCAGCGCGTCAACGTGCCGTGGGACAAGACGATCATCTACGAGACCCACGTGCGCGGCTTCAGCATGCGCCACCCGTCGGTGCCGGAAAACGTGCGGGGCACCTTCGCCGGGCTGATGGTCGATGACGTGCTCGACCACATCCGCAAGCTCGGCGTGTCGTCGGTGGAACTGCTGCCGATCCATGCCTTCGTCAACGACCAGCACCTGCTGCACAAGGGCATGACCAACTACTGGGGCTACAACAGCCTGGCCTTCTTCGCCCCGGACCCGCGCTACCTGGCCAGCGGCAAGATCGCCGAGTTCAAGGAGATGGTCGCGCACCTGCACGAGGCCCGGCTGGAGGTGATCCTGGACGTGGTCTACAACCACACCGCCGAAGGCAACGAACAGGGCCCGACCCTGTCGATGCGCGGCATCGACAACGCCTCGTACTACCGGCTGATGCCCGACGACAAGCGCTTCTACATCAACGATTCCGGCACCGGCAACACCCTGGACCTGAGCCACCCGTGCGTGCTGCAGATGGTCACCGACTCGCTGCGCTACTGGGCCGGCGAGATGCACGTGGACGGTTTCCGCTTCGACCTGGCGACCATCCTTGGCCGCTATCACGACGGCTTCGACGAACGCCACAGCTTCCTCGTGGCCTGCCGCCAGGATCCGCTGCTCAGCGAAGTGAAACTGATCGCCGAACCCTGGGACTGCGGCCCCGGCGGTTACCAGGTCGGCAACTTCCCGCCGGGCTGGGTCGAGTGGAACGACCGGTTCCGCGACACCGTGCGCGCGTTCTGGAAAGGCGACGAAGGCCAGCTCGCCGACTTCGCCAACCGCATGACCGCCTCCGGCGAAATGTTCAACCAGCGCGGGCGCAGGCCCTATGCGTCGGTGAACTTCGTCACCGCCCATGACGGTTTCACCCTCAACGACCTGGTCTCCTACAACGACAAGCACAACGAGGCCAACGACGAGAACAACCAGGACGGCAGCAACCACAACCTGTCCTGGAACCACGGCGTCGAAGGCCCCACCGACGACCCCGAGATCAACGCCCTGCGCCACCGCCAGATGCGCAACTTCTTCGCCACCCTGCTGCTGGCCCAGGGCACGCCGATGCTGGTGGCCGGCGACGAGTTCGCCCGCACCCAGGACGGCAACAACAACGCCTACTGCCAGGACAGCGAGATCGGCTGGGTCAACTGGGACCTGAGCGAGGACGGCAAGGCCCTGCTCAAGTTCGTCAAGCGCCTGATCAAACTGCGCCTGACCTACCCGATCCTGCGCCGGGGACGGTTCCTGGTGGGCAACTACAACGAGGACATCGGGGTCAAGGACGTGACCTGGCTGGCCCCCGACGCCAGCGAGATGACCACCGAGCACTGGCACGACCCGCACAACCGCTGCCTGGGCATGCTGCTCGACGGCCGCGCCCAGGAAACCGGCATCCGCCGCAAGGGGGGCGATGCGACGTTGCTGCTGGTGGTCAATGCCCACCACGACATCGTCGAATTCACGTTGCCGGACGTGCCTGAAGGCAGTTTCTGGATCTGCCTGGTCGACACTCACCAGCCGCAGGTGCGCGGCCAGGAACGGTTTGCGTTCGGCCATCGCTACTCGGTCACCGGCCGCTCACTGCTGCTGTTCGAGCTGCAGCATGAGGAAGATGAATAAGCGAGGGCCCGGATTCACGGGGGCAACTGCGACGTGCGACACAGGCAAGACAAAAAAAAGCGGATCAGATTGATCTGCAGCGCGACGAACCGCGCTTCTTGAGCAATACTCTGCATCGCGGCAATCCAGGGCTCGGAGCGTCGCACGGCAACCCACTGCCTCAACGGACCGGACGGCACCCGGATTTCAAGCGCCGCATTCGGCTGCGGGCAACGCACAACAAGGACGTAGCACCCATGAAACCGTTATCCCTGAATGAACAGAGACTGCCGGCGCAGATCTGGAACAGCGCGCCGCAACTCGACCACATCCCCGTCATCAACACCCAAAGCCTGGTGCCCGCCGGCGCCCGCGCAGTGGTGATCGCCCCGCATCCGGGCGACGAAGTGGTGACCTGCGGCGGCCTGCTGCAACTGCTGAGCGGCCTCGGCCATCCCCTGCAACTGCTCTCTATCACCGACGGCAGCGCCAGCCATCCCGGTTCGCGCCAGTGGTCGGAGAAACGCCTGAGCGTGTTCCGCCCGCAGGAAAGCGTCGAAGCCCTGCGCCGCCTCGGCCTGCCGATGCACAGCCTCAAATGGGTGCGCGGCGGTTTCGCCGACAATGCCCTGATCGAGCACGAGCCCCAGCTGACCGACTTCATCACCCGCTACCTGCGCCCCGGCGACGTGGTGTTCAGCACCTGGTGCGAGGACGGCAACCCCGACCATGAGGCGGTGGGCCGCGCCAGCGCCAAGGCCGCCCACAGGGCCGGCGCCACGTTCCATGACGTGCCGGTCTGGGCCTGGCACTGGCCGGAGCGCGACCATGGGCTGATCCCCTGGGAGCGGGCGCGCAAGCTGCGGCTCGACACCTGGACCGTGGCGCGCAAGAGCCACGCCACCCACGCCTACGCCAGCCAGCTCAACGGCGAGCCGGCGGTCGGCCTGGAGCCGCTGCTGCCCAAGGTGATCCTGGAACGCATGCGCCTGCCCTACGAAATCGTCTTTGTCTGAGCCGCCTCCGGCGCGAAGGCGTGCACAGGCAAAATGAACTGCCAGGCGTGCGGTCAGTCGCATGCACAGGCAGCCATGATTCAGAGGAGCGAACGTGTCCAGCGATCCCGAGCGTCACCGCCGCAATGTCCAGCCCGCCGACCCGCCCGCCATCCACCGGCTGCGGGTGCTGACGGTCAATACGCACAAGGGGTTCACCGCGCTGAACCGGCGCTTCATCCTGCCGGAACTGCGCGAGGCGGTGCGCAGCACGTCGGCCGACCTGGTGTTCCTGCAAGAGGTGGTCGGCGAGCATGAGCGCCATTCCAGCCGCTACAACGAATGGCCGCCGACCTCGCAGTACGAGTTCCTGGCCGACAGCATGTGGAGCGACTTCGCCTACGGGCGCAATGCGGTCTACCCTGACGGCCACCACGGCAACGCGTTGCTCTCCAAGTACCCGATCCGCGAATACCGCAACCTCGACGTCTCGATCACCGGCCCCGAACGGCGCGGCCTGCTGCACTGCGTGCTGGACGTGCCGGGGCACCCGGCGGTGCACGCCATCTGCGTGCACCTGAGCCTGCTGGAAAGCCATCGCCAACTGCAACTGCAGTTGCTCTGCCAATTGCTCGAGTCCCTGCCCGACGACGCGCCGGTGATCATCGCCGGCGACTTCAACGACTGGCAGTTGCAAGGCAACGCCGCCCTCGGCCGGCGCGACTACCTGCACGAAGCCTTCGAACGCCACCATGGCCGCCCGGCCAAGACCTACCCCGCCCGTTTCCCGCTGTTGCGCCTGGACCGCGTCTACCTGCGCAACGCCAGCAGCCATGACCCGCAGATTCTCGGCAACAAGCCGTGGACGCACCTGTCGGATCACCTGCCGTTGGCGGTGGAAGTGCGCATCTGATACCCCGTCGCACCTGTCAGACCTGACAGTAGGCACCTCGGGAAAGCCTTGTTAGGGTGCAGGCATTGCGCTGTCCGCCGGCGCCAATGGACGGGGATACGGCATGAAATCGCCCGGCTTTCCTGCACCGCACGCCATCGCTCGGCTGGCCCTTTCGATCGGGCTGGCCGCACTCCTCCCGCAGGGCGCCCTCGCCGCCTGCGCCTTCAGCCCGACACCGGGAAACGATAGCTATGTCTGCGACAGCCCCGGCAGCGGCCCGCTCACCGACCTGTCCGGCAACAACAGCCTGACATTTCCCGCCGGGGGCAACGGCAGCGTGCCCGGCAACGTCACCTTCGGCCCGGGCGCCGACCGGGTGCTCATGCAGTCCGGGACGATTCAGGGCAACCTCGACATGGGCGACGGCGCCAACGTGCTGCAGATCGACGGCGGGCGGATCACCGGCGAGGTGCACCAGCACAGCGGCGTGGACACCTTCATCATGAACGGCGGCACCCTCGCCGCACTGGCCCAGGGCGACGGCTTCGACCGGTTCACCATGACCGGCGGCACGATCACCGGGGCGTTCGAGGACGGCGACTTCGCCCGCATGAGCGGCGGCACCATCGGCCGGGTCGACATGAAGCTGGACGACAATGTCTTCGACCTCTCCGGCGGCCAGATCCTGGGCAATCTGGTGACCGGCTTCGGCAAAGACACGATCATCGTGTCCGGCGGCCGCATCGGCGGCAACCTCAGCGTCAGCGGCGGCAACGACAGCGTGACCGTCAGCGGCGGCGAAATCGCCGGTGAAGTCCGCACCAGCTTCGGCAACGACCGTTTGCTGTGGGAAAACGGCGGCATCCTCCGTTCCGCCATCCTGATGGGCGACAACGACGACAGCGCGACATTGCGCAACCTCGACGACAGTATTCTGGCCCTGACGCCCCGGCTCGACGGCGGCCCCGGCAACGACACGCTGACCTACGACAACAGCCGGACCGCCCTGGCCTCGCGCGCCGTCAATTGGGAAACGGTCAACCTCAGCAACGCCTCGCAGGTGGATCTGGCGTCCGGCCGCCTGGTGCTGGGCGACCCGCAAAGCGGCGGCGGCCAACTGAACATCGATGCAACCAGCGTGCTGAGCGCCACCCAGGGCGAAGTGGCGCCCGCTGTCGCGGGGCGCGCCGTGACCGTCAACAACGCCGGCGCCCTCGACCTGACCCGCGACAACACCCGCACCGACGACACCCTGACGATCCAGGGCAACTACATCGGCCAGGGCGGACAACTGCGGCTGCAAACCCTGGTCGCCGGGGACGGTTCGCCCAGCGACCGGCTGGTGGTGAACAACGGCAGCCTGAGCGGCACGACGGTCATCTCCGTGACCAATGTCGCCGGCGCCGGCGCGCTGACCCGGGCGAACGGCATCGAACTGGTGCAGGCCCTGGGCACCGCCACCAGCGACAACGCCGCGTTTTCCCTGCGCGGCCCGGTGTCCGCCGGTGCCTACGACTACTTCCTGTTCAAGGGCGGGGTCACCGCCGGAACGGAAAACAACTGGTATCTGCGCTCGGCCGTGGTCGCGCCCCAGGTCGTCAGCGTACCCAACCCGGATCCGGCGCTACCGCCGTTGTCGGTGCCCGTGGTGCCTGTCCCGGTCGCGGCACCGGTCACTGCGCCAGCCGCCGCCCCTGGCGCCCCCGCCGTGTCCACGCCTGCGCCCTTGCCGGTCGCCGTTCCCGGCGCCGCGCCGATTCCGCTCTATCGCCCGGAGGTGCCGACCTGGTCGGTGCTGCCCCCGGCCGCCGCGCTCCTGACCCTCAACGCACTGGGCACCTACCACGAGCGCCAGGGCGATCAACGCCTCAGCGGTCACCCCGCCACGCTCGGCGCCGGACGGGCCAGGGCCTACGGCAACCAGATCGACCGCACCTGGGCCGGCACCGTCGCGCCGCGCCTGGACGGCTCGCTCACCGGGTTCCAGGCCGGCCAGGACCTGGTCGACCTGGTCTCTGCCGAGGGCCGGACCCACCGCATCGGGTTCTTCATCGGCCACAGCCGCTTGCGGGGCGATGTCGATGGGTTCAACCAAGGCATACCCGGCAAACAGGCAGGGAGAATCCGGCTCGAGGGCGACAGCGGCGGCCTCTACTGGACGCTGCTCGACCCGCACGGCTGGTACGTGGACACCGTGGCCATGGGCACCCGCTTCTCGGGCGACAGCCGCTCCGACCGGGGCCTGAAACTGGACAACCGCGGCCATGCCCTGACCCTCTCGGTGGAGTCGGGCTATCCGATGGCGCTGGGCGATGACTGGGCTGTCGAGCCGCAGGTGCAGCTGATCCACCAGAACATCGCCCTCGACAGCCAGGACGACGGTGTCGCACGGGTTTCGTTTCATCCGGACGATTCATGGACCGGACGCCTCGGCGTGCGGCTCAGGGGCGCCGGCAATGTCTGGGGACGCCCGGTGCTGCCCTATCTGCGCGTCAACCTGTGGCGCACGTTCGCCGGCACCGACAGCGTGACCTTCGACGATGCCGACCGCATCGACACCCGCCAGGCGGCATCCACCGCGCAGTTGGGCCTGGGGGTGACGGTGTCGCTGGCGCCGTCGGTGGCCGTTTACGCCAGCACCGACTACAGCCGCAGTATTGACAGCAATGCCAGCCGGGAAACAAGCGCCGACCTCGGCTTGCGCATCGAATGGTGACCGGTTGTCGGCTGTCCGGACGCCTCTACCCGGGTGCTCACGGAGCGATCCGCCGCACAAACAAGAACTTATATAAATCCCATTAAACAGTCGCTTGCGGCGCCCGTTTTGCGGCTACCGCTCATCGTCCAATTTCTTGACGCACTGGCGCAGGTCTTCTTATCTCTACCTTACTACCCCCGGAATCACTACCCGGGGCGGGCCTTCGGACACTCGCGAAAACGGGCGGCCACGGTTCGCCCCGCTCCATTCGGTCGCCCCTCATTCGGGGTAGGAGAGACGCCAAGGCGAGACACCGCATGCGATAGCAAGGTTGACCTCCATGAAAACCTCACTCACCCCACATGAGATCAAAATCACCTTCTGCACCGTTTCAAGCTCTATCCTGCTGTGCTCGTCCATGGAGGCGCAGGCCGGCCCTGCGGAGGACGAGACCACGCCGTGGTATCGCCAGGATGTACCGGTCATGACCTTGCCCGCGACCGTCGTCACCCCAGAGGCGCAACGCCTGAGCCCACGCCCCGACCGCCAGGGCGAACACTTGATCACCGAAGACCTCGCCCCCGGCGCCTGGGACCGACTGTACGGCGCCAGCTCGCGCCAGGCGCAGATGGACGTCCTCACCCCGGGCTTTGCGATGCCCGGCAGCGGCGACTTCAAGGGCCCGGCAATGCTGACGGTGAAAAGCGACAACGGCGGCATCCAGCGGGTCGGCCTGATCAGCGGCGTCAACCAGATCCAGGGCAACAGCGGCGGCCTGATCACCACCCGCGCCCTCGCCGATCCGACCAGCGACACCCTCAACCTGCAAGGCCAAAGCCTGGGCGCCTACTACAGCCTGACCGGGGCCCAGGGCTGGCACGTCGACCTGTCGGCCAGCGGCGGCCGGGTCAGCGGCTTCAGCCGCAACGAGCAAGGTGCGCGCCTGGCCACCGAAGGCAGCGCGCTGACGTTCTCGGTCGAGGGCGGGTTCCCCATCGGTCTGAGCGACAACTGGGTGGTCGAACCGCAGGCGCAATTGATCAACCAGCGCATCACCCTCGACACGCCGTACGCGGGGTCGGGCAATGCGTCCTCCAGCGACATTTCGGCGTGGAGCGGCCGGGTCGGCGCCCGCTTGAAAGGCAGCTACGACCTCAACGGCCTGCCGGTGGAACCCTACGTGCGCACCAACCTGTGGCACACGGTGTACACCGGCAACACCGTGACGCTGGATCAGGTGGACAAGATCAGCAGCAGCCGCAAGTCATCGACGGTGGAACTGGGCCTGGGCCTGGTGGCCCGCGTGACGCCGACGGTCAGCCTGTACGTCAGCGCCGACTACAGCAGCGACGTGGACGACAACGACCTGAACGGACTGATCGGCAGCCTGGGTGTGCGGATGCGCTGGTGAACACCACCGGCATCTGCGGTGGCTGACAGGCTGCCATCGCTGGCAAGTCGAGTCGTCGCACCGCAGCTCCCACAAGGGTCGTGGACATTCGCAGGATCAGCGCAAAACCTGTGGGAGCTGGCTTGCCAGCGATGAGGCCAGTTCAGCCGACATCTCTGTTGCCTGACATACCGCAATCGCTGGCAAGTCGAGTCGTCGCACCGCAGCTCCCACAGGTATCTCAGGTGCCCGCCAAATCCAGGCATACCACAAAACCTGCGGGAGCCCGCCCTCCTGGCGATGGCGGTTCAACCTTCCGGCTTGAGGATCAGCACCGCCAGCGGCGGCAGGTTCAGTTCCAGCGACAGGGCCTGCCCATGGCTCGGCACCTCTTCGGCATACGCCCCGCCGCCGTTGCCGTAGTTGGAGCCGGCATAGGTGTCGGAATCGCTGTTGAGCAATTCGTTCCAGCGCCCGGCGAACGGCACTCCGACCCGGTAGGACTGGCGCGGCACCGGGGTGAAGTTGGCCACCACCAGCAACGGCGTGCCCTCCCGGCTCCAGCGCAGCCAGGCGTAGACGCTGTTGATCGCGTCGTCGCCGATCAGCCACTGGAACCCCTGCGGCACGTCGTCCTGTTCGTGCAGCGCCGGCTCTTCGCGGTACAGCCGGTTGAGGTCGGCGACCAGCTTCTGCACGCCCTGGTGCTCGGAATACTGCAGCAGATACCAGTCCAACTGCTGATCGTGGTTCCACTCGCGCCACTGGCCGAACTCGCAGCCCATGAACAACAGCTTTTTGCCCGGATGGGCCCACATGAAGCTCAGGTACGCCCGCAGATTGGCGAACTTCTGCCAGCGGTCGCCGGGCATCTTGTCGATCAGCGAGTGCTTGCCGTGCACCACCTCGTCGTGGGAGATCGGTAGGATGAAACGCTCGGACCAGGCGTACACCAGGCCGAAGCTCAATTCGTTGTGGTGATGGGCGCGATACACCGGATCCTGCTGGATGTAGTGCAGCGAATCGTGCATCCAGCCCATGTTCCACTTGTAGGCAAACCCGAGGCCGCCCTGCTGGGTGTCCTGGCTGACGCCGGGCCAGGCCGTGGACTCCTCGGCGATCACCAGCGCGCCCGGCGCCTCCAGCGCCACCACATCGTTGAGGTGGCGCAGGAAGTCGATGGCTTCCAGGTTTTCCCGCCCGCCGTGGCGGTTGGGCACCCACTCGCCGGCCTTGCGCGAGTAGTCGCGGTAGAGCATCGACGCCACCGCATCGACCCGCAGCCCGTCCACGTGGAAATGCTTGAGCCAGTGCAGCGCCGACGCCAGCATGTAGCCGTGCACTTCGGTGCGGCCGAGGTTGTAGATCAGCGTGTCCCAGTCCTGGTGGAACCCTTCCAGCGGGTTGCCGTACTCGTACAGGGCCGTGCCGTCGAACTGGGCCAGGCCATGGGTGTCGGTGGGGAAATGCGCCGGCACCCAGTCGAGGATCACCCCCAGCCCGGCCAGGTGGCAGGCGTTGACGAACGCGGCGAACTCGTCCGGCGTGCCGTAGCGTGCGCTCGGCGCGAACTGCGACAGCAGCTGATAGCCCCAGGAGCCGCCGAACGGGTGCTCCATGATCGGCATCAGTTCGATATGGGTGAAGCCCAGGTCCTTGACGTAGGGGATCAGCCGCTCGGCCAGTTCCGGCCAGGTGTACTGGCGGGCGACTTCGCCCAGGTCATCCAGCTCGCACTGCCAGGAACCGGCGTGCAGCTCGTAGATCGCCAACGGCGCCGCAGGCCGCTGGCGCTCGACGCGGCCGCTCATCCAGTCCTCGTCCTGCCAGTCGATGCGCAGCGGCGTGGCGACTTTCGACGCGGTGTCCGGCGGCAGGCTGGTGGCCAGCGCCATCGGGTCGGCCTTGAGCGGCAGGATGCCGTGGGGCCCGAGGATTTCGTATTTGTACAGCTCACCGGCCCCCAGGCGCGGGACGAACAGCTCCCAGACCCCTGACGGATGGCGCAGGCGCATCGGGTGGCGGCGCCCGTCCCAGACGTTGAAGTCGCCGACCACCGACACCCGCCGGGCATTCGGCGCCCACACCGCGAAACGCACCCCGTCGACGCCGTCGACCGTCTTCAGTTGCGCACCGAGACAGGCGCTCAGGTCGCGGTGATTGCCTTCGGCGAACAGGTACAGGTCCATCTCGCCGAGCAACTGGCCGAAGCTGTAGGGGTCTTCCGCCACCTGTTCGCCACCGGCCCACCGGGTGCGCAACAGATAGGGCCGGACCTGGCCGAAATGGCCGACGAACAGCCCCGGCGTCGCCGTGGCCTCCAGCGGGCCGAGTTCATCGCCGCTGTCCCGGTCCAGCACCGAGACGCTCAACGCGCCCGGCAGGTACGCCCGGATGAACTGCCCCCCGGCGGCGTCGCCGTGGGGGCCGAGCACGGCGAAAGGATCGCGGTGCTCGGCGCGCACCAGGGCTTCGATGTCCTTGGTGCGCGGCAACGCGGTGTGTTTGACGTGACCCTGTTCCCTGTTCGAGACACTCATGACTGCTCTCCATCAAGACCGGAAAAGGGTTTGAGCCCCCTCAGCAGCCCGTGCAGGCCGCGCAAGGGCACGGCCAGCCAGGCGGGGCGGTTTTCGGCTTCATAGGCCACTTCGTAGGCCGCTTTCTCCAGACCGAACAACGCCAGTGCGGCGTCGGCACCTTCAGGATCTTGCCAGGCATGATCAAGACTAGCTGCCGCCCGGCGATACGCCTGGACAAATGCCTGACAGGATTCGTCCAGGTAGCGCCCGGCCACCCGCCGGCGCGCCGCCTCGGCCTCGGGGCTGCTGTCGACGGCTTGCACGTTGAGCGCCATCGCGGCGGCGTAACCGAAGGAACGCAGCACACCGCTGACATCCTTGTACGGGCTGTGCTTGCCCCGCCGCTCCGCCAGCGGCCGCGCCGGTTCGCCCTCGAAGTCGATCAGGTAGGCATCACCCTTGATCACCAGCACCTGGCCCAGATGCAGGTCGCCGTGGACGCGGATGCGCAGGCCGCCGACGGACTGCTCCGCCAGCGCCTGGACGTGGCCGAGAATGGCTTTGCGGTTGTCCAGCAGGCGCGTGACGAGCGCACGGTCCGCCTCGCCGAGTTCGCCCTGGTGCGCCTTGAGCAGCGCGAGCGCATGCTCGACCTGGGCCGCCACGTCCTTGCCGCAGGTCTTGGCCTCCCTGGCGGTCAACACCTGCGGCGCGAAATCCGGGTTGTCGCTCGGGGCGGCCAGCACCCGGTGCATCTCGCCCAGGCGTTGGCCGAGCATCCCGGCAAAGTCCTTCAACTCGCCCAGCGCGTTGTAGTGCTGCTCCTGTTCGGAACGGGCGGCGGCCAGCTCATCGCGCAGCGCCCGTTCCAGGTTGTTCTGCGTCCATTCCCAGGCATCGCCCTGATTGCTCAAGTAGCCCTGGGCGATCATCAGCAAGTTGTCTTCGCCCTGGGCGTCGCGGCGGACCACGGAGCCCATCAGCGGTGAAATGTTGGCGAACCCCGCCGCCGTCAGGTAAGCGCTCATCTCCAGTTCCGGGTGCACGCCCGGGGCGACCTTGCGGATCAGCTTGAGCACCAGGCCGTTGCCGATCACCACCGAGCTGTTGGACTGCTCGGCGGACAAGTAGCGCACCTCGGGTTCGTCCCCCAGGCCCAGGGCCGCCAGGTGCGGCGTGGCCTCGAAACGGATCTCGCCGCCCTCGCACGCCAGCGCCGTGCCGGCCTGCAGGCCTTGCAGCACCGCACGGATGAACGCTTCCAGGCTGAAGGCGTCGGTGATCAAACCGACCTGCCGCCCCCGGCGCACGCGGGCCAGCGCCAGTTGCTGCGGCAGCGCCGGGCCGACCTGATCCTCCGAAATGAAGCCGAAGGGCAACTGATAGCGGCTGACCTGGCCTGCGGCGCTCACTTCGACTTCGCTGAGCAGCACCGGATGCCGGGCATCGCCGAAACGCACCCCGTACGCCAGTTCGACCCGCTCGATGGCGGCGTCCTTGCCGGCGAACCAGCGGCGGTTCTGCAGCCAGTCCGGCAGGATGCCCTGCTCCAGCGTGGCGCGGACCGGCGCTTCGAGCAGTTCTTCCATGCGCTTTTTCAGCACCAGCGTGGTGAAGTCCGGCAGGCTCTGGGCCGGTTCCACGTGCCAGCTCGGCATCTGGTTCTCCGCCGCCAGGCCGAACCAGTAGAAGCCGTACGGCGCCAGGGTCAGCAAGAAGCTCAACTGGCCGATGGGCGGAAACGCGTTACCGCCGAGCATCTCCACCGGCACCATGCCGACGTAGGCGGACAGGTCCAGTTCCACCGCCTGGGCGCTGCGCGAAACGTTGGCCACGCACAGGATGATTTCGTGCCGGCCATCGGCGCCGGTGTATTCGCGGGTGTAGGCCAGCACGCGGCGGTTGGCCGGCGAGAGCATTTTCAGGCTGCCGCGGCCGAACGCCTTGGACTGCTTGCGCACCGCCAGCAGCCGCCGCGTCCAGTTGAGCAACGAGTGCGGGTCGCCGGCCTGGGTCTCGACGTTGACCGACTGGTAGCCGTACAGCGGATCCATGATCGGCGGCAGCACCAGGCTGGCCGGGTCGGCGCGGGAGAACCCGCCGTTGCGGTCGATCGACCACTGCATCGGCGTGCGCACGCCGTCGCGGTCGCCCAGGTAGATGTTGTCGCCCATGCCGATCTCATCGCCGTAGTAAAGGGTCGGCGTGCCGGGCATCGACAGCAGCAGGCTGTTGAGCAGCTCGATGCGCCGGCGGTCGCGCTCCATCAGCGGCGCCAGCCGGCGGCGGATGCCGAGGTTGATCCGCGCCCGGCGGTCGGCGGCGTAGTGGTTCCACAGGTAATCGCGCTCCTTGTCGGTGACCATTTCCAGGGTCAGCTCATCGTGATTGCGCAGGAAAATCGCCCATTGGCAGTTGGCCGGGATCTCCGGGGTCTGGCGCAGGATGTCGGTGATCGGGAACCGGTCTTCCTGGGCCAGGGCCATGTACATGCGCGGCATCAGCGGGAAGTGGAACGCCATGTGGCATTCGTCGCCGTTGAGGCCTTGGGCGTCGGTGTCGCCGAAGTACAGCTGGGTGTCTTCCGGCCACTGGTTGGCCTCGGCCAGGAGCATGCGGTCGGGGTAATTGGCGTCGATCTCCGCCCGGATCGCTTTGAGCACGTCATGGGTCTCGGGCAGGTTTTCGTTGTTGGTGCCGTCGCGCTCGATCAGGTACGGGATGGCGTCCAGGCGCAGGCCGTCGATGCCCATGTCCAGCCAGTGGCGCATCACCGCCAGCACGGCTTTCATCACTTGCGGGTTGTCGAAGTTCAGATCCGGCTGGTGGGAATAGAAGCGGTGCCAGAAGTATTGGCCGGCCACCGGATCCCAGGTCCAGTTGGACTTTTCGGTGTCGAGGAAAATGATCCGCGTGCCGTCGTACTTCTGGTCGTCATCCGACCACACATAGAAGTCCCGGGCCGCCGACCCGCGCTTGGCCCGGCGCGCACGCTGAAACCAGGGGTGCTGGTCCGAGGTGTGGTTGATGACCAGTTCCGAGATCACCCGCAAGCCACGCTTGTGCGCCTCGGCGATGAAGCGCCGGGCGTCGGCCATGGTGCCGTAGTCGCTGTGCACGCCTCGGTACTCGGCGATGTCGTAGCCGTCGTCGCGCCGCGGTGAGGGGTAGAACGGCAACAGCCAGATGGTGTTGACGCCCAGTTCGGCGATGTAGTCGAGCTTGGCGATCAGGCCGGGAAAATCGCCGATCCCGTCGTTGTTGGAGTCGAAGTAGGATTTGACATGAACCTGATAGATCACCGCGTCCTTGTACCAGAGCGGATCCTTGATGAAGGTGGCTGACCTGGTTTTCTTCGCCATGTGAAACTCCTGTCAGTGCTGAGGATTGCCGGGCAGACCGCCCGCCCCGAGAACAGCCGGTGCCCTGTGGGAGCGAGCCTGCTCGCGATGGAGGTGTGTCGGTCACCCGGTCATGACCTGATGCCTCGTCATCGCGAGCAGGCGCGCGCCCACAGGGAATGTGTCTAAGCGCTGATCCGCCAGATGCCGAACGGCTGGTGCGAAGGATCGATGCGCATGAACTGGTGCTTGCCGTGCCAGTCCCAGCGGTGGCCGTTCATCAGGTCTTCGCCGTGGGTGGTGGCGTCGTCCGGCAGGCCCATTTCCCACAGCGGCAGTTCGAAATTCGCTTCCTGGACGTTGTGCGGATCGAGGCTGACCGCCACCAGGATGAAGTTGCCGCCGTCCGGGCTGCGCTTGCCGAAGTACAGGATCCGGTCGTTCCAGGCGTTGTACACCTTGAGCCCCAAGTGCGAATGCAGCGCCGGGTTCTGCCGGCGGATGCGGTTGAGCTGGGCGATCTCGGCGATGATGTTGCCCGGCGCGTTGAAGTCCCGGACGCGGATCTCGTACTTCTCCGAATCCAGGTATTCCTCCTTGCCGGGCACCGGCGCCGACTCGCACAGCTCGAACCCCGAATACATGCCCCACAGGCCCGAGCCCATCGTCGCCAGCGCCGCACGGATGAGAAAACCCGCGCGGCCCGATTCGTGGAGGAACGCCGGGTTGATGTCCGGCGTATTGACGAAGAAGTTCGGCCGGTAGCATTCGCGCCACGGCGATTCGTTGAGTTCGGTGAAATAGGCGGCCAGCTCGGCCTTGGTGTTGCGCCAGGTGAAATAGGTGTAGCTCTGGCTGTAGCCGACCTTGCCCAGCCGCGCCATCATCGCCGGCGTGGTGAAGGCTTCGGCGAGGAAGATCACCTGCGGGTGCAGCGCGCGCACATCGGCGATCAGCCACTGCCAGAACGGCAGCGGCTTGGTGTGCGGGTTGTCCACGCGGAACATCTTCACGCCTTCCTTCACCCAGCCGACGACGATGTCGCGCAGCTCAAGCCACAGGCCCGGAATCGCCTCCGGCGCATAGAAGTCGACGTTGACGATGTCCTGGTACTTCTTGGGCGGGTTCTCCGCGTACTTGATCGTGCCGTCGGGCCGCCAGTTGAACCAGCCCGGATGCTGCTTGAGCCACGGGTGGTCCTGGGAGCATTGGATGGCGAAATCCAGGGCGATCTCCAGGCCGTGCTCCGCGGCGGCGGCCACCAGCCGCCGGAAGTCTTCGCGGGTGCCGAGCTGCGCATGGATCGCCTCGTGCCCGCCCTCCTCGCTGCCGATGGCGTAGGGGCTGCCGGGGTCTTCGGGGCCGGCGGTCAGGGCATTGTTGCGGCCCTTGCGGTGGCTGCGGCCGATCGGGTGGATCGGCGTGAAGTACAGCACGTCGAAGCCCATGTCGCGGATCATCGGCAAACGCCCGTGCACGTCGTTGAAGGTGCCGTGGCGGGCGGGATCGTCGGTGACCGAGCGGGGAAACAGCTCGTACCAACTGGCGAACTCCGCCTGCTCGCGCTCGACGTCCAGCGGGTAAGGATTGCTGATGCTCAAGAAGGCGCGGTGGTCGGCCTCGGCCATCGGCTGCGCACTGCGCGGGTGCAGGAACAGCGCCACCTGCTCGGCTTCGGGCAGGCCGGACAGCTCGTGGTGCAGCGCCGCCAGCCGTTCGCTCAGCGGCCCTTCGCTGCGCTCGGCGGCCTGGTGCACCAGGGCGCGGCCCTCTTGCAGCTCAAGGCTGACCGGTACGGCCGCCACGTGCTTTTTCTCCAGTTCGTACTGAAAACTGGCGAACGTGTCGATCCACGCTTCGATCAGGAACCAATGGCGCCCCTGGCGTCCGGGCCGGAACTGCCCTTCCCAGCCGTTGTTGCCTTGGTCGGCCATGACCTGACTGTGCCACGATTCTTCGCCGTCCTCGCGCCAGCGGATGCGCACCGCCAACTTGTCGTGGCCGTCGGCGAACACCTTGGCGCTGACGACGACCTCGCGACCGACGATGGCCTTGGCGGCGAACTGGCCGCCGTCGATGACCGGGCGTGTGCTCTCGATGACGATCCGCGGCAGCAGCAACGCCTGCGACAACGGCATGTGCGGGTTGCAGCCCGGAGCGGAAGGGTTTTCAGCGGTCATTGAGCATCTCTCCTTAACGCCCCAAGGACGCTCGTGTGCCTGTCGCAAAGCCATGGCGGATCCGCCCGCCACGCACTCACTTAGGTTCCGAGCGAACGCCCTCGGGAAAAGTTCACCGGGATTTGCCGCACGCCGAGACCGGATCGAATCCGGCCTGCAGCGGTCAATCCACTTAAGCACTTCTTGCGCCATGTGCCATATGGAGGTTCACGATGAGTATCCCGATCCCGGCCGAAACACCCGATCCGAACATCGACAAGCCCGTGCTGCCCGAGACCGAACCGTCTCCGGTCCCCGAGCAGGATCCGCCCGGCACCACCCCGCCGGCCAAGGAGGAACCGCCGACGACCCTGCCGCCGGTGATCGTCCAGCCTGATCAAGGTTTGTGATCCTTTTCGAACAGGTTGACGATCTTCGGCATCACGCTGAACACCCCCAGCGCCAGCAGCGTGCTGAGCACCGCCGTCGCCTCGCGGCCCAACCCGGCCGCAACGCCGATGGCGGCGGTCATCCACAGGCCGGCGGCGGTGGTCAGGCCCTTGACGTGGCCTTCGTCGCCTTCGTGGTTCTTCAGGATCGTGCCGGCGCCGAGGAAGCCGATCCCGGCGATCACCCCTTGCACCACCCGGCTCATGGCGTCGGCCTGGGCCCCGGACACCTGCGGCACCAGCACGAACAGCGCCGCGCCCAACGCCACCAACATATGGGTGCGCACCCCGGCGGCCTTGCCTTTGTGCTCGCGCTCGAACCCGAGCACTCCGCCCAGCAGCGCCGCCATCAGCAGGCGCACGATGATGCGCGTCACTTGCGCGGCGTCGCCGACATCGGCGAACTCCGCCTGCAGGGTTTGCCACACTTCATGCCACCATGCGTTCATCGCACCGTCCTCGCCAGGGCCTTTAAGGGGTGGACAGCGCCGACCGCTGATCGGTTGCGCAGAACCCCGCACCGGCACGGCGCCCTAACCTTTCAACAGCCTTCGCAAAAGGACCGTCCCATGCCCGTTCGCATCGAAAACCAGACCTGTTTTTTCTCCACCGAAAACGGTGAGCAGATCCGTCTGTGCGGCGACCTCACCGTCATCACCGACAGTGAAAAGGCGATGTCCGCCGTCGAGATCGAGGGCCGGCGCATCTACGTCACCGAAGCGGAAGCCGACGCCTTGACCGTTGCCGGCGCCACGGACGGACGCAAACACCTGAAAGCCAGCGACAGTGATTCGGTGATTTGACTGACCTCGGTCAAGACCCGGCGCAGACGCCTGGGATAGGCGTTTGCGCCTTGGCCGGCGGGCTGCTTCAAGTTGTCGCAGGGCCTGTCCGAAAGCGCATCTGATACGCTTTTTATTGAAATACCTGAGTCTGTTATGCAAACAGATCGGCGCTCATAGTGCTCAGGCCTGATGGAGGCTGATGAGCGAACGACCATGAGCGAACACATTCCCGTCCGAACCCTTGATCCAGCCGCGACACCGAACATAAAAAGTGTGCCCGCACGCCCAATGAAGGCGACGGCCAAGTCCAGCGACAACCAAATCTTCACCCGCAGCTTCACCGGCCTGTTCCGCACCTTGCGCATGAGCGGCGCCGGTTTCCTGTTCCTGCTGTTCTTCGGCACCGTGTGGCTGAATTGGGGCGGCCGCCAGGCCGTGCTGTGGGACTTGTCGGAAAGCAAGTTCCACATCTTCGGCGCCACCTTCTGGCCGCAGGACTTCATCCTGCTGTCGGCGCTGCTGATCATCGCCGCCTTCGGCCTGTTCGCCATCACCGTGTTCGCCGGCCGGGTCTGGTGCGGCTACACCTGCCCGCAGAGCTCGTGGACGTGGATCTTCATGTGGTGCGAAAAGGTCACCGAAGGCGAGCGCAACCAGCGGATCAAGCTGCAGGCGGCGCCCTGGGGCGTGAACAAACTGGCGCGGCGTGCGGCCAAGCACACGCTGTGGCTGGGCATCAGCCTGCTGACCGGCCTGACCTTCGTCGGCTACTTCACCCCGATCCGGCCGCTGGCCCAAGAGCTGTTCACCTTGCAGATCGGCGGGGTCAGCCTGTTCTGGGTGCTGTTCTTCACCGCCGCCACCTACATCAACGCCGGTTGGCTGCGTGAAGCGGTGTGCATGCACATGTGCCCGTACGCTCGGTTCCAGAGCGTGATGTTCGACAAGGACACCCTGGCCATTTCCTACGACGTGGCCCGTGGTGAAAACCGTGGCCCGCGCAAGCGCGACATCAAGCCCGCCGAGGCTGGCCTGGGCGACTGCATCGACTGCCAGATGTGCGTGCAGGTGTGCCCGACCGGCATCGACATCCGCGACGGCCTGCAAATGGAATGCATCGGCTGCGCGGCGTGCATCGACGCCTGCGACTCGATCATGGACAAGATGAGCTACCCCCGCGGCCTGATCCGCTACACCTCCGAGCGCGAACTGCAAGGCGGCAAGACCCACCTGCTGCGCCCGCGCCTGATCGGCTACACCGCCGTGCTGGTGGTGATGATCGGCGCCCTCGCCCTGGCGCTGGCCGAGCGGCCGATGGTGTCGCTGGACGTGACCAAGGACCGCGGCCTGTTCCGCGAGAACGGCCAGGGCCAGATCGAGAACATCTACACCCTCAAGGTCATCAACAAGACCCAGCAGCGCCAGGACTACACATTGAGCCTGGTGGACGGCGACGGCTTCCAGTTGCAGGGCCGCACCGAGCTGAGCCTGGCCGCGGGCGAGATCGTCGATGTGCCGGTGTCGGTGGCCATGACCACCGAACGCGCCGCCAGCAGTTCGCAGACCTTGAGCTTCAGGATCGCCGACAGCGACGACCCGCAGGTCTACAGCGTGGCCAAGAGCCGGTTTGTCGCGCCAATGAACCGCTGAGCCAGTAAGATGGCTGCCCTGTGGCGAGGGCGCTTGCTCCCTCGCCCCCCCCTTCTGATCCGTGCGCAAGCAACGCCCTTCGAAATCAGTCCATCGCGGGATACCGATGAAACGCTACGAAAAATTCGCCGACGACATCGCTGAACTGATCCGCTCCGGCGTCCTCGGCCCCGGCCAGCGGGTGCCGTCGGTGCGCTATGCCAGCCAGACCTACGGCGTCAGCCCGTCCACGGTGTTCCAGGCCTATTACCTGCTGGAGCGCCGCGGGCTGATCCGCGCCCGGCCGCGCTCGGGCTACTTCGTCAACACCCATGCCCCGAGCCCGTTCTCGGAGCCGGTGATCAGCAGCCAGGTCAACGAGTCCACCGAGGTCGACGTCAGCGAACTGGTGTTCTCGGTGCTGGAATCGATCAAGGATCCGGGCACCGTGCCGTTCGGCTCGGCCTTCCCCAGCCCGACCCTGTTTCCCCTGCAACGCCTGTCGCGTTCGCTGGCCCACGCGGCGCGGGAGATGGATCCGCGCATGGTGGTCACCGACATGTCGCCGGGCAACCCGCAGCTGCGCCGGCAGATCGCCCTGCGCTACATGGTCGGCGGGCTGATGTTGCCGATGGAAGAACTGCTGATCACCAACGGCGCCCTCGAAGCCCTGAACCTGTGCCTGCAAGCGGTGACCGAGCCCGGCGACCTGGTGGCCATCGAAGCTCCGGCGTTCTACGCCAGCCTGCAAGTGCTGGAGCGCCTGAAGCTCAAGGCCGTGGAGATCCCCGTGCACCCGCGCGACGGCATCGACCTGGGCGTGCTCGCCCAGACCCTGGAGCGCCACCCGATCAAGGCCTGCTGGTGCATGACCAGCTTCCAGAACCCCATGGGCGCGACCATGCCCGAGGCCAAGAAACAGGAACTGGTGGAGCTGCTGCGCCGGCATCAGGTGCCGCTGATCGAGGACGACGTCTACGCCGAGCTCTACTACGGCCAGCAGGCGCCGAAACCGGCCAAGGCGTTCGACACCGAAGGCCTGGTGATGCACTGCGGCTCGTTCGCCAAGAGCCTGGCCCCCGGCTACCGCATCGGCTGGGTCGCCGCCGGGCGCTACGCGCAGAAGATCGAACGGCTGAAACTGATGACCTCGCTGTGCGCCTCGATGCCGGCCCAGGCGGCCATCGCCGACTACCTGCAGCACGGCGGCTACGACCGTCACCTGCGCAAGTTGCGCTATGCCCTGGAGGAACAGCAAAGCGCGATGCTGGCCGCCATCGCCCGGTACTTCCCGGCGCAGACGCGAGTCAGCCAGCCCGCCGGCGGCTACTTCCTGTGGCTGGAACTGCCGCCGCAGATGGACTCGCTGAAGCTGTTCCAGATGGCCCTGGCCCAAGGCATCAGCATCGCCCCCGGGCCGATCTTTTCGCCGGCCCAGCGCTTTCGCAACTGCATCCGGCTGAACTACGGCAGCCCGTGGACCGAGGCATCGGAAAAGGCCATGGAGACGCTGGGACGGATCGTGCGGTCGTTCTGAGCAAAAGTTCTGAGCCCCAAAAGGGCCGGTGCCGCCGCCTTCGCAGAATCCTCTGCAAAGACGACGGCACCGGCCCCTCGATCTACGCGGCCTCGCGCACCAGCAACACCCGCGTCACCCGCCGCTCCTCGACCGCCATCACGGTCATCCGCCAGCCCTCGTGCTCCAGCCGGTCGCCGATCATCGGCAACCGGTCCAGCAGGCTCATCACCAGGCCGGCCAGGGTCTGGTAGTCCTCGGTGGCTGGCGCGCCGAAACCGGTGCGCTCACGGATCCGCGCCAGGTTCAGCGCGCCGCTGACCAGGAAACCGCCCTGCTCCTCGACCACGTCGGGACCCTCGATTTCGCTGGCGTCCGGCAACTCGCCGGCGATCGATTCGAGGATGTCGGTCATGGTCAGCACGCCGACGAAATCACCGAACTCGTTGACCACGAACGCGATGTGGGTCGAGGCGGCGCGCATCTGCTCCAGCGCGTTGAGGATCGAGTAGCTGTCGAGCAAGTTGATCGTCTGGCGCGCCAGGTGTTCGAGGTTCGGTTCGTGACCGGCCAGGTACTCCTTGAGCAGCTCCTTCTTGTGCACGAAGCCCAGCGGCTCGTCCACCGCGCCGTTGCGGACCAGCGGCAAACGCGAGTAGGACGAATGCATCAACCGCGTGCGGATCGTCTCGGCGTCGTCGGCCAGGTCAATGTGGTCGACATCGGCACGCACGGTCATCAAGGCGCGGATCGGGCGCTCGGCCAGTTGCAGCACGCCGCTGATCATCACCCGCTCGCGGCGGTCGAACAGCTCGGCGCTCGGCGCGTCGCCGTCATCCAGCAGGTCGGAGATTTCCTCGCCCACCTCCTCCACCGCCAGTTTGCGCCCGCCCAGCAGGCGCATCACCGCATGGGCCGTGCGCTCGCGCATCGGCCGCAGGCCCTGCATCGAACGCTTGCGCCGGGCCCGGGCGATCTGGTTGAACACCTCGATCAGGATCGAGAAACCGATGGCGGCGTACAGGTAGCCTTTAGGGATGTGGAAGCCCAGGCCTTCGGCGGTCAGGGCAAAACCGATCATCATCAAAAAGCCCAGGCACAGCATGATCACCGTCGGGTGCGCGTTGACGAACCGGGTCAGCGGCTTGCTGGCCACGATCATCAGGCCGATGGAAACGATCACCGCGATCATCATCACCGCCAGCTCATCGACCATGCCCACGGCCGTGATCACCGCATCCAGCGAGAACACCGCGTCGAGCACCACGATCTGCGCCACGATCGGCCAGAACAGCGCGTAAGCGGTGTTGGCCGAGCGCTGGCCGACGTGGCCCTCCAGCCGCTCGTGCAGCTCCATGGTGGCCTTGAACAGCAGGAACACACCGCCGAACAGCATGATCAGGTCACGGCCGGAGAAGCTCTTGCCGAACACCTCGAACAGCGGCTGCGTCAGGGTGACCAGCCAGGAGATGCTCGCCAGCAGGCCCAGGCGCATGATCAAGGCCAGGGACAGGCCGATGATCCGTGCGCGGTCACGCTGATGCGGCGGCAGCTTGTCCGCCAGGATCGCGATGAACACCAGGTTGTCGATGCCGAGCACCAGCTCCAGCACGATCAATGTCAAAAGGCCCAGCCAGGCCGTGGGATCCGCTAACCATTCCATATTCTGTCTCGGTCTCTCTTCAGTGTTTTCGGGCTGCCGGGCACGGCAAAGTGCGACGCGAAGGCCCGAAGGCTGCGCCATCAACGATAGTCGGGAGTCGGAAGACCGGATGCTGCGAGTGCGTCAAGACCGCGCCTGGGCGCGAGGGGAAGGGGCGACTGGGAGGCTCCGTGAGGGTGTTCATGCAAGTCCTGAATGGGAAAAAGGACTTGGAGAGTACAGGCTGAGACGGTGATCGCCACAGCGGCAAATCATTTCAAAATCTGTAAAACACCTCGCCGGAGCGGTGGCCGGGATGGCCTCATCGCGGGCAAGCCCGCTCCCACAAGGATCTCGGTTGTACTCAGAACTCGCGTTCGCCGCAAAACACTGTGGGAGCAGGGTCGGCACAGCCCCCCGAGGCTAAGGCTTGACCGACGACAGCAACCGCTCGGCATTCGCCTTGCAGCTCATGCCTTCGGGCCGCGACAGGATGCCGTCGATCACCTCCAGCAAGCGCGCCCGGCTTTCCGCCAGGTGCCGCTGCATGGCTTCGATCTCCTGGACCTTGCCCCGCAGGCCGGTCACCAGTTCGTCCTGGTCGTACTCGCCGGTGTCCGCGTCCGGCAGCAGCAGTTTGAGTTCATCCAGGGAAAACCCCGCGCGCTGGGCGCTCTGGATGATGTGCAGGGTCTGCAGCACCTGCGGTGAGTAGCGCCGGTAGCCGTTGCCCAGCCGTTCGACCTTGGGGATCAGGCCCTGGGCTTCGTAGAAGCGGATCCGCGAGGCGCTCAGCCCGCTCTGTTGCGCCAGTTCACCGATTTTCATGGGCACCTCGAATTCATGCTTGACCTTAAACTTGACTTTAAGCTTAGCCTCGCTTCATCACTGACGAGGAGTCAAGCATGTCGCCCTTCAAAACCCTGAATCTGCCCAACGGCCAGACCATCGGCAACCGTGTCGCCAAGGCGTCCATGGAAGAAAACCTCGCCGATGCCGATCAGGCCCCTTCCGCCGCCCTGTACCGCCTGTACCAGGCCTGGGCCGACGGCGGCGCCGGCCTGCTGCTGACCGGCAACGTCATGATCGACCGCCGCGCCATGACCGGCCCCGGCGGCGTGGTGCTGGAAGATGAGCGTCATTTGGCGCAGTTCCGCCGCTGGGCCGAAATCGGCCGCTCCGGCGGCGCGCAGCTGTGGATGCAACTCAACCACCCCGGCCGCCAGACCTTCGCCAACATGGGCCAGCCGGCCCTGGCGCCGTCGGCGGTGGCGCTGGAGATGGGCGCGTTCTCCAAGCTGTTCGCCGAACCCCGGCCGATGAGCGAAAGCGACATCGAAGAGGTCATCCAGCGCTTCGCCACCAGTGCCGCCCTGGCGGAAAAGGCCGGTTTCACCGGGGTCGAGATCCACGCGGCCCACGGCTACCTGCTCAGCCAGTTCCTGTCGCCGCTGGCCAACCGCCGCACCGACCGCTGGGGCGGCTCGCTGGAAAACCGCGCGCGCCTGTTGCTGTCAGTGATCGAGGCGGTGCGTCAGGCGGTGTCGCCGCAGTTCTGCGTGGCGGTGAAGCTCAATTCGGCGGACTTCCAGCGCGGCGGCTTCGACACCCACGATGCGCGCCAGGTGATCGAGTGGCTCAACGAGCTGCCCGTCGATCTGCTGGAGCTGTCCGGCGGCAGCTACGAAGCCCCGGCCATGCAGGGCGAGGCGCGGGACGGCCGCACCCTGGCCCGTGAGGCGTTTTTCCTGGAAATGGCCAGCGAACTGGCCAGCGTGGCGCGGATGCCGGTGATGGTCACCGGCGGCATCCGCCGTCTGCCGATCGTCGAACAGGTGCTCGAAAGCGGCATCGACATGGCGGGCATCGCCACGGCGCTGGCCATCGAGCCGGACCTGGTCAACCACTGGCGCGCCGGCCGCCAAAGCGAACCGCAGCTGCCGCCGATCCGCTGGAAGCGCAAACCGCTGGCGTCGCTGGCCAACATGGCCGTGGTGCGCTTCCAGATGGCGCGCCTGAGCCGCGGCCGCAAGCCCAGGCCCGAGGTGTCGGCGCTGTGGGCGCTGATCCTCGATCGGTTGTACCTGGGGCGGCGTACGCGGCAGTACCGGCAGGCGATGTCTGACTGATGTCCGTGATTTGCGACGCTCGCCGTCGCCAGACCGCTCCGACGGTGCGTCAGCCGTCAAACGAGTAGCGCTGGATGATGGCGGTGTACTTCTTCACTCGATGGCGAGGCGGTTTCTTCTGCTTGGCGATCAAGTCCGCGTATATCGCCATTATTTCCCTGAACCGCTCAAATTCGGCGAGATTCTCAGCGGATGGGTCGAGGCTGACCAGTCCTTTCAGCTCGCTCATTTCAAAGGTGTCACTCTTCGATCTGAGAGACTGAAGCAAACTCGAAAAACACAACGGGGTGCCCAGCGCTATCGCCAACAAGGTCAGCAGCGCTTTGTATTCACCCCCCTCGAGTGCCCAGAGGTCATCGGGCTTGAGGCTGACCTTGATAAGGCGATAGACATTGAGAAACCGCAACGCGCGTCGAGGGGAGGATCCCATGTACCTTGCCAGCAGTTGCAGCGCTTCAGTCTCACCGGAGGAGATCTTCAACATTTCGGCCTGGACAGCTTGAATGCCGACGGCTTCGTCCGTGTCGTTTTGACCCGTTGGCAATTTGTCGCCGTCAGTCTGATCAGCGCCCCTTACCCTCTTCAACTGTGCTTGCAGAAACTGCTCACTGGCTACGCTGTCCATCGGGCGCATCCAGTAAGGGATCTGAAAGATCTTTTCCAGGTAGTCAGACACGGAGGCCGTCTGTTGCTGCTGGCCGTTCAGAGCCATCAAGTTGGGGTAGTGATCGAGCAAGGCCTGACGCACCCAACGCACATCCACCGCGACCATCACCACGAACAAGGGAAAGGTCAGCAGCAGATGCACCGCTTGCAGCACCTCGACGACTTTGTCCGGCGGGCAGCGATCCAGGTCGTCGATGTACAGCGCGATCCGTTTGAAGGATCGCACTTCATCAGGGGAATGCGTGGCCGCCGCCCGCAGCTTCTGGATGTCTCCGTCGTCCAGGAAGGTTTTGTTGGCCTCCAGGAATGCGTCCATTTTCACCAGAAATGCAGCGCGCTCGGCCTCGACCGAATCCCGGAGGCTGCCCGCTTCCGTCACGTTGAACGCCAACTCTTCGAAGTCCTTGCGTACCGTGGCGATCAATCCAAGATGTTGCGCATAGTCGCCGTCCGTCGCGCGGGCCCGAACGAACTTCTTCAGGCGCCCGGCACCGGTGCCTTGAGAGAAATCGTGAGTGGCAAGCGCCAATTGTTCGCTGGTGACTTGCACCAAGGCCTTTGCCTCGTCGACGCCGGCATTCGCCTTGGCCTGCCTCTGAACGGCTTGCTCTAACGCTTTCTTCTGCTCGGCCAGTCGGCTATCGATGGCTTTGTCCAGCGCCCTCTTGCCCGCCTCCAATTGCTTCAATGCCCCGCGGGCCTTGCCCCACACCCAGCGCAGGCGGGCAGTCACCGCAGCCACCGCTACACTCGCCAACACCAAGCCTTCCTGCAGATCTTGCAGGAAAGGGAGTCGTGCCTTGAGGATTGCCACACCCTCTGTCGCCATCCAAGGCATCGCCAAGACCAACACGACAAAGGCGCCGACGTTCCACCAGCTCAGCAGTTGGGACTTGTAGCCTCTGGCAAGCAACTTAGCCTTTCCCGCTTCTTCATGCAGGGCAGTGGATACGCTCTGAAATGCCTCGGCACGCTCGGTCAGGGCATCGATTCCAAGGACCTTGGCAGCCTTCGCGAACTCGTCTTTTGCGTTTTTGATCTCTTGGCCGGCATTCTCGCCATTGAACACCTCACTCAACGCCGCAAGATAGACAGACGGCGAAGTCGCGGTCTTGGCTTGAACCTCTTCGAGCGCCTGGCGGGCCTTGAGCAGCTGCTCTGCGGCCGCACGCTGGTCTCGACGGCGACGAACCAACTCCTTGGCGGCATCCAGCGTCAGCATTCGCGAAGTGGACAGGTGTTCGAGCAACGGGTCGCGAACCTCGGGATTGTGCTTCGTGTACCAACGATCCAGTTCGACGAATATATGGCTGACCAGACTGGCCCACAGGTTCGTCTCCGCGTAATGCCAGGCATTGAACCGAATCTGCACGACATCCGTATGGAATTCCTTCGAGCCTGCTTCCGGGGCCTGGGCACTGGCCTTTCCCTGGCTGAGGCGTTCGATATGCTGATGGATCAGGCGCATGAAAAAGGACTTGCCGCTGCCCCAGTTGCCGAACAGCCCAATGGCAAGAGGCGGCATGACATCTTTCGCTACGGCCAGGCGCGCAAACGCTTTCGCCTCATCGTTGGCACCCAGACGGTCATCCAGGTCAGACGCCCATGGGTCGTCGTTTTGGGTGATGGCGATAGAGGTGGTGCCCGGCCGGATAACCCGTGGTTTCCCCTTCCGAGTCAGGGTGTTCCCCGTATCGCCCGGCGTTTCTTTGAAGTCTGACGGTGGCGCCCCGTTCGGATAGTTTTCCGGTGGCGCAGAAGCCTCCTGGTCTGGATCCTGCAATCGCTGCTGATCATTTCTCAGATCGGAAGTCGATAGCGGAGTCGTGTAGAACTTTGCTTTTCGATTCCTTGAAGATTCCGATGACCTGGACTCATCGTCACGGTTTACGGGTTCATCACTTTCTCTGTCCACGAAACACTCCACTTCGCATCAACAACAATAAGAAGGCATTCAGATGTAAAGGCCTAAACTTCTCTCTACGGCCTGCTACCGCCCGGAAAACCGCAACCGCGACAACTGCCGCAAATCCCCGTCGACGTAATAGTCATTCGTCCAGCTGTCGTCCGCCGCCAGCGGCTGCACCTGCTTGAGGTCCAGTTTCTTGGCGAAATAGCGGAAGCGGTAATGCTCGTAGAAGCGCAGCAGTTCCAGGCCGTAGCGATCCGCCAGGTCAGTGTCGCCGCGGATGATCAGGAAGTTTTCGTCGTTGCCGTTGCTGGCCGAGGTACTGAGGTTGTGGCTGCCGCTGATGATGGTCGGGGCGTCCGTGGTGAAGTCGGTGACCACCGCTTTGGTGTGCACCAGCAGGTTGCCCTTCTGGCCTTTCATGTTTTCCCGCAGCCAGCCTTCAAGGCCCGTGTTGAGCAGCGCGGTGGCGGCGAACTCGGCGGTGCGGTCGGCATGGAAGCCGGTGATCCGGCTCGCGGTGTTCTGCAGGCCGTAGCGCAGGATGTCGTCGTGGGGCTGGCCGAGCAAGGCGTTGAGGATGGCGTCGGGCAAATCGAACGCGGTGACGAACAGCACGTCCCTTTTCGCCGCATTGATGATGTCGACGAACTCGCGCAGGTCGGCGCCGCCGGTGCGCGGCGAAAACCCGGCGAACAGCGGCCGGGCCGGATCCATCGGATTGACGTCGGTGATCCAGTCGCGGGTGGCGCCGACATCGGCGGGCGTCGTCCAGACCTCTTCGAAGGTGCGCAGGTAGCTGGCGGCGATGGCCGGATCGTCCAGCACATGCACCACGTTGGCCTGGCGGTAGACGCCGTTGGCGGTGAAGTTGGTGCTGCCGCACAGCACCGCCTGCGGCTGGCGCGCGCCGCCGGCATCGAGGCGGCTCAAGACGATGAACTTGTCGTGGAAGATGTTGTGGGTGACCCGCCCGCGCTTGCTGGCCTGCGGCAGGTGCGCCAGGCTCGCTTCGTTGA
Source organism: Pseudomonas ekonensis (assembly GCF_019145435.1). Taxonomy (NCBI): domain Bacteria; kingdom Pseudomonadati; phylum Pseudomonadota; class Gammaproteobacteria; order Pseudomonadales; family Pseudomonadaceae; genus Pseudomonas; species Pseudomonas ekonensis. Next base: position 2,100,361 of record NZ_JAHSTS010000001.1, on the reverse strand, counting down.
TCGTGGTGTCTTCGTCGTCGGGCCGGGCGTGGTACAGCACCCGCACCTGCACCCCGCGGTCGAACGCGGCGTTCACCGTGTCGATGATGGCTTGCAGTTGGTACTCGTAGATCGCGATGTCCAGCGCCCACTGGCCGTCGGTGGCGCGCTGGATGAAGCCTTGCAGGCGCCCGAGCAGGCCGTTCTCCAGCCATTGGCGCGCCGCGTCGGGCCAGGCCTCGATGGGCAGGTTGCGGTTGGCGCTGATCTGCGCATCGAGGTCGGGGAATTTGCGCTGGAAGGCCTGGCTGGCCGCGACGGCGCGGTTGAAGATCACGCTCTGGTTGGCCGGGTGACCGTCGTCGGAGCGGATGGTCAGCTCCAGCGATTCCCCAAGCTTCGGGGCGTCCGGCGTGCCGTAGGCCAGGTGCACGCGGTAATGGATCGTCATGCCGGGGTTCACGGCGTAGTCGGCCCAGCGAAATTTCTGCAAAGGCGCCAGGTCGCTGGGGGTGGCGTGGAACTCCGGCCGGGTGTGCGCCTTGCCGGGAAAGGTCAGGCTGTTGAACAGGAACAGCCACGGCTTGTCGCCCTGCTGCTTCTCGATGGCGAAGCCGAGCAGGCCCTTGCGCCGGGGCTCGGCGACGTCCATGGCGAGCAGCACGCCGTTGGTGCCGGCGTAGGCCTTGACGCGGAAATCGTCCTGGGGGTTGGCGACCAATACGCGCATGGTTCACTCCTTGTGATGGGCTGGGGTGGAGCATAGAGCAGCGCGGTGGGTTTGACGCGGTGGATCAGGCGAAAGCGATGCTGACTGTGCCGGCCTCATCGCTTGCAGGCAAGCTCCTACAGGTTTTGTGGTGTGCAGGGATGCTGCGGACAGCCGGGATCCCTTGTAGGAGCCAGCCTGCTGGCGATGGCGGTGGATCAGGCAACAGGGATGTCGGCAGTGCCGGCCTCATCGCTGGCAAGCCAGCTCCCACAAGTATCGCGGGTGTCCCCAAGATCCAGATACACCACAAACCCTGTGGGAGCTGCGGTGCGACGATTCGACTTGCCAACGATGGCGGTGAGTCAGTTCAGGGGCAGCTCATCGATATGCCGGTATTCGGCGTCCAGCGCCGTCGCCAGTTGCCGGGCCCGGCCCAGGCGGATCGGTCCGCGTTCGATGTCGATCAGCAAGCCCGGGCATGCCAGCGCCGACAGCCCTCCCGGATCCTTCAGCCGCCCGTCCGTCACCACCAGCAGCCGTTGCCGCTCCGCCGGGAAACGCTTGCGCCGTGCCGTCAGCCATTGCCCGGCCTCTGCGAGCGCCGCCAGCAGCGGCGTGCCGCCCCCGGCCCCCAGGGCATCGAGCCAGGCCCGCAGGCCACTACCGGACTTGAGCCCTTGCACCTGCCACGTCGGCGCTGCGCCGCTGGCGGTGAGCAAGGCCAGGCGCGCGCGCTGCCGGTAGGCGTCGTCGAACACCTGGGCGAGCAGGCCTTTGGCATCGCTCAGGGCCTGATGGCGACGGGTCGAGCCGGACGCATCGACGATCACCAGCCACAGTTCATGGGGCGTGCGGGTGCGCATCTGCAACAACAGGTCCGCCCGGCACCGGGGCCGGCCGTTGAGCAAGGTGCCCGGCCAGTTCACCGAACCGCTGCGGGCGGCGTGGCGCCGACCTTGCCTGCCGTTGTCCAGCCGTCCGGCGCGGGGTCTGGCATTCGCCCCCGCGTCGGACCGGGGGCGAATGCCTAGGGCTTTTTTGGCCAGTGCGGCACTTCGCGGCGGGTGCCGGTGGCTTGCGCCGGCGCGGGCATTTCGCCCCATTGGCCCTGCCCTTCGCGGCTGTCGGCCTGGCTGTTGGCCGCAGACTGCGCCGCTGCCTGCGCAGGGGCCGAAGGGTGTTTGCGGCGGCGATGGCGCAAGGCGAATTCGGCCACCGCGTCGATGTCCTGCCCTTCGATCGCGCCGGCGCCCCGCCAGGCCGCATGGGCCCGTGCCGCCCGCAGCCAGACCAGATCCGCCCGCAAGCCATCGACGCCGGCGGCGAAGCAACGTTCGGTGATCTGCGCCAAAGCGTCATCGTCCAGCGCAATGTCCGCAAGCCTGTCGCGGGCGCTGCGGCAACGCTCGCGCAGGGCTTGCTGCTCGCCTTCCCAGTGCGCGCAGAAGCCTTCCGGGTCGCTGTCGAAGTCGAGCCGGCGACGGATGATCTGCCCGCGCTCGGCCGGAGCCGTGTGGCCGCCCAAGGCGACGTTGAGGCCGAAGCGGTCCAGCAGTTGCGGCCGCAGTTCGCCCTCTTCCGGGTTCATGGTGCCGATCAGGACGAACTTCGCCGAGTGGCGGTGGGAGATGCCGTCGCGCTCGATCAGGTTGGTGCCGCTGGCGGCCACGTCGAGCAGCAGGTCCACCAGATGGTCGGGCAACAGGTTCACTTCATCGACATACAGCACGCCGCCGTCGGCCTTGGCCAGCACGCCCGGCGAAAACTGCGCGCGGCCGTCGCTCAGGGCGGCGTCCAGGTCCAGCGTGCCCACCAGCCGCTCTTCGGTGGCGCCCAGCGGCAAGGTGACGAACTGACCGCCGTTGAGCAGGTCCGCCAGCCCCCGGGCCAGGGTGGATTTGGCCATGCCCCGCGGGCCTTCGATCAGCACGCCGCCGATCTTCGGGTCGATGGCGGTCAGGCACAGGGCCAGTTTCAGGTCATCGGCGCCGACCACGGCGGACAGGGGGAAATGGAAGGTGTCGGTCATCTATCGGTACTCAATCAGGTCGGGCCCGGGGCAACTGTAGGAGCGAGCCTGCTCGCGATCGCGGTGGAGCAGGCATCCCAAGAGGTACTGGGGAAGGCTATCGCGAGCAGGCTCGCTCCTACAGGGGTATGGGTCAGGTCTCTTCTTCTATGTCCAGCAACAGGTTCTCCAGCGCCTCGCGGTACGCGCCCGGATCCTGCCACATCCCCCGCTGCTGCGCTTCCAGCATCCGCTCGGTCATGTCCCGCAGGGCATGGGGGTTGTGCTCACGCACGAACTCGCGGGTCGAAGGATCCAGCAGATAGGCGTCGGCGAGCAAGGCGTACTGATGGTCGTCGATCAGCTGCGTGGTGGCATCGAAAGCGAACAGGTTGTCCACGGTCGCCGCCAGTTCGAACGCGCCTTTATAGCCGTGGCGCTTGACCCCGTCGATCCATTTCGGATTGGCCGCCCGGGAACGGATCACCCGGTTGAGCTCCTCCTTGAGCGTGCGGATCTTCGGCAGGTCCGGCTGGCTGTGATCGCCGTGATAGCTGGCCGCTGCCTCGCCGCGCAGGCTCTCCACCGCCGCGAGCATGCCGCCCTGGAACTGGTAGTAGTCGTTGGAGTCGAGCAGGTCGTGCTCGCGGTTGTCCTGGTTGTGCAGCACCGCCTGCACCTGGCTCAGGCGCCGGGCGAACCGCTCCCGGGCGGCGGTGCCTTCGTCGGACCCGCCGTAGGCGTAGGCCCCCCAGTTCAGGTAGACCTCGGCCAGATCCTCGCGGGTCTGCCACAGCCGCGCATCGATGGCGCCCTGCACGCCCGCGCCATAGGCGCCGGGCTTGGCGCCGAAGATCCGCCAGCCGGCCTGGCGCCGGGCGGCCTCTTCGTCCAGCCCCGACTGCACCAGCGCTTCACGTTCGGCGCGCACCTTGGCGGCCAGCGGGTTGAGGTCGTCCGGTTCGTCGAGTTCGGCCACCGCCTGCACGGCGGCGTCGAACAGGCGGATCAGGTTGGCGAAGGCATCGCGGAAGAACCCGGACACCCGCAGCGTCACGTCGACCCGGGGCCGGTCGAGCAGGCTCAGCGGCAGGATCTCGAAATCGTCCACCCGCTGGCTGCCGGTGGCCCACACCGGGCGCACGCCCATCAGCGCCATGGCCTGGGCGATGTCGTCGCCGCCGGTGCGCATGGTTGCCGTGCCCCACACTGACAGGCCGATCTGGCGCAGGTGGTCGCCGTGGTCCTGCAGATGCCGTTCAAGGATCAGGCTGGCGGACTGGAAGCCGATGCGCCACGCGGTGGTGGTCGGCAGGTTGCGCACGTCCACCGAATAGAAGTTGCGCCCGGTGGGCAGCACATCGAGGCGGCCGCGGCTCGGCGCGCCGCTGGGGCCGGCGGGCACGAAGCGGCCGTCCAGGGCATCGAGCAGGCCACGCATCTCCGCAGGGCCGCAGGCGTCCAGGCGCGGGGCGATGACCTCGCGAAGACTCGTCAGGATCTCATTGACCGGCGCCCACCGAGGTTCCTTTGGAGGTGAATCGGTTGAGCCTTCAACATTGCGTTCGACCGGTACGCCGCTGTCGCGGGCAAACCCGCCCCCACAGGGAGACGGCGTCGTCGAGGCGATCAATTGGGCGGCGAACAGCTCCAGGCGTTCGCGGGTGTCGCCGCAGGTGCGCCAAGCCTCGTCGCTGACCGCTTGCAGTTCATCCGGACGCGGCCCGGCCCACGGCTCGGCCAGCGCGCAGTCCAACGGGTCGAAACCCAGCCCGAACGCTTTGGCCAACGCCCGCAGCAGGCTCGACTGCGCGCCCTTGCCGTCGCCCCGCGGGATGCGCAGCAAGGCCAGCAACGTATCGGTGCGCAGCGGTCCGGTGGGCGACTCGCCGAACACGTGCAGGCCGTCGCGGATCTGCGATTCCTTCAGGTCGCACAGGTAGGTGTCCAGACGCGGCAGCCACACCGCCGCATCCGCATCGCTGTCGAGCGCGGCGTCCAGTTGCAGTTCGCGGTCGATCTGCGTCTCGCGCACCAGTTGCAGGATGTCGCGCTGCAGTTCGCGGGCGCGGCGCGGGTCGAGCAGTTGCGCTTCGTAGTACTCGTCCGCCAGCAACTCCAGGTTGCGCAGCGGGCCGTAGGTTTCGGCGCGGGTCAGCGGCGGCATCAGGTGGTCGATGATCACCGCCTGCGTGCGGCGCTTGGCCTGGGCGCCCTCGCCCGGGTCGTTGACGATGAACGGATAGATGTTCGGCAATGGCCCGAGCAATGCGTCCGGCCAGCACTGGTCGGACAGTCCCACGCCTTTGCCCGGCAGCCATTCGAGGTTGCCGTGCTTGCCGACGTGGATCAGTGCGTGGGCGCCGTAGGTGCGGCGCAGCCAGAAATAGAACGCGAGATAGCCGTGGGGCGGCACCAGGTCCGGGTCGTGGTACACCGCGCTCGGATCCACCTGATAGCCCCGCGCCGGCTGGATGCCGACAAAGGTCAGGCCAAAGCGCAGGCCCGCGACCATCATGCGATTGTCACGGCACATCGGGTCTTGCTGCGGCGTGCCCCAGCGCTCCAGCACCGCTGCGCGGTTGGCGTCGGGCAAGGCGTCGAACATCGCCAGGTATTCGTCCATATCCAGGCTTTGCGCGCAAGGACGCTGGTCGAGGGTGTCCAGGTCGTTGCTAACGCCGCCGCCGAGCAACCGGCGGATCAAGTCGGTGCCGCTGGCCGGGAGTTCGGCGGGCAACGGATAGCCGCTCTGGTGAAGCGCCCGGAGGATGTTCAGGGCCGCCGCCGGGGTATCCAGGCCGACGCCGTTGCCGATGCGCCCGTCCCGGGTCGGGTAGTTGGCCAGGATCAGGGCCACGCGCTTTTCGCGGTTCGGCACACGGGCCAGGTCAGCCCAGCGCCGCGCCAGTTCGGCGACGAAATCCATGCGCTCCGGTTGCGCCCGATAGCAGACGACGTCCGACTGGCTGCGCTCGCTGCGCCAGGCCAGATCCTTGAAGCTGATCGGCCGGCTGATGATCCGCCCGTCCAGCTCAGGCAAGGCGATGTGCATCGCCAGATCCCGCGGGCCCAGGCCCTGCTCGCTGGCGCGCCAGCCGGGCTCGTTGTCCTGGGCGCAGATGGCCTGGATCACCGGGATGTCGCGGCGGAACGGCCGCAGGTGCGGCGCTTCCGGGCTCGACTGGGCGAACCCGGTGGTGTTGAGGATCACGCCGGTTTCGGTTTCGTCCAGCCAGTCCTCGACCACCGTCAGGCAGCCGGGCTCCTTGAGGCTCGCCACCGCGATGGGCAACGGGTTGAGCCCAGCCGCCTGCAAGCGCTGGCAGAACACATCGATGAACGCGGTGTTGGCCGCCTGCAAATGCGAGCGGTAAAACAGCACCGCCGCCACCGGCCGGCCGGCTTGCCAATCGGCCTGCCAGTCGCCCAGGGCGGCGGTGCTTTTGTGCGGGTGATAGATCGCCGTGCGCGGCAGCGCCTGCGGCTCGCCCCAGGCGTAGGGGCGATCCAGCCAGCGGTTGGCCAGGCAACGGAAGAAGTCCAGCGCATTGCCCAGGCCGCCCTGGCGCAGGAATTGCCAGAGCCGGTCGCGGTCCTCCGCGCCGACGGTGCTCAGGCCGCTGAGCTCCGGGTCGGGCCGGTCGTCGCCCGGCACCAGGATCACCTGCACCCCGCGCCCGGCCAGTTCCACCAGGCGCTCGACGCCGTAGCGCCAATAGGCGATGCCGCCGTGCAGCGAAATCAGAATGACTTTGGCGTGGCGCAGCACTTCGTCGACGTACAGATCGACCGAGGCATGGTTCTGCACCTGCATCGGGTTGGCCAGGCGCAGGCTCGGATAGTCGTCCGGCAGCTGCTGTGCGGCTTCGGCGAGCAGCGCCAGGCTGGAATCGCCGCTGCACAGGATCACCAGCTCGGCGGGGGTCTGTCCAAGGTCGGCAATGTTGTCATCCGACACGAAACCGCCGGGCTGGGTCCTGAGCAGGTGCATGGCTTACACGCTGAGCGCGGCGCGCAGTTGCGCTTCGAGCCGGGCGGCGTCCAGTTTCTGGCCGATCAGCACCAGACGGGTGATGCGCGCCTCGTCTGCGCCCCACTGGCGGTCGAAGTGCTTGTCGAAACGGGTGCCCACGCCCTGGATCAGCAGACGCATCGGCTTGTTCGGGATCGCCGCGAAGCCCTTGACCCGCAGGATGCCGTGCTGAACCACCAGTTGGGTCAGGGCATCGAGCAGCAGGCTTTCGTCGGCTTGCGGCAGTTCGATGGAAATCGAATCGAAGGCGTCGTGATCGTGGTCGTCGTGGTCATCGCCGTCATGGTGATGATCGTGATGGCTGTGGCGACCGTCGATGTGCTCCTCGGAGCCGGCGCCCAGGCCGATCAGCACGTCCAGCGGCAGGCGGCCGTTGCTGGCTTCGACGATCTTGACCGCCGGCGGCAGCTCTTCGGCGACTTCCAGGCGCACGCGGGCCAGGTCTTCGGCGCTGGCCTGGTCGGCCTTGTTGAGGATGACCAGGTCGGCGCTGGCCAGTTGGTCGGCGAACAGCTCGTGCAGCGGCGATTCGTGGTCCAGGTTCGGGTCGAGCTTGCGCTGGGCGTCGACCTGGTCCGGGAACGCGGCGAAGGTGCCGGCGGCCACGGCCGGGCTGTCGACCACGGTGATCACCGCGTCGACGGTGCAGGCGTTGCGGATTTCCGGCCACTGGAAGGCCTGCACCAGCGGCTTGGGCAGCGCCAGGCCGGAGGTTTCGATCAGGATGTGGTCGAGGTCGCCGCGACGGGCCACCAGCTCGCGCATCACCGGGAAGAACTCTTCCTGCACCGTGCAGCACAGGCAGCCGTTGGCCAGTTCGTAGACGCGGCCGGTGGCCTCTTCTTCGGTGCAGCCGATGGTGCACTGCTTGAGGATTTCGCCGTCGATGCCCAGTTCGCCGAACTCGTTGACGATCACCGCGATGCGGCGGCCCTGGGCGTTGTCGAGCATGTGCCGCAGCAGGGTGGTCTTGCCCGAGCCGAGGAAGCCGGTGACGATGGTGACGGGGAGTTTGGCCAGTGTTTTCATCGGATGCCCTTTGGCGAGGTGGCGGGCATGCGGGACGAGAGCCGGCGACGCACTTGCGCGCCGGGAGCGTTCGCCACCGGATCACCCCGCCCGGTTGTAGTGAGAATCTGTGTCGAGGCAGGTCTCCTGGCTGACGGCGCGCCGGCCTCGGGGCCTGGCATCCGCTGCGCCTTCCCGCGGGCCTGTTGAAGCAGGCTTGCAGTGGCATGGCAGCGAACAACACCGTTCACAGTTGCGGGGGCAGCCGCGGCTTGGACCGCGTTCCCTTCTTAGCTTCGGCAGCCGCCGAAGAACCTCGAAAGCGCAAGGCTACGCATGGTCGGCAGGCGGGTCAATGTCTGGTGCATTATCGTTATATGGACTTCATTTATTCATATATTGGTCGCGACCTTTTCTCATTTGAAAAGTTCAACGTAAGTTATTTCCTACAAGTTCACAAAACAGAAACTTTTCCTACACCCCGCTTTCCCTCGGACTAGAGCGTCCGAACAGCAGAATTACATATCTTTACAAAAACAGAATTGATAATTCAAAACAGGAAATGAACCATGAAGCCACATAAGGAATATGTATTACATAAGAAAGGAATTCTTGCATGCCTGATTATCGTCAGTGTCCGCGCCTGTCTATTCCTCTGAAACCCGCCTGCGTGCCTGCGCCATGAGCGCCGGTAGCGCCATCGGGCATCCGGGCAGTGCCGTGCTGTTCGAACTGTCCGAGCGGCTGCGCAACGACCATTACGCCGACAGCGCCGTTTTTCCGGCGGCGCAGGTGGCGTCTTTGGGCCGCGAAGCGTGCCGCGCCTTCGACCGCACCTGGGACAACCTGCCGCCGGACACCTACCTGAACGCAGAGAACGGCCGCCGCGAGCGGCGCATCTGCAAGTTCGAGTACCGCCAGCGGGAACGCCACTGGACGCCCCTCGACGACTGCCATTTCTTCCAGGCCCAGGCCCATAACCCGCTGCTGGGCGGCGTCCAGCGCACCTATGCGCACAGCGAGCCGGCCTTCACCGCATCGCCCGTGCTGCGCAGCCTGCTGGCGGCGGACCTGGCGCTGATGGACCTGGCGGTCGGCCACCGCGACTGGCTGGTGACCTGCCATCAGTTCCGCATCCTGTGCGACGAATCCCGCGACGGCCAGGCCACCCCCGAAGGCCGTCACCGCGACGGCCACGATTTCGTCTTTCAGCACCTGATCCAGCGCCAGCACGTCATCGGCGGCGAAAGCCGGATATTCAATGAAAACGGCGACAATGTTTTCAGCGCAACTTTGACGAACTACCTGGAAACCGTCGTATTGAATGACCGAATACTTCTGCATGAAGTTTCCCCACTGCAGAAGTTAGGCATTAGTTCAAATCGCAGCACTCGCGACATGTTGATCATCGACTTCGACCTGGCGGATTACTAATGAACCATTCAACTTATGCAGTGCCCTCCGTCGCGCCCAGCGCGCACAGTTTCATTATCGAACAGTTCGAAGAGGCATTGGCGCGCCGAACTTCGACAGTGTCCCTGACCGCCAATGAAAATGTGCTGTCCGACACGGCCCGGGCATTGGGGCAAAACCGCCATTACGACCGTTACCTGTTCAACGTCCGGCCGATCGCCGGCCAGCGCTACGCCGCCGAGTTCGGCGGGATGCAGGTCGAGCACTTTCCGGAGGTCGAAACGCTGAAGGCGCTCGCGACCCGGGCCGCGCAGACGATGTTCAACGCCGAGTTCGTCGAGTACCGCGTGCTGTCCGGCGTCCATTGCACCTTGAGCGTGCTGGCGGCGCTGAGCGTGCCGGGGGACATCGTCATGTCCCTGGCGCCCGAGAGCGGCGGCCATTTCGCCACCGGGCCGCTGGTGCAGAAGATCGGCCGGCAGAGCGTGTTTTTCGGGCTCGGCACGGACGGCCAGATCGATCTCGACGCCTTCGATGCGCAACTTCAGGCACTCGGGCAACCGCCGGCCGCCGTGCTGCTCGACCACGGCCTCACCACCCGGGCGATCGCCGTCAGGCCGCTGCGCAAGCTGCTCAACCGGCGCGGCCTCGACCGCACGCTGATCATCTGCGACGCCTCCCACACGCTGGGGCTGATCGCCGGCCAGGCCTACCCCAACCCGCTCGATGAAGGCGCGGACATCCTCCAGGGCAACACCCACAAATCCCTGCCGGGCCCGCACCGGGCGCTGATCGTCTGCCGACGCGCCGACCTGGCCCGGCAGATCGAACACAACGTCGGGGGTGCGCTGGTGTCCTCCCCCAACCTGCCCGGCCTGCTGCAACTGTTCGTCACCCTGATGGAGATGGAGCGCCACGGCCAGGCCTACGCCGAACGCATGTGCGCCAACGCCCGCCAGTTGCACGCTGCGCTGGCCGGGCTGCCGGGCTGGACGGCGCACGCCACCGACACCCATATGCTGCTGCTCGAAGGCGCCTTCAGCCAGCACGCGGCGCAGCAGCTCAACGAACTGGGGATACGGGTCAACAACAAGCGCATCGACGGACGCGACTGCCTGCGTTTCGGCGTACAGGAAATCACCCGCCTGGGGATCGCCGGCGAAGACCTGGACGCCCTCGCCCACATCATCCGCAACGTGCTGACGGACAGCGTCAACGCCGCCGACCGCATCCGCCTGGCCCACATCTGTCACCGGTTGAACCGGGTTCACTACAGTTTCGACGAGGAGTCCTGCCGATGAGCGCAGCCGCTTGCCTGATTGTCGGCAACATCCGCGACGGCGAATACGAAGGCCTGATCGCCGCAGGCATCACGCCGCTGCTGATCGCCGACAGCCGCGCCACCAGCAAGATCGCCGACGCGGCCAAGGTGCCGCCGGTAGCCCGTTACGACTTTTCCAAAGGCCTGACCCCGGAACTGATCGACCTGACCCAACGCCTGCTCGATGAGCACGGCTTCACCAGTGTGCTGAACTTCCGAGAAGGCTATGTCGCCGTCACGGGCCGCCTGTGCGCGGCGGTGCCGGCCCTGGCGCACCTGCACCGCAACGTCGAGCACACGCTGGACAAGGTGCTGCAGCGCCAGCGCTTCCAGGCGTCGGCCAACCCTGACCTGCAGGTGATCTCCCGCGAAACGGGCATCGACGAACTGCTCGCCGCACCCGATGCGCTGCCCTACCCGTTCGTCCTGAAGCCTTCGAACCTGTACAGCAGCCTGTTCGTGCGCTGCATCCGCGACCGCCAGGAACTGCTGGACTACAGCCGCCGCGAATGGCCGGCGCTGCAACGCTACGTCGCCGGCAAACAGCGGGAGACCGACCAGCTGCTGCTGGAGGAATACCTGCACGGCTCCAACCATTCCATCGATTGCGCCATCGGTCCTGACGGCAACATCAGCAGCTTTCCCATCGTCGATGTGATCGCCGGGGTCGACATCGGCCGGGACGACTTCCACCATTTCGCCCGCTACACGCCTTCGACCATCGAACCGGATGCGTCGCTCAAAGCGCGTTGCCACCGTTTGGCCCACGACGCCGTGCAGGCCCTCGGCCTCAAGGGCACGTTCGCCCATGTCGAGTTCATCCTCACCGCACGCGGGCCAAGGGTGCTGGAGGTCGGCGCGCGGCCCGGCGGCAGCCGGATCCACGTGATCCGCCAGGCGTGGCAACTGCCGCTGGATGTCTGCTATCACCGCGCCCTGTTCGGCGAAGCGCTGCCGCCTGCCTGCGACGTCCCGCAGCCGTTCGGGATCGCCACGCCCTTCGCCCGCACCCATCGCACCTACGACGGCCTCCATCACGCCCGGTGCCTGCGCAGCGTGCCGGGCTTCCAGCGATGGTACGCCTACGCCGCGCCGGGCGACGCCATCGGCCCGGCCAGCAACGGGTTCCAGAACTACCTGTACGTCGAGTTCCGCCAGCCCGACACCGCCCGGCTGCGCGAATCGCTGCTGGCGGTCACGGACATCGACGTCTACGGCGAGCGCACCGACCCCGAACCGGCCAAACGCATCCTGCTGATCGGCGGGCGGGATTCAGGGCTGGACTGGGACACCGCGCACCGCTTCCACTTCACCCTGGTGCAGCAACCCGACCAGTTGTCGGACTATCAACGCGAACACGCGGCGCTGGTGCTGACGCCCGACATCGCGGACCTGGCCGGCTACGGCGACACGGTCGAACGCCTGCACCGTCAGCGGCCGTTCGACGCCGTGGTGTCGTTCTCCGAACTGGGCCTGCTGCCGGCCTCGCAACTAGGGGAACGGCTGGGCATCCCCCACAACAGCGTGCGCAGCGTCGAGGTCAGCCGCGACAAGCTGCTGTTCCGCCGGCTCCTGCAAGGCAGCCCCTATGAACTGCACAGCGCGGCGGCGGACAGCGCCGAGGCCGTACGCGCTTTCGTCGAACGCCACGGCCCGTCGATCGTCAAACCCGTCAGCGGTTCAGGCAGCCAAGGGGTCTACGCGGTCAACCGGTCCGAAGACGTCGACGCCCTGCCGCTGCAAGGCCGCAACCTGATCGAAGCGTTCGCCGGCGGCGACGAATACAGCGTGGAATCCCTGAGCCTCGACGGCCGCCACCGGATCCTCGGCATCACCCGCAAGCACACCAGCGGCGCGCCGGGCTATGTCGAGACCGGCCATGACTTTCCGGCCGCCCTGGACGAGGCCAGCCGCACGCTGATCGAAGACGCGGTGCTGTGGCTGCTCGAACGCATGGGCAACCGCTGGGGGCCGGCGCACACCGAGGTCAAGCTCGACGGAGCGCGCCTGCATTTCATCGAGACCCAGACCCGTTTCGGCGGCGACCAGATCTGGGAGATGGTCTGGAAAACCACCGGCGTGCACCTGGCGGCCAGCACCCTGGCGGCGATGACCGGCACCGACCTGCCGGCCCCCGAGCAGGCGTTCGTGCAAATGGCGATCCGTTACATCGAGACCGACGGCACGACCGACCCCGAACGCCTGCGCGACCAACTGCTGCGGCACCCCTTCGCCCTGCGCGCGACGCTCGACCAGGGCAAGTTCGGCCGGCCCATCCGCCGTTCCGCCGACCGGCACGGCTACGTGCTGCTGGCCTGCGCCGCCGAAGACGACCCGAACGTCTTCGGCGCCGCGATCTCCCATCCTCGTTTCACCACCCAAGGACTGGCGCAATGAGCACCCAAGAGACCCTGTTCCACATCGACGGCCCGATCAGCCCGAACTTTCCGCTGATCTCCTTTTCCACCAACGTGTACGACAACCCGGCGGACATCCTCGGGTCGATCACCGACCTGTCCAGGCATTTCAAGGCCGTGGAGTTCGAGATCGGCGAAGACGCCGAGACCGTGTTCTGGTCGCTCGGCGTCGAGGAACGCAGCGAACTGGCGCGGCAGGTCCGCGCCTTCACCGAGCAGAACGGCATCACCCTGACGGTGCACGCCGGCTGGTGGGGCCGCCAGTACAACCTGTGCTCGCCCGATCCGGTCGAACGGGGCCAGGCGGTGGACTGCCTGAGCGCCGCCGTGGACTTCTCGCGCCAGGCCGGCGCCACCAGCGTGACGTTCCATCCGGGCTACAAGGACCAGTTGGAAAACACCGAACTGCTGGACAACCTGATCGTGGCGATCAACGAGGTCAAACAGCGCGTCGACACCCGGGGCATCGACCTGTGCCTGGAGAACATGGGCGGCCAGCGGCCGAAGTTCCCGGTGTTCAGCGTCGGCGAGCACTTGCGCTTCCACCGCGAGACCGGCTGCTTCGTGACCATCGACGTGACGCACCTGTGCTCGCTGATGCCCTACGGCGAAAGCCTGTTCCAGGCCATCGCCGAGCTGGCCCCGGTGACCCGTCACCTGCACATCGCCGACCTCAACGACACCCACCACCAGCACCTGCCCATCGGTGAAGGCAACCTGCGCCTGAGCGATGTGCTCAACCGCTTCGCCGTCAACGGCTACCGCGGCGTGGCCGTGGTCGAGGAGTTCATCCCGCGCTTCTCCACCGAGTACTACCTGGAGAAGGCGCTGGCCTACAAGGACGGTGTCGAAGACCTGTTGGCCGGCGCACGGCAAAGCGCCCATGCCGGTTGAGTCCGCGCTGGCCGAACCGGCCGCCCACAGCGAGATCACGACCGGCCTGCGCGATGCGTTGCCGTTCGTGTTCTCGCTGCTGTTGACCTTCACCCTGATCGGCATGCTCGGCCGCCGCCACGGCCTGGATCTGCCGTCGATGGTGGTGTTCAGCGGCACGGTGATGGCCTCGCCGCTGCAACTGACGCTGCTGGAGACGCCGGCGCACCTGCTCAACGCATTCGGCGTGCTGGTCTCGGCGTTGAGCATCAACTTGCGTTTTCTGGTGTTCACCCTGAGCCTCAAGTCCAGCTTCAAGGGCTCCGTCAAATCGTTTGTCCCGGCCTTGGCGGTGATGGCCAACGCGGCCTTCACCCTGATGTCGATCCGCAAGGAACAAGGGCCGGTCAGCCGCCCCTACGCCAACACCGTGTGCTTTGCGCTGTACGCCGCCGCCCTGCTCGGCACCGCCGCCGGCTACGGCTTCGCCAGCCTGGCCGACAACGGGCTGATGGAGCATGTCAGCGTGGTGATCGCCATTTTCATCAGCGCTTCGCTGGGCAAGATGGCCCGCGACCGGCACAGCCTGCACGCACAGTGGATCGCCGGACTCGCCGCCGCGGCCAGCCTGCTGTGGTTGGGGGATATCAGCCTGATGGCGGTGCTCGCGGTGACCGTCCTGACGAGTTACGCCTATGACCGAGCCTAGTGTGTTCTGGCTGTACGTGCTGATTTGCGCGCTGGTGTCCGCCACTTGCCGGTTGCTGCCGCTGGCGGTGGATGTCGAACGCTTGTCCGGCGGGGCCCGGGCGTTCATCGACCGGTTGGGCAAATACACCTCCGTGGCGATGCTGATCAGCCTGCTGGCCGGTTCGCTGCAACCGCTGGCCGGCCAGCAGCCGTCGGCGCACCTGTGGATCGGCCCTGTGGCGTTGGCCTGGCTGCTGGGCCTGACGCGCATGAAGTCCTACTACGCGTTTCTGATCGCGCTGGGCGCCTACGTTCTGCTGGCCGTGCGTTAGCCGTCGATTGACTCGGATCGTGTGCCCATGCTCTCCTACACAACTTGTTACGGGTGCCCTTCACAGGGTGAAACGGGAAACCGGTGAATCATGTGCTTTACTTCAAGGCCATGTCAGTCCGGTGCTGCCCCCGCAACGGTAAGCGAGCGAAGCGTCAGATCCACTGTGCCTGCGGCATGGGAAGGTGACGCTTGCAGGTCGGCCGACGCCAACCCCTCGCGAGCCCGGAGACCGGCCCGCAACGCACAGCGCGCACCTGCGCCGCTGAACATAACAAACCCGCGGTGGGCGGGCGCTGTTCGAACCCTGCGTGCCCGTCCCGCAGGGTTTCCATGCGCTCTATTCACCCGCTGACACCACAGAGGGAAGCGCCATGTCGATCATCACCAGCACCGGCAGCACTGACAAGAGCTCCGCCGGCACCACCACCCTGAGCCAACGCCTGACCGCCGCCGTCTGCGCGTCGATCCTGGGGGCCTGCCTCGTCTACTTCGCCGGGTTCTCGCACATCGAAGCGGTGCACAACGCCGCCCACGATACCCGCCACAGCGCCGCGTTCCCGTGCCACTGAGACCTGCCGACATGATCAAGCGCATTGCCCGGACCGCCGGGTTCACCGGCCTGCTGGCCGCCCTGCTGCTCACCCTGCTGCAAAGCTTCTGGGTCTCCCCGCTGATTCTGCAGGCCGAGACCTACGAGAAGGCTGAACCTGCGGCCGAAGTCCACGAACACGCCGCCGGCACCCCGGCCCACACCCACGACGCCGAAGCCTGGGAGCCGGAAGACGGCTGGCAGCGCGTGCTGTCGACCACCGGCGGCAACCTGGTGGTGGCCGTGGGCTTCGCCCTGATGCTGGCCGGCCTCTACACCCTGCGCACACCGACCAGGACCGCACAAGGCCTGCTCTGGGGCCTGGCCGGCTACGCCACCTTCGTGCTGGCGCCGACCCTCGGCCTGCCGCCCGAACTGCCCGGCACCGCCGCCGCCGACCTGGCCTCGCGGCAGACCTGGTGGATCGGCACCGCAGCGTCCACCGCCGTGGGCCTGGCCCTGATCGCCTTCAGCCGCAACTGGCTGATGAAGATCCTCGGCGCGGCCATCCTCGCCGTGCCCCACGTGATCGGCGCACCGCAACCGGAAGTGCACTCGATGCTGGCACCGCAGGCGCTGGAAGCGCAGTTCAAGATCGCCTCGCAGCTGACCAACGTCGCGTTCTGGCTGGCCCTGGGCCTGATCAGCGCGTGGCTGTTCCGCCGCAACGGCGAAGGCCAACGCCACGCATGACCGCTGACGGCGCAGCGCCGGCCCTGGTGGTCGGCCTGGGCTGCCAGCGCGGCTGCCCGGCCGCCACCCTGCGGGCCCTGCTCGACCAGGCCCTGCAGGCCCATCGCATCGAACTGGCGGCGGTCAAGGCGCTCGCCAGCATCGACCTCAAACGCGACGAGCCCGGCTTGCGGGAACTGGCCGCGCAACTGGCGCTGCCCTTGCTGTATTTCAGCAGCGCGGAACTGGCCGGCTACCGGCCGCGCCTCAGCCACCAGTCGCAGATCGCCTTCGAGCGCACCGGCTGCTACGGCGTGGCGGAAAGCGCCGCCCTGGCGCTGGCCGAACAATGGATCCAGGCGCCGGCAAAGCTGCTGATTCCCCGGCAAAAGTACGCCCAGGCCACATTGGCATTGGCCGGCGCGGCCTGAATTCCCGATAATCCCCGCTTTCGATCATGAGCAACGTTCATGCGCGACGCTCGTGACGCCCTGCACCGCCCCTTTTTTCAGGATGGAACAATGACCGTCTACTTCATCGGCGCCGGCCCCGGCGATCCCGAATTGATCACCGTCAAAGGCCAACGGCTGATCCGCAGCTGCCCGGTGATCATCTACGCAGGCTCGCTGGTGCCGGCGGCGGTGCTGGAGGGACACCGGGCCGACACCGTGGTCAACAGCGCCGAACTGCACCTGGAACAGATCATCGACCTGATCAAGACCGCCCACGCCAACGGCCAGGACGTCGCCCGCGTGCATTCCGGCGACCCGAGCCTGTACGGTGCCATCGGCGAACAGATCCGCTGCCTGCGGGAGCTGGGCATCGCCTTCGAGATCATCCCCGGCGTGACCGCCACCGCGGCATGCGCTGCGCTGCTGGAAGCCGAACTGACCCTGCCGGACGTGTCGCAGACCGTGATCCTGACCCGCTACGCGGACAAGACCGCGATGCCCGCCAAAGAAGCGCTCGGCAGCCTGGCGCAGCACGGCGCGACCATGGCCATTCATCTGGGGGTCAATCATCTGGAGAGGATCGTCGGCGAACTGCTGCCGCACTACGGCGCAGATTGCCCGATCGCGGTCATCCACCGGGCGAGCTGGCCGGATCAGGACCGGGTGGTGGGGACGCTGGAGGACATTGCCGCGAAGGTGGCCGCCAAGGGCTTTCGGCGCACGGCGCTGATTCTGGTGGGACGGGTGCTGGGCAGCGACCATTTCAGCGAGTCATCGCTGTACCGTGCGGGGCATGCGCATTTGTACCGCCCGTAGCGGCCAGCCTGCTGGCGATGGCGCCAGCGATGCTCACCCATGAAAAAACGGCGCTCACGGGGCGCCGTTTTTTGTGTCCGCAGTGAACGCCTCAGTAGTAGGCGTTTTCTTTCTGCGTGTGGTCGGTCACGTCGCGAACGCCCTTGAGCTCCGGAATGCGCTCGAGCAGGGTGCGCTCGATGCCTTCCTTCAAGGTCACGTCCGCCTGGCCGCAGCCCTGGCAGCCGCCGCCGAACTGCAGCACGGCGATGCCGTCGTCGACCACGTCGATCAGGCTGACCTGGCCGCCGTGGCTGGCCAGCCCCGGGTTGATCTCGGTTTGCAGGTAGTAGTTGATGCGCTCGTTGATCGGGCTGTCTTCGTTGACCATCGGCACCTTGGCGTTCGGCGCCTTGATGGTCAGCTGACCGCCCATGCGGTCGGTGGCGTAGTCGACGACGGCGTCCTCGAGGAACGCTTCGCTGAACGAATCGATGTACGCGGTGAAGTTCTTGAGCCCCAGTGCCTTGTCTTCAGGCTTTTCTTCGCCCGGCTTGCAATAGGCGATGCAGGTTTCGGCGTACTGGGTGCCAGGCTGGGTGATGAAGATGCGGATGCCGATGCCCGGGGTGTTCTGCTTGGAAAGCAGATCAGCCAGATAATCGTGGGCGGCGTCGGTGATGGTGATAGCGGTCATGGAAACTCCTCGCAGGCTTGGGCGGAGTTTACGCCAATCGGCGCCCGGGACAAAGTCCTAGTATTTACGTAGGAATAGTTCGCAAATCGCCGGGTGGCCGCCCCGCCCTGCGGGAGCCGTCACTGGCTCCCGCAGGGCGGGTTGTGGCACCGCCGCTTCAGAGGTTCTCGTAACGGTTCATGTCCAGCACGCCCTCTTCCACGGGATCCGTATCGTGGATGTAGCGGCTCAGGTCATGGAAATAGAACCAGAACTGCGGATGGCTGCGGCGGATGCCCCAACGTTCGACGATTTTCTCGAACTGTTCCTGATCCTTCGCGCTTTCCATCGCATCGACGAACGCCGGCACCTGGTTCGCCGGCAGGTTGAACATGAAGTTCGGATAGCTGGTGAGCACGCCCGGGTAGATCGTCAGGGTGTCGAGCCCCGGCTGGTAGCGCAGCGACTCGCCGAGCAGGAACGCCACGTTGCTGTGGGCGCGGTTGCGCAGCAGGCTGTAGACCTCGCGCTTGCCGCTGGCGGTCTCGACGCGCAGCAATGTCGCTTCCGGCAACTGGTCGATCACCTTGAGCCCGGCGGCCGGCCGCGATGTCAGGCGGCTCAGGGCCTGCTCGGCGTTCTGCAGGGCCGGGTCGATGTTCGGCCGCGAGCAATAGGCGTCCTCGCAGCGGTTGATCGGGTCGGGACGGGCGTTCAGGTCACCGTAGCGGGCCAGCAACTGGCGGGCGAAATCGCGTTTCGGATCCTTGGCGTCGAGTTTCAGCGCGGTCGGCTTGTCGTCATCGATGGCCTCGTAGTCGAGCCACATCTTGAACTGGCCGCTGCTCTGATACCAATCGTCCAGGTAGCCCTCACGGGAGTCGGCGGGCATCAGGCGCAGGAAGTTCTGCTCGGCGCCGTTGCGGATCAGGTCGAAGTACAGGCGCGTCTGCGCCTGATGGGAGACGTTGCCGAACACATCGAAGTTGACCGCCAACTGGTAATAGGTGCGTTCCAGCAGCGGGAAGTCGAACAGCCACATCGTCTGCGGCACTTCGCCGATCAGGCCCTTGGTGACCGAGGCGCTGTCGAAGTGGCGGAAAATGCTCAGCAGCGCGTTGTCGTTGCCGGCCCACAGCGTGGACCAGCTCGGCGCAGGCAGCTCGGCGTAGCTGTCGCGGCGCAGGGCTTCGTACTGGTTGCGCTTGTTGCGGTAGTCGTGCCACAGGCTCAGCACGCTGCCGACATCGTCGTTCTGCCCAGGCATGGCCAGCAACGGCGTGGCCTGGCCGCGGTAGTTAGGGTCGGTGATGTACAGGTCGTGCTCCGGAGCCTGGAACAGCGCCCAGAAGTTGTCGCGGATCACGTCGGTCGCGATCTGCCCGCGGCACACCGGCCCGCGGATGAAGGTGCGCACGAAGTATTCGGCGTTGTCGAGCATGAACTGGTAGCGCGCCTGGGCCGGGATCGCCTCGAAGGTGGCGAACGGGTTGGCCCGGCTCTGGGGCCCGTAGCCCGGCAAGGCGTGCACCTGCCACTTGCCGTTGTAGAACAGGCTCTTGACCCGGGCCAGCTTGGCCGCGCTCAGCGGATAGGTGATGTGGGTCTTGTGCACGATCACCCCCTGCACCGGCCACAGGCGGTAGTACACCTGGGTGCCCGGATCGTCGTTGGGGCGGCGGGTGTTGATCAGGTCGATCGGCTGGCCGGTGGGCGTGCGCGAACGCACCCACTGGAAGAAGTGCCCCGGCTCGCCGTCCTTGAAGTAGATGTGCGCCAGGAACCAGTGTTCGAACAACCACCGCCCCACCAGGCTCTGCCGGGCGCCGGGGGTGTTGAGCAGGTTTTCCCACTGCACGATCTGCATCGCCTCCTTGGCGCTGGGGGCCAGCCCTTGCTCGTCGATGGGCGCACCGGACGCCAGCCAGCGCTGCAACGTCTGGTATTGCTGCTGGGTCAGGCCGGTCACGGCCAGCGGCATGCCTTCATTCGGATGGCTTTGGGCATAGCCGTCGAATTCGGCGGGCATGGCGCAGAGGTTCTCGCGCTGCAATCCGAGCACGATGTCTTCGGGCAGCTTGGCATTGGGTTGCAGCGGCGTCTTGTGGCCCAGCTCGAGCATGCGCGCCATCAGCGCGGCCTGGCTGCCCTGGGCGTCGAGCACCGAATAGAAGCCCTTCTCCTGCCATTGCCGTTTGCCGAAGGCGTCGTAGAACAGCCGGGTGGTCGGCGCGGCCTGAGTGCGTTCGCCGTCGTAGACCGGCATCTTGCTGGCGCCGCGGGCCGCCCCCTCGCCGCTGCCCAGGTTCAGCTGGCAGGCGGAGTCGTAGCAGGCGTGGCAGGCCACGCACTTCTCGGTGAAGATCGGCTGGATGTCGCGGGTGTAGGAAATGGCCGTCCCCTGCGCCCCCGCGCCAAAGCTTAAAAGCAGCAACACGGTGCCGATGACGCGGTTCAACATATCCCTGATTCCGATCCTGAAGAAAACCGCGCGATTCTACCGCCGGTACGCCCGCCCCAACATGAGCGATATTCATGCAAATGCGCCACATGCTCTAAATCCGCGCAGGTTTGTTATGATTCCGGCCCTTCGTCATGGTCTTTTCGAGTAGTCCCAATGTCCGATCGCAGCGTCCGCCTCCAGGCCCTCAAGCAAGCACTCAAAGAGCGCATCCTGATACTTGACGGCGGCATGGGCACGATGATCCAGAGCTACAAGCTCGAAGAGCAGGATTACCGCGGCAAACGCTTCGCCGACTGGCCGAGCGACGTCAAGGGCAACAACGACCTGCTGGTGCTGACCCGCCCGGACGTGATCGGCGGCATCGAAAAGGCCTACCTGGATGCCGGCGCCGACATCCTGGAGACCAACACCTTCAACGCCACCCGGATTTCCATGGCCGACTACGGCATGGAAGAGCTGGTCTACGAACTCAACGTAGAAGGCGCCCGCCTGGCCCGCAAGGTGGCCGACGCGAAAACCCTGGAGAACCCGGACAAGCCGCGCTTCGTCGCCGGCGTCCTCGGCCCGACCAGCCGCACCTGCTCGCTGTCGCCCGACGTGAACAACCCCGGCTACCGCAACGTCACCTTCGACGAACTGGTGGAGAACTACACCGAGGCCACCAAAGGCCTGATCGAGGGCGGCGCCGACCTGATCCTGATCGAGACCATCTTCGACACCCTCAACGCCAAGGCCGCGATCTTCGCCGTGCAAGGGGTGTTCGAGGAACTCGGCCTCGAATTGCCGATCATGATCTCCGGCACCATCACCGACGCCTCCGGCCGCACCCTGTCGGGCCAGACCACCGAAGCGTTCTGGAACTCCGTGGCCCACGCCAAGCCGATTTCCGTCGGCCTGAACTGCGCCCTCGGCGCCCGCGAGCTGCGCCCGTACCTGGAAGAGCTGTCGGACAAGGCCAGCACCCACGTCTCGGCGCACCCGAACGCCGGCCTGCCGAACGAGTTCGGCGAGTACGACGAACTGCCGGCGGACACCGCCAAAGTCATCGAAGAATTCGCCCAGAGCGGCTTCCTCAATATCGTCGGCGGCTGCTGCGGCACCACGCCGGGGCATATCGAAGCGATCGCCAAGGCCGTGGCCGGCTACGCGCCGCGGCAGATCCCGGACATCCCCAAGGCCTGCCGCCTGTCGGGCCTGGAGCCGTTCACCATCGACCGCAGCTCGCTGTTCGTCAACGTCGGCGAGCGCACCAATATCACCGGTTCCGCCAAGTTCGCCCGCCTGATCCGCGAGGACAACTACACCGAAGCCCTGGAAGTCGCCCTGCAGCAGGTCGAGGCCGGCGCCCAGGTGATCGACATCAACATGGACGAGGGCATGCTCGATTCGAAGAAGGCCATGGTGACCTTCCTCAATCTCATCGCCGGCGAGCCGGACATCTCCCGCGTCCCGATCATGATCGACTCCTCCAAGTGGGACGTGATCGAAGCCGGCCTCAAGTGCATCCAGGGCAAGGGCATCGTCAACTCGATCAGCATGAAAGAAGGCGTCGAGCAGTTCATCCACCACGCCAAGCTGTGCAAGCGCTACGGCGCCGCCGTGGTGGTGATGGCGTTCGACGAGGTCGGCCAGGCCGACACCGAGGCGCGCAAGAAGGAAATCTGCAAGCGCTCCTACGACATCCTGGTCAACGAAGTCGGCTTCCCGCCGGAAGACATCATCTTCGACCCGAACATCTTCGCCGTCGCCACCGGCATCGAAGAGCACAACAACTACGCCGTCGATTTCATCAACGCCTGCGCCTACATCCGCGATGAGCTGCCGTACGCCCTGAGCTCCGGCGGCGTGTCCAACGTGTCGTTCTCGTTCCGCGGCAACAACCCGGTGCGCGAGGCCATCCACTCGGTGTTCCTGCTGTACGCGATCCGCGCGGGCCTGACCATGGGCATCGTCAACGCCGGCCAGCTGGAGATCTACGACCAGATCCCGCAGGAGCTGCGCGACGCCGTCGAGGACGTGATCCTCAACCGCAACGGCGACGCCACCGACGCCCTGCTCGCCATCGCCGACAAGTTCAAGGGCGACGGCAGCGTCAAGGAAGCCGAAACCGAAGAGTGGCGCAGCTGGGACGTCAACAAGCGTCTGGAGCATGCGCTGGTCAAGGGCATCACCACCCACATCGTCGAAGACACTGAGGAGTCGCGGCTGTCGTTCGCCCGTCCGATCGAGGTCATCGAAGGCCCTCTGATGGCGGGCATGAACATCGTCGGCGACCTGTTCGGCGCCGGCAAGATGTTCCTGCCGCAGGTGGTGAAGTCCGCCCGCGTGATGAAACAGGCCGTGGCCCACCTGATCCCGTTCATCGAACTGGAAAAAGGCGACAAGCCGGAGGCCAAGGGCAAGATCCTGATGGCCACCGTGAAAGGCGACGTGCACGACATCGGCAAGAACATCGTCGGCGTGGTGCTGGGCTGCAACGGCTACGACATCGTCGACCTGGGCGTGATGGTGCCGGCGGAGAAGATCCTCCAGGTGGCCCGCGACGAGAAGTGCGACATCATCGGCCTGTCCGGCCTGATCACCCCGTCGCTGGACGAAATGGTGCACGTGGCCCGCGAGATGCAGCGCCAGGATTTCCACCTGCCGCTGATGATCGGTGGCGCGACCACCTCCAAGGCCCACACCGCCGTGAAGATCGAGCCCAAGTACAGCAACGATGCCGTGGTGTACGTCACCGACGCCTCCCGCGCGGTGGGCGTCGCCACCCAGCTGCTGTCCAAGGAGCTGAAGGCCGGCTTCGTCGAGAAGACCCGCGCCGAATACGTCGACGTGCGCGAGCGCACCGCCAACCGCAGCGCCCGCACCGAACGCCTGAGCTACGCGGCCGCCATCGCCAAGAAGCCGCAGTTCGACTGGGCCGCCTACGCGCCGGTCAAGCCGACCTTCACCGGTACCCGGGTGCTGGATAACATCGACCTGAACGTGCTGGCCGAGTACATCGACTGGACGCCGTTCTTCATCTCCTGGGACCTGGCCGGCAAGTTCCCGCGCATCCTCGAGGACGAAGTGGTCGGCGAAGCCGCCACCGTGCTGTACAAGGACGCCCGGGAGATGCTGGGCAAACTGATCGACGAGAAGCTGATCAGCGCCCGCGCGGTGTTCGGCTTCTGGCCGGCCAACCAGGTGCATGACGACGATATCGAGCTGTACGGCGACGACGGCAAGCCCCTGGCCCGCCTGCACCACCTGCGCCAGCAGACGATCAAGACCGACGGCAAGCCGAACTTCTCCCTGGCCGACTTCGTCGCGCCGAAGGACAGCGAAGTCACCGACTACGTGGGCGGTTTCATCACCACCGCCGGCATCGGCGCCGAGGAAGTGGCCAAGGCCTACCAGGACGCCGGCGACGACTACAACTCGATCATGGTCAAGGCCCTGGCCGACCGCCTGGCCGAGGCCTGCGCCGAATGGCTCCACGAACAGGTGCGCAAGGAGCACTGGGGCTACGCCAAGGACGAAGCCCTGGACAACGAGGCGCTGATCAAGGAGCAGTACTCCGGCATCCGTCCGGCGCCGGGCTACCCGGCCTGCCCGGACCACACAGAGAAAGCCACGCTGTTCGCCCTGCTCGACCCCGAGTCCAGCGAGATGCGCGCTGGCCGCAGCGGCGTGTTCCTCACCGAGCACTACGCGATGTTCCCGGCGGCGGCGGTCAGCGGCTGGTACTTCGCCCACCCGCAGGCGCAGTACTTCGCCGTGGGCAAGGTCGACAAGGACCAGGTGCAGAGCTACACCTCGCGCAAGGGCCAGGAACTGAGCGTCACCGAGCGCTGGCTGGCGCCGAACCTGGGTTACGACGACTGAGTCGGGCGCCAGGCCCCTTGTGTCTGCAAACGGCACAAGGGGCCGGGCGTGCTTTTACCCCGGCGCCTCTCACTCCTCCAGGCTGAGACTGTCGTCTGAGGACACGTCCGACGCCTGCTCCAGATCGGCGATCCACTCCTCCAGCCGCTCACGGGAAATCCCGAGCGCGCCGGAAGCGCCGGTTCGCGCCATGTAAGCCTGAATGCGCAGCAGGCTGTCGATCGAAAGCGGGCGCGCGACACCGTAGATGCGCGCCCCTGCCAACAGCCGGTCATGGCTGCCGTCGAACACCCCTGCGGGAATCTCCCGGATCGGGTTGCCCACCAGGTTCAGTGCCTCAAGCTGCGGTGCAGCCATCACCGCATCGGGCCAGTGCCGCAAGTCGTTGCCGTTGAGCTGCAAGTTGCGCAACGAGTCGGGCAGCCGCGCGTCGAAGCGCCGAAGATGGTTGTGGCTCAAATCCAGCTCCCTGAGCCCTTGAAAGGCTTGCAGGCCGTCGCCGTCCGCCGACGGGAAACGGTTGTAGCTCAACCGGAGTGCCGTCAGTCGGTGCGCAGCGCCCAGGCGATGGATCAGCGCCGGAAAATCGTCCAGGCGATTGCCGGACAGCCCCAACGAGGTCAGCCCCGGCATATCGGCAATGGCCGACGGCAGGCCACGCAGCTCATTGAGCCCCAGCTCAAGCACGCGCACACCCGTGAAGGACGGAAGAAACCGCTGCAGATCCGCCTCGTTCAGTCCGATTTCCCGCAGATGCAAGACCTGGACATGGGCGAAGCCGACAGGAAGCCTCGGCAACACCCCCAGCCCCCGACAATCTGAGAGATCCAACCATGAGCCGCCATCGGCCAGCCCCTTTTTCCAGCACTCGACCATCGCCCTGGCGGCGTCGCCGCGTCCCGCCGAAGCGGTCCACCGTCCCCGCTGCAGCCGGTCACCGGTGCGCCGGGAAAATATCCAGCCGTTGAGCTCGCGCGTCAGCGATTCGAACTCCCGCTCCCATTGACTCAGGGTCTGGCCGATCTGTTCGTCCGAGGCGCCATCGCGCAATCGCTGAACCCACAGCGCCGCGTCGTCCTCGCTCAAGGCGGCATCGATCCTGCGCAGGCGTGCGACGAAGGACGGCACACCCTCGACGGCCGGCAACGGAGCCGGCCACGGCAACAACCTGCCGGCGAGCAGCGTGCCGTTCTCAAGGGGCTGCGCCGACGCGTCGGGGACGGCCTCCAGGAAGAACCGCTCAAGCGTGCGCTCGGGCAAGCCGAGAGCGAGTTCGCAGCGCCGGTGCGCGTCTTGCAGCAACCGTCGCCCGTGCGCGGTCAACCCCGCGCCGCTGAGGTTGGTGTTGAGCAGCAAGTCATCGCGCTGAAAAAAGCGCGGCGGCAGTTCGCCGACCGGTCTGTTGCTCAGGTCGATCCCGCTCACGGACTCCAGGTTCTCCGCCCCCTGCGGCCATGCCTGAAGAAGGCGCGAACCGTCGAGCGTCAGCTGTCGCAGGTGCGCCATACCGGAGACATCCAGCCGATGCATTTGAACGCCTGACAGGTCGAGGCGCTCCAGCATCGGAAAGTTCAGCAGGAACTGTCGGATCGACCTGTCAGCATCCGCCACGGGACGCAAACGCAGCTCCACCACGTGGGAGAACACCGTTGACAGCTCCGGCAGCGCGCCGTCGAATTGTAGGTCGAGCCGTGCATAGGCCGGGTTCTCTTCGGCGAACGGCGCCGAACGCCAGCTATCTTCCAGGGCCCTGGCCTGCGAACGGCGTAGCGCCCGGGCCTCGCCCCGGTCGATCCAGTGTTCCAGACCTTGCTTGAGCGCCGTCCATTGGCCGCGAAGGTCTTCGAGCCATTGCAAAATCTGTGCATCGCTCTGACCCGACCGGATCCTCTCGAGAAGGACGCCATTGGCCCGCGAGAAGGTCATGTCCGGATAAAGGAAGCGCAACCGGATCGCCAACCCGTTCGCCATGCCGGCATTGCCTATCGCCCCCTCGCCGCTGGCGCGGTAACCCACCCGGTATCGACCGACCCGCTGCGCAGGCTTGAACCAGCGGCCCTGCGCGCCACGCCTTGCCAGTGCCTGCGCACAGTCTTCGAGGTGCCCGAGGACGTAGTTGCCGACCGCACGCCGCAACCCGACGCCTGGCCGCACCCGCGGCAAACCGAGCGCGTTCAGAACCTCGGCGGGCAAGGCCTGAGCCACCGCTGCGAAAAAGTCGCCGTACGAATCGAAAGGTTGCGCCAGAAGCCGGCCCTGCCCGTCGACGGCCTCATAGGCAGGCCCCTTTTTCACCACATGACTGCGCAATCGGGCCGATTCACCGCCGAGGCTGTCGATCAGCCGCCCTCCGAACTGCCCGTCATGGATCTCCAGGCGCACGGTATCGGGCCACTGCGGCATCCGCCCCAAAGCATGCAGAACCAGGCGCCGGGTATCGGACGTCGTCATGTTGTCCATGTGCAGCCCGGCCAGCGCCCGGGTCAGGCGGCCACGCCGTGAATGCCAACGCGCCGACGCCTGCATGCCGTCCTGCGCCTGTCCCTTTGCCTTGAAGGTGGCGACGGCATCGCTGTCAGCCTCCTCCAGCACTTCTTGCGCCGCAGCATCGCCGAGTCTTGGCCAGGACCGCCGCAACGCCTTTACCGCGGGATCCTTCGAGCCCGTACGCCGACGGAGCCGATCGAACAGCTCAAGCCTGCATGTGCGCAGACTGGCGGCGAAGCGGTCACGCAACCTCTGCGGACGCCAGACCCGTTCTTGCGCGGCCTCGACGCCCAGCAGCCCGGTGATTTCGGACTCGTCCAGTTCGGCAAGGATGCGCCAAGGCAGTTCACCGTCCAGGATGTTCTGGCGACTCACCCGGATCGACCTCCCCGGCGCTGCGCCAGCCATTGCACGCTTGGCGCCGTACGTAACGGCAATCCCTGTCCTCTCAAGATCCGCAAACACCGTAAGCCGCCTGCCGGCGGGCCAGTGGGGCGAACGGGTCAACAGATCCAGGGTGTGCAGGTAACGCTCATCGATGCCGTGCCCGAGGTGCACCTGATCGATCACCTGCGCAACATCACGGTCGATGTCAAACAGACGCATCGCATCGGCCAATTCCGCCACCGGAGCCCGTTCGTCCATGTGCATCTTGCGCAAAGCGTTGTCGCTGACGCCGCTGATGTCCGCGATCCTTTGCAACTGCTCATCCGGATAGGCATCGCCGATCGGGCCCATGCGCCGCAACAGCGTGCGCCGGTCCCACGTCAAGGGGTTTTCCAGTTCGTGACGCCAGGCGCCGGCGCCGTTGTGGATCAACACCGGCGACCAGGCCTGTGGCTCACGAGGATGCCTGACCCGCCAGCGTTCGATGGCACGGTCGTAGAACTGTTCGTACACATGGCCGTCGATGCGCACGTATGACTTGCCGTCAACGTCGTAGCGTCCTTGAACATCGGGCTTGCCCTGAACCTCGACAGGTGCTTCATAGCCAGCGAGACCGGCCCTGATCAGGCGTCTGCCGCCATTGGGCAGTGTCACCGGATGCAGGTCTTCGATCAGCGGCTCCGGCGCCACCCTCCCCAGGCCGGAAAGCACCTTGCCCGTTCCTGCCAAGGCCCCCGCCAGCACCAGGTTCTGTGCGACATCCAGCACATGCGCCTTGGCGGCCCGACGGTCGCCTTCGCTCCATTCAACGACGCCTTCGATGGACTCCTCCAGCAATTGGCAAGCCATCGCCCCCATCATCACCTCCCCCAGCACCGGCACAAACATCGAGACCGCGTTGAGGGTCAGCATGCCGATGCCGAACAGTCTGGCGAAACGCTCCTCGCGCACCCGGGCGTCAATGTCAGCCGAAGGCACGGCGTAGCCGCGCGCGTCTTCGATCAGTTGCTCGCGGTGGCGTTCGAACAGGTAACCCCAGAGGCCGCCCTCACCGCTGCCCGAGGGCGGCCCCTTCGGATGACGGATGTCCAGCG
The DNA here is from genome assembly GCF_019145435.1 of Pseudomonas ekonensis. Lineage (NCBI taxonomy): Bacteria > Pseudomonadati > Pseudomonadota > Gammaproteobacteria > Pseudomonadales > Pseudomonadaceae > Pseudomonas > Pseudomonas ekonensis. The sequence continues at coordinate 2,072,090 of NZ_JAHSTS010000001.1, read as the reverse complement.
CGAGAAAGGGATCCGGATCGGGCACTTGTGCCACGGCCGGAGCAGGCGGCACATGCGTGAACAGCAGGTTGCGCAAAGACGAGTCGGTGAAGTCGCCGATCGCAGCCCAAAGGTTGCCGGGACCGGTGCCCGGAGCGTCTTTGCGGAACTGGCTGAAGTAATGCCCGCGTTCGGCGTACGGCACAAAACGGCTGAAGAACGCTTGATAGGCCGACGGGGATCCATCGGCCGGCGCATGCTCGATGAAACGCTGCTTCAGCATGCCGCTCATCGTCCGGGCGTTGTACCGCTTCAAGGGGTGCCAGGGGTCGTCGGGGATGAAAACCAGCCACTCCTCCATCGCCTCGCCCGCTTCGCCGATCACGAAGACCATGCATCCGGTCAGCCGCACTCTCATCAGGCTCAAGTCGAACAGCCAGACCTTCTTGTCGCCCAACGCAGGGCGTGGGCCTGCGTGGACCAGCCACAAGATCAACGCCAGGTCCTCAGGCCCGATATCGTTCTGCAGCCAGGCCCGCTCGGCCGCCGCGCGCAACGCGGTCTGTTGCACCGCGCAGAAATGCCGACGGAGCGCTTGCTGCGCCGCTGGGTGCTCCGGGGACAACACGCGCTTGAGGTGTTCCTGATATCGCGCACCGATGTCCAGTGTTCGACACGCCTGAACGAACTGAGGCACTGTCAGCCCTGTGCGCACACGACGCCGGCCCTTCCCGCTTGCGACAAAAAAACCGGACGAGCGGTGAAATGCGTCCGGCTCGCACTCGGCCGCTTCGAAGTTGTGCAGCGCGGCCTGCAGCAATGTCCTGACGGACGCTTCAAAAAAGCCCTTCTCCACAGAAAAGATCGCTGTCTCCACCGGCAGGGTCAAACGCAGGAACGTCTTGTCGACATCCAGATCCACGTTGAACCGGTCTTTCAAGTGTTTGGTCAACAGCGGCCTGGCGAAATCGTGAATGTCCTGCAGGCCGGCCATGGCCTTGCCGAGCTGGCTCTGCGCCCGCCAGTGTGCCGCCAGGCTGTCATCGAACGCCTTGCGCCGTTGCTTGGTGGCCTTGCCGTACCAGGTCGGCAGCGGCGCATCGGCCTCTCTCAGCGCAGCGAACTGCTGCGGGGTGGCCTGCATGAGCCAATCGGGCACGGACTGTTCCAGCAACGGCGCGTGCAGGCTGCGCGTGACAGGCCGCTGCGGGAGGGACTGCGGGTCGGACGGGGATGGGCTGTACATGGTTCGGCTCCAGGAAACGGGAGCACAAGCACATCATCCGGCAACAGCGGTTTTGCGGTAGCCGGTTATCGGACCGCCGATGAATGCGTTAAGGGACTTTTCAGCGCGCAGCGCCGGGCAACGGGAGCAGGATTGGCTAAGCTCAATGGGCAAACACACAGACGGGGGATTTATGGACGATCCAGTCGACAACAAGCCGCCGACCTTCTGGCAGATGGTGCACAGCGTCATGGCCGCTGCGTTCGGGGTGCAGAGCGGGAAGAACCGCGCCCGGGACTTCACCCACGGCAAGCCCAGCCACTTCGTGATCCTCGGCATTGCCTTCACGGCGCTGTTCGCGCTGACGCTGTTCGCCATCGTCAAGCTGGTGGTGCATCTGGCGGGCGTCTGACGCGCGTCAGTGCATCAGTGTCTGCAGGCTGAACGGGTAACGGTAGGATGCCGGCCGCCCCTTGGCCGACAGCTTGCGGAACGGCACGCCGTAGTTCGGAGAATTGCCCATGGCCAGCATCTGCCGGGCCTGGGCCTTGTCGATCAACTGCATCAGCGGGATCTGCCGGTCGCGCCCGCCGTAGCGGTCCAGGTCCACGCCCTGGGCATGGTCGTGCAATTCCACCAGCGCCCAGCCGCCCAGGGTGAAATGCCCGCCGAGCAACGCGCTCAGACGACCGTCGAGCAACGCCTGCAAGGCCGCCGGCGAAGTGTTGACCGCACTGAACAGCACGTCCCTGCCCGGCACCCTGCCCGCTTCGGTGAAGGCCTGCATCGCCCCGAACGCCATTTCGTCGTTGGCCGACCACACCAACGACACCTTCGGGTAACGGGCGAGCAACTGCCTGGCCTGCTCGTAGGCGCGCTGGCGTGTCCAGCCGCTGTAGACCAGTTGGCGCAGGCGTACCTGAGGATGCTCGGCCAGCGCCCGCTGCATGCCCCTTTCGCGCAATTGCGCCGACGGCGTGATCTTGAGCCCGGAGAACGCCAGCAGTTCGATCTCCTCACTGGGCGCCACCGCCGGGTGCAGGCGGATCAGCTCGTTCATCATCAGGTAGCCGCCCTCCTCGTCGTTGGGCACCAGGCTGCCGATCCGGTCGGCGCGCTCGCCCACCAGGCTTTGCTGGTTGGGGGTCAAGGCGGCGTTGACCATGAACAGCTTCACGCCGCTGTCGTGGGCCATGCGCAGGATCTGCGGCGCCACGTATTGCTCGTTGGCGAACACCAGGTAGTCCGGGCGGCGGGTGCCCTGCAGCGCCAGCCGGGCCTGGGCCAGGGTCTGTTCGGGGCGGCGTTGGGAATAGACGATCTCAAGGTCGATGCCCAGATCCCGGGCGGCGGCCTGCATGAACTGCGAATAGCTGACCCAGAAGGCTTCCTGCTCCGTGCCCGGATTGAGGAACAGCACCGACTCCGCCCGCGCGCAGGATCCGAAAACCGCGCCGAACAGCAGCAGGCTGAGGTGGAGAATCTTCAACATGAAACATCCGGGCCCATAGGAAAAACGGCCGCGCATTATAGCCTTCGATCAACCGGCCACTGGCGCTTGATCCTGCAATTTGTCCGACAACCGTCGGTACCGGGCCCGGACGGGTCGCTTATTGATGACTGACCCAGAACACCGCCGTGCCCACGACCAGAATGATCAGGAACAGAATGGCCCAGGCATCAACGGTGCTGTCGCTCTTCCTTGCTTTGGTTGGGTTGCTCATTGCATCGCCTCTTGTCGGTTTTGTCGGTGATTGCAGAAGACTCGACCACAGTTAAGACGATGATTGTCCGTACGACAAATGTGGGTTAGCGGATACCCGGTTCCGTTAGGCGATTTCGTTCTTTACATATACTCAAACATCACTTTTGCGCATAAACGCAAACGGGTATATTGCCCCGGCTCCGTTGGGAGTGCGCGGCCGTGCGCGCAGAATTGCAGAGCATCCCTCGGTCTCAAGCAAGCAAATAAAAGCAGCGTTTTCCGAGTGGCCCAAGCCTGAGAACAGGACTTATATGTACGTATACGACGAATACGATCAGCGGATCATCGAGGACCGCGTCAAGCAGTTCCGTGATCAGACCCGACGCTATCTGGCAGGTGAGCTGAGCGAAGAGGAATTCCGGCCGCTGCGCCTGCAGAACGGCCTGTACATCCAGCGTTTCGCCCCGATGCTGCGGGTGGCGGTGCCTTACGGCCAGTTGACCTCGCGTCAGGTGCGCATGATGGCCAAGATCGCCCGCGACTACGACAAGGGCTACGCCCACATCAGCACCCGCCAGAACGTGCAGTTCAACTGGCCGGCGGTGGAAGACATCCCGGACATCCTCGCCGAGCTGGCCACCGTGCAGATGCACGCGATCCAGACCAGCGGCAACTGCCTGCGCAACGTCACCACCGACCAGTTCGCCGGTGTCGCCTTCGACGAACTGATCGACCCGCGCCCGTGGTGCGAGATCGTCCGTCAGTGGACCACGTTCCACCCGGAATTCGCCTATCTGCCGCGCAAGTTCAAGATCGCCGTCAACGGTTCGACCTCCGACCGCGCCGCCATCGAAGTCCACGACATCGGCCTTGAGCCGGTGCACAACGCCGCCGGCGAACTGGGCTTCCGCGTGCTGGTGGGCGGCGGCCTGGGCCGTACCCCGGTGGTCGGGGCGTTCATCAACGAGTTCCTGCCGTGGCAGGACCTGCTGAGCTACCTCGACGCCATCCTGCGGGTCTACAACCGCTACGGCCGTCGCGACAACAAATACAAGGCGCGGATCAAGATCCTCGTCAAGGCGCTGACCCCTGAGGTCTTCGCCGAGAAGGTCGAAGCCGAAATGCAGCACCTGCGCGGCGGCCAGACCACCCTGACCGAAGCCGAAGTGCACCGCGTCGCCAAACACTTCGTCGATCCGGACTACAAGGCCCTGGACAACCAGGCCGCCGAACTGGCCGCGCTCGACAAGGAGCACCCGGGCTTCGCCCGCTGGCGCACCCGCAACACCCTGGCCCACAAGAAGCCGGGCTACGTGGCCGTGACCCTGTCGCTGAAACCGACCGGCATCGCGCCGGGCGACATCACCGACAAGCAGCTCGACGCCGTCGCCGACCTGGCCGAGCGCTACAGCTACGGCCAGCTGCGCACCTCCCACGAGCAGAACATCATCCTGGCCGACGTCGAGCAGAACCAACTGTTCACCCTGTGGGGCGAGCTGCGCGAGCAAGGGTTCGCCACGCCGAACATCGGCCTGCTGACCGACATCATCTGCTGCCCTGGCGGCGACTTCTGCTCCCTGGCCAACGCCAAGTCGATCCCGATCGCCGAATCGATCCAGCGCCGCTTCGACGACCTGGACTACCTGTTCGACATCGGCGAGCTGGACCTGAACATCTCCGGCTGCATGAACGCCTGCGGCCACCACCACGTCGGCCACATCGGCATCCTCGGGGTGGACAAGAAAGGCGAAGAGTTCTACCAGGTGTCCCTCGGCGGCAGCGCCAGCCGCGACGCCAGCCTGGGCAAGATCCTCGGCCCGTCCTTCGCCCAGGAAGACATGCCCGACGTGATCTCCAAGCTGATCGACGTGTACGTGGAGCAGCGCACCGAAGACGAGCGCTTCATCGACACCTACCAGCGTATCGGCATCGACCTCTTCAAGGAACGCGTCTATGCAGCGAATCATTAAGAACAACGAGGTCATCGACGAAACCTGGCACCTGCTGCCCAAGGACTCGACCCTCGACGGCATCTCCAACTGCGACGACCTGATCGTGCCGCTGGCCCTGTGGCGCGACCACGCCCATGCGCTCAAGGCCCGCGACGGCGGCCTGGGCGTCTGGCTGGACGCCGACGAAGAAGCCGAGGAGATCGGCGACGACGTGGGGCAGTTCCAGGTCATCGCCCTGAACTTCCCGGCCTTCACCGACGGGCGCAACTACTCCAACGCCCGCCTGCTGCGTGACCGCTACGGCTTCAAGGGCGAACTGCGGGCGATCGGCGACGTGCTGCGCGACCAGCTGTTCTACATGCGCCGCTGCGGCTTCGACGCCTACGCGCTGCGTGCCGACAAGGATCCGTACGAAGCACTGGAAAGCCTCAAGGACTTCTCGGTGACCTACCAGGCCGCCACCGACGAACCGCTGCCGCTGTTCCGTCGCCGCTGAACGACCGTCCTGCCCGCTTGGCCTGAGCGGGCAGGACAACGACGCACGACCGGCTCAACCGGTCATCGGCACAGGCCGCCCCAACGCCACCCAGTCCCTGTAGAACCGCACCCGGTTCTCCAACTCCTCGAACGCAACGAACGGGTTCTCGGCGTCGCCTGATGCGCTCTCCAACCCGTTGGTCAAGAAACCCCACAGTTCGTCGCTGGCATCGGCCTGCACCAAGAACAACCAGACGCGCGCCTGAAGCTCCCGGTAGGCCACTCGAAAGTCCGCCGTCAGGCTCAAACCGTTCACCCTGCGCAACAGGGTCGGGCCGGACGGTTTCGCGCCCACGCTCGCCCACACCGACCGTCGTGCCTGACTCAATGCCCCGTTGCCTTCCCGCAGCCAGGGCTCTACGCCGTCATCCTCCCGGGCCGGAGCGAGCCACAGGTTGATGCCGGTGCGCCGCCGATGTTCGACGACCCTTTCCAGCGAGCCCTCATCGGACAAGGGATTGCCCCACAGCATGACCCGCTGGCGCGAAATGGCCTGGTTGAACACCGCCGGCGGCACTCGCACGATCCGGTTGTCGGCCAGGTTCAGCAGGGTCATGCCGGGCTGCTCCGGGAGTCCGACGGGGCAGCGGGTGATCGCGGTGTTCCTCAGGTTCAGGACACGCAGCTCGTCCATGCCCAGCACCACCGGCGCCTCCAAGAGCGGGTTGTCGCTCAGGTCGAGCTCTTGCAGGCGCGTCAGTTCCCGAAACTGCGATGCCGTGGACTCCTTGAGCTCCAGGAAGGTCGAACGCAGGTTCAGCCGGGTCAGATGGCGCATCTTCAGGATCGAAGGCAGTAGCGCCCCCTCCAGCACGTCGTTGTCGTTCAGGCGACGCGTGTCCACGCTTTCCAGGTTCAAGGTGCGCAGGTTCGGGAAACTCTCAAGGAATGCGTCAAGGCTTTCCCGCTCCACCACGTGTAATCCACGCATCGACAGCTCGAACACCTCCTCAAAGCGGACCCGGGTGACCGGCAGGCGGAAATAGTCCTCGAAATCCAGATCGAGACGGTACACCTCCCTCTGCTCACCGGCCGCGACACGATTGATCCTGGGAGGCCGCTTCTGCCAGATGGCCAGCAACTCCTGGGAAAGTTCTCTGCGCATTGCATGTTCGTGGCCGATGGCGTCCTCCAGCAGGTTGTGGTTGTGCTCGGCCAATTGCGCCGGCGTCATCTGCGCCGCCTCGGCGTCGGCCGGATCCAGAAAATCGATGTCCACGTCATCGATGTCGGTCGCCGACAGCCCGATCCACTCATTCAGGTCGAGGTTCAGTTGATCCAGCTCCAGGCGCAACGCCGCCAGCGTCGACTGTACCTGCGGGCCGGCCTGAAGCAACCAGGCATCCGCCTGTGCATTGTCGAACTCGGGATAGAGCTCCTTGACCTGCAAGCGATCCACCTCGACCGTCAAGCCCTGTCCTTCCAGGGTCGGGGGGAATCCTCCCCCCGCCAGCCGGCCCCCGGACTCGAACGTCAGGCCCGAGTCCGCTCGTTCCAGGCCCCTGTGCAGTTCGTTGCGGGGCAACGCATGCTCGCCAAGCTTCAGGCGCAAGGCACCGGCTGGATCCGGCACCGCCACACCCAGCGACGAGCGCTCCTGCTCCGTCAGCACGGCGGACAAGGCCCCGTACAGGTCGCCGGCCTCATCCGGTGCACTGTCACCGCTGCGGTAACGACTGCCCACCTTGATCAACCGGCGGATGTCGTGAGCGACCGGCATCCCGGCTCGCTCCAGCACGCGACCGCTGATCGAGCTGTCCAGTACCTGCACGGCCACCCCCGATGGCCAGCCCGGCAAATGCCTCAGGGTGTGCAGCGCGAGCCGGTCCGTGTCCGAATTGTTCATGGCGCGCAGGTACAGCCCCGCATAGGCCTGATCCAGACGGGCATGGGCCTGGTACTGGCGGGCCTTGCCGTCCAGCGCCCGGAGCGCTCGCCGGGCTTCGCTCGGATCAAAGGCACGCCCGGCATCGAGATCCGCGCGCTTGAACAGCTGTTCGATGGCTGATTTGGGTAACCCCGGATACTGCTCCTGAAACAACCGCACCCATTCGTTCCCGGAATGCTGAAGGGCCAGGTAACGGCTGTTGAACCGCTCCGTGCGAACGGCGGGATCCAGCGCCGGATCAATTGCCTGCTCAAGCCTGAACCGGTCGATGGCGTCCGCCAGCAAAGGAAACGTTGTCGAACCGTCGCCGGTCAGTTGCCGTTCTTCATCGCTCCAGCCGACGACCCGTTCGATCTGCGCCAGCGCCTCATCGGTGAAGGAGGCGACAGGCTCGCCCAGTCCGCGCAACGCAGCCAGGCGCGCGGCGGCAGGCTCCAGCGCATCGCCGGCCATCTCGCCGGCCGGCAGCAGGGCCGGCGCCCCCTCCTCCGACGCCCGCCAGGCCCGTGCTTCGCTTTTCACCGCCGCGAGCTCCCCGGCCACCGGCAACGCGTTCAGCAGGCCGAACACTGTACGCGTCAGCCCTTCGGACTGCGCCTGCGCCGAACCGCCGTTGACGGCGGCATCGAGGCCGTAGCCCGCATCGATCAGCCCCGCCAGCGCCAGCACACCCTCGCCGCCCGGCACGAACAAGGCCAGCGGCGCAAAACGGTTGACCCATCGCACGATCGGCTCGACCACCGCGCTGAACTCATCGCGATTGACCTGAACGTCGTCGCGGATGCCGTCGGCACTGGCCAGCGCGTCCTGTTTCATGGTCAGCACCCACTGGGCGAACGGATCGCACCGCCCTTCGACTGGCTGCAGCACGACATAGTCGTCGGGGTTCCAATAGCCGTCATTGTTGAAGAATCCCGCCGTGCGGCCCAGCCAGTGTTCCTTCGGATACAGTCCCATGCCGTCCAACGCGGTCAGGACACCGGCGTGGAACAGCCCGTCCTCGATGTCCTGCGCGGCAAAATGCGCAGCCAGTGCCCGCCGTCCCCCTTCGCTCCTGCCTTGCGCTGCGAGCCATTGGCGCAACCGGCTGGTGTCCGTGAACTCGTGCAACGGCGACGAATTGCCGGGAATGTGCAGAAGCACCCGTCGGCTGGCACGGTCATGGAAGTACCAGATGTCTTTGGCCGTGTAACGGTAAAGGGCCAGACGGCCGACCTCGATGCCTTCCTGCACTCGGGTAGCGGCCTGCAATTGGGCAAAGGCCAGATCCTTCCATTGCACATCCGGCGCCAGCCCGGCGCTGCGCAATGCCAGCGCCAACCCGTCACGGCTCAGGCTGCGCTCGCCGTGCTGCAGAAAGGCGCTCATGATGAAGGCCGCTTTCACGGACGTTCTCAAGGGATAGGGGGTGTCGGCCAACAGGGTCTCGTCAGAAGGCCAGGCACTGTCCAGGTAAGCCTGGTAAAGCGAGCGCAGCTCCAGGGTCCAGACCCACCGCTTGAAGTCCGCCGCACGGATGGGCAATTGCGTGGAAGGGCCGTAGACCTGGGGTGACGTCTGGCGGTAGAGGCCTTCATAGTTGTGCAGCAAACCCTGTACAGGCGTGCCGTCACCCGGATCGTCGTCCTGGACGACGACGGTCGGGCCGATGTCCGGCGGGGTGTACAAGCCAAAAAGACTCTCGCCGAACCTCCCGTCCGCGACAGTCTGATAGTTGTCCAGCAAGGCCCGGACGAGGGTACGCGAGCGCGTCACCTTGCCGTGATGCACCCCGTTCTTGCCCAGGTCCGAGTCACGGTCGTAGTCGAGCGTGACCAACCGGGCAGTCTGCGGATCGATGTCGGCGCCCCACCGGGAGCGGATCCGAGCGATGCCGAAGGCCTCCGGCGTCAGGGGCAGCGCCGATGCCACTGTGGCGTTCAGCGCCGAGCGCATGTCCGGGTGGTGAAGGATCAGGGCGTCGTCGTTTTTGTCGGTCATGGTCGCAATGCAATCCTTTGCGGTGCTGGAGATAGCGCAACGTAACCTGATGGACGTGATTTGAAAGTAGGAACGATCAGCGGCACCGAATGGATTTTTCCCCCTGTCGCCAAGAATCGCCGGGCAAAAAAAACCGTGGCAGGGCCACGGTTCGTTCAGGCGTCGCCGAGGGTCAGAGCGTCCCTCAACGCCCGGCCGTCTCCGGTTCAGGCACCGCCAGGCCCGGATGCCGGTCCAACGCCTCTTGCGTCAGTCGTTGGTACAGGCTGCGGTTTTCATTTCGGAAATTGTCCATGATCGCCATCATCCTCTGCGTCGCGGTCGCACGCGACAGATCGTTTTGCGTCTCAAGTTCGGCAAACGCTTGGGCTGTGCGTTCCTGCACACCGAGGAACAACCCTTGATGGGTCGAATGCAGGTATTGACTCCAGAAAGGCTGGGCATTGATCAGATCGAGCAGCGCGGGTGAGTTCTCCGCCTTGACCACTGCTGCGTAAGCCCTGTTCAACTGCTGCTCGGTCACGTCGACGTCGAACGCGGTGTCGATCGCACCTGGCTGGGCCAACAGCTCCAGGCGATGCGCCAGCCTGACCCGATAGATCAGGCTCAGTTCCAACGCCTGCCGGCGGCTAAGGGTGCTGTCGCGCAGGCGACTACCGATCTCGATCTGAGCCTGCTTCTGCAGTTCTTGCAGGCGAAACAGGCCCCGCAGCAACCGCACCAGTTCGCCCTCCAGCGACCGTTCGCCCGTACGTGCCGCCCTCATGGCGCGATAGCACAGCACCCTGATCTCCAGATCATTGAATACATCGCCGGTCTCATCGGCGCTGACCCGGCCGATCCGTGCCATGCGAAACAGTTCGCTGCGCAAGCCGTCATCCTCCGCAGCCGCCCGCAGCAGGTTCCAGACACGAGCGGCCAGGTTCGAATGTTGACGCACGTCATCGGCCGAACTGCGCATCTGATCGAGCACCAGGAAGAAGTCCCGGGAACGCGGGTAGGCCGACAACGAGGCCCAGGCGGCCTGCATCGGCGCAATGTCTTCCTGCGCCAGCCCGCTCGCCCAATGGGCTCCGGGAACACTGTCAGGCAGCAGGTCGACGGGCGGATGGGCGTAGTCGACGGTGATCACGCCAAGATTGAGACCGGTGGCTTGCTGATAGCGGACAATGTCCTCCAGCGTCTTGGCCGACAGCGGATTGCCGTCGACATTGGTGCCGTGGTTCAGCTCCGTACGCGCCTTGAAGATCGCGTCCGCCAGCACTTTTATTCGGTTGTCGCGCAGGTCGAGGGTGCGAAGCACCGGATGTTCATCAAGGCCCGCCGGCCATGCGTCGACTCCGATGCCGCGCAGGGCCAGGTGTCGTAGATTGCGCATCGACGCAAAGGACGGCAGCCGCCCGAGGCCTGGGTTGAAGCTCAGGTTCAACGATTGCAGATGGTCCTTGGCAGCCAATGCGGCCGCTGCCTCTGCCGTCAGGGCGATCTGGTTGTCACTCAGGTCCAGGTGGGTCAGGCGCGGCATGTCATCGATCGCCGAGGGCACCCGGGCCAGGCCGTTTCCGGTGAGACTCAGCCCGTGCAGGTTCGGGAAGTTCTTCAGAAACGCATTCAGTCCCGCGCTGTCCCCGACATTGTTCATTTCCAGTGCGCCGATGTGCCTGAAGTCTCCGATGATTGTCGGCAGCGCCCCCAACGGCTGCGCATCGAAGGTCAGGCTGTCGAGGATTTCAGAGGGATGCCCGACGGTTCCCGACTCTTTGCGCCATGCCCGCAAAATGGCCTGCGCGGCCAGGGCTTTGCTGCGCCTGGGAACCGTGTGTCGGGTGCCGTCCGCTTTCTGGTAGTGGGTTTGGCTGTTTATCCATTGCTCCAGGGTATTGCGCATCGTCAGGTATTGCAGCCTGAGCGCTTCGAGAGCGCGAGTCGCCAACACCTCGTCGTCGCCCAATGTCATCAGAAAACTCTCGATCCGCGCGAGCGAATGCAAGGGGTACAGTTCACGGGCCCGCTGGCGCAGCGCTGCCACTTCAGCGATCCGGGAAACGGGGGCCGATTGCTTGAACTCCACCACAGGCTCACCGCGAGGATCCGCCAATCCCATGGGCGAACGGTAACCTGCACGCCACGACTGCCCGGCCACCAAACGGGCGATATCATCACGCCGTTGCAGGGCTGACGCGGTGATTTTCCGGCGCAAGTCCACGGCCGAATCATCCTTCTCGACACCCAGCGCTTTCCTTGCGTGGACAGGCAGGCTCTGCCACAACGTCTGGAAAAAATGCGCGCGGGTGTTCGAGGACGACCCTGCCAGCAACTTTCCATTGCCATCGACCGCCCGGTAATGCGACCCGAACGCCTTGAGCAGCACGTTGTGCCGGGCGCCGACCGGGCCTGTCCGGGCCTTGTCGCCGGAAGACCGCCCCTGCTGCGTGATTTCGATGAACACATCCTGTGGCCAGCCGGGCAGACCGGCCAACGTGTCGAGCACGACCAGATCCGTGTTCAAGTCGCGCGGGGCGTCAAGATAGAGCCCCTCATAGGCGCGATTCAGGCTCACCACTTGCGAGTATCGCCGTGCCTCCTCACCGATGCGCAACGGCAGCTTGCCGGCTTCGAGCTGTTGCCATTCACTGGCGTCGGCATTGAGAGCCAACTCATCGGCGACCGCACCCGGCAATCCGGGGAACGCCACCCTCACCGGAGCCGTCAGCGGCTCGCTGCTGATGTCGGTGCGCACATCCAGCCGCTCAAACAACTTCAGCCGCAGGCGTTCGGCATCGTTGGCGAGCATTTCCACGAGCGCTGCAGTCTGGCTGGCCGGGTCTTGGGAGGTGATGCCCAGCAGCCGATGCCGTTGCGGGGTCTTGAGGCCCGCCAAGAGCGATGGGTAAAACGTTCCCTTACGCAAAAGCTCTTGACCGAGCCTCAGTTGCTGCGCCGCCGTCGTCGGGCCGTAGCGCTTGGTTTCGTTGCCGAGAGTGTCGACAACACTCACGACCGTGTCTCTGGGCCAGTCGGCGGAAGATGTCAGCAGGAACAGTTGCAGGTCAGCATCGGCAGCCGGGGCAGATGTCGGTTTGCCCATCTGCTCGATGAACCGATTGACGGCAATGTCGGCGCGAAATCGCCTGACCGTGTCCACCAATGTCGCCATCGGCTTGCGGCGCTCGGCAAACACGCGGCGCAGTTGAGGCGCCTCCACGCCGGTGACAGCCAGAATCTGCGAGGCCTGGGCATCCGGCACATTTTCTGCGCGGTAACCGAGGCGCCGGAACAAGGTCAGCGGACTCCAGTCCTGGAACAGCTCGGCGTCGTGCCGCCAGGCACCGGCACCGTTGGTTTCGAGTACAGGCAGATATCGTTCGGACTGCTGCGGGAGCACGTCCCAGACATTCGTGCCTGACCTGGGCTCGACCGCAAAGTGATCCGCACCGATGTTCAAATACTGCTTGCGGCCAAACGTGACAAGCCCTTGCCCGCTCGCCTCAAGTCCTTGGGGAAGGCTTTGCTTTGCGCGATAGGGCGTAAGGTCGGGCTTCCACAAGCGCATACCGTCGGGCGAAATCGGCACCTTGCGCAATCGCGAGACGAAATCGCTCTGCCTCACGACTTTGAAGAGGCTGCTTCCCCCCTTGGCGGCCGTACCCAGTGCCGTCATCAAGATCAGGTTCTCGATGGTATCGAACAGGCAGTCCGCCGCCTGTTCCTGTTCCCCGGCGGCCCAATGGGAAACCCCTTCATAGACTGTCGCCAGCAGCTGGATGCCGGCGACGGCGAACAGAACCTCGCCCACCATCGGAACGAATGTCCCCATGAACACCAATGCGTTGAGGCCAATGGCCTTGTAGGTTTCGAGCCTCGCCAGCCGGCTCTTCTCATCTTCGTCGTCGGTCGGAACCACGAGCAAGCGGGCATCGGCCAGCACTTGCTCGGCATGCTGTCGATAGATCGCCAGAAACAGGTCGTCATCGCTTTCGGCGTCCAGGTCACGCCCATCGACCTGCACGAAACTGCTGTTCCAACGGAAGACCTTTACTGCAAGGCCTTTATCCAGTTTTTCAAGAAACCTGGCCCGATCCTCCAGTTTGATGAAGCGCATGAAGAATTGGCGGAAGGCGGGTGACTTCAAGCGACGGCTCAACTCCACCTCGAACAGGGAGAACGAGGCATATTCCTTCAATGGGTGCGATGGATCTCCCGGCATGTACACAACGCACCGGTAGTCATCATCCACATGCTCGCTGACGGGCCCGATGAACATCGGACCATTGAGTGTCGTGTCGAGCATGTTGAGCTGTTGATAGCCCAACGTGTTCTTGCCCAAAGTGATCGACGGCTTGCGCTCGACGACGGACTTCAACATCTCATAGACATCCTTTCCTATATGCCTTTGCATATACGCAAGATGCCGCTCAACCTCAAACCGGTCTTTCAGGCAATCCACCGCCTTCTTTCGCAGCCTGCCATGTTGCGCCTTGTCTCCGAAGAACTCAGACACATGGGCCTGATAGCTTTTGCCCAGATCCAGCACACGGCAAAGTTGCGCAAACTCATGGGGGCGGATCGGGAGAATCCTGTGGGTGTGTCCGGTGATTCGTTCCGGGACATATATCAATGAACTTTCATGATAGTTTTCTGCGCGAGTTTCGCTGAGTTCGAAGTTTTCGCAGGCGGCCCCCAACAGATCGCGGTCGATTGGCAGCACCAGTTTCTTTCTCAGCCCAAGCAGACTCGAAGTAGAGCGAACATGTTGGAAAATGATGCCTTCAACCTGTACAGGCTCGACCAGCTTTGCCGACAACGCCTTGGCCAGCAGCGGTGCACAAAAACGTTCCGGGGACTTGAAGGCGCGCAATTCTTCAAGCACTGCGAATCGGGAGCGAAAGCCGGATTTCAGACTTGCATACAACGCTGCCCTGGACTCTTGCGATGATTCCAGCATCCAGGCCGGTATCTGCTTCTTCAGCAGTTCGAAGAATACGCCTTGCTGAGCAGGGGATATCTGCGGAGGGGTAGTTTGAGTCTCTTCAACGTCCATGTAGAACAACCTTTCATGCCATTTTGAAAAAACAGCTTAAGGTTTGGACATTCATGAAAAAAGCGGGAATACCTGATCATTGAACCGAGGCAGACAACAACAATATGGAACTTTGAAATAGATATGCACCGCACATTCAACACTTGAATGTGCCAAGCGCCCTGCCCGCAACGATGCAGACAAGGCGCCTGACGGTTTTACCAGAAACGCTGCTGGGTCAAACGGCCCCACCAGTTCAGCAGCACACGGTCCACCGAACCGCTGGCCGCCATGCCGATGCGTTCCTGCAGGCTTTTGCGTTCGGCGTAGTGCAGGTGATACAGCTCGGATTGCTTGGCCCGCTCGGCCAGGTATTCGTCGCTGGTCTTGAGTTCGTCCACCAGTTGCTTGTCCAGCGCGGCCATGCCCAGCCAGATCTCGCCGGTGGCCACTTCATCGATGGCCAGTTGCGGGCGGTAACGGGCCACGAAGTTCTTGAACAGCTGATGGGTGATGTCCAGGTCCTGCTGGAACTTCTCCCGGCCCTTCTCGGTGTTTTCGCCGAACACCGTCAGCGTGCGCTTGTACTCGCCGGCGGTCAGCACCTCGTAGTCGATGTCGTGCTTCTTCAGCAGGCGGTTGACGTTGGGCAACTGCGCGACCACACCGATGGAGCCGAGGATCGCGAACGGCGCGCTGATCACCTTCTGGCCGATGCACGCCATCATGTAGCCGCCGCTGGCGGCGACCTTGTCGATGCACACCGTCAGCGGAATGCCGGCCTCGCGGATGCGTGCCAGTTGCGACGACGCCAGCCCGTAGCTGTGCACCATGCCGCCGCCGCTCTCCAGGCGCAGCACCACTTCGTCCTTGGGCGAGGCCAGGGTCAGCAACGCGGTGATTTCGTGACGCAGGCTCTCGGTGGCCGATGCCTTGATGTCACCGTCGAAGTCGAGCACGAACACCCGCGGCTTGGTCTCGTGCTGCTTCTTCTGCTTCTTCTCTGCCTTGGCCTGGCCCTTGCGCAGGGCCTTGAGCTGGTCCTTGTCGAGCAGGCTCTGTTCCAGTCGCTCGCGCAACCCTTTGTAGAAATCATTGAGCTTGCTGACCTGCAATTGGCCGGCGGACTTGCGCCGCCCTTTGCTGCGCAATGCGGCGAAACTGGCCAGCACCACCAGAATGGCGACCACCAGGGTCACGGTCTTGGCCAGGAAGCTGGCGTATTCGGTGAAAAACTCCACGGAGGCTCCTTAAAACAAGGCGCGGCTTCAAACGGGCGCGCGCGGGATGGCTTCAGCATACCCATGCACCGCCCTGACAGCCAGCGGTGAAACCTCTGGCAACAGGGCTGTAACGGGCATTTCAAACAAGCGTATGTTTTTTCATTGACAGCACCCGATCATCCTCATAACCTCGCCACAACCTTCAACGTGCCGGGATGACAGCGGACGTGGGCAGCATCTATCTGATTCGACATGGCCAGGCCTCCTTCGGCGCAGACGACTATGACGTCCTGTCGCCGACCGGTGTGCGCCAGGCAGAAATCCT
This sequence comes from Pseudomonas ekonensis, assembly GCF_019145435.1. Lineage (NCBI taxonomy): Bacteria > Pseudomonadati > Pseudomonadota > Gammaproteobacteria > Pseudomonadales > Pseudomonadaceae > Pseudomonas > Pseudomonas ekonensis. The sequence continues at coordinate 2,056,256 of NZ_JAHSTS010000001.1, read as the reverse complement.
CGGTCGGCACCTCGCCGGGCTGGGCGTCAGTTTCGACCGCTGCCTGTCCGGCGACCTGCGTCGCCAGCAGCACACGGCCAACAGCGCGCTGGAACAGTTCGCCGCTGTCGGCCTGCCGGTGCCGACACTGGAAATCGACTCCGCCTTCAATGAGTTCGACGCCGACGCGGTGATCCGCGCCCTGCTTCCGGCCATGCTGCCGGAAGAGCCCGAGGCCCTGGACATCCTGCGCAACGCCGCACAGAACCGCGGCGAGTTCCAGCGCATCTTCGCGCTGATCATCGAACGCTGGCTGACCGGCACCTACGACACGCCGGGCCTGGAAAGCTGGCTGGCGTTCGTCGACCGGGTGCAGGCGGGCCTGCAGCGGATCCTCGAGCAGGCGGACAGCACGCAGAAGATCGCCGTCTTCACCTCCGGCGGCACCATCACCGCCCTGCTCCACCTCATTACGCAAATGCCTGCCAAACAGGCCTTTGAGTTGAACTGGCAAATCGTCAACACCTCGCTCAACCAGCTGAAGTTCCGCGGTCGAGAGGTGGCGTTGGCTTCCTTCAACAACCATGCGCACCTGCAACTGTTGAAGGCTCCGGACCTCATCACCTTCCGATGAGCGCCGGTTCGTTGTGACCTGCGCGGTCACTGAAATCACTTGATCAAGGAACACACCATGAGCGATGTAGCAAAAGCTGTCGAAGCAATGAAAGCCAAGTTCAACCCAGCCGCTGCCGCCGGTCTGGACCTGGTCTTCGGTTTCAACATCACTGACGAAGACAAGCACTACGCGCTGATCGTCAAGGATGGCACCTGCGAAATCCAGGAAGGCGAAAACGCCGACGCCAACTGCACCCTGGTGCTGGACAGCGACACCCTCAAAGGCATCGTTTCCGGCGAGACCGACGGCATGCAGGCCTTCATGGGCGGCAAACTGCGCGTCGAAGGCGACATGATGCTGTCGATGAAACTGTCCGAGCTGTTCCCGGCGTAAGCTTCGGTTTCCCTGATCCCGAGCGACCGACGAATCCCGCCCTTGTGGCGGGATTCGTGTTTTCGGGCACGGGAAAAACGGCGTTTCAGTGTGCCGGACCGCCTGCAAACGACGCCGCCAGCAACTCCCGCGTATACGCGTGCCGCGCCGAACGGAACAGCTCGGCGGTCTCCCCCCGCTCCACCACCTCGCCGTCCTTCATCACGATCAGGTCATGGGCCAGCGCCCGCACCACCGCCAGGTCGTGGCTGATGAACAGGTAGGTCAGCCCGTGTTCCTCCTGCAAGCGGCGCAGCAGCGCGACGATCTGTTTCTGCACCGTGCGGTCCAGCGCCGAGGTCGGTTCGTCCAGCAGGATCAGGTCCGGCTTGAGCACCAGCGCCCTGGCGATCGCGATGCGCTGGCGCTGCCCGCCGGAGAACTCGTGGGGATAACGGTGGCGCACGGCCGGATCCAGGCCGACCTCCCGCAGCACCTCGATCACCGCCTGCTCGCGTTCCTGCGCATTCATGGCGGTGTGCACCAACAGGCCCTCGGCGATGATCTGCGCCACGCACAGGCGCGGGCTTAGGCTGCCGAACGGATCCTGAAACACCGCTTGCAGGCGCTTGCGCAGCGGCCGCAGCCGTTTGCCGCTCAGGGCCTCCAGGGCCTCGCCCTCGAAACGGATGCTGCCCTCGGCGTCGATCAGCCGCAGGATCGCCTGGCCGAGGGTGGACTTGCCCGAGCCGGACTCGCCGACGATGCCCAGGGTCTTGCCCCGTTGCAGGTGCAGGTCGATGCCGTTGACCGCATGCAGGTACGACGCGGGCCGCAGCCAGCCGCCCCCGAGCCTGAAGCGCACGTTCAGGCCGCGCACTTGTAGCAGGTTCTCCGTCGACTCCCGGCACAACGCCGCGCCACCGGGCTCGGCGTTGAGCAGTTCGACGCTGTAGGGATGCTGCGGCGCCCGGAACAGTTGCTCGCACGCCGCCTGCTCGACGATCACGCCGCTGCGCATCACCGCCACCCGTTGGGCCAGGTTGCGCACCAGGTTCAGGTCGTGGCTGATGATCAGCAGCGCCATGCCCAACCGCTTTTGCAGCGTCTTGAGCAGCAAGAGAATCTTGCGCTGCACGGTGACGTCCAGCGCGGTGGTCGGCTCGTCGGCGATCAGCAACTGGGGCTCGCAGGCCAGCGCCATGGCGATCATCACCCGTTGCCGCTGCCCGCCGGACAGTTGGTGCGGATAGGCCTTCAAGCGCTCACGCGGATGCTGGATGCCCACCAGCTCCAGCAATTCCACGATCCGCCGCCGCGCCGCCGCCCCCGCCAGCCCCTTGTGCAGCGCCAGGCTTTCGCCCAGTTGCCGCTCGACGGTGTGCAGCGGGTTGAGCGAGCTCATCGGCTCCTGGAAGATCATGGCGATGCGGTTGCCGCGCAACTGGCGCAGATAGCGCTCATGAACGCCGAGCAGTTCCTCGCCTTGGTAGCGGATGCTGCCGCGCACCTGCGTGGCAGAAGGATCCAGCAATTGCAGGATGCTGTGGGCGGTCACCGACTTGCCGGAGCCGGATTCGCCCACCAGCGCCAGGCACTCCCCTGGACGGATGTCGAGGTCGATGCCGTGCACCACCTCATGGCCGTTGAACGCCACCCGCAGGCCGCGCATTTCAATCAGGTTGTCACCCATGTCAGCTCCTTGATTCATGATCGCGGGTCGAACGCATCGCGGCAGGCCTCGCCGATGAACACCAGCAGCGACAGGATCAGGGCCAACGCGAAGAACGCCGTCAGGCCGAGCCACGGCGCTTGCAGGTTCTGCTTGCCCTGGCCGATCAGCTCGCCCAGCGACGCGCTGCCGGCGGGCATGCCGAAGCCGAGGAAATCCAGCGCCGACAAGGTCGAGACGGCCCCGGTGAGGATGAACGGCAGGTAGGTCAGGGTCGCGCTCATGGCGTTGGGCAGGATGTGCCGCAGCATCACCTGGCCGTCGCCCACGCCCAGCGCCCGCGCCGCCTTCACGTATTCCAGCCCCCGGCTGCGCAGGAACTCGGCGCGCACCACGTCCACCAGGCTGAGCCAGGAGAACAGCGCCATGATGCCCAGCAGCCACCAGAAGTTCGGCTCGACGAACCCGGACAGGATGATCAGCAGGTACAGCACCGGCAGCCCCGACCAGACCTCCAGCAGCCGCTGCCCGAACAGGTCGGTCCAACCGCCGTAGTAGCCCTGCAGGGCGCCGGCGGCGATACCGATCAGCGCGCTCGCCGCCGTCAGCGCCAACGCGAACAGCAGCGACACCCGCGTGCCGAAGATCACCCGGGCGAGCACGTCCCGCGCCTGGTCGTCGGTGCCCAGCCAGTTGTCCGTGGTCGGCGGGCTCGGCGCAGGTTCCGTGAGGTCGTAGTTGACCGTGTCGAAGCCGAACGGGATCGGCGCAAACCACAGCCGCCCGCCCTGCCCCTCGATCAGGCCGCGCACCTGGGCGCTGCGGTAGTCGGGCTGGAACGGCAGCTCGCCGCCGAAATCCCGCTCGGTGTAGCGCTCGAACGCGGGGAAGAACCACCGCCCCTGAAACGACACGGCCAGCGGCTTGTCGTTGGCGATCAGCTCGCCGCCCAGGCTCAGGCCGAACAGCGCCAGAAACAGCCACAGCGACCACCAGCCGCGCCGGTGGGCCTTGAACCGCGCCCAGCGGCGCTGTCCGATGGGAGATAGCGTCAGCATCAGGCGACCCTCGCGTTGAAGTCGATGCGCGGATCGACCAGCGTGTAGCACAGGTCGCCCGCCAGTTTTATCAGCAGGCCGAACAGGGTGAAGATGAACAGCGAACCGAACACCACCGGATAGTCCCTGGACACCGCCGCCTCGTAGCTCAGGCGCCCGAGCCCGTCGAGGGAGAAGATCACTTCGATCAGCAGCGAGCCGCCGAAGAACACCGTCACCAGCGCCTGGGGCAACCCGGCCACCACCAGCAGCATCGCGTTGCGAAACACATGGCCGTACAGCACCTGGCGCTCGCTCAGGCCCTTGGCGCGCGCGGTGACCACGTACAGCCGCGAGATCTCGTTGAGGAAGCTGTTCTTGGTCAGGATCGTCAATGTGGCGAACCCGCCGATCACCAGCGCCGTCACCGGCAGCACCAGGTGCCAGAAGTAGTCGGCGACTTTGCCCCACGGCGTCAGCCCGGCGAAGTTGTCCGAAACCAGGCCGCGCACCGGGAACCAGTCCAGCGCCGTGCCGCCGGCGAACACCACGATCAGCAGCAGGGCGAACAGGAACCCCGGCATCGCGTAACCGACGATGATCGCCACGCTGCTCCAGGTGTCGAACGCCGAGCCGTTGCGCACGGCCTTGCGGATGCCCAGCGGGATCGACACCAGGTAGCTGATCAGTGTCGCCCACAGGCCCAGCGACAGGGTCACCGGCAGCTTTTGCCGGATCAGTTCGGTCACCGTCGCGCCACGGAAGAAGCTCTTGCCGAAATCCAGCTGCGCATAGCTTTTGAGCATCAGCCACAGGCGCTCGCCGGCGGGCTTGTCGAAGCCGTACTGGCGCTCGATGTCGGCCACCAGCTTCGGGTCGAGCCCACGGGTGGCGCGGGACTCGCCGCCGACGGTCTCCACGTGGCCGCCCCCCACCGCGTTGCCTGCGCCGATCCCCTGCAAGCGGGCGATGGCCTGCTCCACCGGGCCGCCGGGCGCGGCCTGCACGATGACGAAGTTGACCAACAGGATCGCCAGCAAGGTCGGCACGATCAGCAGCAGGCGCCGCAGGCTATAACCCCACATGGGCGTACTCCTTTTGCTGTTGCTGCATTTGCGCGGCGGTCAGCGCGGTCGGGCTGATTTCCCACCAGGTGTCGAGGCCGGCGTCGTACAGCGGCGCCACCGCCGGGCGGCCGAAACGGTTCCACCACACCGTGGAGATCCCCGGCGGGTAATAGTTGGGGATCCAGTAGTAGCCCCACTGCAGCACCCGGTCCAGCGCATGGGCATGGCGCAGCAGGCTGGCGCGGCTGTCGGCCTGCACCACGCCTTCAAGCAGCGCGTCCACCGCCGGGTCACGCAACACCATGTAGTTGTTGGAGCCGGGATCGTCGGCGCCGTCGGAACCGAAATAGTTGAACATCTCCCGGCCCGGCGCCTGGCTCACCGGGTAGCCGGCGACGATCATGTCGTAGTCGCGGTTGCGCACGCGGTTGGTGTATTGCGCGGTGTCCACCTGGCGGATGTCGAAGCCGATGCCGATCTGCGCCAGGTTGCGCTTGAACGGCAGCAGCAGCCGCTCGAAGCCCTTCTGGCCATTGAGGAAGGTGAAGCGCAGCGGCTCGCCGGCGGCGTTCACCAGTTGATCGCCACGGGGTGTCCAGCCGGCGGCCTCCAGCAGTTTCAGGGCCTGCAACTGCTGGGCGCGGACGTTGCCGCTGCCGTCGGTGCGCGGGGCCTGGAACACCTGGGTGAAGACCTCGTCGGGGATCTTGCCGCGCCAGGGCTCAAGTATCTTCAGCTCTTCGGCGTCCGGCAGTTCCGTGGCCGACAACGCGCTGTGGGAAAAGAAACTGCGCTGGCGCAGGTACAGGCTGCGCATCATCTGCCGGTTGCTCCATTCGAAGTCCCAGAGCATGGCGATGGCCTGGCGCACCCGGCGGTCCTGGAACACCGGCTTCTGCAGGTTGAACACAAAACCCTGCGTGCCTTGGGCGGCGCCCGGCGCCAGGTGTTCGCGCAACAGTCGGCCCTGATCCAGCGCGGCGCCGGCGTAGCCGATGGTGTAACTGGTGGCCGAGAACTCGCGGTTGTAATCGAAGCCGCCGGCCTTGAGCACCTGGCGCGACACGTCGGTGTCGGCAAAGAATTCCACGTTCAGCCGGTCGAAATTGTAGAGGCCACGGGTGATCGGCAAGTCCTGGCCCCACCAGTCCTTGACCCGTTCGAACGTCACGCTGCGTCCGGCATCCACCGCACCGATCCGGTACGGGCCGCTGCCCGGGGGGATCTCGAAACCGCCGCCGTCGGCGAAGTCGCGGGTGCGCCACCAGTGCTCCGGCAGCACCGGCAACGTCGCCAGGTCCAGCGGCAAGGTGCGGCTTTCGTTGTTGCGGAACACGAACCGCACCTGGGTCGGGGACTCGACCACCACCTCGGCGACATCGCGAAACTGCTGGCGATACTTGAGGCTGCCCTGGGTAGTGAACAGCTCGTAGGTGTAGCGCACGTCCTCGGCGGTGATCGGGCTGCCGTCGTCGAAGCGGGCCTTGGGGTTCAGGTAAAAGCGCAGCCAGCGCCGGTCGGCGTCCAGCTCCATGCGCTGCGCCACCAGGCCGTAGACGCTGTAGGGTTCGTCCTTGCTGCGGTAGGCCAGCGGCGCGTACAGCCAGCCGTCGACGTCGGCGACGCCGGTGCCCTTGTCGACATAGGGCACCAAGTGGTCGAACGGGCCGCTCTCCAGCGAAGAGCGGCGCAACGAGCCGCCCTTGGGCGCGTCGGGGTTGGCATAGGCCAGGTGCTGGAAGTCCGGTGCGTACTTGGGCGGTTCGCCGTAGACCGTGAGGGCGTGCTGCGGGGCGGCCCAGGTCGCGGGGCTCAGCAGCAGGCCGAGCGCCAGGATGCGGTGTCTGTAAAGCATGGGCAGATCCTTGTCGGCGGGTCGGCTGTCCCGGCCGCATCGCGGGCAAGCCCGCTCCCACAGGTATCGGGTGAAGACTGAATCTTTGGTCACCACAAAACACTGCGGGAGCGGGCTTGCCCGCGACAGGGCCGGAACAGTCACCGCACATCCCGCCTGCCTGTGATGTGCAACAGGCAGGCATTTTTTATAGGGCAGGCCTTAGAACGAATCGTCACTAAAACCCGCCTTCTCCTGTCATTCTCAAAACCTGTAGCTGAGCCGCGTGTACAGCGTGCGGCCGAACGGGTCACCGTACTTGGGGTCGTACCCGCTCTGGAACGTGTAGGTCTGGTTGCTGAACGGCGGTTCGCGGTCGAACAGGTTCTTCACCCCGAGGGTCACGCCCAGGGTCTTGCGCCAGGTGTAGGTGCCGGCCAGGTCCCAGACGTTGTACGAGCCGACGTAGTCGTGGGCCTCGCGGTCCGAATCGTGGTAGCCGCTGGTGTAGCGGTTGGTCAGGCTGGCGCCGAACGGGCCGTGGTTCCACGTGCCGGTCAGGCTGTGGCGCCAACGGGCCACGGCGCCGGCCGAGGCGAAATCGCCGCCGCGAAAGTCGCCGAGCTTGTCGATGTAGTCGCCCTTGAGCTGCTGCTGGTAGTCGTAGCGGCTGACGTAGGTGCCTTGCAGCCCGATGCCGAACTCGCCGAACGGGGTGCTGGGCAGGCGGTAGTCGAAGCTGACGTCGACGCCGTTGGTCTTGATCTTGCCGAGGTTGGCCAGGCCCGTGACGACATGGTCGATGGAGCCGTCGGGCTTGCGGATCAAACGGTCCGGGTACAGTTCCGGGTTCTCGAACACGGCCGATTCCGGGAACTCGGCGATCTGGTTGGCGATGTCGATCCACCAGAAGTCCAGCCCGGTGGTCAGGCGGTCGAACGGCTGGTAGACGAAGCCCAGGGTGACGTTGCGCGCGGTTTCCGGGTTCAGCTCGGTGTTGCCGCCGGAGGTGCGGAAGAACTGCTGGGCGCAGTCGCGGTTGGCGATCCCGCCGTTGCTCGGCGTGCCGCCGGCGCACAGGCGCGGGTCGTTGTAGTTGGCGTTGGTGAACGAGGTGAAGGTCGGGTTGTACAACTCATACAGCGACGGCGCGCGGAACCCTTCGCTGTAGGCGCCGCGCACCACCAGTTCCTTGAACGGCTGGAAACGGAACGAATACTTGGGGTTGGTGGTGCTGCCGAAGTCGCTGTACTTGTCGTGGCGCACGGCGGCGGACAGTTCCAGGCTGTCGAGCACCGGCACGTTGATCTCGGCGTACTGCGCCGAAACGCTGCGGTCGCCCGCCACGCTGCCGTTCGGGTCCACGCCCAGGCTCTGCACGTCGCCGGCGAACGGGGCGAAGTCCTGGTGGAAATCTTCCTTGCGGTACTCGCCGCCCAGGGCCAGCGCCGAAGGGCCGGCGCCGAACCAGTCGCCGATCTCGCGGCTGACCCGCCCGTCGAGGGCCTTCACCCGGCCCACGGCGGTGCCGTAGTCGCCGTCCACCGCGTTGGCCGCCAGCAGCGCGGCACCGGCGGCGGTCTGCGGGCCGAACGGGTTGATCACGCCGTCGGCGATGCCCTGGCTCACGGCGCGGTCGTTCACGTAGCCGCTGCGGATGGTGTTGACCACTTTGTTCTGGTTGTAGGAGGCGCCGAGGTTGTAGTCCCAGCCCGCCAGACTGCCGTCGAAGCTCAGCAGCAGACGCTGGCCGGTGTTGTCGTCTTCGTGCCGGCGGGCGCCGACGGCGGTCTCGCGCCAGTTGACGTCCACCGCCTGGGTCGGGTCGAGGGCGAAGCCTGTGGGCCCCGGCGTGATGCCGTTGCCCGGATAGAACGCGGTGCCGGGGTTGACCTGGTTGCCCATCAGGGTGCCGGGGCCGATCTGCGTGCGGTTCTCGTTGCGCGCCCAGAAATATTCGAGGCTGACGTTGTGCTCGTCCGCCAGCTTGCCGGTGGCCTTGGCGAAGGCCGAGGTCTTCTCGGTCTCCGGCACCAGGTCCAGGTAGCTCCACAGGCTTTGGCGGCAGATGCCGTTGCGCGCCAGCAGCCCCGGCGCGTTGCAGCCGGAACCGGCCAACGGGTTGGTGGCGTTGCTGCCCTGGCTCCAGTTGGCCGGCGAGGCGGTGCCGGAGGTGTAATCCAGGCCCCGGCCAGGCTGGTAGTTGTAGGTGTAGCTGCGGTCCTTGGCGGCCAGGCGCTCCTGCTTGTCGTGGCTCACCACGCCGAAGACGTTGAAGCGGTCCTCCTGCAGGTCGCCGAAACCCCAGCTGCCGCTGACGTTGCGGCTCTCGCCGCCGCCGGCGTGTGTGGGGGTGTCGTAGCTGGTGCTGATCTGGCCTTCGGTGAGGCTGCTCTTGGTGATGAAGTTGATCACCCCGCCGATGGCGTCGGTGCCGTACAGCGCCGACGCGCCGTCGCGCAGCACTTCGACCCGGTCGATGGCGGCGAACGGGATCGTGTTGAGATCCACGCCGGAGCCGTTGATCGAACTGGTGGCGTTGTTGCTCAGGCGCCGGCCGTTGAGCAGCACCAGCGTCTTGTTCGGGCCGATGCCGCGCAAGTCCGCATAGGACGCCCCGCCGCTGCTGGAGCCCACCGAACGCCCGCCGCCGACGGAGGACTGGTTGGCGGAGATGCGGTTGACCAGCTCTTCGGTGGTGGTGACGCCCTGCTCGCGCAGCGTTTCGGCCCGCAGCACCGTGACCGGCACAGCGGTTTCGGCATCGACCCGGCGGATCGCCGTGCCGGTGACTTCGACCCGTTGCAGTACCGGTGTTGGTGCGGACTCCGCACTGTCGGCGGCCACCGCCGGCAATGTTTGGACCGCCAGCAGCAAGGCCAGGCTCAAGGGGGATTTGACGGGTGAAAACTGGATCATGAACAGCCATCCCTGCGTTTTGGTTTATGCAGGGATGTGTGATGGGCGGCGGGGTTTTATAGGGGACGGGTTAGACCGATGGGTGATGAGGTTATGCCGGTTTCGATGGCGCCTGCACTGCCGCCAATCGCCAGCAGGCTGGCTCCTACAGGGGACTCCGGGTGCCCGCAAGATCCAGGCACACCACAAAACCTGTAGGCGCTTGCCTGCAAGCGATGAGGCCGGCACTGCCGCCAATCGCCAGCAAGCTGGCTCCTACAGGGGACTCCGGGTGCCCGCAAGATCCAGGCACACCACAAAACCTGTAGGAGCTTGCCTGCAAGCGATGAGGCCGGCACCGCCGCCAATCGCCAGCAGGCTGGCTCCCACAGGGGACTCCGGGTGCCCGCAAGATCCAGGCACACCACAAAACCTGTAGGCGCTTGCCTGCAAGCGATGAGGCCGGCACTGGCGACATCACCGGCACCTGCCCCACCACCGTCAACTGCCGAAGTGATAGCTCACATCCAGCCACCACTGCCGCCCGTACGGGTCGTAGTTGCCGGTGGGGTAGTACGGCCAGCCCGCCGAGTCGTCGTGCTTGACCTGGTTGAGCAGGTTGTTCACGGTCAGCCCCACGCTCGCCCGGTCGTTGAGCCGGTAGCGGGCGCTGGCGTTGAACACGGTCCAGGGCGAAAGGCGGCCGTCGCCCGCGCCGTTGGTGACCGAGCCGTAGCGGATGCCCATCAGCGTCGCCGTGGCTTTCTGGTAGTCCCAGGTCAGGCTGGCGTTGACCTTGCTGCGCCAGTCGTAGTTGGTGCGCGAGGTGCGCCAGTCCTGGGTCGGGGCTTCGTCCGATTCCTTGTAGTAGTGCGACAGCACCAGGGTGTAGCCCAGCGCCGAGCTGAACGCGCCGTACTGCCCCGCGCCCCAGCGGATGTTGCTCTTGAAGTCCAGGCCGCTGACCCGTTCGCTGGCGGCGTTGATCGCGTTCACCCTCACCCGCTGCAACTGGTTGGGGTCGACGGCCGCGTTACCCGGATTGCGGTCGATGCGCGCCAGCGTCGACTGGCAGTTGGCCGAGTTGATGTCCTGGGTGCCGTTGCGGCATTCGTTCTCTTCCTGCAACAGACGGTTCTCGTCCACCGTGGTCAGCAGGTCGTCAATCTCCACCCGCCAGAAGTCCGTGGAGAAATCGAAGTTGCGCGACGGCGACCAGACGAACCCGTAGGTCCACGACTTGCCGCGCTCGGACTCAAGGTCCGCCGTGCCGCTCTGGGTATAGTCGACCCGCCCGCGGTCGCAGGCGCCCTCCACGCCCTGGCTGCACCCGTAGTAGTCGATCTGCGCCGGGTAATAGCCGTTGCTGTCGGACTGGTAGATGTAGTTCAGGTCCGGCGCACGGAAACTGGTGCCGTAGCTGCCGCGCAGCAACAGGCTGGTGACCGGGCGCCACTCAAGGCCCAGGTTGTAGGTCTTCTGCTGCTCGGTGCGGCCGCTGAACTTGTATTGGTCCCAACGCCCTGCCGCCGTCGCCAGCACGGTGTCGGTGACCGGGATGCTGAACTCGCCGCCCGCCGCATAGCGCTTGCGCGAGCCGCCGGAACTCTGGCTCGGGGTGGTGTTGTAGAAGCTGCCGTCGTTGAGGCTGTCGTCCGGGTCGATGCGGTATTCCTGCTTGCCCGCCTCCAGCACGCCGGCGAACCCCACGGGGCCGGCGGGCAGGTCGAACAGCTCGCCGTTGACCGAGGCGTTGTAGCTGGTCGACACCGACTTGCTGCTCTGGGTCAGGTTGCCGCGAAACTGCTCCCATTCCTGGGGCGTCAGCGGCCGGTCGAGCCGCGAGGCGTCCGGCGCGAACACCGGGTAGCCGCCCTGGGTGCCCAGTTGCGGGCCCAGGTAGAAGTCCTGGATCGACGCGCGCGGCGTGTAACGGGTGGTGCGCACGCTCTTGTATTCGGAACGGTTGGCCGCCAGGTCGTAGCGCCAGCCGGTGTCGGCGATCTTGTCCGACAGCCCCAAGGTGCCGGTCCAGGACGTGTCGCGCCATTTGCTGTTGTTGCTGGTGCGCCCGCCGATTTCCTCCTCGCCGAAGCGCCGGAACCAACGCTCCAGGTTGCCGGTGTTTTGGTTGATGAAATCCGGCGAGGTGAAGGTCGGGCCCCGGGTGTTGTTCTGGATGTGGTCGAGGCCGTACATCAGATCGGCGAACACCTGGCCGCTGTCGCTGAAATGCCAGGTGCCGCGGGTGTAGCCGTCGTAGTTTTCCTTCTGGGTCTGGATCGTCCAGTAGTCGTTGTACATCTGGTCGGTGCGGCAACGGCCGGCGTTGTTGAGCAGCTTGTTGTCGAACACGCCCTGATAGGCGCCGCAGCCCGGCCCCAGATAACGGCCGCTGCCCAGGTCGCGCCGGTAGCCGACATCCGTCAGCGGGCCGCTCTGCATGAAGCCGCGGTCGTCGGCCCAGATCGGGTCGCGGTTCGTCAGTTCGAGGCCGAACAGCCCGTCGAAGTCGCCCCATCTGCCGCCGCCGCTGATCTGCAGGCGCTGGTTGTCGCCGCCGCCGCGCTCGCTGGTGCCGCCCTTGAGGTTGACGTCGACGCCGTCGATCTTGTCCTTGAGGATGATGTTCACCACCCCGGCGATCGCATCGGAACCGTAGATCGCCGAAGCGCCGCTGCTGAGGATCTCAATGCGTTCGATCACCGCCGACGGAATGTTCGCAAGGTTGGTGAAGTTGACCTTGCCGTCGTACGGCGTCGGGTAGTCGGCCACCCGCCGGCCGTTGATCAGCACCAGCGTGTGGTTGGGCCCCAGGCCCCGCAGGTTGAGGGCGCTGGCCGCCGGTTGCCAGGTATTGCCGTAATCCTCGCCCTGGGTCATGCCGGTGTTTTGCGTCTGGGTCGCCAGGGCGTCGTAGACGTTCTTGTAGCCCCGCGCTTCCATCTCTTGGTGGGTAATGACGTTGACCGGCGTAGCGCCGTCGGATTGTGCCCGGGCGATCCGCGAGCCGGTGACCGTGACCTTCTCCAGGCGGTAGTCGGCGCTGGCGGCAGGCGCCGCAGAGACCGCCTTGACCGGCGCGGCGACCGGCGCGTCGGCCTCCCGCACCGTCAGCCCCTGCGCGCTCTGCTCCACTTGCAGGCCGCTGCCCTGCAGCGCTTTCTCCACCGCCTGACGGCCGCCCAACGCACCGCGCACGACGCCGCTGCGCTTGCCCTGCACCAGGTTCTGGCTGAAGGAGATCGGCACGCCGGATTGGCGCGAGATGTCCAGCAGCACCTCATCGAGCGGGCCGGCGGCGATGTCGAAGGTGAACACCTGGGCGGTCGCCTCCGCGGACACGGCCGGCGACGGCGCGATCCCCATCGCCAAGGCGGCGGCCAGCGTCAGTCGAGGCAATTGTTGTTTGAATGAGTACATCGAAGGGCTTCCCTGTTGAAGGCATCTGCAGGGAATGAGCAGCGGGCCGGCGGTTTTTATAGGGGCTGGGTAGACCGGGAAGTTATGGCGCTATAACCGCGCGTCGATGCTGACCCAATACGGGTTGTGCCAGGTCACGCGGATCGGCAGGGAACGTTCGAGCAATTGCAGGGTGCGCTCGCTGTCGTCCAGCGGATACAGGCCGCTGAGGCGCAACCCGGCCACGTCCGGGCTCAGGCTCAGGACGCCGCGCCGGTAGCGGCGCAGGCTGTCGATGACCTCGCTCAACGGTCGGTCGCGCACTTCCAGCCGGCCTTGCAGCCAGGCGGTTTCGCAACCCTTGCTGCGTTCCAGGGCGAGGATTTCCCGGTCGTTGAACAGCAGGCTCTCGCCCGCCTCCACCACCTGCCGGACGCCGCCGGCGGTGACCACTTCGACCTGGGAATGCAGCATCACCAGGCGCGTCGCCTCATCGGTGCGCTGCACCATGAACGTCGTCCCCAGGGCGCGCAGGCGGCCATGTTCGGTCTCGACCACAAAGGGCCGGGGCTGGCGGGCGGCCACATCCACCAGCAGCTCACCGCTGCGCAGGACCAGCAGGCGCTCGGCGGTGTCGAACCGCGGTACCGCGCGGCTGCGGGCATTGAGGGTCAGTGCGCTGCCGTCGGCGAGGGTGAACCCGCGCCGCTCGCCGGTGCCGGTGGCCAGCTCCCCGGCCTCGGGCAGCCAGCCGTAGCGCCGGCCCAGTAGCCCGGCCAGCAGCGCAACACCCAGCAGGCTCAGGCTGCCGCTGACGAACCGTCGGCGGCTGGAGGGCGCGTTGAGGCTGTGCAGCAGGCTGTCGCGGGGCATGCCGCGCAGGTTGGGGTTGCGCAGCAGGTTCAGGCCGCCGCCCATTTGTTCGATGATCTGCCCGTGCCGGGGATCGGCCGCACGCCAGGCCTCGAAGGCGGTGCGCTCTTGCAGGCTCACGTCGCCCGATTGCAGCAGCGCCATCCACTGCGCGGCCTCATCGATCAGGGTTTCGTCCGGCCTCATGCCTGCATCGCCTGATAGCAGCGCTTGAACGCCTCGACCATGTACTGCTGCACGCGGCTGGTGGACACGCCCAGCCGTTCGCCGATCTGGCTGTAGGTCAGGCCGTCGAGCTGATGGTAGAGAAACGCCGCCTTGGCCTTGGCGGAGAGGCCGTTGAGCAAACGGTCCACCGCCAGCAGCGCCTCGATCACCAGCGCCCGCTCCTCCGGCGACGGGTGCACCGGCTCCGGCGCCTGCGCCAGGCTTTGCAGGTAGGCGCGCTCCAGATCCTGCCGGCGCCAGCCTTCGTACACCAGGCGCCTGGCGATGGTGGTCAGCAGTGCGCGGGGCTCGCGGATGGCCAGCGGGTCGGGCAGCGCCAGCACCCGCAGGAAGGTTTCCGACGCGATGTCCTGCGCACTGTGCGGGCAACCGAGGGTGCGGCCCACCGCCGTGCACAGCCAGCGGTAATCCTGTTGGAACATCCGGCCCACGGCCTGGTGATGCGGGTTGAGACTGCCACCCATGCCTTGCTCCCTGAAACGGGCTCCACCCGCTGCGAAAATCCTTGGTTCTGCCGGCATCGTCCGGCGGTGATCAGGGGAGCGACTGTGCAATAGCGCCTGAGACATTTGAAGTAATAAAAAATCAGCATCCTAAAACCATTGAGAATAAGGCAGTTCGTCGCCACGGAAATCTCCCCTCACAGAACGTTGACTTCAGTCACTGGTGCCCGCCGCGCCAATCTCTAACCTTGCGCCTCCATCGACAGCCACGGACGGCTCATCGGGAGCCCGCGGCCGACCCATTCAAGGAAGAGCAACCATGCGATCACTCAACATCATTCTGCTGTCGTCGGCGTTCAACGGCCTGACCCAACGGGCCTGGCTGGAACTGCGCCAGGCCGGCCATTCGCCGAGCGTGGTGCTGTTCACCGACGAAGCGTCCGTGTGCGAACAGATCGAAAACAGCGGCGCGGACCTGGTGATCTGCCCGTTCCTGAAAGACCGCGTGCCACAGTCGCTGTGGAGCGATGCGCAACGCCCCGTGGTGATCATCCACCCCGGCATCGTCGGCGACCGCGGCGCCAGCGCCCTGGACTGGGCCATCACCCATGAGCTGCCGACCTGGGGCGTCACCGCCCTGCAAGCGGTGGAGGAAATGGACGCCGGTCCCGTCTGGGCCACCTGCGAATTCAACCTGCCGGCGGGCCTGCGCAAGTCCGAGCTGTACAACGGCCGGGTCAGCGATGCGGCGATCCGCTGCATCCGCGAGGTGGTGGAGAAGTTCATCGCCGGGTTCGAACCGGTGCCGCTGGACTACAACGACCCCAAGGTGCGCGGCAGCCTGCAACCGAACATGAAACAAGACGACCGCACGTTCAGCTGGCACGACTGCGCGCGGTTCATCAAGCGTTGCATCGATGCCGCCGACGGTCAGCCCGGCGTGCTGGCCAGCCTGGCCGGCGGGCAGTACTACGTGTACGACGCCCACCTGGACAGCCGCACCGGCCGCCCCGGCGAAATCCTCGCGGTGCATGACGACGCCGTGTTGGTGGCCACCGGCGACCAGAGCCTGTGGATCGGCTCGCTGCGGCTCAAGCCGCAACCGGGCGAGGAAACCTTCAAGCGGCCGGCCCGGCATGTGCTGGCCGGGCAACTGGCGAAGGTGCCGGTGCTCGACTGGTCGATCGCCGACGCGCCGTTCAGCGACGAGGCCTACCAGCCGATCCGCTACCGCGAGTCCGGCAAGGTCGGTGAACTGACGTTCGAGTTCTACAACGGCGCCATGAGCACCGAACAGTGTGGGCGCATGGTCCGGGCGCTGCGCTGGGCCAAGTCCCGCGACACCCAGGTGCTGCTGATCAAGGGCGGTCGCGGCAGTTTCTCCAACGGCGTGCACCTGAACGTGATCCAGGCGGCGCAGGATCCGGGGGCCGAAGCCTGGGCGAACATCCAGGCCATCGACGACGTCTGCGCCGAACTGCTCGATGCGCGGCAACTGGTGGTCAGCGGCGTGACCGGCAATGCCGGCGCCGGCGGCGTGATGCTCGCGCTGGCCGCCGACATCGTGTTCGCCCGCGCCGACATCGTGCTCAACCCGCACTACAAAAGCATGGGCCTGTACGGCTCGGAGTACTGGACCTACAGCCTGCCCCGCGCCGTCGGCCCGGCCATGGCCGAGCAACTGACCCAGGCCTGCCTGCCGGTCAGCGCCTTCCAGGCCCGGCAACTGGGCATGGTGCAGGAGATCGGCCCGCGCTGCCCGGACGAGTTCGGCCTGTGGCTGCTGCAACGGGCCCACGGCGCACTGACCGACCCGACCTATGCGGCTGTGCGCGAGCGCAAACTGCGCACCGACCATGAACTGATCCGCCGCTGCCGCGAGGCCGAGCTGCAAGAGATGCAGGAGGACATGCTGTACAACCGCAACCAGTTCGCCGAGAAATGCCGCAACTTCGTGCTCAAGCGCAAGACCTGCTGCACCCCGGCCCGGCTGGTGGAGGACTGGGCGCGGGTACGCGAGGCCGAACTGGCCGGCTGACCGCACGGGCCCCATCGCTGGCAGGTCGAGCCGTCGCACCGCAGCTCCCACAGGTATCGCGGGTGTCCGCAAGATCCAGACACACCACAAAACCTGTAGGAGCTTGCCTGCAAGCGATGAGGCCGGCACTGCCGCCAATCGCCAGCAGGCTGGCTCCTACAGGGGACTCCGGGTGTCCGCAAGATCCAGGCACACCACAAAACCTGTAGGAGCTTGCCTGCAAGCGATGAGGCCGGCACTGCCGCCAATCGCCAGCAGGCTGGCTCCTACAGGAGACTCCGGGTGTCCGCAAGATCCAGGCACACCACAAAACCTGTAGGAGCTTGCCTGCAAGCGATGAGGCCGGCACTGCCGCCAATCGCCAGCAGGCTGGCTCCTACAGGGGACTCCGGGTGTCCGCAAGATCCAGGCACACCACAAAACCTGTAGGAGCTTGCCTGCAAGCGATGAGGCCGGCACTGCCGCCAATCGCCAGCAGGCTGGCTCCTACAGAGGGCTCCGGGTGTCCGCAAGATCCAGACACACCACAAAACCTGTGGGAGCTGGCTTGCCAGCGATGAGGCCGGCACTGCCGCCAATCGCCAGCAGGCTGGCTCCTACAGGGGACTCCGTGTGTCCGCAAGATCCAGGCACACCACAAAACCTGTGGTGACTGCCCCACCCCCATCGCCAGCAAGCTGGCCCCCACAAGTACTGCGGCTTATCATGCCGGCACCTCAGACGCCGGCCCGCCCATGGACATCGACCTCGCCCGTACCTTCCTGGAAATCGTCCGCCACGGCAGCCTCGCCGCGGCGGCGGAGAAGCTGTTCGTCACGCAGACGGCCATCACCGCCCGCGTGCAGAAGCTCGAAAGCCAGTTGGGCAGCACCCTGTTCGTGCGCAACCGCGCCGGCGCGCGCCTGACGCCCAACGGCGAGGCGTTCGTGGTGTACGCCAACCAACTGGTGCAGACCTGGGAGGCCGCCCGCCGCGACCTGCCGCTGCCCGAAGGCTACGACAACGTGCTGCACATCGGCGGCGAGGTCAGCCTGTGCAACCCGCTGATGCTCAGCTGGGCCGCCGAACTGCGCGAGCACATCCAAAGCCATGCCCTGCGCATGGAGATCCGCGACGGCGAAAACCTGCTGCGCCAGCTCGAACTCGGCGTGCTCGACGCCGCGCTCGTCTACCAGCCGGAATACTGGCCGGGCCTGCAGGTCGAGCAAGTGCTGGAAGAAAAGCTCATCCTGGTACACACCCCCGACCGCCCCGCCCCTTACGTGTACATCGACTGGGGCCCGGATTTCCGCCGCCAGCACGACGCCGCCCTGCCGGAAAAGGCCAAGGCCGCCCTGAGCTTCAACCTCGGCCCGCTGGCGTTGCAGTACATCCTGGAGAACGGCGGCAGCGGTTACTTCCGCACGCGGGTGGTGCGCACCTACCTGGAAAGCGGCGCGCTGGAGGCCGTGACCAAGGCCCCGGAATTCGGCTATCCGACCTACCTCGTCTACTCCCGCGACCGCGACTCGGCCACCTTGCAGCACGCCTTCGACCTGCTGCGCGCCGTGATCAAGACCGACGACGACTGGTCGCAGCGCTGGAACCCGCTGAGTTGAGGCCCAAGGCGCTGCGTACCGGAGCCTGTCACTTGTGACCTCGGCCCCGAGCCTGCGCAGGCTCAGGGATCAGCTAATCTGCCGGATACAACAACAATATCCGCAGGTGACCGCAGTGAGGCAAACCACCGAAGCATTCCGCAGCCGCTACCGGGCGGCGATCCATCCGCTGTACAACCCGTGGCTGCACGGCGCGTTCGTGCTGCTGTTCGGCGTGCTGGCCATCGGCGCGTTCTGGAGCGGCGTGCGGCAGGTGCAGCCCCTGGAATGGCTGACGGTGCCAATGACCCTGCTGTTCTTCAACTTCGGCGTGTACGTGGTGCACCGGCACCTGGGGCACCACAAGAAAAGCTTCGCGAAAATGTTCTACGCCCGCCACGCCGGCGACCACCACAGTTTCTTCACCCCCGGCCACATGACCTGGGACAGCGCCCGCGACTGGCGGGTGATCCTGTTTCCGGCCTGGCTGATCGTGGTGCACACGCTGCTGGTGGCCCTGCCGCTGTGGTGGCTGTTCGCGCAGGTCAACGCCAACGTGGCCGGGCTGTTCGGCGGCTGCATGGTGCTGGGCTACCTGACCTACGAGGTGTTCCATGCCTGCGAGCACCTGCCGCCGCGCCACCCCTTGGCCCGCCTGCCGTGGATCCGCCAGATGCACCGCCTGCATGAGCTGCATCACCGCCGCGAACGCATGCAGGAACGCAACTTCAACATCGTCCTGCCACTGATGGATTACCTGTTCGGCACCCTGTACTGGGAGCCGGAACCCGCCCACACGAACGAACCGAGGACGCCCATGACCCGCCAGCAGCACCGGATCGACATCGACGGTGAGCCTTACGCCGTGCTCGCCTACGCCGCCGACGTCAGCCGTTGGCCGCAATGGCACCCTTCGTCCCTAAAGATTCACGGCCCCGCCGGCCCCTTGCACGCCGGCGCACGGTTCGAGGAAGACATCCGCGCCGGCGGGCGCGACGGCCATCTGGTCTGGGAAGTGGACGAGTATCTGCCGGGACGGCGCTGGTGCGCTCGGGCGCGGGGCGACCATGGCCTGTCGTTGTCGCTGGTTTATGAGTGTGCGGACGTCGGGGGGCGCACGCGGTTCGTGCGTACGCTGGACTATCGGTTCGACGGGATGGGCATGCGCCTGGCCAACCTTTTGCTGCTCAAGCGGCGCATCGAGCGCGAGTCCGCCGCCTCGATGCTGGCCCTGCGCGACCGCGCCGCACAGCACCTGGCCCGCACAGGAGCCGACGCGTGAAGCTGCGCCATCTGATCCTGCTGCTGGTCTTCTTCGTGCTGGCGTTCTTGCTGCTGATGCCGACCCGCGTCGAACCCGTGGCCTGGACACCGCCGCCGGCACCGTCGATGACCGACGGCCCCTACGCCGACAACCAGCGCCTGCGCGGTTTGCGCCAGGTCGGCCCGAGCGGCATCGAAGGGCCGGAGGCGCTGCTGCTGGAGGACGACAAGCTGATCACCGGCCTGCACGACGGCCGCGTGATCCGCACCAGCCTCGACGGCCATCAGCGCAAAGTGCTCACCGACACGGGTGGCCGTCCCTTGGGGCTTGCGCGGCATCCCAACGGCCTGCTGGTGATCGCCGACGCGGTCAAGGGCTTGCTGTCCCTCGACGCCCAGGGCCGGCTGGTGGCGCTGACCACCGAGGCCAACGGCTTGCCCTTCGGCTTCACCGACGACGTGGCCATCGACAAGTCCGGGCACTACGCCTACTTCAGCGATGCCTCCAGCCGCTGGGGCTACGGCCACGACGGCGAGGCGATCATCGAGCACGGCGGCGACGGGCGCCTGCTGCGCTATGACTTCCAGACCGGCAAGACCAGCGTCCTCCTGGACCGGCTGGAGTTCGCCAACGGCGTCACCCTGGGGCCGGACGACGCCTATGTGCTGGTCAACGAAACCGGCGCCTACCGCATCAGCCGCTATTGGCTGACCGGCCCCAACGCCGGCACCCACGACCTGTTCATCGACAACCTGCCGGGGTTGCCGGACAACCTCGCCTTCAACGGCCGCGACCGCTTCTGGGTGGCGCTGTACGCGCCGCGCAACCCGCTGCTGGACCGCACCGCCGGGCATCCGTTCGTGCGCAAGGTGATCGTCCGGGCGCTGACCGTGCTGCCCAAGCCCCTGGAGAAACGCGCGTTCGTGCTGGGGCTGGACCTGGACGGCAAGGTCATCGCCAACCTGCAGGACGCCAGCGCCGGCAACTACTCACCGATCACCACGGCGCGGGAGTACGGCGACTGGCTGTATTTCGGCTCGCTGAAGGCCTCGCACATGACGCGGATGCCGTTGGGGGCGGCCCTGAAGTAAGGCTTGGGATGTGTGCCGGGTTCACCGGCCTCATCGCTGGCAAGTCGAATCGTCGCACCGCAGCTCCCACAGGTATCGCGGGTGTCCCCAAGATCCAGATGCACCACAAACCCTGCAGGAGCCAGCCTGCTGGCGATGGCGGCCGGTCAGGCGCCGGGGGGATCAGGCTTGTCCGGTTCGGTCTCATCCGTCGCCGGCTCCCGCTGAGGATGCCGGTAGGTGTGCGCCGGGCTGTTGGGCTCAGGGTGGGTCGGCACGGGGTCGTAGGTTCCCTGCTCTTCGCTGGGGAACTGGTCGCTGGAGGGGGTGGGACGGTTCATGGGGCACCTCGCCGGGAGCCGCTGCATGCGGGCTCTGAACATTCGAGGTACCGGGCGGGTTCAACGTTCCGGCCGATCCGCCGCCGGTGGTCGGCGGATCGTGCGCGCTTATCGCTGCAACTGCTGGACGATCTTGTCCTTGACCAGCAGGCGCTTCTCCTTGAGCTTCTTCAAGGCGTCATCGCTGGGGGCATCCGAGGTGGCGGTCTCGGCCTTGACCACGTCCGCGTCCGCCTGGGAATACTTGTTGATCAATGAATCCAGTAACGGATCCTGGGTGCGTCGTTGCTGGATCTCTTCCTTGGAAATCTTCAAATCCTGAAACAGGTCATGGGGAACCGGCATGGAACACCTCCGTCAATTGATCGCGGCCAACGCGCCCTATGCGTTCGCCAGCTATCAGGATGGCCTCGGTTGGGGGTTCTGTCGACTGCCGGCCAGGCGGCAAACGACCGTTCGTCGTCCTGGCGCCAACCGGACCAAACCTTTGCCGGCGCATCTCCCTCCACTGGATAACGCTCACAACCAACGCGTGGAGAATGACCAATGGACGGATTCAACCTGCGTCACCTGGCCCTGGCCGTCGCCTTGAGCACCGGCATGGGCAGCGCCTTCGCCGCCACCTCCAACACCTTCGTCGACAACGCCGCCGCCGGCGGCATCGCTGAAATCGAAGCCAGCCGCCTGGCCCTGGAGAAGAGCGCCTCGGCGGACATCAAGGAATTCGCGACGATGATGATCACCGACCACGGCAACGCCAACGATGAGCTGGCCACCATCGCCAAGGCCAACGGCATCGAAGTGCCCGACGACACCACCCTGGTCAAGCAGGCCAAGGAAAAGATCCTCGAACTGCGCGACGAATCCTTCGACGCGGCCTACGCCAACAATCAAGTGAAGGCCCACGAAGAGGCCATCGAGCTGTTCAAGAAGGAAGCCAACACCGTGACCGACGACAAGGTCAAGGGCGGCCCGGAACTCAAGGCCTTCGCCCAGAAGATGCTGCCGGCCCTGGAGAAGCACCTGGCCCGCGCCAAGGATCTGCAGGCCAAGCACCCGAGCAAGTGACCGCCGCCCTGCCGGGCCTCAGGCGCTGAGCACCGTGCGGATCATCCGCAGCAGCGCCTGGGGGCTGTAGGGCTTGCCGAGCAGGTGGGTGTCGGGGCTGAGCTGGTGGTTGCGCGAGATGATGTCGCGGGTGTAGCCGGAGGTGAACAGCACCGCCACCGGCGGCGACTGCACCTTGGCCCAGGCGGCCAGTTCGGCGCTCTTGATCAGGCCGGGCATGACCACGTCGGTGAAGATCAACTGCACCGAGGCGCCGTCGAGCAGCAACTGCATCGCCGCGTCGCCGTTGCCGGCGGTCAGCACCCGGTAGCCTTCCTCGCGCAGCAGCTCCACGGTGGAGCCGCGCACCGCGTCATTGTCCTCGACCACCAACAGGGTCTCGTGGCCGCCCTGCTGCCGGCGGCCGGCGCCCGACGATTCGTCCCGCAGCGGCTGCAGGCTGCGCGGGAAAAACAACTGCACCCGCGTGCCCTCGCCCACCCGGCTGTCGATCTCGACATGGCCGCCGCTCTGCTTGACGAACCCGAACACCATGCTCAGCCCGAGCCCTGTGCCCTGGCCGTCGGCCTTGGTGGTGAAGAAAGGCTCGAACACCTGCTCCAGCATGTTCGGAGCGATCCCCACGCCGCTGTCGCCCACCGACATCCGCACGAAATCCCCCGGCAGGATGCCCTTGCCGGCGCAGAACGACTGGTCGAGGGTGAGGTTGTCCGCGCTCAGGGTGATGGTGCCCTCGCCCTTCATGGCGTCCCGGGCGTTGATCGCCAGGTTGAGCACGGCGTTTTCCAGCTGGTTGCGGTCGACGTTGATCCGCCAGGGCTTGTGCGGCAGGCGCACGTCGATGCGGATGGTCTCGCCCAGCGCCCGCTGCAGCAGTTCGCCGAGGCCGTCGAAGATGTCCGCCAGGTTGCACACCGCCGGCGTCAGCGGCTGGCGCCGGGCGAACGCCAGCAGTTGCGAGGACAGCTTGGCGCCGCGGTCCACCGCCGCCAGCGAAGCGTTGACCCGGCGCTGCACGTTGGGGTTGTCGCGCTCGTGCCGGGCCAGCAGGTTGAGGTTGCCGGCGATCACTTGCAGCAGGTTGTTGAAGTCGTGGGCCACGCCGCCGGTCAGCCCGCCGATGGCCTCCAGCTTCTGCGACTGGCGCAACTGCTCCTCGGCCGCCAGCCGCGCCCCGACTTCGTCGGCCACCCGCTGCTCGAGGTTGCGGGTGAACTTGAGCAAGGATTCTTCGGCGGTCTTGCGCTCATGGATATCGATCAGCACGCCGGGGAAGCGAAAGGCCTCGCCCCGTTCGTTGAATTCGCAGCCGCCGCTGGCCAGCACCCACAGGAAGCTGCCGTCGGCGCGCAATACCCGGTACTCGGCGTTGTAGGGTTCGCCGGAGAGCACCGCCTGCTCGACGCATTCGGCGACCCAGCCACGGTCGTCGGGATGGATGTGGGCTTCGGCGATGTGCTGCGGCAGGTTGGTCAGGTCCTGGTCCGCCGGATAGGAGAAGGTGCGGGCAAAACGCTCGTCGGCCGACAGCACGTCGTTCTTCACGTCCCACACGAAGGAGCCCAGCAGCGCCCCGGCGTTGAGCGCCAGGCGCACCCGCTCGTTGTCGGCGCGGTAGGCGTCCTCGGCGGCCTGGCGCAGGCGCTCGGACAGCACCAGTTCGGTGGTCTCCACCACCATCGCCATCACCCCCGCCGGCGCGCCCCGGTCGTCGGCCACGGGGCTGTAGTAGAGGTCGAGCCAGACGTCTTCGGGTACGCCGTCGCGCAACAGCACCAGGACCTTGTTGCGGTACTCCAGGGTGCCGCCGGCCAGGCACGTATCGACCACGTGGCGGTTGAAGTCGGCGACCTCCGGCCAGCCCATCTCCACCGGCGTCCCCAGCAGGTACGGGTGGCGTCCGCCGGCGAACCGCGAATAGGCGTCGTTGTAGATCATGTAGCCGTCGCGGCCCCAGAGCATGACCATCGGCAACGGCGAGGCGAGCATCAGCCGCACCGTGCTGCACAGGCTGGCCGGCCAGGTGTCGAGGGAGCCCAGACCGGTCAGGCTCCAGTCAAATGCGCGGATGCGCCCGGCCATTTCACCGTTCCAGCCATCGCATCCATGGTTGTCGGATAGAAACTGCATCGCCCGATTCAACGCTCTGTGGTGAGTCCGATCAATCGCAACGCCCGGTGACGCCACGCCCGTGTGTTTCGAACCTCCCGCGCCGCAAAGGGTTGCATAAGAGGTATAGCCGATTTCCCCCGCCCCGGCCTTCAGACTTCGATCAAGTGCTTGAGCGGGTGATAGCCGGTCTTGATTCTGGCCGCCACGTCGAGGATCGCCTTCTGGATGCCGTTGAGGTGCATGCAGGTCAGTTCGACGGCGGCGCTCTGGTTGCCGGCCTCGATGTACTCGATCAGCCGCAGGTGCTCATCGTCGCGGCAGGCTTCGTGGCTGTCGTCGTCCAGGGCGGCGGCGTACAGCGAGGCGCGGGAGATCAGTTTCTGGAACCAGTCCAGCAGCACCGGGTTGTTCAGGCTGCGGGCCAGTTTGATGTGGAACTCGCCCAGCAGGTGGATCAGCCGCTCGTGGTCGCCGGCCTGGTGGGCCTCGTCCTCCAGCAGCAGGTGGTCGCGCAGGTCCTGCATCGCCGCCGTGTCCTTGCGCCGGCACAGTTCGGTGACGATGCCGATCTCCACCAGACGCCGGGTTTCGAACAGGGAACGGATCTCTTCGTCGCTGGGCAGCGACACCGACGCACCTTTATTGGGCTCGGTGGTGACCAGGCCGTCGGCCTCCAGTTGCTTGAGCGCCGCACGAACCGACGTGCGGCTGACATTGAACAGTTCGGCCAGCGACGCCTCGCCCAGCTTCATGCCGGGGCGCAGCGAGCGCTTGCTGATCGCCTCGTAAACCCCTTGGTAGACGCGGTCGACCAAGGTTTCCGGTTTTTTCTCGGTCATTGCAAAGCTCCTTCAGTGCCGGCAACGGTCCGTCGGCGCTGCTTGCCAAAAAGCGCAGCCGCGGAAAAAGGGGGTTGCACAGCCAGATTAATCCGGGTATTTCTAAATTGCATTCAGATATTGCATACAATAATTAGAGGATTGCACCATTATGGGTCAACCAATAGCAATTGAAGTGCGCAACGTTTCCAAGCGGTACTCCGACGACCCCGGCCTGGCGCCGGCCCTCGACAATGTGTCGGTGAACATCGCCGACAACGAATTCTTCACCCTTCTGGGCCCGTCCGGCTGCGGCAAGACCACCCTGCTGCGCACCATCGCCGGGTTCGAGCACGTCAGCGAAGGCCAGATCCGCCTGGCGGGCGAGCCGGTCAACGACCTGCCGCCGTTCAAGCGCCGGGTCAACACGGTGTTCCAGAGCTACGCGTTGTTTCCGCACATGAGTGTTGCGCAGAATATCGCCTTCGGCCTCGAGATGCAGGGCCTTGAACGCAAGCAGATCCCCGGCCGCGTCGAAGAGATGCTCGCGCTGGTGCAGATGCAGCACCTGGCCGGGCGCAAGCCGGCGCAGCTGTCCGGCGGCCAGCAGCAGCGCGTGGCCCTGGCCCGGGCCCTGGCGCCCAAGCCGAAAGTCCTGCTGCTGGACGAGCCGCTGTCGGCGCTGGACCTGAAGCTGCGCAAGGAAATGCAGGTCGAGCTCAAGCGTGTGCAGCAAGAGGCCGGGATCACCTTCATCTTCGTCACCCACGACCAGGAAGAGGCCCTGACCCTGTCCGACCGCATCGCGGTGATGTCTGCCGGCAAGATCCTGCAGATCGGCACGCCCACCGACATCTACGAACGCCCGCAGCACCGTTTCGTCGCCCAGTTCATCGGCGACATCAACTTCCTCCCCGGCCGCCTCAAGCGCGGCGAGCGCAACGAGAACCTGTTCGTGCCCGACGGCATGCCGGTGGAGATCCCCTGCCTGCCGCAAGGCGTCGACAGCGCCAGCATGCACCTGGCGTTCCGCCCGGAGCGTTCGCGGCTGGTCGCACCGCACGAGCCCCATCACCTGGGCGGGGTGATCGAGGCGGTGCTGTACGTCGGCACCGCCACGCTGTACCAGTGCCGGCTGAACAACGACATCAAGGTCATGCTGCGCGAGAACAACGAAGGCCTGCACCAGGGCCGCGGCGTCGGCGAGCGCGTGGCGGTGCACCTGCCGCCCCAGGCCTGCCTGCTGATGGAGGCCTGAGATGAGCGTCAGCAGCACTTCCCCGACCCTCAACCGCGCGCTGCTGCTCAGCCCGGTGGTGTTGACCCTGCTCGCCCTGATCGCCATTCCGCTGGGGATCATGGGCTACATCAGCCTGTTGCCGCGCAACCTCTACGGCGGCGTCGACTGGCAGGCCGACTGGCAACTGCAAAGCTATGTGCAGCTGTTTTTCCAGGAAGGCTTCGACGGCGGGCTCGAACTGAACTGGGTGTACGCCCAGGCCCTGCTGCGGTCGGTGTTCCAGGCCGGCGGCACCACGGTGCTGTGCTTCCTGTTCGGCTTTCCGGTGGCGCTGTGGATGTCGAGCCTGACCCCGCGCCGGCGCAACCTGATGGTGTTGCTCATCACCATTCCGTTCTGGACCAACCTGCTGATCCGCAACTACGCCTGGCTGATCATCCTGCGCGAACAGGGCTGGGTCGCCCAGAGCCTCAACGCGCTGTTCCCCCAGGCCGGCGGCATCACCCTGCTCTACAACGACTTCGCGGTCAGCGTCGGGCTGGTCTACAGCTTCCTGCCGTTCATGATCCTGCCGATCTACTCGACCCTGGAGAAACTCGACTGGCGCCTGGTGGAGGCCGCCTACGACCTGGGCGCCAACCGCTGGCACGCGCTGCGCCGGATCATCCTGCCGCTGTCGATGCCCGGCGTGATCGCCGGCGCCCTGCTGGTGTTCGTGCCGAGCCTGGGGGCGTTCATCACCCCGGCGATCCTGGGCGGCGGCAAGACGCTGATGATCGGCAACCTGATCCAGCAGCAGTTCGGCACCGCACGCAACTGGCCCCTGGGCAGCTCGCTGTCGTTCCTGCTGCTGGGGATCCTGTTGCTGTCGCTGGTGCTGTACGCCCTCTACAGCCGCAACGCGGCCAAGAACCTCCACCGGGGAGCCCGCCCATGATCGCCCTGCACCTGAAGAAACTGCCCGCCACCCGGGAAATCAGCCTGCTGATCCTGGCCTACCTGTACCTGCCGATCCTGGTGCTGATCGTCTACAGCTTCAACGCCAACCGCTCGGCGACCGTGTGGACCGAGTTCTCGTTCGCCTGGTACGGGCGGATCCTGGCCAACCCGTCGATCCAGACGGCAGCGCTGAACTCGGTGATCGTCGCGGCCATCGCCACGGTGTGCGCCACGGCCACCGCGCTGCTGGCGGCGCTGGCCACCTGCCGGCCGTTCTACGGGCAGAAGATGGTCGAGGGCGGAATCAACCTGCCGCTGATCCTGCCGGAGATCGTCACCGCCGTGGCGACCCTGCTGCTGTTCATGTCGCTGGGGATCAAGCTCGGCCTGCTGACGGTGATCGTGGCGCACATCGGCTTCTGCATTCCGTTCGCGTACTTGCCGATCCGCGCGCGGCTCAACGACCTGGACCGGAGCTTGCTGGAGGCAGCGAACGACCTGTACGCCAACCCCTGGCAGGTATTCCGCCGGGTGACCCTGCCGCTGCTGTGGCCGGCGGTGCTGTCCGGCGCGGTGCTGGCGTTCGTGGTCAGCCTCGACGATTTCATCATGACCTTCTTCGTCGCAGGCCCCGGCTCCACCACGCTGCCGGTGTACATCTTCTCGGCGATCAAGGCCGGCGTGACCCCGGAGATCAACGCGATCTCGACCCTGATGCTGGTGATTTCCATCGTGCTGGTGGTGCTGGCCTTCTGGCTGGGCCAGCGCGGCAAACAACAATGAAGAAAACCTGGAGCGCTCTCATGAAAACCAAAGGCATGCGTCTGGCGGTATCCGGTCTGGCCCTGAGTTGTCTCACCGCGTTCGGCGCCCACGCCGCCGAGCCCAAGGAACTGTTCTTCTACAACTGGACCGACTACTACCCGGTGGATCTGCTGGCCAAGTTCGAGAAGGAGACCGGCATCAAGGTCACCATGGACGGCTACGACAGCAACGAAACCCTGCTGGCCAAATTGCAGGCCGGCGGCGCGGCGTACGACGTGATCGTACCGTCGCAGTCGATCATGCAGACGCTGATCCAGCAGAACCTGCTGCTGGAGATCGACGCACCGGGCCTGAGCAACTTCCAGTACGTCAAAGGGCCGTTCCGCGACCCGAGCTTCGACCCCGGCCGCAAATACTCGGCGCCGTACCTGTGGGGCACCACCGGGTTCTCCTACGACAGCGCGCGGGTGCCGGGCGGCAAACTGGACGACTCGTGGAAGGAGTTCTTCGAACCGCGCAAGGAACTGCAAGGCCAGCTCGCCGCCCTCGACACTTCCAGCAGCGTGATCAACGCCGCCAGCCATTACCTGAACGTCGACGAGTGCACGGAAAACCCGCAGGACGCCAAGCGCATCCTGGAGCTGCTGCAGAAGCAGAAACCGTTCCTGAAGATGTACAGCTCCGACAACACCGTCGACCGCATGGCCTCCGGCGAAGTGATCATGATGCAGAACTGGAACGGCTCCACCGCCCGCGCCACCTTGCAGAAGAGCACCATCCGCTACGTCTACCCCCGCGAAGGCCTGGCGATGTTCCAGGACAACTTCGCCGTGCCCAGGAGCGCGCCGCACCCGGGCAACGCGAAGATCTTCATCGACTGGATGATGAAACCCGAGAACGCCGCTGCCGTGTCCAACGCCATCGCCTACGCCAACGGCATCCAGAGCGATCAGTTGCTGGACGCGAAATGGAAAGTCATGGACGCGATCAACATGCCCGAGGAATACGCCTCGCGGCTGCGCCCGGAAAAGGAATGCAGCAACAAGGCGCGGGAGCTGCAGGACCGGATCTGGTCCAAGCTCAAAGGCTGAAGACCGTATCGCGGCCATCGTTGGCAAGTCGCATCGTCGCACCCCGACTCCCACAGGTTCCAGAGTGTTTCCGGATTTTGTGAACTGTCCACATCCCTGTGGGAGCTGGCTTGCCAGCGATGAGGCCTGCCCGGACAACAAAGAAACAGAGGTATGAAATGTCGCACCCCCGCTGGCTCAGAAACATCCGCCCCTACGGCGCCCCCGCCGAAGACCTGCTGATCGAAAACGGCAAATTCACCCAACGCCGCCCGGCCTCCAATGCTCCATTGGCCGTCACCGACATCGACGGCCAGAACCGGCTGCTCACCGCCCCATTGGTGGAAAGCCACGTCCACCTCGACAAAACCCTGTACGGCCAGCCCTGGCGCCCGAACAGCGCCGGCCCGACGCTCAAGGACTACATCGCCAACGAGCGCCGCGTGTTGCGCGAAGTGAAAGCGCCGATCGCCGAACGCGCCGGGGCCCTGCTGGAGAACTGCATCGCCCGCGGCTCGCTGACGATGCGCTGCCACGTCGACATCGACCCGGAATTCGGCCTGCGCCATGTTGAAGCCATGCTGCAATTGCGCGAACGCTACAACGACCTGATCGACCTGCAACTGGTGGTGTTCCCGCAGACCGGCCTGATCAGCCGCCCCGGCACCGCCGACCTGATGCGCGAGGCCATGGCCCTGGGCGTGGAGACCGTCGGCGGCCTCGACCCCTGCGGCATCGACAACGACCCCATCGCGCAGCTGGACTTCGTGTTTGCGCTGGCCGCCGAATTCGGGCGCGGCGTCGACATTCACCTGCACGACAAGGGCGAGCTGGGCCTGTGGCAGATCGCCCGGATCGCCGACCACACTGAACGTTTCGGCCTACAGGGCCGGGTGATGATCAGCCACGCCTATTGCCTGGGCATGCTGCCGTGGAGCCAGGTCCGGCCGGTGGCCGAACGGCTGGCGGCGCTGGGGATTTCGCTGATGAGCTCGGCGCCGGCCGATTGCCCGGTGCCGCCGTTCCTGGCCCTGCGCGAGGCCGGGGTCAACGTGTGCCTGGGTTCGGACGGCATCCGCGACGCGTGGTCGCCGATGGGCAACGGCGACATGCTGGAACGGGCGATGCTGCTGGCGTTCCGGTTCGACCTGAACAAGGACGAGGAACTGGCGGCGGCGTTCGACGCAGCCACGGGCAACGGGGCCCGCGCCCTGGGCGTCGAAGGGCATGGCTTCGGCATCGGCCGGGCGGCGGACTTTCTGCTGATGCCGGTGGAGACCCTCGGCGAGGCGGTGGTGGCGCGGCCTGTGCGGCAGGTCTACCGGGGCGGCGAACTGATCGCCGACGGCGGCCGCCTGCTGGGCAGCCGCTTGTGAAGCGCATGGGCCTGAAGGCCGCTTGCGTGGTCGGTTTCGACGGCACGCGGCATGTACTGTGGCGCGACGGCGAAGTGGTGTTCGAAGGCTCGCGCATCGTGTTCGTCGGGCGCGGCTATCCGGGACCGGTGGACGGCTGGACCGATTACGGCAATGCCCTGATCGGCCCCGGCTTCATCGACCTCGACGCTCTCGGCGACCTTGACTCCACGGTGCTGACCCTCGACAACGGCGACGAGCGCGCCATGGGCCGCATGTGGTCGGCGGACTACCTGGCGGCCGGCCCGCGGGAGTCGTTCAGCGCCGACGAAGAGGTCTTCAAGCACCGCTACGCCTTCACCCAACTGATCCGCAACGGCATCACCACGGCGATGCCGATCACCTCGATGTACTACCGCGAATGGGCGGAACGCTACGACGAGTTCGCGGCGGTCGCCGGCGTCGCCGCCGAACTGGGCCTGCGCACCTACCTGGGCCCCTGCTACATGAGCGGCATGAGTTACTGGCGCGCCGACGGCACCCTCGCCCATCACTGGGACGAAGCCCGGGGCCTGGCCGGGCTCGACGACGCCGAGCGGTTCTTCAAGGATTTCGACGGCGCCCATGACGGGTTGATCCGCAGCGCCCTGCTGCCCGACCGCATCCAGACCTGCACCCTGGCATTGCTGCAACGCACCGCCGCACTGAGCCGCGAGCTGAACGCACCGGTGCGCCTGCACTGCTGCCAGGCGCCCGGCGAGGTGGCGATGGTCGAACGCCTGCACGGCACCTCGCCGCTGGGCTGGCTGCAGCGGCTCGACCTGCTGACCCCGCGCAGCCTGCTGCCCCATGGCCTCTACACCCGTGGCGACGACGATCTGCAACGGCTGATCGACGGCGGCGCGAGCCTGGTGCATTGCCCGCTGGTGTTCGCCCGGGACGGCGAAGCGCTGGACTCGTTCGGGCGCCATCGGGCCCGAGGCATCAACTTCGCCCTCGGCACCGACACCTGGCCGGCGGACTTGCTGTCGAACATGCGCCACGGCCTGAACATCGCCCGGCTGATGGAGGGCGGCCCCTCGCTGACCTGCGGCCTGGACCTGTACAACGCCGCCACCCTCGGCGGCGCCAAGGCGCTGGGCCGCGACGACCTCGGCCGGCTCGCGCCGGGCGCCAAGGCCGACATCACCGTGTTCAGCCTGCGCGGGATGCACCTGGGGCCGCTGTTCGACCCGCTGAAAAACCTGCTGCTGGCCGGACGCGGCGACGACTGCATCGCCAGCTACATCGACGGCCGCTGCGTGATGCGCGACGGCCAGGTCAGCGGCGTGGACTACCCGTCCCTGCAACGCCAGGCCCAGCGCCAATACGAAAGACTGATGCGCAGCCACAGCGACCGGGCCTTTGGCCGACCGGACTGGAAAACCCTGTTCCGCCCGGCCATCCCGTTCGCCGACGACTACAGCGCCGACGCGCCCTTGAGCGCCATCGATCCCCTTCCTTAGAGACTTCTGCCATGCACAGCTTCGACTTCAGCCGACTCAGCCCACGGGAAAAGTACAAGATCCTCATCGGCAGCGTGGTGCCCCGGCCGATTGCGCTGGTCACCACCGTGGACGGCGAAGGCCGGGTCAACGCCGCGCCGTTCAGCTTCTTCAATGCGCTGTCGGCGGATCCGCCGATCCTGGCCCTGGGCGTCGAGAACTATCAGGACCAAAGCCCCAAGGACACCACCCGCAATATCCAGTTGAATCAGGAGTTCACCGTCAACATCGTCAGCGATGCCCTGGTGGAAGCCATGAACGTCTGTGCCGTGCCCTTCGCGCCGGGCTTCGACGAACTGACCGCCGCCGGCCTGACCGCCATCGCCGGCACCACGGTCAAATGCCCGCGCATCGGCGAAGCGCCGGTGGCGCTGGAATGCCGGCGGATGATGGCGCTGTCCATCGGCCAGTCCCGGGAAATCATCCTGGGCGAAGTGCTGATGGCCCACGTGCGCGACGAACTGATCGACCCCAAGACCCTGTACATCGACCAACTGGGCCTGGACGCCATCGGTCGCATGGGCGGCCACGGCTACGCCCGCACCCGCGACTATTTCGACCTGCCGACCCGCTCGCTGCAGGCCTGGACCGAAGCGCCGGGGGGCGGCGAGCGGCTTTGGCCTTCGGCCGACTGACTGCCGCCATCCCCGGCGGGAGGCCGCTTGCTGGCGATGGCGGCGGGTCAGGCTCCACAGATGTCGGCTGCCGGCCTCATCGCTTGCAGGCAAGCGCCTACAGGTTTTGTGGTGAACCTGAATTTTGCGGGCACCGGGGATCCCCTGTAGGAGCCAGCCTGCTGGCGATGGCAGCGGGTCAGGCTCCACAGATGTCGGCTGCCGGCCTCATCGCTTGCAGGCAAGCGCCTACAGGTTTTGTGGTGAACCTGAATTTTGCGGGCACCGGGGATCCCCTGTAGGAGCCAGCCTGCTGGCGATGGCAGCGGGTCAGGCTCCACAGATGTCGGCTGCCGGCCTCATCGCTTGCAGGCAAGCGCCTACAGGTTTTGTGGTGAACCTGAATTTTGCGGGCACCGGGGATCCCCTGTAGGAGCCAGCCTGCTGGCGATGGCAGCGGGTCAGGCTCCACAGATGTCGGCTGCCGGCCTCATCGCTTGCAGGCAAGCGCCTACAGGTTTTGTGGTGAACCTGAATTTTGCGGGCACCGCAGCTCCCACAGTTTTTTGGGCGGGGTCAGTGGAAGTCGCGGCTCTGCACGCGGATGCCGTTGAGCAGCGGGCTCAGGTCGCTCAGCCGTCCGGCGATCAGGTGGCGCACTTCGCCTTCGCGCTCCCAGCGGCCATCGACCTTGAGCAGTTGCGAGCCCACCAACACCCGGCGCTGGCGGTCGGCCAGGTCGCGCCAGACCACCACGTTGACGTTGCCGAACTCGTCCTCGAGGGTGACGAAGGTCACGCCGCTGGCGGTGCCCGGCCGTTGGCGTCCGGTCACCAGCCCGGCGATGCTGACCGGACGGCCGTGCTCGACCTCCTGCAATTCCCGCGAACTGCGGCACCGCCGCGCCCTCAGCTCCTCGCGCAGCAACGCCAGCGGATGCGGCCCCAGGGTGGTGCCGAGGGTGGCGTAGTCGGCGTGCAGGTCTTCGCCGACGCTGGGCCTGGGCAACACGACCTCAGGCTCTTCCTGCCCCG
This sequence comes from Pseudomonas ekonensis, assembly GCF_019145435.1. Classification (NCBI taxonomy): domain Bacteria; kingdom Pseudomonadati; phylum Pseudomonadota; class Gammaproteobacteria; order Pseudomonadales; family Pseudomonadaceae; genus Pseudomonas; species Pseudomonas ekonensis. Next base: position 2,022,986 of record NZ_JAHSTS010000001.1, on the reverse strand, counting down.
GCAACCCGGCGAACAGCCCAAGCTGCGCCTGCACCCCGGCCACTTCCCAACGCGCCCGGTGGCGGTCGCCCGCCAGCCCGCGCAGCGCCCCGCAGTCCGCCAGCAACGCCAAGGCCCGGCTGTCGAGCCCTGCCCGTGCGCCCAGGTCGGTGACATCGGCAAACGCGCCCCGCTCCCGCGCCGCCTCAATGCGTCGGGCATCCTCCTCGCGAAAGCCCTTGACCATGCGCAACCCCATGCGGATGGCAGGCTGCCCGCCGGCCATGGGTTCCAGGCCGCAATCCCAGTCGCTGGCGCGCACGTCCACCGGGCGGATCTGCAAATGGTGCCGGCGGGCGTCCTGAAGGATCTGGTCCGGGCTGTAGAACCCCATCGGCCAACTGTTGATCAGCGCACAGGCGAACGCCGCCGGTTCGTGGCACTTGAGCCAGCAACTGGCATAGGTGAGCAAGGCGAAGCTGGCGGCGTGGGATTCGGGAAACCCGTAGCTGCCGAAGCCCTTGATCTGTTCGAAGATCTGCGCGGCGAACTCCGGCGAGTAGCCGTTCTTCTTCATGCCGGCAGCCAGCCGCTCCTTGTGCGGCTCCAGCCCGCCGTGACGCTTCCACGCGGCCATGGAACGGCGCAGCTGGTCGGCCTCGCCGGGGCTGTAGTCCGCCGCGACGATGGCGATCTGCATCACCTGCTCCTGAAACAGCGGCACGCCGAGGGTACGCTTGAGCACCGCCTCCAGTTCCGGTGACGGATAGGTGGTCTTTTCCTCATTGTTCCGACGACGCAGGTACGGATGCACCATCCCGCCCTGGATCGGCCCCGGACGGACGATGGCCACCTCGATCACCAGGTCGTAGAAGTTCTGCGGCCGCAACCGGGGCAGCATCGACATCTGCGCCCGCGACTCGATCTGGAACACGCCGATGGTGTCGGCGCGGCTGATCATGTCGTAGGTCGGCCGGTCGTCGGCCGGAATCGTCGCCAGGCTCAGATCCCTGTTGCGGTGGCGGCCCAGCAGGTCGAAGCAGCGGCGGATCGCGCTGAGCATGCCGAGGGCGAGGATGTCGACCTTGAGCAACCCGACCGCGTCGAGGTCGTCCTTGTCCCACTGGATGACCGTGCGGTCGGCCATGGCGGCGTTCTCCACCGGCACCAGGGTGTCCAGCGGCTCCTGGGAGATCACGAACCCGCCGGGATGCTGCGACAGGTGCCGGGGGAAGCCGATCAGTTGCCCGGTCAGGCTCAGCACCCGGCGCAGCACCGGGCTGTCCGGGTCGAACCCGCCTTCGCGCAAACGCTCGACCGGCGGCACGTCGTCGCTCCAGTGGCCGCAGCAGTCGGCCAGCGCGTTGATCTGATCCGGCGGCAGGCCCAGGGCCTTGGCCACGTCGCGCACGGCGCCGGCCGCGTGGTAGGTGCTGACCACCGCCGTCAACGCGGCGCGGCCGCGGCCGTAGCGGCGGAACACGTACTGCAGGACTTCTTCGCGGCGTTCGTGCTCGAAATCCACGTCGATGTCCGGCGGTTCATTGCGCTCCTTGGACATGAAACGCTCAAACAGCAGCGTGGTGCGGTCCGGGTCGATCTCGGTGATGCCCAAGGCGAAGCACACCGCCGAGTTGGCCGCCGAGCCACGGCCCTGGCAGAGGATGCGCTGCTCGCGGGCGAACTTCACGACGTCGTGGACAGTGAGGAAATAGCTTTCGTAGCCCAGCTCGGCGATCAGCTTCAGTTCCTTGTTGATCTGCCTCAGCACCTTGAAGGGCGCCCCTTTTTCCCAGCGCCAGGCGATGCCGCCCTTGGTCAGGTGCCGCAGCCAGGAACGGCCGGTGTGCCCGTCAGGCACCAGCTCTTGCGGGTATCGGTACTGCAACTGCCCCAGGTCGAAGGTGCAGCGCCGGGCCAGGTCCACGGCGGCCTGCAGCAGGGCCGGCGGATACAGCCCGCGCAGCGCGTCGAGGCTGCGCAGGTGCCGCTCGCCGTTGGGGTGCAGGCGCAGCCCGGCCTCGGCCACCGGGACGTGGTGGCGGATCGCGGTCATGGTGTCCTGCAACGCCCGGCGGCCACGGGCGTGCATGTGCACATCGCCGCTGGCCAGCGCCGGGATGCCCAACCCGTCGGCCAGTTCCAGCAACGCCGCCAGCCGTTGGCGGTCGTCCTGCCCGCAATGCAGCTGCACCGCCAGCCACAGGCGCTCGCCGAAGGCCTGGCGCAGCCAACGGCCTTCTTCGACGTCATCGGTGGCGTCCGGCACCCACAGCGCCTGCAACCCCGGCAGCGGCTGGCTGAAGTCCTCGCGCAGCACCCGATAGCAGCCTTTCTGCGTACGCCGCCGGGCACGGGTGATCAGGCCGCACAGGGCCTGATAGCCTTCGAGGGTTTCCACCAGCAGCACCAGTTTCGGGCCTTGGTCGATGCGCACCTCGCTGCCGATGATCAGCGGCAGCTCCACGGCCTTGGCCGCCTGCCAGGCCCGGACGATCCCGGCCAGGGTGCATTCGTCGGTGATCGCCAGGGCCTGGTAGCCCTGCTGCTTCGCCCGTTGGAACAGCTCCAGCGCACTGGAGGCACCGCGCTGGAAACTGAAGTTCGACAGGCAGTGCAGTTCGGCATAGCCGTCGTTCATGCGAACCAGCCCTGCAGCCACAGCGGACCGCCCTCGCCCACCGCCCGGTAGGCCCAGCCCTGCTGCCCGGCGCGGTTCTGGATCAGGTAGTAGTCGCGGCGCACGTCGTCACCGTCCCACCAGCCGGATTCGATGCGCTCCGGGCCCATGAGGATCCGCGCCGCGCCCTCGGGCACCGCCTGCGGCTCGTCCAGCAGCCAGCCCGGACGGTGCACGCCCGGCAGCGGCGCGCAGGGCAGCTTGTCGACCCCGGTTTGCCACGCGCATTCGGGACGGTGGTCGGCCTGGAAACGCAGGCCCTGCACCGCGTCGTCCCCCAGCCGGGCGCGCAGGCGTTCGCGCAGTTGTTCCCAGGGCAAGGTCTGCTGGGGACGTTCGTCGAACAGCTCCTGATGCTGGGGCACGAAGTCGGGCAGGTCTTCGGCGCACAGGCGAAACCCGCGCACCGGCGCCTCGACCTGCACCTGCTCCAGGCGCCCGCGGGCCAGCTCGAACAGCATCGCCGGATCGCGCTCGGCGCTGAGCAGGCCGACCTTGATCAGCGTGTCCGGCAGGCCGGCATGCTCAAGGTGCAGGTCGAACCGTTGCACGCCGCTGTCGCGGCCACAGAGGAACGCCGCCAGGTCGGCGGTCAGGCGGCGCAACGGGAACAGCAGCGCCTGATGGGACTGCACGTCGAAATTGAGCTCGATGCGCACGTCGAAGCGGTCCGGCGGCTGGTAGAACGCCAGCGCCAGCGGCCGTGCGCCGAACAGGGTGTCCAGGTGCTTGAGCACCTGCGCCTCGAAACGCCGGGCCAACGCCTGACGCGGCAAGGCCTGCACCTGGCCGAGGTGGCGCAGGCCCATGCGCTCCAGCGCCGTGGCCACGTTCGGCGCCAGCCCGACCCGGTCGACGGGCAGCCGCCCCAGATGATGGCGCAAGGCTTCGCCGTCGGGCACCACCAGACCGTCGCCGACGTTGGCCAGCACCCGCGCCGCCGCCGGGTTGGGCGCAGCGACGATGCGGTGGCGAAACCCCAGCGCCGTCAGCTCCGAGCGCAGCAACGCCTCGAACTGTGCCCAGGAGCCGAACAGGCCGAGGCTGGACTCGATCTCGAACACCACGGTGCGCGGGTAATGCACGCTGACCTGCGCGCTGAAGCGGTAGGCCCAGGCGGCGAGAAAGCATTGCCAGTGTTCGACCTCGGCCATGTCGTACTCGGCGCTGGCGAAATCCCGGGTCAGGGCCTGGGCGGCGGTCATCGACTGACCGGGGCGCAGGCCCTGGGCCCTGGCCGCGTCGTTCACGGCCTGCAGCACCCGGCGCTGGGCCGGGCCGCTGAGCAGCGCCAACGGTTGGTCGGGATCGGGGCGTTGACGCAGCACCGCGTCGAGCGCCAATTGCGGAAACAGGATGCAGACCCAGCGCATGGCGGCCTCAATGCCCCACGGCAAAGGCGATTGGCGCCGTGCGGGCCAGCCCGCCGCGGCACTTGAGCACCCGCAGCTGCGCCGGCCGGGCGTCGACGGCGATCCGCAGCGCCGCCGGCGACGGGTTGGCCGCCTCGCTCAACGGGCGCCAGGCAAACGCCAGGGTCTGGCCGGTTTCCGCCGCCACCTGCAAGCGCCGCAGCGCACGGTCATCGGCCTTGTGCGGCCAGCACAGCACCGCGCCGCAACTGCCCGAACGCAGGCATTGCTCCGCCGCCCACAAGGCATCGCGCTCGCTGGCCCGGATCACCGACAACTGGCGCAGATCGACGCCGGCGTTGGCCCAGGCCTGGGGGTACGGCACGAACGGCGGCGCCACCAGCACGATGCGCTCGCCCGCCGCCGACAGCCGCGCCAGGGTCGGCCACACCAGTTGCAGTTCGCCGACGCCGGGGCCGGTCAACAGGATTTCGCTCAACGCCGACTCCGGCCAGCCGCCGCCGGGCAGTGCCGCGTCCAGCGCAGGATGGCCGGTGGGCTGCGGGCTGGCGGCCGGGGCCGCAGGTCGGCCCTTCCAGACCTGGCCGCCATTGAACAGCGTGTCCAACGCAACGACGGCGCCCATCAGCCTTGCCTCACCAGGCCGCAGAACACCCCTTCGATGGCCAGGTCCTGGTCGGCCCGCACCACGATGGGCCGGTACGCGGGGTTGCGCGGCAGCAGGCGGACTTCATCGCCGACCCGCTCGAAACGCTTGATGGTGACTTCGCCGTCCAGCCGCGCCACCACGATCTGGCCGTTGAGCGCCTCGGGATTGCGCCGCACGCCCACCAGGTCGCCGTCGAGGATGCCGTCCTCGATCATCGAGTCGCCCTGCACCCGCAGCAGGTAGTCCGGCGCGCGGGCGAACAGCGCCGGGTCGAGCATCAGCCGGTTGTGGACCTCGGCGTCGGCACCGATCGGCGCGCCCGCCGCCACCCGGCCCAACACCGGCACGTCCAGCAGTTCCGGACGCGGCGGCTGATTGAGCAGGCGGATGCCCCGGGCCTGATGCGGATTGACCTCGATGAACCCGGCCTCGGTGAGCGCCAGCACATGCTTGCGCGCCACGCTGCGGGAGGCGAAACCAAAAGCCTCGCTGATTTCAGCGAGGCTCGGGGGCTGACCGTGTTCGGCGATGCGTTCGCGGATGAAGGTCAGGATGGCGGTACGGCGGGGAGTCAGGTTTGTCATGGAGTACATTTGTACTCCACCTGGGATTTTCTGGCAACGACCGCCAGTCAGGCCAAAACCTGTAGGAGCTTGCCTGCAAGCGATGGCGTCGGCACTGCCGAAATCTGCGGTGACTGACCCACCGCCATCGCCGGCAAGCCGGCTCCCACAGGTCTCGCTATGTCCGCAGGATCCATGTACACCGCCATCGCCAGCAGGCTGGCTCCCACAGAATTCAGCAGCGGCCGCAGTTCTGTGCCCACAGGGATCCTGGTCACCCATCGTCCTTGTGCATGAACCCTGCCCCTCACCGAAGGTTTGTTACAGGATGTTTACGAAATTTTGACCAATGATCTTCTACAGTTGCACGCGAACCGCGTGTGCTTTCTATCCGAGTAGAGGAAAAACCCCAATGGCTGCAGGCAAAGGACTGCGTTTACCGTCCATCACCCCCACCCGTCTGGTGCTACTGTTTTCCCTGGCGCTGGTGGCGCTGTACAACCTGGCGACATGGAAGGCGCTGGGCACGTTGATCACCTTGCAAGGGGCGCACAAGCTGGCGTTCTTCGCCTCCTTCGGCGTGTTCCTGTGGGCCGCCATCACCCTGCTGCTGACCCTGGTGTCGTTCCGCTGGACGCTGAAGCCGGCGCTGACCCTGGTCGCCCTGCTCTCGGCTTGCGCCGCCTATTTCATGAACGAATACGGCATCACCATCGACACGGTGATGATCCAGAACGTGTTCGAGACCAACCCGGCGGAAGCCTCCGCGCTGTTCAGCGGCAAGCTGCTGGCCTATGTGCTGCTGCTCGGCGTGGTGCCGGCGGCGCTGATCTGGCGCTGGCCGGTGGCGTACCGGCCGTTCTTTCGCGGGCTGCTGAACAAGGTGCTGGTGATGGTGGCCTGCGTGCTGGTGATCGGCGCGTCGGTGGGCGCGTTCTACTCGACCTACGCGCCGATCTTTCGCGAGGAAGACAAGCTCACCCACTTCATCAACCCGACCAACTACATCTACGCGATCAGCAAGTACGCCAAGCAGCGACTGGGGATCAAAAAGCACTTCGTGGTGCAGGCCGTCGGCGAAGACGCGGTGATGAGCGCCAAGGCCACCGCCCGCGAGAAGAAGTCGCTGATGGTGTTCGTGGTCGGCGAAACCGCCCGGGCCGACCATTTCTCGCTCAACGGCTACGAACGCGAGACCAACCCCGAGCTGAGCAAGCTGGACATCCTCAACTTCACCCAGGTGCACTCCTGCGGCACGTCCACGGCGGTGTCGGTGCCGTGCATGTTCTCGATGTTCCCCCGCGAGGACTACAGCGACAAGAAAGGCAAGACCTACGAAGGCCTGCTCGACATCCTCCAGCGCGCCGGCGTGCAGGTGCTGTGGCTGGACAACAACAGCGACTGCAAGGGCACCTGTCTGCGGGTGCCGCACCGCGACATCGCCAAGAACCAGCCGGGGCCGTTCTGCGACGGCAACAACTGCCTCGACGAGGCGTTGCTGGCGGACCTGCAGGGCTACATCGACAGCCTCAAGGGCCACGCGATCATCGTCCTGCACGCCGACGGCAGCCACGGCCCCGAATACTACGATCGCTACCCGAAGGAGCAGGAACGCTTCAAGCCGATCTGCCACACCAACCAATTGGGCAGTTGCAGCCGCGAGGAACTGGTGAACGTGTACGACAACACGATCCTGTACACCGACCACTTCCTGGCCAAGGTGATCGAGCTGCTCAAGCGCAACCAGGACACCCTCGACACCTCGATGCTGTACGTCTCCGACCACGGCGAATCCCTGGGCGAGAACGGCCTGTACCTGCACGCCGCGCCTTACGCCCTGGCCCCCGAGGCCCAGACCCATGTGCCGATGGTGATGTGGTTCGGCAACAATACCCTGGCGCAACTGGGCATCGACCGTGGCTGCCTGCAAGGCAAAAGCGGCCAGCCGGACCTGAGCCACGACAACCTGTTCCACTCGGTGCTGGGGCTGTTCGAGGTCAAGACCTCGCTGTACCAGCCGGGGCTGGACATCTTCCGCGGCTGCCGGCCGGCGATGACGGCTGCGCAGTGACCTGACGCCGCAGGATCAAGGCAGTTGCTGCAGGTACTGCCAAGGGTAGATCCCCCGCCGGTGGCCGTCGCTGAACACCAGTTGCAGGCCGTAGCCCTGGGGGTTGAGTTCGATGATCCGGACTCGGTCATCGACCTGCGGCGTCATGCCCCGCAGGCGCAACGCCCGGCACTGCGAGCACGGACAGCGACGGCGCAACTCAACGTGCCCCAGGCGCTGTTCGCGCCCGTCCGGCCAGTTCAAGCGCAATGTCTGCCCGGCCGAGGCATTGCCGATGGCCAGCGGGCTCATTGCAACTGACTCAACGCGATGCGCACGGCCTTGCGCACTTCCGGGTCGCCGTCGTCCTGGGCGGCCTGCAACGCGGCCACCGCGCCACGGTCATTGAGTTCGCCCAGGGCCAGCGCCGCCTCTTTGCGCAGGTTGCTGATGCGGTGGCCCAGGGTCTCGATCAACGCATCCAACGCGGCGACACAGCGCAGGCGACCGAGGCTGCGGGCGGCGCGCAGGCGCACTTGCCAGTAGTCGTCGTTCAGGGCCTGGATCAGGGCCGGGCCGGCGTCGGGGTGGCCGACCTTGCCCAGGGTCGTGGCGGCTTCTTCGCGCACGGGCCAGGCCGAGTCCTGCAAGGCCCGTTGCAGGGCCGGCAGCACGTCGGCGCCGGACGCCAGCCCAAGGGCGCCGGTGGCGGCGCGGCGCACTTCGCTGTCCGGGTCGGCGCTGGCAAGCCGCGCCAGCGCCGGCAAGGCATCAAGTTGTTTGAGCCAGCCGAGCACCCCCACCGCTTCGCGACGCACGCCCGCATCGGCGTCGTCGAGCGCCGCCACGGCTGCCGGCGCCGCTTGGGCCAGGCGCAGTTCTCGCAGGGCCCGCCAGGCCGACGTGCGCACGCCGGTTTCGGCGTGCGCCGTCCACGGCAGGATCACCCGGCCTGCGGCTTCGCTCTTGAGCAGGCTCAGGCTTTGCGCGGCGGCGACCCGCACCGCCGGCGACGGGTCGGTCAGCGCCTGGCACAAGGCCTCGACCACCGGCGCGTCTTCCCAGGCCTCCAGCAAGCGCGCCGCCTCGGCGCGCACGTCTTCGGCGGAATCGTCCGTCAGCCGCTCCACCAGCCAGAGCAGGCCGTCCGGCTCTTCGAGGTCGGCCAGGTCGATCAGGGCAATGCGGCGCACGCCCGGATCCTCGGCGGTCAGGCGCGGTTGCAGGGCGAGGATGTCGGCGTTGTCGGTCACAGCAAAAAAAGAGGTCATGGGCTCACCACCGCTTGGGTTCGGACGGTGCGTTTGCGCCGCTGTCGGTGGGCGGTGGGAAACGCGGGGATGTTCTTGTTCCAAGCGTCCGGGGGTGGCCGGATGGCGTCTTGCGTTGTCGGTGGCGTCAGTGAGCGCGCCGCAGGTCACGGATCAGCGCAGCAAATACGGAATCTCCACTTTCACCGCCCCGGTCGGGCAGTCCTTTTCGCAGGGCATGCAGTACCAGCACTCGTCGAAGGCCATGTAGGCCTTCTGCGTGGCCGGGTTGATCGCCAGCAGATCCATCGGGCAGACGTCGACGCACACGGTGCAGCCCTTGTCGGCGATGCATTTGTCTTCGTCCACGGTGACGGGGGCGTTGGAGCGGAAGAAGATGTCCTGGGCTTGATGGGCCATGGTCGGGGCTCTCTCTGGGTGAGGTTCAGGCGGCGCCGACCCGCAGGCGGTCGTAGGCCTGCATTTCAACGGCGTCCAGGGGAATGATGTAAGGCTCGACGGGCTTCTTGAAGCTGGTCATGCGCCCGTCCTCGCCTTTCTTCAGGTGGCAATGGCAGAACCATTCGCGGTCGTTGCGCTCGGGGTGGTCGACCCGGTAGTGGTACAGGCCCCAGCGGCTTTCGGCGCGGAACAGCGAGGCGCGGGCGGCCATTTCGGCGCAGTCGCGGATCACGCTCACTTCCATGGCGCGCATCAGTTCGTGGGCGTTGTGGGCCTTGAGCCGGTCGAGGTCGCGCTCGATGTCGCCGAAGCGTTGCAGGCCGATCTCCATCTTCTTGGTCACCTTCGGCGGTTGCAGGTAGTCGTTGACGAAGCGCCGCAGCTTGTACTCGACCTGGGCCGGCGGCAGGCCGTGCTCGCGCGCAAGCGGCGCGAACACCCGCGCCCGCTCCCGCTCGACCTGTTCGGCATCCAGTGCGGTGAACCCGCGCCCTTCCACGAACTGCGCCGCGTTCTGCCCGGCGAACCCGCCGTAGGTGAACGCGCCGAGCATGTAGTTGTGCGGCACCGCCGCCATGTCACCGGCCGAATACAGGCCCTTGACCGAGGTCTCGGCCCGCTCGTTGACCCACACCCCGGACGCCGAGTGGCCGCTGCAGAAGCCGATTTCCGAGATGTGCATCTCGACCATCTGCGTGCGGTAGTCGGTGCCGCGGTTGGCGTGGAACTGGCCGCGGCTGGGGCGTTCGTTGCTGTGCAGGATCTGTTCGATGTCCTGGATGGTTTCCTCCGCCAGGTGATCGAGCTTGAGGAACACCGGACCGTTACCGCTCTCCAGCTCCTGGTGGAACTCGCGCATCATCTGCCCGCTCCAGTAGTCGCATTCGATGAAGCGCTCGCCCTTGTTGTTGGCGGTGTAGCCGCCCAAGGGGCCGGTGACGTAGGCGCAGGCCGGGCCGTTGTAGTCCTTGATCAACGGGTTGATCTGGAAGCATTCCAGGTTCGCCAGTTCGGCTCCGGCGTGGTAGGCCATGGCATAGCCGTCGCCGGCGTTGGTCGGGTTCTCGTAGGTGCCCATCAGGTAGCCGGAGGACGGCAGGCCGAGGCGCCCGGCGGCGCCGCAGGCCAGGATCACCGCTTTGGCCTTGATCACATGGAAGTCGGCGGTGCGGCAGTCGAAGCCCATCACGCCGTTGACCGTGCCCTCCTCGTCCGTCAGCAGACGGGTGCAGACCAGGCGGTTGGTGATGCTCACCCGCGCCCGCTTCAGTTGGCGGTAGAGGACTTTCTTGATGTCGTGCCCTTCCGGCATCGGCAGCACGTAGGCGCCCATGTGGTGGACTTTCTTCACGGCGTAGTCGCCGGTTTCGTCCTTCTCGAACTTCACGCCCCAGCGGTCGAGCTGCTCGATGGTCTGGAAGCTGTGGGTGGCGTAGGCGTACACCGCCGCCTGGTTGACGATGCCGTCGTTGGCGACGGTGATTTCCTTGGTGTACTGCTCAGGCGTCGAATGGCCGGGAATGACCGCGTTGTTCAGGCCGTCCATGCCCATGCTGATCGCGCCGCTGCGCTTGACGTTGGCCTTGTCCACCAGCAGCACGCGCAGGTCGCGGTTGTGCTCCTTGGCCTTGATCGCCGCCATCGGGCCGGCGGTGCCGCCGCCGATCACGACGATGTCGTATTCCTGTTCGATCGTGGTGCCTGCCGTCGAATCCTGCGTCATGTGCGCTCCCCTTTTTGCCGGTCGATCCGCAGGCGGTACTGGAACGCATCGCCGCGGTAGTAAAGGTGTTCGAAATCCAGAGGCTGGCCGTCGGCATCATGGGTCAGGCGCTCGATGCGCATGATCGGCGAACCGGCCTCGACGCCCAGGGCCTGGGTCAGGTCGTCGTCGGCCAGCACCGCGTCGATGGCAAGGTCCGCATGCCCCAGCGCCAGGCCGCAGTCGTTCTCCAGGATCAGGAAGATGTCGCGGGTCACCAGGTCGGCCTTCTCCAGGCGCTCGCCCAGGTGCCTGGGCAGGTAGGTGATCTCCAGCGAGACCGGCTCGCGGTTGATCAGCCGCACGCGCTTGACCTGCGCCACGGTGTCGCCTTCGGCCACTTGCAGGCGTTCGGCGATGCGCGCGTCGGCGGCGATGAACCGGAAGCTGCGCAGACGGTTGATCACCTCGTAGCCGCGGCCGGTCATGGATTCGGCCAGGCCCTGCAGGGTGCTGACGTTCTGGAAGGTCTTGGGCTTGGCGACGAACGTGCCTTTGCCGTGGATCTTGAAGATCAGCCCTTCCTTCTGCAGATCGCCCAGCGCCTGGCGCACGGTGATGCGGCTGACCTTGAACATCGCACCCAGCTCGCTTTCGGAGGGCATCTGGCTGTCTTGCGGGTATTGGCCGTCGAGGATGCGCGTGCGCAGCACATCGCGCAGTTGGGTGTGCAACGGGACGCTGCCCAGGGAAAGGAGGTTGTCGGTCATCGGCGATCACTTGTCATAACGAGTTATGACGTGATCTTAGGGAAGCGGTGTCAGGCTTGAGAAATATTGTTTGGGCATAACCTTAGATGCGGGGCTGCGGGAGCGCCTGTCTTGCCCTGCGGTGCTCTCACTGACGTCATCGCCAGCAGGCTGGCTCCCACATTGTTCTGCAGTGATCGCCAACCTTGCAGCCGACCGAGATCCCTTGTGGGAGCCAGCCTGCTGGCGATGGCGTCAATCCAGACGCCGCAGGGCGTCACCCGCGCTTGAGGATCCGGTCCATCACCCAATCGGTCTTCAGGGCCTCGGCGGCCACCGCCGGGTGCTGCGTCTGGCCACGGATGTGGGCGTTCATGCCCAGGACGTGATGCCACTGGATGTGTTCGTGATGGGGGATGTGCAGGCTGACGTGTTCATCGGCGTGCAGTTCGACCGGTTGCTCATCGAACACCGAGAAACCGATCCGCCCGCGGCTGCCGACGATCTCGACCCGGTCCTCGCGCCGGTCCGCGGCAAAGCTCCAGCAGCCCATGCCCAGGGCGCCGCCGGCGAACCGCCAACTGGCGCCGACTGCGTCCTCGGCCGCGTACAGCCCGGCCTGGCGTGCGGTGAAGCCGGCCACGTCGACGATGTCGCCGAGCAGGTACTGGAACAGATCCAGGCCATGGCTGGCCAGGTCGGCGAAGTAGCCGCCGCCGGCCACCGCCGGGTCGGTGCGCCAGTTGTCGCCACCCTCAAGGTCGGTCTTCGACGGGGCCTTGGTCAGCGTCCAGCTCAGCAGCCGGACCTCGCCGATCCGGCCTTCGTCCAGCCATTGCCGCACCTGCCGGAAACGCGGCAGGGAACGGCGGTAATAGGACACGAACAGGTGCCGGCCGGCGTCGGCGAACGCCTGGTGCATCTCGCGGCTCTGCCCGGCGTTGAGCGCCATGGGCTTTTCCACGCAGCAATGCTTGCCGGCGGCGGCGACCTTGAGGCTGTAGGCGTGATGGCTGTCGGGGGGCGTGGCGATGTACACCGCGTCCACGTCGGGGTCGTTGATCAGGGCGTCGGCGTCGGTGTAGAACCGCCCGACGCCGTGGCGGGCGGCGTAGTCGCTGACGGCGTCGAGCCGCCGCCCCATCACCGCCACCAACGCTGAACCGGGCGCCTTGCGCAGCGCCGGACCACTCTTGCGTTCAGTGACGCTGCCGCAGCCGATCATGCCCCACCGCACCACGTCCATGCCCGGGCCTCAGCCGATGCGCAGGGCGCGCAGGTCGAGGCGGCCGTCCTGGAGCGGCGGGCACCAGTAGTAGCCGCCGGTGATCGGCCGGCTGATGCGGTACAGGCCGTCGGTGATGCCGTCCTCCAGGCCGCTCATGCGCCGCAGTTGCGCTTCGAAGGCGTCGAGGGAGAAGCCGAACGCGAGGAACATCAGGCCGGCGCGGTCGCCTTCGATCCACGGCATCGAACGGCGCACCACGAACGCTTCGGGCGCGAAGCTTTCCTGGGCGGTGCGTTTGACGTGGGCGGAGACCGGCGCGTCGTCGATCTCTTCGTTGTCGCTCAGGCGACGGCCCATGATGTTGTCCTTGTCTTCGGCGGACAGCGCGTGGAACCCCTTGAGGTCATGCTGCCACTGCTGGATCGCGGCGAAGCTGCCGCCGACCAGGCCCTGCGCACCCTCGCTCACCAGCGCGGCGGCCACGGCGGCCTCGTCGTGGGGGTTTTCGGTGCCGTCCTCGTAACCGGTGAGGTCGTGGCCGCCCATGTGGCGGAAGGCTTCCTGCTTCTGCACCAGGCGCAGGGCCGGGGCCAGCGCCGCCTCGAATTGAGTGCTGCGGTTGAGCAGTTCGCCACGGTCGGTGCCGTGCAGCCAGACCCACAGCGCATGCTGGGTCGACGGGTTCTCCACGCCCACGCCGGTCAGCGCCGGGAAGCTGCGCAGGCCGTCGATGTCCACCTTGAGCGCCTTGGCCAGGGACTCGCCGAAACCGACCACCGCCGATTTGCCGTCCACCAGGTTCAGCAGGTTGTCGATCGCCTGAGGCAGCGCTTCGAGCGATTCGAGGGCGAAAAACAGGTGGCGTGCCTGCGGCGGAACGGGGGTGGCGAGGATGCCCGGCTGGTAGTGACTCATGTGAACTCCTTGGGAAAGAGCGCGGAGTTTAACTGTAGCCGGAGGATTTGTGTGGGTTCGGAACAGAGGTTATTCGTGGCCGCCGCCGTCATGGCGCCACGCGCTGGGGCTCATCCCCGTCCAGCGCTTGAACGCCCGGCGGAAGCTGCGCACGTCGCTGTAGCCGACTTCCTCGGTGATGCGTTCGATGGGCATCTGCGGGTTGGCCAAAAGGCTCATGGTGCGAGCCTGGCGCACTTGCTCCAGCAGCGCTTCGAAGGTCAGCGCGTGCTCGGTCAGGCGCCGGCGCAGGGTGCGGCTGCTCATGTTCAGGTCGCCGGCGATCTTCTCGATGTGGCTGCCCCGGCTCAGGTCCCGCGCGATCGCCCGCTCCACGGCCTGGATCAGATCCAGTTTCTGGTGCACCTGCGCCGCTTCCAGCTCCAGCAGCTTGACCGCCTGACGCAAAGCCAACGAGTGGTGGTTGGGCAGGTTCACGTCCAGCCAGCGCACGTCGAGCAGCATGCGGTTGTGCAGGCAGCCGAAGCGCACGTCCGGCCCCAGCAGGCGCCGGTATTCGTCGAGGTAGTCCGGCGCGGCGTGGACGAACTCCACCGCGATGGCCTTGAAGTCCTCGCCCACCAAGGCCCGCCCGTAGACCAGCAGGCTGGCGAAGAACTCCTCCACCGCAAACATCTGCACCTCGGCGAACGGCAGGCGGCACTCGGCGTTGACGGACACCTGCTGCGCCGACACGTCCACGCTGGACACCACGATCCCGCCGGAGGTGTGCTGATGGCGGATGCCCAGGTCGAACGCATCGCGCAGGGTCTTGCACAGCGACAGCACATGGCCCAGCAGGCCCAGCGTGCCCAGCACGTTCTGCGCCCCGACCCACAGGCCCAGCCCCTGGTTGGGCAAGGCCTTGAGCGCACGCTGGATCATGGCCACGGCCTGGCGGTAGGAGATGCGCTGCGCCGGGTCCTGCAGGTCTTCGAGGGTGAAGCCCAGCCCACGGCACAGGGATTCAGGCTGGACGCCCTTGAGCTGCGCGACCTCGGCCAGGGTCTGCAGCAGGAACGGCGACACCAGCGCCAGTTCGTAGGTGGGGTCTTGGACTTTTACGTTCATGGGGCTGGACATTCCGGATCGTGCTGAATTGTTATTTTTGTAACCGGTTATGTCACAGGAAGTTAGCACACGGCCCGCGGTCTGTCCGCAGATGCCCCCCTGCGTGTCCGCCAATACCCTGCCCCGGCGTGCGCCAAAGGCTTGATCCTAGGCTGCCGGCGCCCGCCCCGTGCGGCCGCACCGCGTCCCCATCACAATAATAACGAGGACAACCATGAGCCCGAACCGCGCGACACGTCCCTTCCCGTTGGCCCTGATGCTGACGGTCGGCGCACTCCCCTTGCCCGCCCTGGCCACCGAGTCCGGCGTCGACAACATCGGCCCCGGCACCGACGGCTTCTTCGTCCTGCCGCTGGACGTCGACAACCTTCCGCAAAACATGGTCGCGTTCAACCTCTACTACAACCACTACAAGGCGACCAAGCTCAACATCAGCTCCCTGGGCGGCAAGGTGCCGAACGTCGAGATCGAGTCCACCGCCGTGGTGCCGCGCCTCGATTACCTGAGCCCGGTGCGCGTGCTCGGCGGGCGCCTGGCCGGTTACGTCGCCCAGCCGTGGCTGAAGCAGGAAGTGGCGGCGTTCGGCCTCAGCGACACCCGCGAAAGCATGGGCGACACCACGTTCGCCCCGATCATCCTGTGGGACATGGGCAAGAACCTCACCCTCGGCGCCGCCGTGGAGATCACCGCCCCCACCGGCGAATACGACGCCGAACGCCTGGCCAACACCAGCAACAACTTCTGGACCTACAAGCCGCTGTTCTCGTTCACCTGGCTGCCGACCGAGCGCACCGAGCTGTCGATGAAGACCACCTACAGCTTCAACGAAAAGAACAAGGACACCGACTACAAGTCCGGGCAGATCTTCCATTTCGATTATTCGGCCAGCTACCGCGTCACCGACAACCTGCGCCTGGGCGTCAACGGCTATTTCCTCAAGCAGACCACCGACGACAAGCAGTTCGGCCACACCGTGCAGTTCGCCGGCGAGGACGTGAACGACGGCGTGCGCGGCAAAGTGTTCGCCATTGGCCCGGCGCTGTACTTCACCTTCCTCAAGTACGCCAGCGCGGAGATCCGCTGGGCCAAGGAGTTCGACGTGGAAAACCGCCCCGAGGGCGAAATGCTCTGGGCCAAGATCAGCATTCCCTACGCGTTCTGAGCCGGACCGCCCGCCGCCGGCGGCCACAGGCACGACCCAAGCGCCGACAGGCTCGCCTTCGCCGGCGCGAGCGCGTATAACACCGCCGTTTCGTCTAACCTGACGTTGCGCCCGCTTCACGGCGGGCGCTTCGATTGCGACGCTCATGAAACGGAGAATTCCATGCTCAAACGTACCCTGGCACTGACCGCCGGCCTGGCCCTGTCCTTTTCCACCCTGCTGGCGAACGCCGCCGAGGTGCTCAGGGTCAGCGCGATCCCCGATGAAGCCCCCACCGAACTGCTGCGCAAGTTCGAGCCGCTGGGCAAGTACCTGGAACAGCAATTGGGCATGGAAGTGAAGTTCGTCCCCGTGGCGGACTACCCGGCGGTGGTCGAGGCCCTGGCCACCGACCGCCTCGACATGGCCTGGCTCGGCGGTTTCACCTTCGTCCAGGCCCGCCTGAAGACCGACGCCACCACCCCGGTGATCCCGCTGGTGCAGCGCGAGCAGGATGCGCAGTTCACCAGCAAGTTCATCACCGCCGACCCCAACGTCAAGAGCCTGACCGACCTCAAGGGCAAGACCTTCGCCTTCGGTTCCGTGTCGTCCACCTCCGGCAGCCTGATGCCGCGCTATTTCATGCTCAAGGACGGCATCAAGCCTGAAACCTACTTCAGCCGCGTCGGCTACTCCGGCGCCCACGACGCCACCGTCGCCTGGGTGCAGGCCGGCAAGGTCGATGCCGGCGTGCTGAACGCCAGCGTCTGGCAGAAGCTGGTGGACGCCGGCAAGGTCGACACCGCCAAGGTGAAGGTCTTCGCCACCACCCCGGCCTACTTCGACTACAACTGGACCGTGCGCGGCACCCTCGACCCGGCTTTGGCGGCGAAGATCAAGAAAGCCTTCCTCGCCCTCGACCCGGCCAACCCCGAGCAGAAGAAGATCCTCGACCTGCAGGCCGCCAGCCGTTTCATCGAGACCGGCCCGGAGAACTACAAAGGCATCGAGGAAGCCGCCCGCGCCGCCGAACTGCTGAAATGACCCTGCGCCTGACCCAGGGACGCCTGCACCACGGCAACGGCGTCCACGCGCTGCAAGGCGTGGATCTGCATATCGGCGCCGGCGAGCAGGTGGCGATCATCGGCCCGTCCGGGGCCGGCAAGTCGAGCCTGCTCAACGTGCTGGCCACCGCCGTGCAGCCCAGCGGCGGCGAACTCGACGTGCTCGGCGAGCGCGCCTGGCAGCTGTCCGCCGGCCAGCGCCAGCGCCTGCGCGCGCGCATCGGCCTGGTGCATCAGGCGCCCCCCCTGCCGCCCCGGCAACGGGTGGTGACGGCGGTGCTGGCGGGCAAGCTCGGCCAGTGGAGCCTGGCCCGCAGCCTGGTCAGCCTGCTGCGTCCGCTGGACGTGGCCGGCGCCCGGGCGGCGCTGGCGAAACTGGATCTGGGCGACAAGCTGTTCAGCCAATGCCAGCAACTGTCTGGCGGCCAACTGCAACGGGTCGGCATCGCCCGGGTGCTGTACCAGGCGCCGGAGGTGCTGCTGGCCGACGAGCCGGTGTCGGCGATGGACCCGGTGCTGGCCGGGCACACCCTGTCGGTGCTTTCGCGCCATGCCCGCGAGCACCGGGTCACGCTGGTGGCGAGCCTGCACGCGGTGGAGCTGGCGCTGGCGCACTTCCCGCGGATCATCGGCCTGCGCGAAGGCCGGATCCTGTTCGACTGCCCCGCCGCCGAGGTGGACCGTGACCGGCTCGACGCGCTCTACGCCAATGAGCAACTGCAATCCCCGCCGACGGTCGTGCCGCCGCTGACCGTGCAGATTCCCCGATGCTGAGCACCGATTCCCGTGACCCCGCCGCCTGGCCGCGCCTGTTGCTGACGCTGCTGGCCGTCGCACTGCTGTGGCCGGGCGTGCAGCTCAGCGAACTGGATCCCGGCGTGCTGCTGCGCGCCGACAGCCAAAGCGAGATGGGCCGGTTCGTGGCCGGTTTCTGGCCGCCGGCCCACGACGACGCATTCATGCAACTGCTGATCAAGGCCACCCTGCAGACCCTGGCCATCGCCACCGCCGGCATGACGCTCGCGTTGCTGTTGGCCGCACCCGCCAGCCTGCTGGCCAGCCGTGCCCTGTCGCTGTCCGCCGCTTCCCGCGGCGGGCGTCCGGGGCGTTGGGGGCGCCTGTTGCGCTGGCCGGTGCGCGGCCTGCTGATCTTCCTGCGCAGCGTGCCGGAGATCGTCTGGGCCCTGCTGTTCGTGCGGGCCGTCGGGCTCGGGCCGGCGGCGGGCGTGCTGGCCATCGCGATCACCTACGCCGGGATGCTCGGCAAGGTCTACGCGGAAATCTTCGAGTCCACCGACCAGCGCCCGGCCCACGCCCTCATGCAGGCCGGCAGCGGCCGCCTGGGTGCGTTCGCCTACGGCATCCTGCCCAACGTGGCGTCGGAGCTGCTGTCGTACACGGTCTACCGCTGGGAATGCGCGATCCGCGCCTCGGTGGTGATGGGCTTCGTCGGCGCCGGCGGGTTGGGCCAGCAGATCGACCTGTCGATCCGCATGTTCGCCGGCGGCGAAGTCGCCAGCATGCTGCTGACGTTCCTGCTGCTGGTGCTGGGCGCCGACCAGCTGAGCCGCCTGCTGCGCGGGAGGCTGGCATGAAGCGCCTGGTCAACGCGTTGCTGGTCATGGCCATCGGGTGGGCGGTGGTCGCGTCGTTCGCCTATCTGGAACTGGACCTGGCGGAACTCGGCAGCGCCGCCAGCCTGAAACAGATGGGCGCCTATGTGCAGCGTTTCCTCAGCCCCGACGTGAGCGTCGGTTACCTGTCCGCGATCTTCCACGGTGCGCTGGAGACCCTCGCCATGTCGGCCCTGGGCACCCTGCTCGCCGCCGGCCTGGGGCTAGTGCTGGCGCTGCCCGCCGCCGGGCGTTTCGGCTGGCCGGCGCAGAGCGTCGCGCGCCTGCTGCTCAATGCCCTGCGGGCGATCCCCGAGCTGGTCTGGGCGGCGCTGATGGTGCTGGCCGCCGGCCTCGGCCCGAACGCCGGCACCCTCGCCCTCGCCCTGCACACCACCGGCGTGCTGGGCCGGCTGTTCGCCGAAGCGCTGGAAAACACCCCGCCGCAGCCCGCCGAAGCCCTGCGCCGGCAAGGCGCCAACCCGGTGCTCGCGTTCTGCTACGGCACCCTGCCGAACCTGGCGCCGCAGCTGATCGCCTATTGCCTGTACCGCTGGGAAAACAACATCCGCATGGCCAGCGTGCTGGGCTTCGTCGGCGCCGGCGGCCTGGGGCAGATGCTGTACGTGAGCCTCAGCCTGTTCCAGGAAGCCCAGGCCAGCACGGTGATCCTGGCGATGCTCGCGTTGGTGTTCGCCGTCGACTCGCTGAGCGCCTGGAGCCGCCAGCGCTGGGTCAAGGCGTAACCGCCCGGCCGCGCCCCGCCGCGCCTTGCCAGGATGGCGAGTGGATATCTGCGCGAAGCTGATTATGCTCAAGGAAACCTCGCCGCGAGGCGAGGCTTTCCATCTGTCTACGCAACTTGCAAGCGCTTATCCGATTCAAGCCCCAGGGCCCGGGTACGAAAACGTTGAAGAGGTGCTCCGGCCTGACAACAAAAAAGCACGACGGAGAAGACCCATGGCGGCAATCGACGACAGCAGCACAACGCGTCAGGGCATCACCAAGGAGGAGCGCAAGGTCATCTTCGCTTCGTCCCTGGGCACGGTGTTCGAGTGGTACGACTTTTACCTCTACGGCTCGCTGGCCGCGATCATCGCCAAGCACTTCTTCGCCGGCGTCAACGAGACCACCGCGTTCATCTTCGCCCTGCTGGCCTTCGCCGCCGGTTTCGCCGTGCGCCCCTTCGGCGCCATCGTGTTCGGCCGGCTCGGCGACATGATCGGCCGCAAGCACACGTTCCTGATCACCATCGTGATCATGGGCGTCTCCACGGCGGTGGTGGGCCTACTGCCGGGCTACGCCTCCATCGGCGTGGCGGCGCCGATCATCCTGATCAGCCTGCGCCTGCTGCAAGGCCTGGCGCTGGGCGGCGAGTACGGCGGCGCCGCCACCTACGTGGCCGAGCACGCGCCGCAGGGCAAGCGCGGCTTCTTCACCTCGTGGATCCAGACCACCGCGACCCTGGGCCTGTTCCTGTCGCTGCTGGTGATCCTCGCCTGCCGCACCGCGCTGGGCACCGAAGCCTTCGAGGCGTGGGGCTGGCGGATCCCGTTCCTGCTGTCGATCCTGCTGCTGATCATTTCGGTGTACATCCGCCTGCAACTGAGCGAGTCGCCGGTGTTCCAGAAGATGAAGGCCGAAGGCAAGGCGTCGAAGGCGCCGCTGACCGAATCCTTCGCCCGCTGGGAAAACCTCAAGGTGGTGATCATGTCCCTGCTCGGCGGCACCGCCGGGCAAGCGGTGGTCTGGTACACCGGACAGTTCTACGCGCTGTTCTTCCTGTTGCAGACCCTCAAGATCGACCCGCAGACCGCCAACCTGCTGATCGCCGGCTCGCTGCTGATCGGCACGCCGTTCTTCGTGATCTTCGGCAGCCTGTCCGACCGCATCGGCCGCAAGGGCATCATCATGGCCGGCTGCATCCTGGCGGCGCTGACCTACTTCCCGATCTTCCACGCGCTGACCCAGTACGGTAACCCGGACGTCTTCGCCGCCCAGGCGAAGAACCCGGTCACGGTGGTCGCCGACCCGGCCCAGTGCTCGTTCCAGTTCGACCCGGTGGGCAAGGCACGCTTCACCAGTTCCTGCGACCTGGCCAAGACCGTGCTGGCCAAGCGGGCCATTCCGTACAGCAACGCCAAGGCCGAGCCGGGCACCGTGGCCCAGGTGAAGATCGGCGACAAGGTCATCCAGAGCTTCGAAGGCGGCAACCTGCCCGCCGCCGACTTCAAGACCCGGAACGACGCCTTCGCCGCCAGCCTCGGCGCCGCGCTCAAGGAGGCCGGCTACCCGGAGAAGGCCGATCCGGCCAAAACCAACTACCCGATGGTGCTGCTCCTGCTGACGGTCCTGGTGATCTACGTGACCATGGTCTACGGCCCCATCGCCGCGTGGCTGGTGGAGCTGTTCCCGGCGCGGATCCGCTACACCTCGATGTCGCTGCCGTACCACATCGGCAACGGCTGGTTCGGCGGTTTCCTGCCGACGGTGGCGTTCGCCATGGTCGCGGCCACGGGCGACATCTACTACGGCCTGTGGTACCCGATCGTGATCGCGGTGATGACCGCCGTCCTCGGCATCTTCTTCATGCCGGAAACCAAGGACCGCGACATCCACCACGCCTGAACCGGCGCCTAGCGCAGCAGCCAGCGGGCCATCAGCCGGTTGCTGCGCGGCACCAGCCAATAGACCATGTTGAAGGAGATCAACCCGGCGACGATGGCCTTGAACAGCCAGCCCGGCACCTGCAGACCGCCCAGTTCCAACACCGCCGCCAGCGCCCAGGGCATGGACACCGACAGCGGCCACACGATCAGCCACGACAGCAGCCATTGCTTCCAGCGCACCGCCTCGACGCTCATGGCTGCTGCCGGCGCAGCACGGCGCGCCGGTAGATCCGGTCGCGCGCCGCGATCATCGGGTCGGCGCTGGCCGCAATGCCGTCGGTCAAGCGTCCGGGGCTGAAGTCCAGGCGCTGCTGGGCCGTTTGCTGCTCCCCGGCGGGCAGCAGCGCATCGAGGGTGAAACGGCCCAGCTCGACTTCGCGGCGGCTCCTGGGCCAGGGCAGCGAACCGTCGGCCACTGCGTCCCCCGGCGCCGCCAATTGCGCGATCAGGCGCAGGATCACCGGTCCCCTGGCCAGCCGCGCCGCCAGTTCCTCCTGCAAGTAGTCCGCCGGTCTCGCGGCGGCTTCGGCATCGCTCAGGGTCGGCTCCGGCGCCAGCGGCTCGATGCGATAACGAATGGCCTGCTCCTTGCCCTGACGGTCGCTGAACACCAGCGCGTTGACGCCGAAGTAGTCGATGCCGACGAAACTCGACGGCGCAGGCTTGGGCGCCTCCAGAAACTGCCGGGCCCTCGGGTGACCCGCCAGAAAGGCTTGCAGCGGTGCCGGATCCGCCGGGGCGGCGACGTTGGCGGCGATGCCCTGCAAGAACCCCAGGAAGTCTTCGGGCGTGGCCACCGGGAAGCCGTCGAACGAGTGGGTCACGATGTCCGTGAACGCCCCGTCCGAAAGGCGCAAGCGCACCGCCAGCCCCCGTGGACTGGCCAGCGGGTCGCCGTCCGCCGTCGCCGGCACGCCGCTGAAGTTGGAGAACCGCAGCACCACCGGCACGGCCTGGCCCTGCCAATGTTCGGCGCGGCTCAGGGCCGCCGCAGCCGCCGAAGCGACGAAGGTGCCGGTCACCAGCACGCCTTTGGCGTGGGTCGCGCGAAAGCCGGGGTGATGGCCGAAGGTGGCCTGCAACGCATCAAGCAAGGCGTCATAGAGTGGGTCCCGGGACACGGTATCGCTCCTGGTGGCGGACGAAGGCAGGTCGGCGGCAAAGGCCGGGGACGCGGCCAACGCCCCCGCCAGCAGCGCGACAACAACGGGTCGGGTGGCTCGCATCGGCTTCACGCCTCGCGCCGGCCAGGGTTGAGCGCGATGTGCTTGTACTCGACGAAGTCGTCCAGCGCCGCCACACCGTTCAGCCGCCCCTGCCCCGATTGCTTGAAGCCGCCCTCCTCGAACTCGTCGTAGACCACCGCCCAGTCGTTGACCCACACGGTGCCGGCCTCCAGTTCACGGGCCACCCGCAGGGAACGGTCGCCGTCCCGGGTCCAGACGCTGGCCGCCAGGCCGAACTCGCTGCGGTTGGCCAATTCGATGGCCTCGGCCTCACTGTCGAACACTTGCAAGGTCAGCACCGGGCCGAAGGTTTCCTGCCGGACGATGGCCAGGTCCGGATCGCTGACCCGCAGCAGCGTCGGCCGGTAGAACGCGCCCCGGGCCAGCGGCCCCTCGGTGACCGGGCCGCCGCGCACGATCACCTGCGCCCCGGCGGCGATCGCCTCCTCCACCGCCCGGTCGACCCGCTGCACGTTGGCCTTGTCGATCAACGGCCCCATGTCGCTGGCCGGATCCGCCGACGGCCCGACCCGCACCGCGCTCAGGCGCTCGGCCAGGCGTTCGCTCAGCGTCGTGGCGATGCCCCGCTGCACCAGCAGGCGCGAACCGGTCATGCAGAACTGCCCCGCGAACACGGTCAGGGCCTTGACCAGCACCGGCACGACGGTCTCAAGGTCGGCATCGTCGAACACTACCATCGGTGTCTTGCCGCCCAGTTCCAGGCCGAAGCGTTTGAGGTGCCGGGCCCCGGCGGCCGAGATCGCCCGGCCGGTGCCGGTGCTGCCGGTGAAGCTGATCACCGGCACGTCGGGGGACTCCACCAGGTGGATCGATCCGGCCGCGCCCTGTTCGCTGAACAGGTTCACCGCGCCACGGGGCAACGACGGCGCTTCGCTGAGGATCTTCGCCACCCGCGCGTTGGTCTGGGCCGTTTGCCCCGGCATCTTGACCACGGCGGTGCAGCCGGCGGCCAGCGCCGGGGCGAGCGAGCGGATCATCAGCACCACCGGGGAGTTCCACGGCACGATGATCCCCGCCACGCCCACCGCCTGGCGCAGCACCAGCGAGATCCGCCCTGGTTTCGGCTCGGCGGCGCGGCCGTATTCGGTGCGGGCCAGGCCCGCGTAGTAGCGCAGCTTGGACGGCACCATCGCGACCTCGAAGCCGGCCTCGGGACGGATCTTGCCGTTCTCCAGCGCCAACGTGTCGATCAGCGCTTCGGCGTGGCGCTCGAAGGCGTCCGCCAGTTCCAGCAAGGCGCGGGCACGCCAGGCGCGGTCGTCCTTCCACGGGGTGTCACGCAAGGTCCGGCGGGCCGCCGCGATGCCCAGTTGCGCTTCGGCCAGGCCGCCTTCGGCGTAGCGGCCGATGCGCTCGCCGGTGGCCGGGTCGAGGGAGTCGTGGTGAACGCCGGAGTCCAGCCAGAGGCCGTCGATCCAGTTCAAGACCGGGGTGTTGTTCATGGGTAAGGTTCCTTGGGATAGCTTCTTGGGAATAGCTTCTTGGGATCAGGCGTAGAGGCCCGCGATGTGTTCGGCGGTGGCGATCACGGTCACGTTGGTGGCGACCGAAGGCACGTCAGGGAAGATCGACGCATCGACCACCCGCAGCCCCTGGGTGCCGATCACCCGCGCTTGCAGGTCGACCACCGCATGGGCGTCCCCCGGCCGGCCCATGGGCGCGGTGGAGGTCGGGTGGTGATAGGTGTCGAGGGTGGCGCGGACGCTGGCCAGCAAGGCTTCGTCGGAATCGTTGCCCGGCCCCGGGTTGAGCTCGGCATGGATCAGCCCGGCCAACGGCGCGGTGGCGCCGATCCGCCGCGCCAGGCGGATGCCGTCCAGCAGGCGCCGGCGGTCGGCGGGCTCGGCGAGGAAGTTCAGGTCGATGTCCGGCGCGGCGAACGGGTCGCGGCTGGCCAGTGTCAGCCGGCCCCGCGACAGCGGCCGGGTCAGGGCCACCGCGAGCACGAAGCCGACCTGGGTCGGGCTCTGCTCATGGGGGAACAGGTGGGTGGCGGTGATGTGCAGATCCAGCTCGCCGGGGGTGGCGCTGCGGCTGTGGGTCCACAGCTTGGCGCCGATGGCCGGCGACTGGCGGCCGATCAGGTCCGGTTTGGCGGCATAGGCGTTGTAGTAGAACGGGTGGTCCACCAGCCGCTGCCCCACCGGCAGCTCGGCCACCTGGGGGATCTGCAGGGCGCGCAGGTCGTCGCCGGGGCCGATGCCGGAGCGCAGCAGAATCGCCGCGCTGCCGTAGGTGCCCGCCGACAGGATCACTTCACCCGCCAGCAGGCGCTCGCCGTTGGCCAGTTGCACGCCGGTCGCCCGCGTCCCCTCGAACAGCACTTTGTCCACCAGGCTGTCGGCGCGGATCTGCAGGTTCCTGCGGGCCCGCACCTCGTCGGTGAGGTAGGCCATGCCGGTGTTGACCCGCACACCGTCGACGATGTTCATCGGGTACGGACCGACGCCGTTGGCCTGGGCGCCGTCGAAGTCATCGACCATCCGGTAGCCGTTGGCGACCGTCGCGTAGATGAACGCCTTCTGCATCGGCGTGACGTCGACGGTGGACAGCTGACGCACCGGCAACGGCCCGTCATGGCCGTGGATCGCGCTGGCGCCGCCGCTGTGGCGTTCCAGTTTCTTGAACGCCGGCAACAGCTCATCGAAGCTCCAGCCCGGCAGGTTCCAGCGCCGGAAATCCTCGCGGCGGGCGCGGATCGCCACCGCGCCGTTGATCGCCGAGCTGCCGCCCAGCACTTTGCCGCGCAGGGCGCCGATGGGGTGACCGACATAGCCCGGCCGGGCCGTGTAGCCCCACTCGAACTCGCGGTTGCCGTTGGCGCCGACGATGTCGCTGCTGGCCACGGTCGCGGGATAACGGTCCGGCGCATAGCTGTGCCCCGCCTCCAGCAACAGCACCCGACGCTGGCCGTTTTCGCTCAGGCGCCGCGCCAGCACCGCGCCGGCCGAACCGGCGCCGACGATGATCACATCGACCGCTGCGCGCGCATCGGCCTTGGGGTTGTCAGCAGGCTCCAGCGCCTGGGCCAGACCGCCCGCCGCCAGCGTGGCCGCCGCCACGACGCCACCGGCCAGCACGGTGCGGCGGGCAGGATTATCAAGGGTATCGTTCATTGCGTTTCTTCCCTGTCAGGCGTCGAAGCGCGCCTGTCGCCCGCCAGCTTAGGGAAGGCCCCGCAGGCCCATAAGCCGCAGAAAAGCGATTCGCGGTTTCGCTTTTCCCGAACGGTTCAGCGGCGGGCGGCGTGATCCGCCAGCATCCGCTCCCACGGCGGCGGATTGCCGATCCGCTCGCCGAGAAAACCCGCCAAAGCCTGCAACTTGGCCGACGCCCGTTGGGATCGCCGATAGACCAGGGAGATGCTGCCGCCGCGCGGCGCATGGGGCGCCAGCACTTCCACCAGCTCGCCGGAGACGATGTCGGGCGCGGCAAGAAAGGTCGGCAAGATCGTCAGACCCAACCCCGCCCTCGCCGCCTCCATCAGTTGATGGCCGCTGTTGGTGCGCATCCGGCCGCGCACCCGGAACGACTCCAGCCCGGTGTCCACCGGCAGCGTCCACATGCCGTGGGGCTCGCGGTTCACGTAGTGGATCGCGAAATGCCGGGCCAGCGCCTGCGGGGTCTGCGGCGTGCCGTGGGCGGCCAGGTACGCGGGGCTGGCGCAGATGATGTGGCGGTTGGCGGTGATGGTCTTGGCCACCAGCGAGGAGTCCGGCAGCTCGCCGATGCGGATCGCCGCGTCGTAGCGTTCCTCGTGCAGGTTGACCCGGCGGTCGTCGACCTCGACATCCAGCCGCAGCTGCGGATAGCGCGCGGCAAAATCCGCCAGCACCGGCGCCAGGTAGCGCACGCTGAAGGCCATCGGCGCCGCCAGCCGCAGGGTGCCGCTGACGCTGGCGCCGAACGCCTGCACCGCCTCTTCGGCCTCGTCGACTTGCGCCAGGATCCGTTGGCAATAGCGGTAGAACACCTCGCCGGATTCGGTCAGCCGGGCCTGGCGCCCGCGTTCCAGCAGCGTGCTGCCCAGGCGTTTCTCCAACTGCGCCATGCGTTGGCTGACCATGGACTTGGCGGCCCCCAACTGCCGGGCGGCTTCGGACATGCTGCCGGTGTCCGCCACCGTGACGAACGCTTGCATCTCGTTGAGTTTGTTCAAGGCCGGCTTCCCAAAGCCGCCCATCCTGCGGCTCGGCCGGCACGCCCGCCAGAGGCGAAAAACGGTCCGCTGCGACCCACACGGCGAACCTTTGCGCTTGTATAGTGGGCATCCCTCGGCCAAGCGAATGTCCCCCGTGCTGGACCTCAATGACCTGCAGTATTTCGTAATGGTGGTGGACCACGGCGGCTTCGCCCCGACGGCGCGGGCCCTGGGTATTCCCAAGTCCAACCTGAGCCGGCGCATCGCGCTGCTGGAAGAGCGCCTGGGCGTGCGCCTGATCACCCGCAACAGCCGCCACTTCACGGTGACGGAACTGGGCCAGACCTACTACGCCCGTTGCCGCGCCATGCTCAAGGAAGCGGAAGCCGCCGAGGCCGCCGTGGCCCTGACCCACGCCGAACCCGGCGGCGTGCTGCGCGTCACCTGCCCGACCACGCTGCTGGAAGAATGCGTCGGCGCCCTCATCACCCGCTTCATGGCCGAACACCCACGGGTGGAAGTGCACCTGGACGCCTGCGACCGTCAGGTGGACGTGGTCGCCGAGGGTGTCGACCTGGCCCTGCGGGTGCGCCCGCCGCCCCTTCAGGATTCGGACCTGGTCAGCCGGGTGCTGTCGCAGCGGCCGCAATGCCTGGTGGCCAGCCCGGCGCTGCTCTCGCGCCTGGGCGAGCCACAAGGCCCGCAGGACCTGGCGCGTTTCCCCAGCGTCCACCACGGCAGCCCGCAGCGCGACTACAGCTGGACGCTGTTCCACCAGGACGGCGCGGAGCTCACCCTCCCGCACCGCCCGCAACTGATCACCAAGGGCCTGCCGATGCTGCGCTGCGCGGCCATCGACAGCATCGGCGTGGCGCAGATGCCGATGTCGCTGGTGCACGATTTCATCGAACGCGGACAACTGGCCGTGGTGCTGCCGGACTGGACGCCGCGCACGGAAATGATCTACGCGGTGTTCGCCACCCGTCAGGGCATGCTGCCGTCGCTGCGCAAGCTGATCGATTTTCTGGTGGAGCAGTTCAGCCTGCTGGATGACCCGATGCGGGGGATGCGCCCCCTTCCGCCGGTGTGAGCACAACGGAAATCGCCTGAACCAGGACGGCGTTATTTCGATTGGTTCCACGGGGTGGGACGTCAGCGCCGGCGTCCCTTTTCCTTTTTGAAAATCAACCTGTTGAGACCCCGCCTGCGACCTCGGTGGCTCCGTTGGCCAGCCAACGTGACCCGCCGGTCACTACCGTTCGGCGCTTTTTCTGGCAGGCCCGCCGAATCGGATCTAGGGTTGCGTGGCCAGCGATATGCCAGCACGCCGGCGAGCGTCCCCCGGACGTACGCCAAGTGCGGCAACGGATGGAAAATCAGGGATGTTTCTGCCTGCGCAAGTACGCGCACGCCCGTGGACCTATCGAACGATCCCTGTGTTTCGTGGCTTTCTATCAAGGACAGAAAGATGACCGACGTACAGGCGCGTTCCACCCCCTTGCCGTTGCGGCTCCCCTACCCCCTTGCCCCGCAGGCCAGCCCCGACGGCTTCGGCTGACGCCGCCTGCCCCTGAGGCGCCGGCCGTGCCCCGCACGCCCGCGTCTGCCCTTTGATCGGATCCGGACGGACCGGCCCGCGCCGCCAGGAAAGCTCACTGAAGCCTTTCTTGCGCAGGCGTTCGGCCTGACCGCCAGGAAAGGCCCCCTGCGCGACAGGGGACGTTGTGCACACCCATAAGGAAACCTTCGGCATGAGCGACTCGAAGTCTCACATCATTCCCCCTTACGGGGTCGCCATCCAGAGCGCGATCACGGACGGCAACCTGCAGAAAATGAAGAGTTTGTTGAAGCAGCGCGATTCAACGAAGCCTGAAGCCAAGGAGCTTAAAACCGCGTACGAAAACCTGGCCCGGGAAGTGTCCCGTCTGGAAAGACCCTAAGGCCATCACCCGCATTGCAATGGAGGCAATCACCATGTCTGGTTCTGTTTCGCAACACAACGTCGGCCTGTTCCCGGTGTGCTACCGGATCGGCACGGGCCAGCCCGGCGCGCAAAGCCTGGCGCTCAACCTGCTGGTCTCCACGCCGCAGCAGGAAGTCACCGGCACCGCCGCCGTCACCCAGGCGACCAATCCGCCCCTCGACGTGCACTCCGATGTCTGGGGCGAGTACACCTACCTGACCGTCATGAAGCCTGGGGTCAGCAAAATCCTCATCACCGCCCAGGGCAACCACGGCGGACCGGGCTGCAACTCCATCGTCAACTTCAGGGTGCACCTGGTGGTCGGCACCGACTGGAAGGAAGGCGTCGCCAACTACCAATACCTCAACGGCACCCAATGGGTTGAAGTCAACAACGTGCCGGCGCACCTGCAGCCGGTGCCGTCCCACGTGCTGCCGCCGTTCGAGCCGGGCCCTGTGATCGAGCCGTACCGCCCGATCATGCCGCTGTACGCCGCGCCGATCCAGAGCGCCATCGCCTCCGGCGACCTGGCCCAGATGAAAAGCCTGGCCAGGCTCGGCAAGCAGCAACTGGAACAATTGCCGCAGCTGCGCATCGCGCTGGAATCCGCCAAGAAAGAACTCAGCCAGTTGCTGAGCCGCTGATCGGCCACCGGAACCGTCATTCACTTTAGGGAGCAGCATCATGTCGATCGGACTTTTCCATACCCGCCTCATCGTCAGAAACGATTTGCTGGGCGCACCGGTCCTGACCCTGGATCTTGTCGTCAACACCGTCTCCAAGAAAGTCAGCGGCGTCGCCAGCGTCTTTCAGAGCACCTGGCCGCCGGTCAATTTCCACGCCCGGGTCTGGGGCAACTACAGTCAGCTCAAGCTGGCGCCTTCGGCCGAGCACCACATCATCCTCGACCTCGCCGGCAGCCCCAGCGGCCCGCTCAGCCAGATCGCCCAGACCTTCCACCTCAAGGGCCTGTTGGGCGACGACTGGGCCAGCGGCTTCGCCGACTACCGCTACGATTACGATGGCCAGTGGAATGCGGTGAGGCACGTTGCGATGCATCAGGCGCCCACCGTCGAGGTCAAGCCGGTGCCGCATCCGCACATCCCGCTGTACGCCGTGGCCGTGCAGCAGGCCCAGGCCGGCGGCGACGTGGCGCAACTCAAGACCGTGGTGCAGCAGGCTGAACAGCAAGTGGCCCACGAAGGCGCGCTGCGCAGTGCCCTCGAGCAACTGAACGCGGAGATCACCCGACTGGAAGCGCGCTAGCCGCCGCTCCCCGGCGGGGCCCCGACGGCCTCGCCGGTTTTCTGTCGCCCTCCCTCCGCGTCGCGCACGCGACCGTGCGCAAGGACCTGCCATGACAGACACCCGCCCTGCCCGCTACCTGAGCGAGTCCGACCTCAAACGCTACGTGCCGGTCCATGTGGTCTGGGAAATCACCCTGGCCTGCGACCTCAAGTGCCTGCATTGCGGCTCCCGCGCCGGCCACCGGCGCACCGGCGAGCTGAGCACCCGCGAATGCCTGGACGTGATCGACGCTCTGGCCGCCCTCGGCACCCGCGAGATCACCCTGATCGGCGGCGAAGCCTACCTGCGCAAGGACTGGACGCAACTGATCCAGGCCATCCATGACCACGGCATGTACTGCGCCATCCAGACCGGCGGCCGCAACCTGACGCCGGCCAAGATGCAGGCGGCGGTGGACGCCGGCCTCAACGGCGTGGGCGTGTCGCTCGACGGCCTCGCCCCGCTGCACGACGCGGTGCGCAACGTGCCCGGCTCGTTCGACAAGGCCGTGGACACCCTGCGCCGGGCGAAAGCGTCGGGGCTGGCGGTGAGCGTCAACACCCAGATCGGCGCCGCCACCCTGCCCGACCTGCCGGAACTGATGGACACCATCATCGGCCTGGGCGCCACCCACTGGCAGATCCAGCTGACCGTGGCCATGGGCAACGCGGTCGATCATCCGGAACTGCTGCTGCAGCCCTACCAGTTGCTGGAAGTGATGCCGCTGCTCGCCCGGCTCTACCGCGAAGGCCTGGACCGCGGCCTGTTGATGAACGTCGGCAACAACATCGGCTACTACGGCCCTTACGAGCACCTGTGGCGCGGCTTCGGCGACGAACGCGTGCACTGGAGCGGCTGCGCCGCCGGCCAGACCGTGCTTGCGCTGGAGGCCGACGGCACGGTCAAGGGCTGCCCGTCCCTGGCGACGGTGGGCTTCTCCGGGGGTAACGTGCGCGACATGAGCCTGCACGACATCTGGCACTACAGCGAGGGCATCCACTTCGGCCGCCTGCGCTCGGTCGACGACCTGTGGGGCCACTGCCGCACCTGCTACTACAACGACGTGTGCCGGGGCGGCTGCACCTGGACGTCGCACTCGCTGCTGGGCAAGCCCGGCAACAACCCCTACTGCCACTACCGCACCCTGGAGCTGCAGAAGCGCGGGCTGCGCGAGCGCATCGTCAAACTGCAGGACGCCGCGCCGCAGTCGTTCGCCGTCGGGCGCTTCGACCTGATCACCGAACGCATCGACACCGGCGAGCGAGTCAGCAGCGTCAGCGACAGCGGCCAGGTGGTCAAGCTGGCCTGGCTCAACCAAGGGCAGAAATCCCCGGAGGAAGGCCGCATCCCCGAGCAACTGGCGCTGTGCAGGCACTGCCTGCAATACATCCACGCCTACGAGACCCTGTGCCCGCACTGCGACGCCGACGTGGCCGCCGCCGAAGCGCAGCACCAGGCCGACCGGGCCCGCCAGCAGGCCATCGTCAACACCTTGTCCGGGTTGCTGGGGATCGCGCCGGGGACGTTGAGCTGACGGTCGCCCGGCTGCGTCGCGACAGCCATCGGGCCCGTCGCGACGGCGGCGCCGTTCACGGGGTTGTCATGCCGGGCTGCTAGCGTGTGTGTGAAAAGTCTTGAGACGAAGGTCAGGCTGTTTTCAACGCAGCATCACCGAGTATCAAGGCTTTTCACACAGAGCCTCGCGTGTGTGCGCTTTTTCGATCCACGCATCCTTCCCCGGCCAAGGCGACCCCCAGGTGTTCTCAAGCACGACGCGACAGCACATCATCCTGCGATCCAGCGACATGACCTGCGACGAGTTCGGCGCAGTCTTCTCCCGAATGTTCGGCAACCGCTATGCCGACACCCCGCCGCCGCCCAAGGACATCATCATCGGCGGCGTCTACGGCCGCCACGACGGCGTGAGCTTCCGGCGCATGCATTACCGGGGCGATTTTTCGGTGGCGTTTCCCGAGCCGTTCGATGAAATCACCTTCGTCCTGCCCACGGCGGGCAAGATCCTGTTCAGCCACCGCACCGAATCGGTGGGGGTTGCCCGCACCGGGTTGGCCATCGACAAGGCGGAGCTGTGTTCGATGCGTTTCATCGACAACCATGCCCAGCATGGCCTGTCGGTCAGCCGGGCGGCGCTGACCGAGCGGCTGGCGACGCTGCTGGGCCGCCCAGTGACGCAAAGGCTGCGCTTCGAACCGGTGGTGGCGCTGGACAGCCCGGCCTTCCAGGGCATCCGGGCGCTGATCGACCTGGCCACGGGGGCCGAGTTCGATCTGTTGCTCAACGCCGGCACGCTGATGCCGTCGCGCCTGCGGGACATGCTGGTGGATGCGGTGCTGGACGCCTGGCCCCACAACTTCACCCAGGCCCTGCGCCGTCCTGAGCCATCGATTGCGCCTCGGCATGTGCGGCTGGCCATCGACTACCTTCAGGCCCATCCCGGTGATCCGGTCAGCGGCGCAGAACTGGCGCGGCTGAGCAACGTCAGCCTGCGCGCCTTGCAGGACGGGTTCCGACGGTTTGCGGGGATGTCCATCGTCGCCTATCAACGCCGGGTGCGGCTTGAACATGCACACGAAATCCTGGCCCGCAGCGGCGCGCCGTCGGTGACCGACGTGGCGTTGCGGTTGGGTTTCAGCAATGTGGGTAGGTTTAGCCAGTACTTTCAGCAGGCCTATGGCGTGAGCCCGGCGGCGTTGCGTAAAGGCCTGCGCCTGTAGGCGACGGCCTGCTGGTGATGACGATGTCGACAGTGCCGGCCTCATCGCTTGCAGGCAAGCGCCTACAGGTTTTGTGGTGTGCCTGGATCCCGCAAACACCTGAGATACCTGTGGGAGCTGCGGTGCGACGACTCGACTTGCCAGCGACGACGGTGGGTCAGGCAACAGAGATGTCGGCTGTGATGGCCTCATCGCTGGCAAGCCAGCTCCCACAGGTTTTGGGGTGTGCAGGGATGCTGCGGACAGCCGGGATCCCTTGTAGGAGCCAGCCTGCTGGCGATGGCGGCGGGTCAGGCAACAGAAATGTCGGCTGTGATGGCCTCATCGCTTGCAGGCAAGCTCCTACAGGTTTTGTGGTGTGCAGGGATGCTGCGGACAGCCGGGATCCCTTGTAGGAGCCAGCCTGCTGGCGATGGTGGCGGGTCAGGCAACAGAGATGTCGGCTGTAATGGCCTCATCGCTTGCAGGCAAGCTCCTACAGGTTTTGTGGTGCGCAGGGATGCTGCGGACAGCCGGCATCCCTTGTAGGAGCCAGCCTGCTGGCGATGGCGGCGGGTCAGGCAACAGAGATGTCGGCTGAACCGGCCTCATCGCTTGCAGGCAAGCGCCTACAGGAAGACAAGCTTCAGAAGAGGTAACTGGCCTTGAGCCCGCCGCCGAAGCCGTGGCTGTCACCGCCGCCGCTGGCGCCGAGTTCGGCGCCCAGGCTCAGGGCACCGAGGCTGGCGGTGAGGTTGACGCCGCCGGTGAACGCGTCGCGGTTGTCGTAGGCGGCGCGCTGATCGACGTCCAGGCCCAGCAGGTGCCCTTGGCTGTCGACCGAATGATCGCCCAGCACATGCTCGTATCCCACCTGCACGCCCGGCACCAGTCGCCACTCGCCCATCGGCACCTGCGCGAACGCCACGTCGAGATTGGCCACGGCGCTGCGGCGGGTTTCCTGGATGCCGTCCACGTCGAGGGCCAGCTCACTGCCCTTCTCCTTGAAGCCCGACAGGTCCAGATGGCTGACCCGCACGCCAAGGCTCGGCTCAAGGGTCACCCCGCCCGACGGCAAGCGATACCCGAGCGCCAGCGTCACGCCTGACAGGTTGCCGTGGCTGTCGCCCTTGGCCGTGCCCAGGCCGCCGCCCAGATCGCGCTTGCTGTCGTAATCGAGCCAGCCGGCCTTGGCGTTGGCATCGACGAACAGCCCCCGCTCCAACCCGTCCGGCGCAAA
The DNA here is from genome assembly GCF_019145435.1 of Pseudomonas ekonensis. NCBI lineage: Bacteria > Pseudomonadati > Pseudomonadota > Gammaproteobacteria > Pseudomonadales > Pseudomonadaceae > Pseudomonas > Pseudomonas ekonensis. The sequence goes on along the minus strand of NZ_JAHSTS010000001.1, from coordinate 1,989,197 downwards.
GCGCGCACCCACCGAGAAAAACGTCAGGTCGGTGTCCGCCTCCCCACCGGCCCCGCCGACGCTGCCCTTGCTGTAGCCGAAACCGGCATGGCCGCTGAGCTGTTCGGTGAAGCGCCGGGTCACCCCGACCATCGTGCCCTGGCTATGTTCGTTGCTGCTGGCCGCATGGGACGAGCCGTCGGTGCCCAGATACCCCGCCAGCGCCGTCGTCCACAACCGATATTGACCGACCTTCAGATCCGTCCCGCTGGCATAAGGCGCGGCCGCCCGGTCGATCATCGCGCCCTGGCGCAACAGGTAACTGGCCGCGTCGGCATGCACCTGCCCGCCGACGGTGGACTCGACTCCGCCGAGGCTGCCCGCGTCGATGGCCGATTGCAGGTAATAGTTGTAGGCGCTGTAGGTGCCCGACAACGCCGAGCCCTGCAACTGCCGCAGAAACTGCGCCCCGGCGCCGGCATTGCCGGCCAGCCCCGCCTCACCGGGCAGGCTGTTGTACTCGACCATCTTGCCGCGCAGCACGTAGATCGTTTCCTGGGACAGCCCGAGCCCCTGCTTGAGGTAGTTGTCCATGCTGCCGTACTGGGCCGTCACCTGATCCAGCCCCGCTTGCAGGTAACTGGCCTCGACGCCCAGCAGCGGCGCATAGATCGTCGCCATGCTCGCCGGCATCATCGCCAGGGTCTTCGCCACCCGGGCGGCGGTGTAGTCGTTGGTCGCCAGGTAATTGCTCATGATCGTGGCGCTGTCGACCCCGGCGATGCTCTGCAGCACGGCCGCGGTCCAGCCGGTGCGGTCCTTGCCGGCGGTGCAGTGGAACAGCGCGGCGCCGTCGGCGCTGGCCAGTTCGTTGAACAAGCGGCTGAACTGGCTGCGCATGCCGGCGTCGCTGACGAACGCACGGTTGGTCTGCTGCATCATCGCGACCGCCTCGGCGGCGCTGTGGAACGACACCGTGGTGATGTTCGCGCCCGAAGTGGCGCTGCCGATGATGTCGATGTTGCTGTAACGGGCGCCGCTGATGAGGGTGTCCGGCGTGGCGGCGATTTCGCTGGGGGTGCGCAGGTCGTAGATGGCCGTGATGCCCAGGCCGTTGAGGGTCGCCAGGTCCGACCCCACCGGGGTCAACGCGTTGGAACGGTAGAACACCCCGGCCCGCATCGTGCCGTCGTGGGCCGTGGCATACGCGTCGGTGGTGCCGGCGATGTCACGGAAGTTGTCGATGCCTTGCAGGCGAGGCGTATCGAGGGCAGCGCCCTGGGCGGCGGCGATGGACACACTCAAAACGGACAGCGAACACAGAAGACGTCGGAACACAGTGCAGCCTCATGGAAAACCGTTGGGCTGGCCACTATCTGCAATCAAATGTTGCTCAATATGACAAAACACCGCTCGCCGCAAATCCCTGCGCGATCTGTCCGGATCCTGCGCGATCCGTCCGTGCTTCAGGCCCTTTTCTTCGAACCGTTCAGGGCCACGGCGGACAGGATCAACGCCTTGAACGCCGCCTCGTCCAGGCGTTCGCCCTCATGCACATCGATGGCCCGCCGGGTGTTGCCCTCCAGGCTGGCGTTGAACAGCCCGGCGGGATCGTCCAGCGCGGCGCCCTTGGCGAAGGTCAGTTTCACGGCGCTCTTGTAGGTTTCCCCGGTGCAGAGGATGCCGCCGCAGGACCACACCGGCACGCCCCGCCACTTCCATTCCTCTACGACGTTGGGCACGGCCTGATGGATGAGCGCGCGGACGTGCGCCAGCGTTTCGCCGCGCCAGTCGGCCAGCTCGGCGATCCGTTGGTCGATGAGCGCGGAGGCTGATCCGGTGTTTTCCGTGTTCATGGCTGCCCTCTCCGGTTGACGTCCGGGAACTGTAGACGCCGGCCCGGCCGCGCGCGCAAAAAAAAGCCCCGCAGAGCGGGGCAAGGGAATTTGGTTGGTTGCGGCCAACCAAAGGAGCGTTCAGAGCAAGCGGGTATTGCGGGTCAGAGGCAGTCCTGGGCGGCGCGTTCGAAACTCGACGGCGTGAAGTTGGAGGCCAGCAAGTGGCGCTCGTAGACAAACACCTTGCCGCCGCTGCCGGACTTGTAGGCCTCCAGCACGTTGTCGGCGGCGACCTTGCTCGGCACCACGATGCGGTAGCTGCGCTGGGTCTGCGACACGCTCGGGTTCAGCGCCCGGCCCTGCAGTTTCGGCACGACGCAATCGGCGTACTCGGCGGGCGTCTTGCGGGTCTGCAAGGTCAGGCTCGGGTCGTTCGGTGCGCTGGCGCAGCCGGCGAGCGTCGCGACGGACAAGGCGAAAACGGAGAAGAAAAAAGCACGCATGGATCACATCCTGAAAACAAAGGTTCGGTTCGTCGGCAACGTCCGGCGTCACGGGCGCCGTCGTTGCCGTTGTGTTTTTCGGGGCCGGATCAGCCGGCGGCCACCAGGGCCTTGAGCGAATCGTCGAACTGCCGCAGGGCGTTCAGTTGCAGGTCGCGCTGCCGGGCGATCTGCGCGGCGATCTCAGGCGCCGCCTTGTTGTGCACCCACACCGACGGCATCTGTTTCTCCACGGCGCCTTCGGCCTTGCCGATGTATTGCAGGTCGGCGTCGTAGAACCGTGCGGCGAAACGCGCCTCGACCTGATTGTTGCGTTGGGTCAGCAGACGGTTGTGGGTGTCGAGCATCACCACCACGTCCGGGTGGGCCTGCACCAGCGCATCGAGGCTGTCGTAGACCGTCACCGAGAGAAACTGCTGTTGCAGCGAGCTCATCAGCCAGTCGATGGCCAGTTCCGGGTCGGAGCTGCTGACGAAGGCGTCGCGGATCCGCGCATCCAGCGCACCTTTGGCGCCGTTCACCGCCACATCGTGGTAGCGCTCGAGGTATTGCAGGTTCTCCAGGGTGTTTTCGCTGTACAGCACGCCGACGGTCTGGGAATGCTGCAAGCCTGCGGAGCTGGCGGCGACAGGCAGAAAATGGCACGACCGGGCGTCGTCTGCGTTGGCCGGTGCGGTCGCGGCCACCCCGCCCATCATCAGGGCGACCATAGCCAGTCGGGTCAGAGTCTTCATCGCGCAAATTCCTTGAGCTGCGTTTCGATGGAGGCGATTTTCCGCCCATCGGCCGCAAAGCAGAACTTGCGTTTCTTGATGGTCACTATTACTTGAACCAATAGTTGCCCGCCGTGCAGACTGGCAGCCGTGCGACCACAATCAGAACAACCCGTGAGGAACCCCCGAGTGCGAACCTTTGACCTGATCCGCGACACCGTCCTGCCCGAATTCCGCGACCGCGTGGCCGACTACCTGGTGGAGTACGAGACCGCCCTGGGCGAGGCGACCGAGCCGGAGCGCGTCAAGGCGGTGGCCAATCAGCTGCGCGGCTACCTGCGCGGGCTGAACACCACGCGGGTGCTGGGCATGGCGGACTGGGAAGAGCTGGACCGGCGGGTGGTGAACACCTGGCTTCAGGAGCGCTGACCGAGCGCCTCGCGCAGCGGGCGATAAGCCGCCACCAGCTGTTCCTGTGAAAACGCCCGGTTGCGTCCGCTGGGATTGGGCAGGATCCACACCGCCGCGTTGCCGAACACCTGCGCCTGAAGCCCCCACGCCTCCGTCTTCTGGCCGGTCAGCCCGGCATAGGCCACCTTACCCAGGAACGCCACGACACGCGGCGCGTAGCGCAGGATCTTGCCTTCGAACGCCGCTGCCGCTGCGCTGAACTCTTGGGCGGCCAACTGATCCGCCCTCGCCGTCGGCCGCTCCACCACCGCCGTCAACCCGCAGCCGTGCAACAGGATCGAGCGGTCCTGCTCCGGGCGCAGCTCGTCGGGCGTGAACCCGGCCAGGTGCAGGGTGCGCCAGAAACGGTTGCCCCGCCCCGCAAAATGGTGCCCCTGGGCCGCAGCGAGCAAACCGGGATTGATCCCGCAGAACACCACGGACAGCCCCGGCGCCAGAATGTCCTCAAGCCCGTCCATGGCCACCCTCACCCACAGATCACCCGCACGGCGCCTTGGGCCTGTTCGGTCAGCTCCTGACGTGACTTGCCCGCCCGTGCCCGGATCGAAATGCTGTGCAGCAGCGACGACGCGAGCAGGGCCAACGCCGCCGCATCCACGCTGGCCTTCAGCTCGCCGGACTCGACGGCCCGGCGCAGGCGCTGCTCCAGGTCCGCATCCAGCTGGCTGAGGCGCCGCGACAGCACCTCGCGGATCTCCGGATCCTCCACCGCCTCGGTGGTCGCCGTGCCGATTGCGAAGCAGCCTCGCGGCGCGCCGTCGCCGGAAAAGTAGATCGACAACTGCCCTTCGTAGAACCGCGTCAGCGCCTGCTCCAGGGTCAGGCTGCTGTCGTTCAGCGCTTCCTGCATGGCGGCGTGCGCCGTGTCCCAATACTGATCGAGCGCCTTGATGTACAGCGCGTGCTTGTCGCCGAACGCAGCGTACAGGCTGGGGCGGTTCATGCCGGCGGCGCTGGCGATGCTGTCCAGCGAGGCGGCGGAATAGCCGGTGTTCCAGAACACGCCCAGGGCCTGTTGCAGCGCCGTTTGCGGATCGTAGGCACGCGGACGGCCGCGGCCTTTTCCTGCTGTCGGTTTATTTTGTGCCATCTCGTATAAATTCCTTGCAGGGAAGATTTCTCGCTCATATTCTTACACCATCGCACAAAAACAAGGAACCAGAAATTCCTTGGTTGGCAGGGTTTGTTGTAACAGCGCTCGAACCGGGTGCAGCGACGACGAAACAGCGGTGGAGCGATCCTCCCGCCGCCCATGGACTTGATGACTCACAGCAACCAATCACGTCAGGGCCGCGGGCGAATGCGCACCGGTCGGCCCGATGTCCCGGACAAGGGTGTATCGATCATGACACAGCAACTGGATCTCACCGCCGCACCGGCCCACGAACACCCAGGCCCGCGCCTGAACGACGCGCCGCCGAGAAAGCCCCTCAAGCAGAAGCTGCGACCGTGGCTGATGGCCGGCCTGCCCGCCCTCTTCGCCGTGATCGGCTACAGCCACTACCGGGCTGGCGAACCGTTCGTGTCCACCGACAACGCCTACGCCCGCGTGGCCAAGGCCTCGATCAATGCGCGGGTGTCCGGGCAGGTCATCGAGATCGCCGTCAACGACAACCAGTCCGTGCACAAGGGCCAGGTGCTGTTTCGCATCGACCCCAAACCCTTGCAGATCGCCGTCGACCGGGCCGAAGCCCAACTCAGCAACGCCCGCCTGCGCATCGACGGCCTCAAGGCCAGCTACCGCGAACAGCAGGCGCAACTGCAATCGGCCAAGGAGTCGGCGGACTTCGACCAAAAGGAATTCGCCCGCAAGAAGGCCCTGATCGCCACCGAGTTCGTCTCTCGGGCCCTGTACGAGCGCGCCGAGACTGACTTGAAGGTGTCGCGCCAGCGCATCGCGTCCATCGAGCAACAGATCGCCAGCACCGTCATCGCCCTCAACGGCAACCCGGACATCGCCCCCGACAGCCACCCGACGGTGCGCGAGGCCCGGGCCCAGCTCGACGAAGCGCAGCTGTACCTGTCCTATGCGACGGTCACGGCGCCCGAGGACGGCATCGTCGCCAAGGTCGACGACTTGCAGGTGGGCAACTACGTCAATAACGGTGCGGCGGCGTTCGCCTTGATCTCCGACCGGGAGGTCTGGGTCGAGGCCAACTTCCGCGAGACGCAGCTGACCCACATGCGGCCCGGCCAGCGCGCCACCATCACCCTCGATACCTACCCGGATCGCGCGTTCCAGGCCCATGTCATCAGCATGAGCCCCGGCGCCGGCGCGGACTTCGCCCTGCTGCCGGCGGAGAACGCCACCGGCAACTGGGTGAAGGTGGTGCAGCGGATTCCGGTGCGCCTGGAACTGGACGACGCCGACCCGGCCCTGCCGCTGTTCTCCGGCACCAGCGCCACGGTCACCGTCGACACCGGGCACCGCACGCCGTGGTGGTATCCGTTCAAATCGCTGCTCGGCGCAGGTGACGCGTGATGAACGCCGCCACCGCATCCACGACGGCCGATGCGCGAGCGCTGCGGTTTGTCGCCCTGCTCGCGACCTACCTGCAATCGGCCAACCTGCCATTGCCCAACGCCGCGCTGCGCCTGATCCAGGGCAGCGTGTCAATGACCGACGACCAGGCCGGCTGGATCTTCACCGCTTACCTGGCCGCCAGCGCCGTCACCACGCCGGTGGCACAGTGGCTGGCCGGGCGCTTCGGGCTCAAGCGTGTCTATCAGACGGCCTTGCTGGCGTTCGCCCTCGGCCTGTGGCTCGCCACCCTGGCCGAAACGCCGCTGGCGTTCATCGCCGCGCGCATCCTGCAAGGCCTCGCCGCCGGGGTGCTGGCGCCGTTGTCGATGGGCATCGCCCTAGAGACGCTGCCCGCCGAACGCCGCCCCGCCTTCGGGCCGAAATGGACCGCGCTGGTGCTGCTCGGCATCGCCAGCGGGCCGAGCCTGGGCGGCTGGATCTGCGAGCACTTCGACTGGCGGCCGATGTTCTACCTCAGCCTGCCGCTGGTGGCGTACATCTTCCTGGCGGTCACCCTGTTGCTGGCCGAGAAGAAGGCCGAACAGCGCCCCTCGTTCGACTTCTTCGGCTACGGCGCCTTCACCCTCGGCATGATCGGCCTGCAGATGCTCCTGGACCGCGGCGAACGGCTGGACTGGTTCGACTCGCCGGAAATCTGGACCGAAGCACTGGCCTGCGCCCTCGGGTTCTACCTGTTCGCCGTGCACGTGCTGACGGCCAAGGCGCATTTCTTCAACAAGGCCCTGTTCGCCGACCGCAACTTCCTGCTGTCGACGGCGATCTTCTTCGCCTTCGGCTTCGTGCTGCTGTCGACCATGGCCCTGACCTCGCCGATGCTCGACGAGATCCTCGGCTACCCGCCGGACACCACGGGCCTGCTGACCGTGCCGCGCGGCATCGGCCTGGTCGGTGCGTTCCTGCTGGCGACCCGTGCGCCGGCCTGGGTCGACGCCTGCTGGCTGATTGCCGCAGGCATTGCCCTGGTGGCCTACGCCAACTGGCTGATGCTCGGCTATTCGCCGCTGATGGACTGGACGCCCGTGGCGGTGAACGGGTTCATCCAGGGCGTCGGCCTGGGGATCCTGATGCCGGCCCTGAGCAAGGTCGCCTTCAGCACGCTCGAACCGAAGCTGCGCCCCGAGGCCACCGGCCTGTTCAACCTGATCCGCGTCTACGGCAGCACCCTGGGCGTGGCGATGGTGCAGATCTTTTTCTTCAACAACACCCAGGCGGTGCATTCGGCGCTGGTCAGCCAACTGACGCCCTACCGCACGACCCTGCCGACCTCGCTGCCGGCGCTCGAAGGCCTCAATCACCTGGCCACCCACCAGGCGGCGTTCATCGCCGTGATGGGCCAATTCAAGATCCTGCTGGTGGCGATGCTGGTGGTGAGCCCGCTGGTGCTGTTCCTGCGCAAACCCGTTTCGGCCAACTGATTTTCGTGGAGTCTGGACAATGAACACTTCTGCACGCTTCACCCCGTCTGCGATCCCCGCCGCCTTCAGCGCACTGGCCCTGCTGGTGTCGTTGTCGGCCTGCACCGTCGGGCCCGACTTCCAGCGGCCCGCCGCCACCGCCTCGCAGCATTACGTTACGACCCGCAGGCCGAGCAGCGCTTCGACATGGGCAAACGCCTCAACGGCGACTGGTGGGCCGCGCTGCGCTCGCCCAAGCTCGATCAAGTGATGCGCCGCGCCATCGACGGCAACCTCGAACTCGCGGCTGCCGACGTTACCCTGCGCCAGGCCGCCTCGTCGGTGGCCGCCGCTGAGGGCGCGCTGTACCCGCAGGTGGATTTCGCCGCCACCGCCGGGCGCCAGCGCACCCACAACGGCACGCAGCCCAGCGTGTCGAACTTCTATGCCATCGGTCCACGGGTCGCGTTCGACCTGGACGTGTTCGGCGGCAACAAGCGTCAGGTCGAGGCGCAGCAAGCCACGACCGACCTGCAAAGGCACCGCTACGAAGCCGCCTACCTCACCCTGACCGGCGACGTCGCCAGCCAGGCCTTGCTGCTGGCCTCGGCCAACGCGCAGATCGGCGCGGTGCAAACCCTGCTGGCCAACGACGCGAAGAACCTCGACCTGGTGCGCAAGGCGCAGCAGAGCGGCGTCAGCACCCAGATCGACGTGTCGCTGGCCGAAACCCGCCTGGCCCAGGACCGCACCTTGCTGCCGCCCCTGGCCCAGCAACGGGACGCGGCGCGGCATGCGCTGTCGATGCTGGCCGGCAAAGGCCCGGCGGACTGGACCGCGCCGGACTTCACCCTCGACGAATTCGCCCTGCCGTCGAACATCCCGGTCAACCTGCCGTCGGAGACGGCCCGCACCCGCCCGGACATCCTGCAAGCCGAATCCGAGCTGCACATCGCCAGCGCGGCGGTCGGCGTGGCGACGGCCAACCTCTATCCGCACGTCGAACTGTCGGCCTCGCTGGCCCAGGCCGCCTCGGGCAACGGCGGCGCGGCACTGTGGGGCTTCGCCACCGGGCTGACCGCGCCGATCTTCAACGGCGGCACCCTGGAGGCGGAACGCCAGGCCGCCGTCGAGGGCTACAACGCCGCCCTCGCCCGCTATCAGCAGACGGTGATCCAGTCCTTCGGACAAGTGGCGGACACTCTGCAATCGATCAACCACAGCGCCGAGCAGGACCAGGCCCAAAGCGACGCCCTGCGCGCTGCCGACACCAGCCTGCGCCTCAACCGGCAGGCCTACGCCCAGGGCGAGAACAGCCTGTTGCAAGTGCTGGAGGCCGAACGCGCCTATCAGCAGGCGCTGCTGGGGCAGGTCCAGGTGAAGACCTCGCAGTACCTCGACGCCGTGCGTCTGTTCGTGGCCCTCGGCGGCAACGCCATCGGCGCCCACGACCAACGCCTCGCCAGCCGCCCGGCCCCGACCACCCTTTGACGCCCGCTCCCGGAGAAACGCCATGACCTACGAAGCCTTCCACGACACCCTGCGCGACACCCGCCTGCCGCTCAACAACGGCGCAGGCGCGATGCCCGCCGTGGGGTTCGGCACCCTGTTCCGCGACCTGAGCACCACCACCGACGCGGTCAAATGCGCGCTGGAAACCGGCTTTCGCCACTTCGACTGCGCCGAGCGCTACCGCAACGAAGCCCAGATCGGCGAGGCCTTCCGGCAGATGTTCGCCGCCGACACCGTGCGCCGCGAAGACATGTTCATCACCACCAAACTGTGGAACACCAACCACCGCCCCGAGCGGGTCAAACCGGCCTTCGAGGCCAGCTGCCAGCGGCTGGGCACCGACTACATCGACTGCTACCTGATCCACACGCCGTTCGCCTTCAAGGCTGGCGACGACCAGGACCCGCGCGATGTGTTCGGTCATGTCCTCTACGATGGCGAGGTGCGCCTGATCGACACCTGGCGGGCGCTGGAAAGCCTGGTGGATGAAGGCCGCTGCAAGTCCATCGGCCTGTCGGACATCACCCTGGAGGCGCTGAAGGAGATCGTCGCCGCCGCTCGGATCAAACCCGCCGTGGTGCAGATCGAATCCCACCCCTACCTGCCGGAATGGGAGATGCTCGACTTCTGCAAGGCCCACGGCATTATCCTGCTGGCCTTCGCCCCGCTGGGCCACGGTATGACGCCCAACGTGCTGGACGACGCGGTCCTCACCGGCATCGCCCGGCGCGTCGGGAAAACCCCGGCCCAAGTGGCGCTGGCCTGGGCGGTGCAGCGCGGCACCGCGTTCCTCACCACATCGGCGACGCCGGGGCACATTCAGGAAAACATCGACATCGACACCCTGCCGGTGCGGGCGATGCAGGAGATCAAGGACGACATCGCCACGCGGATCCGCTTCAACTCCGTGGTCGAAACCGGTGTCCCGGGCTTCATCCCCCAAACCCACAAACGCTGATTTGCCCCTGTGGTGAGGGCGCTGGCTCCCTCACCACAAAAAGCGCCTGCGCCGCCCCTATAATGCCCGCACCCTACCCGAGACGACCCCGATGGACGTATTCCAAAGCATGCGCTGCTTCATCGCCGTGGCCCAAAGCGGCAGCTTCACCGCCGCCGCCGAACTGCTGGACACCACCACGACCAACGTCTCCAAGGCCGTGTCCGCCCTCGAAGCTCGCCTGCACACGCGCCTGATCAACCGCACCACCCGGCGCCTGGCGCTCACCGAGGCCGGCGCGCGCTACCTGCAACGCTGCGAAAAGATCGTCGACGACGTGCGCGAAGCCGACGAAGAGGCCGGCACCGCCCAGACCCTGCCCGTCGGCCGCCTGAAGATCCACGCCATGTCCGCCATCGGCAACCACTACGTGATCGACGCCATCGCCCGCTACCGCGAAATCCACCCCACGGTGATGTTCGACCTGACCCTGACCAACCGCGTCCCGGACCTGCTCGAAGAAGGCTACGACATGTCCATCGTCCTGGCCCGCGACCTGCCCGACTCCGGCTTCGTCGCCCAGCGCCTGGGCATCACCTACAGCATCCTCTGCGCCGCCCCCGGCTACGTGGCCAAACACGGCAAACCCGCCACCCCAGGCGAACTCAGCGCGCACGAGTGCCTGCGCATCGTCAACACGGTGATGCCGGTGGAGAACTGGACATTCGAAGGGCCCGAAGGCACGCAAACCATCACCATTCCCCTGTCGCCCTTCCACATCAACACCGCCGACGGCATGAGCATCGCGATCAGAAAAGGCATGGGCATCGGCATACAGCCGATCGCATCGGCCGTGGACGGCCTGCGGGCGGGGACATTGGTGCGGGTGCTGCCGGATTACCGGCTGGAGGAGTTGAACCTGTTCGCGATCTACCCGTCGCGCAAGTTCGTCGATGCGAAGATCAAGACCTGGGTGGAATTTCTCAAGACCGCGATACCGCAACTGCTGGCATCGGATGAAGACATCGTCGGCGCAAAGGCCCTTTGAACGCAGCGGACATGGAGTGTCGACCCTCCATCCCGTGCACCGGACTCAACCGTTGGAGCAGCCCGAACCCATCACCTGATACTGCAAGACATGCCGCTCGCCGTGGGAGTCCTCATACGTCATCCGCACCGGCACCGGGGCGCACTCGTTGGCGGGTTCGGTGATGGAAATCACATGTTCGATGTCCAGTTGCGACGCGGAGCTGTAGGTCTCCACCGGGATATTTTCGGCGTCCGCCGTGGCCGCAAACGCCTGCGCGCCGAAACCGCCGAGGAGCACAACCCACGCCATTTTCTTGAGGTTCATGATGTTCACCGTCTCTGGGGGAACCGTGTTCATTCACGGATTGGGGACGATGCTAAGGGGTGGCGGGCGGGGTAAAAATCGGGGGATTGGACAAACACTGTTGCTGGAATGGGGGTGAATCAGGGGGGGGCGTTCAGCGACTGAATGATTGACCACATCAATAACAACCATTAACTCAATGAAATTCTCTTATCTGCCCCGGAGCGTAGGATCGGCGCCATACCCAACCACTACACCGGAGCAGATCACCATGAAACGCCAAACCCTCCTCGGCATCGCCTTCTCGCTCTTCGCCCTGAACGCCTTTGCCGCGACTGAAACCGATCCGCTGTTCAGTGATGCGGTCGCTGCCACCGAGACCGACCCGCTGTTCAGCGATGCGGTCGCCGCCACCGAGACCGACCCGCTGTTCAGCGATGCGGTCGCCGCCACCGAGACCGACCCGCTGTTCAGTGACGCCATCGCCGAAGGAGGCGCAGACCGTCTGGCCGAACGTCGGGCAGTCTGAATCCATGGGTTTGATCAACGCGCACAACAAAAAGCCCGGCTTCATCAGCCGGGCTTTTTGTTGTCTGTGTACCTGTCACTGCACACTGATGTACTGAAACTGCGCCTGGGCCTTTTCAACGGCGCTGCGCACGTCATCCTTCTGGGATTCTCCGCCCGCGTAGTAGATGCGCAGGCCCTTCAGGTCGAGTTCATCGACCGCGTTCTTGATCACGGCCACGTCCAGCGAAGTCGCCGCCCCGATGATCAAAAAGCCGCTGTCGCCTCCGACCTTGGCCATCAACAACGCCTGCTTGAGCTGCGCCGCGTTGGCGCCGCCGCCTGCGGCAATCGCCAGGTTGTCGCCGATCAGCCCGTGGCTGAGGATCTTGGTGCTGGGGAAACTGAACTTGCCCTGCCCGGCAGGCAGCGTCGCGACATGGGCCTTGGCGGCTTCGGTGTAGATCTCTGCGTCGCTTTTCCCCTTCGACGCACAACCGGCGAGAACGGCCAACAGGGCCACGGCTACGAATGCTTTCACTGTGTCTTCCTTGTGAGTGAATTCCAATGGAGGGTGCAAGATAGAGGACTCGGTTTGGGCTGGCTATGCGGTTGTTCGGGGCCAAACCTGCATAAGTAGTACAACGAGGCCGAAACACGCCCTGTGTTTGAGCATTTTTGATTGGCGCTTAAAGGCACCGATTCAGCTCAACAAAGAGCCCCCTCACTTCCCATTTGAAATTCTCCCAAACTTAAACCCAAGAAAAACTTTGAAATGCTCACTTACTGAGAAACGGGCTAACCGCCGCACTTTGAATCCCCATCAAAAAGACTGCCACCATGGCCGTCTCAGCAACGACCATGACGAGAACCATCCTGAAGACTGAGAGTTTGTGCCTTGACCATGCATCGACAAGCAGCAACCAAATCCGTCGCACTCCTTGAACGCCATCGAGCTCAAGGGAGCGAACCGATCCATTTTTTTGAACCGCGACAAGGGACTCCTCCAAAAAGGTTGTGAGATTTGCCAGGGTGGATGCGAAGAACACGAACAAACACATGGCGAACGGCAGTGTTCGCCTCACCCCATCGAAGCTCAGATCAAACTTATCCAGGTTCAGTTTGCTGCCAGCCACCAACGCAATCGCCAAGAAGAGAATCTGCGGCGTCATATTGCGCAAAAAATCCAGAAGAGGTTTACGGCCGTTTCCAAAGAACATCGATACAGTCCCGAATTCAGTTAACCAGCACGCAGACTACATGCGGTTCCTCCTCCGCTCCACCTCATCCGAACACCCAGCGCAACTTGCCCCCCAGTACGGTCGGCAATCGCAGTGACGACCGGAGCCGGCCTCTCCCCTGCCCAAACAGCGACAGGACGGATCGACCACCAGCCTTTCAGCACGGATGACCATCACCGATACGCAACGCGCACAACAAAAAGCCCGGCTTCATCAGCCGGGCTTTTTGTTGTCTGTGTACCTGTCACGGATGTACCGAAACTTGATGCACCAAACCAACGCCTTCAACTCGGGCTCAAGAACGCCGGTCAGTGCATCCCCTTGCTCACCACTTCACCCGTCGCGACATCCTCCAGCCAGATCTGCAGCCGATCCAGCCCTACGTATTTGGAGCGGGCAATGATCTTCTGGCCAGGCTTGCCCTCGAACTCGAGGTTCGTGAACAAGAACTTCCTGGGCAAGTGGTATTCCAGTTGGACCGTGTACTTGCCGGGTTTCAACACCGCACGCTGGGGGGAGTCATTCTTGTAGTAGTAGGTGGAGAACGGAATGTTCCCCACTTTCTCGTCGTTGACCCTGATGATGTTCAGGTCCGGCTGAAGATCCAGAAATTGGCGCTGAGGCCTTCCCGCGTAGGTTTCGGTTTCCAGCACGGTGTAGCGCGCTTCATCGACCGTTTCGCCGGCGTTTGCGTTCGAGTAGTCCGGCATCTCTGCACAGCCCTGCAAGGCCAGAAACGATGCAAGCAGCGGTGCGGCAATGTTTTTCACGTCGTAAATCCCTGTATTGAAGAAACGCCGGCAACGTCACCGTTGACGGCCGGCTCGCATGGGCAGCCGGTCGCCAGGCCTCACCTCCATGAAGGCCACATGCTATCACTCGATCCGGATCTGAAGAAACCAGCAACGTCACAGAACGCCGACGTTGACGAACCTCACCGATACCCCTTCACATAAGACTCCCGCAAATCACTGGCCCACCCATCCAGCACCGACTTGACGTTGGCCGCCGTCATCACTTGCTTGTCGTCGTCCAGCGGTATGCCGGTGCCTTTGCGCATCACCTGGGCGACGACCTCGCCGGTCGCGCCGTCCTCGAAGGAGACTTCCGTGGTGATTTCGCTGTCCTGGTCTCGGATGCCGGCGGCGGTGCTGACCCCGGCGGCCACCAGCGTCACCGGCAGCCATTCGTAATAACGCAGGCTCTGGGTGCTGGCGGCGACGCGGGTGATCGCGGGGCGGACCGTCAAGGTGTCCGGGCCAGGTTTCGACGACAGTTGCACGACTTTGCCCAGCTCGTACCGCAGCGCGGCGTCGTAGTAGGCGGTCACGGTGTACAGCGTGCCCTGGGGGATGCGTTCGGTCGGCGCGACGTCCGGGTAGAACCGGCTCGGCGCGATGTACACCTGCTTGTACCGGCCCCGCTTCAAGGCCGGGCTGACCCAGCTCAGGGCGGTCTGCCCGGAAGGCGTGCTGTGTTCCTTCAAAACGCTGTAGTCGCGCAGAAAACCCGCATTCGTGGCCGGTTCGACCTTTTTACTGCTGCACGCAGACAGGCTCAGGGTGGCGACGAACAGCAGCGATACCGAATATCTGTTTTTCATCCGTGCAATTCCTGGGTGTCCGTCAGGCGGAGGCTTGGGCAGGCGAGGTGTCTTCCGAGCCTTCGACGCGCAACTGGCCATGGATCATGATCCAGTGGATGAGGTCGGCCGTCGGGATAGTGTGCGCGTACTCCACCCACTCGGTGCCGGACGGGCTGTAACGCTCGAAATAGCGGCGCAGCACGATTTTGCTCTGATCGTCGCTCAAGCCCAGGCACGACTCCTGAAACAGGATCGGCTTGTCGTGCTTGGGCACCGTGGTGCGCTGCCTCAGCACCAGCGGGCGCTGCGCGGTGTGCCGGACGGCAATGCATGTGCTTTTCGGAATCGTCATAAAGCCCCCTCGTTTGGAATGGCGAGCAGAGTGCACGAGGGGTTTTGCCAGAGAATGTCCGCTTGATGTCCCGGCCGCAGAAATGTTGCTCGATTGAAATATATGACCCGCACACCCGAATGGTTTTAGAGTCGCACCTCTTTTTGGGCCGCCAGGGAACCCCGTGAACGTGAGCAGACTGCTGATCGTCGACGACGATGTGGAAATCCTGTCCTTGCTGAAGAAGTTCTTCGTCCAGCACGGCTACGAGGTGGACGTGGCCGCCGACGGCCAGGCCATGTGGGCGGCGATTGCCCGACAGCGGCCGGACACGATCATCCTCGACCTGATGCTGCCCGGCGAAGGCGGCCTGAGCCTGTGCCAGAAGGTGCACACGCAACTGGGCATCCCGATCATCATGCTCACGGCCATGGGCGAGCTCAGCGATCGGGTCGTCGGCCTGGAGCTGGGCGCCGACGACTACGTGACCAAACCCTTCGCCCCGCGGGAACTGCTCGCCCGGCTGCGTTCGGTGCAGCGGCGCACCGGCGAACGGCCCGACCAGGCCGGCGAACCCACGCGGCCGGTGATCGGCTTCGCCGGTTGGCGCCTGGACATCACCTGCCGCGAACTGCGCTCCCCCGACAACGTGATGATCCCGCTGTCCGGCGGCGAGTTCGACCTGCTGGTGCTGTTCCTCGAACACCCGCAGCGCATCCTCACCCGCGAGCAACTGATCGACATGACCCACGGCCAGGGCCACGACGTCTACGACCGCAGCATCGACGTGCAGGTCAGCCGGTTGCGGCGCAAGATCGAGCCCGACAGCAAACGCCCGGACCTGATCCGCACCGTGCGCAACGGCGGCTACATGTTCTCCGCCAAGGTCACCCGCCCATGATCCGCCGACTGCTGCAGCGCGACACCCTGAGCCGGCGCATCGCGCTGACCATCGTTGCGGCCATGGTCGCCTCGCTGGCCCTCAACGCCCTGTTCGTCCAGGTGGCGGGCATCTGGGCGCGCCCGCCCATCGAACGCACCGGCCTGCTGGAGCAGATCGCCATGACCGTGCGCGTGCTCGACGCCGCGCCCGCCCCGCTGCGGCCGCAACTGGCCCACGCCGCCAGCAGCCCGCTGCTCAATGTGGTCTGGAAGCCCCAACGCGCCGACTTCGGCCTGCCGGGGGGCGGCATCCAGATCAAAGTGAACGACGACGCCTCGGCAGGCCGAGAGGCCGTGCTGCAGACCTTGCTGGGCACCGGACGCACGATCGAGACCTACAACCCCGACGACTGGCCGGCCGGCAGCGCCGAAGGCCGTTACGTCGCCCTCCTGCAACTGGCCGACGGCAGCTGGCTGTCGTTCACGCCGCCGGAGCGCAGCTGGGGCCTGGAGATCCGCACCCGCATCGCGATCGTCATCCTGCTCGGTTTGATCGCCACCGTGCTGGTCGCCTGGGTCGCCACCCGCCAACTGGCGCGGCCGCTGCAACGCTTCGCCAGCGCCGCCCGGCACTTCGGCCGCAACCTGCACGCGCCGCCGATCAAGGCCGAAGGCCCGGAAGAGATCCGCCAGGCGATCATCGCCTTCAACACCATGCAGGCGCAGATCCAGCACTTCATCGGCGAGCGCACCCACATGCTCGCGGCGATCTCCCACGACCTGCGCGCCCCGCTGACCCGCATGCGCCTGCGCAGCGAATTCATGGATGACCTCAGCCAACAGGACAAACTGGTGCGCGACATCGAAGAAATGCAGTCGATGATCAACGCCGCGCTCACCTTCTTCCGCGAAGACACCCGCCCGGAAGCGCCGACCGCGTTCGACCTCTCGGAACTGCTGCAGACCATCGTCGACGACTACCGCGACCAGGGCCTCGACATCGACTTCAGCGGCCCCGCCCGCCTGGTGTACGACGGCCGCCCGCTGGGCATCAAACGGGTGATCGTCAACCTGCTGGAGAACGCAGAAAAGTACGCCCGGCGCCCGCGCATCGCCCTGAGCGTCGGCCCGCACGCGATCTGCATCGAGGTCAGCGACGAAGGCCCGGGCATCCCCGAAGACGCGCTGGAACGGGTGTTCGACCCGTTCGTGCGCCTGGAGACCTCGCGCAACCGCGACACCGGCGGCGTCGGACTGGGGCTGTCGTCGGCGCGGGCGATTGTGCGGGAGCAAGGGGGGGACCTGACGCTGCGCAACCGGCCGGGGACGGGGTTGGTGGCTCGGGTGGAGTTGCCGGGGGTTTAGGCTGTCCGTTCGCCTTCGCGCCGGCGTCCTTCTCAACCACACCGACACGCACAGCCTTCTTTGCCGCGCCTCCTGCAACAACACTTGAATCACCTGGAGCAAATCCGATGATTCCGGGAGAATCCTTTCGTCACTCAAGCAAGAGAGTGATGATCAGGGATTGTTTGCTTTGCCCTCACCCATGCTTTGCACTGTGAGGGCATCCGAGTTGAATTAGAACCGAGCGACCATTTGATTCACGAACAAGGAAGAAACGCATGTCTTTTAGCGACTACTGGAAAGGTCCCGCCCACCGACAACGCGCGGATGATTTGAATGCCCAGCTTACAAGCCTCCAAGCGCAGTACGCGCAGTTGCAGGCACTCACCGCAGAAATCGGCGCCATGGATCTCCTGGATGTTCAGAGGCTGATCGATCAGGAGAAACAGAAGCTGGCGACCGTCCGCGAAGAAACTCAGCGTGCAGAACGGGAGACGGCAGCACTCGCGCAACGCTCCGCTGACTTGCAGGCGCAGATACTCGTGTGGGAAGAGACGCTACTCCTGGAAAGCTTTGCGCTCTACCAACCCAAGTTCAAGCTAGTCACCAGCCAGGAGTACAAAGCCCGCCTGGAGCGTGTCCGGGATCAACAAAAGACGTTGATCAAGATGGGGCAAGCAGCGACCGGCAACATGGACTGGACTGTCAACAACAGCGTGGCCCAAGGCCGCAAGCTTGTGAATGACATGATCAAGCTGGTGATTCGTTCATTCAACAACGAAGCCGATGTCTGCGTGGACAACGTGAAATTCGACAACGTCGAACTGGGCGAGAAACGAATCCTTAAATCGTTCGAAGCCTGCAATCGCCTTGGCAAGATCATGAGTGTGGAAGTGTCGCGCACGTATCTGAACCTCAAGCTCGATGAGTTGCACCTCGCCCACGAGTTTCAGATCAAGAAGCAGGAGGAAAAGGAAGAAGCTAAACGCGCCCGGGAGGAACTGCGCGAACAGCAGAAGCTGGAACAAGAAATTCGTGCGGCCAGGGAGAAGCTCGCCAAGGAACGCAAACATTTTACGGCCGCCATGCGTGACCTCCAGACTCGCCTGGACAAAGTGGAGTCAGAAGAAGAGCGCACCGCCCTGCTGGCGAAGCTGGCCGAAGTTGAAGCAAGTCGAGCCGAGCTGGATAGCGCAGAAAAGCTGATCGATTACCGAGAACAGAATGCGAAAGCCGGCTATGTGTATGTCATCTCAAACATTGGGGCATTCGGGGAAGGGATCTACAAGATCGGCATGACGCGCCGCCTGGAACCCATGGATCGAGTTGATGAACTGGGTGACGCCTCGGTGCCGTTCTGGTTCGACGTGCATGCGATGGTCTTCTCCAACAACGCCCCCGCACTTGAAGCAAAACTGCACGAACACTTCGCGACAGGACGCCTCAACAAGGTCAACGGACGCAAAGAGTTCTTCCGCGCCGACATTGCTGAGATCGAGTCGGTCATTCGAGAAAACTATGATGCCGTGGTTGAAGTCACCCACGAGGCGCCGGCGGAACAATACCGCGAAAGCCTACGCATGACGTTGCCAAAACCATCTATTACGCAATCTGAGCGAATGGCGGCACACACCTAAGCCTGCCGACGCGGTGTAGATGGGCCTTTCGCTATCGAGGCCCATCCCACAACCTCATTTCTTCGGGCAAAAAGCGGACATTAGCGCCGATCCTGCCCGCCAGCCTTCAGCGTCACTCACCTGTGACAGATGCCTGTTGGCTATGAAGTCAGCCGCCCACCACTCAACCCCGCTTCGGCAACTTCCAGTTCGGCCGGATGAAATGGCAGGTGTAGCCGTTCGGAATGCGCTCCAGGTAATCCTGATGCTCCGGCTCCGCCTCCCAGAACGGCCCCGCCGGTTCGATCTCGGTGACCACCCGCCCCGGCCACAGGCCCGACGCATCGACATCGGCGGCGGTGTCCTCGGCGACGTCCCGTTGCTGTTCGTTCAGGTAATAGATCGCCGAACGGTAGCTCGGCCCCCGGTCGTTGCCCTGACGGTTGGGCGTGGTGGGGTCGTGGATCTGGAAGAAAAATTCGAGGATCTGGCGGTAGCTGATCACCGCAGGATCGAAGACGATCTCGATGCCTTCGGCGTGGTTGCCGTGATTACGGTACGTGGCGTTCGGCACCTCGCCGCCGGTGTAGCCGACGCGGGTGTGCAGCACGCCGGGATAGCGCCGCAGCAGATCCTGCATGCCCCAGAAGCAGCCGCCGGCGAGAATGGCGGTTTCGGTTTGACGGGTCATGGTCTGTCCTCTCGGGGTGTGGGTGTAGGCGATGTTATGAGGGCGGGTTTGGGGATTCCAAGGTGAGCCTGTACCGCCAAGGTGAATGAGCCACCCAACGCTCCCCTACCCTAATTTTCTCTCTCAATCGGAATCTGGACTTTTCATCGGAACACACCATCGACATCCGAGCCGATGAAGTGGCATCAGCGACGTCTTTTTACAGACAGAACCCAGACTTTTTCCTGTTCACTGAATAACTTTTTATAGCTGTAAGGTTTGCCGACTTAGACGAATGGTTTGGGCTTTGCGGTATAAAAAAATAGTTTCTAATGAGGAATGAGTATTTTGCACTGTCATTTTTGACAGTGGACGAATTCAGGCCGAGGCGTTTTCATTGAATTATCTCTTGCTTTTTAATCGACACCAGGAGAACGAAATGAATCGTCTGTGCAGTTTATTAGTGTGCATCAGTACTTCTACCGCTTATGGATACGCCTATGCCGACTACATGACGCCTGATCAAGTTGGCGCGATGGTCGAGCGACATCTGAATGATCGTTATAACAGCACTGTGCAGAACTGCGGCTCCAACGGTCGTCCGGCGATATTATGCAGTGGCGTATTGATTCGCGGAACTGTCTACTCCGAAGCTTACAGGTTCTGGAATCCTGGCCCCGCTTCAAAATACGCGCAGGCTTTTTCTTTTTTACGTAAAGATGTGAAGTTTCGTCAACTGGCCTCTGACCATCAACATGGGTATATATTGCTACCGAAATTCAATACCCCCGAGGACATGCTGAAACCGGATGTACTGTGTGCATTTCCGGTAGATGCGGGTTCACATGTGCGCGACGATAATGGGTGTGGTGATGCCTTCACAACCGCAGAGGTTGAAAACAGTTGCCAGGTGCAATCCATACGTACAGCGGACGCTTGGGTTGATGCGTATAGGGCCAACGCACAATCCCATCATCGGCAATGTGGTTTTGATTTAAGGCCCGCAAATGAACCTCAAGGTGCTCCGATTTTCATGGAGTTCATACGTGCCAACGATTATGCGAGCAACGAGCATTATGGAACCGTGGGCCTAAGCAACAATGAAGTGAGGATTGCTTCCTGGCCTCAAGGGAATGGGCGCAACGTGCCGGTAGAGGCAGTGTTTTATCTCGGCACAAACACAATCACAGGTGAAGCAACCGATAGCGGAAAAGTAACTGCCCAGAAAGACCAGTTGGCTTATTACACCGCCAATGGCCGTTTCATTCCTGTGATTAAAATGACCTTGCCGCAGGACCCTTCACAAGAGGCCACCTTCAAGTATCTTCCAGCGGACCAGGCACGTCTGGAGGATGTGACGTGCAATCAATACATCGACTCCGCCGTTTGGGTAAAACGTTACGACCCGGGTGCACAAGCCGAGCGCTGGTCATTGTCAGTAATCCCAACCGATTGCGGCAGGATGATCAATGCTGCTCAAACGGATTCTTTTTACGCCGAGTTGACGACGAAATACGGCTCGGATCCCCAGTGGCGTGAGTTAGATGGGGGCGGCATGCGTCGCCAGTTAGTGTGCCTGATTACAACATTCCGAACCAAAAACGAATGGAATATGGAACCGTTCAGGCCAGATACCACGCATGAAAAAGCTGTTGCCACAGGTTGCAATCCCATCTAAGCCAAATTTTCGAATTTGTCCGCCCTGATCCTGAGGTTGTCGTTTACTCAACTGGAAAAGCTGGCGGTTAATATTTCAAATTGATAATGAGAGGAACTGTCATGACTTCCAAAGTAATGAGTGGTGTTCTTTGTGTGGGCGCAGTGTGCTCAAGTGTATGGGCGGGCCTGGCTTTTGCGGATGCGGCAGGTGATGCGGTGGGGAAAAGAGTCGCGGCTGATTTACGTGCGCGTTATCTTGATACCCGCATGTATTGCACTCAACTTTCTGCACCTGGCTTTACTTGCAACGGAATCACTTTCAGAGCAACGATCCCGTCTACGGCCTACAAGTTTTGGGAGCCAAGTCCGACATCGATGGCCAGTGGAGGGTGGTCATACTCCTATTTGCGTTCTGACTCCAAATTTAGAAGATTGGTACGCGACGAAGATAACGGGAATATTATCTATCCACCGCTTCTCACTCCACCTGACAAAATACCTGCTCGAGTGTTGTGTGCATTTCCTGAAGATGCTGGCTCTTTTACCCGCCCGGAACAACAAGGTTGCGGCCCCAGTACCAAACAAACGGCCGACAGTCGCATTTGTCATGAACAGGGAATACTGACGGCTGAACAATGGTTGGCTAAGCACAGACAAGACGGCCTGAGCAACGTTAACCAATGTGGTTTTAACGTTCGAGACAGCGCTAACGAAAAAGCCACTCAGTCTTTTGAAGCGTTTATTCAGGCAATGACTCTGGATTCAGATACATTTGTGCAACAAAACGAGCTGAGACTCGCCACGTGGGACGGCACCCAACCCAAGAAGCAGCCTGTTCAGGCATTGTTTTACTTGTCAGGTGGCTTAAAAGATGCGCAGTTTGATCAGAAAGACTATTTGAACAGCACTGGAGACTGCCTACCGATTATCCAGATGACGTTGCCTCAAACACGTGCAGAGGACGCTTCATTTGTTTATGTACCGAGTGATCAACAGTGCTCGATAACGCCTGCCATCGAATACATTCAATCAGCAGTTTGGATCGAAAGATTTGATCCCGGCAGTGGCCAGAACGAATGGAGTCTGTCAGTCATCCCTACGCAATACGGTAAGAATGCCACGCCGGAGCAAACTAATTTTGTGATGGCGGAGTTGCAGAAAAAGTTTGGCGATGATGCCAGGTGGAAGAACAACGACGGTGGTGGGATGCGCCGGCAACTGGTCTGCCATTACGTCATCGCTCGCGACAAGACCCCATGGAACCTTGAACCACGCCGTAAGGACACTACTGAGCAAGTGGCGGAGGCCAACGGATGCAACCCACCGTTTTGATCGCTTCCAACGCTCATCCACCTCGCATTCTGCCCGCATCGCTGCGGGCAAAATGTTTGATCCGAAGGCAAATGAGTAGGCTCTGTCCGATGGCCGCACCACCGATTCTGAACCGGTTGAAGGCGACCGCGACTTGCGGCACCCTTCGCGACGAAATTCCAAGGACGGTAAAACTCAGTGAGTCAGCTCCGCAGCGTCATAGGCTTCACGATACTTCTCTGCGCCGGGTGCACGAAAACGGCGAACATCCCACCGGCCGACCTCACGTTAACGTCTTTTGAACGTGGTGCCAGCCATCTGCTCACGGCGCGCTTTTCCTCCACGGTGGATCTGCAAAACGCTTTCAATGACTACGAAAAGTCCAACCAACTCTCCCCTACCCTGATTTGCTCCCTCAATCGGGACTTGGACTTCTCATCGGAACACACCATCGACATCCGAGCCGAAGGACGGGTGACCGCGGTCAGCGAGCCCCAACCCCATCACATGTTTTCTTCCGAGCTCGTCTTCTACTACACCCAGCCGAACGGAACCCAACGCGACCTGAATGACTATGACGCCATCAGGCCCCTGCTGGCGTCGCAAGCTGCAATCCCCTGCAAAGTGCGTATCACCGCCTATGGGTACGAAGCGTATTACACCAATACGTTGCTCATTCCTTCCAGGTTGCTGACCGAGCAAATGCCTAGATAGACATCGCCCGCTCAACTCCAGGTGCTCGCACGGAAAAACAGGCCGTTGTTTAAGCTTTTGGGGTGGCGTTTAAAGACACCCGCCGTTACTTCCCCAAGGCTACAACGCCTTGCGCCGTTACCTACGCCTGCGCCAGAATCCGCCGGCTTGTGCGTCTAGGGTGCGGGTTTTACTGTTTCCGGGTCATCGAAAAACGGTGATCGGGTTTGGTAGCCCGAGATCAACACAAGGTGCACAGCTCACTAGCGCGGCGTTCTATCGTCTCGGTTTTATGGTGGTCATGCACAGGGCGTCTTCGGGCGCGCCGGTCTCCTTGTGTCCCGGTCTACCAACCTGTGCATGGCCGCCACCCATCGTTTGGTAGCGAGGGGGTGATGGCTCCTTATGACGACACAAGGGAGTTTCACCATGATCAAACCAACACCAAACCCGCCAGTCACCGACCCGGCATCCCCTTACGAATCCCCCGAGTCCCGAAAACTCAACGAAGCCGCCGAACGCGCCCTCGACCACTACCTCAATCCCCCACCCAACATCATGGGCACCCGCCAGGAACCCGAACCCATGTACCTGGCCAACCCGGTCTACGACACCGAATCCCTGCTGGCCAACGCCAGCGAATCCCTCGGTTCGGCGAGCGCGATGCTCAACAACTTTGCGGCGGTGCTGGAGCCGATGCATCGCAAGACGGCCATTGGCATTGCGCAGTTGGTGATGTTGGGGGAAGTGGCGGTGAATCAGGCGTTGGATAACGTTGAGCCGAAGTAGGTGTGTGGCTCTGCGGCTGATGTGTGAATGTTAGTCGTAGCGGAATTTGGTCGAGAGCCGTCATGATTGGCTGCTTTCGGCCAGTATCTGCCTTTCGTGCTAGGTGTATGGTGGATGAGGGTATTTATCCCGGTATGCCTAGGGCAAGAATTTAGGAAGTGCTAAACGGATGTGCTCGTCCCAGTGTATTTCAGGAATAAGTAAGGTTACCGAAGTCAAAACTAGCCACTTGCTTCACATCTACGCCGCCGCTTACTCTTGATTCAAGCTGACCGCGAACCATGCTTAGAAGAGCAGAGGTAAGGGCAGGATCGTGTTTAGGAGCGGCCATGGAAGAACTCGTACCGTTTGAGATTGCCACCTGTGAAATGACTGAGTCGTCACAATGGGGCTCCCCCCTTGCCCCCGACCCAGAACGACCTTTTCATCCGTTCAGAATCCAAGATCCCTTCGGGTTGAGAAATGCCGTAGTACCCGTATTCCGGCAAGACACAAATGGACAGCTCTTTGGGTTTGGCACTGCATTCAACATTGATCAGTTTGGCACATTCCTTACAGCCCATCACGTCATCGATTTCTCTGGAGAAAACGGAACGAGCCGACCGGTTTTGCTTCTGAGCATGCATGCAATCGTGATTGGCTCAGTCGCCATTCCCAACGACTGTTTCGTACCTGTAACCGGGTATCAAAAAGTCATGATGGATTCTGATGACCCCATAGGTGCTTTAAGAGGGAGCCAGGAGCGTAAAGTTGCCGTGGACCTAGCAGTCATGCAGACCTCTCCACTTGGTTCGCAAGTACGCCCTCCCCAGACAGTCAGCGTGTGTATCAACGGATGGCGACCGCGAGTCGGGGATATATTGCTTGCTGTCGGGTACCCAGAGTTAGACTTTTCTGAGCTCTCGGCTGACTCTCAAAAAATGCTTTTGTCGGAAGGGATGTACGGCGCATATGGACGTATTGTCGATGTGCATCTGAATGGGGTTGGGACAGCCAACCCTAGTCCGGTTATTGAGGTGGAGACTGACTGGCCGCCGGGCATGAGCGGAGGCCCGGTGTTCAATCGGGCAGGAGACGTTGTTGGTATCGTTAGCCGTTCGATTCGAGCCGAGGGGGATCTTCCCGGCAGGGGGTATGCGGTTGACCTTGGTAGGGCATACGAGGTCCAACCATTTGCACCGAGTTTGGATGCGCCGGGATGGCAGGTGTGCTGGGGGCTCTTCCTAGAAGATGAGTTCGAGCCTTTTAGCGTTCATGTTTCGGAGGAAGCCGCAGTTTCAGCGGGAAATTTGCTCAGGCAACCTCACCGCATCGTGAAAATCGCAAATAAAATCGGCACCAAAGATTATATGTTGATCTAGAGAATCTGTGAGTTTGACCTCTGAGGTGCGAGACGAACCGAAAAGGGGACGGATCTATTTTTTGATAATAGATCCGTCCCCTTTTTTACGCTAACCGCACGAGCCCTCGCAAGCGACCCATTCACTGAAGGCTGCTCGTCATTTGACATCAATTGGCTCGAGCTTTGAATTCGTCCATCCATGCAATGAGTTCCAAGACATCTCGCTCGAACTCATCGAGTTCGACCGGAACCTGAGGCAGCTCATCTGACTGCGAGTGTTCGTACACTGAATACCTGGTCATTAACCGGTCGATAAAATCGCAGTCCTCTGCCATTACCTTAGCAACGCCTCTTAGCTTTCCTTTAGTCATTACGTCCCGTCTGAAACGAATAACTACGTCATTCAAGAGGATGAGTTCCACTGTTCGTTCTAAGATGATCCGAAAATCACTGCAGGCGCTCTTCACGGTGAGGTCATAACCGTCTGCGTCGGCATCGGCCTGATGATTTTTGAGCCTGGGGATGACGTGATCTCTAATCGCATTAAGCGCCTTGTCGGGCTTGGCATCCCGCAGATTGTGTTGCGCCAGAATTCCCGAAACCTTATCCAGACGTCGAAGCGACTGCACGGTGTGGGTAATTTTCTCGTTAGCCGGATTCTCACCGTGTTTTTTTATTACAGCCTCGACAAGTGCAATCAAGGAGAGGCGGTGAGTGAAGATGATGACCTGTCGAGTCTTCGCCAACTCGACAAGCCGGGTAACAACCCTTTCCTCGAAATCCTGATCTAAAGACGAAATCGGGTCATCAAAAATGAAGGGGGCAAGCTGGTTTGAACCGGTTGTGTCGGCCAGGAATGCTGCCAGTGCAACAATACGGGTTTCGCCTTCACTGAGTACGACATCAGGAGTGAAGCCAGCCCGAGCACCAACAAGGGCGAGCCCAAATGTGATAACTCCTTTTCCTTGAGCCCTGCTCTGCGGCACAACTGGCAACCGTCGTCCACCAAGGGATTTCAACTCCTCATCAAAGCGGGCCTGATATCCAGCATCAAGCTCCGTACGTCCAAGCTCGGTACGCTTGGTTGTCAACGAATTGGTGGCCGTTAACTTAGTTGCTCTATCTAGCAGATCTACAGCTACTAGCCGCTCACGCTCCGCGAGAATCGCCGGCTTGTTCTGTGACAGCCACTGAAGCGCCTTGAGTTGTTTCACTCGTTTCTCGACCTGCTGCCGCTGCCCATCCTGCTGCAGCTGGGTGAGGTTGGTCTTTTCAGCAAGTAAATCGGCAGCTCGTTTTTCCAGTGCCTGATCGATAGGAGCCCAATCGAACGCAGAAATATCTCCAACGGCAGCACACTCCACAAACAGTGCCCGCCTAGACTTTAACGACTCATACCAAGCACGGGCCGTGGCCTCGTCGAATTGCAATTGAGCCAGGCGCGCAATCCAGTCTTCAATCGAAGGCACCTGAATTACCTTCGCGATCAATGCCGTACTGGTGGCCTCCGCAGTTTTCGCCGCAGTCTCGAGACCAGCGGTGACGAAAGCCTCGAAGCTTTTGAGCCGAGTGGCGCCGTCAGCCGTAAGCTCTTGCTGACAGAGCACGCAGTGCGCACCGTCTGAAGTAACGGGAAATTCGTGACCATGATATGCATGAGCAATGGAATAGGCGCGCGCCTGCTCCCACATGAGCTTCCAGGCCGCTTCACCCACACCTTGAAGGGGAGCATTCGCGAATGCCTGCTGCGCAACTTCGTTGGCCGCCTTTCGCGCTGCAACCGCCGATACTTTCGCCTTCGACAGCTCATCAGCCTTATCGTCCGCGAGGCCTTCTTTCAAAAGTTTCATCGCCTGCTTGATGCTTTCGATGGCAACACTTTCCTTGCCAATTGCAACCAAGCGACCCGCGATATCTTTTTCTGCGAGTAGAGCCTCAGCCTTGACCCGCTCGTCATCCAAATCTTTTCCATACCGGCAATACGCCTCCACCTTCTCAGCAGAAACGGAAGCTTTGAGAGAGGAGAACCAAGTCTTCTCGGCAGTATCTGAGAGATCACCTGGGAACTGTGGCAGGGCACTAACGAGCCTTCCCTTCTCCCGCCCCAGCTCATCAGAAACCATGCCCGATATCTGAATGAGCATGGAGATGAACCGCATGCTGCTCGGTTCATAGCTCGACTCAGTGCGCCCCATGTATTGACTTGCGGCCTTCGAATCAAATACTTGGGCGTACTTGAGCATTGCATGGGGCTCGGCACCAGCATGCCAATTAATATCTCGGGAAATGCCATCAATCGTGATTCGGCATTGAGCACTACAAGCGTGCTCTTCATCGCTAAATACGTTCGGGCGGATTTCGTCCCGTGAACGAGATCCACAAAGCTGTTTGAGCAGACGAGCAAAACCACTTTTCCCCGAACCATTTTGCCCGTAGATGACAGTCAAACTGCCCGTTCCAAATGGTAAAGATGCACCAGGCTTAATCGCATTAACCCCGAAAACTTGGGTTAACTCTTCGACCCGCACCACCCGTTGAACCGCCCCAGCCGAAAATGCACCAGGAGCTACCTTCAGGAACCCAGGGTCACCCTGCTTCGCAGCCTCCACTTTGGTGAGCCGAACCAGCTCTGCAATTTCGACCTCATTTGGCAAACGTTTGTTGTCGATAAGCCGCTTGGCGGCTGCCTGAAGCCAACCACTCCGTTCATTCAACCACTTTTCAAAGTCGTTGATCCCGATTGCTTCATTCGCTACATCAGCCATCCCTGCTCTCCGTAACGGTCGAGGTGCCGTTCGAGAAGATAGTTGACGTGTAGCTTTTCGCCACTACCGATAAGCTAGCTCCTTTGATGGAGCAGCCGATCGGACTCACTGATCGCCAGCAATACACGGGTTCGCAAAAACGGTTGGCTATTTGTTTGGATATAGCTGTCTCAGTGGGCGCAATCAGCCACTTCCTGCCAATCCAGAACGACCGCTTTTGGCCGATAGCTGCCATTCTGAGTGATTACCTCTGGCCGAAACCATCCCCCGGATCCCCCCATGCCCACCGCCATCCTCTCCGACACCCACAACCTCCTCCGCCCCGAAGCCCTGGCCGCGATCCAAGGCTGTTCCCTCATCATCCACGCCGGCGACATCGGCAACCCGGACATCCTCACCCAACTCGCCGCCATCGCCCCCGTCCACGCCGTGCGCGGCAACAACGACGTGAACAGCCCCTGGGCGCAGGATCTGCCCGACCTGCTCACCTTCGACTTGCACGGCCACCCCACCCTTTTGGTTCACAACATCGCCGACGTCCCCGCCGATCTAGACCCGGCCATTTCACTTGTCATCACCGGCCATTCCCACAAACCCTTGATCGAGCGGCGCGACGGGCGCTTGTACATCAACCCCGGCAGTGCCGGGCCGCGGCGGTTCAGGTTGCCGGTGACGTTGGTGTTGCTGGAGATGGACGGCGCTTCGCTGGAGGCGCGGTTGGTGTCGTTGCTGGATCCGCCGGCGTGAACAGGCTAACGTGCCCGCACCTTCCCCCGGAGCCTGTGCCGTCATGTCCATCGCCGACAATCTTCTCGCCTTCACGTTTGCCGCCACGCTGTTGACCCTCACTCCCGGGCTCGACACGGCGTTGGTGTTGCGCACCGCTACGGTGGAGGGCAAGCGGCAGGCGTTTCGGGCGGCGTTGGGGGTCAATGCCGGGTGCCTGGTGTGGGGCGCGGCGGTGGCGTTCGGGTTGGGGGCGCTGATTGCGGTGTCGGAGCTGGGCTACAACCTGCTGAAGTATTGCGGCGCGGCGTACCTGGCGTGGCTCGGGGTGAACATGCTGCTGCGCCCTCGCCGTTCGCTGGCGCCCGCCGAGGCCAACGGCAAGGCCGGGGGCAACTGGTTCCTCAAGGGCATGCTGGGCAATGTGCTCAACCCCAAGGTCGGGATTTTCTATGTGTCGTTTCTGCCGCAGTTCATTCCCCAGGGGCAGCCGCTGGTGGCGTGGACGTTCGGGCTGGTGAGCATCCATGTGGTGCTGGGGCTGGTGTGGTCGATGGTGCTGATCGGCGCGACGCAGCCGTTGTCGGGGTTTCTGCGCCGGGAAAGCGTGATCCGCTGGATGGACCGCACCACCGGGATGATCTTTGTGCTGTTTGCGGCACGGTTGGCGTTCAGCAAGCGTTGAGGTCGGTGCAGCCTCGCCGGATCGAACAATCGCGCCCACGGCCCCGACGCGATGTTCAGGCGTCACAGTGTGTCCGGGTGAGCCGGGTGCCCATCACGGACAGGCCCCGGGCACCGTGAAACTTTTCATCGGCGCCGGGCTCGATCACCTAACCTCATAGACTGTGTGATCAACCGGAATCGGGCCTTCTCATGCGCAACGCCTTGAAGTCATTGCTGTTCGTCGCCCTGGTGCTGTTCGGCCCGATGGCCGTCGGCGTGTCGGCCGAGGACGTGGCGCAGGCCGCCGATGCCGGCGCCGCGCCGCTGCCGGGGGTGACGGCGGAGGATTTGCAGGCGTTGCAGCAACGGCTCGACGGCCTCAAGCAAGAGATTTCCTCGGCCAGCAACTACAACCAGCTCGAAGCGCCCCAGGACCGGGTGCAGGATTACATCCTGGACATCGACCGGCTGTCCGCCGCGCTGCTGCCGCAACAGGCGCAACTGACGGTGCAATTGGGCGTGCTCGGCGCCACGCCGGCCGAAGGCGTGGCGCCGGAGCAGGCCGACATCGCGGCGCAGCGGGCCACGCTCACGGCGCAGAAAGCCAAAGTGGACACGGCCCTGAAGAACCTGGCCACCCTCAAGCAAAGCGCCACCGACCTGATCAACCAGATCGCCGGCATCCGCCGCAACCTGTTGGAAAGCGAACTGACCCTGGGCACGCTGAGCATCCTCAACCCGGACTTCTGGGCGCCGATGCTCGAACCGTCGGCGGACGACCGCCAGCGCCTGGGCGAATTCATCGCTCAGGTGAAGGAGACCGGCGCCGAGGTGTGGAAGCCCGGCCAGCGTTTCTACACCTGCGTGCTGGTGCTGCTGGCCCTGCTGTTCTGGACGCTGGGGCGGCGGCTCGCCGAGCGGCAGATGACGCAGTTCTGCATCCACCGCATGCCCGAGGGCCGCCTGCGCCGCAGCTCGCTGGCCTGCGCGTCGGCCATCGCCACCCTGTTCACCACCGGCGTGGCCCTGCAATTGCTGTACTACGCCTGCACCCGCAACGAGCCGCTGACGCCGATGCTGGCAAGCTTTTCCACCGAGTTCGAGAAGACCGTGTACGCCTGCGTGATGATCACGGGCCTGAGCCGGGCGCTGCTGTCCACCGAGCACCCGTCGTGGCGCCTGCCGGACATCGCCGACCCGGTGGCGAGCGCGCTCAAGCCGTTTGCGCGGCTGCTGGCCGGGACGCTGCTGGCGCTGGTGACGCTGTCGCAGCTGTGTACCGCTGCGGGCATGAGCAGCCAACTGGTGATGGGCATCCGCGGGGTGGTCGCCCTGTTGGTGATGGCGATCATCGTGACGATGCTGGTGCGCACCGGCCAGGTGCGCAACGCGCTGATGGCGGCCAACGGCCCCTCGGCGGAGATCAGCACGTTGGCGGGGGTGGTTTACGCGGTCGCCTGCCTGTCGATGGTGGTGTCGCTGATCGCCCTGCTCACCGGTTATGTGTCGCTGGCCCGCTTCGTGATCTACGAGTTGCTCTGGAGCTACATCGTCCTGACCGGTTTCTACCTGCTGATGCAGCTGTTCAAGGACGGCTGCGAGTTCCTGTTCTCGCCCCGCCACGCCAGCGGCAAGGCGCTCAAGCACTTGCTGGGCATGAGCGACCGGCGCCTGGACCAGTTGTCGATTTTGCTGGCCGGCTTCGGCCGCGCCGCGCTGTTGCTGCTGACGGTGATCACCCTGTTCGTCGGCGGCATCGGCACCACGCTGGGGCAGCTGATCAGCAACGTGGTGGCGATCCTCGGCGGCGCCGGCCTGCGCAAGCTCAACATCGTGCCGGGGCATCTGCTCAATGCGGTGCTGGCGCTGATGATCGGCATCTACCTGATCCGCGCCCTGCGCCGCTGGCTCGACAATGAGTTCCTGCCCAAGACCGACATGGATCCGGGCATGTGCGCGTCGCTCAGCACGCTGTTCTCCAACATCGGCTATGCGTTCGTGATCCTGCTGACGCTGTCGTCGTTGGGGGTGCAATGGACGAACCTGGCGTGGATCGTCAGCGCCCTGTCGGTGGGCATCGGCTTCGGCCTGCAGGAGATCGTCAAGAATTTCGTGTCGGGGCTGATCCTGCTGACGGAGCGGCCGGTGAAGGTCGGCGACCTGATCAGCATCAGCGGGGTGGAGGGCGATATCCGCCGCATCAATGTGCGCGCCACGGAGATCCAGTTGAGCGACCGTTCGATCGTGATCGTGCCCAACTCGCAACTGATCTCGCAGAACCTGCGCAACGTCACCCTCGGCGGCAGCGCCCAGGGCGTGGCGACCCTGGAGCTGATGTTCCCGCTGGACATCGACCCGGAGCAGGTGAAGAACCTGCTGCTCGACACCTACCGCGAACACGAGACCCTCCTGGAAAAACCGGCGCCGTTCGTGCGCTTCAGCAAACTCTCGCCCGACGGCATCACCTTGACCGTGACCGGCTACGTCGCCAGCCCCCGAATCGTCGGCACCACCAAGAGCGACCTGCTGTTCGAGATCCTCAAGCGCCTGGGGGCCGAGGGGATCGAGTTGGCGAAACCCCCGCCTTCCGCCTGAGACACCGCCATCGCCAGCAGGCTGGCTCCTACAAGGGATCCCGGCTGCCCGCAGCATCCCTGCACACCACAAAACCTGTAGGAGCTTGCCTGCAAGCGATGAGGCCGGTTCAGCCGACATCTCTGTTGCCTGACCCACACCCATCGCTGGCAAGCCAGCTCCCACAGGGTTTTGTGGTGCACATAGATTCTGCGGGCACCAGAGATACCTGTGGGAGCTGGCTTGCCAGCGATGAGGCCGGCATTGCCGACATCGTTGTTGCCTGACCCACCGCCATCGCCAGCAGGCTGGCTCCTACAACGGATCCCGGCGGCCCGCAGCATCCCTGCACACCACAAAATCTGTGGGAGCTGGCTTGCCAGCGATGAGGCCAGCACAGCCAACATCTCTGTTGCCTGACCCGCCGCCATCGCCAGCAGGCTGGCTCCTACAACGGATCCCGGCTGTCCGCAGCATCCCTGCACACCACAGGTCTGGTTCCCACTGCAGCGGGTTTGTATCTCAGTGTGTACGAAGGCCTTCGGGATACATCCCCCGGCATCTGGCAACGCAACCGGAAACAGCCCGGATACGTCCCTGCGCTTTACTGGATCCCAAGCTTGAAGGGTTCAGCCGGAACCCCTCGCCCATCCCATGCCAAGGAGAGTTCCCATGAAGCCAGCCCTGCACGCCACCTCTTCCGCCACCAGCCGCCGTCTGCTGGGACTGTCGGTGCTTGCCGCCGCGCTGATGCAGTTCGGCGCGTTCGGCGTGGCCCAGGCCGCCACGCCTGACGCAGCCCAGCCTGCCGCCGCCAGCGTGAAGGCCGACCTGCCGTTCGGCCCGCTCAAGCACGTCAAGGCCGGCCTGCTGGACGTGGCCTACGCCGAAACCGGCCCGGCCGACGGCCCGGTGGTGATCCTGCTGCACGGCTGGCCCTACGACATCCACAGCTACGACGACGTCGCACCGCTGCTGGCGGCCAAGGGCTACCGCGTGCTGATGCCCTACGCCCGCGGCTACGGCGACACCCGCTTCCTGTCCCGACAGACCCCGCGCAACGGCCAGCCCGCCGCCCTGGCCAGCGACGTCATCGACTTCATGGACGCCCTGAAGATCAAGCAAGCCGTGCTCGGCGGCTACGACTGGGGCGCGCGTTCGGCGGACATCGTCTCGGCGCTGTGGCCGGAGCGTGTGAAGGCGCTGGTGTCGGTCAGCGGCTACCTGATCGGCAACCAGGCCGCCGGCAAGAACCCGCTGCCGCCCAAGGCCGAGCTGCAATGGTGGTATCAGTTCTACTTCGCCACCGACCGCGGCGCCGCCGGCTACGCGAAGAACACCCACGACTTCGCCAAGCTGATCTGGCAGACCGCCTCGCCGAAATGGGCCTTCGACGATGCCACCTTCGACCGCAGCGCCAAGGCGCTGGAGAACCCCGACCACGTCGCCATCACCGTGTTCAACTACCGCTGGCGCCTGGGCCTGGTGCAGGGCGAGCGCCGCTACGAGGCGCTGGAGCAGAAACTCGCCACCGCACCGTCCATCGGCGTGCCGACCATCACCCTGGAAGGCGACGCCAACGGCGCGCCGCACCCGGCCCCGGAGGACTACGCCAAGCGCTTCACCGGCAAGTACCAGTTCCGCCTGATCGACGGCGGCATCGGCCACAACCTGCCCCAGGAAAACCCGCAGGCGTTCGCCAAAGCAATCGTCGACGCCGACCGCCTTTGACCGCTCGCCAACCAGCGGCCCGGAATGTCCGGGCCGCTTTTTTGCGCTTGCCGATTGCC
This sequence comes from Pseudomonas ekonensis, assembly GCF_019145435.1. Lineage (NCBI taxonomy): Bacteria > Pseudomonadati > Pseudomonadota > Gammaproteobacteria > Pseudomonadales > Pseudomonadaceae > Pseudomonas > Pseudomonas ekonensis. Next base: position 1,955,481 of record NZ_JAHSTS010000001.1, on the reverse strand, counting down.
CCCGCCCTTCTATATTCAATGAGTCTCCCCTTCCCCGTTTTCCGTCGAGCGCGCCCATGGCCAGCACCGACCTGATCATCTGCGAGCACTGCGATGGCGTGTACCGCAAGGCCACGCTCGCCAAGCACCAGAAGACCCTCTGCGTGCGCTGCGGCGGCGTGCTCCAGCGCTACAGCGGGATGAACGTGCAGCAGCGCCTGGCCCTGAGCTTCACCGCCGCCATGCTGTGGCTGTTCGCCAATTTCTACCCGGTGATGAGCATCAGCATGAAGGGCCTGAAGAACAGCGCGACGCTGTGGGACTCGGTGCTCGCCCTGAGCCAGGGGCCGATCACCTTCATGGCCATGGTCGCGGCGATCGCGATCATCATCGCCCCGGCGTTCCAGTTGGTGCTGCTGGTCTGGGTGCTGAGCTTCGCCCTCGGCGCGCACCGGGCGCCGGGCTTCAAGCTGTGCATGCGCTGGCTGGAGACCCTGCGCCCCTGGAGCATGCTGGAGGTGTGCCTGCTCGGCGCGATGGTGGCGGTGTTCAAGCTGGCGGGCATGCTGGACGTGCTGCCGGGCATCGGCCTGTTCGCCCTCGCCGTGCTGAGCCTGTTGCTGATCCGCATCGCCGGGCGCGACGTGCGCGACCTGTGGGAGCTGCCATGAACCGACCGCCGACCGCCGCCGAACTCAACCTGTGCCTGTGCCACAGCTGCGGCCTGGCCTGCGACATGACCGGCGAACCGCACACCTGCCCGCGCTGCGACGCCCCGCTGCACCGGCGCAAGACCAACTCGCTGGCGCGCACCTGGGCGTACCTGTTCGCGGCCCTGGCCTTCTACGTGCCGGCCAACCTGCTGCCGGTGATGAACACCACCCTGCTGGGCAACGGCGCCGACAGCACGATCATGAGCGGGGTCATCGAGTTCTGGGAGCACGGCGCCTGGGACATCGCCCTGATCATCTTCATCGCCAGCATCGCGGTGCCGGGGATCAAGTTCGTCGCCCTGTCGCTGCTGCTGGTCAGCGTGCAGCGCAACAGCGCCGGCGCGCGGCGGGAGCGTTCGAAGCTGTACCGCTTCGTCGAACTGATCGGCTATTGGTCGATGCTCGATGTGCTGGTGGTGGCGCTGGTGGCGGCGCTGGTGAAGTTCCAGGCCCTGGGGGACATCGAGCCGCGGCCCGGCATCCTGTTCTTCGGGCTGGTGGTGGTGTTCACCATGCTCTCGGCGATGAGCTTCGACCCGCGATTGATGTGGGACGGCCCGACAACCGACGACGCCGTGGAGGACGTCGCCGGCCATTGAGGCCCTCAGCCGGCCTTGCCCGAAAGCAGCCGGCGCGGCGCCCGGTCAGTGCGGGGCGCGGGGGATGGTCTTGAGCAGGTCTTCGGGGCTGATGTGGCCGACCACGCTGCCCGGCTGCGGCAGGTCGAGGATGTGGCCTTTCATCTTGCCGATCACGTGCATCTCGCACGGCTTGCAGTCGAACTTGAGGGTCAGCACCTCATCGCCGTGGATCAGTTGCATCGGCGCCACCTTGGTGCGCACGCCGGTCACGCCCTTGGCCTGTTTCGGGCACAGGTTGAAGGAGAACCGCAGGCAGTGCTTGGTGATCATCACCGGCACTTCGCCCGGCTCTTCGTGGGCCTCGTAGGCCGCATCGATCAGCTTGACCCCATGGCGGTGGTAGAAGTCGCGGGCCTTCTGGTTGTAGACGTTGGCCAGGAACGACAGGTGCGACTCCGGGTACACCGGCGGCGGCGTGGTTTCGGCCTTGCGCCCGCCACGCGGATGGGCGGCGATCCGCGCCTCGGTCAGCGCGTCGATCACTTCGCGGCGCAGGGCCTTGAGCTGCGAGTTCGGGATGAAGAACGCCTGCGGCGCGTCCAGCTCGACGGCGGTGGCGTGGTACTGGGTGGTGCCCAGTTGGCCGAGCAGGTCGTGCAGTTGCTCCAGCGCCTGCTCCGGCTTGTTGGCCAGGCCGAACGGGCCGTCCAGGGCCACGCTGGCGCTGACGCCCTCCTCGCTGGTGACGGTCAGTTCCAGACGCTCCTCGCGCAGGCGCGCCGCCCACGACACGCCGACCCGGCGCTCGGCGGAGGTCTTGAGCAAGGCCTGCTGCCAGTTGTGGTCGAGGTTGCGGTTGAGCGGATGGTTCGGCCGCAGCTTGTACATGCCTTCGGGCATTTCGTTGGGCTCGACGCGGTAGCGGTAGCGCTTCTCGCCGTCTTCGTCGAACTCGCCTTTTGGCTCGGCGATGTTGGCGCGAAAGCCCACCACTTCGCGCTTGATCAGCACGTTGAGGCCGTCGCCGTTGGACAGCGGCTCGTGGGTGACCACTTGCAGGTCACGCTTGCCGACTTTCTCCACGGTGCCCACCGCCAACCCGGTGAAGGTCGGCGAGTCGAACGCGCCGATGTCGATCTTGCGCTCGCTGACGAAGTAGTCGGTGCTGCCGCGGTGGAAGGTCTTTTCCGGATCCGGCACGAAGAAGTGCGCGGTGCGGCCGCTGGAGGCGCGGGCCAGGTCCGGGCGGTCTTCGAGCACGGCGTCCAGGCGCTGGCGGTAATAGGCGGTGATGTTCTTCACGTAGCCCATGTCCTTGTAGCGCCCTTCGATCTTGAACGAACGCACGCCGGCCTCGACCAGGGCGCGGATGTTGGCGCTCTGGTTGTTGTCCTTCATGGACAGCAGGTGCTTTTCGTAGGCGATCACGCCGCCCTTCTCGTCCTTGAGGGTGTACGGCAGGCGGCAGGCCTGGGAGCAATCGCCGCGGTTGGCGCTGCGGCCGGTCTGCGCGTGGGAGATGTTGCACTGCCCGGAGAACGCCACGCACAGCGCGCCGTGGATGAAGAACTCGATGGCCGCGTCGGTCTCGTCGGCGATGGCGCGGATTTCCTTGAGGTTCAGTTCACGGGCCAGCACCAGTTGGGAGAAGCCGGCCTGATCGAGGAACCTGGCCCGCGCCAGGGTGCGGATGTCGGTCTGGGTGCTGGCGTGCAGCTCGATCGGCGGAATGTCCAGTTCCATCACCCCCAGGTCCTGGACGATCAGCGCATCGACGCCGGCGTCGTACAACTGGTGGATCAGCTTGCGCGCCGGCTCCAGCTCGTTGTCGTGCAGGATGGTGTTGAGGGTGGTGAAGATCCGCGCGTGGTAGCGGCGGGCGAACTTCACCAGCTCAGCGATCTCGCTCACCTCGTTGCAGGCGTTGTGGCGCGCACCGAAGCTCGGGCCGCCGATGTAGACGGCATCGGCGCCGTGCAGGATGGCCTCGCGGGCGATGGCCACATCGCGGGCAGGGCTGAGCAGTTCCAGGTGATGCTTGGGCAAGGACATAGTTTTTTTAATCAGGCTGACACGGTTGAGGCGCGCATTGTAGCTGCGAATCGGCCGGGCGGCACGCGTGCGCTGCCCGATGGCGGTGGGTCAGGCAACAGAGATGCCGGTAGGGATGGCCTCATCGCTGGCAAGTCGAATCGTCGCACCGCAGCTCCCACAGGTTTTGTGCTGGGCTGGAACCTTGTGAGCACCCGGGATCCACTGTGGGAGCCAGCCTGCTGGCGATGGCGGTGGGTCAGGCACCACAGATGCCGGCAGTGCTGGCCTCATCGCTTGCAGGCAAGCTCCTACAGGGTTTTGTGGTGGGCAGGGATCTGGTGGGCACCCGGGATCCACCGTGGGAGCCAGCCTGCTGGCGATGGGTCAGGCCTTCGCGGCCATGGCGGTGACTTCCACGCGCATGCCGTCCACGGCCAGGGAGGCCACGCCGACGGCGGCGCGCACCGGCCACGGTTTGGCGAAGAAGCGTTTGTAGACTTCGTTGAACGCCGCGCGGTCGGCCATGTCGGTGAGGTAGATGGTCAGGTGCAGCACCCGGCCCATCGAGCTGCCGGCCTTTTCCAGCGCCACTTTCAGCGCTTGCAGGGTGCATTCGCTTTGCAGGGTGATGTCGCCCAGTTCCAGGCTGCCGTCGGCGCGGGTCGGGATCTGGGTGGAGACCAGCAGGCCGCCGAAGCCGGCGACGTCGGAGGAAATGGAGTCCGCATCGGGATCGGGGATGAAGGTGATGTCCGCGTTGGCCATGGCTATCTCTTGTCGGTGGAAGGAAAAACGGCGGCCAGTGTAAGCCAGATGCCCGCCGTTGCCGACCCCGCCAACACCCAGCAGGCCACCCGCTCACCGCCCCCGCCGAAGCGCCTCAACGATACGGCAATACGTCGAACGCCACGCCGCTGTTGCTCCAGCCGGCCGGGGGTGTCGTCGTCAGGCCGTAGCCATAGGCGGTCTGCGGCTTGCCGTGCTTGTCGGTGAACGGCTTGATGTACTGGTACAGCGGCGCACTGCCCGGCTGCCCGGCGACGAGCCCGAAGAACGGCGCCTGCTCGCGGGTGCCGAACGGGAAATCGCTGTCCAGGGTGTAGCAGTAACGCTCGGGATCCTGCGCCCGGTACTGGTAGACCGGCACATTGCCGGCAGCGGCCACCGTCGGCGCGTAGAACAGCGGAACGGGAAACTGCCAGCCCCCCGAGGGCGGGCACATCCCCAGGCAATCGCCGATGCCGCCTGCCGACGCATAGTTGTAGCGACGGATCAGCACCTGCTCGTTCAGCCCGATGATCACGCCGCACAGCCAAGGGTCGATGAAGTCGAGGTAAACGATGTTCGGGCGCCGGCCTTGCCTGACGGTCTTGTCGGCCAGCACCTGCGGCAACCACGGGTTGGCCATGCCGGCCAGCACTTCGATGTCGCGCACCTGCGTGCCGCCGGTCAACGTCCACGACAGCAGGAACAGATAGCTGTCGCCCCAGCCGCCGTACTTGCCGAGCTTGGTCGTCTGGTCACCGGCCATGGTCGGGTAATCGGTCTGGTCGGCGTAGTGGTCATAGACCGTCAGATCCCGGCCGATGACCGACGATGGGTTTTCCGCCGTGTCGAAGTACGGCCAGATCCCCTGCGCCTGATCCCACTCCCCCTCGAACTCGCTGCCGAACACCATGACGATCTTGCCTTTCATCATGCTCAACGGCGTCTGCGCGAGATTGGTTCCCGAGCCCTGTTTCGGGAGCATCAGGCGCATCGACTGGGTCTTCACCACGTCGATGATGCTGCCGATCGTATCCGTGTAGGTGTGGGAGAACTTGAGGATGACCACTTCCTCGTTGCCTTTGGGGCCGGCGAGAAAGGTCTGCACATCCGAGAGGATGTCGCTCAGTAGCGCCCCGTAGGCGCCGTAGCCGGTTTCGCCGTGATAGGTCGACAGGTGGCCGTCGCGCCAGCAGATCCGCAGATCGAAATAGCGCGAACCGGCCTGAAGCTGCTGCAGGGTGGTCAGGCTCTGGGTCTTGGCCCAGTCGCCGCCGCCCCCCAACGGATAGTCGTGGGTCACGTACATGCCCGCGTCGTGGCTGCCGGGCATCGTCACGTCGTTGAGCAGGATGCCGGGCTTGCGCGTCTGCAGCGCGCCCATCCAGCCGGAATGGTCGGGCACCGCCACCGTCCGGATATAGAGGCCGTTGGTGCCGTGGGAACTGTTGCCCACATCGCCTCCGGTGCTGCGCCACACCTCCAGCCCCTGCGCCGTGCCGGTATGGGGGATCACGCCGATGTGCCTGGACTTCGCGCTTTGCTGGTCGTCCGTGAAGCTCAGGGTGGTGCCGTCGGCGAAGGTCAGCCCGACGGTGAAGTTCGCCGGGGCGGCAATCAGCTCGACGTAGCCTGTGGCCGAATCCTGGTTGGCCAACGGGCCGTGGATGAACCCCGAGGGATCGTTGCCCTTTTCGAAGCCGCTGGCGCCGCTGACCTGCATGGCCGCGATGTCCTGCCCGCTCACGTTCACAAGACACAAGGTTGTTCGCTGGCTCATGGCATCCGTTCCTGTCGGCTGATTGGCGATGAAGCTTCAACGCTAGCAGGCCTTGGCGAAAACGCACTGTTGCGCCCCTCACGGCGCGGTCGCCTGCCGGTACTGGCGCGGCGTGAACCCGGTCGAGGCCTTGAACTGCCGGGTGAACGCGCTGTGGTCGGTGTAGCCGCATTGCAGCGCGACCTCGGTGATCGGCAGGTCGGTGTGCAGCAGCCGGTTCGCATGCTCAAGCCGCACTTTCTGGATCATCTGCCGGGGCGTCAGGTGGAACACCCGCTTGCAGTAGCGCTCCAGCTGCGCCACTGAAATGCCGGCGATGCGGGTCAGTTCGCCCAGGGTGACCCGCCGGTTGAAATGGGCGCGGATGTGCTCGTCCACCGCCGCCAGCCGCTGGAACGCCGGGTGGGTTTCGCTGGCGGACTGCAGGTCCACGGAAATGCCCGCCAGCCCGATGATTTCGCCGTCGCGGTTGTACAGCGGCCGCTTGTGGGTCAGGCACCAGCCCGGCTCGCGGCTGCCGTACAGGTGCAGCTCAAGCTGATCCTCCAGCACAAAACCTTCCTCCAGCACCCGCCGGTCCTGCTCGGTATAGCCCGGCCCCAGCTGCGCCGGAAACACCTGCGCGCTGGTCTTGCCCAACAGCGGCTTCAGGTCCTTCAACCCGCAACGCTGCACCAGCGTGCGGTTGGCCAGGACGTACCGCGCCTCGACGTCCTTGATGAAGATCGCCGCGTTGGGGATCGCATCCAGCATCGGCAACAGCAGCCCCACCCCCGCCAGCAGCTCCTGGAGCGTGCGGGGCCGGTGCGCGTCTTCGCCCTGGCACAGGATCGCGAATGCGTTGTGCATGGTGAGTCTCTCCCTCCGCCGGATGGCCCGGCCCGATGCGGTCCGGGTGCATGCGGTCCGGGTGCATGCAGTCCGGGTGCAGAGTGCAGCAACGCCGACGGCGTGTCGAGGGCCCGCGCGCCGGATCTCGACTGTGCCGATTTCGTCATCGGCGCCCGCGCAAAACATCAATCGCGCCGCGGCCGATGGGTTCATTGTTTGGCCGTTCCAATGACGTCACGACTGCCTATCCAATAACTCACAAGAAGGCGATGCCATGTCAGGCCAAGGCAAGTTCAAGAAACAACTCTCATTGATCGACCTCACCTTCATCGGGCTCGGCGCGATCTTCGGTTCGGGCTGGCTGTTCGCGGCCAGCCACGTGTCCGCCATCGCCGGGCCGGCGGGGATCTTCTCCTGGCTGCTGGGCGGGTTCGCCGTGTTGCTGCTGGGCATCGTCTACTGCGAACTCGGCGCGGCCCTGCCCCGGGCCGGCGGCGTGGTGCGTTACCCGGTGTATTCCCACGGGCCGCTGCTCGGCTACCTGATGGGCTTCATCACCCTGATCGCCTTCTCCAGCCTGGTGGCGATCGAAGTGGTGGCGTCGCGGCAATACGCGGCGGCCTGGTTCCCCGGCCTGACCAAGACCGGCAGCAGCGACCCGACGCTGCTGGGCTGGCTGGTGCAGTTCGGCCTGCTCTGCGTGTTCTTCCTGCTCAACTACCGCAGCGTGAAGACCTTCGCCAAGGCCAACAACCTGGTGAGCGTGTTCAAGTTCATCGTGCCGCTGCTGGTGATCGGCGTGCTGTTCACCTTCTTCAAGCCAGAGAACTTCCAGGTCCAGGGCTTCGCGCCGTTCGGCCTGTCCGGCGTGGAGATGGCGGTGTCCGCCGGCGGGATCATCTTCGCCTACCTCGGCCTGACGCCGATCATTTCGGTGGCCAGCGAGGTGAAGAATCCGCAGCGCACCATTCCGATCGCGCTGATCCTGTCGGTGCTGCTGTCCACGGCCATCTACGTGCTGCTGCAAGTGGCGTTCCTGGGTGGCGTGCCCACCGAAATGCTCGCCAACGGCTGGGCCGGCGTGACCAAGGCATTCGCCCTGCCCTACCGCGACATCGCCCTGGCGCTGGGCGTGGGCTGGCTGGCCTATCTGGTGGTGGCCGACGCGGTGATTTCTCCCAGCGGCTGCGGCAACATCTACATGAACGCCACCCCTCGGGTGATCTACGGCTGGGCGCAGACCGGCACCTTCTTCAAGGTCTTCACCCGCATCGACGCCCAGTCCGGGATCCCGCGCCCGGCCCTGTGGCTGACCTTCGGCCTGTCGGTGTTCTGGACGTTGCCGTTCCCGTCGTGGGAAGCGCTGATCAACGTGGTGTCCGCCGCCCTGGTGCTCAGCTATGCCGTGGCGCCGGTGTCCGTGGCGGCGCTGCGCCGCAACGCGCCGGACCTGCCGCGCCCGTTCCGGGTCAAGCGCATGGGCGTGCTGGGACCGGTGTCGTTCATCATCGCTGCGCTGATCGTCTACTGGTCGGGCTGGAGCACCGTGTCCTGGCTGCTCGGCCTGCAGATCCTGATGTTCGTCGTGTACCTGCTGTGCGGCCGGTTCGTGCCCACCGCCCACCTGAGCCTGGCGCGGCAAGTGCGCTCCTCGGCGTGGCTGATCGCGTTCTACGCCGTGACCCTGGTGCTGTCGAAACTCGGCACCTTCGGCGGCCTGGGCCTGCTCGCCCACCCGTTCGACACCCTCGTCGTGGCCGCCTGCGCCACCGGCATCTACTACTGGGGCGCGGCGACCGGCGTGCCGGCGCACCTGCTGCAACTGGAGTCCGAGGACGACGAAAGCGAAGCCGCCTGCGACCACGCCACCGCCAAGCCGCGCACTGCCGCCGCCTACTGAAACCACTCAACGGGACACGTCCATGAAACGAGTACACGTCATCGATTCGCACACCGGCGGCGAACCCACGCGCCTGGTGATGAAAGGCTTCCCCGAACTGCCCGGCCGCACCATGGCCGAAAAGCGCGACGCCCTGCGCCAGCATCACGACCAATGGCGCCGCGCCTGCCTGCTGGAGCCCCGCGGCAACGACGTGCTGGTCGGCGCTCTGTACTGCGAACCGGTGTCGCCGGACGCCACCTGCGGCGTGATCTTCTTCAACAACGCCGGTTACCTGGGCATGTGCGGCCACGGCACCATCGGCCTGGTCGCATCGCTTGAGCACCTGGGCCTGATCGCGCCCGGCGTGCACAAGATCGACACGCCGGTGGGCCCGGTCAGCGCGTTCCTGCACGAGGACGGCGCGGTGACCCTGTACAACGTGCCCGCCTACCGCCACCGCCAGCAGGTGCCCGTGGACGTGCCGGGCCACGGCCGTTTCTTCGGCGACATCGCCTGGGGCGGCAACTGGTTCTTCCTCGTCTCCGAGCACGGGCAGACGCTGACCCTGGACAACGCCGAAGCCCTCACCGAGTTCACCTGGGCGATGCTCAAGGCCCTCGAGGCCCAGGGCATCCACGGCGAGGACGGCGCGCTGATCGACCATGTCGAACTGTTCGCCGCCGACGCCCAGGCCGACAGCCGCAACTTCGTCATGTGCCCCGGCAAGGCCTACGACCGCTCGCCCTGCGGCACCGGCACCAGCGCCAAGCTGGCGTGCCTGGCCGCCGACGGCAAGCTCGAGCCCGGCCAGCGCTGGGTGCAGGCGAGCGTCACCGGCAGCCGCTTCGAGGGCCGCTACGAGTGGGAAGGCGAACGCATCCGCCCCGCCATCACCGGCCGCGCCCACATGACCGCCGACAGCACCCTGCTGATCGACGAAAACGATCCGTTCGCGTGGGGCATCTGAGCCGCCGCGCCGCTTTTCAACCCGACCCGAATCACTGAACCCTGGAGAACGACCATGAGCGACAACATTTTCACCGGCTGCATGCCCGCCCTGATGACCCCGTGCACCCCGCAGCGCAAACCGGACTTCGACGCGCTGGTGGCCAAGGGGCGCGAGCTGATCGACATCGGCATGAGCGCGGTCGTGTACTGCGGCTCCATGGGCGACTGGCCGCTGCTGACCGAAGCCGAGCGTCAGGAAGGCGTGGCGCGCCTGGTGGCCGCCGGCATCCCGACCATCGTCGGCACCGGTGCGGTGAACACCCGCGAAGCCGTGTCCCACGCTGCCCACGCCGCCAAAGTCGGCGCCCAGGGCCTGATGGTGATTCCCCGCGTGCTGTCCCGGGGCGCCTCGGCGACCGCGCAGAAGGCCCACTTCGCCGCCATCCTCAACGCCGCGCCGAACCTGCCGGCGGTGATCTACAACAGCCCCTACTACGGCTTCGCCACCCGCGCCGACCTGTTCTTCGAACTGCGCCGCGAGCACCCGAACCTGATCGGCTTCAAGGAGTTCGGCGGTGCCGCCGACCTGCGCTACGCCGCCGAACACATCACCTCGAAGGATGACGACGTGACCCTCATGGTCGGCGTCGACACCCAGGTGGTGCACGGCTTCGTCAACTGCAACGCCACCGGCGCCATCACCGGCATCGGCAACGCCCTGCCCCGCGAAGTGCTGCAACTGGTGGCCCTGAGCAAGCAAGCGGCCAAGGGCGACGCCAAGGCCCGCCGCCAGGCCCGTGAGCTGGAGTCGGCGCTGGCGGTGCTGTCGTCCTTCGACGAGGGCACCGACCTGGTGCTGTATTACAAACACCTGATGGTGCTCAACGGCGACAAGGCATACACCCTGCACTTCAACGAGACCGACGCGCTCACCGACGCCCAGCGCCGCTACGCGGAAAACCAGTACGCGCTGTTCCGCCACTGGTACGAAAACTGGTCGGCGGAGCAGAACCTCGCCTGACCTGCACTGCACGCCCACCCGCCGCAGGCAGCTGCGGCGGGTCTCATTCTCTTGACCAGGAACATGCCATGACCCTGACGGGCAAACTGCTGATCGGCCAACACGCCATCACCGGCCACCGCGAGGCGATCCGAGGGATCGACCCGGCCACCGACGCCGCGCTGGAGCCGGCCTACTTCGGCGGCGACGCCGGGCAGGTCGGACAGACCTGCGCCTTGGCCGAGGCCGCGTTCGATCCGTACCGCGAAACATCCGTTGAACAGCGCGCCGGATTTCTCGACACCATCGCCCAGGAGATCGAAGCGCTCGGCGACGCGCTGATCGACCGCGCCATGGCCGAAACCGGCCTGCCGCGCCCGCGCCTGCTGGGCGAACGCGGCCGCACCTGCCACCAATTGCGCCTGTTCGCCCGCACGGTGCGGGCCGGCGAATGGCTGGACGTGCGCATCGACCCCGCGCAACCGCAACGCCAGCCCCTGCCCCGCGCCGACCTGCGCCAGCGCCAGGTGCCGGTGGGCCCGGTGGCGGTGTTCGGCGCGAGCAATTTCCCGCTGGCGTTCTCCGTGGCCGGCGGGGACACCGCATCGGCGCTGGCGGCGGGCTGCCCGGTGGTCGTCAAGGCCCACGGCGCCCACCCCGGCACCAGCGAACTGGTCGGCCGCGCCGTGGCCCGTGCGGTGAAGGCCTGCGGATTGCCGGAGGGGGTGTTTTCGCTGCTCTACGGCTCAGGCCGTGAGGTCGGCATCGCGCTGGTCAGCGACCCGCGCATCAAGGCCGTCGGCTTCACCGGCTCGCGCAGCGGCGGGCTCGCCCTGTGCCAGGCCGCCCAGGCGCGCCCGGAACCGATCCCGGTGTACGCGGAAATGAGTTCGATCAACCCGGTGCTGCTGTTCCCGGTGGCGCTGCGCAACCGGGGTGAGGCCCTGGCCCGGGGTTTCGTCGCGTCACTGACCTTGGGCGCCGGCCAGTTCTGCACCAACCCCGGCCTGGTGATCGCCTTCAAGGGGCCGGCGCTGGACGCCTTCGTGGCCGACGCCGCCGAGCACCTGCAACACAGCGCAGCCCAGACCATGCTCACGCCGGGCATCTTCAGTGCGTTTGAGTCCAGCGTGAACGCCCTGGCCGAAAACGCCCTGGCCCGCATCGCCGCCGTCGGCCAGCGTGCCACCGGGCCGAACCAGTGTCAGGCGCACCTGTTCGTGACCGACGCCGTCGACTTCCTCGCCGACCGCCGCTTGCAGGCCGAAGCGTTCGGCGCCGCTTCGCTGGTCGTGCAATGCGAGGATTTCGACGAAATCCGCCAGGTCACCGAGCACCTGGAAGGCCAACTCACCGCCACCCTGCACCTGGACGACGGCGATCTGGAACAGGCCCGCGCCCTGCTGCCGACGTTGGAGCGCAAGGCCGGACGCTTGCTGGTCAACGGCTGGCCCACCGGCGTCGAAGTCTGCGACGCGATGGTGCACGGCGGCCCGTTCCCGGCCACCTCCGACCCGCGCAGCACGTCGGTGGGCACGGCGGCGATCCAGCGTTTCCTGCGCCCGGTCTGCTACCAGGACTTCCCGGACGCGCTGTTGCCGCAAGCGCTGCGCCAGGCCAATCCGCTGGGTCTGCGCCGGCTGATCGACGGTCAAAGGGAAGCCTAGGCCATGACCGACGACACGCACGACATCGCCGTGGTCGGCGCCGGCATCATCGGCGTGGCCTGTGCGCTGCGCCTGGCGCGGCAAGGCCTGCGGGTGGTGGTGATCGACCGGCAGGCCCCCGGCCACGGCGCCTCGTTCGGCAACGCCGGGCACCTGGCGACCGAGCAAGTGTTCCCGATCGCCGACCTGTCGATCCTCAAGCGCCTGCCGGCCATGCTCATGGATCCCATGGGGCCGCTGCGCCTGGACTGGAAATACCTGCCCCGGGCCCTGCCCTGGTTCACCCGCCTGCTGCTGAACCTGCGCCCGGCGCCGTTTCGCCACACCGTGGCGGGTTTGCGCACGCTCAATGAACACTCGCTCGGGGCCTGGCACCGGCTGCTCGGTGACATCCGGCGGCCCGACCTGCTGAAGGTGGACGGCTCGCTGCTGGTGTTCGAACGGCCCGAGTCCCGTGCGGCCATCGAGGCGCTTCAGGCACGCATGCGCCAGCAACAGGTGCCGGTGGACTTTTGGCAGGCCGGTGCGGTGCAGGACGTCGCGCCGCAGCTCAGCCCGCACATTCAGGGCGGGCTGTTCTTTCCCGCCACCGGACACTTTCTCGACCCTTACCGGGTCGTGCGCGAACTGGTCGATGCCGCGGCATCCAGCGGCGTGCAGTTCCTGACGCGGCAAGTGCAAGGCGGCCGGTTGAACGGCCAGGGCGTCGCGCTGACGACCGACGCCGGAGCGCTGCACGCCCGCCGCGTGCTGATCGCCTGCGGCGCCCACTCGGCACCGCTCACCGCTGCATTGACCGGTCAACGGGTGCCGCTGGACACCGAACGCGGCTACCACCTGATGCTGCCGCAGGAACACGAGCGCCTGCCCTTCCCGGTGACCTCGCTGGAGCGCAAGTTCATCATGACGCCGATGGCCGAAGGCTTGCGGCTGGCCGGCACCGTCGAGTTCGCAGGCCTTGCGCGCCCGCCGACCATGGCCCGCGCCTGGCAGTTGCACCGCTTGAGCGACGGCCTGTTCCGCACCCCGCTGAATGCCGACGCCGCCACCCCCTGGATGGGCTTTCGCCCCTCGCTGCCGGACTCATTGCCGGTCATCGACCGGGCCTGCGACGGCAAAGTGCTGCTCGCGTTCGGCCACCAACACCTGGGCCTGACCCAGGCGGCGGTGACGGCGGAACTGGTGGCGCGGATGGCGTCACCGCTGACGGCTCAGGGCGGGCAACTGCCGGATCTGGCGCCGTACCGGTTGAGCCGGTTCTGAAACGACAAAAGGCCTGCTTTCACAAGCAGGCCTTTTGTTTCAGTGGTCGAATTCGATCAACCCTGACGCGCCGACAGCGCCGCGTAGCTGTTCATCAGGTTGCGGTAGTTCGGGATGCGCTGGGACAGCAGGTTGCCCAGCCCTTCGATGTCGTTGCGCCAGTCGCGGTGCAGCTCGCAAGCCACCGAGAACCAGTTCATCAGTTGCGCGCCGGCCGCCGACATGCGGGCCCAGGCCGCTTGCTGCACCGTGGTGTTGAAGGTGCCGGAGGCATCGGTCACCACGAACACTTCAAAGCCTTCGGCCAGCGCCGACAGGGTCGGGAACGCCACGCACACATCGGTCACCACGCCGGCGATGATGATCTGCTTGCGGCCGGTGGCCTTGATTGCCTTGACGAAGTCTTCGTTGTCCCAGGCGTTGATCTGGCCAGGACGGGCGATGTACGGCGCGTCGGGGAACATCTCTTTGAGTTCCGGCACCAGCGGGCCGTTGGGGCCCTGCTCGAAGCTGGTGGTGAGCACGGTCGGCAGGTCGAAGAACCTGGCCAGGTCAGCCAGGGCCAGCACGTTGTTCTTGAACTCGTTCGGCGAGAAGTCCTGCACCAGCGAAATCAGGCCGGTCTGATGATCCACCAGCAGTACGATGGCGTCGTCTTTGTTGAGGCGGTTGTAGGTGAATGCGGTCATGGGTGGATCTCCTTTTTCATTGTTGAAGTGCGTTGCGTTCAAGATGGGCACAGATTAATGAGTCACCGTCAGGTGATAAATCGGCTGAAACGCGTTTCACCGTCAACTCAAACAAGACAATCCACCGACAACCGCAAGAGCGGCCCGACCTTGGCGCCGATCCTTGTCATAATGGCCGCCTGCACTATGTCCAGAATGCCCCAAGGAGATGTTGATGCTCGGACGCGACCGGCCAGAGCTGACAACAGACCACGCCACACCGCCCCCTTCCCGCCACGCCAAAGCCGGATCGACCCTGCGCCTGACCGTCAGCTTCATGCTGGTGGTGGTCATTGCCTTTGTGGCGGTCGAGAGCTGGCGCACCTGGCGCGACTACCGGGCGGCGTTCGCCTCTGCCCGCGACTCGGTGACCAACCTGGCCCGGGCCACCGCCCAGCACGCCGAAGACACCATCCGCCAGGTCGACGTGCTCACCGCCGGGCTGTGCGAACGGGTCGAGGGCGACGGCCTGCAGAACATGGACGTCAAGCGCATCCACAACCTCTTGGTGCAGCAGTCGAAAATCATGCCGCAGCTGCACGGCCTGTTCATCTACGGCCCGGACGGGCAATGGATCGTGACCGACAAAGAGGTCACGCCGGAGATGGCCAACAACGCTGACCGCGACTACTTCCAGTACCACCGCACCCACGAGGACCGGCAGGTGCGCATCGGCCAGGTGGTGGAAAGCCGCTCCACTCACGACCTGATCATTCCCATCTCGCGTCGCCTGAACAACCCCGACGGCTCGTTCGCCGGCGTGCTGCTGGGGACGGTGAAAGTCAGCTATTTCGTCGACTACTACGGCGACTTCCGGATCGACGACAAGGGTGCGCTGGTGCTGGCCCTGCGCGACGGCACCATCCTCGTGCGGCGCCCGTTCATCGCCCAGGTGGTGGGCAAGAGCCTGGCCGGCAGCGAGATCTTCAAGACTTACCTGCCCAGCGCCAACACCGGCACGGCGCAGATCAAGGCCGTGGTCGACGACACCGAGCGCCTGTACGGCTACCGTGCCCTGACCACCTACCCGTTGGTGGTGGAGGCCGGCCTGTCCCGGGACTCGATCATCGCGCCCTGGCGCCGGGACCTGCTCAAGAACGGCCTGGTGCTGGTGTTCCTGATTCTGGTGCTGTCCACGTTCGGGCTCATCGTGCTGAACCAGTTGCGCCAGCGCATGGCCATGGAGCGCGAGATCCGCCAAGCCCACCAGACCATGCGCGACATGGCGCTGACCGACAGCCTCACCGGCCTGGGCAACCGCCGCCGGCTGGACGCGGCGCTGGCCGACGAGATCCGCCTGGCCCGCCGCCAGGGCTCGGCGCTGTCGCTGATCATGCTCGATGTCGACCACTTCAAGCGCTACAACGACCGCTACGGCCACGCCGCCGGCGACGATTGCCTGCACGCCGTCGGGCAGGCGATCCGGCAGGCGGTGAAACGCCCCGGCGACCTGGCCGTGCGTTACGGCGGCGAAGAGTTCACCGTGCTCCTGCCCAACACCGACGGCGCCGGGGCCGCCGAGGTGGCCGGGCAGATCCTGCAGGCCATCCGCTCGCTGCAGCTTGCGCACAGCGGGCATCCGCTGGGCTACGTCACCGCCAGCGCCGGGATCGCCACCGCTCATCCGGTCACCGACGACGTCATGCCTGCCACCTTGCTCAAGGCCGCGGACACCTGCCTGTACCAGGCCAAGCAGCAAGGCCGCAACCGCTGGTGTTCGGCGGGCGCCCCCTGACCGGCTGCCCGTCTCAGGGACGGCACACCTGTCAACTCTGACAGTTATCCGCTTGCCGTTCTGTTGCTACGTTACCGGCTCACTGACCCAACAGTGGACACCACCGGCCCGAAAGCCAGGGAGCGCGGCAATGAACAATTCGATGAAAGCGTCAATCAGCTACTGGAACGAAACCTTTGTCGGCGACAACGATTTTGCCCTGCGTCTGGTCGGCGACTGGTATCACTTGCAGGCCCGCCAGGACATGCCCAATGGCGACTACCACTACCTTGATTTCCGGGTGCCCAAGAGCATCGCGGACACCGGTGAGCCGGTGACGCTCACATTGGTGGCCGACCCCGTATCGCCAGAGCAAGGACGCGGCACCTATAGCCGGTTTTCAGCATCGCACGCAGACATTCTGAACTCGCGTTCGGGCGTCATGCTCCTCAGCTTTGACGCCCAAGCGCAGCGGATGAAAGGCAGTTTTCAGTTCCAGGCGAAGCTCGGCGAGACCCTCATCAACATCAGCGAAGGCAGTTTCGACCTGACGGGCATCACCGACGGCGTCGGCGATGCAACCGGTCGCGGCACGTTCACGGCCACCAGCGCTTGGGGTGATTTCCGCGCCGATGAAGTGAGCATCGAGCTCAAGGAGCCGCCGATCGATCCTTCCCGTTACTGGGAAGTCGTGGGCCGCATGGAGAAAGCTACGGAGCTGCCGCCGTCGAAATCCAACATCGCGCTGATCATCAAGGAACACGTGAACACCGGCACTCATGAACTGAAGAACAATCCGGATGTCCGGGTCAGCTACTTCAGGTCGCTCGAGGGCATTTTCCCGGCGGTGGCCGGCACCCTCACCCTCACCTCGCTTCCGGCAAGCGGACATGCCCAGGGCACGTTGGCGGCAGACTTCATGGACAAAAATGACCAGACCGTGCGCGTTACGGGCGACTTCGATATCCAAAGCGTCGTCGGAAAGACCCGCCGCCACCACGGGCAAGACTGAAACACTCACCCACAAAAAAAGCACCCGAAGGTGCTTTTTTTGTGGCCGCGGTCAGCGAGACACGCCCGCCACCGCCGCCCGGGCCGCGTGCAGCTTCTTGTAGCTGTCGATCAGCCGCAGGTGGCGGTCGAGCCCTTCGAGCTTCATGCTCGTCGGCGTCAAGCCATAGAAACGCACGCTGCCGTCCACCGAGCCGATCACCGCGTCCATCCGCTCGTTGCCGAACATCCGGCGCAGGTTGGTCTCGTAGTCGGCCAGTTCCAGCTCGTCGTCCAGATGCACTTCCAGCACCGCGTTCAGCGCCTGGTAGAACAGCCCGCGCTCGACGGTGTTGTCGTTGTACTGCAGGAAGGCTTCCACCAGTTCCTTGGCCTGCTCGAAACGCTGCAAGGCCAGGTGGATCAGCAGCTTGAGCTCCAGGATCGTCAACTGGCCCCACACCGTGTTGTCGTCGAACTCGATGCCGATCAGGGTGGTGATGTCGGTGTAGTCGTCCAGCTCGCTGTTGTCCAGACGCTTGCCCAGCACCCGCAGGCTGCGGTTGTCGAGGCTGTGCAGGTTGAGGATGTCTTCGCGGAACAGCAGGGCCTTGTTGGTGTTGTCCCAGATCAGGTCCTCCACCGGGTAGATCTCCGAGTAGTCCGGCACCAGGATCCGGCAGGCTTGTGCGCCGAGGTGGTCGTACACCGCCATGTACACCTCTTTGCCCAGGTCTTCGAGGATGCCGAACAACGTCGCGGCTTCCTGGGCGTTGGAGTCTTCGCCGTGGCCGGAGAAGTCCCACTCGACGAATTCGTGATCGGCCCTGGCGCTGAAGAAGCGCCACGACACCACGCCGCTGGAGTCGATGAAGTGCTCGACGAAGTTGTTCGGCTCGGTCAGCGCATGGCTTTCGAAGGTCGGCGCCGGCAGGTCGTTCAGGCCTTCGAAGCTGCGGCCCTGCAGCAGTTCGGTCAAGCTGCGCTCCAGCGCCACCTCGAAGCTCGGGTGGGCGCCGAACGAGGCGAACACGCCGCCGGTGCGCGGGTTCATCAGGGTGACGCACATCACCGGGAACTCGCCGCCCAGCGACGCATCCTTCACCAGCACCGGGAAGCCCTGGGCCTCAAGCCCTTCGATGCCCGCGACGATGCCGGGGTACTTGGCCAGCACCTCTTGCGGCACGTCCGGCAGCGCCAGTTCGTTCTCCAGGATTTCGCGTTTCACCGCCCGTTCGAAGATCTCCGACAGACACTGCACCTGCGCCTCCACCAGGGTGTTGCCGGCGCTCATGCCGTTGCTCAGGTACAGGTTTTCGATCAGGTTGGACGGGAAGTACACCGTTTCGCCGTCGGACTGGCGCACGAACGGCAGCGAGCAGATGCCGCGCTGGGTGTTGCCGGAGTTGGTGTCGTACAGGTGCGAGCCGCGCAGCTCGCCATCCGGGTTGTAGAACTCCAGGCAATAATCGTCGAGGATCTCGCTCGGCAGCTCGTCTTTCGGACCCGGCTTGAACCAGCGCTCGTCCGGGTAATGCACGAACGGCGCATTGGCGATCTCTTCGCCCCAGAACTGGTCGTTGTAGAAGAAGTTGCAGTTGAGCCGCTCGATGAACTCGCCCAGCGCCGAGGCCAGCGCGCCTTCCTTGGTCGCGCCCTTGCCGTTGGTGAAGCACATCGGCGACTGCGCGTCGCGGATGTGCAGCGACCACACGTTGGGCACGATGTTGCGCCACGAGGCGATCTCGATCTTCATGCCGAGGTCGGCCAGAATGCCCGACATGTTGGCGATGGTCTGCTCCAGCGGCAGGTCCTTGCCCATGATGTACGTGCCCTCGCCCGAGCCCGCACTCGGCATCAGCAGCGCCTGGGCGTCGGCGTCGAGGTTTTCCACTTCCTCGATCACGAATTCGGGGCCGGTCTGCACCACCTTCTTCACGGTGCAGCGGTCGATGGAGCGCAGGATGCCCTGACGGTCCTTGGCGCTGATGTCCGCCGGCAGCTCGACCTGGATCTTGAAGATCTGGTTGTAGCGGTTCTCCGGGTCAACGATGTTGTTCTGCGACAGGCGGATGTTTTCGGTGGGAATATTGCGGGTCTCGCAATACAGCTTCACGAAGTAGGCCGCGCACAACGCCGACGACGCCAGGAAGTAGTCGAACGGCCCCGGGGCCGAACCGTCGCCCTTGTAGCGGATGGGCTGATCGGCGATCACCGTGAAGTCGTCGAACTTGGCTTCAAGCCGAAGGTTGTCGAGAAAGTTGACCTTGATTTCCATGCGGGGTTACCAGAATAGCGGGCTGTACGAATTGGCCGCCATTATCCGGCTTTTGCGCCGGAAGTCTTGTGCGAATGTCATTCGGTCGCCGGACGGAACCCCGCGTTGAGCAAACGCGGCTAGGCGCACGAGCCCCGCCCTCGCCGATGCTAGGGCCGACCGCAACCCAGGAGCCTTGCCCGTGGCAGACACGCCGACCCTGACCGCCTACACGAAACGCTTCAACGCCGTGCTCGCCTACATCGACGCCAACCTCGAAGGCGACTTGTCGGTGAAGGCGCTGAGCCGGGTGGCGAACTTCTCCGAGTTCCACTTCCACCGGCAGTTCTCGGCGTTCACCGGTGTGCCTGTCTCGCGCTATGTGCAACTGATGCGCCTGCGCCGGGCCGCGCACAACCTGACCGCCCGTCCCGGCCACACGGTGCTGGAGGCCGCGTTCGACGCCGGGTTCGAAAGCCCCGAAGCGTTTTCCAGGGCGTTCCGGCGGGCGTTCGGCAACTCGCCCGCCGCCTTCGCCAAGGCGCCGGACTGGAAGCACTGGCACGCGGTCTTCGCCATCCCTCACTTTTCAAGGAACATCGCCATGCAAGTCAACATCGTCGAATGCCCCCGGATCCGCGTCGCCGCCCTCGAACACCGCGGCGCGCCAAGCCAGCTCAACGCAAGCGTGCAGCGCTTCATCCAGTGGCGCCAGCAGAGCGGCCAGTCGCCGGTGGCGTCGAGCCGCACCTTCGGCATCCCCTACGGCAACCCCGACACCATTGCGCCGGAAGATTTCCGCTTCGACATCTGCGGCGAAATCCACGAAGCCGTGGCGCCGAACGACATCGGCGTGCGCGAACTCGTCATCCCCGCCGGCCGCTGCGCGGTGGTGCGGCACGTGGGCGCCACCGATCACGTGGGCGAAACCATCTACCCGGTCTACCGCGACTGGCTGCCGGGCAGCGGTGAGGAACTGCGTGATGCGCCGTTGTATTTCGAGTATTTGAGCGTGGGGACGGACGTGCCGCAGGCGCAGTGGCAGACGGATGTTTATGTGCCATTGCGATAGGAGCGACCGCGTCCGTTGCCATAACCCGACGCAGGTGCGCATAGAGACCTGCGTCGGCTCCGAACGTTGGGGGCATAACGATTAAACGCCTTTTTTGCCACGCCCCAGAAATTTGTTGAAGTTCCACTAGACTCACGTCAACCGCCCCCCCTCGCTGACGTTCACAGACAATATTCACGCGCTTGCTCAAGGCACAACTTCCAATGAGTACATGCCGATGAAAACGAGTATTTACGCATTAATACTTTCGGGCAGTGTCAGTATGTTTCTTGGCGACCTGGCGCTGGCAGAGGACTGCACACAGGTATGCGACGCCAATGGCTGCACCACGGAATGTTCATCGCAGGCACCCGCCCCCACCCCGCCTGATGAACTAGCCCCCGTCCAGGTAGGGAATACTTGCGCCCAAGCGCACAATGGCGTCTGTGACGACCAATCCTATTCGCCCATGAACAGCGGCAACTGCCCGATCGGCACCGACCAAAGCGACTGCAACTGAGCAAGGAGAGCAGCATGCGGAACAAGGCCCTGACGTTCTTGTTGCTTACCTTGGCCATTGTTCTGCCGAGCGGCGCCGTGAGCGCGGAGGACCCCGTCGCAGTACCGGCGACAGCGCCGACGACCGAGCAAACCATCATCAAGAAAATGAGGGACGAAATCATCGATCTGCGTAAAGAACTGGCCATTCGCGACACGGAAGCCAACAAGGCACAGGTCGAATACACAAAGAAGTACTACAGCTACCTGTCGGACAAGACGGACATCTACATCGATCAGTTCAGGTGGCAACGTTCAGCGTCTGAGCGACTGCTTTGGCTGGTGGTCACGGTTGTCATCTCAGGCATCATCTTTTCGGGCGTGCAACTGTGGCGCGCGTCCAGCATCAAGGACCTGGGGGGCGAGTCCACGATTGAAATCGAGGCCAGCAAGATCAAGGTCACGTCTTCGGTCGTCGGACTGGCGGTTCTTATCATCTCCATCGTGTTTTTTTACTTTTTCCTGACCGAGGTCTACACGGTAAAAATCGTCGACATGACCAGTGCCGAAACAAAACCGCAACTGCCGGTGCAGAACACCAGGCAGGCCGCCGGTCAGTGATCCGCCAGAAAACGTGACATCGACTGCGCCAACGCATCGAACACCAGCGCGATGCGGCGAACCCGCCGCAGGTCGTGGTGCATGGCCATCCAGATGTCCACCCGAAAATCCACCGACTGCGGCAACACCCGCACCAGCCCGTGCCGTCGCGCCAACTGGCTGGAACAGACGCCGATGCCCAGCCCGGCCCTGAGCGCCGCAAACTGGGCCAGGTGATTGTCCGTGCGCAACACCGTGTGCGCCGGGGCGCAGAGAAAGCCCTGCTGCTGCAGAAACGCCGCTTCCGTCAGGTTGCGGTCGGGGCCGATCAACGGGTATTCGCTCAACGCGTCCGCGCTGCGGGGCGCGCCCTTTTGCCCGAGCAGCTCCGCCGTGGCGTACAGACCGATGCGCAAGTCCCCCACATGGCGGGCGACGACGGCCGCCTCCGTCGGGCGCCGGATGCGCACCGCCACATCGGCCTCCTGCAGGGCCAGGTCTTCCAGGCGGTTCGACACGCTGAGTTCAACCGTCAATTGCGGCTGGGCCGTGCGGATCTCGCGCAGCATGGGCGGCAGCACTTCCACGCCGAGCAACTGGCTGCTGGTGACCCGCACCGTGCCGCCCGGCACGCTGGCCTGCGCGGACGCGGCGCGGGTAAAGGCCTCGGCCGCCATCGCCATGGATTCGGCATGGCCGATCAGTTCGCGGGCGGTGTCGGTGGGCATCAGCCCCGCCGGCGAACGGACGAACAGGCTCATCCCCACGCTCTGTTCCAGCGCATCGATGCGCCGCCGCGCGGTGGCCTGGGCGATGCCCAGCGCACGGGCGGCGGCGGACAGGCTGCCGGTGCGCAGGACGGCCAGGAAGACGCGCTGGGTTTCCCATTGGAGCTGAGGGGCGTTCATACATTTCCTATGAGCGGCTGGGCAAGTTTGATCAATTCTAATCAATCCTAAACTCGCGCATGCTGTACCCGACCCCTCAAATCGCACTGACACGAGACCTGATCCATGACACTTGCCGGTGGATGCCGCTGCGGCGCCGTCACTTACCGCTCCACAACCGACCTGCCACTCGCGGTCTACGCCTGCCACTGCCAACACTGCCAGGCCTGGAGCGGCAGCAGCTTTGCGCTGCACGCCTTGCTGCCCGCCGACGCCTTCACCCTCGAAGGCCCCCTCACCGAATACGCCTACGAAGACCAAGGCGTGCGCTCACGCCATCACCTGTGCGCGACCTGCCACACGCGGATCTACAACACCACCTCAGCCGCGCCGGGCCTGTGGGTGCTGCGTGCCGGCACGCTCCATGAACGCGCCGCCCTGAGCCCGGTGGCGCACATCTGGATCCAGCACAAACAGCCATGGCTGAACCTGCCCGCCGGGATCCCTGCCTGGCCCGAAAGCCCGACACCCGAAGCGTTCGCCGCCGCGTTGAGCACTGCCGGCCAACCGGCCTCCAACCCCTGAAAAAAGGAGACATGCCCATGACCGACCCGACCCCCTGCGCCACCGGCAGTTGCCGGTGCGGGCAAGTGACGTTCCAGGCATCAGGCCGACCGGTCATGACCAGCGCCTGCCATTGCACCGGCTGCCAGAAAATGTCCGCCAGCGCGTTCTCCCTGACCGCCCTGTTCCCCGCCGAACGCTTTGCCGTCACCCAAGGCACCCCGGTCATCGGCGGCCTCCACGGCCCGACCCGCCATTACTTCTGTCCGCACTGCCTGACCTGGCTGTTCACCCGTCCTGCGCAGAACGAAGCGTTTGTCGGTGTGCGCAGCAGCCTGCTGGACAAGCCGCAGGACTATGCGCCGTTCATGGAGACGTGGGTGTCGGAGAAGTTGCCGTGGACGGGCACGGGGGCGTCTGTCAGCTTTGAGGGGTTTCCGGAGGTGGGGGATTATCCGGGGTTGATGGAGCGGTTTTCGCGAAGGTGAGGTGGACTATGCTTGGAGTCAATTGAGCGTCAGGCCCAAAGAGGAGCCCGCCATGACCGCAGTCGATTGCCTCAGGTACTTACGCATCGTGTTGGTTCTGGCTGGCCTCGCCTGCCTCGCCCTCTACCCGCTCATGGTGTTCTGGCCGTCCGGCTGGGCCTGGCACACCGGTCACTCGGACTACCCGCTGATGATCGTCGGCCTCTACGCCACGCTCGGCGTGTTCTTGATCCTGGCCGCGCGTGATCCGTTGGCCCACCTGAGCCTGATCGGGTTCACCGTGTGGTCCAGCGCCGTGCACGCAGGCATCATGACCGTTCAGGCAGTCACCCAGCCTGAGCAAATGGGGCACCTGGCGGGTGACGTGCCGGCGCTCTTCATCGTGGCGGTGGCCTTGGCCGTTTTGACGCGGCGCGCGCGGTCGGTCGCTTAGCCCCGGACACGTAATGGGGCCTGAGAGCAAGGTCAAACAAGGAGCGGTGTGGTTGCCGTCACCCGATTTTTATAGATATGCAGATCAAGCCCCACGGATGCCCACCCACGGCTCAGATACCCGCCCGACAGATACGTGGCAGTGTCCCGGATATAGCCATTGGGATCCATCAACTGGGTATCGCTGATGCGCACGACGAAGTGGCCGTTGTAGAAATCGAAGCTGAAGAAAGGCACCGTCCACGATTTGCTGATCAGGCTGATGATCAGATAGTCATCACCCAGCACGCCGCCCGGCATCGCGCAGGTGCAGCCGCACGACCAGTTGACGCTGCTGCACGTCTGCAGCCCCATGCGCAGCCCGGCGTACCAGGGGCGCACGGACCAATTGGTGATGATCTCCGTCGGTGCATAAATGCTGACGGTGGGCTCATGCGTTTTCAGGTAGGTGGCGATGTTGGCGGGGGTGCTGCCCAGGAAGTTAGTGCAATCGACCGTACGGGTATAGGTCATTGCGTGCGTGACTTCCGCGTCCACATCGGCGCTGACCCCGTCCGCCACGCCTTCGGTCAAACCCAAATCCCTCAGCCAGTGCAGCACATACACGGCACAGGCTGCCCCGCAAAACGGGCCGTTGCCTTGGTCGATCGGGTCGGTCATAACGAATGGCATGACTCGAATCTCTCCCTGAAAATGCCGGCGGATCCCGCCTCAACTCCCTGAAAAACGCACAACGATGCCCAGCGTCCCAAACACTCTAGTGCAAGCGTACTTGGCGGCTTTTGGACTTTTTAGACCGAGTCAACATGAGCGAGCCGGCGGTTATAGCCATTGCGCGTTCACGGTCTTCAACTCCACTTCAAGACCCTGCACAATCCCCAGGCTCTGTGCGACAGGACGTCCTCATGCAACGGATTGCGATCTCAATGATCCGCCAGTAAACGTGACAGCGACTGCGCCAACGCATCCCCATCACTCTCGATAGATGAAAATGAAAAGAACGCTCATCGCGCTGCTGGCAAGTTCAACACTCTTCCAAACCACCCCTTCCCTCGCCGACACCCTCAACGGCAAGAACCTCTATGCCCAGCGATGCGCCGTGTGCCATGGACCGGACATCAAAGGCACCGGGCCGTTGGCCAAGCGAAGCAATCCTCCGACACCGGACCTGACGACTCCTGCCTTCAAGAAACGGCTCAACGAGTATCCGGGCGTGATCGTGTCATCGGTCATTCTTCGCCCCAACGGAGACTTGATCCCAAAGACCCTGCGGGAGAACGGCGTAAAGATTGCGCCCCATGCCTGGAGCGTGAATGACTTTCGCGATTTGCATGAGTACATGACTGGCGTCATTTCAAAAGCCAGGTAGCGTGGAACCCTGTCGATCCACTGCATCCGGATGCGGGGAAACGGTCAGTTTTGCTTGCCCATTCCTCTAATGGGTGGCGTCACAGCGCCCGCACCGGTCTAGGCCCAGTGTGAAAAGCCTTGATACTCGGTGATGCTGCGTTGAAAACAGCCTCGGAATGCTCATTTACAACCCGTAAACTCCGCTTCCTCGGCTGTTTTCGCCTTGCCTGACCTTCGTCTCAAGACTTTTCACACAGACCCTAGTGGCTGAAACAACTCATGTAATTGTTGAGCCGTTGGGTTCCTGCGACGAGTAAGGGATACCGCAAATCCTTCTTGGCTTGCTTATTTCTTCTCAAACTAACAATTGGCGCTTTGTAAAAAAATGACATCGCCATGGATATTTTTTGCAACGCCAACAGTCCGCGTCTATCGTCAACGAGCGGTACGGATCAATAACGCATGAACTTCAAGGACAGAATCATGATGCATCAAGCAATCCAAAACTTACCTCTACTGCGCAACAACCAATACGTTCCCGCGCCATCAGGGCCGTATGAAACACATTTGCATGGCAATTCTGCTCCATTGGCAATGACGATAGAAACATCAACGAGTGGTTCTACTGTCTTGCACATGGAGAAAACTAAATGATCAAGTCAGCTTTTGTTAAGACCACGTTGATTGCCCTGCTTTTGTCTGGATCAGCAGCCTATGCAGCAACAGAGCATGATAATGAGGTGTTGTTCTCAATCCCCGGCCTGACAAGCTTCGAGTTTCGCGCAACCGCTTATAAAATCACGAACGGACAGCCCTATAGTGGCGTTACATCAAGTATTTCCAGGCCCAACGAGGGCAAGGTAGTCGTCAAGGCTGGCCGGAGCGGTTCGACCGAAGTAGCCGATTGGTTCAGGCAGCAAGTAGGGGGCGGAGGAACGCTCGCTTGCCTAAGCACCAGTACATATCCCGACAAACTGAATTTTGCAGTAAAAGGGGATTTCACTATTGGCGCCAATAGCAAGACAGTGATTTGCAAGAATGTGTTAATTGCTCAAGGGCATAAAAGCAGCAGCAATAACTGGTGGATGGGCGGGCCTGACCTATCTACGGTCAATATCCAGAAATGTGATGTTGTCGGAGGTGGAACGACGGAGGTGACTTTCTTCTCGGATAACCTGGCATGTGTTAATCAGTTCAAAATCACTGTCGACCCCATCGCCCCATAAGTTTTAGGTTCTGCACAAAACACTTTTGAAACGGGTCAATCGCAGCCATCAACGGCAGGAGCCGTTGATGGCCAAGCGATGCGAACGCAGCGATTCATCCTGGAACGCGTCTGACCGAGGCCAGCCCATCACGACTGGCAGCGAGCGCCGCAAAGCTGCGATCAAATGGAGGTAACGGATCGGTTTTCGAAGCCTGAACTCGCTTCCGCCAACATCTGCACCAGATTCTCCGGCCAGACCGTTTCCTGCGTGTTTCTCAGTTCCCGGGCCGACCACCAACGAGGCTCAGCCATGACCTTCTTCTCATGCTCGGTCCATTCCGAACGGCAGAGGCCGTTGTCCGGAACATGCACGACAAAGTATTGCTCCACCGCCAACACAGGCTCCCCGCTCGGCAACAGCAGCGACACCCTGCGCTCCGCCACGGGGCCGGCCACTTCGTTGACGTGAATGCCTGTTTCCTCGCGCAGCTCACGGATGGCCGCGGCGTGAAACGTCTCGCCCTCCTCCAGGCCGCCGCCCGGCGTTGCCCAGTGGCTGGTGCCGGCCAAGGCATCGTCATGGTGGCAGAACTTGAACAGCAGAACCTCCAGAGCAGGATTGATGACCAATAACCGGGCTGCCTTGCGCTCTCGCATCTGTTCGTTCCCTGAGTGAAAAAGCGCGCAGGTTAACGGTGACTCCGAACAACGACAAGGCGCAAACATCACCCGCCGCGCCCGTGCCAGCAACCGACCCTGTGCGCTCGCTGGACAGGTGCGCTTGCGGCCGATAGCCTCCCCGCCTGATACCTCGCCTCACGGACCGACTGCGGAGAACGTAAAACATGATGTTGAGACTGGATCAGCCGTTCTCCGAACAAGAGCTTGCGCAAGCCGATGAGCTGAAGCTTTACAACGTTTCAGACAAAACATGGCCCATCGTGCTGTCCCATTGCAACGCCGTCGAACTTCAACTCCACCTCCTGAAGCTGACATCACTTGAGGGAATCGCCGGGTTAAAAAACACGCGCCGATTGAAGTTGGAACGGGCGAAGAAAATTGAATCGCTGGAGCCTGTCTTCCAAATGAAAGGCCTGACGCACCTCACCGTCGAAGAGTGCGTGGGACTGCATCGGCTCGACGGGATCGAAGCCTTGAGCGAACTGACTGAACTGCGCCTGACCGGCACCTTGTGGGGCGGATCGACACCGCTGCACCTAGACACCCTCGAACCGCTGTTACGCCTTCCCAAACTCACCAAGCTGTCGCTGGCGAACCTGAAGCTTTGCGACGACGATATCACTGGCCTTGCCCGCTGCACCCACCTTCGCCATTTGAGCTTGACCAATCAGTTTGATCGCACTCAGGTCGCCTTTCTCGCCAGCCGGCTGAACGGGCAACTACTCGAACCTCTGAAGGCCTACGTCACAACACATATCGGTTGCGCGACGTGCAATGGCCCGACGGCCATGTTCACGGGGCGGAGAATGCCTTTCCTTTGCTCGGCCTGCGATGCTCCGAGGTTTCAGAAGCTGACCCGTCAGTTCGAACAGATGGTGATCGATGCATCGCTACCGGCGATGTCGCAATCTGTATAGAGCAAGATCTTTTGGGGCTGCACCCGACAAAACCGGCCCGTCAACGACAAGCCTTTGCGGCGACCGGACGCAATCGCATTTGAAGGTTGCCGGGCGATTTGATGAAATGGCCGCGCGGTTGTGCGAAGCAGCCGTCGTCTGAAGAGAGTGGAAAAATGAACCGTCGCAAAAAGATCAATCAACTGCTCAAGGCCCACGCGAAAAAGGCCAGCGCCAAACTGGCGCCCAAGAGCAAGCCCAAGTACATCTGCAAGGCGGACCGGTTGAAGATGGCGGCCGAGGCCAGTCCGGCAGCGGCCGATGCTGCGCAGGACGGCGCCGCGCCAGTTTGACCGTTTGGGGCGGTTCGCTGCGCTAGCGTTGCTGCAAGGCGATCTTGACCCCCAGCCCGACAAACAGCGTCCCGATGATTTTCCCTTCCCAGCGCCGCAACTTCGAAAGGCCTTTGATGCACCGGCCCAACGGGCGGATGCTGACGGAAATCAGGCTGGTGTAGATCGCGCTGAGCCCTGAAAAGATCAGGCCCAACACGGCGAACTGGCTCAACGACGAACCCGATTCCGGGTGAATGAACTGCGGCAGGAACGCGAGGAAGAAAATCGCGGTTTTCGGGTTCAGCACTTCGGCGCCGACGGCCTGGAAATAGGCCTGCCCCGGGGTCACGGCGGGAAGTTTTGCCTGTGCGGCAGCGCCCGGCTTGGCCAGAAAGGCGCACACGCCCAGGTAGATCAGGTAGCAGGCGCCGACGATCTTCACCACGTTGAAGGCCAGCGCCGACGTCATGAGAATGGCCGACAGCCCCAGTGCCGCGCTCAGCGTATGAACCAGGTCGCCGGAGGCGACGCCCAGCCCGGTGGCGATCCCCACTTTGCGTCCGCCCTGGAGGGTGCGCGTGATGACCAACAGCACGGCGGGGCCGGGAATCAAGAACAGGCCGATCACCACGGCCACGTACGTCACGATAGATGCCGGATCGAACATCGCGTATCCCCCTCAAGGCAGTTCAGCGCCACAGTTATCCTGATCTGGCCGCCGAAAGCAACCGGGGCGCAGCCCCACTCCCGCGAAGGGAGGACGCGCGCCCTCGGCGAGTCGTCCGCTCAGCGGCCAGCCCTCATCGGCCCGCCGCAGAGGTTTGGCCCTTACGTCTTGGGCTCGACGTTATCCAACGCCTGATTCACCGCCACCTCCCCCAGCATCACCAGTTGCGCGATGCCGACGGCGGTCTTGCGGTGGATGGGCTCCAGCACGGCGGCGAAGTTGTTGAGCATGGCGCCGGCCGAGCCGAGGGATTCGCTGGCGTTGGCCAACAGGGATTCGGTGTCGTAGACCGGGTTGGCCAGGTACATCGGCTCGGGCGCCTGACGGTGGCCCAACAGGGGGGACGGAGGGTTGAGGTAGTGGTCGAGGGCGCGTTCGGCGGCTTCGTTGAGTTTTCGCGAATCGATGGATTCGTAGGGGGATGCCGGATCGGTGACGGGTGGATTCGGTGTTGGCTTGAACATAGATGAATCTCCAGAGTGAAAAATGGAGCCATCAGCTTCGCTACCAAACGAAGGGTGGTGGCCATACGCAGGTTGGTAGACCGGTCACCTGGATACCCGGCGCGTCCGAAAACGCCCTACGCATGGCCACCATAAAACAGAGGACGAAAAGTCCCTGCATACGGCTTTTGCGATGCGACAGGTAAGCCGGGCTACCAAACCCGATCACTGCTCTTCAGTGACCCGAAAACGATAAGACCCGCCCCCCAGACGCACAAGCCGGCGGATTCTGACGCAGGCGTAGGCAACGGCGCAAGGCGTCGTAGCCTTGGGGAAGTAACCGTGGGTGTCTTTAAACAAGACGGCTTAAACACCCTCGCAGCGGCCAGCGCCCCGCCCCATCCTGTCGGCCACGCCGAAACGGCGCGCACCGACATGCAGTGGCCGTTGAAGCCAGCCTACAGGCCGATGAGAGGCCCGTGGCTGGCGCTGCGCAGTCACACCGCCAGGACGCAGCAAGGCACCTGGTAGAGAATGTGCTCGGTGGTGCTGCCCAGCAGTTTGCTCAGGCCGCTGGGCTGCACCCTGCCCATCACGATGACATCGGCATGCCGTTCTTCGGCGAATCCGCTCAGCACGTTGACCGGGTGCCCGTCGATGAAGTGACGGTACTCGGACGGCACGCCGAATCGCCCGGCCAGATGCAGAAATGCCTTTTGCATGTCATCGCGCATGGCTCGGGTGAGATGGGCCAGGGGCAAGCCGCCCATGTCCGCCAGGTAGGCCGCCGACAGGTCGCAGGCGCTCACCAGGTGCAGCTCGGCGTCGCACTGGATGGCCAGGGCGTTGGCCTGACGGATGATCCGCTCGTTCAGATCGCTGTCGGCGGACTCGCTGTCCGTGACCTCGACCGCCGCGACCACTTTGCGCGGCAGCACGTAGCCGTTGCCGCCCACCAGGTAGACCGGCACGGGGCAGTGGCGCAGCAGGTGCCAGTCCAACGGCGTGAAAAACGCTCGCTTGAAGGGCGATACCTGTTCGATTTCCTTGATCAGCAGGTCGGGCCGGTACTCGGCGACGTGCTGGAGAATGTCGCGCTCCAGGTCCTGCGCCCAGACCACCTGCGACGTCACCTCGATCTGGCGACTGCGCAGGTTGTCCACCTGCGCGTCGAACATCTGCCGGTGCTCCTGAAGGAAACGCTCACGCGCTTGCGCGCGGTTGCCCTCTTCGAGCACAGACAGGCCCTTGAGCGACGGCATCAGCGCCAGGATGTGGAGGCCGGCGCCACTGGCCTTGGCCAGTGCTGCAGCATGGTTCAGCCCCGACGACTGGCGCAGGAGCGGATTAGTGATCAATAGCAACCTTTGATACTGACTCATACCAATCTCCCTTCAGATGGGTGATACCCGCAAGACAACCGAAGGCCTTCAGATTGCCCCACCTCCCCTGCCCTTGCTTGACTTGCGTCAATCGGACGCCATTCGGGATCCACCGACGCCGACGCTGAGCCAGATCAGGTGATCGCTCCGCAGACCGCCTGAGCCCGAGGTCCCGGCAAATCAGGTGCGGTCACGCCCGCCGAGCATGCGGTCGAGGGTGTCGTCGCCCACCCAATAGTGGTGGAACAGGCCGGCCGCCGCATGCAGACCGATCAGCCAGTAGCCGGCGCTGCCCAGCAGCTCATGCCAATGCTTTAGCTGCTTGGCCAGGTCCGGGTCGACGGCCACGGGCGCCGGAAGGTGAAAACCGAAATAGGGAAAAGGCTTGTCGCCGGCGGCGAGCATCAGCCACGCCAACACCGGGGTGGCGATCATCAGCACGTACAGCGCCAGGTGCATGAGGTGCGACACGCCGGTCTGCCAGGCCGGCGGCGCCGGGGTGATCGGCGGACGCGGGGTCAGGCGTCCGAACAGGCGCAACCACACCAAGACGAAGATGCTGGCGCCGAATGCGCCATGCAGCCCCATCAGCCCCCCCCGCGCTGCACTGCCGCGGGGCATGAAGCCTTTGAGTTCGATGCAAGCGTATACCCCGACGAACAGCGCCAGCATGAGCCAGTGCAAGGTGATCGACAGTTTTCCGTAACGGTTGACGCCGGTGTCGCGGGCCATGAGGGACCTCCTGATTGTGTGAGCGACTCG
This sequence comes from Pseudomonas ekonensis, assembly GCF_019145435.1. Classification (NCBI taxonomy): domain Bacteria; kingdom Pseudomonadati; phylum Pseudomonadota; class Gammaproteobacteria; order Pseudomonadales; family Pseudomonadaceae; genus Pseudomonas; species Pseudomonas ekonensis. The sequence continues at coordinate 1,924,046 of NZ_JAHSTS010000001.1, read as the reverse complement.
ATCCGATTGCCGGCGAACCGACGGCGACACCCTGCCCGCGAAGTCTTAAGCCAACCTGAAGATGCCCGTCCTCCTCCCGGTCTTTTCACCTTCAGACTTCGTTAAGAAATGGTTCGGATACTTCCCCCGAACCCATTGAGGGAGGCGCCTGCCCCATGCCCGGCTCCGACTGGAACATCCCCTTGCCACTGCACTTCGGCCAGGACGCGACAGCGCAGATGCGCCTGTCGGGCGCCCTGCCCGGCGACCCTGAGCGGGCCATATTCGAAACGTTCATCCAACATCGATTCCGCAAGGTCCACGGCGCCGACATCCGTCACTTCATGCCGCAGCTGTTCGGCATGCATGACGGCGCCGGCGACCTGTGCGCCGTCGCCGGCGTGCGCCGTGCGAACCTTGAGCCGCTGTTCCTTGAACGTTACCTGGACGAACCGATCGAGCCATTGATCAGCGCGGCGGCCGACCGGGCGGTGGAGCGCACCGCCATCGTCGAAGTCGGCAACCTCGCCGCCAGCGACACCGGCAGCGCCCGCATGAGCATCATCGCCATCACGTACCTGTTGGCCATGGGCGGCCTGGAATGGGTGACCTTCACCGGCAACGTGGGCCTGGTCAACAGCTTCCACCGCCTCGGGCTCAAACCGGTGACGCTGTGCGCCGCCGACCCGCAGCGCCTGGGCGACGATCGCCACCAGTGGGGCAGCTACTACGAAAGCAAGCCCTGGGTGCACGTCGGCAACATCCGCGCCGGCTTCATCCATTTGCGCAACATCGGACTGTTCAGCCGGCTGGGATTGCCGACCTCTGTCGAAGGAGCCTGCCATGTCGCTTGAACGGCAACGATTCCAGGAAACCCTGCGCGCCCACGCCGGGCGCAACGACAACAGCCTGGCGCTGTGGGGCGACACCCAGAAAATCAACTACACGACGCTGTACGCCGAAGTGCTGTACCGCCAGCAGCGCCTGCGCGACGAACAGGTGAAGGTCGTCGCCCTGGCGCTGGACAACGGGGTCGAGGCGATGCTCTGGGACTTGGCGGTCCTGTTCGAAGGCCTGGCCTGCGTGACCCTGCCGCCGTTTTTCAGCCCGACGCAAAGGGCCCATTGCCTGGCGCAAAGCCAGGCCGAACGGGTGATCGCCGAGCCGGAACTGGCCGCTGAGCTGACCGCCGCCGGTTACACGAAGAACGGCGAGTTCTGGCGCCGCTCGTTCGAAGGCCCCGGCCGCCTGCCCGCCCGCACCGCCAAGCTCACATTCACGTCCGGCACGTCCGGCACCCCCAAAGGCGTGTGCCTGAGCGCCGACAGCCTGCTGCGGGTGGCGCGGGAGCTGGAACAAGCCAGCGCCCTCACGCTACCGCGCCATCACCTGACGTTACTGCCGCTGGCGATCCTGCTGGAGAACCTGGGCAGCTACGCCGCACTGTACGCCGGGGCGACGCTGAGCCTGCCGAGCCAGCAGACCCTGGGCATCCGCGGCGCCAGCGGCGTCGACCTGTCGGCGTTGCTCGGCTGCCTGGCCGGCCGGGCGCCCGAGAGCCTGATCCTGGTGCCGCAGTTGCTGTTGCTGCTGGTCGGCGCCGCCGAACAGAAAGCCTTCAATCCGCAATCGCTGCGCTTTGCCGCGGTCGGCGGCGCGCGGGTCTCCCAGGACCTGCTGCACCGGGCGCAACGGGTCGGCCTGCCGGTCTACGAAGGCTACGGCCTGTCCGAGTGCGCTTCGGTGGTTTGCCTCAACCGGCCCGGCGCACGGCGGCCGGGCAGCGTCGGCCAGCCCCTGCCCCACGTCGAGGTGCGGCTGGCCGAGGACGGCGAGGTGCTGATCAAGGGCTCGACCCTGCTCGGCTACCTGGGCGAACCGCCGCACAGCGGCGAGTGGTGGCCCAGCGGCGACCTCGGCGAGTTCGACCCCGAAGGTTTTCTCTACCTCAAGGGCCGCAAGAAGCATCAGTTCATCACCAGTTTCGGCCGCAACGTCAATCCGGAGTGGGTCGAGTCTGAGCTGACCCAGCGCCAGCACATCGCCCAGGCCTTCGTGTACGGCGAGGCCTTGGCGCACAACCATGCCCTGCTCTGGCCGCACCGCCCGGATTGCACGGATGCGCAGTTGGCGGCCGCCGTCGCCGCCGCCAACGAGGCGTTGCCCGACTACGCCCAGGTGCACCGCTGGACGCGCCTGACACAACCCTTCACACCGGCCAACGGCCTGCTCACCGCCAACGGCCGCCCGCGCCGCGACGCGATCGTCGCGCAGTACCGCGGCCTGCTCACCGAACCTGCCCTTTCCGAGGACTCCGCATCATGAGTTTTTTCGACACCCTGCAAGAAGCCACGCAGCAGGAACGCCACGCGCTGTTCAACCTGCCGGTCATCGTCGACGCGCTGCAAGGCCAGGTCACCCTGGAGAGCTATCGGGCGTTCCTCGCCCAGGCCTATTACCACGTCCGCCACACCGTGCCGCTGATGATGGCGTGCGGCGCGCGCCTGCCGGCACGCCTGGAATGGCTGCGCAAGGCGGTGTGCGAATACATCGAAGACGAGTACGGCCACGAGCAATGGGTGCTCGATGACATCGCCGCGTGCGGCGGCGACCGCGATGCGGTGCGCGACGGGCAGCCGTCGCTGCCCATCGAGCTGATGGTCAGCTTCCTCTACGACCTGATCGCCCGGGGCAACCCGGTGGGCCTGTTCGGCATGGTCAACGTGCTGGAAGGCACCAGCATCGCCCTGGCGACCCATGCGGCGGGCAGCATCCGCGAACGCCTGGCGCTGCCGGAGACGGCGTTCAGCTACCTCAGTTCCCACGGCTCGCTCGACGTCGAGCACATGCAGACCTACCGCCGGCTGATGAACCGGCTGGACGATCCGGCCGACCAGGCAGCGGTGATCCACGCCTCGACTGTCGTCTACCGGCTCTACGCCGACATGTTCCGCGGCTTGCCCCGCGGTGAGGAGGCCGATCATGCAACTGCGTGAAGCCCGCGTGGTGCTGACCGGCGCCAGCGGCGGCATCGGCCTGGCCATCGCCGACGCCCTGTGCCGGGCCGGTGCCCGGGTGCTGGCCGTCGCCCGCCACCACGAGGCCCTGGCACCATTGCTCCAGCGCTACCCCGATACGCTGTCCTGGGTTGCCGCCGACCTGACGTTCCTGGGCGACCGCCGCAAGGTGCTGGTCGCCGCCGAAGCCATCGGCGGCGTCAACCTGCTGATCAACGCCGCCGGGGTCAATCACTTCGCCATGCTGGAGCAGCTCGATGACAGCGAGATCAACGCGATGATGGCGGTGAACGTCACGGCGCCGATCTGCCTGACCAAACTCTTGGTGCCGCTGCTCAAGCAGGCCGAGAGCGCCATGGTGGTCAACGTCGGTTCGACCTACGGCTCGATCGGCTATCCCGGCTACGCCAGCTACTGCGCCACCAAGTTCGCCTTGCGCGGCTTCTCCGAAGCGTTACGCCGCGAGCTGGCGGACACCCGGGTCAACGTCCTCTATGTCGCACCGCGCGCCACCCGCACGTCGATGAACAGCGCCGCCGCGCAAGCCTTGAACAATGCGCTCAAGGCCAACGTCGATGCACCGCAAGCCGTCGCGTCAGCCGTGATCCACGCCATCGCCGGCGACCGCCGCGACCTCTACCTGGGGTGGCCCGAGCGCTTTTTCGTGCGCCTGAACAGCCTGCTGCCCAATCTGGTGGACCGCGGCCTGCGCAAGCACTTGCCGTTGATCCGACATCTGAGCGACAAGAACCGGAACGAGGCGCCAAAACCATGAAAAGACTCATCGCCTGTCTGTTGCTGGGCACGCTCGGCCAAAGCGCCTGGGCACTGGACGCCGCCGACCAGCAACGCCTGAACGCCATTCAGCAGGGCTGGGCGCACATCCAATACGAGACACCGGAGAAGCAGCGCGCCGCCGAGTTCGAACAACTGGCCGCCCAGGCAACGGCCTTCACCGCCGAACGCCCCACCGTCGCCGAGGCCTGGATCTGGAAAGGCATCGTCACCAGCAGTTGGGCCGGCGCCCAGGGTGGACTCGGCGCCTTGGGCAAGGCCAAGGACGCCAAGGCCGACCTGGAGAAGTCCCTGACCCTGAACCCCAAGGCACTGCAAGGCTCGGCCTACACCAGCCTCGCCGCGCTGTACGACCGGGTGCCGGGCTGGCCGATCGGCTTCGGCGACAGTGACAAGGCCGAACAACTGCTCAAGCAAGCCTTGCAGCTCAACCCCGACGGCATCGACAGCCTGTACTTTTGGGGCGATCACCTCTACCGTCAGAAACGCTACGCTGAAGCCAGGGCCGCACTGCTCAAGGCCCAGCAGGCGGCGCCCCGCCCCGGCCGGGAGAGCGCGGACAGCGGCCGCCGCAAAGAGATCGCCGCGCTGCTGGCGGACATCAACAAGAAACTCGACTGAGGAACCGGTGTGCGCCTACTGCTGATCGAAGACGACGCGGCCCTCGGCGAGGGCATCCACCAGGCGCTGGGGCGCGAAGGCTACACGGTCGACTGGATCAAGGACGGCAGCAGCGCCCTGCACGCCTTGCTCAGCGAAACCTTTGACCTGGCGGTGCTGGACCTGGGCCTGCCGCGCATGGACGGTCTGGAGGTGCTGCGCCGCCTGCGCGGCGGCGGCTCGACGCTGCCGGTGCTGATCCTCACCGCCCGCGACGCCACCGAAGACCGGATCGCCGGGCTGGACGCCGGCGCCGACGACTACCTGGTCAAGCCCTTCGACCTGGCCGAGCTCAAGGCTCGCCTGCGCGCCCTGCTTCGGCGCAGCGCCGGACGGGCGCAGATGCTGATCGAACATGCCGGCATCAGTCTCAATCCCGGCACCCAGCAAGTCACCTACCAGGGCGAGCCGGTGGTGCTCACGCCCAAGGAGTACCAACTGCTGCACGAACTGCTGTCGCCGCCGGGCCGGGTGATGACCCGCGATCACCTCACACAGTTGCTCTACGGCTGGAGCGAGGAAGCCGAAAGCAACACCCTGGAAGTGCACATCCACCACCTGCGCAAAAAATTCTCCACCGACCTGATCCGCACCATCCGCGGCGTCGGCTACCTGGTGGAGGAGCGCCGTTGACCTCGATCCGGCGCCGCACCCTGACGCTCATCATCGGCCTGATGCTCTTCGGGCTGGCGGTGCTCAGCGTGTTCAACCTGCACGACAGCAACCACGAGATCGCCGAGATCTACGACGCGCAACTGGCGCAGAACGCCCGCCTGCTGCAAGGCGTGATGCGCATGCCGTTGGCGGAGCGCGAACAGACCGACCTCTACCGCGCCTTCAACGCGGCGCTGGCGGAAGCGGTACCGCGGGGCGACGGCCATCCTTACGAACGCAAGCTGGCCTTTCAGGTGTGGAACAGCAAGGGCGAGGTGCTGGTGCACACCGCCAGCGCGCCGTCGTTCACCGCGCCGCCGAGCGCTCCCGGCTTCAGCGACGTGGCAGACCTGAAGGAGCAGCACTGGAGGGCCTTCGTCCTGGAAGACCAGCAAAACGGTTTACGCATCTGGGTGGGCGAGCGCGGCGACGTGCGCGCCGACCTGGTCGACCGCATCGTCCGCCACACCCTGTGGCCGAATGTGATCGGCAGCCTGGTCCTGGCCGCGATGATCTGGCTGGCCATCGGTTGGGGCCTCAAGCCGTTGGCGAACATGGCCGCCACCCTGCGCGCCCGCGACAGCGGCTCCTTCGAACCGTTGCGGCTGACGCCGTTGCCCAGCGAGCTGGAACCGATGCAGGCCGCCCTGAACCGGATGCTCGCGCAGCTTCAGGAAGTGCTGGGCCGCGAACGTCGGTTCATCGCCGATGCCGCCCATGAGATGCGCACGCCATTGGCAGTGTTGCGCGTGCACGCGCAAAACCTGCTGGAGGCCGGCACCGAACAGGAGCGGCGCGAGTCCCTGGCGTTCCTGATCGCCGGCGTCGACCGCACCAGCCGACTGGTCAACCAGTTGCTGACCATGGCCCGCCTAGACCCCAAGGCCAATGCACCGGCCCTGCAGCGCATCGACCTGAACGAAACCGTGCGCAACACCCTGGTGCAACTCACCCCCTGGCTGCTGAGCAAGCACCTGGAACTGGCCTTCGACGCCGATGACCGGCCGTTCCGGGTGCGGGCCGATGCGGCCGCCATCGATATCGCCCTGAGCAACCTGATCACCAACGCGGCCAATTTCTCGCCGGAAAACGGCGTGATCACCGTGGGGCTGGCCCGGTTCGACGGTTTCTGTCACCTGAGCGTCGAGGATCAAGGGCCGGGGATCGACGAGGCGGATCGCGAACGCCTGTTCGAACGGTTCTACAGCCGCGGAAACGCCCAGGGCGCCGGATTGGGCCTGACCATCGTCAACGCCATCGCCACCCGCCTGGGCGGGCGGATCGAACTGGCCAACCTGCCTGATCGCGGCCTGCGGGCGACGCTGTCCATCCCCGTGCGCGAATGACCGGCGAACCTTGCGCGGTTATTAGCTAATAGCCCCTTCATTAAACCGTCGCTGAATCGTTGTATTAGGATAGGATCCAATTTCCGACGCGCAGTCACCGGCCACGGAGTTGGCATCCGGTGTGTCGGAAACGAGTACCCCATAGCCACTCATGGATGAACCATATGAACTCACATCTGTTCCCCCACATCGGCAAGGTCATCGCCAGCACCGGCAGCCGCCACTTTCCGCGGATGCTGCATGACCTGATCCGCACGCAACTGGCGGTGGATGCCATGCACATCCGGCAGATGCGCGTGGAGCCGGTGGGCCGTTCGGCGGCCCGCAACGAGCCGGAAGCGGTGAAGAACCCCGCCCTGCTGGCCGAGACGGTGTTTTCCGAGCTGAGCACGGTCGCACCGGCCGACCGGGCGGCGGAATGCGGGCCGGCCACCATCTCCGACGCGTCGCAGCTGCACCTGACCCGGCGCAAGGACGGCTACCGCTACGTGATCTCGGTGTACCGCTGCCCGTCGCAGCGCTTCTCCGCCCAGGAGCGCAGCCTGTTGCAGGACATCTCGCCGGTGCTGCTGCCGATGGTGGAGAAACACATCACGGCCCTGCAGCCACCCGCCGAACACCTGCAACCTTCGCCTGAAATCGTGCAGCAAGGCCTGGACACCCTGCGCCAACGCTTCCACGACCGCGTGCGGCTCCTGGGCCTGCGCCTGTCCAACCGCGAAACGGAGGTGTGCGTCGGCCTGCTCGCCGGGCGCACGGCGCCGGAGCTGGCCGAGCAGCTGCAACTGAAGGTCAACACCGTGGAGAGCTACCTCAAGCGCGCCGCGATCAAGCTGGGCATCAGCGGCCGGCACTCGCTGATGCGCTGGATGTACTCGCCGGAGGAGCGCGCCACCGACGCCGCGTGACACGCAGGATTGCCAGCGTCACGGCAGCCCGGTAGGGTCAGGGGTTTCCCCTGTCGACCGGAGCTGTCATGACGTGGTTTTCAGACCCCGAAGCCGTTGCCCGTTACGCCGAAGGACCGGTGCGCCTGGTGCCCGGCTTCGAATCCCTGCAACGCATGGCCACGCTGCTGCTGGCTGAACACCTGCCCGGTGCCGCAAACGTTCTGGTGCTCGGCGCCGGCGGTGGCCTTGAGCTGAAGAAGTTCGCCGACCGCCAGCCCCTGTGGCGGTTCGTCGGCGTCGACCCGTCCGCCGAGATGCTCAAACTGGCGCAGGCCACCCTGGGCCCGCTCGCCGACCGGGCGCTTTTGCACGAAGGCTACATCGACAGCGCTCCACCCGGCCCGTTCGACGCCGCCACCTGCCTGCTCACCCTGCATTTCATCCCGGCCGAAGAACGCTTGCGCACCCTGCGCGAGATCCATCGGCGACTGGCCCCCGGCGCGCCGCTGATCGTCGCCCATCACAGCTTCCCCCAAGCCCCGGCCGACAAGGCCCGCTGGCTCAAGCGCTATGCCGCCTACGCCGTGGACTCCGGCGTGCCGGCGGCCGACGCCGAACGCGCGATCAGCGCCATTGCCGCGCAACTGCCGGTGCTGTCGCCCGAAGCGGATGAAGCGCTGCTCAAGGAAGCCGGCTTTCACGGCACCGAGCTGTTCTACGCGGGGTTCACCTTCAAGGGCTGGATCGCCTGGAAGGATCGCTGACCATCGCCCAACCGCCCCCCGGCAACGGAGGGCGGTTTTTTCATGGGCGCCCGCTCAGTCCCGGGCCAGCGCCTCGATCGGGTCGAGCCTGGACGCGTTGCGCGCCGGGACGAAGCCGAAAACGATGCCGATCAGGCTCGAACACACCACGGCGGTGAGCACCGCCAGCGGCGAGAACACCATTTCCCATTCCTTGATGAACACCGAGAACAGGTGACCGATGGCGTAGCTCAAGGCGATGCCGACGGCGCCGCCGAGCAGGCAGACCATCACCGCCTCCACCAAAAACTGCTGGCGGATGTCCGACTGCCGGGCGCCGACGGCCATGCGGATGCCGATCTCGCGGGTGCGCTCGGTGACCGACACCAGCATGATGTTCATCACGCCGATGCCGCCCACCACCAGGGAAATCACCGCGATCAGCGACAGCAGCAAGGCCAGCGAGCGGCTGGTCTTCTCCACGGTCTGCATGACGCTGTCGAGGTTGTTGGTGAAGAAGTCCTTGGTGCCGTGGCGCTGCAGCATCAGTTTGGTGACGTTGTCTTCCACCACTTTGCTCGGCTGGCCGTCCTTGATGCGCACGCTGATGCTGTCCAGGTAACGCTGGCCCAGCAGGCGCCCGGCGGCGGTTTCGTACGGCACCCACACGTTGAGGGTCTTGCTGGCGAACAGGTTGCGGTTCTCCGCCGCCACGCCGATCACCGTGCACGGCAGGTTGCCGATCAGGATCACCTGCCCCAGCGGATCGACGCCTTCGCCGAACAGCCGGTGGCGGGTGTTGTAGTCGATCACCACCATCTGCGCCTGGCGCCGGGCATCGCTGTCGCTGAACGGGATGCCCGCCTCCATCTTGATCCCGCGCACCTGGAAGTACTGGTGGCTGACGCCGTTGACTTGGGCATCGACGTCGATGTTGCGGTAGCGCAGCAACTGGTTGCGCCCCACCACCGGAGTGGCGCTGTCGACGTAGTACAAGCCGTTCAGCGCGGTCACGTCGGCGGGCACCAGGGTTTCGATGGCGCCTGAGCGGCTGTCGCCGAAACTGGCGCCGGGGTAGATGTCGATGGTGTTGCTGCCGATGGCCTGGATGTCGTTGAGCACGTAGCGCTTGGCGCCCTCGCCGATGGCCGAGATCGACACCACCGAGGTGATGCCGATGACGATGCCGAGCATGGTCAGCAACGTGCGCATGCGGTGCGAGACCAGCGCGACCCAGGCCATGTTGAACGCTTCCTTGAACAGCCCCAGGCTCGCCACCAGGCGCCTTGTGGCGTTGGGCCTGGGCGCGGCGGCGGTGTCGTTGGGCAGCGCATCGGGGGCACGTTCGTTGCGCCGGTCGCTGAGGATCTCGCCGTCGCTGACTTCGATGATCCGCTCGGCGTTGGCCGCGACCTTCGGGTCGTGGGTCACCAGGATCACCGTGTGCCCGGCGGCGTGCAGCTCAAGCAGGATGCGCATCACTTCCTTGCCGCTGGCGGTGTCGAGGGCGCCGGTGGGTTCGTCGGCGAGGATCACTTCGCCGCCGTTCATCAACGCCCGGGCGATGCTCACCCGCTGCTGCTGGCCGCCGGAGAGCTGGCTGGGCCGGTGGGTGAGATGGCCGTCCAGCCCCAGCCGCGCCAGCAGTTCCTTGGCCCGGGCGTGGCGTTGCGGTTCCGGGGTGCCGGCGTAGATCGCCGGCATCTCGACGTTGTGCACCGCGCTCAGGTGCGGCAGCAGGTGGTAGCGCTGGAAGATGAAGCCGAAATGGTCGCGGCGCAGTTCGGCCAGGGCCTGGTTGTCCAGGTCGCGGGTTTCCTGGCCGTTGATCTTGTAGCTGCCGGCGGTGGCGTAGTCGAGGCAGCCGAGCAGGTTCATCAGGGTCGATTTGCCGGAGCCCGAGGCGCCGATGATCGCGACCATTTCCCCGGCCTCGATGGTCAGGCTGATGTCGTTCAGCGCCAGGAACTCACGGTCGCCGGCGGTGAAGCTGCGGCGGATGCCGCTCAGTTGCAGCAACGGTTCGGTCATGCTCACGCCCCTGCCGTGCGGGTCACCGGATCGCCGATCACCACCCGGTCGCCTTCGGTCAGGCCCTGGTTGATCTGCACCTTGACGTTGTTGTTGATGCCGGTCTGCACGTTGCGCGCCTGGGCATGGCCCTTGGCGTCCAGCACCCGCACCGGGAAGCTGCCGTCGGCGTTGCGCGGCCCCAGCGCCGCCACCGGCACGGTCAGCACCGACTTGGCGGTGTCGAGCACCACCCGTACCTGGGCGGTCATGGCGATGCGCAGGCGGTGGTCGGGGTTGGGCACGTCGAACAGGGCGTTGTAGAACACCGCCGTGCTCTGCTTCGGCGTGCCGGCCGGCGGGGTTTCGAGGAAGTTCTGCGGCGCAGGCTCGGTGCCGCGCAGCTTGCCGTAATAGCGCTTGTCCTCGCCGAGGATGGTGAAGTACACCTCCTGCCCCGGCGCGATGTGAATGACGTCGGCCTCCGACACCTGGGCCTTGACCGTCATGGTGTCCAGATCCGCCAGTTTCAGCAGCACCGGCGCCAACTGGCTGGCGATCACGGTCTGGCCTTCCTGGGTGACGATGCCCACCACGTCGCCGTCGATGGGCGCGACGATCCGGGTGTAGGCCAGGTTGACCTTGGCGGTGTCGATCTGGATGTGCGCGCTCTTGATCTGCGCCTCCAGCGCCAGCAGGTTGGCCGCCTGCACTTCGTAGTTCGACTGCGCGGTCTCGAAGTCCTGCCGCGAGATCGACGCGTCGTCCTGCAGATCCCGGTAGCGCTCGTAGATCGCCTTGGTCTGCTTGAGCTGGGCCTGGGTCGCCCGGCGCTGGGCCTGCAGGTTCTCTTCGTCGACGAGGGCCTGGCGCAGGGTGTTCTGCAGCACCAGCGGATCGATCTCCGCCAGCCACTGGCCCTTCTTCACCTTGTCGCCGACCTTGACCTTGAGCGACTTCAGTTGCCCCGAGACCTGGGCGCCGACGTCCACCTGGCGGATGCCCTCCAGCAGACCGGTGGCCAGCACCGCGTTTTCAATGTCACCGCGTTCCACCGTGGCGGTCAGGTACTGCGGCGCCTCGGCCGGTGCCTGCACCGTGTAGAACACCAGCCCGGCCACCAGCGTCAGCGCCACTGCCAGACCGACTTTGCGCAACTTCGACTGTTCCATAAATGACCACAATTCCGTTCAGGATTGGGCCCGGTCGGTGACCGGGCCCGGTTGGAGAAACACCGCTCAGGACAGCACCTGCCCCGCCGGCACGGTCAGCCCGTCATGCCACCACGCCGCGAGACTGAAGACGTTGGGCGCCTTGAGGATCGTGAAGTGGTTGCCCGGCCCGTACCACACCGCCAGGTCCGTGGTCTGCCGCCGCCAGCCCTCGACCATCGCCGCCTGCTCGCGCTGGTTGCCCGCCGCGTCCAGCGTCGGGTCGTCCACCAGCGCCAGGCGCACCGGCCCGGTGTAGGCCAGCGCCGGCCGGTAGACCGTGCGCAGCGCCGTGGCGAAGGTGCGCACCGGGCCGTCCATGGCCTGGGGCGAGGAACGCTCGGACAGGATTGCGGCGCGCACCATGCCCGCATGCAACAGGCGCATCTGGGTGTCGCCGTCGGCCTCGGCGAAGGCCGGCGGGTCGATGCCCAGGGACTTGCCGCTGGCCAGCTGCAGCGACTCGATCAGCCGCTGCAACGCCGCCGTGGCGGTGTACGGCTTGCCCGCCACGCCGTTGCCGCCGGGGGATTCGCTGTCGATCAGGCTCAGGGACGCCACCTCACGCCCCTGGGCCTGCAACAGCGCCGCCATGGCGTACGCCACCCAGCCGCCGAACGAGTGGCCGATCAGGTGCACCGGCCCCTGCGGGTACAACTGCCCGAGGGCCTGCACATAGAACGCGGCGGCCGCCTCGACCCGGCTGTGCGGCACCGTCACGCCGTCCAGGCCACGGGGCTGGAGACCGAAGATCGGCCACTCCGGCCCCAGCGCCTCGGTGAGGTGGACGAAACCGATGACGTTGTCCCCCGCCCCCGGCACGCAGAAGATCGGCGCGTGACCGGGATGGCCGCTCTGGACAGTGAGCAACGGCTGATAGCTGGCCGGTTCCGGCGCGGCCGCCGCCTCCAGCGCCTGAGTGAGGGCATGCCCCATCGCCTGGACGAGGGGCGGTTTCATCAGGGTGCGGTGATCGCCGGGCACGTCGATGCAGCGCAGCAGGTTTTGCGGCACATGTCCGCCCCAGCCGCGCAGCGGGTCGGGCTGTTCCTGGCCGGGCATCAAGTCCTGCGCCCGGAACAGGTGCACGGTCTGGCTGGCCGGGCTGACCCGGTAATGCGCCAGCGCCTGCCCATGGGCCGCCTCACGGTCGAAGTAGTGCCAGGCATCGGTGACCCCGGCCGCCGAAAGCTCAGGGTCCGGCAACTGCTGATCGCGGCAGCGCGCGAACAGCTCATTGAAGTCGAGCCGTTCGATCTCGGCCTCCAGCAACGCCACTTGCGCGAGCGCCGCTTCGCCCTCCTCCCCGCGGTCCAGGGAGAACGCCCGGCAGTGTTGCAGCAACTGGTGCTTGTCCAGGTGTTCGCCGGTCCAGCGCGACTTGTCCTGGTGGGCGGGGTGCGGTGCGTAGGTGTCGATCAGGCCGACAAAGGCCACCGGCTCGTCCATGCCGATCAATTGCTGGGCGATTTCGTACGACAGCAGCCCGCCGAACGACCAACCGGCCAGGCGGTACGGCCCATGGGGCTGAACCGAGCGCATGATGCCGATCATCCTCGCCGCCATGCACTCCAGCGTGCGCAGCTGCGGTTGGCCCAGGGTGACGCCGGGCAGGCCGTAGACCGGGAAGTCGCCGCCGATGTGCAAGGCCAGCGCCGGGAAGTACATCTCCCGGCCGCTGAACTCGTGCACCAGGAACAGCGGCGTGCCCCGGTCGCCGGGACGCACCACGATCAGGCCGTCCGGCTGTTGCTCGCCCGCCTCGCGCCCGGCAAGCCGCGCGCACACCGCTTCGACGGTCGGGGACTGGAACAGCTCGGCCAACGTCACTTCCAGGCCGGCCCGTTTCATCTGATTGATCAGACGGATCGCCAGCAGCGAATGACCGCCCAGTTCGAAGAAGTTGTCGTGGCGGCCGACCCGGCCGATGTCGAGCAGCTCGGCCCAGATCTGCGCCACCGCCTGTTCGGTCTCGCCCTCCGGCGCGACGTAAGGACGGTCGCGCAGCACGTCGGCATCCGGCGCCGGCAGGGCCTGGCGGTCGACCTTGCCGTTGGGCGACAGCGGCAAGGCGTCCAGCGGCACAAAGGCCCCCGGTGCCATGTACTCCGGCAGCCGCTGCGTGATGTGCGCCCGCAGCGCCTCTGCGGTGGGCATTTCGCTGCCGGTGCGCAGGGTGAAATAGGCCACCAGCCGCTCGTCGCGCTTCAGCACCACTGCCGTTCGCAGCGCCGGGTGTTCGATCAGCCGCGCTTCGATTTCGCCCAGCTCAAGACGCAGGCCGTGCAGCTTGACCTGGAAGTCGTTGCGCCCCAGGAACTCCAGGTTGCCGTCGGTGCGGTAGCGCACCAGGTCCCCCGTGCGGTACAGGCGGTCGCCGGCCACGAACGGGCTGTCGATGAACCGTTCGGCCTGCAGCTGCGGCAGGTTCATGTAGCCCCGCGCGACCCCCACCCCGCCGATGTGCAGCTGACCGCTGACACCCGTCGGCACCGGCAAGTCGTTGGCATCGAGGACATACAGGCGGGTGTTGCAGATGGCCTTGCCGATCGGCAGCTCCGAATCCGGCACCGGCTGCTCCGGCTCCAGCGTCCAGGCCGTGCTGTCGACCGTCGCCTCGGTCGGCCCGTAGACGTTGTGCAAGCGCACCCACGGCAGGCGCTGGCGCACCGCACGGGCCAGCGCGGCGGTCAGCTCCCCGCCGCCGCAGAACACGTCGGTGAGGCAGGTGCACCGGCCGGCCTCCTCCAGTTCGAGGAACTGCTGCAGCAGCGCCGGCACGAACTTGACCACGGTGATCTGCCGCTCACGGATCACCTGCGCCAGATAGGCCGGATCCCGGTGGCCGTCGGGCCGCGCGAGCTCCAGCCGCACACCGCTGGTGAGGGGCCAGAAGAACTCCCACACCGAACCGTCGAAACTGAACGGTGCCTTTTGCAGCAGCGCGGCGGACGCCGTCGGCGGGCAGATCCGCGAGCCCCAGTGCACCAGGTTGCACAGGCCCCGGTGTTGCAGCATGACCCCCTTCGGCGTACCGGTGGAGCCAGAGGTGTAGATCATGTAGGCCAGGTGGCCGGCGCTCAGGCCCGGCACCGGAACGTCATGGGCCGGGGCGTCCTGCCAGGTGCAGCGGTCGAAGTCGATCAGCAGGCTGTCGGCCCCGTCGAACAGCGGCCGGGTGGCCTGGTGCACCAGCACGGCGACAGGCGCGCTGTCCTTGAGCATGTAGGCCAGACGATCCGCCGGGTACGCCGGATCCAGCGGCACATAGGCGCCGCCGGCCTTGAGGATGGCCAGCAGGCCCACCACCAGGTCCAGCCCGCGCTCGACGCAGATCGCCACCCGCGCATCCGGCTGCACGCCTTGGCTGCGCAGGTGATGAGCGAGGCGGTTGGCCTGCGCATTGAGCTCGGCGTAGGTCAGCCGCTGCGGCCCCGCCGCGACCGCCACCGCATCCGGCGCGCGCGACACCTGCGCCTGGAACAGCTCATGGACGGTCTGCTCCAGGTCATAAGCGGTTTCGGTGGCGTTGAATTCGCCCAGCACGCGCTGCCGTTCCTGCGGCGCCAACAGGTCCACCCGATCCAGCACGGCCTGGTCATTCTCGACCATGGCCTGCAACAGCCGCTTGAAGTAGCCGACAAAGCGTTGCACCGTCGCTTCGTCGAACAGCGCCGTGGCGTAGGTCAACGAACCGCGGACGCCGTCCGGCGTCTCGCCCAGCCGCATCGACAGGTCGAACTTCACGAAGCGGCTCGGCTCGGCAATGCCTTCGAGGGTCAGCCCGCCCAGCGCCAAGGCCGGCGCCACGCTGCTGTCCCAGCCCAGCAAGGTCTGGAACAGCGGGCTGTGCGACAGGCTGCGCACCGGCCGGCTGATCTCCACCACCTGCTCGAACGGCAGGTCCTGATGGGCCTGGGCCTCCAGCGTGCACGCCTTGACCCGCGCCAGCAGCGCAGCGCCGCTCAGGCCGCCGGAGGTGTCGATGCGCAGCGCCAGGGTGTTGACGAACATGCCTATCAGGCCTTCGATCTCGGCCCGGATGCGGTTGGCCACCGGCGACCCCACCACCACCTCGGACTGGCCCGAAAGCCGGGTCATCAGCACTGCCCAGGTGGCCATCATCGCCATGTACGGCGTCACGCCGTGGCGCTGGCACAGCGCCTTGAGCCCGGCGCTCAACCCGGCGTCGAGCCAGACCTCCACACTGCCGCCGGCATGGTCCTGACGGGCCGGGCGCGGTCGGTCGGTGGGCAGGGTCAGCAGGGTCGGCGCACCGGCCAGGGCTTGCTGCCAGTAGTCGCTCTGGCGCTGCAGCACCTCGCCGCTGAGCCAACGCCGTTGCCACACCGCGTAATCGCTGTATTGCAGCGCCAGCGGCGGCAACGGGTCGGCCGCGCCCCGGCTGAAGGCCTGGTACAGCGCCGTCAGTTCGCGGGTCAGCACCCCCATGGACCAGCCGTCGGAGATGATGTGGTGCATCGTCAACAGCAGCACATGGTGATCGTCCGCCATGCGCAGCAGCCGTCCGCGGATCAACGGATCGTCCTGCAGGTTGAACGGCTCGCGCGCCTCTCTCTCGATCCGCACCTGCAGAACGTGTTCAGGCCGCTCGACGTGCCGCAGGTCCTCGACCTGCAGCACCAGGCCGCTGTCGTCCGGCATGATCAGCACTTGAGGCCCGTCGTTGACGGCCGCGAAGCGGCTGCGCAGCGTCTCGTGGCGGGCGACGATCCGGGTGAGCGCCCGTTGCAGGGCCCCTTCGTCGAGCCGCCCGCGCAGGCGCAGGGCAGCCGGGACGTTGTAGGCCGTGTTGCCCCCTTCCATCTGCGCCAGGAACCACAGCCGCTGCTGGGCGAACGACAGCGGCAGCGCCTGGTCACGCGGCGCCGGCACGATGTCCGGCAATGTGCTGCGGCCCGAACGGGACAGCACTTCTGCCACCGCGGCGAGTTCGGCGTTGGCGAACAAGTCGCCCAACGCCAGTTCCACGCCCAGCCGCTGGCGCACCTGGGACACCATGCGCATCGCCAGCAGCGAATGCCCGCCCAGTTCGAAGAAGTGGTCGTGGCGCCCCACCCGCTCCACTTGCAGCACCTCGGCCCACACCTGCGCCAGGGTCTGTTCCAGCGCCGTGGCCGGCGCCTCGTAGGCGCGGGTCAGCAGCGCGTCCTGTTCGGGGGCCGGCAAGGCCTTGCGGTCGACCTTGCCGTTGTTGTTCAGCGGCAAGGCGTCGAGACGCACCCAGGCCGACGGCACCATGTAGTCCGGCAGCCGCGCCTGCAACTGCGCACGCAGGCCGGCGCTGTCCACGGACTCGTCATCGGCCGAGTAGTACGCCACCAGCCGCAGCGGTTCCTGGCCGTCACGACGGGCCAGCACCACCGCTTCCTTGAGCCCGGCGCAACCGAGCAGACGGTTTTCGATTTCCCCCAGCTCGATGCGGAAGCCGCGCACCTTCACCTGATCGTCGTTGCGCCCCAGGCATTCCAGTTGGCCCGGCGCGATCCAGCGCGCGAGGTCGCCGGTGCGGTAGAGCAAGGCGCCCGGGTGGTCGCAGAACGGATCCTTGAGGAACTTCTCGGCCGTCAGGTCGGGCCGGTTCAGGTAACCCATCGCCACGCCCTGCCCGCCGATGTACAGCTCGCCGGTCACGCCGAAAGGCACCGGCTGCTGCCGCGCATCGAGGACGTACACCTGGGTGTTGGAGATCGGGCCGCCGATGGACACGCTCTCGGCGTCGGTCGCCACCTCCTGCACCTCGAAGGTCGTCGCGTAGGTGGTGGTTTCGGTCGGGCCGTAGCAATGCACGATGCGCAGGTCCGGCGCCTCGGCCCGCAGGCGACGGAACGCCGCCGGGTCGCCGCGCTCGCCGCCGCACAGCAGGATGCGCAGGCCCTTGAGTGCCCGCGGGATCAGTTGCACGTACTGGTTGAACAGCGCGGTGGTGACGAACAGCACCGTCACCCCGCTGGCGGCCAGCTCACGGCCGAACAGCGTCGGATCGAGCAGCGTGCGGTGGTCGATCACCACCACCCGGCCGCCGTTGAGCAGCGCACCCCAGACGTCCATGGTGCTGGCGTCAAACGCCGGGTTGGAGGCGAACGCCACCCGGTCCTGCGGGTTGAAGTCGGCGTAGCCGTTGTTGATCGCCAACCGGCCGATGGCCCGGTGCGGCACCATCACGCCTTTCGGCGCGCCGGTGGAGCCGGAGGTGTACATGATGTACGCCAGCGACTCGGACGACTGCGGCAGGTTCGGGTCGTGCGTCGGTTGCCCGTCGAGCGCCAGGGTGTCCAGGTCGATCCGGTGCACCGGGTGGTCGGCCTCCTCACCGCTGAAGGTCAACAGCAGCATCGCTTCGCAGTCTTGCACCATGAACGCCTGGCGTTCGGCCGGGGCGTTGATGTCCAGCGGCACATAGGCCGCCGCGCATTTGCTGATCGCCAGTTGCGCCGCCAGCAGGTCGAGCGAACGCGGAAGCAGGAGCGCCACGTTGTCGCCCGGCTCCACGCCCTGCTCGATCAGGTGGTGGGCCAGGCGGTTGGCCCGCCGGTTCAGCTCGGCGTAAGTCACCGACGCCGCGCCGTGAACCGCCGCCACGGCGTGCGGGTGTTCCTCGACCTGCCACTCGAACAAGCGGTGTACGGTCAGGGCCGCCGGGTATTTGCGGAACGTGTCGTTGAACTCCGACAGC
Organism: Pseudomonas ekonensis; assembly: GCF_019145435.1. Classification (NCBI taxonomy): domain Bacteria; kingdom Pseudomonadati; phylum Pseudomonadota; class Gammaproteobacteria; order Pseudomonadales; family Pseudomonadaceae; genus Pseudomonas; species Pseudomonas ekonensis. The sequence continues at coordinate 1,906,044 of NZ_JAHSTS010000001.1, read as the reverse complement.
AAGCGCGTGCGCTCGGCGTCCGGCAGGATCGAAAGCCGGCCCAGTTGCAGTTGCGGCGTCTGTTCCAGCGCCTGCACCAGGTTGCCCACCGCCTGGAGCATGTACCGGCAGATCCGCTCGGCTTCGATCCCGGCAGCCGTCAGGGCCGTCAGGCTGAAGTCCTCGCCCAGGTCATCGACGCTCAGGCTCAGGCGGTAGCTGCTGTGCTCCTCGGCATTGAGCAGTTGCATGCCTTCCCACGCGGCACCGGCTTCGGCGGACGGCGCGAGCGCCGCACCGCTGTGACGGTAATTGAGCAACGCATTGAACAGCGGCGCCCCGGAAGCGATGCCGCTGCACCGCTGCGCCAGCGCCAATGACGCTTGTTCGTGGCGCAACAGGCGATTGAGCCTCTCATGGACGGCCAACACCCCGCCCTTCACGGTCTGCCCGCTCATGTCGACCCGCAGCGGCAGGGTGTTGATGAACACCCCCAGCGCCCGCTCGACCCCTTCGCCGCCGTTCAGCCGCCCCAGCAGGACCGTGCCGAACACCACGTCGTCGCGGCCCGACAGTTGCCCCAGCACTTGGGCCCACGCCAGGTGCATCAGGCTCGCGGCGCTGACGCCCAGTTGCCTGGCCTGGGTTCTGACCCGGCGGCTTAGGTCGCGGTCCAGCAACTGTTGCGAATGGCCGGTGCAGAGGTCGTCTGCCGTGCCCTGGCCGAACGGCACGGTCGGCTCGTCGACATCGCCGAGCATTTCGCTGAAGAACGCCACGTGCTCCTGCTCGCCCACCCCCAGACGGGTCTGGGCCACATGGTTGCGGTACGGCACCGGCGCCGGCAGTTGCTCCACCTGGTCGAGCAGCACGGCGTTCATCTCGTGCTGCAGCACTTCAAGCGCCACATGGTCCATCACCAGGTGATGGAACAGCAGCAACGCCACCACGCGCCGGTTGTCCGCGTCCCAGGCATGCACCACCCGCATCAGCGGCGCCTGATCGACGGCCATGCGGTAGTGCCCGACATCGAAGCGGGCGCGCAGTTGCTCCAGCGCGTCACCGCCGCCGATGTCCAGCGTCAGCGCCTCGCTCACCAGCGGCGCCCGGCGCCAGACCACCTGCACCGGTTCGTCCAGCCCGTCGTGGAACAGCGACGTGCGCAGGATGTCGTGACGCTCGATCACCCGTTGCAAGGCCTCGACGAACGTATTCAGGCGCTGCTCGTCGGCAAACGCGAACTGCGCCTGCAGCACGTACGGATCGCCCTGGGTCGCCGACAGGTGATGGAACAGGATCCCGGCCTGCAACGGCGCCAGCGGGTAGAGGTCCTGCACGTTGGCCGCACCGCCCGGAATGCTGGCGACGATGCGGTCAATGGCGGCCTGGTCCAGCGCAACCAGCGGCAGCAGCTCAGGGGTGATCCGCCGGCAGTCCGGTGCGATGCGGTTGGCCGGCACCTCGACCTCCGGCGCGCGGCTCACGGCGGCGGCCAGTGCGGCGAGGGTCGGCTGACTGAACAGCGCATGCACATCCACCGCCAGCCCGGCACGGCGCATGCGCGCCGCCAGGTTGACCGCCAGCAGCGAGTGGCCGCCCAGTTCGAAGAAGTGGTCGTGGCGCCCCACCCGCTCGACGTTGAGCAGTTCGGACCACAACCGCGCGAGGGTGACTTCCACCTCGCCGACCGGGGCTTCGTACTCGCGCACGATCACCGACGCCTGGTCCGGCGCCGGCAGCGCGCTGCGGTCGACCTTGCCGTTGGGGCTCAACGGCCAGGCGTCGAGCCGCACCCAGGCCGACGGCACCATGTAGGCCGGCAGCCGGGCGTGCAGGTGCGCATGCAGGCTCTCGATGGCAGGCGCGTGTTCGCGGGCGGTGTAGTACGCGACCAGCCGCACATCCCCCGGCGCGTCTTCACGGGCCAGCACCACCGCCTCGCGCACGCCTTCGGCTTGCAGCAGGCAGGCCTGGATTTCGCCGAGCTCGATGCGCAGGCCACGGATCTTCACCTGGTCGTCGTTGCGGCCCAGGTACTCGATGGTGCCGTCGGCCCGATGACGGGCCAGGTCGCCGGAGCGGTAGATCCGTGCGTCGTCCCGCTCGCTGAACGGATCCTTGAGGAAACGTTCCGCCGTCAGGTCCGCACGGTTGAAGTAGCCCCGGGCGACCTGCACGCCGCCGATGCACAGTTCGCCGACCGAACCGCGCGGCACCGGTTGGCCATGGGCATCGAGAAGGTAGACGCGGGTGTTGCTGACCGGTTTGCCGATCGGCGGTGCGCCTTCCGGCAGCGCGGCGCCGGGCTCCAGCGTCCACACCGTGCTGTCCACCGTGGCCTCGGTCGGGCCGTAGACGTTGTGCAGCCGCACCTGCGGCAAGCGCTCGCGCACGCTGCGCACCAACGCTTCGGTCAGCTCGCCGCCCCCGCAGACGATGTCGGTGAGGCTGGCGCACTGACCGACCTGTTCCACGTCGAGGAACTGCTGCAGCAGCACCGGCACGAACTGCACCACGCCGACCCGTTGCTCGCGGATCACCTGCACCAGGTACGCCGGATCGCGGTGCCCGTCGGGGCTGGCCAGCACCAGACGCATCCCGGCGGTCAGCGGCCAGAACAGCTCCCAGACCGAGGCGTCGAAGCTGAACGGAGTCTTCTGCAGCAGCGCATGGCCTTCGCCCTGCGGACACAGCTGCGCGCTCCAGTGCAGCAGGTTGCTCAGGCTGCGGTGCTCGACCATCACGCCTTTCGGCGTGCCGGTGGTGCCAGAGGTGTAGATCACGTAGGCCAGGTGTTGCGGGGTCAGGCCTTCGGCCGGCAGGTTGTCCGAAGGCTGCGATTGCCAATCCGCCTTGTCCAGATCGACCACCGGTGCGGCGACGTCCCCGAGCAGCGTGCGGGTCGCACCGTGCACCAGCACCGCCGCCGGCGCGCTGTCCGCCAGCATGTAGGCCAGGCGTTCCGCCGGGTACGCCGGATCCAGCGGCACATAGGCGCCGCCGGCCTTGAGGATCGCCAGCAGGCCGACCAGCAGCTCGGGGCTGCGCTCGACGCAGATCCCCACCCGCGCATCCGGGCCCACGCCCAACCCGCGCAAGTGGCGGGCCAGACGGTTGGCCTGGCGGTTCAGCTCGGCGTAGCTCAACGCCTGATCACCGCTCTGCACGGCCACCGCATGCGGTGTGCGCAATGCCTGCGCCTCGAAGCGGCCATGAACGGTCTCATCCGCCGCGACGGCTGCATCGGTGGCGTTGAAGTCGGCCAGCAGTGTCCGTCGTTCGTCCTCAGACAGGATCTCCACCCGCTCAAGGATCGCCTGATCGTTGCCGGCCATGGCCCGCAGCAGTTGTCGGAAGTAGCCGACAAAGCGCTGCACGGTCGCCTCGTCGAACAGCGCCGTGGCGTATTCGAGCGAACCGCAGATCGAGCCCCGGGCCTCGCCCAAGGTCAGCGACAGGTCAAACTTGGCGACCGGGTTCTGACCGGCCAGGCCTTCCAGCGTCAACTCGCCCAGCGCCAGGTCCGGCGCCACGCTGCTGTCCCAGCCGAGCAGGGTCTGGAACAACGGGCTGTGGGCCAGGCTGCGCTCCGGCTTGACGATGTCCACCACTTGCTCGAACGGCAGGTCCTGGTGGGCCTGGGCTTCCAGCGTGCGGGCCTTGACCTGGGCCAGCAGCGCATCGGCGCTCACCTCGCCCGAAGTGTCGATGCGCAGGGCCAAGGTGTTGACGAACATGCCGATCAGCCCTTCGATCTCGGCCCGGCCACGGTTGGCCACCGGCGAGCCGATCACCACGTCCGTCTGGCCGGACAGCCGACCGAGCAGCATCGCCCAGGCGCTCATCATCACCATGTACAGGGTCACGCCGTGACGTTGGCTCAAGGCCTTGAGCCCGGCGCTCAGGGGCGCGTCGAGGATCACCTCGACGCTGCCGCCGGCATACGCCTGACGGGCCGGACGCGGACGGTCGGTGGGCAGCGAAAGCAGTGTTGGCGCACCGGCCAATGCCTGCTGCCAGTAGTCGCTCTGGCGTTGCAGCACTTCGCCGCTGAGCCAGCGGCGCTGCCACACGGCGTAGTCGGTGTACTGCAAGGCCAGCGGCGGCAAAGGATCGGGCCCGCCATGGCTGAAGGCCTGGTACAGCGCCGTCAGCTCGCGGGTCAGCACGCCCATGGACCAGCCGTCAGCGACGATGTGGTGCACGGTCACCAGCAGCACATGATGGTCATCCGCCAACTGCACAAACTGCCCACGGATCAACGGGCCCGTCTGCAGATCGAACGGTGCAGAGGCCTCACGGCCGATCAGCGTTTGCAAGGCCTCTGGCGGAGCGTTGCGCAAGTCCACGGTCGGCAGCGCCAGACCTTCGCTGTCCGCTGCGATCAGTACCTGCGCCTCGTCGTTCACTGCGGTAAAGCGGCTGCGCAGGGTTTCGTGACGGGCGACAATCCGCGCCAGCGAGCGTTGCAGAGCCTCTCCGTCGAGGCGCCCGCGCAGGCGCAAGGCAATCGGGATGTTGTAGGCGGTGTTGGCCCCTTCCATTTGCGACAGGAACCACAGCCGCTGCTGGGCGAACGACAGCGGCAGCGCCTGGTCGCGCGGCGCCGGCACGATGTCCGGCAAGGTGCTGCGGCCCGAACGGGACAGCACCTCGACCACCGCCGCCAGTTCGGCGTTGGCGAACAGGTCGCCCAACACCAGCTCGACGCCCAGGCGCTGGCGCACCTGGGACACCATGCGCATCGCCAGCAGCGAGTGCCCGCCCAGTTCGAAGAAGTGGTCGCGGCGCCCCACCCTTTCCACTTGCAGCACCTCGGCCCACACCTGCGCCAGCGCTTGTTCCAGCTCGCCCTGCGGCGCCTCGTACTCGCGGGTGAACAGCGCGCTGCGCTCAGGTTTCGGCAGGGCCCTGCGGTCGAGCTTGCCGTTGGCGGTCAGCGGCAAGGCGTCGAGCCGGACGAACGCCGACGGCACCATGTATTCCGGCAACTGGGTCAGCAGGTGCGCACGCAGTTCGCCGACCTCCAGCGGCTCGACCCCGCTCTGCGCGGTGAAGTACGCCACCAGCCGCACCTGGCCGGGCTCGTCCTCGCGGGCCAGCAGCACCGCCTCCTGGATGCCCGGCAGGTGGTTGAGGCGGTTCTCGATCTCGCCCAGTTCGATGCGCACGCCGCGGATCTTCACCTGGTCGTCGTTGCGGCCCAGGTACTCGATGGCCCCGTCTTCGCGCCAGCGCGCCAGGTCGCCGGTGCGGTACATGCGGCCGGGGTTGAACGGGTCTTGCAGGAAGCGTTCTTCGGTCAGCTCCGGCCGGTTGAGGTAGCCCCGGGCGACGCCGGCGCCGCCGACGTACAGTTCGCCGGCCACGCCGATCGGCACCGGGCGCTGCTGCTCGTCCAGCAGGTACACCGTGGCGTTGGCCACCGGGCGGCCGATGTGCAAGGTCTGCCCCGCCTCGATCAGGCCCGAGGTGGCGACCACCGTGGCCTCGGTCGGGCCGTAGTTGTTGACCACGTCGAAGGTCTGGCTGCGGCCGAACTGGCGCAGGCGGTCGCCGCCGATCAGCAGCGTGCGCAGGGTCGGGTGACCGATGTTCTGGCCGAAGGCGTACTCGGCCACCGGGGTCGGCAGGAAGCTGACGTCCAGCGGCTGCTCGCGCCACCAGCCGAGCAGCGCGTCGATGTCCTCGGCGCCGTCGTGGACCGGCGCCAGGTGCAGGGTCGCCCCTGCGCACAGCGCCGGCCAGACCTCCCAGGCCATGGCGTCGAAACCGAACCCGGCCAGGCTCGAGGTGTGGCGCCCGGCGCACAGGTCGAACGCCGCGCAGTGCCAGTCGATCAGGTTGCCCAGCGTCTTGTGCTCGACCATCACGCCTTTCGGCAGGCCGGTGGAGCCGGAGGTGTAGATCACGTAGGCCAAGTGTTCCGGGGTGAAGCCCGGCACCTGCGGGTTGCCGGCGTCGCCCGCCGGCCATTGCGCGAGGTCGAGGTCGAGCACCGGCACGTCCAGCGCCGGCAGGCGTGGGCGCAAACCGCTCTGGGTCAGCACGGCCACCGGGGCGCTGTCGCCGAGCAGGTACTCCAGGCGCTCGGCCGGGTGCGCCGGATCCACCGGCACGTAGCCGGCGCCGGCCTTGAGGATCGCCACCAGGCCGACCAGGGTGTCCAGCCCGCGGCGGGCGACGATGGCCACGCGGTCGTCGGGGCGCACGCCCAGCCCGGTCAGGTGCCGGGCCAGGGCGTTGGCCCGGCGGTTGAGGTCGGCGTAGGTCAGCTGCTCGCCGAGGAACGCGGCGGCCACGGCGTCGGGCCGCTGTTCGGCCTGGGCCTCGAAGCGTTGCGGGGTGGTGAGGCCTTGCGGATAGTCGGCGGCGGTGGCGTTGAAGCCGTGCAGCACTTGCTTGCTTTCCGCCGCCGTCAGGATCGTCAGTTGATTGATCGGCAGGTCTGCAGACTGCTCCAACGCAAGCGCCAGACGCTCCAGCGCGCCGTGCATGTATCCGCAGATCCGCCGGGCCTCGATCCCCGCCCCGGTCAACGCCGTCAGGCTGAAGTCCTCGCCCAAGTCATCGACGCTGAGGGTCACGGGATAGTTGGTGTGTTCCTCGGCCTCCAGCAATCGCATGCCCTTCCAGGCGTGCTCCGTTTCGGCCGAGGCCGAACCTTGCGCTGCGCTGTGGCGGTAATTGAGCAACGTGCCGAACAGCGGCGTGCCCGGCGCCATGGCGCTGCAATGCTGCACCAGCGCCAGTTGCACGTGCTCATGCTCAAGCAGTTGGTTCAAACGTTGCTGGACGGCCAGCGCGGCGGCCTTCACGGTTTGCCCGGTCAGGCCGATGCGCAGCGGCAAGGTATTGATGAACACCCCCGGCGAGCGCTCGACGCCCTCGCCGCCGTGCAGGCGGCCGAGCAGGACGGTGCCGAACACCACGTCGTCGCGGCCCGCCAGTTGCCCCAGCACCTGGGCCCAGGCCAGGTGCATCAGGCTGGCGACGCTGATGCCCAGGCGCCGGGCCTGGCGCCGCAGCGTGCGGCTGAGCGGATTGTCCAGCGTCAGGTGCGCCCGCGCCGTCTCGCCGCCCTGCGCGACATGGCGGCCATAGGGCACGGTCGCTTCCTCGACATCGCCGAGCATCGCCCGGAAGAACGCCTCGTGCGCCCGGTCGTCGAGGCCCGAACGCGTGCGGGCCACATGGTTGCGGTACGGCACCGGTTCCGCCAAGCGCTGTTCGTGACCGAGCAACACGGCTTGCATCTCGTGCTGCAGCACCTCAAGCGCCACGTGGTCCATCACCAGGTGATGGAACAGCAGCAGCGCCACCACGCGCCGGTTGTCCGCGTCCCAGGCGTGCACCAGGCGCAGCAGCGGTGCCTGATCCACGGCCATGCGGTAATGCCGGACATCGAACCGCGCGCGCAGTTGCGTCAGCGCGTCCCCCGCCCCGGCCGCAAGATCCAGCGTTTCGCTCACCAGCGACGCCTGGCGCCAGACCACCTGCACCGGCTCGTCCAGCCCTTCGTAGAAGAACGACGTGCGCAGGATGTCGTGACGGTCGATCACATGCTGCAAGGCCTCGGCGAACACGTTCAGACGCTGCTCGTCGGCGAAGGCGAACTGCGCCTGCAGCACGTACGGATCGCCCTCGGTGGCCGTCAGGTGATGGAACAGGATCCCGGCCTGCAGCGGCGCCAGCGGGTAGAGGTCCTGCACGTTGGCCGCGCCGCCAGGGATGCCGGCGACGATGCGGTCGATATCGGCCTGGTCGAGCGCAACCAGCGGCAGCAGCTCAGGGGTGATCCGCCGACAGTCCGGCGCGATGCGGTTGGCCGGCACTTCGGCTTCCGGCGCCCCGCCGACGGCGGCCGCCAGGGCGGCGAGGGTCGGCTGGTTGAACAGCACGCGCACGTCCGCCGTCAGGCCGGCGCGACGCATGCGGGCGACCAGATTGACCGCCAGCAGCGAGTGCCCGCCCAGTTCAAAGAAATGGTCGTGACGCCCGACCCGCTCGACGTTGAGCAGCTCGGACCACAATTGCGCGAGGGTGATTTCCGTCTCGCCGACCGGAGCCTCGTACTTGCGCACGCTCGCCGCAGCCTGATCCGGCGCCGGCAGCGCCTTGCGGTCAAGCTTGCCGTTGGGGCTCAGCGGCCAGACGGCCAGGTGCACGAACAGCGCCGGCACCATGTAATCCGGCAGGTGTTCGAGCAGCCGTGTGCGCAGGTCCTCCACCGACTGTTGTGCGCCGGTGTAGTACGCCACCAGCCGCTTGTCCCCCGGCACGTCCTCGCGGGCCAGCACCGCCGCTTCCTGCACGCCGTCCAGGGCGGTCAGGCGCGACTGGATCTCGCCCAGCTCGATGCGCAGGCCGCGGATCTTCACCTGGTCGTCGTTGCGGCCCAGGTATTCGATGTTGCCGTCGGCCAGCCAGCGGGCGACGTCGCCGGTGCGGTACATCCGCCCCTGCGGCCGGAACGGATCCTCCAGGAACCGCTCGGCGCTGAGCTGCGCACGGTTGAGGTAACCCCGCGCCACCTGCACGCCGCCGATGTACAGCTCGCCGACCACGCCCAGCGGCACCGGTTGCCGTTGCCCGTCGAGGATGTACATCCGGGTGTTGGCGATCGGTTTGCCGATGGGGGTGTTGTCCGGCGTGGTCTCGAGGGGCCCCGCGCAGTCCCACGCGGTGACGTCCACCGCCGCTTCGGTCGGGCCGTACAGGTTGTGCAGGCCGATGCCCGGCAACTGTTGCTTGAAGCGCCGCACCAGGCTGCCCGGCAGCGCCTCGCCGCTGCACATCACCTGACGCAGGCCGGCGCAGCGGGCGGTGTCGCCATGGGCGAGGAACACATCGAGCATCGACGGCACGAAGTGCAGCGTGGTGACGCGCTCCGCCGCGATGATGTCGCTCAGGTACTGCGGATCCTTGTGGCCCTCGGGCCGGGCCATGACCAGCCGCGCCCCGGTCATCAGCGGCCAGAAAAACTCCCACACCGACACGTCGAAGCTGAACGGGGTCTTTTGCAGCACCGTGTCTTCGGCGCTCAGGCGGTAAGCGTCCTGCATCCACAGCAGGCGGTTGACCACACCGGAGTGCTCGTTGATCACGCCCTTGGGCTGGCCGGTGGAGCCGGAGGTGTAGATCACGTAGGCCATGTGCTGCGGGGTCAGGCCCTGCGCCGGCAGGTTGTCTTGCGGTTGCGATTCCCAGACCGACCGGTCCAGGTCGACCACCTGTGCGGCGGATTCGCCGAGCACACTGCGGGTCGCGCCGTGCACCAGCACCGCCAGCGGCGCGCTGTCGGCCAGCATGTAGGCCAGGCGTTCCGCCGGGTACGCCGGATCCAGCGGCACGTAGCCGCCGCCGGCCTTGAGGATCGCCAGCAAGCCCACCACCATCTCCGGGCTGCGCTCGACGCAGATCCCCACCCGTGCATCGGGGCCCACGCCCAAGCCACGCAGGTGACGGGCCAGGCGGTTGGCCTGGCGGTTAAGCTCGGCGTAGCCCAGGGAGCGGTCGCCGCTCTTGACCGCCACGGCCTGCGGCGTGCGCAAGGCCTGGGCCTCGAACAGGCCATGGATCGTCTGTTGCAGGTCGTAGTCGACGTCGGTGGCGTTGAGATCGAACAGCAGCGCCTGCCGCTCGTCTTCCGCGAGCATCGGCACCTGCTCCAGCACCGCGTGGTCATCGCTGGCCATCGCTTGCAGCAGCCGCTGCAGGTAACCGAAGTAACGCACGACCGTCGCTTCGTCGAACAACGCCGTGGCGTACTCCAGCGTGCCGCGAAGCTCGCCTTGCGCCTCACGCAGGGTCAGCGACAGGTCGAACTTGGCGAAATGGCTGGGCTCGGCGACGCCTTCGAGCGCCAGGTCGTCCAGGATCAGGCGTTCGCCTTGACGGCTTTCCCAGCTGAACAGGGTCTGGAACAGCGGGCTGTGGGCCAGGCTGCGTTGCGGCTTGACGATGTCCACCACTTGCTCGAACGGCAGGTCCTGGTGGGCCTGGGCTTCCAGCGTGCGGGCCTTGACCTGGGCCAGCAGCGCCTCGGCGCTCAGCTCGCCCGAGGTGTCGATGCGCAGCGCCAGGGTGTTGACGAACATGCCGATCAGGCCTTCGATCTCGGCCCGGCCACGGTTGGCCACCGGCGAGCCGATCACCACGTCCGTCTGGCCGGACAGGCGCGCCATCAGCATCGCCCACGCGCCCGTCAGGGCCATGTACAGGGTCACGCCGTGGCGCTGGCACAACGCGTTGAGGCCGGCGGTCAGGCGTTCATCCAGAGTGATTTCGATCTGGCGGCCGGCATAGTCCTGCTGCACCGGGCGCGGCCGGTCGGTGGGCAGCGCGAGCAAGGCCGGCGCACCGCTCAGGGTCTGGCGCCAGTAGTCGCTCTGGCGTTGCAGCACTTCGCCGCTGAGCCAGCGGCGCTGCCACACGGCGTAGTCGGTGTACTGCAAGGCCAGCGGCGGCAGCGGATCGGGCTCGCCGTGGCTGAAGGCCTGGTACAGCGCCATCAGCTCGCGGGTCAGCACGCCCATGGACCAGCCGTCGGTGACGATGTGGTGCAAGGTCAGCAGCAAGACGTGGTGATCGTCGGCCATGCGCACCAGCCGTCCGCGGATCAGCGGATCGTCCTCCAGGTCGAACGGGGCCGACGCTTCGCCCTCGATCAACGCCAGCAACGCGGCTTCGGCCTGCGGGTGCCGGCGCAGGTCTTCAGCCTGCAACGGCAAGCCGCTGTCCACCGGGGCGATCAGCACCTGGGCCTCGTCATTGAACTGGGCGAAGCGGCTGCGCAGGGTTTCGTGACGGGCGACAATCCGCGCCAGCGAGCGTTGCAGTGCGTCTGCGTCGAGGCGCCCACGCAGGCGCAAGGCAATCGGGATGTTGTAGGCGGTGTTGGCCCCTTCCATCTGCGACAGGAACCACAGCCGCTGCTGGGCGAACGACAGCGGCAGCGCCTGGTCGCGCGGCGCCGGCACGATGCCCGGCAAGGTGCTGCGGCCCGAACGGGACAGCACCTCGGCCACCGCCGCCAGTTCGGCGTTGGCGAACAGGTCGCCCAACGCCAGCTCGACGCCCAGGCGCTGGCGCACCTGGGACACCATGCGCATCGCCAGCAGCGAGTGCCCGCCCAGTTCGAAGAAGTGGTCGCGGCGCCCCACCCTTTCCACTTGCAGCACCTCGGCCCACACCTGCGCCAGCGCTTGTTCCAGCTCGCCCTGCGGCGCCTCGTACTCGCGGGTGAACAGCGCGCTGCGCTCAGGTTTCGGCAGGGCCCTGCGGTCGAGCTTGCCGTTGGCGGTCAGCGGCAAGACGTCGAGCCGGACGAACGCGGACGGCACCATGTATTCCGGCAACTGGGTCAGCAGGTGCGCACGCAGTTCGCCGACCTCCAGCGGCTCGACCCCGCTCTGCGCGGTGAAGTACGCCACCAGCCGCACCTGGCCGGGCTCGTCCTCGCGGGCCAGCAGCACCGCCTCCTGGATGCCCGGCAGGTGGTTGAGGCGGTTCTCGATCTCGCCCAGTTCGATGCGCACGCCGCGGATCTTCACCTGGTCGTCGTTGCGGCCCAGGTACTCGATGGCCCCGTCTTCGCGCCAGCGCGCCAGGTCGCCGGTGCGGTACATGCGGCCGGGGTTGAACGGGTCTTGCAGGAAGCGTTCTTCGGTCAGTTCCGGCCGGTTGAGGTAGCCCCGGGCGACGCCGGCGCCGCCGACGTACAGTTCGCCGGTCACGCCGATCGGCACCGGGCGCTGCTGCTCGTCCAGCAGGTACACCGTGGCGTTGGCCACCGGGCGGCCGATGTGCAAGGTCTGCCCCGCCTCGATCAGGCCCGAGGTGGCGACCACCGTGGCCTCGGTCGGGCCGTAGTTGTTGACCACGTCGAAGGTCTGGCTGCGGCCGAACTGGCGCAGGCGGTCGCCGCCGATCAGCAGCGTGCGCAGGGTCGGGTGCCCGATATTCTGGCCGAAGGCGTACTCGGCCACCGGGGTCGGCAGGAAGCTCACGTCCAGCGGCTGCTCGCGCCACCAGCCGAGCAGCGCGTCGATGTCCTCGGTGCCCTCATGGACCGGCGCCAGGTGCAGGGTCGCCCCTGCGCACAGCGCCGGCCAGACCTCCCAGGCCATGGCGTCGAAACCGAACCCGGCCAGGCTCGAGGTGTGGCGCCCGGCGCACAGGTCGAACGCCGCGCAGTGCCAGTCGATCAGGTTGCCCAGCGTCTTGTGCTCGACCATCACGCCTTTCGGCAGGCCGGTGGAGCCGGAGGTGTAGATCACGTAGGCCAGGTGTTCCGGGGTGAGGCCCGGCACCTGCGGGTTGCCGGCGTCGTCCGCCGGCCATTGCGCGAGGTCGAGGTCGAGCACCGGCACGTCCAGCGCCGGCAGGCGTGGGCGCAAACCGCTCTGGGTCAGCACGGCCACCGGGGCGCTGTCGCCGAGCAGGTACTCCAGGCGCTCGGCCGGGTGCGCCGGATCCACCGGCACGTAGCCGGCGCCGGCCTTGAGGATCGCCACCAGGCCGACCAGGGTGTCCAGCCCACGGCGGGCGACGATGGCCACGCGGTCGTCAGGGTGCACGCCCAGCCCGGTCAGGTGCCGGGCCAGGGCGTTGGCCCGACGGTTGAGGTCGGCGTAGGTCAGTTGCTCGCCGAGGAACGCGGCGGCCACGGCGTCGGGCCGTTGTTCGGCCTGGGCCTCGAAGCGTTGCGGGGTGGTGAGGCCTTGCGGATAGTCGGCGGCGGTGGCGTTGAAGCCGAACAGCACTTGCTCACGCTCGGCCGTTGGCAGCACCGACAGTTCATGGACGGGTAGATCCGGCGTCTGCTCCAATGCCTGGACAAGGCCTTCCACGGCGCAATGCATGTAACCGCAGACCCGCTGCGGATCGAGCTGCGTGGAGGCCAGCAGCGTCAGGCGGAAGGCGTCGCCGAAATCGTCGACGCTGAGCGTCAGCGGATAGTTGCTGCGTTCCTCGGCATGCAGGTTGGTGATGCCTTCCCAGGCCGTCTGCGCCTGAGCGTGCGCAGCCGCTGCGCCATGGCTGTGGCGGTAGTTGAACAACGCGCTGAACAATGGCGTCGGCGCGGCCACCTGGCTGCACCGCTGGGCCAGCGCCAACGGCGCGTGTTCGTGGCGCATCAGGGTGGTGAGGCGCACGTGGGTCGCCTGGACGGCGGCGCGCACGCCCTGCCCGTCGATGTCCAGCCGCACCGGCAGCGTGTTGATGAAGATCCCCAGGGCCCGGTCAATGGCTTCGGCGCCTTGCAGACGCCCCATCAACACCGTGCCGAACACCACCGACGGCTTGCCGGTGAGCGTGGCCAGCACCTGCGCCCAAGCCAGGTGGAACAGGCTCGCCGCACTCACGCCGAGTTGCCGCGCCTGCGTGCGCAGGCGCTGCCCCAGCTCCGCCTCCACCGGCATGCCCAGCTCGGCGATGCCTTGACCGTCGCCCTGCACGTCCTGCAAGCCGAACGGCAGCGTCGGTTCGTCGATGTCGCCGAGCATGTCGCGAAAGAACGCCTCATGTTCCGCTTCGCTGATGCCCAGCCGCGCCTGGGCCACGTAGTTGCGAAACGGCACCGGCCGCCCCAGCCGTGCGCCCTGCCCCGAGAGGCACTCGCGCATCTCGTGGCTCACCACCTCCAGCGCCGAGTGGTCCATCGCCATGTGGTGGTACAGCAGCGTGGCGATGATGCGTTGCCCGGCGGGGTCTTTGGCATAGGCCAGACGCAGCATCGGCGCCCGGCTGACGTCCAGGCGGAAGTGCCGCGGGTCGAAATGCGCGTTCAGTTGCGCCAGCGCGTCGGCTTCGCCGTCCTGCGGCACGAACTCTTCCAGCGGCAGGTGCGCCCGGCGCCACACCACTTGCAGCGGCGCATCCAGGCCTTCCCAGACCACGGCGGTACGCAGGATGTCATGGCGGTTGATCACGGTCTGCAAGGCCTGGGCGAACGCCTGGAAACGCTGCATGTCGGTGAACGCGAATTGCGCCTGCATCACGTAAGGGTCGCCTTCGCCGCCGCTGGCGTGGTGAAACAGGATGCCCTCCTGCAGCGGCGCCAGGGGGTAGATGTCCTGCACGTTTTCGGCGCCGCCCGGTACCTCGGCGACGAGGTGGTCGAGGGTGTCCTGGCTCAGTTCCGCCAGGGTGACCATCACCGGGGTGATGCGGGTGGTGCCGGGGACGATGCCGTTGGCCGGCACCTCCACCTGGCCGTGCTTGGCGGCCGCATAACCGCCGGCCTTGATCAGTTCGATCAGCGCAGCTTTGTGCTCACGCAGCAGCGCCAGCACCGCCGGATCGCTCAGGGCCTGTTTGTTGCCTTGCACCCGCAGTTGGTCGTCCGTGACCGCCAATTGGATGTCTTTCGCTTTGAGTGTCGCCAACAGTTCGATCAGGTTCACAGAACGATCTCCATTCTTTCCGTAGTTGCCGCGTAACCGGCCAGGGTCGGGTGTTCGAACAGCGCCCTGACGTCGGCTTCCATGCCTTCTTGTCGCAACCGGCCGATCAGACTGACCGCCAGCAGCGAGTGCCCGCCCAATTCGAAGAAATGGTCGTGCCGGCCGATCCGCTCCACCTTGAGCAGTTCGGCCCACAGCCGCGCGAGGATGATTTCCGTTTCACCCTGCGGGGCTTCGTATTCGCGGGTGATGACCGAGGACTCGTCCGGTGCCGGCAGCGCCCGGCGGTCAAGCTTGCCGTTGGGGCTCAGCGGCAACGCCTCCAGGTGCACGAACGCGGTCGGCACCATGTAGTCCGGCAAACGCGCCAGCAGATGGCTGCGCAGGCTCGCGGCGTCTTGCCGCTCGCCGGTGCAGTAGGCCACCAGCCGCTTGTCTGCGGACGCCTCTTCGCGGATCAGCACCACCGCCTCGCGCACGCCGTCGGCCTGCTCCAGGCACGCCTGGATTTCGCCCGGTTCGATGCGCAGCCCGCGCAGTTTCACTTGATCGTCGTTGCGCCCCAGGTACTCAAGCTGGCCGTCGGCCCCGTACCGGACGATGTCGCCGGTGCGGTACATCCGGGCGCCCGGCCGGCCGCTGAACGGATCCTTGAGGAAACGCTCGCCGGTCAGGTCCGATCGGCCCATGTAACCCCGGGCCACCTGCACCCCGCCGATGTACAGCTCGCCCGCCACACCCAGCGGCACCGGCTGTTGCCCGGAATCCAGGACGTACAGCAGCGTGTTGTCCACGGCGCGGCCGATGGGCGGCGCGTGCTGCGCAACCGCAGCGGACGGATCCAGCGTCCACACCGTCGCATCCACCGTGGCTTCGGTCGGGCCGTAGACGTTGTGCAGCCGCACTTGCGGCAGACGCTCGCGCACCTTGCGCACCAGCGCGGCGGTCAGTTCCCCGCCGCCGCAGAACACATCGGTGAGACGGGTGCACTGGCCGGCCTGCTCAAGCTCGATGAATTGCTGCAGCAGCGCCGGCACGAACTGGATCACGCTGATGCGCTGCTCGATGACCAGACGCACGAGTTCGGCCGGGTCGCGGTGGTCGTCCGGACCGGCCAGCACCAGCCGCAGGCCGGCGGTCAGCGGCCAGAAAAGCTCCCACACCGACGCGTCGAAACTGTACGGCGTCTTCTGCAACAGGGCGCCGTCCGCCGCCTGCGGGCAGTGCCGGGCGCTCCAGCGCACCAGGTTGACCAGGCTGCGGTGTTCGACCATCACGCCTTTCGGCCGCCCGGTGGTGCCGGAGGTGTAGATCACGTAGGCCAGGTTCGACGGGCTCAGGCCCGACACCGGCGGGGCCGTGTCCGGGTTGGCCTGCCAGGTGCAGCGGTCGAGGTCGATCTGCGCCACCCCGGTGCCCTCCAGCAGGGCGCGGGTGGCGCCGTGCATCAGCACGGCCACCGCTGCGCTGTCCTTGAGCATGTAGGCCAGGCGCTCGGCCGGGTAGCCCGGATCCAGCGGCACATAGGCACCGCCGGCCTTGAGGATCGCCAGCAGCCCGACCACCATGTCCGGCCCGCGCTCGACGCAGATCGCCACACGCGAGTCCGGCCCGACGCCCAGGCCTTGCAGGTGACGGGCCAGGCGGTTGGCCTGCCCGTCCAGCTCGGCGTAGCTCAGGCGCTGCCCGCCGCACTGCACCGCCACGGCCAGCGGCGAACGTTGCGCCCGGGCCTCGAACAGCGCGTGGACGGTCTGCTCCAGGTCGTGGCCGATCTCGGCGGCGTTGAGGCCGTGCAGCACCTGGCGGCGCTCCTCGTCCGGCAGCACCGCCAGCCGGTTCAACGGTTGCTGCGGTGACTGCTCCAAGGCGTCGACCAGCGCCGTCAGCGCCTGTTGCATGTAGCCGCACACCTTCGCGGCGCCGATGCGAACCGGGGCCATCGCCGTGATTCTGAAGTCGCGGCCCAGGTCATCGGCATTCAGCGACAACGGATAGTTGGTGCGCCCTTCACTGGCGAGGGTCTCGATGCCCTCCCAAGCCTGGCGCACCGCCTGTTGCGGCTCGTCGTTTTCGCTGTGACGGTAGTTGAGGATCGCGCTGAACAACGGTGACGGCACCGGCACGCCGCTGCAACGCTGGGCCAGGGCCAACGAGGCATGCTCATGCCCCAACAGCGCCGTCAGCCGTTCATGGGTTGTCTTGACGCCGATGCGCACGCCGGTCTCGCCCAGATCCACCCGCAACGGCAGGGTATTGATGAACATCCCCAGCGCACGGTCGGCGCCAGCGCCGGCCTGCATCCGGCCCAGCAGCACGGTACCGAACACCACCCGATCCTGGCCGGACGCGGCGCCCAGCACCCGTGCCCACGCCAGGTGGAACAGGCTGGCCGCGCTCACCCCCGCGAGTCGCGCCTGGCTGCGCAGACGCAGGGACAGCGCCGAAGGCAACATCTGGCGGACCTCTTCGAGGTCATGCCCGCCCCCCTGCACATCCAGCAAGCCAAACGGCAGCGTCGGCTCGTCGACATCGCCGAGCAGGTCACGGAAGAACGCTTCGTGCTCCTGCTCGCGGGTGCCTAAACGGGTCTGGGCCACATAGTTGCGATACGGCACCGAAGCCACGGGCACGCGGTCGTCGCCCTGCATGATGGCCTGGATTTCCTGGCGCACCGTGTCCATGGCCGTGTGGTCCATTTTGATGTGGTGGAACAGCAGCGTGGCCACCACCCGGCCGTTGGCCGGATCCTGCACATGCACCAGCCGCATCATCGGCGCCTGACTGATGTCCAGCCGCACCTGCCGCGCATCGAACCGCGCCTGCAACTGCCCGGCCACGTCCCCCTGCGCCGGATCCACCGTCACCGCTTCGAGCGACAGCGCGGCATGGCGCCAGACCACCTGCACCGGCGTCGCCAGCCCCTGCCAGACCACGCCGGTGCGCAGGATGTCGTGCCGTGCGATGACTTGATCGAGCGCCGCGGCGAAGGTCGCCAGCCGCGCCGGGCTGTCGAACGCCAACCGCGATTGCAGCAGGTACGGGTCGCCCTCCACGGCGCTCAGGTGGTGGTAGAGAATCCCCTCCTGCAACGGCGCCAGCGGGTAAATGTCCTGCACGTTGGCCGCACCGCCCGGCACCGTGGCCACCACCCGGTCGATGCTGTCCTGATCCAGTTCGATCAGGGTCAGAAGGTCCGGAGTGATGCGGGTGCAACCGTCCGCAATGCGGTTGGGCGGCACGTCCACTTCGCGCCCGCTGCCCACCGCAGCGGCCAGCGCCGCCAGGGTCGGCTGGCTGAACAGCACGCGCACATCGGTGCTCAGGCCGATCTGACGCATGCGCTCGATCAGGCTCACCGCCAGCAGCGAATGCCCGCCCAGTTCGAAGAAGTGGTCGTGGCGGCCGACCTGCTCCACTTTCAGCACGTCCGCCCAGATCTGCGCCAGCGCGGTCTCGACCGGGCCCTGCGGCGCTTCGTAGCCACGGCTCAGCCAGGCGTCCGGCCCCGGCTCGGGCAAGGCCCTGCGGTCCAGTTTGCCGTTGGCGGTCAGCGGCAAGGCGTCGAGCCGCACGTAGGCCGCCGGCACCAGCGCCTGCGGCAACAGGCTGTGCAGATGGCTGCGCAGCTCGTCGATGCCGACCGCTGCCTGGGCGGTGAACCACGCCAGCAATTGCCCGTCGCGCACCAGCGCCACGGCCTCCTGCACCGCCGGATGGCGGGCCAGCGCCGCTTCGATTTCGCCCAGCTCGACCCGCACGCCGCGCAGTTTCACCTGATCGTCGTTGCGGCCCAGGTACTCGATATTGCCGTCGGGCCGCCAGCGCGCGAGGTCGCCGGTGCGGTACATGCGCGCCTGGGGCTCATCGCTGAACGGGTCGTCGAGGAACCGTTCGGCCGTCAGTGGCGCCCGGTTCAGGTAACCCCGCGCCACCCCGGCGCCGGCCACGTACAGCTCGCCGGCCACGCCGACCGGCACCGGACGCTGCTGCTCATCCAGCAGGTAGATCCGGGCGTTGGCCATCGGCTTGCCGATGTGCAACGCGCCGCCCGCCTCGACCGGCCCGGAGGTGGCGACCACCGTGGCTTCGGTCGGGCCGTAGTTGTTGACCACCGCGAAAGTCTGCTCGCGGTTGAACTGACGCAGCCGGTCGCCGCCGATCAGCAAGGTGCGCAAGGTCGGGTGCTGCAGTTCGCGGCTGAAGGCGTACTCGGCCACCGGCGTCGGCAGAAAGCTCACCTGCAACGGCTGCGCGCGCCACCAGTCGAGCAGTTCGTCCAGGTGCTCGTTGCCGACCGCGGCCGGCGGCAGGTGCAGGGTCGCGCCCATGCACAGCGCCGGCCAGACTTCCCAGGCCATGGCGTCGAAGCCGAACCCGGCGACGCTGGCGGTGTGGCTGCCGGCGTGCAGGTCGAAGGCTTCGGCGTGCCAGTGCACGAGGTTCTCCAGGGTCGAGTGCTCGACCATCACGCCCTTGGGCTGGCCGGTGGAGCCTGAGGTGTAGATCACGTAGGCCAGGTGCGCCGGGGTCAGGGTCGGCACCTGCGGATTGCGGTCCGGCTGCACTTGCCAGTCACCGGCGTCCAGGTTCACCACCGGCAGTGCGCCGGTCAGGTGCAGGGTCGATGTCTGCGCCAGCACCGCCACCGGGGCGCTGTCCTGCAACAGGTAGGCGATGCGCTCGGCCGGGTACGCCGGATCCACCGGCACATAACCGGCGCCGGCCTTGAGGATCGCCAGCAGCCCCACCAGCATGTCCGGGCTGCGGTTCACGCAGATCGCGATGCGGTCGTCCGGCCGCACGCCGAGGCCGAGCAGGTGATGGGCCAGGCGGTTGGCGCGGCGGTTGAGCTGAGCGTAGGTCAGTTGTTCCGCGCCCTGGATGACCGCAGGCGCCTGCGGGTTGCGCTCGGCCTGGGCCTCCACCAGGGCATGGATCGTCGCGCCCCGGGGATAGGCCGTCACCGGCGGGTTGAAGCCTTCCAGCAGGCTCGCCTGCTCGTCGGTCGAGAGGATCGGCAGACGGTTCAGCGCCACCTCCGGCGACTGTTCCAGCGCTTCGACCAGGCGCTCCAGCGCCGTGTGCATGTAGGCGCAGATGCGCTGCGCGCCGATCCCGCCCGCCGCCAGCACCGCGAGGGCGAACCCTTCGCCCCGGTCATCGACGCTCAGGGTCAGCGGGTAGTTGCTGCGCTCTTCGCCGCCCAGCAGCTGCACGCCCTCCCAGATCCCTTCGCCGTCACGGGCCTGGTGTTCGGCCGCGCTGTAACGGTAGTTGAGCAGTGCGCTGAACAGCGGCGACGAGCCCGGCACGCCGCTGCAACGCTGGGCCAGGGCCAGCGAGGCATGCTCATGGCCGAGCAGCGCGGTGAGCCGGGCATGCACGGCCTTGACCCCGTCGCGCACGCCTTGGCCGACATCGACCCGCAACGGCAAGGTGTTGATGAACACCCCCAGCGTCCGGTCGGCGCCCTCGCCGCCTTGCATCCGGCCCATCAGCACGGTGCCGAACACCACGTCGCGCCGATTGGCCAGCACGCCCACGACTTGCGCCCAGGCCAGGTGCATCAGGCTCGCGGCGCTGACGCCCAGTTGCCGTGCCTGACCGCGCAGGCGAAGGCTCAGGCCGTCGTCCAGCGGTTTCTGGGCTTCCTCGATGTCGCGTCCGTCGCCCTGCACGTCGTGCAGGCCGAAGGGCAGCGTCGGCTCGTCGATGTCGCCGAGCATGTCGCGGAAGAACGCCTCATGTTCCTGTTGGCCCGCGCCCAACCGCGCCTGTGCCACATAGTTGCGGTACGGCGTCGGCGCGGCCAGTGCGTCGGCGCGGCCGAACATGAACGCGCGCATTTCCTGGCCCACCACCTCCATGGCGGTGTGGTCGAGGATCAAGTGATGGAACAGCACGATCGCCACCACCCGTCGCTGCGCCGGATCCTCGGCGTAGACCATGCGCAGCAGCGGCGCGCGGCTCAGGTCGAAGCGGTGACGGCGGGCGTCGAAGCGTTGGTGCAGCTGTTGGAGGATGTCGCCGTCCGCAGGCGCCAGCGCCACGTGCTGCAACGCCAGGTCGGCATGGCGCCAGACCACTTGCTGCGGGCTCGGCAAGCCTTCCCAGACCACGCTGGTGCGCAGGATGTCGTGACGGGCGATGACCTTCTGCAACGTGGCGGCGAAGGCATGCAGGCGCTCGACGCTGTCGAAGGCCATGCGCGATTGCAGCAGGTACGGGTCGCCCTCTTCGGCGCTGAGGTGGTGATACAGGATGCCCTCTTGCAGCGGCGCCAGCGGGTAGATGTCCTGGACGTTGGCGGCGCCGAACGGCACCGTGGCGACGATGCGGTCGATGGCGGCCTGATCCAGGTCGGTCAGTGTGAGCATGTCCGGGGAGATGTGCGTGCAGCCGTCGGGAATGCGGTTGGCCGGCACGTCGATCTCGCGTCCGCTGCCGACGGAGGCGGCCAGCGCCGCCAGGGTCGGCTGGCTGAACAGGGCGCGCACGTCGGTGCTCAGGCCGATCCGGCGCATGCGTTCGATCAGGCTGACCGCCAGCAGCGAGTGGCCGCCCAGTTCAAAGAAATGGTCGTGCCGACCGACGCGCTCGACCTTGAGCAAGCTCGCCCAGATCTGCGCCAGGGCGGTTTCGACCTCCCCCTGCGGCGCTTCGAAACCACGGCTGATCAGCGCCGCCCGGTCCGGCGCCGGCAAGGCCTTGCGGTCCAGCTTGCCGTTGGCGGTCAGCGGCCAGGCGTCCACCCGCACGAAGGCGGACGGGATCATGTAGTCCGGCAGGTGGCCTTGCAGGGCGGCGCTCAGCTCGGCGGCGGTCGGCGGCGAATCGTTGTCGTGCGCGGTGAACCAGGCCACCAGGCGCTTGTCGCCAGGTTCGGCCTCGCGCACCCGCACCACGGCTTCGCTGACGCCGGCGCAGGCGGCGAGCCGGGTCTCGATTTCGCCCAGTTCGATGCGGAAGCCGCGCACCTTCACCTGGTCGTCGTTGCGCCCCAGGCACTCCAGTTGACCCGGCGCCATCCAGCGTGCGAGGTCGCCGGTGCGGTAGAGCAACGCACCGGGCCGGTTGCTGAACGGATCCTTGAGGAATTTCTCGGCGGTCAGGTCCGGCCGGTTCAGGTAACCCAGCGCCACGCCGTCCCCGCCGATGTACAGCTCACCGGTCGCACCGCAAGGCACCGGCTGTTGCCGGGCGTCGAGCACGTACACCTGGGTGTTGGAGATCGGCCCGCCGATGGACACGCTCTCGGCGTCCGCCGCCACGTCGCGTACCTCGAAGGTGGTCGCGTAAGTGGTGGTTTCGGTCGGCCCGTAGCAATGCACGATGCGCAGGTCCGGCGCCTCGGCCCGCAGACGGCGGAACGCTGCCGGATCGCCGCGCTCGCCGCCGCACAGCAGGATGCGCAAGCCTTTGAGCGCCTGCGGGATCAGTTGCACGTACTGGTTGAACAGCGCGGTGGTGACGAACAGCACCGTCACGCCGGACGCCGTCAGCGCCCGGCCGAACGCCTGCGGATCAAGCAAGGTACGGTGGTCGATCACCACCACCTGGCCGCCGTTGAGCAGCGCGCCCCAGACGTCCATGGTGCTGGCGTCGAACGCCGGGTTGGAGGCGAACGCCACCCGGTCTTCGGCATTGAAATCGGCATAGCCGTTGTTGATCACCAGCCGCGCGACAGCGCGGTGCGGCACCAGCACGCCTTTGGGGGTGCCGGTGGAGCCGGAGGTGTACATGATGTACGCCACCGATTCGGACGACTGGCGCAGCTCCGGGTTGTGCACCGGGTGATGGTCCAGCGCCAGGGTGTCGAGGTCGAGGCGCCACGGGGCGTATTCGGCGGCCTCGTCGGTGCGGGTCAGCAGCATGACGGCCCGGCTGTCCTGCGCCATGAACGCCTGGCGCTCGGCCGGGGCGTTGATGTCCAGCGGCACGTACACCGCCGCGCATTTGCCGATCGCCAGTTGCGCCACCAACAGGTCCAGCGAGCGGGGCAGCAGCGTCGCCACGCTGTGGCCCGGCTGCACGCCCAGTTCGATCAGGTAGTGGGCGAGCCGGTTGGCGCGCTGGTTGAGCTCGCGGTAGCTCAACTGCGCATCGCCCTGCACCGCCGCCAGCGCGTCCTGACGCAGCGCGGCCTGGGCTTCGAACAGGCGGTGGACGGTCTGCCTGCACGGGTATTCGCGGCCGGTCAGGTTGAAGCCCACCAGCAGCCGCTGGCGTTCGCCCGGCGACAGCACCGACACCTGATGCAGCGGCCTGGCCGGGTCGTGCTCCAGTGCGTCGGCCAGCCCCAGCAGGGCCGTCTGCAGCAAGTGGCAGACCCGCGCCCCATCCACCCGCGGCACGGCCTGCACCGTCAGGCGCAGCCCTTGGCCGAAGTCGTCGACGTTGACCGCCAGCGGGTAGTTGCTGCGCTCGCGGGAGCTGAGGACGTGGATGCCGTCCCAGTCCAGCGCCGGCGCCTGCGGCGCGCTGTGACGGTAGTTGAGCAAGGTGCTGAACAGCGGCGACGAGCCAGGCACGCCGCTGCAACGCAGGGCCTGGGCCAGCGAGGCCTGTTCATGGCCGAGCAGCTGCGCCAGCCGTTGATGGGTGGCGCGCACGCCCTCTTCCACCGGCACCGACCCGGCGCCGACCCGCAGCGGCAAGGTGTTGATGAACATGCCCAGCGCCCGGTCGGCGCCCTCGCCGCCCTGCATCCGCCCAAGCAGCACGGTGCCGAACACCACGTCGTCGCGGCCGGACATCTGCGCCAGCACCTGGCCCCAGCCCTGGTGCACCAGGCTCGCCAGGCTGATGCCGAGCCGTCGGGCCTGTCCGCGCAGACGTCCGACGAGGCTGTCGTCCAGGGCCATCTCGCTTTCGATGACGGTGCTGCCGTCGCCGAGCACGTCATGCAGGCCGAACGCCACGGTCGGCTCCTCGATGTCGCCGAGCATCTCGCGGAAGAACGCCTCATGGGCCTCGGCCCCCGCGCCAAGCCGGGCCTGCGCCACGTAGTTGCGGTACTGCACCGCCGCCGGCCCTTGGGCGGCGCGGTCGTTGAGGGCGTCGCCCATCTCCGCCACCAGCACCTCCAGGGCGGTGTGGTCGAGCACGATGTGATGCAGCAGCAAGATGCCGACCCAGCGGTTGCGTTGCGGGTCCTGGGTGTAGGCGAAACGCATCAGCGGCGCGTGCTCGAGATCCAGGCGATAGCGGCGCGGATCGAAGCGCGCCTGCATCTGGCGCAGGACATCGCCTTCCAGCGGATCGACATCGACCCGCTCCAACGCCAGCGGCGCCTCGCGCCAGACCACTTGCACCGGCTCCTCGAGGCCTTCGCGGACCACGCTGGTGCGCAGGATGTCGTGACGGGCGATGACGCTGTTCAAGGCCCGCACGAACGCCTTGACCTGGGTCAGCGTATCGAAGGCGAACTGCGCCTGGAGCACGTACGGGTCGCCCTCGACGGTGGCCAGGTGGTGGTAGAGAATCCCGGCCTGCAACGGGGCCAGGGCATAGATGTCCTGCACGTTGGCGACGCCGCCGGGCACGGTCTCGACGATGCGGTCGATGGCCGCCTGGTCCAGCGTGGCCAGCGGCAGCAGGTCCGGGGTGATGCGGGTGCAGCCAGGTTCGATGCGGTTGGCCGGCACGCTGACCGTCTGCGCCGCGCCCAGGGTCGCCGCCAGCGCGGCCACGCTCGGCTGGCCGAACAGCACGCGCACGTCGCAGTGCAGGTCCTGCTGGCGCATGCGTTCGATCAGCTTGACCGCCAGCAATGAATGGCCGCCCAGCTCGAAGAAGTTGTCATGCCGGCCGACCGAGTCCAGCCCCAGCACCGCCTGCCAGATCGCGGCGATGCGGGTCTCCGTTTCGCCGACCGGCGCTTCGAAGCCACGACGGGCGAAGGCATCGCCGTCGGGCTGCGGCAGCGCCTTGCGGTCCAGTTTGCCGTTGGCGGTCAGCGGGAAGGCGTCGAGCCGCACGAACGCGCTCGGCACCATGTAGTCGGCCAGCGACAGCAGCAGGCGGTCGCGCAGTTGCGCCGCGCTCGGCTCAAAGCCCTCTTCGGCCAGCCAGTACGCCACCAGGCGTGGCTCGCCGGGGTTGTCTTCGCGGGCGATCACCACCGCTTCGCGCACCCCTTCGCACTCGGCCAGGCGCGCTTCGATCTCGCCCAGTTCGATGCGGAAACCGCGGATCTTCACCTGGTCGTCGTTGCGTCCCAGGTATTCGAGGCTGCCGTCCGCCGCCCGGCGCGCCAGGTCGCCGGTCTTGTACAGGCGGGCCTCGGCGCGGTGGCTGAAGGGGTCGGCGATGAAGCGTTCGGCCGTGAGGGTCGCGCGGTTCAGGTAGCCGCGGGCCACCCCGGCGCCGCCGACGTACAGCTCACCGGCCACACCCACCGGCAGCGGTTCGCCGCGGGCGTCGAGCACATACAGTTGCAGGTCGGGGATGCGCACGCCGATCGGGCTGGCGCCGACCGATCGGGCGTCCCCCGCCTCCAGCGGTCGATAGGTCACGTGCACCGTGGTCTCGGTGATGCCGTACATGTTCACCAGCCGGGTGCCGGCGTTGCCGACCCGCGCGTACCAGGGCTTGAGCGAGCCGGGCTCCAGCGCCTCGCCGCCGAAGATCACCTCGCGCAGGGAATGCTGCAACGGGCTGCGGCCCTGGGCCGCGATCAGCTGGCGGAACGCGCTGGGCGTCTGGTTGAGCACGGTGACGCCGGTGCGGCACAACAGCGCGTAGCACTCGTCCGGCGAACGGCTGATGCGCTGCGGCACCACCAGCAACTGCCCGCCGAACGCCAGCGCGCCCCAGATCTCCCACACCGAAAAGTCGAAGGCAAAGGAATGGAACAGCGCCCAGACGTCCTTCGGGTTGAACTGGAACCAGTCGTGGGTCGCCGAAAACAGCCGGGCCACGTTGCGGTGCTCGACCATCACCCCTTTGGGCTGGCCGGTGGAGCCGGAGGTGTAGATCACGTAGGCCAGGTGCGCCGGCGTCAGCTCCGGGATCTGCGGGTCGAAGTCCGGTTCGGCCTGCAGGTCGTGGTCGTCGAGGTCGACCCTCGGCGCCGTGGTTGCCCCCAGCCGGTCCCGTGTCCCGGCCTGCATCAGCACCGCCATGGGCGCGCTGTCTTTGAGGGTGAAGGCGATCCGCTCCAGCGGATAGGCGGGATCGATGGGCACATAACCGGCGCCGGCCTTGAGCACCGCCAACAGGCCGACGATCATCTGCGGGCCGCGTTCGACGCAGATCGCCACCCGGTCGTCCGGGCGGATGCCCATGGCCAGCAGACGGTGGGCCACCCGGTTGGCCTGGCGGTTGAGCCCGCCGTAGCTGTAGGTCTTGCCTTCGGACAGCAGCGCCACGGCCTGGGGCCGGCCCTGCGCGTGGGCTTCGAACTGCTGGTGGATCAGGGGCGTGTCGGGGAACGTGCGCAACGGCGCGTTGACGCCGTGCAGCAGGTATTCGCGCTCGGCGGCCGGCAGGATGTTCAGGCTGTGCAGCGGCGCCTGCGGGCGCTCCTGCAAGGCATCGGCCAGGCTCTCCAGCGCCGTGTGCAGGTAGCCGGCGATGCGCTCGGCGCCCAGGGCCTCGTCGGCCAGCGCGGTGATGCGCAGGTCCAAACCCAGATCGTCGATGTTGACGGTCAGCGGGTAGTTGGTGCGCTCGCGGGCGCCCAGCACCTGCACGCCCGGCGCCAGGTCGATCACCTCGGCCACCTCTTCGGCGCTGCTGTGGCGGTAGTTGAGCATGGCGCTGAACAGCGGCGTCGGCACCGCCACGGCGCTGCAACGCTGGGCCAGCGCCAGTGGGGCCTGCTCATGGGCGAGCAGCGCGGTCAGGCGCCGGTGGGTCGCCAGCACGCCGTCGCGCACGCTGCCGTCGCCGACATCCACCCGCAGCGGCAAGGTATTGATGAACATGCCCAGGGCCTGTTCGACACCGTCGCCCGCCTCCATCCGCCCCAGCAACACGGTGCCGAACACCACCGCCGTGCGCCCGGACAACTGCCCCAGCACCCGCGCCAGCGCCAGGTGCGTCAGGCTCGCCACGCTCACCCCCAGTTGCCGCGCCTGCCCGCGCAGGCGCAGGCTCAAGCCGCCGTCGAGCATGCGCCAGGCCTCTTCGATGCCCTGGCCGTCACCTTGCACGTCGTGCAGGCCGCCCGGCAGCGTCGGCTCGTCGATGTCGGCGAGCATGTCGCGGAAGAAGGCCTCCTGCGCCGCCTCGTCCGCCTCCAGACGGGCCTTGGCCAGGTGGTTGCGAAACGGCACCGCCGCCGCAACCTCTTCGCCGCGGCCGAGCAGGTGCGCCTGGATTTCCCGGCGCACCACGTCGAGGGCGACGTGATCCATGATCATGTGGTGGAACAGCAGCAGGGCCACCACCCGGCCGTTGGCCGGATCTTCGGCGAACGCCAGCCGCAGCAGCGGCGCCTGTCGCAGGTCGAGGCGAAAATGCCGCGGGTCGTGCCGCGCCAGCAGTTGCGTCAGCACGTCCCCGTGGCCGTCAAGCGGGACTTCTTCGCAGACCAGCGGCGCCTCGCGCCACACCACTTGCAGCGGTTCGTCCAGGCGCTCCCAGACGAAGGAGGTGCGCAGGATGTCGTGGCGGCCGATCACCCAACGCAACGCGTCGGCGAACGCCTCCAGCCGCTCGCGGCCGTCAAAGGTGAACCGCGCCTGGGACACGTAGGGATCGCCCTCGGCCGCCGACAGGTGCAGGTAGAGCAGGCCCTGCTGCAACGGCGCCAGCGGGTAGATGTCCTGCACGTTGGCCGCCCCGCCCGGCACGGCGGCGACGAGGCGGTCGAGGGTGTCCTGATCCAGTTTCGCCAGCGGCAGCATGTCCGGGGTGATGCGCAGCGCCGGGCTCTGCCAGTCGCCGCCGTGGCGGGCGACCAGCTCCAGCAATTGCGCCTTGTGTTCGGCGAGGCTGTCCCACAACGCATCGTCCAGCGCGTCGTCGTTGCCCAGAATGACCAGATCTTCATCGTCCTGTTGAAGGCGGATCGCATGGGTGGAGATAACAGCCATCAGTTCACTGAATTGCATGAGGTAACCTGCTGTAATTTCGGGAAAAGAAGCGCGCAGCATCGAGTCCGTGCCCGCTGCGCACAGCCTGGAAAAGCTAAAACATCGGGCCCCGTGGGGCTGACATGGGAAGCGGGGACAATCCCCTGTGGCGAGGGAGCTCGCTCCCGCTGGACGGCGAAGCAGGCCCCTGCGCGCTCAAGACGCACAGAAAGGGCCGCTGCGCGCCCCAGCGGGAGCAAGCTCCCTCGCCACAGTTGCGCTCACCACCGGTTCCTCACCAAGGGCTCCCTTGCCACTGGTTCAGGTCAGAGCCGCCGTTTGCGGTCGAGCACCGGGATGGTGGTCTGCGGGATGTCCACCTGCCGGGCCTGGCCTTGGGTGTGCGCCGCCAGGGCCGCCAGTGTCGGCTGGCTGAACAGCGTGCGCGCGTCCACGTGCAGCCCGGCCTGGCGCATGCGCGCCACCAGGCTCACCGCCAGCAGCGAATGGCCGCCGAGCTCGAAGAAGTGGTCGTCGCGCCCGACCTGCTCCAACCCGAGCACCTCGGCCCAGATCTGCGCCAGGCGGATCTCCACCTCGCCCTGCGGCGCTTCGTAGCGGCGGCTGAGCACCGCTTCCGCCCCCGGTGCGGGCAAGGCCTTGCGGTCGACCTTGTCGTTGGGGGTCAGGGGCAAGGCGTCCAGCCTCACATAGGCCCCCGGCGCCATGAACTCGGGCAGACGCTCCAGCACATGGGCGCGCAAGGCCTCGATGGCCGGCGCCGCGAAACCCTCGCGCACGGTGAAGTACGCCACCAGCCGCTCGTCGCGCACCGTCACCACCGCTTCGCGCACCGCCGGGTGTTCGGTCAGCCGCGCCTCGATCTCGCCCGGTTCCAGACGCAGGCCGCGCAGCTTGATCTGGAAGTCGTTGCGCCCGAGGAATTCCAGTTGGCCGTCTGCGCGGTAGCGCACCAGGTCGCCGGTGCGGTAGAGCCGGTCCCCCGGCACGAACGGGCTGTCGATGAAGCGCTCGGCCTGCATCTGCGCAAGCCCCAGGTAGCCCCGCGCAACGCCGACGCCGCCGATGTGCAACTGGCCGCTGACGCCCATCGGCACCGGTTGGTCGTGGGCATCGAGGACGTACAGACGGGTGTTGCTCAAGGCCTTGCCGATGGGGATCGCGCCCTCCGGCAGCGGCTCGTGGGGCTCCAGTGTCCAGCCGGTGCTGTCCACCGTGGTTTCGGTCGGGCCGTATACGTTGTGCAGGCGTACCCACGGCAGGCGTCGGCGCACGGCGCGGGCCAGCGCGGCGGTCAGTTCCCCGCCGCCGTTGAGCACGTCGGTGAGGCGGGTGCACTGGCTGACGTCGTCCTGTTCGATGAACTGCTGCAGCAACGCCGGCACGAACTTGACCACGGTGATGCCCTGCTCGCGGATCGCCTGCGTCACATAGGCCGAATCGCGGTTGCCGTCGGGCCGCGCCAGCACCAGGCGCAGGCCTGCGCACAGCGGCCAGAAGATCTCCCACACCGAACTGTCGAAGCTGAACGGCGCCTTCTGCAACAGCGCGCCCTGCTCCGTCGGCGGGCTGATCCGCGAGCCCCAGTGCACCATGTTGCACAGACTGCGGTGCTCGACCATCACCCCCTTCGGCGTACCGGTGGAGCCAGAGGTGTAGATCATGTACGCCAGGTTCGACGCACTCAGGCCCGGCACCGCCAGGTCGCCGGCCGGCGCGTCCTGCCAGTCGCCGCGGTCGATCTCGATCAGCGGCACGCCGGGCTCGCCGAGCAGTTGCCGGGTTGCCCCGTGCACCAGCAGCGCCACCGGTTCGCTGTCCTGCAGCATGTAGTGCAGGCGCTCCAGCGGGTAGTCCGGATCCAGCGGCACGTAGGCGCCGCCGGCCTTGAGAATGGCGAGCAGGCCGATCACCAGTTCCAGGCTGCGCTCGACGCAGATCGCCACCCGCGCGTCCGGCTGCACGCCCTGCCCGCGCAGGTGATGGGCGAGGCGGTTGGCCCGTTCGTTGAGCTCGCGGTAGGTGAGTGACTGCCCTTCGAACTGCAACGCGACGGCCTCTGGTTTGCGCCGCACCTGCGCCTCGAACAGGACATGGGCGGGCTGTTCGAGCGGACAATCCACTTCCGTGGCATTGAGCCCGACCAGCAGTTGCTCGAGCTCTGCCGGCGGCAACACCGACAGTCGGTTCACGGCCAGTTGCGGGCTCTGCTCCAGGGCCTCGACCAGCGCCGTCAATGCGGTCTGCACGTAACCGCCGATCCGCTGCGCGCCGATGCCCGCCACGGCACGGGTGGTCAAGCGCATGCCGTCGCCCAGGTCATCGACGCTGAGGGTCATCGGGTAGTTGGTGCGCTCTTCGTTGGCCAGGGTCTCGATGCCCTGCCACGCCTGAACGGCAGACGCGTCTTGCGTGCGCTCGTCCGTGTGCCGGTAGTTGAGCAGCGCACTGAACAGCGGCGACGGCGACGCCACCCCGCTGCAGCGCTGGGCCAGCGCCAGCGACGCATGCTCATGCCCCAGCAGCGCCGTCAGCCGGGCATGGGTCGCCTGCACGGCGGCGCGCACGCCCAGGTCCACGTCCACCCGCAACGGCAGCGAGTTGATGAACACCCCCAGCGCCCGGTCGGCGCCCTCGCCGCCCTGCATCCGGCCCATCAGCACGGTGCCGAACACCACCCGCTCCTGCCCGGAGGTCGCCGCCAACACCCGCGCCCACGTCAGGTGCAGCAGGCTCGCCACGCTCACGCCCAGTTGCCGGGCCTGCGCGCGCAGGCGAAGGTCCAAGTCCGCCGGCAACGGCCGCCGGGCCTCTTCGATGCCGCGTCCGTCGCCCTGCACGTTCTGCAATCCGAAGGGCAGCGTCGGCTCGTCGATGTCGCCGAGCATCTCGCGGAAGAACGCTTCGTGCTCTTCCTCGCTGACGCCCAACCGGGTCTGGGCCACATAGTTGCGGTACGGCACCGCCGGCGCCGTAGGCTCGCTCAGGCCCAGCAGGCTGGCCTGCATTTCTTCGCGCATCACCTCCAGCGCGATGTGGTCCATGGCCAGGTGATGGAACAGCAGGGTCGCGACGATCCGCCCATGGGCCGGATCCTGTGCGTAGACCAGGCGGACCAAGGGCGCCTGGCTGATGTCGAGACGGTAACGGCGGGCATCGAAGCGCTCGTGCAACTGCGCCAGGACGTCGCCCTGTGCCGGATCCGTGAACACTTCCTCCACCGGCAGCTCAGCGCTGCGCCACACCACCTGCACCGCAGCGTCCAGCCCTTCCCAAAGCACCGCCGTGCGCAGGATGTCGTGGCGCGCCATGACCCGGCGCAGCGCCTGCGCGAAGGCGTCGAGGCGTTCAGCGTCATCGAACGCCAGCCACGATTGCAGCAGGTACGGATCGCCCTGCTGCGCCGTGATGTGGTGATAGAGGATGCCTTCCTGCAACGGCGCCAGCGGGTAGATGTCCTGCACGTTGGCCGCGCCGCCCGGCACCGTGGCGACGATCCTGTCGAGGGCCGCCTGGTCCAGCCGCACCAGCGTCAGCAGGTCCGGCGTGAGGTGCGTGCAGCCAGGCTCAATGCGGTTGGGCGGCACCTCGACCTCGCGGCCGCTGCCCACCGCCGCGGCCAGGGCCGCCAGGGTCGGTTGGCCGAACAGCACGCGTACGTCGCTGCTCAGGCCGGCCTGGCGCATGCGTTCGATCAGCCCCACCGCCAACAGCGAGTGCCCGCCCAATTCGAAGAAGTGGTCGTGGCGCCCCACCCGCTCCACTTGCAGCACCTCGGCCCACAGCTGCGCGAGCAAGGTTTCCACCTCGCCCGACGGCGCTTCGTATTCACGGCGAACCTGGGCCTCCGGCCCCGGGTCCGGCAAGGCCTTGCGGTCCAGCTTGCCGTTGGCGGTCAGCGGCAGCGCCTCCAGACGCACATAGGCCCCCGGCAGCAGCGTGCCCGGCAGACGGGCCTTGAGGTGTTCGTGCAGCTCGCGGATGTCCAGCGCCCGGCCCTCGGTGAACCAGGCCAGCAACTGGCCGTCGCGCACCTGCACCACGGCCTCGCGCACGGCGTCGTGGCTGAGCAGCGCCGCCTCGATCTCGCCGGGCTCGATGCGCACGCCGCGCAACTTGACCTGATCGTCGTTGCGCCCCAGGTATTCGAGGGTGCCGTCGTTGCGCCAGCGGGCGAGGTCGCCGGTGCGGTACATCCGCCCGTCGGCGAACGGGTTGTCGAGGAAACGTTCGGCCGTGAGTTCGGGCCGGTTCAGGTAGCCACGGGCGACGCCCGCGCCGCCGACATACAGTTCTCCGGCGACGCCGACCGGCACCGGGCGCTGCTGTTCGTCGAGCACGTGCACGGTGCCGTTGGCGATCGGTTTGCCGATGTGCAGCGCCTGCCCCGCCACGACCCGCCCGGAGGTGGCGACCACCGTGGCTTCGGTCGGGCCGTAGTTGTTGATCACCTCGAACGTCTGCTCGCGGTCGAACCGGCGCAGGCGGTCGCCGCCGATCAGCAGCGTGCGCAAGGTCGGGTGGCCGAGCTGGCGGCTGAACGCATATTCGGCGACCGGCGTCGGCAGGAAACTCACATCCAAAGGTTGCGCGCGCCACCAGGCCAGCAGCGCATCGATGTCTTCGCCCTCCTCCTGCACCGGAGCCAGGTGCAGGGTCGCGCCCACGCACAGCGCCGGCCAGACCTCCCAGGCCATGGCATCGAAACCGAACCCGGCCAGGCTCGACGCATGGCTGCCGGCGCGCACGCCGAAGGCCTCGCAATGCCAGTCGATCAGGTTCGACAGCGTGCGGTGCTCGACCATCACGCCCTTGGGCAGGCCGGTGGAGCCGGAGGTGTAGATCACGTAGGCCAGGTGCCGGTCGGTGAGCGCCGGCACCTCGGGCCTGGCCGGATTCATCGGCCAGCGGCGCCGGTCGAGTTCGATCACCGGCACGGCCCCGCTCGGCAGGCGTTCGCGCAGATCGCTCTGGGTCAGCACCGCCACGGGGGCGCTGTCCTCCAGCAGGTAGCGCAAGCGTTCGGCCGGGTGCGCCGGATCCACCGGCACATACCCGGCGCCCGCCTTGAGGATGGCCAACAGGCCCACCAGGGTGTCCAGCCCGCGCCGGGCCACCACCGCCACCCGGTCGTCGGGACGCACGCCGAGGCCGATCAAGTGGTGCGCCAAGCCATTGGCCTGCCCGTCGAGATCGGCGTAGGTCATCGGCCTGCCTTCATGGATGGCCGCCAGGGCCTGCGGGCGCTGCGCCGCCTGCGCCTCGAAGCGCCGGTGCACGGGCTGGCCCTGCCGGAAGTCGGTGCGGGTATTGTTCCAGCGCTGCAGCAACGCCGCTTCGGCCGGGGTGCCCAGGCTGAAATCGGCCACCGCCAGGCCGGCGTCCTCCAGCCCTTGCTCCAGCACCCACAGCAGGCGCTCGGCCAGGGCCTTGATGTCGTCGGCATCGAAATAGGCTTCGTTGTACACCAGGTACAGGCTGTCCTTTTCGTTGCTGCGGTTGCTGAGCAAATGAACCGACAGCGGCGTGCCTTCCTCGTGGTTCGAGACCTTGACCACCTCCCCTCGGGCCTCGCCGTAGCGGTACTCGTGGATGTCCTGCTCATAGGAGACCGTCAGCTCGAACAGCTGCGAGCGGTCCTCACGCAGCAGGCCCAGCGCCCGGTTCATTTCGCTGAGGGGAAAGCGCTGATGGCGGAAGTCCTGTTTCAGCTCATCGCGGATCGCCACGATCAACTGACTGAACGACAGCTCGCGGCCGAAGCCCATGCGCACCGCGCTGACCTGGGTGAACAGGCCGAGGGTGGACTTGAAGCGGGCGCCGGAGCGGTTGAGCAGCGGCACCCCCACCACCCATTCGTCGCGCTGGGCGGTGCGGCTGAAATAGACGTGCATCGCCGCCAGCAGCACATGGAAGGCCGACGCGCCGAATTCCCGCGCCACCTGTTTCATGCGCTCGTGCAGGCTGACCGGGAACGGCTGGGAAAAGATCCGGCTCGGCGCCGCGGCCGGCCCGTGGCGTTCTTGATGACGGGGCAGCAACAGGCGCTCGGGCACGTGGCGGTACTTGTCCAGCCAATAGGCACGGTCTTGCTCGTACCGCGCACTGCCGTGGTAGCGCGCATCATCAAGGATGAAGTCGACGTAGGACGGCGCCTCCCGGGGTGGCTGGTCGCCGCTTGCCAGTGCGTTGTAGATCTCGTCCAGCGACTTGAGCATCTCGCCGAACCCCCAGCCGTCGGTGATCAGGTGGTGGGCCAGGATCGACAGCCAGTGCCGCTGACGGTCGAGCCGTATCAGCAGGAAGCGGAACAGCGGCCCGCCGTCCAGCGTGAAGGGCTGCTCGATGCGTTCCTGGATCAACGCCCGCGCCGCCGCTTCAGGGTCGGGATGGCTGGAGAAGTCATGCAGCGGCATCGGCGCCGGCAGCGACCGCGCAAAGCGCTGCAGCGGCATGCCCTGCTCGCCCGCCCCCGGCAGCAGCACGGTGCGCACGGCGTCGTGGCGGGCCACCAGGCGTTCGAGCGCCGCCTGCATCAGCTCAGGCTCCAGCGGGCCGCTCAGGTCGACATAGCCGCCGATGTTGTACAGCGGCGAATCGCCCTGACGCAGTTGATCGAGCCAGATGTCACTCTGGGCGGCGGTCAGCGCAAAGGTTTCGGCGGTCGCGGACAGTCCGTCCGCCGCATCGGCAGCAAATGAGTTCATAAGATCCTTCTCATGTGATTGTGCCGGTATTCAAGCATCGGCCCCGGAACCGGCATGACACGTGAAACCCGGACACCCGGGCCGGGCGCCGCGTCTGCCGTTCACGCCGGGCAGCGAGGAGGACTCAGCTACCTCGCCTCACGTTCCGAAAGGAATGGCTGAAAGTCTTGTAGGACAATTGCCATACCTGCGGCCCGCTCTGGATCCCGCTCTGCCGGTCAATCTCGCCGACTCCCCCGATTTACTGCCCCCGTGATTAACCGTTCAGTCACCGGGGCGATTTTCGGGGCCGATTTCGCGTAGGAAACGTGGGCGCACCAATTCAGAAAAGATGGCAATTTGTGTCCCCGCTTTCCCTTACAGACGCAAGACAAACCCATAGGCTTAAATCCCGGCTCAAGGAGAAACGGGACTTGCAGGGGCGTGTGCACGGCAGACGATTCGGTAAAGGCGTGACGACAAGGATGACAAAGATATGAATCTGACCGGCAGTATCCGCAACACGGAAAACCCGCATTTCTACTGGCAACTGGGTGAACTGATCGCCAGCACCGGCGACGAACGGTTCGCCACCAACCTGTTCCAGTTGGTCGATACCCTGGTGCCGGTCAACCGGGTCGACCTGAGCGAATGGACGCTGGACGAGCGCCAGGCCAGCGTGGTCGAGGTCAAGGCGCTGGGCAGTGCCGGCCAGCCGCAGACGTTCCCGCCCCCGGATCCCCTGCAGCGGCCGGACGACCATCCGTTGCTGCAGAAAATGATCGAGATGAACGACTCGCTGCTGATCCAGCTCAAAGCCTCGCTCCAGCACCGCCACCCGCATTTGGGTGTCCATCAATGCAATCTGGTGTCGCGCAACTCCAACCGCCGCTGCGTCATTTCGTTCTACCGTCCGCAAACGCAACGGGTGTTTTCCCTGCCGGAGCTGTCGTTCCTCAAGAGCCTGTCCGACACCCTGCTGCCGCTGATCGAGCGCCACGCCCAGCTCAGCCGGCAGACCATCGCCCGACACCCGCGACCGCCCGTGGCCGATCAGGACCAGGCGCCGTTGCAGCAGGTGTTCGAGGAGCGCCTGACCCTCAGCGAAATCAACCTGTCGGTGCGGGAAAAGGAAGTCTGCCTGGGCCTGCTGACCGGCGGCACCGTGCCGCAACTGGCCGAGCGGCTTCGGGTGAAGAACAGCTCCGTCGAGACCTACCTCAAACGCGCGACGGCCAAGCTTGGCGTCAGCGGGCGGCACGGTCTGGCGAAATGGATGGCCGGCGCCTGATCCGGCGGTCGGTTCACATAGGGCCCCTGCACAGCGGCGCCCGTCCTTTGCGTGCATGAGGCTGTTTGATGTCCAGGTTGCCCCTTTCCCTGTTGTGCGCCGCCCTGTTTCTGAGCGGCTGTTCGTTGATCCCCGAGTACCGCCGCCCCGAGTCGCCCAATGCCGCGCAGTATCCGCAAGGCCCGGCGTACGCGGCGAACACGCAACCTGCGGCCAGCGTCGATGACTGGCGGGGGCTGTTCAACGATCCGGCCCTGGAGCGCTTGATCGAAAGCGCCTTGGCCAATAACCGCGACCTGCGGGTGGCGGCGCTCAACGTCGAGGCCTTCCAGGCGCAATACCGGATCCAGCGCGCCGACCTCTTCCCGGCGGTGTCGGCCACCGGCAGCGAGCTGCGCCGGCGCATGCCGCCCAGCGTCACCCGGACCAAGGCGATGATCACCTCGACCTATGCGGTGAACCTCGGGGTCAGCGCCTACGAGCTGGACTTCTTCGGCCGGGTGCGCAGCCTCAGCGAGCAGGCGCTGATGACCTGGCTGTCCACCGAAGAGGCCCGGCGCAGCGCGCAGTTGAGCCTGGTGGCCAACGTCGCCAGCGCCTACCTGACCTGGCGCGCCGACCAGGAACTGCTGGCCCTGACCCAGGAAACCCTGGCCGCCGACGAACAGAGCCTGCGCCTGACCACCCGCAGCCGCCAGGCCGGCAAATCGTCGGCGCTGGAGCAGATCCAGGCGCAGACCAGCGTCGACAGCACCCGCGCCAGCCTGGCGCGCTATCAGCGGCAGGTGGCCCAGGACCTGAACAGCCTGACACTGCTGGTGGGGGCGCCGGTGCCGGAACACCTGCCGGCGCTGCCGCTGGCCAACGACCTGGTGGCGCAGTTGCCGGCGGGGTTGCCGTCGGACCTGCTGCAGCGCCGCCCCGACATCCTTCAGGCCGAGTACAAGCTCAAGGCCGCCAACGCCAACATCGGCGCGGCGCGGGCGGCGTTCTTCCCCAGCGTCAGCCTGACCGCCAATGCGGGAACGTCCAGCACCGACCTGGCCGGGCTGTTCAAGGGAGGCTCCGGCGCCTGGACGTTCCAGCCGCAGCTCAGCCTGCCGGTCTTCAACGCCGGCAGCCTGCGCGCCAGCCTGGACTACGCGAAGCTGCAGAAGGACATCACGGTGGCCGAGTACGAAAAATCGATCCAGACCGCGTTCCAGGAAGTGGCCGACGGCCTCGCGGCGCGCAAGACCTATCAGGATCAGCTCCAGGCCCAGCACGACCTCGTGCAGGCCACCCAGGACTACTACGACATGGCTCAGCACCGCTACCTGAGCGGCGTCGACAGCAGCCTGACGTTCCTCGACGCCCAGCGCTCGCTGTTCAGTTCCCAGCAAGACCTGATCAACGACCGGCTGGCGCAACTGGTCGCCGAAGTGAACCTGTACACCGCCCTGGGCGGAGGCTGGAAGGCACCGCCGGACACCGCCCGCTGATCGCGGCCATTTGTCGCACCATGTGTCTAGACCGCCGTTCGGCAGCCGGGAGCGCTCCCCGCTTTGCTATCATGCGCCGCTTTTACGGTAACCCCGCCCGGACGGCTGCACGCCGACGGGCTCGCAAAGGGCGCTAAATCGAT
The DNA here is from genome assembly GCF_019145435.1 of Pseudomonas ekonensis. Classification (NCBI taxonomy): domain Bacteria; kingdom Pseudomonadati; phylum Pseudomonadota; class Gammaproteobacteria; order Pseudomonadales; family Pseudomonadaceae; genus Pseudomonas; species Pseudomonas ekonensis. The sequence goes on along the minus strand of NZ_JAHSTS010000001.1, from coordinate 1,869,007 downwards.
GACCGCTTCGTTGACCCGCCGCCAGGTGCTGGCCGGCATGGGCGTGCTGGGCCTGGGCCTGCTCGCCGGCTGCGACACCCGTGGCGAACTGTCGTACAAGTACGGCAAGGATCTGAGCAACAAGATCCTGGGACGCACCTTCAAGCTCAAGGACACCGAAGGCAACACCCTCACCCTGTCGAGCTTTCGCGGCATGATGCCGATGGTCTTCTTCGGCTTCACCCAATGCCCGGCCATCTGCCCCACCACGCTTGCCCGCGCGGCGAAGATCAAGAAGCTGATGGGCAAGGACGGCGACCGCCTGCAAGTGATCTTCATCACCCTGGACCCTGAGCGCGACACGCCGCAGATCCTCGACACCTACGTCAAGGCGTTCGACCCGAGCTTCGTCGCGCTGTACGGCACCCTGGAAGAGACCAAGGCCACGGCCAAGGAATTCGACGTGTTCTTCGAGAAGGTGCCGGCCGGCGACACCTACACGATCTCCCACACCGCCACCAGTTACGTCTACGACTCCCGGGGCGAACTGCGCCTGGGCCTGTCCCAATCGCTTTCGGCACAAGAGTGCACGGAAGATTTGCTTACCGTTATGGAGGTCTGCTGATGCACCCCGTTCTGAACACCCTCAAACGCGCCGCTTGCGCCCTGTCCCTGCTGGGCCTGGCTTTCCAGGCGTCGGCGCAGACCAAGGTCGATGACGCCTGGGTGCGCGCGACCGTCGCCAGCCAGCCGGCGACCGGCGCATTCATGACCGTCACCGCCGACAGCGACAGCAAACTGGTCAAGGTGGCGTCGCCGGTGGCCAAGGACGTGCAGATCCACGAAATGAGCATGAAGGACGACGTGATGAAGATGGGCCCGGTGGCCTCCGTCGACCTGCCGGCCGGCAAGGCCGTGACCTTCGACCCGAGCGGCTACCACGTGATGCTGATGGGCCTGACCGGCCAGGTGAAGGAAGGCGACAGCGTGCCGCTGACCCTGACCGTCGAGAACGCCAAGGGCGAGCAGGAAACGGTTGAGGTGAAGGCCGCCGTGCGTTCGCTGACCCACATGGAAGGCCACGATCACAGCAAGATGCATTGATCCCCGGCTGAACCGGCCTGCCCGCGCAACGCGGGCGGGCCGCCTGGGCTCAGACCAGTTTCACCTCGACCTGGATGTTGTTGCGCGTAGCCTTGGAATAAGGGCACACCTGGTGCGCATCCTCCACCAGCTTCTGCGCGGCGGCGCGCTCCATCCCCGGCAGGCTCACGTTGAGCCGCGCCTGCAGCAGATACCCTCCGGCATGGGTGCCCAGATCCACTTCGGCGTCCACGGCCACGTCCGCCGGAATGCTGATCTTCTGTTGCGCCCCCACCGCCTTCATCGCGCCGATGAAGCACGCCGACCAGCCGGCGGCGAACAGTTGTTCCGGGTTGGTGCCGCCGCCGTTGCTGCCGGGCGAGGACAGTTTCACGTCAAGGATGCCGTCGGAACTGCGCGAAGCGCCGTCACGTCCGCCGGTGGTGTGGGTCTTTGCGGTGTACAGCACTTTATCGATCTGGCTCATGGCGATCTCCTGATTCAGAGGCACAGCCTGTCGTCTCGGCGCCCCGCCGCTCACCGACAGGCGCACCACCCATTTCGCACAGCCTTCTCACTATAGACGGGCGTTCATGGAACGCTGGGTGTCCGCAAGATTCATGCACACCAGCAAAAACTGTAGGAGCTTGCCTGCAAGCGATGAGGCCGACACAGGCGACATCACCGGTGCCTGACCCGCCACCCTCGTCCCCACACGGATTTTGGGAACAGCTTGCGCGCCGTCTCCACGAACGGCGTGACGACCAGCCCGTACAGCGTCAGGTAACGCCCGCGATCCTGCTCCCCCGTGCCGAAACGCAAGGCCTCGGGCCTCGTTGTGGTCACGTACAGCGTGCCGAACAGCCAGTCCCACAGCGACAGGTTGATGGCGAAGTTCTTGTTGAAGTGGCGCGGTGCGTCGCTGTGGTGGATCTGGTGCTGGGCGGGGCTGTTGAGCACATGCTCGATGGCAGGCCCGAACGACAGCCAGACATGGCTGTGGCGCAGGTTGGCCCCCAGGCTGTTGACGATCAGCACCAGCCAGGTCACGCCGAACAGGGTGTAGCGGCTGACCTCCCCGCCGCAGGCGTACCAGACCGCGCCGGCGAAGGCGCCGAGGCCGGCGGTGATGACGAGCCGCTCGGCCAGCGACTCGACGATGTGGATGCGGCTGGCCGTGGCCGGCACCAGCACCGGCGCCGAATGGTGGACCTTGTGGAACTCCCACAGCCAGCGGGAATGAAAGGCCCGGTGGATCCAGTAATGCAGGAAATCCCTGAACAGGAACACGCCCAGCCCGTAGGACACGGCGAGCAACGGATGATCGGGAAGTTGCTCCCGTGCGCCCCACAACTGCGTGAAAAACCGCTGGTAGTCACCGGAGCGCAGGATGTACGGATCGACCAGTCCGATGACAGGCAACACCAGCGCGACCCGCAGGATGGCCTTGATGAAGTAGTAGCGGTAATCCAGCCACGCCGAGCGGTGGCCGTGGACCCGGCCGCCGCCGATGAACTGCCAGAACGACCCCGCCCCGGTCAGGCCCCGTCGCTTGCGGTGACGGTACAGCCCGTAGGCCACGGCGTAGGACGCCAGCAGAAACGCCACGCCGAGGCGCCCGTTCAGATCGAACAGGCCAAGGAACTGCCCGGTGACCGGAGCGATCACGAAATGGTTGAGGCCAGACGAGAGTTGCGCGAACACATCCACGAGGATCGGACTCCATCAGAGGTTGCGCATTGTAAATCGCAATGTTTCGCAAATGCAGCAGGGTCGGATCAAAGGCATTAATACTTTTTAAATAGGTTGAAACAAAAAAGCGCACCCGGCGCCAATCGCCCGCAGCCCGCCCCTGTGCCCGCGATTCACCGGCCCGGGCCCGCCGGATGCGTCCGGGGCCGATCCTGGCCTGCGTTTAATCGCGCGATCCGAACGCCTGCCCTTGGTATCATCGCGCACACTTTTATGACGGTTTGATGGCTGGAAGGTCTTTTTTCGTGAACGCTCTTTTTCACCGGTTGCGGCATCCTCACGCCCGCCTCCTCTCCCTGATCGCCCTGGTGCTGATCGTGCCTGTGTGCCTGCGTGCGGCGCTGGGCTGGTCATCCACGTTCGGTTACCTGTCGGACCTGGCCGTCGGCAGCCTGCTGGTGGCGCTGCTGCACCGCCGGCCGTGGTGGCTGGCGCTGCCGCTGCTGCTGTTCTGGGGGCTGCTGGCGGTGGCAACCGCGGAACTGGTCAGCGCCGTCGGCCGCCTGCCGAATCCGGCGGACCTGCATTACCTGATCGACCCGCAGTTCGTGGAAAACTCCACCGGCGGCGGGTTCGCCCACCCCGGCGTGGCCGTGGCCCTGCTGCTGGCCCTGGCGCTGTGGCTGCTGACCCGTTGGGCCGGCCGCGCCACCGAAGCGAAGGCATTGCCCCGCGCCGCCTGGGCGGCACCGCTGGTGCTGTTCGGCGCCCATTGGGCCGCGCAGCATGTGGACCCCAGCGACGCCGACCCGTGGCGCCTGTACAACCTGCCCCATCAATTGCTCGCCGCCCAGGTCGCCGACGCCCAGATGCAGGCCGAAGAATGGCTGGCGGGCGACATCGAACACGCCGCCCCGCCCATGGCCGGGCTCACCGACCTGGACCTGAACGGCCACAAGCTGCTGAGCGCCCCGGGGCAGGCCCGCAACGTCCTGATCGTCGCCCTGGAAGGCATCCCGGGCGCCTACATCGGCGCCAACCGCGAGGCCATCGGCAGCCATTACCGGGAAAACCTCATGCCCAACCTCAGCCGCTGGGCCGAGCGCGGCATGAACACCCCGGACTACGTGCTGCACACCCACCAGACCATCCGCGGCCTGTACGCCATGCTCTGCGGCGATTACGACAAGCTCGACAACGGCACGCCCAAGGGCGTCGAGATGCTCACCCAGAACGAACGCAACCAAGCGTGCCTGCCGGCCCAGCTGCGCCAGCACGGTTTCGCCACCCACTACCTGCAAGGCGCCGGCCTGCGGTTCATGGCCAAAGACAAAATCATGCCGCACATCGGTTTCGATGCGACCCATGGCCTTGAATGGTTCACCCGCGCCAACTACCTGGAGTTCCCGTGGGGCAAGGACGACAAGGCGTTCTTCGAAGGCGCGCTGGACTACGTCGCCCAACTGAAGAAGCAGAAGCAGCCGTGGATGCTCACCCTGCTGACCGTCGGCACCCACCAGCCCTACTCCGCGCCGGACGAGTACCTGCAACGCTACGACACGCCGAAACAGGCCGCCGTCGGGTATCTGGACGATGCGCTGGACGTGTTCCTGACCGGCCTCGAACGCCAGGGCGTGCTCAAGGACACGATAGTGGTGATCACCTCCGACGAGTCCCACGGCATCGACGGCGTGCGCCTGGCCTCGTCCTGGGGCTTCAACCTGACCCTGGCCCCGGAGCACGCGCAATTGCCGCGGCTGAACGCCGGGGTCTACGGCCATGTCGACCTCAGCGCCTCGATCCTCGACTACTTCGACCTGCCGGTGCCCGCCGCCCTGAGCGGCCGTTCGCTGTTTCGCGACTACGACACGGGCCGCGAGATCATGTCCTTCACCAACGGCAAGCTGCGCTACCACAACGGCCAGGGCGTGCTGACCGAGTGCGACATGCCGCGCCGCTGCCGGGATTACGCCAGCGCCGGCTTCATCGCCGACAGCGCCACGTTCAAGGGCAACGCCAGCGGCCAGAGCGCACGGCAGATCGCCGCCCGCGCCACCGCGCTGGACCTGTCGCTGCTGCGTTCGCCGCTGAACCAGCGCTACCAGTTCGGCAGCTCCAACGTGATCCCGCTGCAGGCGCAGATCAAGGATGACTGGGCCGACAACCTGATCGGCGCGCAGTACCTGGAGATGCCCAAGGGCTCCCACACCCGCGTGCGCCTGACCGTGCGCTCGGTCGATCCGGCGCAAGCCGCGTTCATCCAGCTCAAGGCCAAGGAGATGGAGCAGGACGTGCAACTGGGCCTGCCGACGGAAATGGTCGCCACCGCCGATCAGCCGCTGGAGATGGACTTCAGCTTCGACAATCCGCTGGCGCGCAAGGCGTTCTCCTTCCACCTGCTGGGTTATGGGGCGGGTGCGGTCGAGGTCAGCGACTTCAGCGTCATCACCGAACTGCCCGGCCAGGACGACCTGCTGGACGACGTGCCGGCGGACGACACGGCACAGTCGAGCTGAGGCCGGCGCCGACGTTCCGCCGGGTGCGGGACGTCGGCGCATCCGTGGATCAGAACGTGGTGCGCAACCCCACCTGAATGCTGCGCCCCTGCGCCGGCGCAATGTCGCGCAGGATCGAACTGGCGTAGCGCACGGTCTGGTCGGTCAGGTTCTCGGCATTGACGAACGCCAGCCATTTGCTCCGGCCGACATCGAAGTTGTAACCCACATTGGCCCCCAGCGTGGTGTAGCCGTCCGTGCTGCTTTCGTTGTCCGGCACGCGATGCTGCGAACTGGCGTGCTCGACATCGAGCCGCGCCTGCCAACGATCCAGGCTCCAGACCAACCCGCTGTTCAGACGCAACGGCGCAATGCGCGGCAGGTCTTCGCCGGTGTCGAGGTTTTTCGCCCGGGTGTAGTCGCCGGACAATTCCAGGGCAAATTTGCCGTAGGCGTTCTCGCCGAGTTCCCAGCGATCCTTCGCCTCGATGCCGCTGAAGCGCGCACGCACGCCCGAATAGGCGTATTCCGGCATGCCGTCGGCGTCCTGCTCGCCCTCATCATTGAGCGTACGACCGGTGCTCAACAGGCCGATGTAGTTGGAGAAGTGGCTGTAGAACACACCGACGCTGCCCTTGTGGATGCCGTTGTCGAAACGCAGCGCCAGGTCGCTGGACACCGCCTTCTCTTTCGACAGGCCGGCATCGCCGACCTCATAGGTGCCGGTGGCCACGTGGGCGCCGTTGGCATACAGCTCGTAGAACGTCGGTGCCCGTTCGGTGTAGCCGAGGGTCGCGGCGACCGACCAGACGGGCGTCAGGGTGTACACCGCGCCGGACGACAGGCTGCCGGCGGTGAAGCTGCTGGAGCGGTCGGCCTCGGCGAAACGCTCCTTGCCCTTGGCGTCCGGATCGACGGTGGTGTGTTCCAGCCGTCCGCCGAGGGTCAGCAGCAACCGCTCCGTGGCTTGCAGCTCCTCCAGGATGAACAGCGCGCCGACGTTGGTGTCGGTCTGCGGCACGAACGCTTCTTCGCCCAGCGCAGAGAATTCATTGCGGCTGACCTGGGCGCCGATCACGCCGTTGAGCGGCCCCAGCGGCTGATGCCGGGCCTCGACCCGCGCTTCGTAGCCCTTGTTCTTGAAGGTGGTGCCGGTCTCGCCGCCTTCGATTTCCCGGTGTTCGTAATCGGTGTAACCGGCGTCGAACTTCACCGAACTGAAGGGGCCGTCCAGGTTGCGGATTTCCGAGGCAAAGGCGTAGTGGTCCTGTTGCATGCGGATACGCACGTCGTCTTCGGCAGGCGAGCCGTAGTTCGAATCGTAATGGCTGTAGGAAAGACCGGCATAACCGTCGTCCCAGGTGTAGGAACTCCCCACCGCGCCGCCGTCCTGGCGACCGTCGCTGTTGGCCAGACGGTGCTTTTTCGCATCACCGTCATCGTCGGCGCGCTCGCGGCCGGTCTTGGCGTATCCGGGGATCTTCAGGTCGTTGAACTCCCGGGAGCTGGCGTCTACGTGCAGGGCAAACTGACCATTGCCCGCCTCCAGCTTGCCGGCGCTGCTGCGGGTGGTGTCGGCGCCGCCGTAGCGCAACTCGCCGGCACCGTGAATGCCGTCGATGGCTTCGGTGGGAATGCGGTTGTCGAAGGTGTTGACCACCCCGCCGATGGCGCTGCCGCCATACAGCAGCGCCGCCGGGCCACGGACAATCTCGACGCGTTCGACGTTGACCGGATCCAGCGGCACCGCATGGTCATAGGACAGCGACGAGGCGTCCAACGCGCCGACGCCGTTGCGCAGGATGCGGATGCGGTCGCCATCCTGGCCCCGGATGATCGGCCGGCTCGCGCCGGGGCCGAAATACGACGAAGAAACGCCCGGTTGCTTGTTCAGGGTTTCGCCGAGGCTGCCCTTCTGCTGAAACGTCAGGTCATCGCCGGACAGCACCGTCGACGGCGAGGCGAGGGCCTGGCTGCCCAGCGGGTTGGCGGTGATGACCTGCGGTTGCAGTTCGAGGGGTTCGGCGGCGAACAGCGGCGATGCGAACAGCAGCGCAGCGGCCAGGGGCGTCAGGCGCCATGGGAGAGGACGGGCAGGCATTTCTGGTTTCCGTAGACAGAAGAGTGAACGTCGCCGGCAGTCATGGACGACACGCCGAGACAGGATGAAACAAAATTAATGTTATACAATAACATTTCTGTTTGCCATCACTGTTCTGCCATCAGAGATGCGGCAACCGCTCAACCACGCGCCTCTCGCGGGTGCATCCCACGCATCGACACGGCGCATCACCCCGTAAAGTCCTGAAAGCTTTCCCCTATCGGCTTCCAATAGTCGGCCTATTAGCCGACTGCCGGAGTCGGGACTAGCCTTACTAGTCCGAAGTCGGCACGAGCCGGCCGCAGAAGACCTGATAAGGACCCGGACATGGCAAACGAATCGAAATGCCCGTTCAATCACGCCGCCGGCGGTGGCACGACGAACCGCGACTGGTGGCCCAACCAACTGAACCTGAAGATCCTCAGCCAGCATTCGCCCAAGTCCGATCCGCTGGGCAAGGACTTCGACTACGCCAAGGCCTTCAAGAGCCTGGACTTCCAGGCCCTCAAACGCGACCTGACGGCGCTGATGACCGACTCCCAGGACTGGTGGCCGGCCGACTTCGGCCACTACGGCCCGCTGTTCATCCGCATGGCCTGGCACAGCGCCGGCACCTACCGCACCGCCGACGGGCGCGGTGGCGCCGGCTCCGGTCAGCAGCGCTTCGCGCCGCTCAACAGCTGGCCGGACAACGTCAGCCTCGACAAGGCCCGGCGCCTGCTGTGGCCGATCAAGCAAAAGTACGGCCGCAACATTTCCTGGGCCGACCTGATCGTGCTGACCGGCAACGTCGCGCTGGAGTCCATGGGCTTCAAGACCTTCGGCTTCTCCGGCGGCCGTCCGGACGTCTGGGAACCCGATGAAGACGTCTACTGGGGTTCGGAAACCACCTGGCTCGGCGGCGACAACCGCTACGGCAAAGGCCCGGACGTGCAGCCGCCTGGCGACGGCACCCTGGTGGCCGAGCCGGCCATCCACGGCAGCGAGGAAAGCCGCACCAACCAGGGCGAGCGCAACCTGGAAAACCCGTTGGCCGCCGTGCAGATGGGCCTGATCTACGTGAACCCGGAAGGCCCTGAAGGCAACCCCGACCCGGTGGCGTCGGCCAAGGACATCCGCGAAACCTTCGGCCGCATGGCCATGAACGACGAAGAGACCGTGGCCCTGATCGCCGGCGGCCACGCGTTCGGCAAGACCCACGGCGCCGGCCCCGCCGACCATGTCGGCCCGGAACCGGAAGCGGCGGGCCTCGAGCTGCAAGGCCTGGGCTGGAAAAGCACCTTCGGCACCGGCAAGGGCGGCGACGCCATCACCAGCGGCCTGGAAGTGACCTGGACCACCACGCCGACGAAATGGAGCAACAACTACCTGGAAAACCTGTTCGGCTACGAGTGGGAACTGACCAAGAGCCCCGCCGGCGCCCACCAGTGGAAACCGAAGAACGGCGCCGGCGCCGGCACCATTCCCGATGCCCACGACCCAAGCAAACGCCGCGACCCGACCATGCTGACCTCCGACCTGGCCCTGCGCTTCGACCCGGCCTACGAGCAGATTTCGCGGCGCTTCCTGGCCAACCCCGACCAGTTGGCGGACGCCTTCGCCCGCGCCTGGTACAAGCTGATCCACCGCGACATGGGCCCGCTGTCCCGTTACCTCGGCCCGGAAATGCCCAACGAGGAACTGCTCTGGCAGGATCCGATCCCGGTGGTCGATCACCCGTTGGTGGGCGACAGCGAAATCGCCGAGCTCAAGAGCAAAGTGCTCGCCTCAGGGCTGACGGTGCCGCAACTGGTCTCCACCGCTTGGGCGTCCGCGTCCACCTTCCGCGGTTCGGACAAGCGCGGCGGCGCCAACGGCGGGCGTCTGCGCCTGGCGCCTCAGGTGTTCTGGGCGGCGAACCAGCCCGAGCAACTGGCCAAGGTGCTGGCGACCCTCGACGGCATCCGCAATCAATTCAACGATAGCCATGGCGGCACGAAAATCTCGTTCGCCGACCTGATCGTGCTGGCCGGCAACGCCGGCGTCGAACAGGCAGCCAAGAATGCCGGGCATTCGGTCACCGTGCCCTTCTCGCCCGGCCGCACCGACGCCACGCAAGAGCAGACGGACGTGGACTCCTTCGGTTTCCTTGAGCCGCAAACTGACGGCTTCCGCAACTACGCCAAGGCCACGTACCGGGTGTCGGCCGAAGCGCTGCTGATCGACAAGGCACAACTGCTCACCCTGTCGGCGCCGGAGATGACCGTGCTGCTCGGCGGCCTGCGGGTGCTGGACACCAACGCCGGGCAAACCAGGCACGGCGTGTTCACCGACCGTCCCGGCACCTTGACCAACGATTTCTTCCGCAATCTGCTGGACATGGGCGTCGAATGGGCGCCGACGTCGAAAGCCGCCGATGAGTTCGAAGGCAAGGACCGCAAGACCGGCAACGTGAAATGGACCGCGACCCGTGTGGATCTGGTGTTCGGTTCCAACGCGCAGCTGCGTGCGCTGGCCGAGGTGTACGCCAGTGCCGATGCGAAGGATCAGTTTGTGAAGGACTTCGTGGCAGCGTGGAGCAAGGTGATGGAGCTGGACCGGTTTGACCTGAAATAACGTCAAGCCAAAACCGGAAGGAGCGAGCCTGCCCGCGATGACAGGCACTGCCCCATTGACGGGTCAGTCGTCATCGCTGGCAAGCCAGCTCCCACAGGGTTCTGTGGGGTGGCCGGCATTTGGGCCACCCCACTTCTACATCAGGCCAGGCTCTTGCTCACCACTTCATACACATCGCTGGACAGCTGGCCGGACGCGAGGATCCGCTCCAGTTCGCCCTTCATCAGCGCCTGACGGGCGCTGTCGTATTTGCGCCAGCGGGTCAGCGGCGCCAGTTGCCGCGAAGCGATCTGCGGGTTGAGAGCGTTCAGCTCGATCACCAGATCCGCCAGGAAGCGATAGCCCGAACCGTCCGCCGCGTGGAAGTTGATCAGGTTCTGCCCGGCGAACGCACCGATCAGCGCACGCACCTTGTTCGGGTTCTTGATGCTGAACGCCGGGTGCTGCATCAGCGCCTTCACCCGCGCCAGGCCGCCCGGCAAGGTGCTGCCGGCCTGCACGCTGAACCATTGGTCCATGACCAGCGGATTGTCCTTGAAGTGCTCGGCGAAGGTGGCCAGGGCCTTGGCCTTCTGCTCTTCGAACGGCGAGTTGACCAGCACGGCCAGCGCCGTCAGGCGTTCGGTCATGTTGTCGCAGGTGTCGAACTGCTCAAGCGTGGCGGCGAGCACCTCAGGCTTGCCGCTGAGCATCAGGTACGACAGCGCGATGTTCTGCAGCGCCCGGCGGGCGAAGTGCTCGGCCTCGGCCACATACGGGGTTTTCTTCGACAGGTCGCGGTTGGCCTGGTAACGCAGCCACAGCGCTTCGAACAGGTTGTCCGCCAGTTGCCGGCGGGCGAACTCCCGGGCGGCGTGGATCGCGTCGACGTCCGCCGTTTCGCTGATCTCGGTCAGGTAGGCTTCGCTCGGCAGCGACAGCATCTCCGCGACCATGGCCTGGTCCAGCGACTCGTCGGCCAGCACGGTGCGCAGGGCCGACACCAGGCGCGGATCCAGCACCAGGGGCTCGCCCTTCTGCTGTTGGGCGATCAGTTCCTGCAGCACCAGCACCGACAGCTGCTGGCCGGCATCCCAGCGGTTGAAGCCGTCGCTGTCGTGCTGCATCAGGAACATCAACTGGTCGCGGCTGTACGGGAAGCTGAGCTTCACCGGCGCGGAGAAGCCGCGCAGCAGCGACGGCAGCGGCTGCCCGGCGATGTCGACGAAGGTGAAGGTCTGCTCGGCTTCGGTCACCGAGATCACCCGGGAGGTGCCCTGCGCCGAGGCTTCGCCCGCCAGGCGCAGCGCGAGGGCATTGCCCTGGCTGTCCAGCAGGCCCAGCTCGACCGGGATCACGAACGGCAGCTTCTCGACCTTGTCCGGGGTCGGCGGGCAGCTCTGGCGGAACGTCAGGCTGTAGGTCTTCGCGGCGGCGTCATAGGACTCGCTCACCGCCAGGCGCGGTGTGCCGGCCTGGCTGTACCAGCGCTTGAACTGGGTCAGGTCGACGCCGTTGGCGTCCTCCATGGCCTTGACGAAATCGTCGCAGGTCACGGCCTGGCCGTCGTGGCGCTGGAAGTACAGGTCGCTGCCCTTGCGAAAGCCCTCGGCGCCCAGCAGCGTGTGGATCATGCCGACCACTTCCGAGCCCTTTTCGTACACGGTCAGGGTGTAGAAGTTGGAGATCTCGATGAAGCTGTCCGGGCGCACGGCGTGGGCCATCGGGCCGGCGTCTTCGGCGAACTGATGGGTGCGCAGGTACGCCACGTCCTGGATGCGCTTGACCGTGGCCGAGTTCATGTCCGAGGAGAAACCGGCGTCGCGGAACACGGTGAAGCCTTCCTTGAGCGACAGCTGGAACCAGTCGCGGCAGGTCACGCGGTTGCCCGACCAGTTGTGGAAGTATTCGTGGGCGACGATGGCCTCGACCCGCTGGTGCGCGGCGTCGGTGGCGGTCTCGGCGCGGGCCAGCACGGCGCTGGAGTTGAAGATGTTGAGGCCCTTGTTCTCCATGGCGCCCATGTTGAAGTCGTTCACGGCGACGATCATGAAGATGTCCAGGTCGTACTCGCGGCCGTAGACCTCCTCGTCCCAGCGCATGGACTTCTTCAGGCTGTTCATGGCGTGCTGGCACTTGTCGATGTTTTCCGGCTCGACATAGATGCGCAGGGCCACGGTGCGCTGGCTCATGGTGGTGAAGCTGTCCTCGACGCACCACAGGTCACCGGCCACCAGCGCGAACAGGTAGGCCGGCTTCATGAACGGGTCTTCCCAGGTTGCCCAGTGCCGGCCGTCTTCGCCGGGGCCCGAGGCGACCGGGTTGCCGTTGGACAGCAGCACCGGGTAGCTGTGCTGCTCGGCCACCACGGTGGTGGTGAACTTGCTCATCACGTCCGGGCGGTCGAGGTAATAGGTGATCTTGCGAAAGCCCTCGGCCTCGCACTGGGTGCAGAACATGCGGCCGGACTTGTACAGGCCTTCCAGCGCGGTGTTGCTCTCCGGGTGAATGCGCACGCTGGTGTCGACCGTGAAGGTCTCGCTGGCCGGATGCAGGGTCAGGTGGCTGTCGCTCAGCTGGTAGTCGGCGGCGCCCAGTTCGCGGTCGGCCAGGGTCACCGACAGCAGTTCCAGCTGCTGGCCGTCGAGCACCAGCGGCGGCAGGCCCGGGCCACGGGCCGGGTTGCGGCGCATCACCAGTTGCGCGTGCACCAGGCTGTGATCCTCGAACAACTCGAAGGTCAGGTGCGTTTCGTCGATCAGGTACTCGGGCGCCTGATAGTCCTTCAGGTAGATCATCTTCGGTTGTTCGGTGCGCATGCTGGCGTCCTTATTGATGCACGGCGAGCTGGTAGGCCGTGTACTTGCGAATGTTGATCACGCCGGTGTCGAAGATCAGGTACTGGCCCTTGACCCCCAACAGGGTGCCTTCGGCAATCGGGTTCTTGTCCAGGTTGAAGCTGACGATTTTGGCCGGGTATTGCTCCACCGGATAGCGGATTTCCAGCGGTTGGACATCGGTCACTTTCTGAATCGCCTGTAGGCCGAATCGCTGCTGCAGGCCCAGCAGGCCTTCGGCGCAGCTGTCGAACAGCCGGTCGCGCACCTGCACCAGGTCCACCGCCTCGGCATCGCCCTTGAGCAAGGCGCGCCAGTTGGTCTTGTCCGCCACCTGGGTGCGCAGCAGATCCTCGACGAACCCCGACTGCTGGCGGGTGGCGACGCGCAGGATCGGCAGCGCCTGGCTGGCGCCCTGGTCGAGCCAGCGGGTCGGCAACTGGGTGGCGCGGGTGATGCCGACCTTGATCCCGGAGGAGTTGGCCAGGTACACGACGTGGTCGGTCATGCAGAATTTTTCGCCCCACTCGGGCTCCCGGCAGGTGCCGGCGTCGTAGTGGCAGCGCTCAGGGCTCATGATGCACACGTCGCACTGGGCCAGCCTGGTCATGCACGGGTAGCAGTAGCCCTGGCTGAAGCTGGTCTTGGTCTTGCGTCCGCAATGGGTGCAGTGGATCGCACCCAGGTACTCCAGACGCAACGTGCTGCCGATCAACGGGTTGACCGGCACCTCGACGCCGTCCAGACGAAACGCGTACTGCACGTCGGCCCCGTCAAGGCGCGCCGACATCTTGCTGATGGAACCGCGGCCGATCTCGATCAATGGATGGCGTCCGACTTGAACAGGATGTTCGGCACTTCGATCGACTTCGACGAGCATTCCTGCGGGCCCATGTAACCGGTGCGCTCTTCCTCGGGCAGGTTCTGGATCTCCCAGGCGATCATCGCCTGCAGCGACAGTTCGCGCTGCTCGGCGGTGAGCTTGTTGCCGTCCGACCATTTGCCGATCTCCACCGCCAGCTTCAGGCTGCGGTAGATGTCCGGGGTGATGTTTTTGATCATTTCGTTGAAAGAGGACATCAGGGTCTCCGGTCTCTTTTTCCAGTAAACGGTTCAGGCGGCCAGTTTACGGCGGTTGTACAAACCGCCCAACAGGCCGGTGAAGCATCCGATGAACAGCCCGCCGACGTGGGCGGCGTTGGCGATCTGGCCGAAACCGATCGCCGAAACCAGCCCGGACAGACACACCAGCAGCCACACCAGCATCATCACCAGCACGCCGCGCGGCAGGCGGTAGGCGGGGTTCGGTGCCAGCAGCTGGAAGATCCAGCAGTGCCCGAGCAGCCCGTAGAGCACGCCGGACAGGCCACCGAACAGGGTCGGTCCGCTGAACAGGTATTGGGCGAAGTTCGACACCAGGCTGAACAGCAGCGTCAGGCCGATCAGGTTGACGCCGCCCTGGCGCGACTCGATCCGCCGCCCCAGCTCCCAGTACCACATGCCGTTCATGGCCAGGTGCAGGATGCCGAAGTGGATCAGCATCGGCGTGACCAGCCGCCACCACTGCCCCGCCGCCAGGCTGTCGGCCAGCGGAGTGAACTGGATGTACTCGCCGACCACGCGGAACTCGAGGAAGGTCAGCCAGCGCATCGTGTCGAGGTTGTCGCCCAGCAGGGTCAGTGCGGCGACGACCAGCGTCAGCAGCAGGACCGACGCCGTGGCTTTGGCGTACTTCAGCTGTTCGACGAAGCCCGGACGGCTGAGGGGCTGCCTCGCCGGGATGTCCAGCTGCAGGTCCGGGTCGCCGGCCGGGAAGCGCTCGTAGAGCGAACGCACGTCGTCGCTGATCTCCGCCGGCACCCACAGCACCTGCTCGCCCGCCTCTTCGCTGACGCGGTGGGGCACCTGCATGCGCTGCAGCAGTTGGACGAAACCGCTCAGATCCGCCGCCAGGGGCAGGCGCAACACCGCCACCGCGCTCATCGCAGCACCTCCGGCCGCTCGACGTCGACCCAGACGAATTTATGCGGATCGAGGCGGGTTTCCTGATCCAGACGATAGGCCACCAGCTTGCCGTACAGCACCGCGCTGTAGTCCAGGCAGGCGAGGTTCGGCCGGATCGGCGCCGGCTTGCCGCTGCGCCAGTAGTGGCCGACGAACAGCAGGGGCTCGTCGATGCCGTAGCGCAACAGGCTGTTTTTCTCGCTTGAGGTCAGCGGTTTCTGCGCCACCGGCTCGGGCAGCGCGTCGGGCTGGAACACGATGTCGCCGTAGGTCTGCGGATCGTCCTCCCAGAACTTGGTGCGGAAGAACGAACGCACCAGGCCGTCGCCGCTGGTCATGGTCAGGCCGTCCGGCAGGCGCATGTCGGTGCCGCGCAGCAGGCGGTCGAACACGGTGCAGGCGAAGCTGCCCGGCACGGCCGAGTCCTGGAGGAAGTGTTCGTCGATGCGCGCATCGGGGAACAGGCCGCGCAACGGTTCGATCATGCCGGCATCCCAGCAGGCGTGCACCACACGGAAGCGCCCGGCGTCCGCCACCAGCGGCAGCTCGTAGAACCATTGCAGGAAGTCGTGCCAGTCGTGCGGATGCTGCTCGAACTGGGTCAGGGTCTCGTGCAGCAGGCGCGCATGGCGCGGCGTGTGCTCGCGCACGAACTGCTTGCCGCTGCCGGGCAGCGCCGGCGTGCTCCAGCCCAGGGCGTTGAATTCGTGGTTGCCCATGATGCACAGCGCCTGGCCGGCCTCGACCATGTCGTGGACGATGTGCAGCGCCTCGCGGATCCGCGGGCCGCGGTCGATGATGTCGCCGACGAACACCGCCATGCGCGACGGATGCCGCCAGATGCCGCCCTGCTTGTGGTAGCCGAGCCGGTCCAGCAGATGCTCCAGCGTCAGGGCGCAGCCGTGCACGTCACCGATCAGGTCGTAACTTCGCGCAGGATCGAGCATCACTCGCCTCCGCCACCCAGCCTGCTGCCCCAGCCGAGCTTGGTGCGGCAGACTTCGTAGTAGTTGTGGTCCAGCGGATGGATCAGGCGCAGCTTCTGCGCCTTCTTGCTGACGGTGATGGTGTCCCCCGGCGCGCAGGTGAAGTGGTTCTGCCCGTCGCAGGACACTTGCGGGTAGATCTGCATATCTTTGGACACGACGATTTTCAGCTCACTGTTGCCATCGACCACGATGGGCCGCCCGGACAAGGTATGGGGGTACATCGGCACAATCACAATGGCGTCGAGCTTGGGATGCATGATCGGGCCGCCGGCGGACAAGGCATAGGCCGTGGAGCCGGTGGGCGTGGAGACGATCAGGCCGTCGGCCTTCTGGCTGCAGACGAACTGGCCGTCGATGTACAGCTCGAACTCGATCATCCGCGTCGACTTGCCGGGGTGCAGCACCACGTCGTTCAGCGCATCGCCCTGGCCGATGGCTTCGGCGTGGCGGCGCACCTCGGCCTGGAGCAGGAAGCGGTTCTCCACCAGGTAGTGGCCGTCGAGCACTTCGGCGACCTTGACCTCCAGCTCGTCCGGGCGGATGTCGGTGAGGAAGCCGAGGCTGCCGCGGTTGATCCCCAGCACCGGAATGTTGTGCCGCGCCAGCGCCCGTGCGGCGCCGAGCAGGCTGCCGTCGCCGCCGACGACGATGACCATGTCGCAGACCTCGCCGAGCATCTTGCGCGAGGACGTCTGCAGGCCGTGGCCCGGCAGGACTTCGGCGATGGTGTCTTCGAGGATCACGTGCAGGTGACGATCGAGCAGAAAGCGTTTCAGTCGGCGGACGGTATCCAGCACCTGGGAGCTGCCCAGGCGACCGATGATGCCGATATTACGAAATTGCTCCATGGGACTCCTGCGGGGCGGATGCGGCGAAAAGCACGATTATGGGCGAAAGCGGCGCATAGACAAAATCCTTTCAGCCACAAGGGCGTACCCGCGTTTGGGGCTATGCTCGCAAGATGATCCTATTTCCCGATTTGCTCCAGTTGCCCCACCGCCTGCGCCACCCTGAGGTGCGCGATCTGGCGTGGGTGATCCTCGCCCCGCCGATGCTGGCCGCCACGCCGTGGCCGCAGCGTCACCCGCTGGCCGCCAGCGACTGGGTGAGCGATCCCGAACGGCTGGAGCACTGGCTGCGCCGGCTCGACCGCGACAGCTACGGCCTGCTGCACTGGCTGTCCCAGGCCCGCACCCGGCGGTTGGGCCTGTACTACGAACGGCTGTGGCAGTTTGCCGTGGAGCACGCGCCGGGCATCGAACTGATCGCCGCGAACCTGCCGATCCGCCGCGAGGGCCACACCCTGGGCGAACTGGACATGCTGCTGCGCGACCGCGACGGCGTGCATCACCTGGAACTGGCGATCAAGCTCTACCTCGGCCCGCAGAACGGCGGCGGCCAGGATCCGGCGCAGTGGCTGGGGCCCGGTTGCCATGACCGGCTGGACCGCAAGCTGGCGCACCTGAGCGAGCACCAGTTGCCGATCTCCGCCCGGCCGGAAAGCCGCGAAGCGCTGGCGGCGCTGGATGTCGGGCCGTTCAGCGCGCAATTGTGGCTCGGCGGCTACCTGCTGTACCCGTGGCCCGGAGAATCCCAACCGCCCAACGGCGCCCATCCGCAGCATTTGCGCGGCAGCTGGCTGCACCAGAAGGACTGGCCGGCGTTCGTCGCGCAGCGGCCGGCCGGACGCTGGCAACCCCTGCCCCGCCACGCCTGGCTGGCGCCGGCCCGCTACCCGGCGGACCAGACCTGGAGCAACGGCCATCTGCAAGCCTGGCTCGATGCGCTGGAACCGCTGGCCCCGGCGCAATTGATGGTGCGCCTGACCGAAAACGCCCGCGGCGAATGGGAAGAGGCCGAGCGGCTGTTCCTGGTGTCCGACCTGTGGCCGAACGTGCCCGGCCAGGTTTGAGGCCGGTGCGGTTACAGCGAAAGCCGCACCGCCAGCGCCGCCAACGTCACCAGCAGCACCGGCACCGTCAGCACGATCCCGACCTTGAAGTAATACCCCCAACCGATGCGGATGTCCTTGCGCGCCAGCACATGCAGCCAGAGCAAGGTCGCCAGGCTGCCGATCGGGGTGATCTTCGGCCCCAGGTCGCTGCCGATCACGTTGGCGTAGACCATCGCCTCCTTCACCACGCCCGTGGCCTGGCTGGCGTCGATGGACAGCAGGCCGATCAGCACCGTCGGCAAGTTGTTCATGACCGACGACAGCAACGCCGTCAGCACCCCGGTGCCCAGCGCCGCGCCCCATACGCCCTGCCCGGCGAAGACATCGAGCCAGCCGGCCAGATAGCCGGTGAGCCCGGCGTTGCGCAGGCCGTAGACCACCAGGTACATGCCCAGGGAAAAGATCACGATCTGCCAGGGCGCCTCTTTCATCACCTTGCGCGTGGAGATCCGGTGCCCGCGGGCGGCGATGGCCAGCAGCAGCGTGGCGCACGCGGCGGAAATGAAACTGATCGGAATGCCCAGCGGTTCCAGGGCGAAGCAGCCCGCCAGCAGGATCAGCAGCACCGCCCACCCGGCGTAGAACGTGGGCTTGTCGTGGATCGCCGTTTCCGGGCGTTCCAGCTGCTCAGGGTCGTAGGCCTTGGGGATGTCGCGCCGGAAGAACCACAGCAGCATGCCCAGCGTCGCGGCCACGCTCACGAAGTTGACCGGCACCATCACCGCCGCATAACGGTTGAAGCCGATGCGGAAGAAGTCGGCGGAAACGATGTTGACCAGGTTCGACACCACCAGCGGCAGGCTCGCGGTGTCGGCGATGAAACCGGCCCCCATCACGAACGCCAGGGTCGCGGCGGGGGAAAACCGCAGCGCCAGCAGCATCGAGATCACGATGGGCGTGAGGATCAGCGCCGCGCCGTCGTTGGCGAACAGCGCCGACACCAGCGCGCCGAGCAGCACCATGAACGCGAACAGCTTGCGCCCGCTGCCCCGCCCCCACCGCGCCACGTGCAACGCGGCCCAGGCGAAGAACCCGGCCTCGTCGAGCAACAGACTGATGATGATCAGGGCGACAAAGGTGCCGGTGGCGTTCCAGATGATCTGCCACACCAGCGGAATGTCAGACAGGTGCACCACCCCGAACAGCAGCGCCAGCACCGCACCGAACGTCGCGCTCCAGCCGACGCCGAGGCCTTTGGGCTGCCAGATCACCAAAGTGATGGTCAGCAGGAAAATCAACGACGCAGCCAGCATCCGCGAAAGCCTTCATGAAATGGAAACGCGGACAATGCCCGAATGTGGGACAGGAAAAAAGCCTGGGGGAGCGGCCGGTCATTCAGATCGACTGAGACTGACACGACGCCATCGCTGGCGAGCCAGCTCCCACAAGGATCTCCGTTGGCCGCAGCGTTTGCGTTCATCGCAGAACACTGTAGGAGCCAGCCTGCTGGCGATGGTGTCAGAGCAGGAGCGCAACTCTTGTGGGAGCGGGCTTGCCCGCGATGACGTCAGTCGGGGCACCGCAAGACATCAGGCCACTCCGTCAGACCGGTCGGCCGATCACTTCTTGTGCTGCTCCACCCACTGCCCATAAGCATCGATGAAGCCCTGAAGGAACGGCCGCACCGACTCGTTCAGTTTGCCCGCCTCGTCAAACGCCGAGCCGGCGCCGCCCAGGTAGGCTTCGGGCTGCTGCATGCACGGCACATTGAGAAACACGAAGGACTGGCGCAGATGCTGGTTGGCGCCGAAACCGCCGATGGCGCCGGGCGAAACGCTGATCACCGCCCCCGGCTTGCCGCTCCAGACGCTCTTGCCGTAAGGCCGGGAGCCGACATCGATGGCGTTCTTCAAGGGCGCCGGCACCGAGCGGTTGTATTCCGGGGTGACAAACAGCACTGCGTCGGATGAAGCCACTTGCTGACGGAAAGTCCTGTAGGCTGCCGGCGGCGAATCACCGTCGATGTCTTCGTTGTAAAGCGGCAGGTCGCCGATTTCGACAATGTTCAGCTTGAGGTTCGCCGGCGCCAGCTCCGCCAGAGCCAGGGCGACCTTGCGGTTGAGCGACGCTTTGCGGAGGCTGCCGACCACTACTGCGACGTTGTAGACATTGCTCATGGGAAGACTCTCGACTGTCCGTGGGAGGAGCCTGTAGTTATAGATGGTCCGCCGGCGTTTTCACCAGGCGCCCGGGAAATCCCGGTGCACGCATTATTTTTTTCCTGTAGGAAAACTTACCGCGCCCGATGACGGTCTACCCAGCCGTCAATCCAGCGTTTTATCTCCAGAGGTTCTAAACAGATGGCAGCAGTACTCGTCGGTCAGTTCCATGCAAGAGATGCGGAAGGCCGCGTTTATTCCGTGCATGAGTACCAGGAATCCACCCCGTCGGCAGACGGACTCACCGGCACGGAGCCCGTCACCACCTACAAGCTGGCGATCGGCGATCGCATCAACAAGATCGACGAAAACGAATTCCTGCTGGTGCAGTCCGGCATCACCCTGATCCGCGAACCCGATTCCGTCATCGCTTCATAACCGGCCGTTATGAGCAGAAGTCTTCCGTGCCGAGTTGGGGTAGGATTCAGCCACTGACCCCAACCGCCGGACATGGACTTGCCGCATGCGTTTACGTCATATCGAAGTGATTCAGGCGCTGCTGCAGACCGGCCATGCAGGCACCGCGGCCGAATGGCTGCAATTGTCGACGGCCGAGGTCGAAGCGCGGTTGCGCGAAGCCGAGAGCGAATTGGGGTTCATGCTGTTCGCCAGCGTCCGCGGACGGCTCCAGGCCACCCCGGAAGCCAAGGCGCTGCAAGTCGAGATCGGCCACATTTACGAAGCGCTGGAGCCGGTGCAGCGCCTGGCCGACAGCCTGCGCCAGTACCTCGCCCCGCCCCTGCGGATCACCGGCACACCGCCGCTGGCCCAGCAACTGCTGCCGCAAAGCTTCGCCGCCCTGCGCCGGCGCCTGCCGGACGCCCCCTGCACCCTGTTCAGCGAACCGACCCGTGACATCGTCCGCCGCCTGCTGCTGCGCGAATGCGACCTGGGCCTGAGCCTGCACGATCCCGAACACCCCGACATCCATTGCCAGGCGCTGGCCCAGGGCAAGCTGCAACTGCTGGCGCCCCACGGCTGGCTGCAACCGAAGCAGAAGTACGTTTCCCTGCCGGACCTGGCGGGCCAGGCGATGGTCGGCCTGGAGGGCCAGGATCCGCTGAGCCCGGCGCTGGAACACAAGCTTCAGGCGCTGAGCCCGGCGCCGACCGTCCGCACCCGCGTGCAGACCCACCAGATGATGCGCAGCATGGTCGAAGCCGGCGAAGGCCTGGCCATCGTCGACCCGTTCACCGCCCTGGGCGCCCGCGCCGCCGGCCTCGATGCGTGCCCGCTGTCGCCGGCGGTGCCGGTCAGCCTCTACGCCCTGACCTACCGGCACGCCCCGTCGCCGGCGGCCATCCAGACGCTGCTCGCCCTCGTCACGGAACAAGCCTTGGCGATGTTGGCGGGCTGACCGGCCCTTCCAGCGGGTTGTCGAACAACCGATACCAGAACAGCGCCACTTCGGCGGTGTTCGGATCGATGCCGCGGTAGCGCAGGTGATCGATGCCGCCGATCACATAGCCGCAACGCTCGTACAGCCGGCAGGCGCCGAGGTTGTTGTTCTGGGTTTCGAGCATGATGCCCGGCAGTTTCTTCTTGCGGCTCCAGAACTGCGCCACATCCAGCAATGCCTTGGCCACCCCGTGGCGCCGCGCCGGGGCGTGCACCGCCAGCTCGTCGATATGGGCAAAACCGTTCCAGTTGGTACTGACCACCAGATGGCCGACCGGCTCGTCGCCCAGGTAGGCCATGAAGATTTCGCTGTCGGCGGCGTCGCGGTAGCTGCTGAACTCTTCAGGGTCGATGCCGTAGCACTTGCGGTACGGCACGATGGGCGTCACGGCCCATGCCGCCACAGGCTGGCCGATCTGGGCGGCGCCGTAGGCGCTGACTTCGAAGCTGAAGTCGCTGCCCCAGATGTACGCGGCAAAGCCCTCGTCGGCGACCCGCACCGACAGGCCGGGATGTTTCGGGTTCATAAGCGCTTGCATAGGGTTGTACGTCCTCATTCCTTGACGCAATCGACGGTGTACGACCGTCCGTTGCCATGGTCGTCATGTTGCAGTCCATGCACATCCGCCACGAAACCTGGGAAGCTTGCATCGAACGTGCGGGCAAACTTCAGGTATTCGATGATCGAACGGGTAGCCTCGGTGAAGCGTTCGCCCGGCATGATCAGCGGGATGCCCGGCGGGTAAGGCACCAGCATCACCGCCGCCACCCGCCCTTCCAGCTCATCGATGGGCACGGCCTCGACCTCGCCGCGCACCAGTTGGTCGTAGGCGTGGGCCGGCTTCATGGCGATCTCCGGCAGCACGGTGTACATGCGCTTGAGGTGCCTGGCCGTGGCGTTGGTGCGGTAGCAGTCGTGCAATTGGTCGCACAGGTCGCGCAGGCCCATGCCGCGGTAGCGCACCGTGTCTTCCTGGGCGACGCACGGCAGGCAGGTGGCGAGGCTGACGTTGGCGTCGTAGCTGCGCTTGAACTCCAGCAGCTCGGTCAGCAAGGTGCTCCACTTGCCCTTGGTGATGCCCATGGAGAACAGCACCAGGAACGAATACAGGCCGGTCTTCTCCACCACCAGCCCGCGCTCCCACAGGAACCGACTGACCACCGCCGCCGGAATCCCCTTTTCGCTCAAGGCGCCGCCGGCGTTAAGGCCGGGCATCACCAACGTGACCTTGATCGGGTCGAGCAGCACGTAATCGTCGCCGACCTCGCCGAACCCGTGCCAGTCCGCCTCGGGCTGCAGCAGCCAGTCCTCGGTCTTCACCCGGTCGGTGCCTTCGACGCCCGGCGGCTGCCAGATCGAGAACCACCAGTCATCGGCCGCGATGTGCTGGCGCAGGTTGGCCAGCGCGCGGCGGAAACTCAAGGCCTCGTCGAAGGTTTCCTGCAGCAGCGAACGGCCGGCCGGCCCTTCCATCATCGCCGACGCCACGTCCAGCGAAGCGATGATGCTGTACTGCGGCGACGTCGAGATGTGCATCATGAACGCTTCGTTGAAACGGTCGCGGTCCAGTTGCCGCGCCCCGCCGTCCTGGACATGGATCATCGACGCCTGGCTGAACGCCGCCAACAGTTTGTGGGTGGAATGGGTGGTGAACACCAGCGGGCTGTCGGCGCTGCGCGAGGTGGCCATGCCATAGCGGCCGGCGAAGAACTCGTGGAACGCGGCGTACGCATACCAGGCCTCGTCGAAATGCAGCACCTGCACGCTGTTGCCCAGGCTTTGCTTGATCAGCTCGGCGTTGTAGCACAGGCCGTCGTAGGTGGAGTTGGTGACCACCGCCAGCTTGACCTTCGGCTCGCGCCCCTGGGTCAGCGGGCTGGCATCGATCTTGGCCTGGATCGACTCGCGGCTGAACTCGCTCAGGGGAATGGGGCCGATGATCCCCAGGTCATTGCGCTCCGGGCACAGGTACAGCGGAATCGCGCCGGTCATGATGATCGCGTGCAGCACCGACTTGTGGCAGTTGCGGTCCACCAGCACCAGGTCATCGCGCCCGACCATCGAATGCCAGACGATCTTGTTGGCGGTCGAGGTACCGTTGATCACGAAGAAGGTGTGGTCGGCGCCGAAGTTGCGCGCCGCCCGCGCTTCGGCCTCGGCCAGGGGACCGGTATGGTCGAGCAGCGAACCGAGCTCGGGCACCGACACCGACAGGTCCGAGCGCAGGGTGTTCTCGCCGAAGAACTGGTGGAACGCCTGCCCCACCGGACTCTTGTGGTACGCCACCCCGCCGCCGTGGCCGGGGGTGTGCCAGGAATAGTTGGAGTCGGCGGTGTGCTGCACCAGTGCCTTGAAGAACGGCGGCAGCAGCCCGTCCAGGTACTTGCGCGCCGCCCGCGCCACTTGCCGGGCGAGGAACGGCACGGTGTCTTCGAACAGGTAGAGAATGCCGCGCAGTTGGTTGAGCTCGGCCATGGCGTCGGCCGGGGCATTCTCCAGGGTCACCTGCTCGCCCAAGGCGAAGATCGGCAGCTCCGGCGCCCGCACCCGGGCCAGCCCGATCAGTTCGGCCATGTTGTGCAGCAAATGCGAGTTGGTGCTGGCGTCTTCGGCGGCGATCAGCATGCACGCCAGGCCATGATGGGTGGACGCCACCAGCCGGCCCTCGGTGTAGTCCGTGGCCGACACGACTTTGAATCCTTCCTGCTCCAGCTCCCGGGCGATGCCCCGGATACGCTCGCCGGCAACCGTGTCGGCCTTGATGTCGCGGTGGACGATCAACACCGGAAACTTCAAATCTTTGTACATGGGGCCCAGAGTCCTGAGGCGGCAGCGCGCAGCGTGCCAATGTCCTCAGGGTAGAGGGTCAACGCGGTTGTGGCGAGGGTGGCCAGTTGGCTCCATGTCCGGGGAAGCGGTGCTTGCGCGAAACGCTCGCCGGCCATCTTGTGGCTTGTGGCTTGTGGCTTGCGGCTTGCGGCTTGCGGCTTGCGGCTTGCGGCTTGCGGCTTGCGGCTTGCGGCTTGCGGCTTGCGGCTTGCGGCTTGCGGCGCGGCTTGCGGCTTGCGGCTTGCGGCTTGCGGCGAGGAGCTTGCTCCCTCGCCGCAGCAGCTCCCTATGCCTGGGACTCGATCAGTTGCGTCCACAGCGCCGGGCCGCCGGCGGACTTGGCGATGATTTCGAGGCGCGCCGCGTGCTGCGCCAGTTCGTCTTCGCTGGCACGGATGATCCGGCCCGGTTGGCGGTCGGCCGGCAGGCGCCGGATCTCAGACGCGCGCCCGCTGCTTTCGCCGGATCCGTCGGAGGCGTTGCCGGCCAGGGACAGGCTGGTCTGGCCGCCGGTCATGGTCAGGTAGACGTCGGCGAGGATCTCCGAGTCGAGCAATGCGCCGTGCAGCTCACGGCCGGAGTTGTCCACGCCATAACGCTTGCACAGCGCGTCGAGGCTGTTGCGCTGGCCCGGGTGGCGCTCCCGCGCCATCATCAGGGTGTCGAGGATCGAGCAGTGACGGGTGATGTCAGCCCTGTCCTGCTGGCCCAGCAAGGCGAATTCGTTGTTGATGAAGCCGACGTCGAACGCCGCGTTGTGGATGATCAGCTGCGCGCCGTTGATGAATTCGAAGAACTCGTCGGCCACTTCGGCGAAGCGTGGCTTGCCGACCAGAAACTCGTTGGTGATGCCGTGAACGCCGATCGCGCCCTCGTCGCTTTCGCGGTCCGGTTGCAGGTACACGTGAAAGTGCCGGCCCGTCAGACGGCGGCCCATCAACTCGACGCAGCCGATCTCGATGATCCGGTGGCCGTCGGTCACCGGCATGCCGGTGGTTTCGGTATCGAGTACAACGGATCTGGTGGCCATCAGTGTTCAGCTCTCAACGGGTGCAATCGGACAAAGGCGGCGATGGTATCACGCTCGCCGCAGGGTTTCAGGTGGAGCGCGCCGCGCCCATCGCCGGCAGGCCGGCTCCCACAGGGGACCGATGGACAGCGCAGCCCCCCTGTGGGAGCCAGCCTGCTGGCGATGGGCCGCACCACGGTGCACGGCCGGAATCAATCCTGTTTGTAGCCCCGCACTTCGTCGACGCCACGGTTGGCCAACTGGTCGGCCCGTTCGTTGCCGTGATGGCCGATGTGGCCGCGCACCCATTTCCAGGTGACGTTGTGGCGGTTGACCTGCTCGTCGAGCTGCTTCCACAGGTCGGCGTTCTTCACCGGCTCCTTCGCGGCGGTTTTCCAGCCGCGCTTCTTCCAGTTGGCCATCCACTCGTTGATGCCTTTCATCACGTATTGCGAGTCGGTCACCAGCAGCACTTCGCACGGGCGCTTGAGGGCCTCCAGGCCGCGGATCGCGCCGAGCAGCTCCATGCGGTTGTTGGTGGTGTTGGCTTCGCCGCCCCACAGTTCCTTCTCGACGCCCTTGCACACCAGCAAGGCGCCCCAGCCGCCGGGGCCGGGGTTGCCCTTGCAGGCGCCGTCAGTGAACAGTTCTACGCTATCGGTCATGCCAGTCATCCAGAAATTGCCGGGCCTCGCCGGACAGCCGCCGACGATGGCCGAGGCCGGGGCACGCCCGGCCGGAATATAAAGAAGGTGTCTACGGTTCGATGCGGCGGCGGTTGACCTTGGCCATCGGCAGCGGAATCAGCTTGCCCATCGGCTCGCGGCGCTCCTGGCGCACCGGGCGCAGGCCGACCACGATCTTGCGCGCCACCAGCAGGTAGAAGCCGCCGCCGGCCAGTTGCCAGGCGCCGGCGCGGCGTTCCCAGCCGGCCAGGCGTGCCTGCCACGCGGACGACGCAAGCGGCGGACGATAGCACCCGAAGCGGCGTTTCTCCAGCGCGAAGCCCAGCAGGTTGAGCCAGTCGGCGACCCGCGAGGGCGAGATGCAGCGGGCCTTGCGCAGGCCGTCATGGGCGAACACATGGCGCAGGCCCCAGGCGCTCCAGGGATTGATGCCGATGATCAGCAGGTGCCCGCCGGGCCGCACGCTGCTGGCCGCCTCGCGCAGCAGGCCGTGGGGCGACAGGCAGAAATCCAGCCCGTGCTGCATGACCACCACATCGGCCGCATGCTCGCTCAACGGCCAGGCCTGCTCTTCGCAGACGATCTCCACCCCCGGCAACGGCGCGCCCAGGCGCACGTTGCGCTGCACCTGCGGCGCCGACGGCGGCGTCTCGGCGGACGGCCCGTAGTGCACCAGATAGCCGCCGAAAAAACGGCCCAGCTCGTCTTCGAGCATGCGCCGTTCCTCATCCAGCAGAAATTGTCCGAGGGGCCCGGACAGCCACTCCCGGGCCGAACTGATCAGGGCCAGCCAGTCAGGATCGGCCTGAGCGAACGCTTTATCGGTCATGTCGTTCTCCAAAGCGCCACGAAGCTCTAAGATGCGCCAATGTTACCCGTTTGGCGAATCCGAAGATGATACAGATCAGTGCCCTCCCCGCGTTCACCGACAACTACATCTGGTTGTTGCAGGATCATGCGACCCACCGCTGCGCGGTGGTCGATCCGGGGGATGCCGCGCCGGTGCAGGACTGGCTCGACGCCCATCCGGGCTGGGTGCTGGGCGACATCCTGATCACCCACCATCACCATGACCACGTCGGCGGCGTCGAGGCGCTAAAGGCGGCCACGGGCGCCACCGTCCACGGGCCGGCCAGCGAGAAGATCCCCGGCCGCGACATCGCGCTCAAGGACGGCGACAAGGCCCGCGTGCTGGGCTGGGACTTCGACGTCTACGCCGTGCCCGGCCACACCCTGGGCCACATCGCCTACTACCGCCATGGCCTGCTGTTCTGCGGCGACACCCTGTTCGCCGCCGGCTGCGGCCGCCTGTTCGAGGGCACGCCGCAGCAGATGCATCACTCGCTCAGCCGTCTGGCCGCGCTGCCGGAAGACACGCTGGTCTACTGCACCCACGAATACACGTTGAGCAACCTGAAGTTCGCCGCCGCGGTCGAACCGGACAACCCGCACATCGCCGCCCGTCTGGAAAAAGTCCGCCAGCAGCGGGAAAACGGCGTGATGACCCTGCCCTCGACCCTGGCCCTGGAAAAGCTCACCAACCCCTTCCTGCGGACGGGTGAAACATTAGTTAAACAAAAAGTGGACGAACGGAGCGGCCCTCAAAACCGGGCGCCGAGTGAGGTTTTTGCGGCACTGCGGGCCTGGAAAGACACGTTTTGAGGCACTCCCCAAACGGTACAAAAGTTCTGAACGGTTGACCGTTGGGGGTGCGCTTTCTAGAATCGCCCGACATTTTTGCCCGGAACTTACTTCCAGCCAATGTCGTCATCCATACGCAAGTCCGTCAACTCAGACGCACTGACCCGCCTGGCGCAAGCCATCGCGGTGGCTGTGTCCGCCACCCTGGCGGGCTGCTCCAGCCATGCGCCGCAGACTGACGCGACCCACGCGCCGAACATCGCTGCCCGGGCCAAACAGAAGCCGATCTGGCTGAACGAGAAGCCCAGCCCGCAGGTGCCCCAGGACATCTGGGCACGGATGCGCGAAGGCTTCCAACTGCAAGAGGGCCTGGGGGTCAACCCGCGCATCGAGCAGCAACGCCTTTGGTTCGCCAGCAACCCGTCGTTCCTCGAGAACGCCGGCGAACGCGGCAGCCTCTACATCCATTACATCGTCGAGCGCCTTGAAGAGCGCAACATGCCGCTGGAACTGGCCCTGCTGCCGGTGATCGAAAGCGCCTACAACCCGATGGCCTATTCCCGGGCCGACGCGGTGGGCCTCTGGCAGTTCATCCCGTCCACCGGGCGCTCCTTCAACCTGCGCCAGACCCGTTTCTACGACGGCCGCCGGGACATCACCGCCTCGACCACCGCGGCGATGGATTACCTGACCCGCCTGCACGACATGTTCAACGGCGACTGGCTGCTGGCCCTGGCGGCCTACAACGCCGGCGAAGGCACGGTGAGCCGCGCCATCGAGCGCAACGAGCGCCTCGGCCTGCCGACCGACTACTGGAACCTGCCGCTGCCGGCCGAGACCCAGGCCTACGTGCCGAAGCTGCTGGCCCTGTCCCAGGTGGTCATGGCGCCGGAAGCCTACGGCGTGAACCTCAACCCGATCGCCAACGAACCGTATTTCCAGGTCGTCGAGATCAACCAGCGCATGGACCTGTCCAAGGTCGCGGCGGTGGCCAACATCGACGAAGACGAGCTGTTCCAGCTCAACCCGGCGTTCAAGCAGCGCACCACCATCGACGGCCCGCAGCACCTGCTGGTGCCGACGTCCAAGGCGCAGCTGCTGACCGCCAGCCTGCAGACCATGCGACCTGAAGAGCTGATCAGCCCGCGCTCCCTCAAACCGGTGTTCGAGGGCGCCGACCCTGCCGAAGTCGCGCAGCTCAAGCGTGCCTACCGGGTCAAGCGCGGCGACAACCTCGCCTCCATCGCCAAGGCCAACAAGGTCGAGGTCAAGGACCTGCAGCGCTGGAACAAGCTGTCCGGCAAGAACCTCAAGGTCGGCCAGACCCTGGTGATGCGCGACACCACCAAACGCACCCCGGCCCGCAACGCCGGCGGCCGCATCAACACCGTGGTCGCGGCCAACAGCAAGGGCGGCGCCAAGGCCGACGCCCAGAAGCAGACCCAGTACAAGGTCAAGCAAGGCGACACCCTGTACGTGGTCGCCAAGCGCTTCAACGTCGAGATGCAGCACCTCAAGCGCTGGAATCCGGGCGCGGGCAAGGCCCTCAAGCCTGGGCAGATGCTCACGGTCTACCAGCCGCACTGACAGCCTGACCGACAAGCCCTGCAGCGTTACGCTTGCAGGGCTTTTTTTGTGGGTGCAACTGTCTTGATCCGCTCAGGCGACGGCTTGACTGACGCCATCGCCAGCAGGCTCGCTCCCATCGTGATCGATGTCGCACACCGGATTCATACGCTGTGGGACCCGCACAATTAACGGCGCATTAAGCGCTGTCTTTTTCCTGTCCGGACAAGCTGTTACTGTACGGGCCACAAAGCCCAAGCCGCCTGGACCGGATCCGACTTGAAGCGTCCCTTCCTCCTGCTCCTGATCAGCCTGGCCTTGAGCTCTCCCGCAAGCGCGACCATCACCGAAAGCCACGGTTATGCGCAGTTCGGCACGCTCAAGTACCCGGCCAGCTTCACCCACTTCGACTGGGTCAACCCGCAGGCGCCCAAGGGCGGCACGTTGCGGGTGATGGCGTTCGGCACCTTCGATACGCTCAACCCCTACACTTTCAAGGGCACCAGCCCGGTCACCACGCCGAACTTCCTGCAGTACGGCATCAACGAGCTGAACGAACCGCTGATGGTCGGCACCGGCCAGTACGCGCCCTCAGGCGACGAACCCGCCTCCAGCTACGGCCTGATCGCGCAATCGGTGGAGTACAGCGAAGACCGCAGCTGGGTGGTGTTCAACCTGCGCCCGCAGGCGCGCTTCCATGACGGCACGCCGATCACCGCCTACGACGTCGCGTTCTCCTACCGCCTGCTGCTCAAGGAAGGCCATCCGCTGTACCGCACCAGCCTTCAGGAGGTGTCGCGGGTCGACATCCTCAGCCCGCAGCGCATCCGTTTCGTGCTCAAGCGCTCGGGCAATCCCTTGCTGATCCTGCGCCTGGGCGAACTGCCGGTGCTGCCCCAGCATTACTGGAAGGGCCGCGACTTCAAGGCCACCACCTTCGAACCGCCGCTGGGCAGCGGCCCTTACCGCATCACCTCGGTGACGCCCGGACGCCAACTGGTCTTCGAGCGGGTCAAGGACTATTGGGGCAAGGACCTGCCGGTCAACCGCGGCAAGTACAACGTCGACCGCATGGAGGTCGAGTTCTACCGCGACAGCGACGTGGCCTTCGAAGCGTTCAAGGCCGACGAGTTCGACATCTATATCGAGCACCAGGCCAAGAACTGGGCCAACGGCTACAACTTCCCGGCCCTGCGCCGCGGCGAGGTGATCAAGGCGCAGATCCCGCACCGGATCCCGACCCAGAGCCAAGGCCTGTTCATGAACACCCGACGGCCGGTCTTCGCCCAGGTCAAGGTGCGCGAAGCCCTGGGCCTGATGTTCGATTTCGAGTGGACCAACCGCGCCCTGTTCAGCGATGCCTACCGGCGCAGCGTCAGTTATTACCCCAACAGCGAGTTCAGCGCCGAAGGCCTGCCGGTGGGCCATGAATGGCTGATGCTCAAGCCGTACAAGGATCAGCTCCCGGCCCGCCTGTTCACCGAACCCTTCAGCCTGCCGCAGACCGACGGCCGCGGCATCCCCCGGGAGACCCTGCGCAAGGCCCTGGGACTGCTGGCCGAAGCGGGCTGGACGCTCAACGGCCAGCGCTTGCAGAACGCCGCCGGGCAGCCCCTGCGCTTCGAGACCCTGCTCGTCAACCCGAACCTGGAGCGGATCCTCCAGCCCTACGTCGAAAACCTCAACAGCATCGGCATCGACGCCCGGCTGCGCACGGTGGACCGCGCCCAGTACAAGCAGCGCCTGGATCAGTTCGACTTCGACATGATCCTGATGACGCTCAACCAGACCCTAAGCCCAGGGCTTGAGCAATGGCAGTACTTCCACTCAAGCCAGGCCGCCGTCAAGGGCAGCAAGAACTACGCCGGCATCGCCGACCCCGTGGTCGACCACCTGCTCGAGCAATTGCTCGCCGCCCGCACCCGGGACGAACAGGTGGCCGCGGGCAAGGCACTGGACCGCGTGCTGCTGTGGCAGCACTACAGCACTCCCAACTGGTACCTCAATTATCACCGCCTGGCCTACCGCAACCGGTTCGCCTTCGTCACCACGCCCCCCTACACCCTGGGCCTGAGCGCGTGGTGGCTGAAGTCTTCGGAGAAAGATCGATGAAACCCTTCCGCGCCCTGCTCCTGCAGGCCAGCGGCCTGCTGTTCGCCGGGCTGGCCTGCGCCGCCCCGCAGCACGCCGTGACCCTGTACAACGAGCCGCCCAAATACCCGGCCGACTTCAAGCAGTTCGACTACGTGAACCCCGACGCGCCCAAGGGCGGGATTTTCCGCCAGGCCGGGTTCGGCGGCTTCGACAGCCTCAACCCGTTCATCAGCAAAGGCGTGCCGGCGGACAACATCAGCCAGATCTACGACACCCTCACCCGCCACAGCCTGGACGAGCCCTTCACCGAATACGGCCTGATCGCCGGCAAGATCGAAAAGGCCCCGGACAACAGCTGGGTGCGCTTCTACCTGCGCCCGCAGGCGCGTTTCCACGACGGCCATCCGGTGCGCGCCGAGGACGTGGTGTTCAGTTTCCAGACCCTCACCAAGGACGGCTCGCCGCTGTACCGCGGCTACTACAATGACGTCGACGAAGTCATCGCCGAAGACCCGCTCAAGGTGCTGTTCAAGTTCAAGCACACCAACAACCGCGAACTGCCGCTGATCCTCGGCCAGTTGCCGGTGCTGCCGAAACATTGGTGGGCCAGCCGCGACTTCAACAAGGGCAACCTGGAGATCCCGCTGGGCAGCGGCCCGTACCGCGTGGCCGAAGTGAAGGCCGGGCGCTCCGTGCGCTACGAGCGGGTCAAGGACTACTGGGGCAAGGACCTGCCGGTCAACCGCGGCTTCTACAACTTCGACGTGATGACCACCGACTACTACCGCGACAACACCGTGGCGCTGGAAGCCCTCAAGGCCGGGCAGTTCGACTATTGGCTGGAGATGACCGCCAAGAACTGGGCCAACGCCTACAACATCCCCGCCGTGACCGAAGGGCGGCTGATCAAGGAACAGATCCCCAACGGCAACCCCACCGGCATGCAGGGCTTCGTCTACAACCTGCGCCGCCCGGTGTTCCACGACGTGCGGGTGCGCCAGGCCCTGAGCCTGCTGCTGGACTTCGAGTGGACCAACAAGCAACTGTTCAACAGCGCCTATGCGCGCACCCGCAGCTATTTCGAGAACTCGGAAATGGCCGCCACCGGCCTGCCGGACGCCGACCAGTTGGCGATCCTCGACCCGTTCCGCCGCCAACTGCCGGCCCAGGTGTTCAGCGAGGCCTTCGAAAACCCCAAGACCGACGGCAGCGGCATGATCCGCCCGCAGCAGCGCGAGGCCTACCAGTTGCTGCAGGAGGCCGGCTGGAAGATCGTCGACGACAAGATGGTCGACGCCGACGGCAAACCGGTGGTCATCGAGTTCCTGCTGGCCCAGACCGACTTCGAGCGGGTGCTGCTGCCGTTCAAGCGCAACCTGAGCGACCTGGGCATCGACCTGGTGATCCGCCGCGTGGACGTCTCGCAGTACGTCAACCGCGTGCGCTCGCGGGACTTCGACATGATCGTCGGCAGCTTCCCGCAGTCCAACTCGCCGGGCAACGAGCAGCGCGAGTTCTGGATGAGCGCCGCCGCCGACAAGCCCAGCAGCCGCAACTCGATGGGCCTGAAGGATCCGGTGGTGGACCGGCTGGTGGAGCAACTGATCAACGCCGATTCGCGCAAGAGCCTGGTGGCCCATGCCCGGGCCCTCGACCGCGTGCTGCAATGGGGCTACTACGTGATCCCCAACTGGCACATCAAGACCTGGCGCGTGGCGTACTGGAACCACATCGGCCATCCGAAAGTCTCCCCCAAGTACGACATCGGCATTGATACCTGGTGGATCAAGCCCGACGCCAAACCGGCGATAGAAGTCCAGACCCAACTGCAGGCCGCCCCAGCGGACACGGAGTAATCAGATGCTGGCGTACATTTTTCGGCGACTGCTGCTGATCATCCCGACCCTGTTCGGCATCCTGCTGATCAACTTCGTGATCATCCAGGCCGCCCCCGGCGGGCCGGTGGAGCAGATGATCGCCAAGCTCGAAGGCTTCGAAGGCGCCACCAGCCGCATCGCCGGCGGCGGCGCCGAGGTGTCGGTGGCCGGCTCGTCCTACCGCGGCGCCCAGGGCCTGGATCCGGCGCTGATCAAGGAAATCGAGCACATGTACGGGTTCGACAAGTCGGCCCCGGAACGCCTGTGGATCATGGTCAAGAACTACGCCCGGCTGGATTTCGGCGACAGCTTCTTCCGCGACGCCAAGGTGATCGACCTGATCAAGGAAAAGATGCCGGTGTCGATCTCCCTGGGCCTGTGGAGCACGCTGATCATGTACCTGGTGTCGATCCCGCTGGGGATCGCCAAGGCCACCCGGCACGGCAGCCACTTCGACGTCTGGACCAGTTCGGCGATCATCATCGGCTACGCGATCCCGGCGTTCCTGTTCGCGATCCTGCTGATCGTGGTGTTCGCCGGGGGCAGTTACCTGGACTGGTTCCCCCTGCGGGGCCTGACCTCGAACAACTTCGACGAACTGAGCCTGGGCGGCAAAGTCCTCGACTACTTCTGGCACCTGGCGCTGCCGGTGACCGCCCTGGTGATCGGCAACTTCGCGACCATGACCCTGCTGACCAAGAACAGCTTCCTCGACGAGATCAACAAGCAGTACGTGGTCACCGCCAAGGCCAAGGGCCTGACCCGCCGCCGCGTGCTGTACGGCCATGTGTTCCGCAACGCGATGCTGCTGGTGATCGCCGGGTTCCCGTCGGCGTTCATCGGCATCTTCTTCACCGGCTCCCTGCTGGTGGAAGTGATCTTCTCCCTCGACGGCCTCGGCCTGATGAGTTTCGAGGCGGCGATCAACCGCGACTACCCGGTGGTGTTCGGCACCCTGTTCATCTTCACCCTGCTGGGGTTGGTGGTGAAACTGATCGGCGACCTCACCTACACCCTGGTCGATCCGCGCATCGACTTCGAAAGCCGGGAGCATTGAGATGAACCTGTCCCCTCTCAACCGCCGCCGCGTCGAACTGTTCAAGGCCAACAAGCGCGGCTGGTGGTCGCTGTGGCTGTTCCTGATCCTGTTTGGCCTGAGCCTGGGCGCCGAACTGATCGCCAACGACAAGCCGCTGGCGATCCACTACGACGACCAATGGTATTTCCCGGCGCTCAAGCGCTACCCGGAAACCGCGTTCGGCGGCGAATTCCCGCTGGAGGCCAACTACAAGAGCCCGTACATCCGCGAACTGCTCCAGAGCAAGGACGCCTGGGTGCTGTGGGCGCCGATTCCGTTCAGCTACCAAAGCATCAACTACGACCTGAAGGTCCCCGCCCCCGCCCCGCCCTCGGCGGTCAACCTGCTGGGCACCGACGATCAGGGCCGCGACGTGCTGGCGCGGGTGATCTACGGTTTTCGCATTTCGGTGCTGTTCGCCCTGACCCTGACCGTGCTCAGTTCGCTGATCGGCGTGATCGCCGGTGCGCTCCAGGGCTTCTACGGCGGCTGGGTCGACCTGGCCGGCCAGCGTTTCCTGGAGATCTGGTCGGGGCTGCCGGTGCTGTACCTGCTGATCATCCTGGCCAGCTTCGTGCAGCCGAACTTCTGGTGGCTGCTGGGGATCATGCTGCTGTTCTCTTGGATGAGCCTGGTGGACGTGGTGCGCGCCGAGTTCCTGCGCGGGCGCAACCTGGAGTACGTGCGCGCGGCCCGAGCGCTGGGGATGCGCAACGGCGCGATCATGTTCCGCCACATCCTGCCCAACGCCATGGTCTCGACCATGACCTTCATGCCGTTCATCCTGACCGGCGCCATCGGCACCCTCACGGCCCTGGACTTCCTCGGCTTCGGTTTGCCGGCGGGCAGCCCGTCGCTGGGCGAGCTGGTGGCCCAGGGCAAATCCAACCTGCAGGCGCCGTGGCTGGGCATGAGCGCGTTCGCCGTGCTGGCCCTGATGCTCAGCCTTCTGGTGTTCATCGGCGAATCCGCCCGCGACGCCTTCGACCCGAGGAAGTGAAATGAATCAGGACAATCTGATCGAAGTGCGCGACCTCGCCGTCGAGTTCGGCTGGGGCGACCGCGTCCAGCGGGTGGTCGAGGGCGTGAGCTTCGACATCAGGCGCGGCGAGACCCTGGCCCTGGTCGGCGAAAGCGGCTCCGGCAAGTCGGTGACGGCGCACTCCATCCTGCGCCTGCTGCCCTACCCGCTCGCCCGCCATCCGGCCGGCAGCATCAACTACGCCGGGCAGAATCTGCTGGACCTGAAGGAAAAGACCATCCGTCACATCCGCGGCAACCGCATCGCGATGATCTTCCAGGAGCCGATGACCTCGCTCAACCCGCTGCACTCCATCGAGAAGCAGATCAACGAGGTGCTGGGCATCCACAAGGGGCTGACCGGCAAGGTCGCGACCCGGCGCACCCTGGAGCTGCTGGAGATGGTCGGCATCCCCGAACCCGCCAAGCGGCTCAAGGCCTTGCCCCATGAGCTCTCCGGCGGCCAGCGCCAACGGGTGATGATCGCCATGGCCCTGGCCAACGAGCCGGAACTGCTGATCGCCGATGAGCCGACCACCGCGCTGGACGTGACCGTCCAGCTGAAAATCCTCGATCTGCTCAAGGAACTCCAGGCCCGCCTGGGCATGGCGCTGCTGCTGATCAGCCATGATTTGAACCTGGTGCGAAGAATTGCGCACCGCGTATGTGTCATGCAGCGCGGTTGCATCGTCGAACAGGCATCGTGCGCCGAGTTGTTCCGTTCTCCGCAGCATCCGTACACCCGGGAACTGCTGGCGGCGGAGCCCAGCGGAGGCCCGGCGGGCAACAAGGCCGGGGCGCCGCTGCTGGAGGTCGAGGACCTGAAGGTCTGGTTCCCGATCAAGAAAGGCCTGTTCAAGCGCACGGTGGACCACGTCAAGGCCGTGGACGGCATCCGCTTCAGCTTGCCCCAGGGGCAGACGTTGGGGATCGTGGGCGAAAGCGGTTCCGGCAAGTCCACGCTGGGTCTGGCGATCCTGCGGCTGATCGGCAGCCGCGGCGGCATCCGTTTCGAGGGCAAGCAGCTAGACTGCCTGACGCAGAACGAAGTCCGCCCGCTGCGCCGGGAGATGCAGGTGGTGTTTCAGGATCCGTTCGGCAGCCTGAGCCCGCGCATGTGCGTGAGCCAGATCGTCGGCGAAGGCCTGCGGATCCACGGGATCGGCACCGAAGCGGAGCAAGAGGCGGCGATCATCGCCGCGTTGAAGGAGGTAGGCCTGGATCCGGAGACCCGGCACCGCTACCCCCATGAATTTTCCGGTGGGCAACGGCAGCGTATCGCCATTGCCCGGGCCCTGGTGCTCAAGCCGGCGCTGATCCTGCTGGACGAGCCCACCTCGGCACTCGACCGGACGGTGCAGCGGCAAGTGGTGGAGCTGTTGCGTTCACTGCAAGCCAAGTACAACCTGACGTATTTGTTCATCAGCCATGACCTGGCTGTCGTCAAAGCGCTGAGCCACCAGCTGATGGTGGTCAAGCATGGCCAAGTGGTCGAACAGGGGGACGCGCAAGACATTTTTGCCGCCCCCCGACATCCGTATACACAGCAGTTGCTGGAAGCCGCTTTTTTGGCGCCAGCCTCTGCGCAATAACCTGAAAGAGGAGCAACACATGGGTTTTCTCGCCGGTAAGCGCGTACTGATCGTCGGTGTCGCCAGCAAGCTGTCCATCGCATCCGGCATCGCTGCCGCCATGCATCGCGAGGGCGCTGAGCTTGCCTTCACTTATCAGAACGACAAATTGAAAGGTCGTGTCGAAGAATTCGCCGCAGGCTGGGGTTCGAGCGCCGAGCTGTGCTTCCCTTGCGACGTGGCCAGCGACGAAGAGATCGCCAAGGTCTTCGAGGAGCTGAGCAAGAAGTGGGACGGCCTGGACTGCATCGTGCACTCCGTCGGCTTCGCCCCGGGCGACCAACTGGACGGCGACTTCACCGAAGCCACCACCCGCGAAGGTTTCCGCATCGCCCACGACATCAGCGCCTACAGCTTCGTGGCCCTGGCCAAGGCCGGCCGCGAGATGATGAAAGGCCGCAACGGCAGCCTGCTGACCCTGTCGTACCTGGGCGCCGAGCGCACCATGCCGAACTACAACGTGATGGGCATGGCCAAGGCTTCGCTGGAAGCCGGCGTGCGCTACCTGGCCGGTTCCCTGGGCCCGGACGGTACCCGCGTCAACTGCGTATCGGCCGGCCCGATCCGCACCCTGGCCGCTTCCGGCATCAAGAACTTCCGCAAGATGCTGGCCGCCAACGAAGCGCAGACCCCGCTGCGCCGCAACGTCACCATCGAAGAAGTCGGCAACGCCGGCGCCTTCCTGTGCTCCGACCTGGCGTCGGGCATCAGCGGTGAAATCATGTACGTGGACGGCGGTTTCAACACCACCGCCATGGGCAACATCGAAGAGTGATCTTCGGTTAGCCGACGAAAAACCCGCCATCCGGCGGGTTTTTTTGGGCCTGCAGATCCTGCATTCCCCCAGGATCCCGGTGGGAACGCGGGATCCGCAAGCGATGGCGGTCTGGCCGAAGCATCGTTGTTGTCTGACCCACCGCCATCGCGGGCAAGCCCGCTCCCACAGGGATCGCAGGTGTCTGCAGAATCGGTGCACACCTCCGAAACCCGTGGGAGCTGGCTTGCCAGCGATGAGGCCGGTACTGCCGACATCTCTGCTGCCTGACCCACCGCCATCGCGGGCAAGCCCGCTCCCACAGGGGTCGCAAGTGTCTGCAGAATCGGTGCACACCACCGAAACCTGTGGGAGCTGGCTTGCCAGCGATGAGGCCGGTACTGACGGCATCCACAACCGCTTAGCCCCTGCGATCAACGGCGCTTCAACGCCTGCTTGTGCGCATACATCGCCCCGTCGGCGTCGGCCAGCAGCCGGTCCACCGTGTCGTGGCGCTGGGGGTCGTATTCGATCTGTCCGACGCTGAAGCGGATGTCGTAGCCGCGTTGCAGGGTCGCGTTGCGTTCGTCGAGGATGTCCTTGAGCCGCACCATGATCGCCGTGGTCTCGACATGGCTGGAGCCGGTCAGCAACGCCACGAACTCGTCGCCGCCGAGCCGGCCCACCACGTCGCTCTCCCGGAAGGCGATGCGCAGCACGTCGGCGAAGGTCTTCAGGGCGCTGTCGCCCTCGGCGTGGCCGAACAGGTCGTTGATCTGCTTGAAGTCGTTGAGGTCGAAGAACAGCAGCGTCGCCGGCTTGTCGAGCCGGGCGCAGGCGTCCAGGCCATGCTGCGCCAAGGCCTTGAAACCCCGGCGGTTGGACAGCAGCGTCAGCTCGTCCAGGGTCGCCATCTGCACCGCCATCAGTTCCTGCTCGGCCATCCGGGCAAGATCGCGCAGCAGTTCGCGCTCTTCGTCGTCGAGTCGGCGGGGTTTGGTGTCGATCAGGCACAGCGTGCCCAACTTGCTGCCGTCGCCGACCGTCAGCGGGCAACCGGCATAGAAGCGGATGCCGGGATCGCCGGTGACCAGCGGGTTGTCGTGGAAGCGCTCGTCCTGCGCCGCGTCGTCGACCTGCAGGATCTGGTCGCCCAGGATCGCATGGCCGCAGAACGACACGTCACGCCCGGTTTGCGTGGCGTCGAGCCCCACGCACGACTTGAACCACTGGCGCTCGGCATCCACCAGGCTGACCAGCGCGATCGGCACGTTGAACACCCGCCGCGCCAGGCGGGTGAGGCGGTCGAAGCGTTCTTCAGGCACGGTGTCGAGGACATTGAGCCCATGCAGCGTCGCTACGCGGGCCTGCTCATTGACGGGTTTTCCGGGGGGCAACATCGCTCACTCCATTGAGGGGGCTGCCCCTGAGCGTAGACCATCAACCGCCCGTCACCGGACACGGCCCGCCGGCACCGGCCCACAGCCTGAACTGTTCGACGAACAGGTCGTGCGGCACCGGCACCGGTTGGCGCCCGGTGCCGGGGTTCCAGCCCCAGAGCACCAGTTTGTCTTCGCTGACATGCTTGATCAGCGCCGCGAAGTCGCGGTCGCCGTTGCTGGCGCGGTCCTTGATCATGGCGCACAGCCGATCCGGCGGCAGGCCGATCCAGGCCATCTTGTGCGCGGCCGGCGGCAGGCTCCAGTGCGGGGCCCCCGGCGGCGCATGGGGGCCGTAGCTGGCCGGCGGGTTGTTTTCGGCGTGGCAGGCGGCACAGGGCAGACCGGCGGCGCCCTTGCCGTCCAGGCCCCGCACCACGTTCATCGCATGGGGCGTGCCGGCGTCGAACTGCAACGGCGAATCGCCGGGAATGTGGCAGTTCTGGCAGCGCGGGCTCTGGAACACCTTCTGCACCGTGCCGAACGCCTTCAAGGCTTCCTGATCGTCGGCGAACAGATCCGAGGCGTAGCCGCCCAGGCCGACCAGGATCACCGTGCCCAACAGCAGATGGCGTCTCATCTCACACCCCCGACAGTTGCAGCGGCAGTTCCCGCAGGCGTTGCCCGGTCAAGGCGTACAGCGCGTTGGCCACCGCCGGCGCGGTGGGCGGCACCCCGGCCTCGCCGATCCCGCCGGGTTTGTCGGTGCTGGGCACGATGTGCACTTCGACCGTCGGCATCTCGTTCAGGCGCAGCACCTGATAGTCGTGGTAGTTGGACTGCACCACCCGCCCGTCCTTGACGGTCAGCTTGCTGTGCAGCGCCATGCCCAGGCCGAAGGTGATGCACGACTCCATCTGCGCGGCGATGCTCTGCGGGTTGACCGCAATCCCGCAGTCCACCGCGCACACCACCCGGTGCACGCGGATCGCCAGGTTGTCCTGGGACACCTCGGCCACCTGCGCCACGTAACTGCCGAACGACTCGTGCACCGCCACCCCGAGGGCGTGGCCGTCGGGCAGCGGCGCCTTCCAGCCGGCCTTCTCCACCGCCAGGTTGAGCACCCCGAGGTGGCGCGGATGGGCCTTGAGCAAGGAGCGCCGGTACTCCACCGGATCCTTGCCCGCCGCTGCGGCCAGCTCGTCGATCAGCGATTCCATGACGAACGCGGTGTGGGTGTGCCCCACCGAGCGCAGCCACAGCACGTTGATGCCGGTCTGCGGCGAATGCAGCTCGACCTGCCGGTGCGCCAGTTCCTTGAGGTAGGGGCTGTCGGCCACGCCTTCGACCGAGGTCGGGTCGATGCCGTTCTTGACCATGGTCGCTTCCAGCAAGGTGCCGGTCATGATCGACTGCCCGACCAGCACATGTTGCCAGGCCTGCGGCAGACCGTCGGCGCCGAGCCCGACCCGGGCCTGATGCAGGAACATCGAACGGTAGTAGCCGCCGCGGATGTCGTCCTCCCGCGACCACACGGTCTTCACCGGCATGGCCGCCGCCTTCGCCACCTGCACCGCTTCGGCGACGAAGTCCGAGGTCGGATTGGCCCGCCGGCCGAAGCCGCCGCCGAGGAACTCGGTGTGGATCTGGACCTGTTCCGGCTTCAGCCCGGTGATCTTGCCGGCGATCATCTGGTCCAACGTCTGGAACTGGGTGCCGGTCCAGATCTCGCACTTGTCGGCGCTGATCTTCACCGTGCAGTTGAGCGGCTCCATCGGCGCGTGGGCCAGGTACGGCACGCTGTATTCGACGTCGATCTTCTTCGCCGCCTTGGCGAAGTTGCCCTTGGCGTCCCCGGCCTGGCTGGCGGAGGTGCCTGGGGTGGCCGCCAGTGTGCGGAAGCTGTCCAGCAGCTTTTCGCTGCTCAGGTCCGCGTGGGGGCCAAGATCCCAATCGACCTTCAGCGCATCGCGGCCCAGCTTGGCCGCCCAGTAGTGCTCGGCGATCACCGCCACCCCGCTGGGCACCTGTACCACCTTGTGCACGCCGGGCACCGCCAGCGCCTCGGCGCCTTCGAAGGACTTGACGGTGGCGCCGAACACCGGCGCCCGGGCGACCATCGCGGTCATCAGGCCGTCGAACTGCACGTCCATGCCGAACTTGGCGCGGCCGGTGATTTTCTCCGGGGTGTCGAGGCGTTTGGTGGGTTTGCCGATGACTTTCCAGTCCTTGGCCTGCTTGAACACGATGCTTTTCGGATCCGGCGCCGGCAGTTGCCCGGCGGCGTCCGCCAGCTCGCCGTAGGTGGCGCGCCGGTCGCCGGCGATCACCACGCCGGACTCGGTGCGGATCGCCGACGGCGCCACCCCGAAGCGCTTGGCCGCCGCCTCGACCAGCATCTGTCGGGCCGTGGCCCCGGCCAGGCGATAGCGGTCGAATTCCATCCAGGTCGAGGTCGAGCCACCGGTGATCTGCATCCCGCCGAAGGCCGGCATGCCGTAGTCGGCCGCCGAGGCCGGCGAATGCTCGACGCGGATCTTCGACCAGTCGGCGTCCAGCTCTTCGGCGATCAGCATGGTCAGGCCGGTCCAGATGCCCTGGCCCATTTCCGAATGCCCCAGCAGCACGGTGACGCTGTCATCGGCGCCGATGCGCAGGAAGGCGTTGGGCGCAAACACCTTGCCTTCGTTGTCCGCCGCCCTGGCGAAGCGATGCCCGCCGGGCACCGTGAACGCCACCACCAGCCCGCCGCCCAGCACGGCGCTGCCCTTGAGAAATCCCCGACGGGATACGGAACCGTTCATCGCTCACCTCCCCTGCCGGGCTCAGCCGATGTCAGCGGCGCGTTTGACCGCCGCGCGGATTCTCGGATAGGTGCCGCAGCGGCAGATGTTGCCGGAGAGCGCCTGGTCGATGTCGCTGTCGGTGGGCTTGGGGATCTTCGCCAGCAAGGCGGCGGCGGACATGATCTGCCCGGACTGGCAGTAGCCGCACTGCACCACGTCCAGCTCGGCCCAGGCCCGCTGCACCGGGTGCGAGCCGTCGCTGGACAGGCCTTCGATGGTGAGGATCTTCTGGCCGTGGGCCACCGCGGTGGCCGGCGTGATGCACGAGCGCATCGGCGCACCGTCGACGTGGACGGTGCAGGCGCCGCACTGGGCCATGCCGCAGCCGAATTTGGTGCCGGTCAGGTGCGCGACGTCGCGCAGGACCCAGAGCAACGGCATGTCCGCCGGGACATCGAGCTCCTGATCCTTGCCGTTGATGTTCAAGGTCAGCATCGGGGACTTCCTCAGACTCACGGTGTTCTGAAGGGGGCGTCGCTGCGGCGGTCGATGCCTGCGCGCGCCTCGGTTATCCCTTTGAGCTAAGCGCAATTTGCCCCGACGGCCAGCCGCCGCGACCGCCGGTCATGCGCTCAGAGCATGGCCGCCACCCGCTGCGCCGTGGCCTTGGCCGACTGCGGATTCTGCCCGGTCACCAGCCGGCCGTCCGCGACGACCCTGGAGGTGAACGGCAGCAGCGCCTTTTCGTAGCGCGCGCCGCGCGCCTTCATCTGCTGCTCTGCGTTGTACGGCACCTTGCCCGCGACGCCGGCCAGCACTTCCTCGATCCATGAGTAACCGGTGACCTTGCGCCCGGCCACCAGCAAGCTGCCGTCCGACAGCCGCGTATTGAGCAATCCGCAGTATCCGTGGCAAACCGACGAGACGATGCCGCCCCGCTCGTAGATCTCCCGGGTCAGCCGTTGCAGGCCGGCGTCCTCGGGAAAGTCCCACATCACCGCGTGCCCGCCGGTGAAATAGATCGCATCGAACCCGGCCGCGTCGATCCGGTCGGGGCTGGCGGTGTCGGCCAGCAGCGCCATGCTCGCCGGATCGTTGAGCCAGGCGCTGGCCGAACGGTCGAGCAGCGGCCACTTCAGTGCACGCGGTTCCAGGGGGCTGGCGCCGCCGAGCGGGCTGACCAGCCGCTGCTCGAAGCCCTTGGCGGCGAACACCTGCCAGGCGTGGGTCAGCTCGCCCAACCACAGCCCGGTCGGCTCGGACGGGTCGGCATAGTGGGCAACATTGGTGACGACATGAAGGATCCGGCGGGTCATTTCGGTCATTCGCTCCGGTGGGTGGCGGCCTGGCCGAACGCCGTCAGCGGCACCGGCAGGTTCAGCACGATCTGCGCATCCTTGATCACGTCCAGGCGCAGGATCCGCGAAGCGCCCAGGCCGTCGAGCAACTGGCTCAGCGGGCCGCCGTTGCGCTCCAGCCGTACGTTGCGGGGAAACAGGCGTTGGGCAAAGGATAGTGTGTTGCTCTGCACCACGCTCTGGTGCCACAGGCCGTCGACCTGATGGATCATGGTGGCGGTGCTCATGCGCGACTGGGGCTGCACGTGGGTCAGCGACGGCAGCGGCACCTTGAGCTGCAGGTCCGGCAAGCCCTTGGGCCCGGCGATGCGGGCGCTGACTTCGGCGCCGATGTCGACCTTGATGTCGGCGCGCCACTTGGGCAACTGATAGCCGTGAACGCCGCGCACACGGGCGATCTCGGTGTTCACCGGCAACGCCAGCACGTGGGCGGTGAAACTGCGCCGGCGCATGGCGTCCATCAGTTCCAGCGCATGGGAGCCCCGGGCGCCGGGACGACGTACGACGACCGCCACCGACACTTCGTCATAGGGGTC
Organism: Pseudomonas ekonensis; assembly: GCF_019145435.1. Taxonomy (NCBI): domain Bacteria; kingdom Pseudomonadati; phylum Pseudomonadota; class Gammaproteobacteria; order Pseudomonadales; family Pseudomonadaceae; genus Pseudomonas; species Pseudomonas ekonensis. The sequence continues at coordinate 1,825,497 of NZ_JAHSTS010000001.1, read as the reverse complement.
GTTGTCGCACACCGAATAGGTGAAGAACGTCAGCGCCACCAGCCCGTAGCCGGGAAAGGCCCGCAGCGGTTCCAGCGGCGCCGGCAACGTGGCGCGCAGCCGGTCGAGGGGCGCCAGGAACAGCAGCTGGACGCTGCCGGAACGGTAGTAGAAGTTCGGCGCCCAGGTCGGCCCGACGCGGGACGCCACTTGCTGCTTGGGAATGCGCCGGAAGAAATCGATGTTGCCGGCCGCCTTGTCGCGGGCCACCTGGTCGAGGTCGGGGTTCATCCGGAAGCGGTCGTAGTAGCCGCCCTCCAGCACCTCGACCTTGTGCGACCCGAATTCGACCTCTGTAAAGCGCTTGCTCATGTTGGCTGACCTTTCTCGGTGAGTGGCCGGCAGAAAGCCGGTGCGCCTCACTCTAAGATTCAACCGGACTTTAAGGTCAAGCCGATGGCGCCTGTCGGCCGACATTCACGGGACTGATCGGCGGGCCGCGGCGACCGTTCGTAAATTCCTTGACCTTAAAGCCCGCTTCAATCCTAGAGTTGATAACGCTTGTCAACAAACCACCCTGTTTTGAGGAGTCGCGAACATGGGCTATGTCACCACGAAAGACGGCGTCGAGATCTTCTACAAGGACTGGGGGCCCAAGGACGCCCCGGTGATCCACTTCCACCACGGCTGGCCGCTGAGCGCCGACGACTGGGACGCGCAGATGCTGTTCTTCCTGGCCCAGGGCTTTCGGGTGGTGGCGCACGACCGCCGCGGCCACGGGCGCTCGAGCCAGGTCTGGGACGGCCACGACATGGACCACTACGCCGACGACGTGGCGGCGGTGGTCAACCATCTGGGCACGCAGAAGGCCGTGCACGTCGGCCACTCCACCGGCGGCGGCGAGGTCATCCACTACATCGCCCGGCACGGCGAGGACCGGGTGGCCAAGGCCGCGATCATCAGCGCGGTGCCGCCGCTGATGGTCAAGACCGCCGCCAACCCCGGCGGCCTGCCCAAATCGGTGTTCGACGACTTGCAGGCGCAGCTCGCGGCCAACCGCTCGCAGTTCTACCACGACGTGCCCGCCGGGCCGTTCTACGGCTACAACCGGCCCGGCGCCAAGCCGCTGGAGGCGGTGGTGCTCAACTGGTGGCGCCAGGGCATGATGGGCGGCGCCAAGGCCCACTACGACGGCATCGTGGCCTTCTCGCAGACCGACTTCACCGAAGACCTCAAGCGCGTGACGATCCCGGTGCTGGTGATGCACGGCGACGATGACCAGATCGTGCCTTACGAGAATTCGGGCGTACTGTCGGCGAAACTGCTGAAGAACAGCACCCTGAAGATCTATCCGGGCTTCCCCCACGGGATGCCGACGACCCACGCCGAGACGATCAACGCCGACCTGCTGGCGTTCATCCGCAACTGATGCAACGGCGGCCGGGGCCGAACGGCCCCGGTTCACCTACCCTTCCTCGCGCCCCGTCCCTTCGCGGTCGCGCGGGTAGTGCCTGGCCAGGACGAACGGCGGCAGCCACGACTCGCGCCGTACCGTCCACAGCTCATAGGTCGGCTGCAACCGGTCCTGCGCATCGAGCGATCCCAGGTTCACTTCGATTTCGTCGCCCGAGCGGGAGAACACCGACGAGCCGCAGCGCGGGCAAAAGAACCGCCCGCCGTAGCCACTGGGCCGGCCGGTGACCGTCACCGCGTCCTCGGGAAAGATCGCCGACGCATGGAACAGCGCGCCATGGAACTTGCGGCAATCGAGGCAGTGACAGATGCCCACCCGGTAAGGCCGGCCCGTCGCCTCGAAGCGGATCTCGCCGCACAGGCAACCGCCCGTGAACCGATCCATGCTGCACCTCCGCAAAATGGAATATCCGGTGAGTGAAAATAGCAGCCGCCGGGGCGAACGCTTACAATCGTGCGCCCTCTCACCTCCCGATCAGGCCCGCCCGTCCATGGCGCTCGACCCCCTCACGATGCTGACCATCTCCACCGCCCTGGCTGCGGCGGCGGCCCTTTACCTGGCGGTCGAATGGCGCAGCATCCGCGAAGCCTCGCTGCTGTGCTGGAGCGCAGGCTTCGCCACCATCACCGTGGGCTCGACCCTCGCCCTGCTGCGCAGCGGCGGCTATCTGCTGATCGGCATCTGGTTCGCCAACGGCTTGCTGGTGGTCGCCCACTGGCTGTTTCTGCTGGGGGTGGCGCGGTTCACCCGCCAGCGCCTGTCGGGGGGCTGGTACTTGATCGTCCCGGCCTGGCTGGGCCTGCTGTGGCTGCCGGATGACGCCTTGTGGTCCAAAGTCATGCTGATGAGCAATTCGCTGCTGGTGGCCCTGGTCACCCTGCGGGCCAGTTTCCTGCTGCGCCCCCACGGCAAATCGCTGAGCATCGGCGCCGTGCAACTGCGCTATGTGCTGCTGATCCACGGGCTGTTCTATGTGGCCAAAGCCCTGACGGCGGTGGTGCCGGGCACGCTGATCGACCTCGCGGCCCTGCGCGGCGAGATCATCCAGGTTTCCCTGGTCGAGGGCGCGATGGCGATCATGCTGATCGCCCTGTCGATGACCGGCACCGAACGCCACCGCCGGGAAACGCAGATCGCCCGGCTGGCGGCGCAGGATCCGCTGACCGGCCTCTACAACCGCCGCGCCCTCGAGGTGCAGGCGCCGCGCCTGCTGGACGGCGTCTCCAGCGCCCGGCCCGGTGCGCTGCTGCTGATCGACATCGACCATTTCAAACTGGTCAACGACCTGTACGGCCACGTCGCCGGCGACCGTCTGCTGGTGACGCTCAGCGACCTGATCCGCGCGGTGCTGCCCGAAGGCGCGCTGGCGGCGCGGTTGGGCGGCGACGAGTTCGTCATCCTGACGGGCGATGCATCCCACGAGCGGGTCATGGCGCTCGGCAGCGAACTGCGTGAGCGGTTCCACGCCGCAGCCACGCAAGACTTCGCCACCCCGCAGGCCGTGACCCTGAGCATCGGCGCCAAGATATTCGACCATCCGCCGGCCAGCCTGGCGGCGCTGATCGAGCAAGGCGACAGCGCGCTCTACGCCTCCAAGCGCGGAGGCCGCAACAGCCTGCAGGTGGCCGATCACAGCTAGCTTTCGGCCCATGGCCTATCCTTGCCGGCAGTCCACGATTGCGGAGCCCGCCATGCCCACCCCCGAATCCGCCCTCCTGCACAGCTGGCACCTCAACGCGGCGGCCTGGATCGACGCGGTGCGCAGCGGCGCCATCGAAAGCCGCCTCACCGTCACCGATCAGGCGATCCTGCTGGCGATCCTCGGCCGGCAGCCCGAACGGGTGCTCGACCTGGGCTGCGGCGAAGGCTGGCTGCTGCGGGCCATGAGCGAAAGAGGGATCGAAACGGTGGGCGTGGACGGCGACGCCACGCTGGTGGAGGCCGCACGGGCGGCAGGCTCTGCGCAAGTGCATGTGGCCAGCTACGACGACCTGGCGGACGGCCGGGTGGACATCGGACGCGGATACGACCTGATCTGCGCCAACTTCTCGCTGCTGCACCAGGACATCATCCCGCTGCTCGCCGCCCTGAACGCCCTGCTCGCCCCCGGCGGCGCGCTGGTGATCCAGACGCTGCACCCCTGGGCCGCAGCGGCCGGAGACTATCAGGACGGTTGGCGCGAAGAGTCGTTCGCCGGGTTCAAGGGGCACTGGCAACCGATGCCGTGGTACATGCGCACCCTGTCGAGCTGGATCAACGCATTGGACATGGCCGGTTGGCGGCTGGCCGAACTGCGCGAACCGCAGCACCCGCAAAGTCCGCTGCCGCAGTCGTTGCTGCTGATGGCCGAGCGGCGGGACTGACACGACGGTAATGCCCGACGGCCACCCTAGGGTCTGTGTGAAACGTCTTGAGACGAAGGTCAGGCAAGGCGAAAACAGCCGAGGAAGCGGAGTTTACGGGTTGTAAATGAGCATTCCGAGGCTGTTTTCAACGCAGCATCACCGAGTATCAAGGCTTTTCACACAGAGCCTAGAGCCTCGGCTTGAACAGAAACCCGGTGTAACGCAGCAGGAACAGGCTGAAGGCAGCGCACCAGAGCAACACCGACAAGCCCAGGCCCAGGCTGGAGAACGGCACGACCCACACCCGGCAGGCCGCCGCGGCCAGCACCAGCGCAAACCCGGACACCATGCCTTTGGGTGGCTGCAGCAGGCGCCCGGTATGGCCGAGGCAGACCCGCGCGATCATCGCCAGGATCAACCCGCCCACGCCCCCGACCGCCAGCGCATGGGTAGCCAGGCTCTGCTGCCCGATCAGCCCCAGGTGCCACAGCGCCATGGCCAGGGTCGCCAGCGCCATCCAGGCGTAGGCCAGGTACAGCGACCACAGCAGCGGCACGCGCCACAGTCCGCGGTCATGCCAGCGGATCAGGCGCCACACCTGCACACCGCCGACAAGGACGAACAGCGCCGCCAGCCACAGGCTCGGCGAGTCATCGAGGCCGGCGGCGAAGGTCACGGCGATCAGCAGGCTGGCGGGCAGCAACAACCGCGTCGGCCATGCCTTGGCCGGCGGCGCAGGCGGCCGGTTCAAGCCGCGCTGGATGAAGAACGGCAGCACCCGCCCGCCGATGACGGTCATCAGCGCCGCGATCAGCCACAGCGCCGCGAGCACGCCCCGACGTTGCAGGCCGGCGTCATCGTAGTGAATGCCGGACAGGGTCAGCGCCTGGCAGCCCGCCATCAGCGCCAGCACCAGCACGATCGGGTAGTTGTCTCGCTTGCGCGCAGCGATCAGATCCCGCCCCAGCAGCCCAGCCAGCAAGGGCAGAAACGCCCCTTGCACCAGCAGCACCGCACCGACGGGCAGCGGCGCCCACCACGCCAGTCGCCCCGCCAGCCAGACCAGCACCAACGCGATCAGCGGCCATCCGCGCAGGGGCGCAATGCCCGTCCAGTTCGGCACCGCGGTCAGCAAAAAGCCGCCGACAATCGCCGCCGCGAACCCGAACGGCATCTCATGGCGGTGCCAGGCCAGCATGCCGCCCGCCGGTTGCAGGGCAAGCCAATGGCCGTGCAGCCACAGGCCCCAGACCATGACCGCCAGCACGGCAAACCCGGCCCCGGCGAGAAACAGCGGGCGGAAACCGACACTGAACAGCGGCGCCTCGGACAGGTTACGCATGGCAAGCCCTCGCCGGCGCGTGCACAAGCCCCAAGCGGCGCTCCGAGACCAGCCGCATGACGTAGCCGATCTTGAGCAGGGTCGGCCCGATGACGGTCAAGGCATGCATCGTCACCAGCAGCCCGAGCGGCAGGTGGCCCTGATGCAGGTAGGCACCGTAGAGGCCGACCGACAGCAAGGCCAGGCCGGCGACAAGCACCCGGTTCGACAGGCGCAGGACGTTCAGCGGACTTTCGAAGAAGGCGAGCATTTTTCGTATCCCCGTGCGGCTGGATGTGTGCCTGGAACGTTACAACTCCCGTGCCAGTTTCAAAGCCCCGTCAAATCAGGGTCTTGGCGGCGAATGAGTCGATATGACTCGAATTGGATGGAGTCATGCAGACTACTAGACAAGTCATAATGACTACACCCCTATGACTTTGCGACCGATCTGCGGCCTCCCGCACCTCCCCCGGACTGACTACGCTGTTAATCCAGCGTGTCTAACCTGCCGAGGACAACCGCCATGCAACGTTTCCAGAAACTCACGCCTTGCCTGTGGTTCGACGACCAGGCCGAAGCGGCGGCGAAGTTTTACTGCTCGATCTTCGATCACTCGAAAATCACCGCCGTCACCCATTACGGCAAGGCCGGCCAGGAGTTCCACAAACGCCCTGAAGGCTCGGTGATGACCGTCAGCTTCGAACTCGACGGCCAAAGCTTCACCGGCCTCAACGGCGGCCCGGTGTTCACGTTCAACGAAGCGGTGTCGTTTCAGGTCAATTGCCAGACCCAGGACGAAATCGACCACTTCTGGGGCAACCTGTCTTCCGGGGGGCCTTCGCAGGCGCAGCAGTGCGGCTGGCTCAAGGACAAGTTCGGGGTGTCGTGGCAGATCGTGCCGGTGGCGTTCATGCACATGATGCAAGACCCCGACACCGCCAAGACCCAACGGGCGATGCAGGCCATGCTCGGGATGAAAAAGCTCGACATCGCCGAACTGGAGCGGGCGTTCGCCGGCCAGAGCTAATACACTCCAGCCCTGGCCCGCCGGGATACACGACGATGAGACACAGTGCCGCCAAGCACCCTGAGAAAGCGCCGCGCTTCTGGCGCGACGACGCCCTGCCCTTCATCGAGGCACGGGCCATCGCCGATGGCCGGGAAGTCTGCTACGCCCGGCACTCCCACGCGCACTTCTCCATCGGCGCCATCACCGCCGGGCGCAGCACCTATGTGCATGAGCAATCACAGCAAGAGGTCGCCGCCGGCACCGTGGTGCTGATGAATCCCGGCGACGTGCATGCCTGCAATCCCATCGACGACCAGCCCTGGTCGTACCTGATGCTGTACGTGGAAACCCCTTGGCTGACGGATCTGCAGCACCAGATGGGGTTCAGCGCCGACCTTGAGTTCCGGCGCTTTAGCGCCATCCGCTCGGACGATCCCGAGCTGTTCCGCGATCTTCAAACGCTGTACGGCGTCCTCGTCGACCGTCAGCAGGACGTGCTGTGCAAAGAGAGCGCGGCGGTGGAGTTCTTCAGCGACCTGCAAACGCGCCTGAACCCGGCCCAGCCACCCGTGCGCGAGCCGAACGTCAAGCTCGAACACGCGGCCGCCTTCATCCGGGAACACTGCACCCAATTGCTCAGCCTCGACGACATCTGCGCGGCGGCGCAATTGTCGCCGTCGTACCTGATCCGTGCCTTCAAGCACCATTACGGCATGACGCCCCACGCCTTCGTGGTCAATCAGCGCATTCAGTTCGCCCAAGAACGGTTGCGCAGCGGGCAGTTGATCGCCGACGTCGCCTTGGAGGCGGGTTTTGCCGATCAGGCGCACTTTCAGCGGGTGTTCAAACAGCACTTGGCGGCGACGCCGGGGCAATATCGCGGGTAACAAATTTAGTTACCCGCAATCGATAACTTCCGGTTAAACATTACCGTTCCCCTAGGTTGCTCGACCCTATTCAACCGCCGCAACCACGAGTTCCATTTGAGACTTACAAGCCGAAACGATACCTACCGGTCTGGCAGTTTAAATTAACGTAGTCTGCGCCCACATCAAACATATGGTACGGACGCCGACATGAAACACTGGTACAAACTACTGCACACGCAAACACTCTCCGCCGATCAGGCTGAAAGCCGGGCCGCTGTCGCAATACTGAAGGCTGTAATTACCATGAAGCCTCAGGCGGCATCCCAGTTCATGGACATGACACTAGAGGTCGTACCTTTTGATACACCAGGATTTCGCGCCTTTTTTCGAGAGTTAGATTTTTTCATTCACACAGGCAGCCGCTTCGACATTGCCCAACACTCAGCGAGGCAATTGCTCAGACGAACAATTGCGCAGCAAACCTCCAAGGTGCCGACAAGCACACAGAATCCCGACAATGACAGTTGGATAATGGTGAATGATCTAGCAGAGGTTCAGCGTGCCGTTGAAGTCCGGACACTTGGCATTTCACTGTCGCAGAGACATCTCGATCATTTCTCTTCCGCCGATCAGGATGAGGACATCGACCTCATCGCTCAAGCGGCTGCCCTCGCGGGCGGTGTCATCTCTTCATCCAATGTCGTCCCGCTCGTCAACTGGCTGAAGTTTCACCAACTGAACGTTCCGAAGACTGTCGACGACATCAAGAATCTGATTGCGCTGCTGACACTCGAACTGCCGCCGCCCCCACCGCACGGCAATTACTGGGGAGACACCCATCAGGCCAGCGAACCGGAACTTTTCATCGATGAAGACCAGCATTCAATCCTTCATCAGCACACATCCGGACTGACTAAAGTGAATAATACGTCCGCCCGGGAACCACTGATCAGTTACCTGAGCAGGGCACTTTACGTAAAGAAAACCTCAACATTCCTGCGGGAATACCCACGAGAGAGCTGGCCTCTTCTATTGGAACTCCCGTCTATCAAACAAATCGCCCAATCATACATCGAGGAACTGGGACTTCAGACATCGTCATCCGAAACCAACTTGCCAGTTGAACTGTGCAGCCGGGTTTTGGTATCCGCCATCATCAAGGACTTCGACCTTGGCACACACGACAAGAACAGCGCTTTCCGCCGCACCCTGCTGTATGCCCGCTCCAATGTGCAAGCCAACGTCTACCAGGTACGGGAAGGGATAAAGGACTGGTTGAGCTACGTCGACGAAGACGCTGTCCCCTTGGCAATTGAACTGATACTCGCAGGATTGGCGCCGGAGTTTCTGGTTGATGCCCCCGTGTCTGTGACGATCGGCTCACTGGAGTGGGTCATGCTGCGCAAATCGGTCATGCTGGCGGAAAACATTGCTCCGGGCCTGTCCCGCAACTTGTCGTATAAGAAGCTAATGGAACTGGGAGCGATTGCGCCCGCCAGCCCTCAACAGCAGATCCTCCACGAGTGGGTGACATTGCAGAGCATCAAGGACTGGGCAACAGTCAACGACCTTGAGGACGATGCGCACAGCGATACGGAACAGGACATCCTGAAGAACGCGGTCACGCAATACTCGGCACACATCAATACCCTCGAAGAAGCCCAGAACGCAATCGGCGCTCAACCCGTCAATCGTCGCCTGTTGGCAACCAACGAACTGGCGCTTTACAAGCTTGACCCCAAAGAAAAACTGTTCGCCTGGGTGCCACTGAACAGCTACACATCAGAACCGCTTATCGATCTCTATCTGGCAAATGTGTTGAAAGAGAAACGGTACGACAGAACACAAGGCACCAGCATTTTCGAAGAGAACCCCGATCTCCTCACACTGCCGCCCATCAACGACTTATACGCCGAACGGACGAAGGCACATACCGAACGCTACAGGGCCGGGATTGCGACGATGCTGTGCCTGGCGATGTCGTGTTTGCCGAAAGATGACCGGATCGCGCTTGAGCGTGGGAAAATCGGCCTCTATTACGTACGCAAGAATCTGTCCATTAACTTCGATGGCGGAGCCGATCTGCGCAAAAACCAGATCGCGGGTTTCGGCGTCGTTATTCTCTGCCGGCACGACAAACAGATCCGTTGCTTTGAAGTGTTCCCCCACCAAGGCCTGTGCCGCGCCAACCCGGCACTGGCCGAAGCTTATGTCAAAGGCTACGTGCTGGACGAAAGGGGCAGTTGGTTCACCACAGGCCCGAATGGCAACAACGATGGTTTCAAAGTATTGACGCACATGAGAACCGCCGACTTCGACACGCGGGCTTACTTTGCGGGCGGGTCGCCAGACGGCCCACTGGTATACGACATCACGAACATGGGAATGGAGCGCTTCGCCGTACTCGACTACAACGACGGCCCGCAGCGCTTCTCCGCCAGCCCCATGAGCAGTTTCCGCTCGGCACGGTTCGAACAGATCAGCCGACTGATAGCCGAACATCGTTCTCCGCTGACCTACGATCATTTCTACGCCATCGGATATGACAAGACCGATATTGAAGAACGGGACGAGGCCTTCGACAAAACGATTGATACCATTCTCAACATCGTCATCCCGTTCAAAGGCTGCATTGAAGACGCGACGTCCAGCGACCCGGATCGACGAAGCGGCGCCCTCTTCAGTTGCATCATGGATGTCACGGCGGTCGTCACCGTTTTTGCAGGCGGAGCCGGACTGTTCACCAAGGCACTGGCCAGCAGCTCCAGGCTGCTGAACTTGAGCAAGGTGGTCGCGCGTTCGTTGCTGTCGCTGCTCAACCCACTGGACGGCGTGCCGCAGTTGATTCACGGCGGCGCCAAACTCGTCGGCAAGACCGCGCTGAAGCTCAGCCACCTGGGCAAGGCCATGACCCGCACCGGTGCCGACCAGTTGCGCTTGTTCACCGGCGGCAGCGGCACCTATGACCTGATCAAGGCCTTGGACAAGACCGGCTCCGCCGCCCGGATCCGCATGACCCTTGGAACCGTGGCGCATGGGCGTGCGCTGTTCAGGGACGAAACGCTGGAAACCGCCGGGCATGTGCTCAAGCGATTGGGCGACAAAGCGCTGCCGCCCGACGGCATTCCTCTGGCGGAGTTGGACCATTTGTTCGAAAAAGCCCTGATCGAAGCCTCGGCGCAATTGCAACCGGCGCAGGCACTGGAGGCCTTGATCGGCAAGCAACCCTTGCAGGAACTGCTGGGCGGCATCAAGTCGACCTACTTCAAACACTATGAAACCGCGCAAGAGACCACGAACGTGGTCGAGTCGATGGAAGCGTTGGTCACCATCGACGTCAAAAACATCAATGCCCTGAACGAACACCATCGAGCGTTGCTGACGTCGGAAGGCCTGAGCGACGCCAAGTATCACCAGGTGTACGAAGAAGGACGATTCAACCCCACCGGCCTGACCGATGACGCGGACCGAGCGACAGCCTGGATCCTCAATGCCTCCAACTCCAAAGGCAATGAATTCGCAACGCTCAAGGCGCTGCTGCGCGAGTACAGCGGCAACGGCCTGGTGCTGAATGATCCGGCGGTGGTGCGGGAACTGCACAAACGCCTCGTCCCCACCGTTCCGGCCCTGCGGACACCGAATCTCGAGACGGGCTACCCGTCTTCCATCAGCGGCAGCATCATGCTCGACCAGCATCTGCCGAAGCTGGATGCCGGCCATGAGCACCTCGGCAAACAGCTGTACGGTGCGGTGACGGGTTTCCATGCCTTCACCGACGGCAACGGTCGCACCGCCCGGGCCCTGTACGCAGTCCACGAGTTGCGCGCCAATCGCTTCCGCCCGTTGGCGCCCGCCTCAGAGGGGGCATTGAGCGGCCTGGCTTGACGCCGCCGCAGCAAGGCCCTTGCCCTGTCGAACCGGGCAAGGGCCGCGCGCGAAACCTACGGGATCAGCAGGTACACCGCACTCCCCGCCAGCAACAACGCCATCGTCCGGTTGAACAGGCGCATCCCAGCGGGATTCTCCAGGTAGCCGCGCAAGAACGTCCCGGCATACGCCCAACACCCCACCGACAGGTAGCAGATCACCAGGTACACCGCTGCGAACTGCCACACCAGCCGCGCCTCGCCATCGGCGACGAACGCGCCCATCCCGGCCACGCAGGCCAGCCAGGCCTTGGGGTTGAGCCACTGCATGACGGCGCCGTACAGCATCGAAGGCGCACGCTGCGCCTCCCCCGCGCCCAGCTTTCCGTCGTCGGTGAACAGCTTCCAGGCCATGAACAGCAGGAACGCCACCCCGGCCACCTGCACCCCCCGCGTCAGCGCCGGCCACAGCTTCAGCACTTCGTGCAGGCCCAGCCCCATCAGCACCAGCAACAGCACGAAGCCCAGGGTCGCCCCGGCCACATGCCGCTGGCTGGCCAGAAAGCCGAACCGCGCCCCCGCCCCCAGCGCCACAATGTTCACCGGCCCCGGCGTAATGGACGCCACCAGGGCGAACGCCGCCATCGACACCATCAGACTCATCGCACACCTGTTCCCTTTCCGTTGATCCGGTCGTCACCCTAACCGCCTGCGCAACACCCGTATTGAACAAAACACCCCTGGCCTGTACCGCGACGGCCGCGCCTGACTGTATGGGTTCGAACGCACATGCCGCGTGGTAAAAAGGCACACCCGCCAACGGAGCCACCACCATGGACCTCGCCACCCTCACCTTGTTCCTGCCCGCCTGCTTCGCCCTGAACATGGCGCCCGGCCCGAACAACCTGCTGTCGGTCAGCAACGCCACCCGCTACGGCTACCGCCGCGCCTGCGTGGCCGGAGTCGGCCGGCTGCTGGCGTTCGCCGGGATGATCGCTTTGGCGGCAGCGGGCCTGGCGGTGGTGCTGCAGACGTCCGAGCTGCTGTTCTACGGGATCAAGATCCTCGGCGCCGGCTACCTGCTGTACCTGGCGTGGCAGCTGTGGCGGGCCGAGCCGACGGCACAAAACAGCGCCGACGCGGCGCCCGGCGGGATCCTGGCGCTGGCCCGCCAGGAGTTCCTGGTGGCGGCGGGCAATCCCAAGGCGATCCTGATCTTCACCGCGTTCCTGCCGCAGTTCGTCGATCCGGCCCGGGCGATCACACCGCAGTTCCTGGTGCTGGGCCTGCTGTTCCTGGCGCTGGAATGGATCGCCATCAGCGCCTATGCCTACATGGGCCTGCACATGCGGCGCTGGTTCGCCGAACCGCGCGGCAAGCGGATCTTCAACCGCTGCTGCGCGGGGCTGCTGTCGGCGGCGGCGTCGGTGTTGCTGATGGCCAAACGCGCCTGAGGGCTCACTCGGCCGGTTGCCGGCCGATGGCGGACGGCGGGCAACCGAACAGCCGCTTGAACTCCCGGCTGAACTGCGTCGCGCTGGCATAACCCACCTCGTACGCCGCCTGGGCGCTGCCGAAGCCCTGCTGCGCGATCAACTGACGGGCCCGGTGCAGGCGCAGGTTCTTCAGGTACTGCATCGGCGCATGGCCCGTCACCTCGCGAAAGGCCTGGTGGTAGCCGGACAGGCTCATGCCCGCCTCTGCGGCGAGCGCCGCCACGGAAAACGGCGCGGCGGGGTCGCGGCACAGGCTGTCGATCGAACGCCGCACCCGCCCCAACCGGCCCTGCCGGGACACCAGCGAACGCAGGCACTCGCCGGCCGGCCCCAGCAGCATCTGGTAGTGCAACTCGCGCAACAGCCCGGCGCCGAGCACCCGGGTGGCCATCGGCGACGCCAGTGCCGCCAGCAGGCGATTCACGACATCCAGCAGGCCGGGCGCCATGTCGGCGATCATCATGCCCCGCTCCCCCGGATTCGCCGGCGCCTGAATCGGTGCGTCCATGGTCAACAGCAATTCGCTGACCAGGCTGCTGTCGATCCGCACCGCCACCGCCAGCATCGCACCGTCGGGGCCTACCTGCGTGTCGCAGTCGAACGGCATGGGCACCGTCACCACCAGGCACTGGCCGGCGTGGTAGGTGTAGGTCTCTGCGCCCAGGTAGCCGCGCTTCATTCCTTGCGCCAGCAGAACGAAGCTCGGCTCCTGCAGCACCGGCGCCCTGGGCTGCGAGGCGTCGGCGCGCATGTAGGTGATGCCGTCCAGCGGCGCGGCGGTGAAACCGTCGTTGACCGCCAGGGTGCGCAGCCGGTGGGCCAGGGCCTGGCGTTCGTTCGATCCGTCCGTCATGTGCCTTGCCACCCGTCGATATCCGCGAAAGCCCCATGGTAGGCCAGCGGATGCGCAGCGGGCGAGCCCGGCGCCGTGTGCCTGGAGGATTGGGCAAGCCATTTGGGATTTTGTGTATTGGGCCGTCCGCCGACGGCTTCTAGACTTCACCGGCAGTGCGACGACCGTCGCCCGTTCACAAGAGGAGTCTTGCGATGTCCAGGAAAATTCTGGTTGTGCTGACCAGCGTCGAGAAGTACCCCAACCTGAACCGCGCCACCGGCCTTTGGCTGGGCGAAGCGGTGCATTTCGTCAAGAAGGTCGAGGCGGCGGGCTACACCGTGGACTACACCAGCCCGCAGGGCGGCTACACCCCGATCGACCCCCACAGCCTGGCCATGGCCGAGCCGGTGGACTGGGCGTGGTACCACGACAAGGCCTTCATGAACCGGCTCGGCGCCACCCTGCCGGCCAGCCAGGTCAATGCCGGGGATTATGTGGCGATCTATTACGCCGGCGGGCACGGGGTGATCTGGGACTTCCCCGACAACCCCGACCTGCAGAAGCTCAGCGCCGCGATCTATGAGAACGGCGGCTACGTGTCGTCGGTCTGCCACGGTGCGGTGGGCCTGCTGAACATCACGCTGTCCGACGGCCAGGTGCTGGTCAAGGACAAGCAGGTGACCGGGTTCTCCAACGAAGAAGAGCGCCTGGCCGAACTGGACCAGTACGTGCCCTTCCTCACCGAAGACGAACTGGTCAAGCGCGGCGCCCGCTACGTCAAGGCCGACCAGCCGTGGGCCGCCTACGCGGTGGCCGACCGGCGCGTGATCACCGGCCAGAACCCGGCGTCGGGCGGCGCGGTGGCGGACCTGCTGCTCAAGGAGCTGGCCCGCTGAACCGGCCGGGGCGACAGCGGAGGTCGCCCCATTCACTCCGCCTGCGACGGCCCCTTGAGCTCGACCTGGTTGCCGTCCGGGTCAAAGCAGTACAGCGACAGGCCGTTGCCCTCGGCGCCGAAGCGCGTCGCGGCCTTCTCCACCGTGAGGCCGGCCGATTGCAGGTGCTCGGTGATCGCCTGCTCATCGAACGGCTCGATGCGCAGGCAGAAGTGGTCGACATTGCGCCGCTCGGCGCCGGCGGCCGCGCCGCCCTTGCGGCCGATCTCGCCGCTGAGGTCGACCAGGTCGATCATCGACGTGCCGGCGCGCAAGTGCACCAGGCCCAGCTTCTCGTTGCGCTTGACCACCTCGGCGCCGAAGACCCGGCCATAGAACCCGATGCTGCGCTGAAGGTCGGCGACCCGCAGCACGATGTGGTCGATGCGTTGAATCGTAAAAGGCGTCATGCATTCAATCCTTGGGCGGAAACGACCCGTCCACTCTAGTGCAACAGGGAAAAAATTCACTGTCGATTTTTCGGTGGAGCCATCGGATAAGCGGATTTATCCTCGGCCCATGAACATACAGACCGCTGTCCTGCCACCCCACGCCGAAATGGTTCGCGCCATGCTCGAACGCGACACCGCCTATGAAGGCGTGTTCTTCACGGCCGTGAAAACCACCGGGATCTTCTGCCGCCCCAGCTGCACGGCGCGCAAGCCGAAACCGGAGAACGTCGAGTTTTTTGCCCACGCCGACGATTGCCTGTCCGCCGGCTACCGCGCCTGCCTGCGCTGCAAGCCGCTGGACGCCGCTGCCATCGCCCCGGACTGGGTGCAGCGGCTGCTCACGGCCGTGGACGCCGACCCGGAGCTGCGCTGGAGCGATGCGCAACTGCTCGCCGAAGGCATTGAACCGCTGAAGCTGCGGCGCTGGTTCAAGCAGCATTTCGGCATGACCTTCCACGCCTGGCTGCGCACCCGCAGGCTCGGCATGGCCCTGGGCGGCATCCGCCAAGGGGCGTCCATCGACCACGCTGCGTTCGATTCGGGCTACGAATCCCTGAGCGGCTTTCGCGATGCGTTCCAGAAGTCGTTCCACATCACGCCCGGGCGTGCGGCGGCCAGCGAGCCGCTGCTGTTCACCCGCCTGACCACCCCGCTGGGGCCGATGATCGCCATGGCCGAGCGCCGGGGGCTGGTGCTGCTGGAGTTCCTTGACCGGCCGGCGCTGACCCGGGAGGTCGAAGACCTGCAGAACCGCTTCGGCTATGCGGTTGCGCCGGGGCACAACGACCATCTGCGGCGGATCGAAGCGGAACTGGCGCAGTACTTCGCCGGACAACTCAACGCGTTCACAGTGGCGCTGCACCTGCCCGGCAGCGAGTTCGCCCGCCAGGTGTGGGCCGAGCTGCTGCAGATCCCCTACGGGCACACCAGCACCTACGGCGCCATCGCCGCCCGCCTGGGCAAGCCCGGCGCCAGCCGTGCGGTGGGCCTGGCCAACGGGCACAATCGGCTGTCGATCGTGGTGCCCTGCCATCGGGTGATCGGCGCGGACGGCTCGCTGACCGGCTATGGTGGAGGACAGCCGCGCAAGGCGTTCCTGCTCAGGCTGGAGAACGCGGCCGTGCAGCTCACACAGCCATTGGCTTTCTGACCGGGTCGACACACCGTAAAGGGTTTCCATGAGAACGCTCGTCACCCGCCGCGAAAAGGCGTTTCCCCGCGGCGCAGCCAAAGGCCGACGGAAATAGACCATGCCTGACGCCTATCAACCCGCCACCGCCTTCCTGGCCGGCCTGGACGCCGATTGGCAGCGCCACATCGCCGCCGTCGGCCCCTGCCTGCATCAGCCCCACCCGGCCCGCGACCCGTATGAATCGCTGGTGCGGGCCATCGCCTATCAGCAACTGCACGCCAAGGCCGGGGATGCGATCGTCGGGCGGTTGGTGGGGCTGTTCCCGGATCAGGCCTTTCCCCGTCCGGAGCAGATCCTGGCGACCGGTTTCGACCGGCTGCGCAGTTGCGGGTTTTCGGCGGGCAAGATCGCGACGATCCAGGGCATCGCCCAGGCCACGCTCGACGGCGTGGTGCCGGACTACGCCACGGCGCTGGCGATGGACGACGAGGCGCTGATCGAACGCCTGGTCAGCCTGCGCGGCGTCGGGCGCTGGACG
This sequence comes from Pseudomonas ekonensis, assembly GCF_019145435.1. Classification (NCBI taxonomy): domain Bacteria; kingdom Pseudomonadati; phylum Pseudomonadota; class Gammaproteobacteria; order Pseudomonadales; family Pseudomonadaceae; genus Pseudomonas; species Pseudomonas ekonensis. The sequence continues at coordinate 1,809,243 of NZ_JAHSTS010000001.1, read as the reverse complement.
GTCGAGATGCTGCTGATCTACAGCCTGGAACGGCCCGACATTCTGCCGGCGGACGATTTCGGCGTGCGCGAAGGCTACCGGCGGCTCAAGGGCCTGGAGGCGCAGCCGACCCGCAAGCAGATGATCGAGATCGGATCGGCCTGGAGCCCGCACCGCACCGTGGCTGCCTGGTACTTGTGGCGGGTGCCGGCCCGCTAGACCGCGTCATCGCTCATCGCCGGCAAGCCGGCTCCCACAGGACTCGGCAGCGGCCGTAGATTCTGTGCCCCCCCCGCAAAAACCTGTTGGAGCTGCGGTGCGACGACTCGACTTGCCAGCGATGAGGCCGGCACTGCCGGCATCTTCAGTGCCTGACCCGCCGCCATCGCCAGCGGTCTGGCTCCCACAGGGAATGGCGGCGCCGGTCAGTCCTGGTGCGCCCAGGTCATGCGGAACGACGCCCCGCCCCACGCCGAATCCCCGACCTCCACCTGCCCGCCATGGGACTGCGACACCCGCCGCACCAGCGCCAGCCCGAGGCCGAAGCCGCCGGTGCGGCGGTCGCGGCTGGCGTCCAGGCGCGAGAACGGTTCGAAGATCTTTTCCCGGCCCGCCAGCGGCACGCCCGGCCCGTCGTCGTTGACCTGCACCTCGTACTGATCGCCGATGCGCGACAGCGACACTTCCACCCGCCACTCGGCATACCGGATGGCGTTGCGCAGCAGATTGATCACCGCCCGCGCCATGAACCGGGGCTCGATCCGCACTTCGTCGACCCCGCACTCGCGGATCACCAGTTGCACCCCGGCCGCCTCGGCCTCCAGCGCCACGCTGCCCACCACGCTCTCCAGCCAGTTGAAGGCCTGAATGTTCTCCCGGGTGATCACCGTCGCGCCGCGCTCCAGGCTGGCGTAGGTGAGCAGTTCGGACACCATCTCTTCCAGTTCGCCGAGGTCGGCGTACATGTCGGCGATCAACTCGCGGCGCTGCCCCGCCTCAGGCTGCTGCTTGAGCTGGTCAAGCTCGAACGACAGGCGCGCGATCGGCGTGCGCAGCTCGTGGGACACCGCATTGGTCAGTTCGCGCTGGTTGGCGATCAGGGTTTCGATCCGCGCGGCCATCAGGTTGAAGTGCCCGGCCAGGTCGCGGATGTTCGAACGCTTCGACAGCTGGATCCGCGCCGACAGGTCGTTGTCGCCGAAACGCACCGCCGCCAGGCGCAGCTTCTCCAGGTCGCGCCAGTGCGGGCGTACCCAGAAGAACAGGACGATGCCGATCATCACCGCCACCATCAGGTAGGCGCCGGCGATGTAGAACGGCATCAGGCTCGGCTCGCCGGGCAAGCGGATGCTGAGCAGCTGCGTGCCGCCGTCGATGGACGCGATGTAGCGCATGTACTTGTCGCGGATGACCAGCAGGCCCTGTGCCAGTTCGGCCTGTTCCTTGTCGGTCAGGCCCAGCTCGCCGGCCTCGACCAGCGTCAGTTCCAGGCCGTAGTGCGGGCGGATGGATTGCAGCAGCGCCTCGCGGCCCGGGCCGTCCAGCCCGCGCAACTGCTCGCCCAGCGTCCAGGCCTGGCCGCGGACGGCTTCGCGGTTGTAGTCCTGCATCTGATAGTCGAGCAGCGCATCGAAGGTGTGCTCCACCGTCTGCAGCGCCAGCACCAGCCCGATGGTCATCACCACGAACAGCCCGAGGAATAGCCGCAGCATCTACAACTCCCACGCGAACGGATTGAACAGGTAACCCTTGCCCCACACGGTCTTGATGCACACCGGCTCGCGGGGGTTGTCGTTGAGTTTGCCGCGCAGCTTGCTGATGTAGACGTCGACGCTGCGGTTGAGGCCGTCGAACGCGATACCGCGCATGCGGTTGAGGATCTCGTCCCGGGAGAGGATCTTGCCGGCGGCGCTGGCCAGCAGCCACAACAGCTCGAACTCCATGGTGGTGAGCTCGACCGCTTCGTCCCCCAGGCGCACCTCGCGGCGGCTACGGTCGATGGCCAGGTGGCCGAACGTCAGCGCGTTGCACACGTCGGCGTCCGGCACCTGGCGCCGCTGCAGCGCCCGCAGGCGGGCCAGCAGCACCGGCGGCTTGATCGGTTTGATCACGTAATCGTCGGCGCCGGACTCCAGGCCCAGGATATGGTCGAGGTCGTCCTCCTTGGCGGTGAGGATGACGATCGGCGTGTCCGACACGCTGCGGATCTCACGGCACACCTGCAGGCCGCTCTGCCCCGGCAGCATCAGGTCGAGCACCACCACCTTGGGCTTGAACTCGACGAACGCGGCCACCGCCAGATCGCCCCGGTGCACCGTGCGCACCTCGTAGCCGTGCTGTCGCAGAAAATGCGCGATCAGCGTGGCCAGGCGCTCATCGTCTTCCACCAGCAGGACTCTGCCAAAACCCAGGTTATCCATAACGACTGTCTGCCGCCCTCTGTGAAGTGGGCGACATTATGGCGGCAATCGGTGTCCGGGCGGTTACCGAAGGCAGCAAAAACCGGCCGCAAGGGCCGGTTTCCTGTGATATTTCATCGTCTTAAGAGTTTTTTACAAATGCCGTCACGCGGCGCTCGGCACGCCGCTGTGGAAGCGGAACTCCACGTCCGGCGATTCGATCAGGTCCTGCTCGACGGCCCGCACCTTCTCGATCACCTGGGCGATGTCCTTGGCGTCGCCGTACTGGTAGGCCAGCTTCAGGTAACCCTGAAAGTGCCGCGCCTCGCTCTTGAGCAGGCCGAAATAGAACTTGCCCAGTTCTTCGTCCAGGTGCGGCACCAGCGCTTCGAACCGCTCGCAGCTGCGCGCTTCGATGAAGGCGCCGACCACCAGGGTGTCGACCAGCTTCACCGGCTCGTGGCTGCGCACCACCTTGCGCAGGCCCGAGGCGTAGCGGCCTGCATGCAGTTGGCGCAGCTCGACCTTGCGCCGCTTCATGATGCGCATCACCTGTTCGTGGTGCACCAGCTCTTCCCGGGCCAGGCGCGACATCATGTTGATCAGATCGACGTGGGAATGGTACTTGGCGATCAGGCTCAACGCGGTGCTGGCGGCCTTGAACTCGCAGTTCTTGTGGTCGATCAGCAGCGTCTCCTGATCGGCCAGCGCGGCCTGGACCCAGGCGTCCGGGGTGCGGCAACCAAGGAATTCGTGGATTTCGGGAAGGTTCATGGGGCTCACGGGCAAAGGGTATCAAGCGAAGGGCGCGATTATACCGGCCTGCCCGCAGACCACCAGCGGCCACCGTTGATATGCATCAAGTCGCAGGCGCGGGTGCAGCAACTATAGTTGTGCAACGCCGTGCCTTTTCATTGCTGGAGACTCCGCTCATGCAAGCCATTCGCAGCATTCTGGTGGTCATCGAACCCGAACATTCGGAAAGCCTGGCGCTCAAGCGCGCCAAGCTGATCGCCGGCGTGACCCAGGCCCACCTCCACCTGCTGGTGTGCGACAAGAAGCACGACCACGCCGGCATGCTCAGCGTGCTCAAGGCCGCGCTGCTGGCGGACGGCTACAGCGTCACCACCGAACAGGCGTGGAACGAAAGCCTGCACGAAACCATCATCGACGTGCAGCAGGCCGAAGGCTGCGGACTGGTGATCAAGCAGCACTTCCCCGACAGCTCGCTGAAAAAGGCCCTGCTGACCCCGGCCGACTGGAAACTGCTGCGTCACTGCCCGACCCCGGTGCTGCTGGTGAAGACCGCCGGTTCCTGGAAGGACAAGGTGATCCTGGCCGCCGTCGACGTGGGCAACGCCGACGGCGAACACCGCCACCTGCACACCACCATCATCGACCACGGCTACGATATCGCCAGCCTGGCCAAGGGGCACTTGCACGTGATCAGCGCCCATCCGTCGCCGATGCTGTCGGCGGCCGACCCGACCTTCCAGCTCAAGGAAACCATCGAGGCGCGCTACCGCGAGCAGTGCCGGGCGTTCCAGGCCGAGTTCGACATCGATGAAGAACACCTGCACATCGAGGAAGGGCCGGCGGACGTGCTGATCCCGTTCATGGCCCACAAGCTGCAGGCGGCGGTGACCGTGATCGGCACCGTGGCCCGAACCGGGTTGTCCGGCGCGCTGATCGGCAACACCGCCGAAGTGGTGCTCGACGCGCTGGAAAGCGACGTGCTGGTGCTCAAGCCACAGGAAGTCGAGGATCATCTGGTGGAGCTGGCGGTCAAGCACTGAGGCTTGCGGCGTCCGGGCCGGCCCTATCGCTGGCAAGCCAGCTCCCACAGGTTCAGCGGTGGCTGCCGAAATGACAGGCACCCGCCGTTTCCGTGGGAGCCCGCCTGCTGGCGATGCCCTCAGTCGCCGAGGGCATCCTTGAGGAAACCGGGGGCGATGTAGCGCTGGTAGTGCGCCTCCGACAGCAGGAAGAACTCCCGGTCGATGGCGTCGCGCAGTTCCGGCAGGTTCCAGTCGCGGAATTCCGGCATCAGCACCATCCCGTAGGCCTCCAGATTGACGATCACCCGCGCGCCCCGGGCGATCAGCTGGTAGGCCCAGCAATATTCCGACTGGTGCGGCACGAAGCGGATCTTGCGCTGCTCCAACTGCTGGCGCAGCAGCGCGCGGTCGAACACCTCGACCTTGCTCGCCATCACTTGTGACAGCAATTGCTCAAGACGCAGCCACACCGCCGTCTTCTGCTCCTCGCCGTAGCCGTTCCAGTGGATCACCTCATGGTGGAAACGCTTGCAGCCGCGGCACACCAGGTCACCGTAAACGGTGGAGCAAAGGCCGACGCAGGGGGTCTTGATGGTCTGATTGGGCATAGAAAGGGCAAAACACGGCAACGCGGAACAGGCCGGTATGGTAGCCCTTTGTCCGCCATTGATCACCCCTCCGATTGCAAGGTCAAGCCGCCCACGGGGCTTGGGAAGGCCCGCCAGACCCGCCACCAAAGTCCAATGCCGGCCGACTTACCTTTAATTTTTTTTTGCCGTAGAATCAGCCAGCCTTTTTAGGCGCCAATGTCCGTCAAGAAGCTGTTTTCAAAGCGTCACGAGCACAGTCGTTCCTTCAGAGCGGTGTTGGCGAACGGTTTTTCCAGCGGGGAAAAGCCCGACGCCAACCCTCATCAGCTCCCGTTCTGCAGGCGTAAAACTTTGAAAGCAGCTTCTGTAAGGAATGGTCGGTAATTCTGGCTAAGCGGCTCACAACGCCACGCAGCGCATGAATACGTCCATTTCGGGATGAGCGTCCCGGACACCCATTTGGGACCACTGATGAGGGTAATAACTGTGCTTGAAGCCTACCGCAAACATATCGAAGAGCGTGCAGCACTGGGTATCGTTCCCCAGCCGCTCAACGCCGAACAAACTGCAGGCCTGGTCGAGCTGCTGAAGAATCCCCCGGCTGGCGAAGAAGCTTTCCTCGTTGACCTGATCACCAACCGCGTTCCGCCAGGAGTGGACGAAGCCGCCTACGTCAAGGCCGGTTTCCTGTCCGCCGTCGCCAAGGGCGAAGCCAAATCCCCGCTGATCGACAAGAAGCGCGCCGTCGAGCTGCTGGGCACCATGCAGGGCGGCTACAACATCGCCACCATGGTTGAACTGCTGGACGACGCCGAACTGGCCGCCGTCGCCGCCGAACAGCTCAAGCACACCCTGCTGATGTTCGACGCCTTCCACGACGTGGCCGAAAAAGCCAAGGCGGGCAATGCCCACGCCAAAGCCGTGCTGGAATCCTGGGCCGCCGGCGAGTGGTTCACCAACAAGCCTGCCATCGCCGACAAGTACAGCCTGACCGTCTTCAAGGTTCCGGGCGAAACCAACACCGACGACCTGTCCCCTGCCCCGGACGCCTGGTCGCGCCCTGACATCCCGCTGCACGCCCTGGCCATGCTGAAAATGGCCCGTGACGGCATCGTGCCTGAGCAGCAAGGCGCCATCGGCCCGCTCAAGCAAATCGAAGAAGTCAAGGCCAAGGGCTTCCCGGTCGCCTACGTCGGTGACGTGGTCGGTACCGGTTCCTCCCGTAAGTCCGCCACCAACTCGGTGCTGTGGTTCTTCGGCGACGACATCCCTTACGTGCCGAACAAGCGCGCCGGCGGCTTCTGCTTCGGCTCCAAGATCGCTCCGATCTTCTACAACACCATGGAAGACGCCGGCGCCCTGCCGATCGAGTTCGACGTGTCGAACCTGAACATGGGCGACGTGATCGACGTCTACCCGCACGCCGGCAAAGTGTGCAAGCACGGCACCGACGACGTCATCACCACCTTCGAACTGAAGACCCCGGTGCTGCTGGACGAAGTCCGCGCCGGCGGCCGTATCCCGCTGATCGTCGGCCGTGGCCTGACCGAGAAGGCGCGCGCCGAGCTGGGCCTGGGCCCGACCGACCTGTTCAAGCTGCCTGAAGCGCCTGTCGACACCGGCAAGGGCTACACCCTGGCGCAGAAGATGGTCGGCAAGGCCTGCGGCCTGCCGAAAGGCAAAGGCGTGCGTCCTGGCACCTACTGCGAACCGAAGATGACCACCGTCGGTTCCCAGGACACCACGGGCCCGATGACCCGTGACGAACTGAAAGACCTGGCGTGCCTGGGCTTCTCCGCTGACCTGGTGATGCAGTCCTTCTGCCACACCGCGGCGTATCCGAAGCCGATCGACGTGACCACCCACCACACCCTGCCTGACTTCATCATGACCCGTGGCGGCGTTTCGCTGCGTCCGGGCGACGGCATCATCCACTCGTGGCTGAACCGCATGCTGCTGCCGGACACCGTGGGCACCGGCGGTGACTCGCACACCCGTTTCCCGATGGGCATCTCGTTCCCGGCCGGTTCCGGCCTGGTCGCGTTCGCCGCCGCCACCGGCGTCATGCCGCTGGACATGCCTGAGTCGATCCTGGTCCGCTTCAAGGGCAAGCTGCAGCCTGGCATCACCCTGCGTGACCTGGTTCATGCCATCCCTTACTACGCGATCCAGAAGGGCCTGCTGACCGTCGAGAAGAAAGGCAAGAAGAACGCCTTCTCCGGCCGCATCCTGGAAATCGAAGGCCTGGACGAGCTGACCGTCGAGCAAGCGTTCGAACTGTCCGACGCCTCCGCCGAGCGTTCCGCCGCCGGCTGCACCATCAAGCTGCCGGAAAAGGCCATCGCCGAGTACCTGCAGTCCAACATCACCCTGCTGCGCTGGATGATCGGCGAAGGCTACGGCGATGCGCGCACCATGGAACGCCGTGCCCAGGCGATGGAAGCCTGGCTGGCCAACCCTGAGCTGATGGAAGCCGACAAGGACGCGGAATACGCCGAAGTCATCGAAATCGATCTGGCCGACATCAAAGAGCCTGTGCTCTGCGCGCCGAACGACCCGGACGACGCCCGTCTGCTCTCCAGCGTTGCCGGCGAGAAGATCAACGAGGTGTTCATCGGTTCGTGCATGACCAACATCGGTCACTTCCGCGCCGCGGGCAAGCTGCTGGATCAGGTCAAGGGCCAACTGCCGACCCGTCTGTGGCTGTCGCCGCCGACCAAGATGGACGCTCACCAGCTGACCGAAGAAGGCTACTACGGCATCTACGGCAAGGCCGGCGCCCGCATGGAAATGCCAGGCTGCTCGCTGTGCATGGGTAACCAGGCACGCGTTGAGCCGAACAGCACCGTGGTGTCGACGTCGACCCGTAACTTCCCGAACCGTCTGGGCGACGGCGCGAACGTCTACCTGGCTTCGGCCGAGCTGGCGTCCGTGGCTTCGATCCTGGGTCGCCTGCCGACCGTCGAGGAGTACATGGAATACGCCGGCAAGATCGACAGCATGGCGGCCGACGTTTACCGCTACCTGTCCTTCGACCAGATCGCCGAGTTCCGTGAGGCTGCTGCGAACGCCAAGATTCCTGTCGTTCAAGCCTAACGCCGCAAGGCAATGAAGAACGCCGCCCGTCGCGAGACGGGCGGCGTTTTTTTATGCCTCCGATACCTCCCCTGCAGGAGCCAGCCTGCTGGCGATGGCGCCGGCACAGCCGACATCTCCAGCGCCTGACCCACCGCAATCGCCGGCAAGCCGGCTCCCACAGATTCCCAGGCGTTCGCCGATTCCGTGCATGCCAAAGAAAACTGTAGGAGCCAGCCTGCTGGCGATGGCGCCGGCACAGCCAGCACCCTCTCAGGCAGACACACCGCCATCGCGAGCTGGCTCGCTCCTACAGGGAATCATTGCTCAGGGAGCCAGACTGAGCGCCTTCTGCACCGCGCCGTCCACGCTCAAGCCGCTCAGGATCACGCCATTGGCCTGGGTCTGCGGCAACGCATCCAGTGCCGCCAGCGCCTCGTGCTTGAGCCGGGCCAGAATCAGCCGCTTGCCCGCCTGGTGCACCCGCACGAAGAACTCCTGCATCGCCTCAAGGCTGGTGCCGTCCAGGTCAGGAGACTCCTCCAGGCTGAGGATCACCGTGTGCACCGGCACCTGCGAATGACGGACCAACCGCAACGCACCGCCCAGGATCCGTTCGACATTGGCGAAGAACAGCGCCTCGCCGGGCCGCACGATCAGCACGCCCGGCTCGGTGGCCGCCGTCGGATGGCGCTGAAGGTCGACAAAGTCATGGCCGCCGTCGATCCGCCCGAGCACCTGGATGTCCGCCGCCGACAGCTGCTTGAGCATCAGCAGCACACTGATCGCCACCGACACCAGCAGGCCGTCCAGCACTCCCAGCACCAGCACGGACGTCACCGCGCAGACCACCAGCACGCGGTCGCGCCGCCAGATGAAATAGCGCCCCAGCGGCTGCAGGCTCAAGCCCCTGCCCAGCGCGTGCATGACGATGGCCGCCAGCACCGGCTCCGGCGTCAGCGCAATCCACGGCAGCACGGTCAGCACGATGATCAGCACCGTCAGCGCCGCGATGCCGCCCGCCCAGCGGGACGTGGCGCCGGCGGCTTCGTTGGCCGAGGTCGCCGAATAGCCGGCCCCCACCGGCATGCCATGGAACAGGCCGGACAGCAGGTTGCCGGCGCCCAGGGCCAGCAGGTCGCGGTTGGACGTCACACGGTCGCCGTGCTTGAGCGCGTAGGCGCTGATTGACCCATAGGACTCGGCGTACAGGATCATCACCATGGCAAACGCCACCTCCCCCAGGCGCAACCAGTCGGCGAACGGCAGCGCCGGCAGGTTGGGCAGCTCCAGGCCCAGGTCGATGGCGCCGATCAGCTTCACGCCGTGATCCGACAGGTTCAGCCACTGCCCCGCCGCAATGCCGAGCACCACCACCAGCAGGCCGCCGGGCACCCGGGGAAAGCGCGAAAGCCCTCCCAGCAGCACCAGCGCCACGGCGGCGACAGCGGCGGACGACCAGTTCCATTGCGGCAACTGCTCCAGCAACTGCGGGGCGAAACGCACCAGATTGGCGTCCGTCAGGTGCACGCCGACCACACTGGCCACTTGCTTGAGAATGATGGTCAGCGCCAGCCCGAAGGCAAACCCGCGCAGCACCGGCTTGGCGATGAAGGACGTGACGCTGCCGAAGCGGAACGCCCCGGCCAGCAGAAACAGCGCGCCGGTGACCAGCACCAGCCCCACCGCCAGGGTCGAGCGCAATTGCGGGTCGCCGTTGGCCAGCGTCGCCGTGGCCGCCGCCAGCACCGCCGCCGACGACGAGGTCGCCGAGACGATGGCGAAGCGGCTGGTGCCCAGCAGTCCGTAGCACAGCAAACCCGCGAACAGCGCAATCACCCCGGCCTGGGGCGCCAGGGCGGCGATGGTTGAGTAGGCGACGGCCTCCGGCAGCAGCAGGCCGGCGATCGACAGCCCGGCGAGCAGATCCTGCCAGCGGTTCGGCTTATCGCAAGACGGTGAAACGGTGACGCCCGAAGGTTCAGTCGACAATCGGCCCCACCCATCCCGGCAGATAGCGGGCCTCTTGGCTGCGGGCCAGCTTCATGGCCCGGGCTTGCAGCTTGGCATCCTGCGCAAGCATCTGATCCGCAGCGATGCGGCTGCGGAAAAAGTCCGCCCAGAGAAACTCGCTGTAGGGCGTGACATCCTTGGCGTACCCCCCGGCACGGCGCAACTGTCCGGCGAGACTGCGGTAAGGGTCGTCGTGCAGATCGGCGATGCGGGAGGGAATGGCCTCGAACGGACGACGCACGCCCCGCCCGTCATAGGGGTGGGCCCACTGGTTGAAGGTCATGACATTCCAGAACGTCACCTTATCGACGAAGGACAAATCCTTGAGCACCAGCAACGGCACCCGCTTGACGCCCTCTTGCAGCAATGCCAGTCCGAAATGATGGTGATCGACGATGTAGTGCGTGCCGTCCGGCCCGAGCACACAGGGAAACCAGTGGTGCTCCAGCGCCGCCGAGCGCTCCTTGCGCTTGAGCGACTGCCATTGCTGGCGCTTGGCCTCGACTTCGGCCAGACCGACGGTCAGTTGGGTGGGATGCAGTTTTTCCAGCTTGCCGCTGATCAATTGCGGACGGGCACGGGCCATTGAACGTCTCCGAGACAGTACGAATGCACGGTCTAGCGTAGCCGTTTATTTCAGGAGAGGGATGTCTGGAATCAATGGGTTAACGACGGGAGCGGCATTGCGCCGCTCCCGGTTGCGCGGGCCGGTCAGGCCGCCAGCGAATAGATCAACGCCGAAATCGCCACCAGGCCCACGGCCGTGACGAACACGTTGGACGCCTGGCCGCGGAAACGGGCCATCGCCGGCACCTTGCGGATGGCGTACATCGGCATCAGGAACAGGATCGCCGCGATCACCGGGCCGCCGATGGTTTCGATCATGCCCAGGATGCTCGGGTTGAGCGTGGCCACGATCCAGCACACCACCAGCATGAAGGCCGCGACGATGCGGTCCAGGGCCTTGGCGCCCGGACGCTTGCCGCTCTTGACGATCAGGCCCTTGAGACCTTCGCTGGCACCGATGTAGTGGCCCAGGAACGACTTGGAGATGGCCACGAACGCGATCAGCGGCGCCGCGAACGCGATGGTCGGGTTGCTGAAGTGGTTGGCCAGGTACGACAGGATCGACAGGTTCTGCGCCTTGGCCTCGGCCAGTTGCTCCGGCGACAGGGTCAGCACGCAGCTGAACACGAAGAACAGCACCATCAGCACCATCAGGGCGTGGGCGCGGGACAGGATCTGCGAACTGCGCTCATCGGCGTGGACGCCGTAGCGGCGCTTCTGGTCCACCGCGAACGCCGAGATGATCGGCGAGTGGTTGAACGAGAACACCATCACCGGAATCGCCAGCCACAGCGTGTGCAGGAACGCGGAAGGCGCCGGCACGTGCGAGGCGGTGGTGAGGATGCCGCCGGTCCAGTGCGGGATCAGGTACACCGCCAGGAACGCCAAAGCGACGATGAACGGGTACACCATCAGGCTCATGGCCTTGACGATCACCTGCTCGCCGCAGCGCACCACCGCCAGCAGGCCGAGGATCAGCGCAAACGACAGTACCGCACGCGGCGGCGGAGTGATGTGCAATTGGTGCTCGAGGAAGCTGGCGACCGTGTTGGTCAGGCCGACGCTGTAGATCAGCAGGATCGGGAAGATGGCGAAGAAGTACAGCAAGGTGATCAGGGCACCGGCCTTGATGCCGAAGTGCTGCTCGACCACCTCGGTGATGTCGGCGCCTTCGCGGCCGGACAGCACGAAGCGGGTCAGGCCCCGGTGTGCGTAGAACGTCATCGGGAACGCCAGCAGCGCCAGGATCAGCAACGGCCAGAAGCCGCCCAGCCCCGCGTTGATCGGCAGGAACAGGGTGCCGGCGCCGATGGCCGTCCCGAACAGTCCCAACATCCAGGTGGTGTCTTGACGGTTCCAGCTCGAAAGTTCAGCTGGTGCCGCCGATTCAAAGCGCTCGTTGACGCTATTGGCCTGATCATTCATCCGGTCGGATCTCCGCATTCCGGTCACTTGCCACTCGGTCAAAACGCGCCGGAAAAAACCGACAGAAACGTCGCAACCGAAACAGGGCCGCGATTCTCCGGGATAAATGAGCAGAAGCAAAGACTTAGCTGAGGAATGGTTGTACGGATCAGATCCCCAGCATGTCGTTTTCGGCAAAATCACTGTCGTCCAAGGACATGGAAAATGTCGTTTTCCGACAAGCCCAAGCACCGCAAGCCTGCCGGAACCGGCGGTCAGAGCAACAGCCGCAGCACGACGGCGCCGAGCGAAAGGCCGACCAAGGCAAACAACGCACCGAGCCCGACAAGAAACGCCATCGAACGAATGTCGGCTTTGGACAGGGACAGCGTTCGACCCGAAAACCCGGCGTCCTCCCGGTACTGGTGTTCGATTCGGGCCTTGCGGCTTTCTGTGTTCATGCGAATGTCCTTTTTATGAAGAGAACGGGATAAGTACGGCATGCAGCCTCCGGTGCCGGAGTGGCGACGTCACGGTTTGAAAAGCAGCCCCAACGCGGCAACAAGCGCAGTCAGCATCCCTGCCCCGACCGCGAGCGGATACAAGGTGGCCTCCCAGGTCAGCTTTTTTTCCTCCGCCATGAGCTTGCTTCGTTCGGCCCCGAGTTTTTGTATTTCAACCTGCAGCTTGTCCAGTTCCAGGTTTTTGCGGTTGTTCTGAAGCATGGGCCGTCCTTGGCTGTTGGCGGTTACCCTTCGGGCGGCTGTTCCATCCTGGAGAGCCTTTCCCTTCCGTGTGGCTTCATGGTTTCACCTTCGGCCCAAGCCGGATAGCGGACGAATCGCATCGCGCCTGTAGGCTGCGTCCTTATGCCAGGCAAGAAAACACCTCGGATTACAAGAAGGTTTAAACAAGCTCACCGATCGGTGTTTATCGGCTATACCCAATGGCGAGATTCCGACCGTGTTCCTCAAGCCCCCTGGAGCCGCCCCATGCCCCTCGTTCGCGTCGACATCAGGAAAAATCCCGACCCCACCTTCGCCAAGCGCATCGGCGAGGTGATCTACGCCGCCCTGCGCAGCACGTTCAACGTGCCGGAGCACGACAACTTCCAGATCCTGGCCGAGCACGACGGGCCGCATTTCATCTACGACCCGCAGTACCTGGGCATCCCGCGCAGCGACGGCATGGTGTTCATCCAGCTCACGGTCAGCGAAGGCCGCAGCGTCGAGCAGAAGCAGCAGCTGTACCAGACGATCGCCTATCACCTGCACAACCAGTTGGCGGTGCGCCAGGAAGACGTGTTCATCAATCTGGTGGAGGTGAAAAAGGAGAACTGGTCGTTCGGCAACGGCATCGCCCAGTACGTGAGCTGAAACCGCGCCCGCTCCCGGCGGCGCAACCGCCTGACCAAGCGCCCTCCCGGCCCCTGCGCCAGCTCCTACACTGGCTGGTGCGAGCCCAGGGCCTGCGGTTGCCAAACCGCTGCGCAATCCGCACTCTGGCACGACTTTCGCGACCGACACGACGACGATCACAGGAGCCGAGCAATGCCCGCCACCGTTCTGGTACTGGTTGAAACCATCAATGACTACCTGCCGATCCTCGAACGACAGGGCTTTCACCTGATCCTCGCCCCCACCCCCGCCGAACGTGCCCAGGCCATCGCCACCCACGGCCCGCGCATCGACGCCGTGCTGACCCGCGGCCCGCTGGGCCTTTTCGCCGACGAGATCGCCGCGCTGCCGGCGCTCAAGATCATCTGCGTGATCGGCGCCGGCTACGAACAGGTGGACCTGCAGGCCGCCAGCGACCGGGGCCTCACCGTGACCAACGGCGCCGGGGTCAACGCCTCCTCGGTGGCCGACCATGCGATGGCCATGCTGCTGGCGCTGGTGCGTGACATTCCGCGCTGCGACGCCGCCGTGCGCCGGGGCGAATGGCCCAAGATCATGCGGCCGTCCCTGGCCGGCAAACGGCTGGGCATCCTCGGCCTGGGCGCAGTGGGCATGGCCATCGCCAAACGCGCCGGCAACGGCTTCGACATGGAGATCAGCTACCACAGCCGCCAGGTACGCACCGACGTACCCTATGCGTTCTGCTCGACCCCGACCGAACTGGCCCGGGCCTCGGACTTCCTGGTGGTCGCCACTCCCGGCGGCATCGGCACCCAGCACCTGGTGACCCGTCCGGTGCTCGACGCACTGGGGCCCAAAGGCTTCATCGTCAACATCGCCCGCGCCAGCGTGATCGCCACCGCCGACTTGATCGCGGCGCTGGAGCAGCGGCGGATCGCCGGGGCCGCGCTGGATGTGTTCGACCACGAACCGCAAGTGCCGGATGCGCTCAAAGGCCTGAGCAACGTGATCCTGACCCCGCACGTCGCCGGGCTGTCACCGGAGGCCACCCAAGGCACCGTCGAGCTGGTGGGGAAAAACCTGATGGCGTTCTTCTCCGGGCAACCGGTACTGACGCCCCTCGACCTGCCCCCTCGCCTCAACAATCAGCGCGTGCACTAGGCTCTGTGTGAAAAGCATTGATACTCGGTGATGCTGCGTTGAAAACAGCCTCGGAATGCTCATTTGCAACCCGTAAACTCCGCTTCCCCGGCTGTTTTCGCCCTGCCTGACCTTCGTCTCAAGGCTTTTCACACAGGCCCTAGAGCACGCCGAGCAACGTCCACATCCGCCGCGCCTCGGCGTCGGCGCAAATCAGTTCGCCCAACAGCTCGCTCAGCGGCTTGTTGCCCCACTCCACCGCGCGCCGGATCAGGTACGGCACCGGGCTGTGGGGCTCGGTGCGGGCCAGGTATTCGGCGATCAGCAGCAATTGCCGATAGGCTTCCTCGCGGCTGGCCGGCTCGCGGAACACCTGGGCCGCCGGCGCTTCGGCCGTCGGGTCGACAGGCGTCTCGTCGGCGGGCGGGGCTTGGGCGGCAGGTTCCTGAACCGGTGGCGGCGCGGGTTGTTGCGGGTGCATGGCGATGAACTCCTTGACCAGCGTCAGCAGCGCTTGAAGGGTCTCCTGCAGGGGCTTGAGCCCCGGCCCCTGATCCCCCAGATAGGTGTCGCTCCAGGCATCCAGCCTTTGCAGGTGCTGCAAACCCAGCAGCAGGTTGCCCTGCTGGCGCAGCCAGAACGCCATGGGCGTGGCGCGCACCTGATCGCTGAGTTTCTTCTGTTCGCTGCGGGCGGTTTCCGCCAGGGCCTTGGCGTTCTTGCTGTCGTTGACCTGCACCTGCTGCACCTGCAGGCGGCGCCAGACACTCAGGCTGTACCCCTCGAAATCACGGCTGTGGGCACCGAACAGCGGCACCCGGGTCAGTAGGATTTCGCTATAGCGGCGCACCAGCCATTCCAGCGGCGTCACCCGCCAGGACTGATCGCCGTCTTCGGCCTGGGGGTGCACCTGTTCGGGATAGCGCTCGCACAGACCGGCGACCAGCGCCAGGCTGCCGGGCAGGCCGTCCAGCCCCTGCAAATGGAGCCACGCTTCACCGAGCCAGGCGCTGAGCATCAGGTCCTTGCTGCGCTCCAGCAGCAGGTGGGTGGTGAGCGCTTCCACCTTCGGCCAGTCCGCGCGCTTGAGCGTCGACTCCCACACCCCGGTCGGCAGGCTGGCGTCGTCTTCGCGGCGCAGGTCGCGCAGTTGGTCGAACTCGCGTTCGTAGCGCAGGTCCACGCCGCAGGGCGCGTCTTCGCTGATCGGCGCGAGCAGCTGTTCAATGAGGTCAGGCAACGCGGTGGATGGCAGGCTCACAGCCCCTCCTTCTGGGTGTCGATGGCGGCGGTCGTGCCGGTCACCTGAAACGGCGAGCGCGGCGCCCGGGTCGGCGGCGGCGCGATGGACATCGGCAGCTTCGACCCTTGGCTCATCAACGACAGCCGCACGAACATCCGGGTGAACCCGGTGGTGACGCTGTCGTTCTGCGCCGTGACCGGCAGGCGCAGGCTCAACGGAAAATCGGTGTAGTCCATGCTCGGCTGGCGCTGCACCGAGTAGTGCGCGCGCATCAGACGCAGCAGCGACCACGGCCCGCCGTATTCCCAGCCCGCTTCAAGGTCGCGCACCACCAGGTTGGGCTGCAACGGATCGTTGACCGGCCGTTCGTTGCCGTTGCGTGCCCAACGCAAGGTCAGGCGCACCGGCTGGCCCACCATCCAGCGCAGGTTCGGCTGCTCGGCGCCGGGGTAGTTGATCTGTTGGCTGCCGGCCAGCAGGCCCCAGGCGATCACCTGATCGGCGCCCCGCTCTTCCTCGCGGTCGGTGCGCCAGCGCACATCCAGCTCCAGGCCGAGGATGCCGCTCTTGTCCCGCACGAACAGCGGCGTCAGCCAGGTGCCGGCCTGCTTCAGGCGGTTGAGGAAATCCTCTGCCGCCAGGCGCTCCGGCGCCTGGCTCGAGGAAAGGCCCGCCAACGCCACCGGCAGACGCTTGTCGATCAGTTCCAGCAAGTGCTGCACCCGGGCCGGGTCGGCATCCTGCGCCTGCACACCGTTGGCGAACGGGAAGCGGTCGGCCAGGTATTGGTTGAAGTAGCTGGCCAGCTCGTTCCACGCGGCGGCGGCCTGTTGCTGTTGCAGGAACTGGCAACGCTGCATGGCCGACTGCTGCAACTCCACGGCCCGCATCGCCAGGGTGCCGCGTCCGCCGGCGACGTTGGCGGTCTGCAGCACCTGCACGCAAGAGCCGGTGTCCATCTCTATGAAGTCGCGGCTGACCAGTTGTTCGATCTGCGCGGGCGAGCTGGCGGGGTTGGCGTCCTTGTACTTGAGCAACTCTTCGTTGAGCGCGCTGAACTGGGTCACCCGTTCGTAGTCCAGCGCCGACAGGTTGGCCTGTTGGGTCTTGAGCCACTGCAACGCCGAGGTGCGGCGCTCGGTGATGCCGAGCATGGTGTTGAACTGCTGCTTGAGGCTTTGCTTCAGGTCCTGCACATCGCTGGCGCCGTAGAGTTGCAGGCCGAGGTTCTTCGAGCCGTCCCACTGGCTGATTTCGGCCCGGCCGCCGAACAGCGGCTGGGCGACGATCTCCTCCAGGCCGCTGACGATCTGCGCCATGGCGCGGCGGTTCAGCGCGCTTTGCAGACGCGCCGCCAGGTCCATGCGGTGCACCTCGACAAAGGCTTTCTGCAGTTCCATCGCCTGCTCCGCCCGTACGTTGAACACCGCGTAGGGCTGGGTCTGATCGTCGTGGTCCTTGAGGCTCAGCCACATCGCCTGGGCCGCTGCGCTTTCGGCCGCCTGCAACAGCGCGCCACGGTAGATCGACGGGATCCTGGGCAGCTCTTCAGCGATGTAACTCTTGTAGCTGGCGAAATAGCTCAACGAGGTGTCGAGGTCGTCGCCGTCCACGGTCTGGCCGCGCAGGTCGATGTTGTCCTGGCTCGCGCGCAGGGCGACCGACACGAAGTCGCGCTTGAACAGCGACTGCACGGCGTTGTCCAGCTTGACCACATGCTCCTGCAACGTCAGTTGCCCGCTGCCCTGCTGCACCAGCAGGTTGCCCCGGGAGCCGACCTGGGCGATCCACTGGTCGCGAAAGCTCTGCTGCAACTTGGCCGCCTGGGCTTCCAGTTGCTGCTCCACCGCCGGCCCCAGCAACACGCTCTTGTGCACCTTGTCGAGCATTTCGCGGTAGCCGGGCACCAGGTCCTGGCCCTTGCCCCGGCCCCACGTCGAGTTGGTCAGGGCGATCGCCACCTGCAAGTCGTCGACCAGTGCGCGCAGGTCCTCCAGCTCGCGGAGGCTGTTGCCGCTGCCGACCTCCAGCTGTTCCAGGTGCAACTTGAGGTAACCGGCCTTGCTGACGAAATTGTCGGCCAGGAAATACTGGTCCAGCCAACGCTCCATCAGCCCGGTGAAATTGCCCACGATCTGCGGCCGCTCGACGCTCAGGTCCAGCGCCTGCAAATTGCCGTCCTCATCGGCCAGCAGCACCCGGTTGAAGAACGCGGCGTGGGGCAGTGTGCCGGCGTTGAGGTTCAGCGACAGGGCGTTGTTGCTCAACTGCACCAGATCCTCCAGCGGCGCCCGGGGATTGTTCAGGGCCTGGCCGAACCACTGGTTCTGCTGCTCCAGGCGCACGGCGCGGTCCACCAGGTCCGTGGCCTTCTGGTAGTTCTGCCACTGCGCCGGATCTTCGCTCTCGACGCTGACGCGCCGGTCGGTGCTGCGGATGCCCTTGAGCTTGGCCAGCTCGGCGCCCAGCAGGTCGTGCAGCGGTTCGAGCAAGTGCCGCCGGGCCGACAGGCGCAGTTGCCGTTCGAGCGTGGAATCGAGCGACGAGAACCACGACGTCGGGAACACCAGCGACGCGAAATCCCAGCGCGGCGAGCGTTCCATCACCCGCCACAGGCTTTGCACGTTGCGCCGGGTCGGCTCGACCCGGTGCGCATCGTCGGTGACCGCCACATAGCCTTTCTGGGCGACTTGCAGCAGCCGGGCCAGCTCATGGGCATCCTTGACCGAGGCATGCCAGACCAGCAGCATCGCCACCGCCCAGACCACCGCGACCACCAGCGCCACCCCGGCCGTCAGCCGTTGCCAGCGCTGGCGCAGGCGCAACAGGCGCGGCACGCCCTGGGCCACGCCGCGCTCGCCGACGATGCGCTGGCGCCACAACTGGCGCACGAAGGCGCTTTGCTGCAGGCCGCTGTCATCGGCCGAGAACCCGTCCAGCGCATCCTCCGCCGGTTGGTTGGCGCTCAGGTACAGCCCGCGAAAGCACGGTGCCTCGCCCTGGGCATTGCCCTGGAACACCGGTTCCAGCACGTTCTGCAAGCCGCGGCGCAGGCTTTCCAGGCGCTCCGGCAAGGCGTACAGGTCGGCGCTCAGGTGCCCGGACAGCGTGCCGGTCTCGATCACCGCTTCGGCCACTGCCCGGTGCAGACGGTCCAGCGCCTGGTCGCTCCATTGCCCTTGCCAGACCGCATCCCTGGCATAGGGCGACGACCAGCCCAGGGTGCGTTCCCGGGCCTCGTCCGGCAACGCGCTGATCAGTTCCTGGAACCCCGGCAATTCCTCCAGCCCGGTGACCACCACGTACACCGGCAGGCTCAGGCCAAAGCGTTGCAGCAAGTCGATGAAACGCCGCCGGGCCGCCAGCCCGAGGCCGGTCGCCTGCTCCAGGTTGCCCAGCCGCGCGGCGGGCACCGTCCAGATCACGCCGTCCAGCGGACGTTTGCTGCGCAGACGCAGGATCAACCCCAGCAGCCGCCACCAGCCGCCGCGTTGCAGGTGCATGCCGTCTTCGGGCAGGAACAGCGCCTGGGGCACCACCAGCACCGCGCCTTCCGGATCGGACCACCAGCGGCCGAACCAGGCCGGCTTGTCGGTGGGTTGCAGGCGCCATTCGCTCACCAGTTGCGCGCCTTGGACTTCGTCGCCGAGCATCAGCAGCCACGGCAACTGATAGCGGTCGCGGCTGCCCTGCTCCTGTTCCATGTGCCGCACCGCACCGTAGAAGCTGCGGATCGCCGCGCCGCTCTGGGTGCGCAGCCACCACACCGCCACCGCCAGCAGCACCAGCAGCAGGACGATGCCGACCACCCACGCCACGATCGCCAGCGTGCTCATGAGCCTTGCTCCGGCGCGGGCGTCAGTTCAGTCATTTGCAGCACCGGCTCCAGCTCCTGGCCGATGTCGCGCCACAGCATGTGCCCCAAACCGGCGAGCAACAGCACCATCGCCGCAATGCCCAACGCCAGCCTGAAACCGTCCGGCAGCGCGGTGCGCACCGGCAGGTTCAGCGGCGCCGCCTGCGAGGGCTGCACCAGCCGTTGGCTGACGTCGGCCCAGTCCGCGTCGTCCTGCCAGGCGAAGGCGAACAGCGCCAGGCGCCACTTCTCCAGTTGCGCCTGGCTCTGCTCGCCGCGCAGGCGACCGTGGAAACCGAGGATCAGGCATTGCAGGTAGACGTTGGCCAGATCGCGGGCGGTGGGCTGCTGCTCCTCAAGCAATGTCGCGATGGCCGCCGGCACCTGCTCGCCGGCCTGACGGCTGGCGTACAGGCGCGACTCCAGGGGTTTGTCCTGCCAGGCGGCCTGCCCCGGCCAGGGCGTGAACAAGAGGGTTTCGTCCACCAGTGCGACGAACGCGTACACCAGCGCCCGCACCTGCTCGGTCGCCGCGTCGCCGACCCGGGCAAACGCGGTGCGCCACAGGCGCTGCGAGGCCTGGGACGAGAGCTCGACCACGGTGTCGACCAATGCCTGTTCGTCCTCGCCGTCCTTGGGCAACTGGCTCCAGTCCTGCGACCACTGCTGCCAGGCCTGGCGGAACGCGCTGCTCAGCGGCGCGTCTTGCAACCCCAGGCTTGCGGCACTCCCCTGCGACATGAGCGGCTCCTTGTGTGATCAGGCACTTTCACCGGTCTGCGGGACAAACAGCACCACCTGCCACGGGCTGCTGGTCAGCTTGGCCGCCGGGGCGGCGATCATCAGCGGCAGTTGGGCGTCGAACCAGGTGCCTTCGGCGGTCACCACGAACAGGCGGGTGTCGTCGCCGACGCTGTAGGCCACTTGCTCGCTGCGGCTCATGGCCTGGTGCGCCAGGCCGCTCATGCGCTGACGGCTGAGCAGCGCGATGTGCGGCGCCGAGGCGATGATCGCGCCGCGCAGCCAGTCGCCGGCGGCCTGTTCGCTGACGCCGTTGGGCATGCGCAGGCCGATGACCAGGCGCTGGCTGGGGCGATCCTCGGGCAGCTGGATGGAAAAGCTTTGCTCGCCCCGTTCGAAGGCGATGCTGCGGTAACCGGCGCGGATCAGTTCGAGGGTGGTCTCCAGCCAGTCGAGCACCTGCCCGTAGCCGCGCTGCAGTTCAAGGAAATCCAGCGGCGCGAACGCCGGCACGCCGGCCAGCGGATCCAGCGCCGACCACGCGCCGGCCAGGCCCAGCAACTGCACATAGAGCGCCTGCGGATGGGCGATGCGGCTGTTGAGGGCGCCTTCGACTTCCGGCAGGCGCGTCCACAGCGCGGTCAACTGGCGGCGGATCTCCAGCGCATCGTCCTGGTTGCCGGCCTGCTGCGCCTGGCGCAGGCGACCGCCGAGGAACAGGCATTTCTCCCGCGCCCGCGCGCACAGCCCGGCCACCCGGCGGCCCAGCGGCGAGTCCGGCAGCAGCAGCGGCGTCGGCGGTGTGTACGGCAGCGGCAGGAAACCGCCGCCCTCCTTGCGGATCTTCAGCAGCGGCAGGCAGATCGAGTCGGCCTTGTTCAGTTGCGTGCACAGGCGCGGATTGGGTCGCCACACAGTGATCGATTCGGGGAACTCGCCGCTGGTGAGATCCGGCAGCGCCTCGCCCACCACCGATTGCAGACGGCCCTTGAGCGGCAACAGCTGACCGGCGCGCCACAACGGGCTGACGGCCAGGTACACGGTGACGGTGGCGTCGTCGGTCTCGTCCACCGCCGCGCTCACGTCCAGCTCCAGCGCGGGGCCGACGCCGGCCTGCACGTCCACCGGCAAGCCGTCGGGCATCGTCCCTTGCAGCGCCAGTATGCGCACCACCCCGGCGCTCATCGCCGAGGGGTCGAACTCCAGGCGCGCCACGCCCCAGAACCACGGGTTGCAGGCCTGGGCCAAATGCGCGCCGAGCGCCTCGGCCCGCAACCCCTGCAACTGAAAATGCTGCGGCAGCAACTGCATGCCTTCATGCCAGCAAACCGCGTCAGGTAGCAGACTCATGTGATTCCCTTCGACTGCGCCGCAGGCCGGCGGCGGACGGTGCGCTTTCAGTTTTCCCTGCTGACCAGGCTCATCTCGCGACTGTCGAACTTGAGCCAGGCGTCACTCCGGTCATCCAGCCGCAAGCGGTGCGCTCCGGGTGTGTTATAGCTGGCGAAGACCAAAAGTCCAGCCGCCCGCTTGCCCCCCAACGGGAAGGGTTGGCGGTCGATGAATTGCCCCGGCACCAGCTCCACTCCCCACACGCTCATCAATTGACGGTAGTCGCGCTGGTACTGCTCGCGCCCGGCGAACCACTGACTGGCGCTGATGCCCGACAGTTGCTTGAGCAGGTCCGGATCGTTGACCGCGATGAAATCCACGGCGATGGGGGTGTCGTCATTGGCCTTGGGCGCGACGTCGAGGGTCAGGCTGTCGAGGTCCACTTTCGGCCCGAAGAGTGAACAGCCGGCGAGCAGCGCAAACCCGAACGTTAGAAAAAGTCGTGCACGCAAAATGAATTTTCCTTTTCGCAGTACAGTCCAAAAAAGTTTTTCGCTTGCATTTTTATAGTCCTGTTCTAGCGTCTTGGGTAGTTCGGTTCCTACAGCCGAATGTGGAAGGTTTGTCAAAGGAACGACAGGTCATCTGCCTCCCTTTCTAACCTGTGGTCCAGCAAGGGAAAGCGATGAACGGGCCTCCCCGATGCATTGCGCCCGCCCATCGCATCGGAGTCCGCCGACATGGCAGAAAGCACCCAGCACAAGCTCGACCGGGTTCGCCCGCCCCGAGTGCAAATCACCTACGACGTCGAAATCGGCAACGCCATCGAGAAAAAGGAATTGCCGCTGGTGGTCGGGATCCTCGCCGACCTGTCCGGCAAGCCCCTGGAGCCGTTGCCGAAACTGACCGAACGCCGCTTCACCGAAATCGACCGCGACAACTTCAACGAAGTGCTCGCCTCCATCGCTCCCCGCGCCACGATCCAGGTCAACAACACGCTGACCGGCGACGAGAGCAAGCTCAACATCGAACTGAACTTCAAGCACATCGACGATTTCGACCCGGTCAAGGTGGTGGAGCAAGTCACCCCGCTGCGCCGTCTGTTCGAAGCCCGTCAGCGCCTGCGCGACCTGTTGACCAAGCTCGACGGCAACGACGACCTGGACAAGCTGCTGCGCGATGTCATCGCCAACACCGAAGGCTTGCAGGAGATCAAGTCGGCCCGCCCGGACACCGCTGTCCCGGCCGCTGACGCCGATGCGCCGGCCGAACCGCAAGCCTGACCGTCCACTTGAATCCAGGGAGAATCCACCATGCCCGCCGCCGCCCAGAACGAAGCCAGTGAAGGCACGACCCAGACCTTGTCCCTGCTGGACAAGATCATCGCCGAGGGCCGCATGGCCCACGACGACAGCCAGCAGGACTACGCCCGCGACATGCTCGCGGAGTTCGCCACCCAGGTGCTTGACGAAGGCATGGCCATCGACAAGGACACCGTGGCCATGATCAACGACCGCATCAGCCAGATCGACGAGCTGATCAGCGCCCAGCTCAACGAAGTGCTGCACCACCCCGACCTGCAGAAGCTCGAAGCGTCCTGGCGCGGCCTGCACATGCTGGTGCAGAACACCGAGACCAGCACCCGTCTGAAGCTGCGCCTGCTCAACGTCACCCAGAAGGAGCTGCAGAACGATCTGGAGAAAGCCGTCGAGTTCGACCAGAGCGCCCTGTTCAAGAAGATCTACGAAGAGGAATACGGCACCTTCGGCGGCCATCCCTTCAGCCTGCTGGTGGGTGACTACACCTTCGGCCGGCATCCGCAGGACATCGGCCTGCTGGAGAAACTCTCCAACGTCGCCGCCGCTGCCCACGCCCCGTTCATCGCCGCCGCCAGTCCGCGGCTGTTCGACATGAACAGCTTCACCGAACTGGCGGTGCCGCGTGACCTGTCGAAGGTCTTCGAGAGCCAGGAACTGATCAAGTGGCGCTCGTTCCGCGAGAGCGAAGACTCGCGCTACGTGTCGCTGGTGCTGCCGCACTTCCTGCTGCGCCTGCCCTACGGCCCGGACACCTCTCCGGTGGAAGGCATCAACTACGTCGAAGACGTCAACGGCACCGACCACAGCAAATACCTGTGGGGCAACGCCGCCTGGGCGCTGTCGCAGCGCATCACCGAAGCCTTCGCCAAGTACGGCTGGTGCGCGGCGATCCGCGGGGCCGAGGGCGGCGGCGCGGTCGAAGGCCTGCCGGCGCACACCTTCCGCACCAGCTCCGGCGACCTGTCGCTCAAGTGCCCGACCGAGGTGGCCATCACCGACCGCCGCGAAAAAGAGCTGAACGACCTCGGCTTCATCGCCCTGTGCCACAAGAAGAACAGCGACATCGCGGTGTTCTTCGGCGGCCAGACCACCAACAAGTCCAAGGTCTACAACACCAACGAGGCCAACGCCAACGCGCGGATCTCGGCGATGCTGCCGTACGTGCTCGCCGCGTCGCGGTTCGCCCATTACCTGAAGGTGATCATGCGCGACAAGGTCGGCAGCTTCATGACCCGCGACAACGTGCAGAGCTACCTCAACAACTGGATCGCCGACTACGTGCTGATCAACGACAACGCGCCCCAGGAGATCAAGGCGCAGTACCCGTTGCGCGAAGCGCGGGTGGACGTCACCGAAGTCGCCGGCAAGCCCGGCGCCTATCGGGCCACGGTGTTCCTGCGGCCGCACTTCCAGCTTGAGGAACTGACCGCATCGATCCGCCTGGTCGCGACCTTGCCGCCGCCGGTGGCGGCCTGACCGGCCCTCGCCCGCCGGCACCGCCGGCGGGCCTCTCCCCGTTTGCCTAGCGCGATAACCTTCAGGAGTTCCAAGCGATGGATGCAATCATTCTCGACCTCGGCGGCGACATCAAAGGCGACAGCCTGCTCGAGGGCTACGCGGACAAGATCGAAGTCATGTCCTACAGCCACAACGTGGCCATGCAAGTGACCAACGACGTCAGCAACTCGGAGCGCACCAGCGGCAAGCCCCACGTCGGCGAGTTCACCCTGACCAAGTTCGTCGACACCTCCACCCCGTCCCTCAACGAATACTGCTGCGCCGGCAAGCCGATCCCGGAAGCCAAGATCACCATCGGCCGCAACGCCGCCGAAGGCAGCGGCCAGCTGCTGCCCTTCATCATCTACACCCTGACCAACGTGGTGATCTCCAACGTCAGCGTCAGCGGCGGCACCGGCGGCAAACCGGTCGAGACCCTGTCCCTGAACTTCACCAAGATCAAGTGGGAGCTCACCGCGCAGAAGGACGACGGCACCAAGGAAGGCACCGCCGCTTCGACCTGGGACCTGGCCGCGAACAAGCTGGTCAGTTAAGCGGACGCCCCGGCCATGGCAGACACCGGCATCCTGGCGCCGCTGTTCGAACGGCTCGCCTCCAGCGAGCACGACGGCGCGCCGGTGTTCGACCGCCAGGCGCTGCTCGACTCGGTGCACACCGAGCTGTCGCGCCTGTTCAACACCCGCCGGGGCCCCAAGACCCTGACCCGCCCGCCCAGCGTCATCGACTACGGCATCGCGGACTGGAGCGCCCTGCAACAGCAGCGCAGCGATGACCGCCGGCGCCTTTCGCGTGACATCCGCGAAGCCATCGACCGGTTCGAGCCGCGCCTACGCCTGGGCGAGGTTCAGGTCAATCCCCTGCCCGAACATCCCCAGCGGCTGAGCATCCGCCTGCTCGGCGAACTGCGCAGCGGCCAGCGGCACTGGCCGGTGGCGTTCGTCATCGAGCCCGGCGACGAAGGGCTGGAGGTGCGCCATGAGCGACTCGATTGACCCGCAACTGCTCGACTACTACCAACGGGAACTGACCTGGCTGCGCCATGCCGGCAGTCAGTTCGCCGAGCGCTACCCGAAGGTCGCGCGGCGCCTGGAACTGTCGCCGGGCGAGTGCCCCGACCCGCATGTGGAACGGCTGCTGGAAGGCTTCGCCCTGCTCGCCGCACGCCTGCAACGGCGGCTGGACGACGACTACGCCGAGTTCAGCGATGCCTTGCTGGAGCAGCTGTACCCGCTGGCCATGCGGCCGATGCCGTCCTGCGCCATCGTGCAGTTCGAGCCCGACCCGAGCAAAGGCAAGCTCGACGGCGGCTACCCGCTGCCCAGGGACACGCCGCTGTTCGTCACCACCGACAAGGGCGACAGCATCCACTTTCGCACCAGCGCGGCGGTGCGCCTGTGGCCGCTCAAGGTCAGCGAAGCGTTGCTGCTGGGCAGCGACGAAGCGCAGGCCCTGACCGGCGTCGCCACTGCCCGCTCGGCTTTGCGCCTGAGCCTGCAATGCCTGGGCGAAAGCCAATGGCGTGAGCTGGGCATCGAGACGCTGCGCATCCACCTGACCGCCTCGCCGGTGATCAACGCTTGCCTGTGCGACCTGCTCGGTGCCCATGCCGTGCAGGTGCTGGCCGGCCCGTCGGGCAGCGTGCCCGAGGCGCTCAAGGGATTGCCGCAGGTCGTCGGTTTCGCCGATGACGAGGCCCTGTTGCCGGACGAAGACGGCGTGCATCCGGGCATGCGCCTGCTCGCCGAATACTTCGCGTTCCCGGACAAATTCCACTTCTTCGACCTGCCGCTGGCCGGCGCCGCCAGCGACAGCCAGACCCTGTACCTGTACATCGTGTTCGACCGGGCCCCAGCCGGTCGCCTGACGTTGCAGGCCAGCGACGTCGCCCTGGGCTGCGCGCCGGTGATCAACCTGTTCCCGCGCACGTCCGAGCCGCTGCGCCCGGACGGCACCCGCAGCGAATACCGCCTGATCGCCGACAGCCACCGGGAAAACAGCGTGGAGATCCACAGCATCCGCGCCATGCGCGCCAGCTCCGTCGCCGGTGTGCAACGGGTGCCGGCCTACTACGGCAGCCAGCACAGCGGCGGCGACCAGCAGCGTTACTGGCATGCGCGGCGGGTCAGCGGCATGGCGCCGAACCGGCTCGGCAGCGACCTGTTGGTGAGCGTGGTCGACACCCGTTTCGAACCGTCGACCGACCTGCCCGACTACAGCCTCACGGCCGAGCTGCTGTGCACCAACCGCCACCTGGCCCAGAGCCTGCCGGCCGGCACGCCGCTGAGTTTCGAACGGCCGGGGCCGGTGGCCTGGGCGCGCCTGCGCAACCCGCCGAGCCCACAGAGCCTGCCGCGGCTGGACGGCGCGTCGCGCTGGCGGCTGGTGTCGCAGCTGACCCTCAATCACCTGTCGCTGGTCGAAGGCCCGCAAGCGCTCGATGCGCTCAAGGAGATCCTCCATCTGCACAACCTGCGCGACGAAGCCAGCGCACTACGGCAGATCGAAGGCCTGGCGCACCTGGCCTGCGAGCGGGTGATCGGCCACGTCGGCGCCGATGCC
This sequence comes from Pseudomonas ekonensis, assembly GCF_019145435.1. NCBI lineage: Bacteria > Pseudomonadati > Pseudomonadota > Gammaproteobacteria > Pseudomonadales > Pseudomonadaceae > Pseudomonas > Pseudomonas ekonensis. Next base: position 1,782,372 of record NZ_JAHSTS010000001.1, on the reverse strand, counting down.
TGGCGCGGCTGGCGCAATGGCCTTGAGGTTCAGCTGCAGCTCGACCCGCACCATTTCGTCGGCAGCAGCGCCGTGCTGTTTTCCGCCGTGCTGGCGCAGTTCTTCTCGCTCTACGCGACCGCCAACCGTTTCGTGCGCACGGTGCTGATGCAGGCCGACAGGGAGGTCAAGGCATGGCAACCCCAAGCCGGCATGCCCCTGTCACTCTGAGCCTGGGCCAGCGCCTGCGCCGCGATCCGCAGGCGTTCGAATGGCTGCAGGCGCTGTTGCTGCTGGAGCGCGAACAGCCTCAGGCCGAGTCCTTGGGCAGCGGCACCGCGCCCCAGGCCGAGGCCGTGAAGCTGCGCGGACCGCTGACCCCGACCTTCCCCACCAGCCAGATCGAGCGCCTGCGCGAAGAGCCGGGCCAGCCGCTGACGCTGGAGACGCCGGTGTTCGGCCTCGGCGGCCCCGACGGCCCCCTGCCCTACGCCTATCAGGAGTGGCTGCAGCAACGGGCCCGGGCCAAGGATCACGCGCCCGCCGAGTTCCTCGACCTGTTCCAGCATCGCCTGCTGAGCCTGCTGTACAAGGTGATGCGCAAGCACCGGATCGCCCTCGGCTTCACCACGCCCGGCGCCTCGCCGGTGCAGGCGCAGCTGCGGGCGTTGACCGGGCTGCTGCCCAAGTCCTTGCAGGAGCGCCAGGCCGTGCCCGACTGCGCGGTGCTGGCCTGCACGGCCCTGTACGCCGACGGCCGCCGCTCGCTGGCCGGGTTCGCCGCCATCGTGCGGGAGCAGTTCGAAGTGCCCGTCAAGCTCAACGCCTATGAAGGCGCCTGGCGCGAAATCCCGCCCGCCAGCCGCAGCGTCATGAAGGCCGGCGGACGCAACCTGCAGCTCGGCCGCACCGCCGTGGCCGGCACCCGCGTGTGGGACGAGCACGCCGGCATCCGCCTGACCCTCGGCCCGTTGCCTCAGGCTGTGGCCGCACGCTTCCTGCCGGACGGCGAAGCGCACCCGGCGCTGGCCAGCCTCGCTGCGCTGTACTTCGGCCCGGACCTGGACGTCACCCTGGTGCTGCTGGTGCGCGGCGCCGGCCCGCTGAAGCTCGGGCGCCAGGCCCCGGCGCTGCTGAGCTGGAACGGCGGCCTGCAGCGTCAGGCCAGCCTGGCGGTGCAGCGGATCGAAACCCGTCTTCGCCAGTTGGAGATCACCTGAGATGGAACTGGCCAGCCTGATCGGACGCCTCAACCCGGACAACCGCCGCGCCCTCGAACGGGCCGCCCAGCGCTGCCTGCAACGGGGCCACCACTTCGTCGAGATCGAACACCTGTTGCTGGAGCTGCTCGACATCGAAGGCGGTGACCTGGCGTTCCTGCTGCCGCGCTTCGGCCTTGAGCGCGATGCCCTGACGGCGGAAATCAACAAGGCGCTGGATCTGTTCAAGTCCGGCAGCACCCGCACCCCGGCCCTGTCGAACCACACCCTCGGCCTGCTGGAAGACGCCGTGGTGCAGGCCAGCGTGCTGGGGATCGACAGCATCCGCTCGGGCCTGTTGCTGCTGGCGCTGATCGACCGCGACGAACGCCGCAGCCTGCTGCTCAACAGTGCCTCGTCCCTGCTGCGCATCCCCAAGGAAGCCCTGCGGGCGAACCTGCTGGAATGGACGGAAAACTCCCGCGAGCACGTCGGCCCGCGCACCGTCCCGAACGCAGGCCCGGCCCCCCGGCAGGATTCGGTGCTCGACCTGTACACCCAGGACCTGACCGCCGATGCCCGTGCCGAGCGCATCGACCCGATCGTCGGCCGCGACGGCGAGATCCGTCAGTGCATCGACATCCTTCTGCGGCGCCGGCAGAACAACCCGATCCTCGTGGGCGCGCCGGGCGTGGGCAAGACCGCCGTGGTCGAAGGCCTGGCCTTGCGCATCGCCGCCGGTGACGTGCCGCCGTCCTTGCAGGAGGTCAGCCTGCGGGTGCTCGACCTTGGCTTGCTGCAAGCCGGGGCCGGGGTCAAGGGCGAGTTCGAGCAACGGCTCAAAGGCGTGATCGACGCGGTGCGCAGCGCCGACAAGCCGATCATCCTGTTCATCGACGAAGCCCACACCCTGATCGGCGCCGGCGGCTCCGAAGGCGGCAGCGACGCGGCCAATCTGCTGAAGCCGGCGTTGGCCCGGGGCGAACTGCGCACCCTCGCCGCCACCACCTGGATGGAATACAAGAAATACTTCGAGAAAGATCCGGCCCTCGCCCGCCGCTTCCAGTTGGTGCAGGTGGAGGAGCCGGACGAAACCACGGCGGTGGAAATGCTCCGCGGCGTGGCCGCCAAACTGGAGCAGCACCACGGCGTGCAGGTGCTCGACGCGGCGATCCATGAGGCGGTGAAACTGTCGCACCGTTACATTTCCGGCCGCCAGTTGCCCGACAAGGCCATCAGCGTGCTCGACACCGCCTGCGCCCGGGTCGCCCTCGGCCAGCACGACGTGCCACCGCCGCTGGAGAGCCTGCGCCACCGTCAGCAAAGCCTCAAGGAAGAGCTCGAACGCCTGCGCCGCGAACAAGCCACGGGCCTGGACCACCGCGAACGCATCACCGGGCTCGAAAGCGAATCGACGAGCAACGTGCAAGCGATCCGCGAACTGGAGACCCGCTGGAGCGAAGAGCGCGTGGCCGTGCGCGAACTGCTCGACACCCGCCGCGAGCTGCTCGACCTGAGCGAGCGCGCCGACAGCGACAGGCCCGACGAAGCCACCGACAGCCGCATCGACCACCTGGCCGCCGAACTGCTGCGCCTGGAGGCCGGGCTCGACGCGATCCGCCAGGACGATCCGCTGGTGCCCGAACAGGTCGACGGCAAGACCGTCGCCGCCGTCATCGCCGGCTGGACCGGCATCCCCGTCGGCAAGATGCTCGCCGACGAGGCCCACGCCGTGCGCACCCTCGGCCAGCGCATGGGCCAGCGGGTGATGGGCCAGGGCACGGCGCTCGGCACCATCGCCCAGCGTCTGCAGGCCTACCGCGCCGGCCTGACCGACCCGCAGAAACCGGTGGGCGTGTTCCTGCTGGTGGGCCCCACCGGCGTCGGCAAGACCGAAACCGCCTATGCGCTGGCCGATGCGTTGTACGGCGGCGAGCGCAACCTGATCAGCATCAACCTCTCCGAATACCAGGAAGCCCACACCGTCAGCCAGCTCAAGGGCGCCCCGCCCGGCTACGTCGGTTACGGCAGCGGCGGCGTGCTCACCGAAGCCGTGCGGCGCAAACCCTATTCGGTGGTGCTGCTGGATGAGATCGAGAAAGCCCATCCGGACGTGCTGGAGGCGTTCTACAACGTGTTCGACAAGGGCCTGATGGAAGACGGCACCGGGCTGGTGGTGGACTTCAAGAACACCGTGATGCTCGCCACCAGCAACGTCGGCGCAGAGCTGCTGCTCGATACGCCCGCCGCACAGGTCGGCTCCGATGCCTTCAACGAAGCGCTGCACAAGGTGCTGCTGCAAGCCTTCCGCCCGGCGTTCCTGGCGCGCATGACGGTGGTCGCCTACCGGCCGCTGGACGAAGCGACGCTGGAAGGGATCGTGCTGGCCAAGCTTGAGAAACTGCGCGGACGCTACAAGGCCGCGACCGGCAAGCCGTTCGAGTTCGACGCGGGCATCGTCAAAGCGGTGCTCGCCAAGTGCAGCGCGGCGGGTGCGCGGGATGTCGAGAATGTGTTGATGACGCAGGTGACGGGGAAATTGGCGGAGTGGGCGCTGGAGTGAAGCCTGCCGTCAACCGCAAAGGATCTCACTGTTCAGCGCAAGGAGTTGCCGCACCATGCCCATGCCGGACTACACCGCCAAGGACCTCACCCTGTTCTCCACCATCATCGCCCGCGCGGCGTGCCTGCGGGGCTGGGGCGCCGACCTCGGGGCGGGAGCGGGCACCGCCATCGAAGAAGTGCAATGCATGCAGTTTCGCGAGTCGCTGTACATTGCGGGCAATCATGGCGAACACGCCGCCATCGCCAGTTATTTCCGGGCCTTCGGGGTTTCCAACCATGAAACGTTCATCAACTGCCTGCGCTACAGCCGGTGGTTGCTGACCATTCCTTTCGTCACCCGGACAGCGGTCGCCGGCAGGTCATACCACGGCGAGTTCAGCGACCAGGAGGAGATCACCCTGACCTACGCCGCCGCCAGCCTGGGCCATGTGCCGGTGCTGACGGCAGGCGAGATCGCTCAGGCCAGGGCGCTGATCGTCACAGCCGTCCTGCCGGCGGCTGGCCCGCTGCGGACGCTGGCCTGGTTCCTCAAGAAGTTCACCGGGGCTCCGGCGCTGGCGGGGCTGAACCGGCCCGCGGCCACCGCCTTCCATTACTCGGTGAATTACAACGGCATCCATGCCATCAATCTGCTCGACGACAGCTCGACCGTGCATGCCGAGCTCAAGCTGATGCGGATGCTGGCGTATGCCCACACCCATGACCTGATGCACCGCAAGACCGGCAGGGTCAGGGTCGGCGGCCTGAAAAGGACTTGCGCCTTTTGCGCCGCCTGGATCGGCCGTTTCCAGCCGTGGATGCTCAGAGCGTTCGAAGTGCGCGTCGATTTGCCGGCGGACGATACCCGCGGCATCGCCGACGGTGCAGGCAACCGCCCGACCAACGTGCGTGAAGCGGAGTTCGGCGCCTACGTCCAGGCATTGTTCAATGGTGCGGCCAACAGCAATTGCGCCGATGTCGCGGCGCATGCCGCCGACGCCCAGTGGTGACCCGGCACCGTCGACGGACAGGCTGTCCCGCGTCATTTCCGGCATAGGGAGTGAAAGATGCAAATTTTCGCGAAGGTCAACGGCGGCAAGATCCTCACGCTCGACGTGACCGCGGACGACACCGTCCGACAGTTGGTCGTCATGGCCTGGAACAAGGCGTTCCCCAATTTGGCGCTCCCTGCGGATGAACGCATCAAGGTCGCCTATTTAAACAAGTCGCTGGTGCTCGACCTCAAGCTTGAACACTACAACCTGCAGAAGGAAACCACCTTCAACATCATGATCCTGCCGGCGCAGGACAGCGTGGTCGATCAGGAAGTCCTCGGCGCCCTGCAGCGGTTTCTGTATGTGGCCGCCGCGCAGGCCAACGCAAACGAAATCACGTTCATCGGCGTGGGCAGCTACGACAACGGCCACGGCAGCCTGGCCTCCGTGAAGCGCCAACAATGCCCGGACACCCTGCTCACGTACTGCATCGAACATCAGGTGGACTTGAACATCATCCTGATCGACCCCGGATACGGGACCGAATCGCACCTGCCCCCACAGATTTACCACTCCGGGGAATGGGCGCTGCTGCACAGGGAACTGGGCGGCAAGATGCGTCAGTACAAGCATCAGCCCGCCGTGGCCCTCAAAGCCTGCGACATCTGGCTCACCACCTTCGCCACCGGCATCGCCGAATACGGGGCGGATCTGATGCGCCAGGGAACCGTCATCGCCGCCGTCCATCTGCCCGACACCTTCGGCCACATCGTCCGATGGCCGGGCTGTTGCCTGATCTGCGGCAACTTCTACGCTTCGCCGACCGATCCGTCGCAGTTCTTCACCCTGGGCGACGACAAGACGATCAAGGCGACCGGCTTCGATGTGAACCCGCCCCACTAATCCGCCGAGGCCCTTCGATGCCCCGCTCCACCGACAGCAACAGCAGCCTCTCCCTGACCGCCGGCTCACTCTCGGCGCTATTCCCTGAGTCGCTGTCCGGCGACGAAGCGCTCAACGCGCTGGGCTCGCAGATCCTCAACGGCCTCAACGACGGCGCCGCCCTCACCCTGAGCAGCGCCGTCGCCACCCATGTCACCACCACCCTGCACAACGATGCGCAGAGCCGGCCGTTCGACGGGCTGGTGGCCGAGATCCGCCAGTTGCCGGCCGACGCCACCGCCGAGCGCTATCAACTGCTGCTGCGCCCGTGGCTGTGGTGGCTGAACCTGGCCAGCAACAACCGGGTGTTCCAGAACCTCAGCACCTCGGACATCGTCACCACGATCTTCAACGCCCACGGGTTCAGCGACTTCAAGCTCTCGCTGACCGGCAGCTACACGCCCCGCGAGTATTGCGTGCAGTACGGCGAGACCGACTTCGCCTTCGTGTCGCGCCTGCTCGAGGAAGAAGGGATCTTCTGGTTCTTCACCCACGACGACGGCAAACACACCCTGGTGCTGGGCGACAGCAACGACGCCTTCGTGCAGATCCCCAACGGGCCGAAGGTCAAGTACCTGGGCCAGCAACTGGGCGAGCGTGAGCTGCACGGCATCCGCACAGGCCAGGTGTGCGTGCAGGCCGTGGCCGGGGTGTACCGGGCGACCGATTATGAATTCACCACACCCACCACTTCGCTCTACGGCCAGGCCGAGGCGGTGGCCGGGCCGCGTTCGGTGTACGAGCACCCGGGCGGCTACAACGCCAAGGCCCGTGGCGACGCGCTGACCAAGCTGCGGGTCGACGGCCTGCGCAGCGAGGAAAAACGCTTCGTCGGCGAGAGCGACTGCCGCTGGCTGGTGCCGGGGCACTGGTTCACCCTCGACGGCCACGACGACGAGAGCCTGAACGTCGATTGGGTGGTGACGCGGGTCGTCCACGACGCCAGCCATCTCGACTACCGCAACCGCTTCGAGGCGATCCCCAAGGCCACGCCGTTCCGCCCGCAGCGGCTCACGGCGAAACCGCGCATGCACCCGCAGACCGCCGTGGTGGTGGGCAAGTCCGGCGAGGAGATCTGGACCGACGAGTACGGGCGGATCAAGGTGCAGTTCCCCTGGGACCGCGACGGCAAGAACGACGAGACCAGCTCCTGCTGGGTGCGGGTGGTGCTGCCCTGGAGCGGCAAGGGCTTCGGCATGCAGTTCGTGCCGCGCATCGGCCAGGAGGTGATCGTGACCTTCATCGACGGCGATCCGGACCGGCCGCTGGTGACCGGCTGCGTGTACAACGGCGACAACGCCCTGCCCTACGCCCTGCCCGCCAACCAGACCCAGTCGGGCATCAAGACCCAGTCGTCCAAGGGCGGCGGCGGTTTCAACGAGCTGCGCTTCGAGGACAAGAAAGACGCCGAGGAAGTGTTCCTGCAAGCGCAGAAGGACCTGAAGGTCAACGTGCTCAACGACACCACCGCCACCGTCGGCCACGACGAGACCCTCACGGTGCAGAACGCCCGCACCCGCACGGTCAAGGACGGCGACGAAACCGTGACCCTGGAAAAGGGCAAGCGCAGCGTGACCATCCAGACCGGCAGCGACTCGCTCGACGTGAAGGACAGCCGCACCGTGAAGGTCGGCGCCGACCAGAACCACAGCACCGGCGGCAACTACACCGACAAGGTCACCGGCGACTACAGCCTGACGGTGGACGGCAACCTGACCATCAAGGTCAGCGGCACCCTCACCCTGCAGAGCGGCGGCAGTTTCACGATCAAGAGCGGCGCGAACCTGGCGGTTCAGGCGAGCACGTCGATCAGCCAGAAGGCCGGTACGTCACTGGCCAACCAGGCCGGCACCTCGCTGGACAACAAGGCAGGGACTACGCTGACCAACGACGCCGGCATCAGCCTGACCAACAAGGGCGCCGCGTCGCAGACCGTGGACGGCGGCGGCATGCTGACCATCAAGGGCGGGCTGGTGCAGGTCAACTGACGGGGGGGGCAAGGCATGGCGATCACACCGCTGGATGTGCAGCAGGACGACAAGCACCTCAAGGGCCGTCTACAGGACGGCCAGCTCGACGGTGCGTTGCAGATCAAGGACGACGGCCGGGCCCAGGCAAGCCTCAACTACAGCCAGGGCGAGCTGCAAGGCACGTCCCTGCTCTATCACCCCAACGGCAAGGTCTCGGCGCAGTTGCCGTTCGTGCGCGACAAGCTGCAAGGGGTCGCCAGTTTCTACGCCCCCGAAGGCTGGCTGCAGCGCAAGGCCGCTTACCGGCGCGGCTTGCTGCACGGCGAGGCGTCGAACTTCTTTCCCGACGGGCAATTGGCCGAGGCCGAGTTCTACCGCGACGGCGTGCGGGAGGGGCGCTATCAGCGGTTCCACCCCAACGGCAAACCGGCGGTTCAGGCGCGCTACCTGAACGGGCAACTGGTGGAACCGGAACAGGCGTTCGCCGATGACGGCCGGCCGCTGGACGCCGACGGCAAGCCGATCTCGCGGGTGCGCTGGTGGTTCAGGCGCTGGACCGATCCGCAGCAGGCTTGAGGGCAACGGTCGCCAGGACGGGCCTCAGGGAATGAGCATCTGCACCTGCCCCGGCATCGCGATCTTGATCACCCCCGCCCAGTTGCACATCAGCGTGCTGTTGGCGTCGATGGCCGGCATGCCGCCCAGCAGCAGGGTCGGCGCGCCGCCGGGGATCCACGGCGTGGCGGTGGCGGGAATGCACGGCATCGGCGTCAGCACCCCCAGCGCCGCCGCCGTGGCGGCGGCCACCATCGGGTTGGCCATGCTCATGCACGTGCCGAACGGCAGGATGTTGACCAGCGGTATGTGATCCATGATGTTCGCCGCCGGCATCCCGCCGGTCAGCGTGCGGTTGACCGGCAGCACGTTGAGCGCTGACGGCGCGGCGCCGAAACTGCATTGCAGCGTGGCGCCGGCACAGACTTGCGGACAGCCCATCTCAAAGCTCCTTGCCCAAAGCCGCTGACCCGCTAAACCTTAGCCTGCCGCGCCGCCGGGCGCACATTCCCGAGGGTGATTATCCGCCAACACGCTAACCTATAAGACCGGCGCGCCCTTGTGACCCGTCCGGCACGCCATTAGATTAGCCAATGATGTCTGGCCTCCAAAATAAGCAGAAGGGATAAGCATGGCGCTTACTGACCAGTCCACCCGCATCCGCTCCGGCGAAGAACTCGACGCCGGCCTGATCGACCCGTACCTGAAGGCGCACATTCCGGGCCTGACCGGCACTCCGCGGATCAGTCAGTTCCCCGGTGGCGCATCGAACCTGACTTACCTTCTGGAGTACCCGGAGCAGGAATTCGTCCTGCGCCGTCCGCCCTTCGGCCACAAGGCCAGGTCCGCCCACGACATGGGCCGCGAATTCCGCATCCTCAACCAGCTGCGCGACGGTTTCCCGTACTGCCCCAAGGCCTATGTGCACTGCACCGACGAATCGGTGATGGGCGCCGAGTTCTACGTGATGGAACGGGTCAAGGGCATCATCCTGCGCTCCGACCTGCCGCCTGAGCTGGGCCTGGATGCACAGAAGACCGAAGCCCTGTGCAAGAGCTTCATCGACAAGTTCGTCGAGCTGCACCGGGTCGACTACAAGGCCTGCGGCCTGGCCGACCTGGGCAAGCCGGAAGGCTACGTCGCCCGCCAGATCAAGGGCTGGAGCGAGCGTTACGAGAAGGCCCTGACCCCGGACGCGCCGCACTGGGAAGCGGTCAAGGCCTGGCTCAACGACAAGATGCCGGCCGACCACCCGACCTCCAGCATCGTCCACAACGACTACCGCTTCGACAACGTGATCCTCGACCCGGACAACCCGATGCAGATCATCGGCGTACTGGACTGGGAGCTGACCACCCTGGGCGATCCGCTGATGGACCTGGGCAACACCCTCGCCTACTGGATTCAGGCCGACGACCCCGCGCCGGTGCAACTGATGCGCCGCCAGCCGAGCCACGCGCCGGGCATGCTGACCCGCCGCGAATTCGTCGACTACTACGCCGAGCGCGCCGGGATCGCCATCGACAATTTCGACTTCTACTACACCTACGGCCTGTTCCGCCTGGCCGGCATCGTGCAGCAGATCTACTACCGCTTCTATCACGGCCAGACCCAGGACAAACGCTTCGCTCAGTTCATTCACATGAACAAGCTGCTGGAGCAGATGAGCTTGCAGGTCATTTCGAAATCCAGCCTCTGAACTCAACGCCCGAGCCCCATTGCCCAAGGAAACCCCATGTCCAAGACTCAGTTGTTCGACCTCGACGGCAAGATCGCTTTCGTCTCCGGCGCCAGCCGCGGCATCGGTGAAGCCATCGCCAGACTGCTGGCCCAGCAAGGCGCCCACGTGATCGTCTCGAGCCGCAAGCTCGAAGGCTGCCAGCACGTCGCCGACGCGATCATCGCCGCCGGCGGCAAGGCCACCGCCATCGCCTGCCACATCGGCGAGATGGAGCAGATCAGCCAGGTGTTCGCCGGGATCAAGGAACAGTTCGGACGCCTGGACATCCTGGTCAACAACGCGGCGACCAACCCGCAGTTCTGCAACGTGCTGGACACTGACCTCGGCGCCTTCCAGAAGACCGTGGACGTGAACATCCGCGGCTACTTCTTCATGTCCGTGGAAGCCGGCAAGCTGATGCGCGAGAACGGCGGCGGCAGCATCATCAACGTCGCCTCGATCAACGGCGTTTCGCCGGGCATCTTCCAGGGCATCTACTCGGTGACCAAGGCTGCCGTGATCAACATGACCAAGGTGTTCGCCAAGGAATGCGCGCAGTTCGGCATCCGCTGCAACGCCCTGCTGCCGGGCCTGACCGACACCAAGTTCGCCTCGGCGCTGGTCAAGAACGACGCCATCCTGAAGACCGCCCTGGCGCAGATCCCGCTCAAGCGCGTGGCCGACCCGAGCGAAATGGCCGGCGCCGTGCTGTACCTGGCCAGCGACGCGTCGAGCTACACCACCGGCGTCTCGCTGAATGTGGACGGCGGTTTCCTGTCCTGATCCCTGCACACCACCAAACCTGTAGGCGCTTGCCTGCAAGCGATGGCGCCGGTTCGGCCGACATCACTGCTGCCTGACCCACCGCCATCGCTGGCAAGTCGAATCGTCGCACCGCAGCTCCCACAGGTACCGAGTCGTTCGCAAATGCAGTGTTCTGCACAGACACTGTGGGAGCTGGCTTGCCAGCGATGAGGCCGGCACTGCCGACATCTCTGGTGGCTGGCCCACCGTCACCGCAAGCAGGCTGGCTCCTACAGGAATTCCGGGTGTCCGCAGGATCCCTGCTCACCGCAATGTCACTGGGTGACGCAGCGGGTCGTGGTGGTGTGTCGGGTCACTTGGCCGTCGGCGTACATGTCGCCGGACACGTCGGTGTTTTCCAGGGTCTGGCAGGTACGTACCGGCTCTGGCGGCGGTACGGCCGGTGGAGGCGGCGGCGGACTGGCGCAGCCGCCGAGAAGGGCCATGGCGAATATCCACGGCAAGGGTTCAAGCACGCGTTTCCCAAGTCTGTTCATAGGTTGGCCCGCGATGAATGGATGACTCAGTTCCCGCCGCTGCGCGTTGATCCACCCGGCCACGGGAAACCCACCACTCATTCTTTATAGCTCAGCCACTCGCGAGCGCCAGTGAAACGGCGCTGCGCAGCCGGGCGGGCTGTCGATTCCGCGTCAGGCCAGCCCCGGGTTCGATGGGTTCAGGGAATTGCACTGCAACTCGTAACGCAGCTCCTCGACCAGCGCCTCCATCGCCTCGGGCGTGCGCAAGGCATCGACGCTCAAGCCGCTGATCACCAGATCCACTTGCCCGGAGACCGGGTGATAGAGCTTCACCGTCAGCGAATGCTCGCCGTCCACCGTGCAGGCGCAGGCCAAGGGCGAAAAACTGTGTTCGAGCCGGGCCCGCAACTGGGCCAGCGTCATCATCGCAAGTGCCTGTGCGCGGAGCTTGCGGCAGTGAAAGGCGAATGGTTCATGGAGCGGATCCTTCAGCGGTTCTCAGGGGCGCACACGATGGGCGCCCCGCCAGCTTAAGAACCGCCCCGGCCAGCAAGAACCCGAATTTGCACCGCCTCCACTAGTGCATTTGCACCTTACCGCTGGCCCCGGCTGCCCCACCCGGCGGAAAACAGCCCCCGCTCCCGTGCCCAGACGATGGCCTCGCTGCGGCTGTGCACGTCGAGCTTGGAATACACCGTCGCCACATGGTTGCGCACCGTGTTCGGCGCCAGCTTCAGCCGCGCGGCGATCTCCTTGTCGGCCAGGCCTTCGCAGATCAGCCCCAGCACATCGCGCTCCCGGGCCGTGAGGTCGGTGAACGCAACGCCCGGCAACTGCGGTGCGTTGATCTTCTTCACATTGGCCAGTTTCTCGATCAGCGTGCGGCTGAACCATGAGGCGTCCTTCATCACCTCCTCGATCGCCGCAACCAGTTCCAGCTCGGTGCGCTTGCGCTCGGTGATGTCCATCAGCACCAGCAGGTAGCAGGGCCGGTCGTGGATGTTGACGGTGTCGGCGGACACCGCGCACTCCAGCAGCTCGGCGTCCTTCTTGCGCACCTGCACTTCGACGCGGTCGACCCGGCCGGCCTTCTCCAGGGCCGTCATCAGCCGCGCACGGCTGGCCGGGTCGGCGATGAAGTCCAGTTGCGCAACGGTTTTGCCGATCACCTCGTCGTCGCCATAGGCCAAGGCATCGAGGAACGCCTGGTTGACATCGATCACCCGCTGCTCGTCGGCGCTGCACACCAGGATCGGCACCGGCGTCAGGCGAAAGGCCTTGGCAAACCGCTCTTCGCTCTCGCGCAGCGCCAATTCGGCCTTGCGCCGCAGCTCCATGTCGACGAAGGAAAACAGCATGCAGTCCTCATCGTTGAGCTGCAGCGGCTGGCCGGCCACGATCACCTGCTTGCTGCCGCCGTCGGGCAGGCGCAGCTCGGCCTGCATCTGCGGGATGGTCGCCACCTCGCGCAGACGCTGGATCGCCAGGTCCTTGCGTTCGGCCTGTTCCAGGATGTCGAGTTCGTAGGTGGATGCGCCGATCACCTGGTCGCGGCTGTAGCCGGTCATTTCCAGGAAGCCCGGATTGACCTTGATGTAGCGCAGGTCGCTGAGCCGGCAGATCACCGCCGGCGCCGGGTTGGCATTGAAGGTCTTCTCGAAGCGCTGCTCGGCGTTGGCCCAATCGGTGATGTCGCTCATGATCAGCACCAGCGACTCGGGCTCGCCGTCACGGTCGGTCAGCACCAGGCTGCGCACGCTGTGCACCCAGGTGCGCTCATCGTCGCCGGCGGCTCTGGCCTCCACCAGCACATCGCTGAACGACTCGCCCGCCGCCACCCGGTTGAGCGGGTATTGCTCAGGGGTCAAGGGATGGTTGTTGCGGTAGCGCAGGCTGAACCGCCCGGCATAGTCGTCGGCGTCCTTGCCCAACGCCTCGACGCGGTCGACGCCATGCATCGCCAGCGCCGCTTCGTTGGCCCAGCGGATGCGCCGGTCGGGCTCCATCAGGATCACGCCGTCGGACAGGCCCGCAATGATCTGCTGCAACTGGCGACGGTTGGTTTCGCTGATCAGGACATCTCGGCTCATCGGCCCTCCACAGGTTCGGGGATGTGAAGGTTGTGACCGCGCCCGTCCCGGAACGTGCGGGCGAGGCATGCCCCGCTCCGCCCGTCCGGTCGTTAGCCCCGCAAGGAATTCTCGACTAACGTTAACGACTCAGCGACCCGCAAGCACCTGATCAAGGAGAGACAGATGACGAGCGACAACACCGCCGAACAGGTCTACCGCACCTGGTCCACCCCGATCCTGCTGGAGCTCAAGAAACGCGAGCACCAGATGGCGCCGGCCGAACGCCTGGCGCTGCAGACCGTGATGATCGAACGACGGTTGCTGGACACCGGCAACCCCAACGGCAAGGATCGGCGCAAGCAGTCGGCCGGCCACACCGATAAGGTCGAATGACTGTGGAGCGAGCCTGCCCGCGAGGGTGATCCGTGACTCGGTTCACCCTCGCGGGCAGGCTCGCTCCCACAGGTCAAATGACGCTGAAACCTTTCCCGAGCCCCGCCAGTTTGTCGGGGTTGCGCATGATGTAGATCCGGTTCACCCGCCCGCCCCCGTCGAAGCCGAACGTCATGGCCGCCGTGACTTCGCCTTGCGCCTTGATCAGCACGCCCTTTGCCCCGTTGATCTGCACCGGCAGCCATTCCTGCGCCTGCCAGTAGGCATGCAGCGACTGCCCGACGAAATCCAGCACATCCCGTTTGCCGAACAGGGTCTGGCGGATCGCCGACGCTTTGCCGCCGCTGTCGGCGCACAGCTCGACGTCTTCGCTCAACAGCGCGCTGAGCGACACGGTCGAGCCGCCGGCGATGGCGGCCTGAAAGGCATCGAGCAGTTGCGACTGGCGTTCGGGCTCCGGCCGGTAGCGGCCCTGCCCGTCGCCGATCCGCGCCTTGGCGCGGGACACCAGTTTGCGGCAGGCCGGCTCCTGGATACCCAAGGTCGCGGCGACCTGCGCATAGTCGAAGTCGAAGATGTCGTAGAGCAAATAGGCCGCACGCTCCTTCGGGCTCAACCGCTCAAGCATCAGCAGAAACGCCGTGGACAGCGACGAGGCCAACTCATGCATGTGCTCAGGGGACGCGTGGTGGGTGGTATGGATCGGCTCCGGCAACCAGGTGCCGATGTAGTCGACCCGCGAGCGCTGCGCCGAACGCAGCGCATCGATGCAGTGGCGGGTGCAGGCGGTGGTCAGCCAGGCCGCCGGGGTGGCGATGGAGGCCCGGTCGGCCTCCAGCCATTTGATGAACAGATCCTGGACCGCATCCTCGGCCTCCGCACGGGAGCCGAGGATGCGGTAGGCCAGGCCGAGCAGAAACGGCCGCCGTTCCTGAAAGACGGCGACGCTGTCCTCAGCGGGATTCATCGGTCAGTGCCTCGACACCTGCAAACGGTTCCACAGGTTGATCATGCCGATCTCCCCCGTCAAGGCAGCGATCTGCCCGTCGTTGAAATGCTCGCGCAGGGCGCTGCGCAAAGGGGCGTAGTCAGTGTGCGGGTCGAGGACGGTCAGCGCCTCGGTCCACGCCAGCGCCGCACGCTCGGCGGCGCTGAAATCGCTGACATGGCGCCAGACGATCAGGCGGTCCAGGCGTTCGTTGCTTTCCTGGGCCTCCCGCGCTTCGCGGCTGTGCATCTTCACGCAGAAACCGCATTGGTTGATCTGCGAGGCGCGCAAGTGAACCAGGTGCACCAGCGACGGCGCGAGGTCGTGCGCGCCGAGGCTGACATGCACCTGGGCCAGGCTGTCGAAGACCTGGGGCATGGCGTGTTGCAGGTTGACCGCTTGAGTGTTGGACGGCATCGCGTTGCTCCGTGCTTGAGGGATTCAACGGGATGACGATTCAGCCTCGCGGCTTGTGACACGAGACTCGACATTTCGCTGAGAGCCCCAGCCGCAGCAGCTCCTTGCGCAGGATCGACGGTTGCAGAACGGCTTGCCCGGCGTGCCAGTCAAGCGCAACCAGGCGGCTGACCTTGTCCTGGCTGATCGGCGGATCCGCAAGAAAGCGGCTCTCGCCTTCCCGGATGCCGATGACATTCAGCAACCAGTCCTCGCCCTGCCCCGTCAGCCAGCCGCTGATCTCTGCGCGGTGCCGGGCAACCAGAGCCCCGGCATCCCACACGGTCATTTGCGCGAACAGCGCCGGCAGTCCGCTGTCGGGCTTCATCCGTTTCAGATCCTTTTCCAACGATGCGCAAAGCTCCCTTTCGATCGCCGCCTGGCACTCCAGGAAATACCGCTCGGGCCAATCCGCCGGCAGACCGGCCTGGCGGGCGAGCACGTCATACGCGCGAACGTCTAGCGCCGTCGTCATTTGCCCGGTGAGGTTCAGGGTATTGTCGAGGATGGCCGTGGCCAGCAACGCCGCACTGGAGGGACGGATCCGGGACAGCAGCCCGCTCGCCTCCCAGCGTTCGAAGACCTGGGTCGCCGCTGCGCCGACGGGACGGATGTCGGCCGCAGGCCCTAACCTGCCGGCCCAATAGGTTTCGTGGCCCGGATGATGGTCGATGACCTCCTCCACCCGCTCCAACGCCACCCACGGGTCAACGTGGTGGGGATCGGAGACATCCACCAGCACGAACGCATCGTCCGCTTGCGGCCGGTAATCGTCCAGGCCGGCCTCCCAGCCAAGCACCGTGGCGCAAACGCTCGCATTGGGCGGCGCGCTGCTCACGGCCCGGGCGGCGACGCCCAGGCCGTTCAAGAGCTCGGCGTAAGCGATGCAGCAGGCATAGGCGTCGATGTCCAGGTACGCCGAACCTGACGTGACCACCCGCATCAGGCGAGTGCCGCCTGCCGAGGGCTCAGGCCGGCCGCGGGGAGATCCAACGCCCGGACGATGCCTTGGAGGATCTTGGCGTACGCGGCCCGGCAATGCTCTTCCGCGATGGAGATGCGCACGGTGCTGGCGGCCATCCGCTCTGGGTAGCCCAAACGCATGACCGTGCCGGACAGGCTGAGCTTCTTGTCGGAGCACGCCGAGCCGCCGGTGATGTAGATGCCCTGGGCATTCAACGCCCATTGCAGCTTCCGGGTGTTGATGCCCGGCAAGGCGATGAAGCTGACGCAGGGAACCCGAGACGCCTGCTGGCCGATCACGACCGACTCGCCGACCATCGATTGCAGTTCGCGCTCAAAGGCTTCACGCGCCTGCTGCGCCTCGGCACTGGCGGCGCCGAACTTGAGATGCTTCTCCGACAAGGCCGTTTCGATGGACAGAATGCCCGGGTAGTTCTGGGTGCCGCCGCGCAAACCGCCCTCTTGCCCGCCGCCCGCGATCAAGGGTGACAATCCGTATCGGTTTCTGGCGTACAGAAAGCCAGCCCCCGGCAACGCACCGAACTTGTGGCCGGAGGCGATGGCGAAGTCCACACCCGACTCGTGCAGGTTCACCGGGATCTTGCCGATGGCCTGCGTCATGTCCGAAAACAACAGCCCGCCCTGAGCCTTGACCTGACGGGCGATCTCTTGGATCGGCTGAATCACGCCGGTTTCGTTGTGCACGGCCATGACGCAGACCAGCGTCGGCCGTCCGGCATGGGCGTCCAGCAATTGCTGCAGATGCGTGGTATCGAGCAGTCCGTTGATGTGATGCTCGATCGCGGCGGCGCACAGACCGTCCTGGCTGTAGCGCCGAATGTTCTGCAGGGTGCAGGCATGTTCGATGGCCGAGTACAGCACCACCGGACGTTCGTGCTTGAAGCGCTCAAAGAAGTCATGAAAGACCTGCGCACACCCTTCGCTGGAACCGCTGTTGAATATCAGGGAATCGGTATCGACGTTCAGCAGGCCGGCGATGCTTCCCCGCGCGCATTCCACCCGTTCAAGCAATTGGACGCCAAGGGCGTGGTTGGCGTTGGGGTTGGCGCACTGACGCGCCGAAAACAAGGCCTGCAGCATGTCGCTGACCTGTGCCGAGACTGGTGCCGAACCGCAGACGTCGGCATAAACGGTATCCATTGCAATATCCATATCGAACACTTCCAGTTTTCTGTTTCATGTCATTCAGGATGTTGTCCGCAAAGGGCGGACTCGAACCAACAGGTTTCATGTCATCCGGGAGGTTGTCCGCAGAAGGCGAACTCAAACCAACAGGCGCGCCATGAGCTGCAGCGAGCACAGCAGCACGAACGCATTCAGGGCTTGCTTGAGGTGCCTGGCGTCCAGCCGATGGGAGAGCCCCGCGCCGAGAAAGCCGCCCAGCACGATGCCCGCCACCAGCTCGCCGGTGTAGCCCAGAAAGTCCGTGGCCGTGCCCACGCGCCCAAGCAGCGCGCCGCTGGCGCCGATGATGCCGATGAGTGCAGAGGTCGAGATCGCCTGTTTGATCGGCAGACCGAACAGGCTGACCAGCACCGGCAGGTAAATGAACCCGCCCCCTTGCCCGACCAAGCCGCACAACACCCCCAGCACCACGCCGGTCAGCGGCAAGGACCAGGCCTGGTGATCGCACAGGAGCGCCACCGGCCGGCGGAACAGGTAGGTGACCAGCAGCGACAGCAACCCCAGCAGCCCGAACACGAACAGGATGAAATTCTCGTTGAACGCGTCGGCGTGGATCGAGGCGAAGAAATTGGCGACCGCCATCGGAACGGCGAAACTCCTGATCACCCGCCAGTCCGGCTCGAACCGCGCCCGATGCAGCGCGAACGAAACCAAAGAAGAGAAGAAGCCCTGGGCGGAGGACAATCCCGTCACCACCTCGATCGGCAGCTTATGACCGGCCAGCATCGGATAGGCCAGCACCAGCAAAGGCGTCACGATGATGCCCCCGCCGATGCCGAACAGCCCCGACATGAAACCGGCCATCACGCCCACGCCGGCCATCACCGGGTAGATCGTCACGGCAACCATTTCAGCAGACCCTGATCTTGCCCGTCCCTTGCGTCACGCGCCCGATCACCTGCAGATCGGGGCATAGTTGCCGCCATGCGTCACGTTGGGACTCAAGGCACTCCTCGGACACCGTGAACAGCAAGCCTCCGTTGGTCTGCGGATCGTGCAGGAGAAACTTCTGCGCCAGCGTCAGCTCGGCCTGGTATTCCACGTGCTGGGCGTACTTCTTGATGTTGGAAAAGATTCCGCTGCCGGCAGACGTCACCGCCACCGCGAGGGACTCGGCCTGGTCGTAGAAACGGATGGCACCCGAGTCGAGCGTGACATCGAGCCGGCCCAGCCCGACCACTTCGCTGATATGGCCGATCAAGCCGAAGCCGGTGATGTCGGTCAGGCTGCTGACCTGCGCACTGGCGCTCAGTGTGCGGCCGAACCGGTTGTCGGCGGTGATGCGTGCCAACGTCGGTGCGTCGATGTCCGACTGGTCGATGATTCCATCCTTCAAGGCGTTGGCCAGCACGCCTACGCCGATCGGCCGGGTCATGACCAACAGGTCCCCGTCCTTGGCCGTGTTGTTTTTCTTCAGCCGGTCCTTTTCCACTTCGCCGATGATCGAAAAACCGTACAGCGGCTGGCTGTTCTTGATCGTGTGGCCACCGACGATGCTGACATTGAACGCGTTCATCACCGACTGAGCCCCCAGAATCATCTGGGTGACCTGCTCCACCGGAACCTGCTCGGGGTCGAACGCCATGATCGAGTTGGCGATCAGCGGCGTTCCCCCCGAGGCGAAAATGTCGCTCACCGCATTGCTGGCGGCCAGTTGGCCGAAGACATAGGGATCATTGACGATGGGGGAGAAAAAATCAGTGGTGAACAGCAGGTACTTGTCGCCGACGTCATAGACGGCGCAATCGTCCGAAGACTCGAACCCCAAAACCACCTTGTCGTCTGTGACCGTATTCGCGGCAGCGGTCTCAGACAGAATTTTCGTCAGTACGCTGGACGGAATCTTGCACCCGCAGCCACCGCTTTCAGACTTATCCATAAGCTGACAAAACATCGACATCACTCTTCCTTAGCATCCATTTTCCGTTTTGAAACAGCGCATTAGCGCCCTTGAATACCTGTTACTTCATGTTTCAGGCAGGGCAAATTCGCACAGTTTCATGACGCAAATGTGACAGAGCCGATGATTTCGCAAGTCCGAATTGTGTCAGCGGGGCCGACCGGGCCCCGCTGCCTGCGGCGTCGGACTCAGGCCGCCTGCTGCCTCCCGGCCACCGCCGCCGAAGCCGCCAGCATCGCCCGCAGCAGCACGGCGCAGCCCGCCGCCAGGTCGTCCGGTGCGGCGTTCTCGATTTCGTTGTGGCTGATGCCGCCCTCGCACGGCACGAAGATCATCCCGGCCGGGCCCAGTTCGGCGAGGAAGATCGCGTCGTGGCCGGCGCCGCTGACGATGTCCATGTGCGACAGGCCCAGACCCTTGGCCGCGCTGCGCACGGCGTCGACGCAGCCCTTTTCGAAGTACAGCGGCGGGAAGTCGGCGGTCGGGGTCAGCTCATAGGTCAAGCCGTGTTCCTCGCACGTGGTGTCGATGACCTGCTTCACCTCGGCGATCATCGAGTCCAGGCGGGCCGGCTCCAGGTGCCGGAAGTCCAGGGTCATGCGCACCTCGCCGGGGATCACGTTGCGCGAACCGGGATAGGCCTGCAGGCAGCCGACCGTGCCGCAGGCGTGGGGCTGGTGGCCGAGGGCGGCGCGGTTGACCGCGCCGACGATCACCGAGGCGCCGACCAGGGCGTCCTTGCGCAGGTGCATCGGGGTCGGCCCGGCGTGGGCCTCGACGCCGCGCAGCTTGAGGTCGAACCACTTCTGCCCCAGCGCGCCGAGCACCACGCCGATGGTCTTGCGTTCATCCTCAAGGATCGGCCCCTGCTCGATGTGCGCCTCGAAATAGGCGCCGACCCGGTGGCCGCTGACCTTGCGCGGCCCGGCATAGCCGATGGCGTTGAGCGCCTCGCCGACCGTGATGCCGTCGGCGTCGACCTTGGCCAGGGTTTCGGCCAGGGTGAATTTTTCCGCGAACACCCCGGAGCCCATCATGCACGGGGCGAAGCGCGAGCCTTCTTCGTTGGTCCACACCACCACTTCCAGCGGCGCTTCGGTCTCCACGCCGAGGTCGTTGAGGGTGCGCAGCACTTCGACGCCGGCCAGCACGCCGAAGCAGCCGTCGAACTTGCCGCCGGTGGGCTGGGTGTCGATGTGGCTGCCGGTCATCACCGGCGGCAGGTCCGGGTTGCGGCCCGGACGCCGGGCGAAGATGTTGCCGACTTCGTCGACGCTGACGCTGCAGCCGGCCTCCTGGCACCACTGCACGAACAGGTCGCGGGCCTGGCGGTCGAGGTCGGTCAGGGCCAGGCGACAGACGCCGCCCTTGACCGTGGCGCCGAGCTTGGCCAGTTCCATGAGCGACTGCCACAGGCGGTCGCGGTTGATGTGCTGAAGGGTCGATTGCAGGACGTCGACGGCTGCGTTCATGGGGGTCTCCTCAGGCAGTTCCTATGAGTAGCATTCTGGTATTTCGGCGGTGCTGCATAGGGCCTCTTCGCGGGCAAGCCCGCTCCCACAGGGTTCAGTGGCGCAAATGAAACCGTGGGAGCGGGCTTGCCCGCAAAGGGGCCGGCCGCTACACCGCCGATTTCACGGCCGCAGGCTGCGTGCGCAACACGCACAGCCCGTAGTAGATCAACCCGCCCAACGCCGAGCCGGTGAACCAGCCATAGCTGTAGAACCAGTTGAAGGCATCGCTGCCCAGCGACAGCAGGGTCAGCGCCACCGGCACGCCGAAGGCGATGAACCCCGCCGCGTTCCAGGCCGGGTACACGTCGTCGCGGTACAGGCCGGCCAGGTCCAGCCGCTGCTTCTTGATCAGGAAATAGTCCACCACCATGATTCCGGCGATGGGCCCCAGCAGGCTGGAGTAACCCAGCAGCCAGTTCGAGTACACGGTCTCCAGGCTGACGTCGGACACGATCAGGCCGAGTTTCTTGAGCAGTTCATGGCCCATCAGCAGCAGTCCCACCAGGCCGGTCAGCAGCACCGCCTTGGTACGGTCGATGACCCGCGGGGCGATGTTCTGGAAGTCGTTGGTGGGCGAGACGATGTTGGCGGCGGTGTTGGTCGACAGGGTGGCGATGATGATCAGCGCCATGGCCACCGCGACCCACACAGGACTCTGGATGTGGCCGATCAGGCTGACCGGGTCGGACACGGTCACCCCCACCAGTTTCACCGAGGCGGCGGTCATCACCACGCCCAGCGCGGCGAACAGGAACATGGTCAGCGGCAGGCCGAAGATCTGCCCCAGGATCTGATCCTTCTGGCTTTTGGCGTAGCGGCTGAAGTCGGGGATGTTCAGCGACAGCGTGGCCCAGAAGCCGACCATCGCCGTCAGGCCCGCCGCGAAGTAACCGACCACGCTCGCGCCCTCGGGGCGTTTCGGCGGGATGGCCAGCAATTCCGTCATCGACACGTTGGGCATCGCCCACACCAACAGCCCCAGCCCCACCGCCACCAGCAGCGGCGCGGACAGGGTCTCCAGCCACTTGATCGACTCGGCGCCGCGGATCACCACCCACAGGTTGAGCGCCCAGAACACCATGAAGCCGATCACTTCCCCCGTGCCGCCTAGGGACTTCCAACCCTCGAAGACCGAGCCGAGAAACAGGTGGATCGCCAGCCCGCCGAACATCGTCTGGATGCCGAACCAGCCGCACGCCACCAGCGCCCGAATCAGGCACGGCACGTTGGAGCCGAGGATCCCGAACGACGAGCGCAGCAGCACCGGGAACGGAATGCCGTACTTCGTGCCGGCGAAGGCGTTGAGGGTCAGGGGAATGAGCACGATGACGTTGGCCAAGAGGATCGCCAGCAGCGCCTCGCCCACCGTCAGCCCGAAATAGGCGGTCAGTACGCCGCCCAGGGTATAGGTCGGCACGCAGATCGACATGCCGATCCACAGCGCGGTGATGTGCCATTTGTTCCAGGTGCGTTCGCGCACCCGGGTGGGTGCCATGTCGTGGTTGTAACGGGGACTGTCGAGGACGTCGCTGCCGGCTTCGAGTTCGAACAAGCCGTCGCGCTCGGTCACTTGCGATCTGTTCTGTTGCATGGCCGCTCCACTGTTCTTCTGATTATTTTTTGCTCATCAGGCGGCTGCGCACGAAGGTGCGGGCCGCACGATGGCCGGAGGAATCGACAACGTTCACGCACCGGCCAAGGCGTCAGCGGCGGCATCAAATTGCGTGCCGGGTTCTGCGCATGACGGTCGGGCGGTGCCTTTGCAACGGGTCAAGCCACTGATGTCCATCAGTTTTATTTTTTGTTCGGCAAGTCCATGGAAAGTTGTCCGGGCACTCAGGCCGAATGCCGGGCAAGTTGTCCGAACTGTCAGGACTCAACTTGGTGCATCACATTTATTTTCGTTATGGCGCATCGCTTTCCGCCCGGTTTCAAGCGGCTGATTTCACATAGGAAATCTTGACCATATTTTCATCCTGTCAAGCGCGTCAAAATGGTGAAGGGCCTCACCATTTTGGTGATTTTCATTTTTTATCCTTTTAAATCAACAAGTTAATTAGCTAATAAGCTTATGAAAAATAATCTTGCCCAATCCAGAATCTGCGACTAGCGTCTATTCCTGACAGCCCTGACAAGATTAATCCGATCAGCGCTGGCCAACGATAAAAACACCTAGAGCCGGCACAAGCCGGTCATGCCTGCGAGGAATCCGGAATGTCTCTGTTGATCCGTGGCGCCACCGTTGTCACCCATGATGAAAGTTACCGCGCCGATGTGTATTGCGCCGACGGCGTGATCAAGGCCATCGGTGAACACCTCGATGTTCCGGCCGGCGCCGAAGTGCTCGACGGCAGCGGGCAATACCTGATGCCCGGCGGCATCGATCCGCACACCCACATGCAACTGCCCTTCATGGGCACCGTGGCCAGCGAGGACTTCTACAGCGGCACGGCGGCGGGGCTGGCCGGCGGCACCACGTCGATCATCGACTTCGTGATCCCCAACCCGCAGCAATCGCTGCTCGAAGCCTTCCACCAGTGGCGCGGCTGGGCGCAAAAGTCCGCGTCCGACTACGGCTTCCACGTCGCGATCACCTGGTGGAGCGAGCAGGTGCGCGAGGAAATGGCCGAGCTGGTGCACCACCACGGGGTCAACAGCTTCAAGCATTTCATGGCCTACAAGAACGCGATCATGGCCGCCGACGACACCCTGGTGGCGAGCTTCGAACGCTGCCTGGAACTCGGCGCCGTGCCCACCGTGCACGCGGAGAACGGCGAACTGGTCTATCACCTGCAACGCAAGCTGCTGGCCCAGGGCATCACCGGTCCGGAGGCGCATCCGCTGTCGCGCCCTTCCCAGGTCGAAGGCGAAGCCGCGAGCCGGGCCATCCGCATCGCCGAGACCCTCGGCACGCCGCTGTACCTGGTGCACGTCTCGACCCAGGAAGCGCTGGACGAAATCACCTATGCCCGCGGCAAGGGCCAGCCGGTCTACGGCGAAGTGCTGGCCGGGCACCTGCTGCTGGACGACAGCGTCTACCGCCACCCGGACTGGCAGACCGCCGCCGGCTACGTGATGAGCCCGCCGTTCCGCCCGCGCGGGCACCAGGAAGCGCTGTGGCACGGCCTGCAATCGGGCAACCTGCACACCACCGCCACCGACCACTGCTGCTTCTGCGCCGAGCAGAAAGCCGCCGGGCGCGACGACTTCAGCAAGATCCCCAACGGCACCGCCGGCATCGAAGACCGCATGGCGGTGCTGTGGGACGAAGGGGTGAACACCGGGCGCCTGTCGATGCAGGCCTTCGTCGCCCTCACCTCCACCCACACCGCCAAGATCTTCAACCTCTACCCGCGCAAGGGCGCGATCCGGGTCGGCGCCGATGCCGACCTGGTGCTGTGGGATCCCGAAGGCACGCGCACCATCTCCGCCAAGACCCACCACCAGCAGGTGGACTTCAACATCTTCGAAGGCAAGACCGTGCGCGGCGTGCCCAGCCACACCATCAGCCAGGGCCGGGTGGTCTGGGCCGACGGCGACCTGCGCGCCGAGCGCGGAGCCGGGCGCTACATCGAACGGCCGGCGTACCCGGCGGTGTTCGACCTGCTGAGCAAGCGGGCCGAGCAGCACAAGCCCACCGCCGTAAAGCGCTGAAAGCGGCCTTCGGCCTATCGCCGGCAAGCCAGCTCCCACAGTGATTGCAGTCGCACACAACGATTGTGTCCACCCAAGAACCTGTGGGAGCTGGCTTGCCAGCGATGGGGCCCTTTCAAGCACCACAAAACCACTGCCCGACAGAGGCAGAAAACCTCAAATCACCATGAGGCACACAACCGTGATCGAGTCCCTGAACCACCTCCCGCACCCGCACGAAAGCGCGACCGCCCTCGCCGGCCACTTCACCGACCTGGCGCCGCCGCTCAACGACCGCCAGGCGCACCTGGAAGCCTCGCGCTGCCTGTACTGCTACGACGCCCCATGCGTCAACGCGTGCCCGAGCGAGATCGACATCCCCTCGTTCATCCGCAACATCCACCAGGACAACGTGCCCGGCGCCGCGCAGAAGATCCTGTCGGCCAACATCCTCGGCGGCAGTTGCGCGCGGGTGTGCCCGACCGAAATCCTCTGCCAGCAGGCCTGCGTGCGCAACAACGCCCACGAGTGCGCGCCGGTGCTGATCGGCCTGCTGCAGCGCTACGCCGTGGACAATGCGCACTTCACCGAACACCCGTTCCGGCGGGCGGCCAGCACCGGCAAGCGCATCGCCGTGATCGGTGCCGGCCCCGCCGGGTTGTCCTGCGCCCACCGCAGCGCCATGCACGGCCACGACGTGGTGATCTTCGAGGCCCGGGAGAAGGCCGGCGGACTCAACGAATACGGGATCGCCAAGTACAAGCTGGTGGACGACTACGCACAGAAGGAACTGGCGTTCCTGCTGCAGATCGGCGGCATCGAAATCCGCCACGGCCAGCGGCTCGGCGACAACCTCACCCTCAGCGAACTGCACCAGCAGTTCGACGCGGTGTTCCTCGGCCTCGGCCTCAACGCCAGCAAGCAGCTCGGCCTGCCCCACGAGGACGCCCCCGGCCTGCTCGCCGCCACCGACTACATCCGCGAACTGCGCCAGGCTGACGACCTTACGCAACTGCCCCTGGCCGAGCGCTGCATCGTGCTGGGCGCCGGTAACACCGCCATCGACATGGCCGTGCAGATGGCCCGCCTCGGCGCCCGCGACGTCAACCTGGTGTACCGCCGCGGCGCCGCGGACATGGGCGCCACCGGCCACGAACAGGACATCGCCAAGGCCAACCAGGTGCGGCTGCTGACCTGGGCCCAGCCGGACGAAGTGCTGCTGGACGAGCAAGGCCACGTGCGCGGCATGCGCTTCGCCCGCACCCATCTGGTGGAGGGCCGCCTGCAGACCACCGGCGAAACCTTCGAGCTGGCCGCCGACGCGATCTTCAAGGCCATCGGCCAGGCGTTCGACGGCGCCGCCCTCGCCGACCCGCTGGCCCGCGAGCTCAAGCGCCAGGGCGAGCGGATCCAGGTGGACGAACACCTGCAAACCAGCATCCCCGGCGTCTACGCCGGCGGCGACTGCACCAGCCTCGACCAGGACCTGACCGTGCAGGCGGTGCAGCACGGCAAACGGGCCGCCGAAGCCATCAACGCCCAACTGACGCTCAACGTGGAGGCTGCGTAAATGGCCGATCTCTCGATTGTCTTCGCCGGCATCAAAGCCCCCAACCCGTTCTGGCTCGCCTCTGCGCCGCCGACCGACAAGGCCTACAACGTGGTGCGCGCCTTCGAGGCCGGCTGGGGCGGCGTGGTCTGGAAAACCCTGGGCGAGGACCCGGCGGCGGTCAACGTGTCCTCGCGCTACTCGGCCCACTACGGCGCCAACCGCGAGGTGCTGGGCATCAACAACATCGAGCTGATCACTGACCGCTCGCTGGAGATCAACCTGCGGGAAATCACCCAGGTGAAAAAGGACTGGCCGGACCGGGCGCTGATCGTTTCGCTGATGGTGCCGTGCGTGGAGGAATCGTGGAAACGCATCCTGCCGCTGGTGGAGGCCACCGGCGCCGACGGCATCGAACTGAACTTCGGCTGCCCCCACGGCATGCCCGAACGCGGCATGGGCGCGGCGGTCGGCCAGGTGCCGGAGTACGTCGA
This sequence comes from Pseudomonas ekonensis, assembly GCF_019145435.1. NCBI lineage: Bacteria > Pseudomonadati > Pseudomonadota > Gammaproteobacteria > Pseudomonadales > Pseudomonadaceae > Pseudomonas > Pseudomonas ekonensis. Next base: position 1,756,017 of record NZ_JAHSTS010000001.1, on the reverse strand, counting down.
GCAGGTGACGCGCTGGTGCAAGACCTACTGCTCGCTGCCGGTGATCGTCAAGCTGACGCCCAACATCACCGACATCCGCGTCGCCGCCCGCGCCGCGCACCGGGGCGGCGCCGATGCGGTGTCGCTGATCAACACCATCAACTCCATCACCAGCGTCGACCTGGAACACATGGTCGCCCTGCCCACCGTCGGCAGCAAAAGCACCCACGGCGGCTACTGCGGTTCGGCGGTCAAACCGATCGCGTTGAACATGGTGGCGGAAATCGCCCGCGATCCGCAGACCCACGGGCTGCCGATCTGCGGCATCGGCGGCATCGGCAGCTGGCGCGACGCGGCGGAGTTCATCGCCCTGGGCAGCGGCGCGGTGCAGGTGTGCACGGCGGCGATGCTGCACGGCTTCCGCATCGTCGAGGAGATGAAGGACGGGCTGTCACGCTGGATGGACAGTCAGGGCTACGCCAGCCTCGCGGACTTTTCCGGGCGGGCGGTGGGCAACACCACCGACTGGAAGTACCTGGACATCAACTACCAGGTGATCGCCAAAATCGACCAAGCGGCGTGCATCGGCTGCGGGCGCTGCCACATCGCCTGCGAAGACACCTCGCACCAGGCCATCGCCAGCCTGCGCCAGGCGGACGGCACGCACACCTATGAAGTGATCGATGAGGAATGCGTGGGCTGCAACCTGTGCCAGATCACCTGCCCGGTGCAGGACTGCATCGAGATGGTGCCGGTGGACACGGGCAAGCCGTTCCTGGACTGGAACCATGATCCGCGCAATCCGTACCATGTCAGCCCTTGAGGACGGCGGCGCCTGACCCGGCGTCATCGCAGATGCCAACCGGTCCGGCCTCATCGCTTGCAGGCAAGCTCCTACAGGTTTTGTGGTGTGCAGGAATGCTGCGGACAGCCGGGATCCCTTGTAGGAGCCAGCCTGCTGGCGATGGTGGCGGGTCAGGCAACAGAAATGTCGGCTGTGATGGCCTCATCGCTGGCAAGCCAGCTCCCACAGGTTTTGGGGTGTGCAGGAATGCTGCGGACAGCCGGGATCCCTTGTAGGAGCCAGCCTGCTGGCGATGGTGGCGAGTCAGGCAACAGAAATGTCGGCTGTGATGGCCTCATCGCTGGCAAGCCAGCTCCCACAGGCTTTGGTGGTGCGCATGAATCTTGCGAACTGTGGGAGCCAGCCTGCTGGCGATGAGGCCCGCCCCGGCACCGCAAAACCAAAGGCTCAGGGCTCCAGCCCGATCCCCCGCAGGATCACCCCGGTCACCGTCTGCACCGCCCGCTCGAACTGCATGTCCGACAGCGGCTGGTGCTCGTTGAGAATGTTCACCTGATGGTCGAAGTCGGCGTAGTGCTGGGTCGACGCCCAGATCATGTACAGCAGGCTCGACGGCTCCACCGGGAGGATGCGCTTGTCCTCCACCCATTGGCGGATCTTGGCTTCCTTCATCTTTGCCCAGTCGTACAGGCTGGCGTCCAGCGCCTCGCCCAGGGTCGGCGCGCCGTGGATGATCTCGTTGGCCCAGACCTTGGAGCCGTAGGGGCGGCTGCGCGAGTGGTTCATCTTGGCGCGGATGTAGCTGCTGAGCACCACGCGCGGGTCGTCGAACATCTCGAAGCACAGCGCGTCCTGCTTCCACACGTCCAGCAGGTCCAGCAGCACTGCGCTGTACAGCTCGCCCTTGGTGCTGAAGTAGTAATGCAGGTTGGAGCGCGGCAGTTGCACTTCGGCGGCGATGTCGGCCATGGCCGTGCCGCCGAAGCCTTTTTCGGCGAACACCTTTTCCGCCGCCAACAGGATCTTCTCGACGTTACTGCGGCGGATTCCGATCTTGTGATTGCCCATGAGGGCTCCCTGTCGACAACGTTGTTGAAGACTACCATCCGCTCTGGGCAGCGGGCGACAGCCAGGCACGATTCTTCACACACACGCCGGTTCATCTGGTTTAGGATCGCCCCCCTTCTCCCCGTCATCCGCTGAAGGATCCTGCCCGTGAACATTCGCCAACGCATCGCTGCAGACGATCCCGCCCTCGCCGCCCTGTGGGAACGCTCGGTGCGCGCCACCCACGCCTTCCTGCCCGAAGACGACATCCAGCGGCTGTTCCCGCTGGTGCGCGACACCTACCTGCCGGCCCTGGACGTGTGGGTGTTCGAGAACCCCGACCGCAGCCCGGCCGGCTTCATCGCGACCGATGAGGACACCGTGCAGATGCTGTTCATCGACCCGGCGCAGCGCGGCCAGGGCATCGGCCGTCGCCTGCTCGACCATGTCCGGCGCCCGCGGCTCAAGGTCGACGTCAACGAACAGAATCCCCAGGCCCACGGCTTCTACCGGCACTACGGTTTCGAAGACATCGGCCGCTCGGAGACCGACGGCGAAGGCCGGCCGTTTCCGGTCATTCACATGCGCCTGAAGGCCGACTGACGCGCGCTCTATACTCAGCCCCGCGACTTCACTGAAAAGGAACTGCCCATGTCGATGAAAACCCTGCTGACCGCCGGCGCCCTGCTGGCATCGCTGACCGCCTCTCAGGCGTTCGCCCACGCCCACCTCAAATCCCAGGTGCCGGCCGCCGACAGCACCGTCGCCGCGCCGACGGAACTGCGCCTTGAGTTTTCCGAAGGCGTCGAGGCCGCGTTCACCAAAGTCACGGTGAGCCGCGACGGCGCGCCGGTGGCGGTCAAGCCGTTGACCACCGAAGGCGACAAGAAGACCTTGATCGTCACCCCGCAGGCGCCGCTGACCGCCGGCGAATACAAGGTCGAATGGCACGCGGTGTCGGTCGACACGCACAAGAGCGAAGGCGCCTATCGGTTCAAGGTCGGCCAATAGTTCATGGCCGAAGCGTTGGTGCTGTGCCGGTTCCTGCATTTCACCGTGGTGCTGACGCTGTTCGGGGCCTGGCTGTTCCGGCCGTTGCTGCTCAAGGGTGATGCGGCGGACGCGGACCTGCGCGCCGGCCGCTGGCTGGCGGGCCTGGCCCTGGTCAGCGGCGTCGTCTGGGCGCTGCTGGTCACCGCGAGCATGGCCGGTTCGCTGGCGGCGGCGTTCGATCCGCAGACGTTGGCGCTGGTGTCGGGCCAAACGTTCTTCGGCCAGGTCTGGCGCTGGCACCTGTTGCTCAACGCCGCGCTGCTGGCGCTGCTGTTCACGCCCTGGCGCACGCGCCGGCCTTTGCGCCTGGGCCTCGCCGTCCTGCTGCTGGCGACGCTGGCGCCGGTCGGCCACGGCGCCATGTTCGACGGCTTGCACGGGCAACTGCTGATCCTCAACCAGATCGTTCACCTGACCTGCGTCGGCGCCTGGCTCGGCGGGCTGCTGGTGCTGGCGGTCGTCCTGCGCCGGCCGGAAACCGCCATCGCGCCGGTGCTGCGGCGTTTCAGCGGCATCGGCTATGGCTTGGTAGCGGGATTGCTGGTCACCGGCCTGATCAACGTGCGGGCGCTGACCGGCCAGTGGTGGCCGACGCCGCTGTTCACGGGCTTCGCCCTGATCCTGCTGATCAAGGCGCTGCTGGTGCTCGGCATGCTGGGGCTGGCGCTGTTCAACCGCCTGCGGATCAAGGACTGCGAACGGCGGGCCGGTGCCCTCAGGCGCAGCGTGACGCTGGAATGGCTGCTGGGGATCGGCGCGGTGGCCGCGGTGTCATTGCTTGGCACCCTGCCGCCGATGGTCGCCGCCTGAACCTTCAGCGGGCGTTCACCCCTGTTGCGAATGCCACAAAACCTGTGGGAGCGAGCTTGCTCGCGATAGCGGTGTGCCTGCCGGCATGAATGCAACTGACAGATCGCAATCGCGAGCAAGCTCGCTCCCACAGGGTAATGTGGCCCGCAGACCTGCGGGGAATCAGTGCGGCTGGGTATCCCCCGCCGCCGTGTCGATGCTCACCACCACCGACATGCCCGGCCGCAGCCGCTCGCTCTCCTGCTGGTCGGGGTCAATGGTGATGCGCACCGGCACCCGCTGGGCGATCTTCACGAAGTTGCCGGTGGCGTTGTCGGCCTGCAACAGGGCGAACTCGGAGCCGGTGCCCGGCGACACATGCTGCACCCGGCCGGTGAACTTGCGGTGGTTCAGCGCATCGACGGTGAAGGTCGCCGGCTGGCCGACCCGCACGTTGTCCATCTGGGTTTCCTTGAGGTTGGCGATCACCCATTTCTGGTTCGGCACCAGCGCCATCAATTGCGCGCCGGAGTTGACGTAGGCGCCGAGGCGCACGCCGATCTGCCCCAGCTGGCCGTCACGGGGAGCGGTGATGCGGGTGTTGGACAAATCGATCCGCGCCAGTTGCACCGCCGCCTCGGCGCTGGCCACCGCCGCTTCCAGGGAGCCGCGGTTGACGATCACCGTCTGCAGGTCCTGCCGGGCGATCTCCAGGTTGGCCTTGGCCTGGGCCACCGACGCGGTGGTCTGGGCACTGGCGGCGAGGGTCACGTCCAGCTCGCGCCGGGACACCGAACCGTCGCTCACCAGCGCCTTGTTGCGCGCCAGGTCCGCCCCGCTCTTGCGCGCCTGGGCCTCGCTGTCGGCCAGCGCCGCCTGGCGCAGCTTGATGGTCGCCTCGGCACTGTTGCGCTGCTGCACCACGTTGGCCAGCGCGGCCTTCTGCACCGCCAGCTGCGCCAGCGACTGGTCCAGCCGCTGCTTGTAGATGCGGTCGTCCAGGCGCACCAGCAGGTCGCCTTCCTTGACGAACTGGAAGTCCTGCACCGGCACTTCGTACACGTAGCCGCTGAGCTGCGGGCCGATGATCGTCACCTGCCCGCGCACCAGGGCGTTCTCGGTGGTTTCGACGGCGCTGCTGAACGGCGGCAACTGCCAGGCGTACAGCACGATCAGCACGCCGACCAGAGCGATGGCGGCGAATCCCAGCGACGAGATGATCCGCACCCGCAGCGGGCGCGGTTCGGTGTTGGGCGACGACGGCGGCGCCACACCCTCGGGCGTGGCGGCAATGGCGTTGGTGGTGACGGTCGGTTCGGTCATGAAGAAGAGGCACCGCTGGAAGGGACGGAAGGCGTGGGGGTGACGGTTCGGGTGGTGCAGACCAGCCACAGCGCGCGGACGGAAATCCAGATCAGGGTCAGCACCGCGATCACAGCGATCAGCATGAACACATCGTTGTAGGCCAGGATGTTGGCTTCACGGGTGGCGGCGTTGGCCAGGCTGCGGATGCCTTGCAGGTTGCGCAGGCCGGGGTCGGCGATCAGCGAGCCCACCGCCGAGCCGCCGCCCTGCACACGGGCGGCCACCTGAGGATTGGCCAGCACCAGTTGGTCGACGATATGGCTGGAATGGAACTTCTCGCGCGCGATCTGGAAGGTGCCCAGCAACGCCGCGCCGATCAGGCCGCCGAGGTTGTTGCAGATCCCGAACAGCACCGAAAAGCTCACCAGGTTGCGTGGGTTGGTCAGCACGTTGCGGGTGCCCAGCACCATGGTCGGCCCGAGGAAAAAGGTACTGCCGAACGCCAGCAGGAACTGGCTGAAATAAAGGTTCTGCGGGCGGGTCAGGTTGTTCGAGTAGCTGTCCATCACCGAGCCGGTGGCCATCAGCGCCAGGGAAATGATCAAAGGCATGATCAGGTGCTTGGGATCGATGGTCAGCGCGCTGGTGAGCAGCCCGGCGATGCTGCCGATCAGCATCACCACGTACAGGCTGTGCAGCTGCTGGCTGCTCATGTTCAGGTTCTGCATGAACCCCACGGCGCCGGTGGACTGCTCCGAGGTGACCATGCGGATCAGGATCACCGCCAGGGCCAGGCGGATCATCACCCCGCTGCCGAGCCAGCGGGTCATCAGCATCGGGTTGCTGCGGTTGTGCTCGATGGCCAGGCCCGCCAGGATCAGTACGATGGCGGCGGCCAGGGCGATGCCGATCCAGCGCGCCTCCAGCCACCAGTCGATCCGCCCCAGCGACAGCACGGCGCAGAGCAGCGCCACGCCGCTGGCGAGGATGGCGAAGGTGAGAAAATCCAGCGGTTCGAAGGTGCGGAAGCGGTCGCCCGGCGGCAGCTTGAGCATCAGCACGCAGCCCAGCGACAGCAGCGCCATGCCCATTTCGAACAGGTACAGACCGCGCCATTCGGCGATCTGCAAAAGGTCTTCGGAAAACAGCCGCGCCAGCGGCAAGGCCAGTTGCGAGGCCCCCAAACCCAGCACCAGCGCCTTCATCCGCCACTTGGCCGGGAACGCCTGCACCATGTAATACAGGCCCAGGGAACTGAGCGCCGCGCCGACCATGCCGTGGGCGGCGCGCACCGCAATCGCCGAACTGAGGTCGTTGACGAACAGGTGGCCGAAGGTCACCAGCGCATACAGCACCAGGAACACCTCGGTGAACGCCCGCAGGCCGAACTGCTGGCGGAACTTCACCAGCAGCAGGTTCATGGACACGTTGGTCATCACGTACGCCGCCGGCAGCCAGGCCATCTCCGCCGTGGTCGCGCCGAGCGCGCCTTGCAGGTAAGGCAGGTTGGCGACCACCAGCGAATTGCCCAGCCCGCCGGTCAACGCCACCAGCAGCCCCACCAGCGCATAGGCCAGGCGCTTGGGGTTGGAGTGCAGCGGCGTCGAGGGGGAACCCGGCAGGCTGGGCTTCTCGTGGGGCTGCCAGTTGCGCGGGGCGTAGTGATCCATTGAAAGGCCTTGTGCCGGAAAGTTGAACAAGTGTGACGCAAAACCACGGCCAAACCCATATCAGGCGTGGTGCAGCTAAAACTGCGCAAGCAACTGTCTTGGTTCGGCGGCGCCGTCACTGACGCCATCGCCAGCAGGTTGGCTCCCACAGGGAATGGCGGTGTTTGCGGAGTTTCTGCTCACCGCAAAAAACGGTAGGAGCCAGCCTGCTGGCGATGGCGTCGGCCCAGGCACCGCAGGGCCTAAGGCAGATCACTGCCCGCCCGATTCGTAAAAATTGTTTAAAGGTCATCTCGCCCGCACCGGATTTTTCCCGCCGCCCGCCGATGCCAACCTTGCCGCACTTCTCAACTGCAAGGTGTTCGCTATGACCACGTCCAGCCGTCGACGCTCCCCGCGTCCGTTAAAAAGCCTTTTGGCCGCCGCCCTGTTGCTGCCCGCCCTCGCCTTCGCCCAGGAACGCCCCTGGCCGGACGGCTCGCAGCTGGTGATATCGGTGTCGATGCAATTCGAGACCGGCGGCCAGCCGGAAGGCGCCGAAAGCCCGTTCTCCGGCAGCCCGCTGCCCAAGGGCTACCCCGACCTGCCGGCGCAGACCTGGTTCGACTACGGCTACAAGGAAGGCCTGTGGCGGATGCTCGACCTGTGGGACCGCACCGGCATCAAGGTCACCTCCCACGTGGTCGGCGAAGCGGCGCTCAAGCACCCGGAACTGGCCAAGGCCATCGCCGAGCGCGGCCACGAAGTGGCGGCCCACGGCATTCGCTGGGCCGATTCCTACAACATGAACTACGCCCAGGAGAAGCAGTTCATCGGCGACGGCGTGGCCGCCGTGGAGAAAATCACCGGCCAGCGCTCGGTGGGCTACAACGCCAACTGGCTGCGGCGCAGCCCCAATACGCTGAAGGTGCTGCAGGACCTGAACTTCACCTACCACATCGACGACGTCAGCCGCGACGAACCGTTCGTGACGAGGGTGCGCGGCCGCAAGTTCGCCGTGGTGCCGTACACCCTGCGCAACAACGACATCGTGCTGGTCGAGGGCCGGTACTTCTCCGCCGAGCAGTTCTACCAGCAACTGGTGCTGGAGTTCGACCGCCTCTACGCCGAGGGCGCGGAGAAACGGCGGATGATGTCGGTGAGCCTGCACGACCGCATCGGCGGCACCCCGGCGATGGTCGAGGCCATGGAGCGCTTCATCCGTTACGCCCAGTCCCATCCGAAGGTGAGCTTCATGCGCAAGGACCGGATCGCGCAGATCGTGCTGACCGAAAAGGATCCGCTGATCGACGACAGCGAAGCGGCCTATAACCACTGAGGCTTGCGGCGAGGACGCTTCCTCGCCGCACCGCGCCGTCACCGCAAGCTCAGGCCCGCAGCATCATGTAGGCCGCCACCACCAGGCAGACCCCGGCGAACCCCACCTGCAAGGCCCGCGCCGGCACCAGGTAGCAGAGTTTGCGGCCGATGATCATGCCGCCGATGCTGGCGACGATGAACGCCGCGCCCACGTGATCGATCCGCACCCCGGCGTGGAACGCACCGGCCACGCCGATGGCGGAGATCAGGCTGATCACCATCAGCGACGTGGCGACGATGCCGCGCATCTGCACATCGGTCAGTTGCTTGAACGCCGGTACGATCAGAAAACCGCCGCCGACGCCGAGCAGCCCCGACACCACACCGGTCACCGCCCCCAGCGCCGCGAGGGTCGCGGTGCATTTGGCGGTCCAGGCCAGCCGTCCGGTCTGCTGGTTGAGCATGCAGTTCTTCTGCCCCCAACTGGCATGGCCGTGGTCGCTCGGCCCCTCTTCCTTGCGTTCGCGGCGCAGCATGCGCGCGGCCACCATCACCATCAGCAGGCTGAAGAGGATCATCAGGATCTTCTCCGGCAACTGATGGGCGAAATAGATGCCCAGCGGCGAAAACACCGCCCCCAGCGCCGCGATCAGCAGCGCCGCACGGTAGCGCACCAGTCCGTGGCGCAAGCCGTCGATGGCGCCGACCGCCGCCGCGCTGCCCACCGCGAACAGCGCCACCGGCGCCGCCTGCGTCATGCTCCAGCCCAACCCCAGCACCAGCGCGGGCACGGCGAGAATCCCGCCGCCCGCGCCGGTCAGGCCGAGGATCAGCCCCATCACCACACCAAACAGACTTGCCAGCAACATAGGCGATCCTTAATCGACTCTGGACAGGCCGGTCAGCCATTCGCGGCCCTTGAGCATGCCGTTCCAGTAGAACCACGGCAGCAACGTCGCCTTCAGCCACCACGCGGAACGGCGCGGCACGGTCGGGTCGAGGGCGAAGGTCGGCAGCAGTTTGCCGCCGTAGCCGAACTCGGCGAGGATCACCTTGCCCTTCTCCACCGTCAGCGGGCACGAACCGTAGCCGTCGTACTTGAGCGGCAGCGGCTGGCCCTTGCGCAGGGCTAGCAGGTTCTGCGCGACCACCACGACCTGCTTGCGCACCGCCGCGGCGGTCTTGGCGTTGGTGGTGCTGCAGATGTCGCCCAGGCCGAACACCTCGGGATAGCGCGGATGCTGCAGCGTGTGCGGGTCGACCTCGCACCAGCCGGCCGCGTCCGCCAGGGGGCTTTGCGCGATGAAGTCCGGGGCTACCTGCGGCGGTACGGCGTGCAGCAGGTCGAAGGATTTCGCCTGGCGGGTGACGTTGCCGTCGGCGTCCTTGACTTCGAACCACGCGGTCTTCGCCGGGCCGTCCACCTTCACCAGGTTCGAATTGAACGCCAGCCGGGCGTTGTACTTCTCGATGTACTTCATCAACGGCGGCACGAAGGTCGGCACGCCGAACAGGGCAGGCCCGGCCAGGTTGAACTCCACGTCGATGCCGTTCAGCACCGAGGACCTGAGCCAGTGATCGCACGACAGGTACAACGCCTTCTGCGGCGCGCCGGCGCACTTGATCGGCATCGCCGGCTGGGTGAACAGCGCCTTGCCGCCACGCAGGTTCCGCACCTGCTCCCAGGTGTAGGCCGCGTGCTGATAACTGTAGTTGGAGGTGACGCCGTGCCGGCCGAGGCTTTCCTGCAAGCCTTCGATCTTCTCCCAGGCCAGGCGCAGTCCGGGGCAGACGATCAGGTTGCGGTAGCTGACGGTGCGGTCGTCGTTGAGGGTGAGCTGACGCTTGTCCGGATCGACGCGGGTCACCAGGGCCTGCACCCAGGTCGCCTGGCGCGGCAGCACCGACGTCATCGGCCGCGCGGTGTCCTTCACGTCGTAGGCGCCGCCGCCGACCAGCGTCCACGCCGGTTGGTAGTAATGGTGGGTGCCCGGTTCGATCACGGTGACGCTCAGGGTCGGGTCACGCTTGAGCAGGCTGGCGACGAAACCGATGCCGGCCGTTCCGCCGCCGATGACCACGATGTCCGCACTGATGGATGGGCCCCAGTGTTGGTCGTTCATTGCTTGTTCCTTTTGCTGCACGCAAGGATGGATGTGGGCGCGAGCCGGCTCGCGATGACGGCGGAACATTCGACATCGACATGGCCTGAACCGCCGCGATCGCGGGCAGGCCCGTTCCCACAGGTGCCGTGTTTCGTTATTGGGCGGCGGGTTGTTCCCAGCTCTTGAGCACCGCGCCGCAGTACAGGCCCGAGAGGGTTTTCATCACCTGGATCACTTCGTGACTGGCGAGGCCGTAGAAAATGTACTTGCCTTCACGGCGGGTCGCGACCAGCCCTTCATCGCGCAGGATGCCCAATTGCTGGGACAGGGTCGGCTGACGCACGCCGGTCATTTTCTCCAGGTCGCCGACGTTGCGCTCGCCCTGGGTCAACTGGCAGAGGATCAACAGCCGATCCTCGTTGGCCAGGGCCTTGAGCAGCGAACAGGCCTTGGAGGCCGACGCCCGCAGTTGGGCGACTTCACATTCGGTCAGACTGGATTGCATTTGCAGGAAGCCTTCAACGTCACTTAAGCTGCGAACATTATGTTTTTACATAAAGTGTTGCAACCCATGACTGACTTCTCGTCCCCTTTCACAGGTCCATCTCCATGCCCGCACTGATTGAAGCCTTCCTCGACCCCGCCTCCTCGACCTACAGCTACGTGGTCTACGAGGCCGACGGCGGCCAGTGCGCGATCGTCGATCCGGTGCTCGACTACGACGGCGCCGCCGGCCGCACCTGCACCGCCCAGGCCGACAGGATCATCGCCTTCGTCCGCGCCCATGGCCTGCAAGTGCAATGGCTGCTGGAAACCCACGCCCACGCCGACCACCTCTCCGCCGCGCCGTACCTGCGCCGGGAGCTGGGCGGCAAGATCGCCATCGGCCAGGCGATCAGCAAGGTGCAGGACGTGTTCAAGGCGCTGTTCAACCTGGAGCCGGAATTCCGCGCCGACGGCTCGCAGTTCGATCACCTGTTCGCTCCCGGCGAGTCGTTCATGATCGGCCGCCTCAAGGCCACCGCCCTGCACGTCCCCGGCCACACCCCGGCGGACATGGCCTACCTGATCGACGGCGAACAGATCCTGGTGGGCGATACCCTGTTCATGCCGGACGTGGGCACCGCCCGCTGCGACTTCCCCGGCGGCGACGCCCATCAATTGTTCAAGTCGATCCACAAGCTGCTGGCCTTCCCCGCCGGCGTGAAACTCTACGTCTGCCACGACTACCCGCCGGCCGGCCGCGGCCCGCAGTGCCAGACCACCGTCGGCGAACAGCGCAGAAGCAACATCCATGTGCACGACGGCATCGATGAGGCCGCGTTCGTCGAGATGCGCACCCGGCGCGACGCCGGGCTGGGCATGCCGACGCTGCTGCTGCCGGCGATCCAGGTGAACGTGCGGGCGGGGAACCTGCCGCCGGCCGAAGGCAACGGCGTGACGTACCTGAAGATCCCGATCAACCAGGTCTAATTGCCCAGCGTCAGACCGTTCGCCGGCAGCGGCAGCGCGGTCTTGTAGCGCACCTGCTTGAGCGCAAAGCTTGAGCGGATGTTGGCCACCCCCGGCACCTTGGTCAGAAAGTCCATCATGAAGCGCTCCAGCGACTGGATCGTCGGCACCAGCACCCGGATCAGGTAGTCCGGGTCGCCGGCCATCAGGTAGCACTCCATCACTTCGGGGCGGTCCGAGATCGCCTCTTCGAAATGCTGCAAGGCCTCCTCCACCTGCTTCTCCAGGCTCACATGGATGAACACGTTGACGTGCAGGCCCAAAAGATCGGCGTCGAGCAGGGTCACCTGCTCGCGGATCACCCCCAGTTCCTCCATCGCCTTGACCCGGTTGAAGCACGGCGTCGGCGACAGGTTGACCGAACGGGCGAGGTCGGCGTTGGTGATGCGCGCATTCTCCTGAAGGCTGTTGAGAATGCCGATGTCGGTACGGTCCAGTTTGCGCATGAGACAAAACCACCTGTTTTTTATGTTTATGCAGATTTTCTATCTGCAAATGATCTTCAGCGCAACGAAACACAGAGAAATATTCTTCTTGGCCGGGCCTATGATTGTTGTAGGACAAGAATTCTTTTACCGAAGAACGACTGTCAGCTCACTACAAGAAATTCACAAGATCGAGCGTAGAAGCCATGACCCAAGCGTATGAACCGCTGCGTCTGCACGTGCCCGAACCCTCGGGCCGCCCAGGCTGCAAAACCGACTTCTCCTACCTGCATCTGACCGACGCCGGCACGATGCGCAAGCCCTCCATCGACGTAGAGCCCGCCGACACCGCAGACCTGGCCCGTGGCCTGATCCGCGTGCTCGACGACCAGGGCAACGCCCACGGCCCCTGGGCCGAAGACGTGCCGGTCGGGATCCTGCGCAAGGGCATGCGCGCCATGCTCAAGACGCGCATCTACGACAACCGCATGGTGGTTGCCCAGCGTCAGAAAAAGATGTCGTTCTACATGCAGAGCCTCGGCGAGGAAGCCATCGGCAGCGCCCAGGCCCTGGCGCTGAACATCGATGACATGTGTTTCCCGACCTACCGCCAGCAAAGCATCCTGATGGCCCGCGAAGTGCCGCTGGTGGACCTGATCTGCCAGTTGCTGTCCAACGAGCGCGATCCGCTCAAGGGCCGCCAACTGCCGATCATGTACTCGGTCAAGGACGCCGGTTTCTTCACCATCTCCGGCAACCTCGCCACCCAGTTCATCCAGGGCGTGGGCTGGGGCATGGCCTCGGCGATCAAGGGCGACACCAAAATCGCCTCGGCCTGGATCGGCGACGGCGCCACCGCCGAATCGGACTTCCACACCGCCCTCACCTTCGCCCACGTCTACCGGGCGCCGGTGATCCTCAATGTGGTCAACAACCAGTGGGCGATCTCCACCTTCCAGGCCATCGCCGGCGGTGAAGCCACCACCTTCGCCGGACGCGGCGTCGGCTGCGGCATCGCCTCCCTGCGGGTCGACGGCAACGACTTCGTCGCCGCCTTCGCCGCCTCCGCCTGGGCCGCCGAACGCGCCCGCCGGGGCCTGGGCCCGACCATGATCGAATGGGTCACCTACCGCGCCGGCCCGCACTCGACCTCCGACGATCCGTCCAAGTACCGTCCGGCCGACGACTGGAGCCACTTCCCGCTGGGCGACCCGATCGCCCGCCTGAAGCAGCACCTGATCAAGATCGGCCACTGGTCGGAAGAGGAACACGCCGCCGCCAGCGCCGAGATCGAGGCCGAAGTCATCGCCGCCCAGAAGCAGGCCGAGCAGCACGGCACCCTCACCAGCGGGCAGATCCCGAGCGCCGCGACCATGTTCGAAGACGTATACAAAGAGATGCCGGAACACTTGAAGCGCCAGCGTCAGCAGTTGGGGGTCTGAGATGAACGATCACAACAACAATATCCAGCTGGAAACCGCCATGACCACGACCACCATGACCATGATCCAGGCCCTGCGCTCGGCCATGGACGTGATGCTTGAGCGCGACGACAACGTCGTGGTGTTCGGCCAGGACGTCGGCTACTTCGGCGGCGTGTTCCGCTGCACCGAAGGCCTGCAGACCAAGTACGGCACCTCGCGGGTGTTCGACGCGCCGATCTCCGAGAGCGGCATCGTCGGCACCGCCGTGGGCATGGGCGCCTACGGCCTGCGCCCGGTGGTGGAAATCCAGTTCGCCGACTACGTGTACCCGGCCTACGACCAGATCATTTCCGAGGCGGCGCGCCTGCGCTACCGCTCGGCCGGCGAGTTCACCGCGCCGATGACCCTGCGCATGCCCTGCGGCGGCGGCATCTACGGCGGCCAGACCCACAGCCAGAGCATCGAGGCCCTGTTCACCCAGGTCTGCGGCCTGCGCACCGTCATGCCGTCCAACCCTTACGACGCCAAGGGCCTGCTGATCGCCTCCATCGAAAACGATGACCCGGTGATCTTCCTGGAGCCCAAGCGCCTGTACAACGGCCCGTTCGACGGCCACCACGACCGCCCGGTGACCCCGTGGTCGAAACACCCCGCCGCCCAGGTGCCGGACGGCTACTACACCGTGCCGCTGGACGTCGCCGCCATCACCCGTCCGGGCAAGGACGTGACCGTGCTGACCTACGGCACCACCGTCTACGTGTCGCAGGTGGCCGCCGAAGAGAGCGGCGTGGACGCCGAGGTCATCGACCTGCGCAGCCTGTGGCCGCTGGACCTTGAGACCATCGTCAAGTCCGTGAAGAAGACCGGCCGCTGCGTCGTGGTGCACGAAGCCACCCGCACCTGCGGTTTCGGCGCCGAGCTGGTGTCGCTGGTGCAAGAGCACTGCTTCCATCACCTGGAAGCCCCGATCGAGCGCGTCACCGGTTGGGACACCCCCTACCCGCACGCGCAGGAGTGGGCGTATTTCCCAGGGCCGTCCCGAGTGGGCGCGGCGTTGAAACGGGTCATGGAGGTCTGAATGGGCACGCACGTCATTAAAATGCCGGACATCGGCGAAGGCATCGCAGAAGTAGAACTGTCGCAGTGGCACGTCAAGGTCGGGGACCTGGTCGTCGAAGACCAGGTGCTGGCCGACGTCATGACCGACAAGGCCATGGTCGACATCCCGTCGCCGGTGCACGGCAAGGTCATCGCCCTCGGCGGGCAGCCGGGTGAAGTGATGGCGGTCGGCAGCGTGCTGATCAGCATCGAAGTCGAAGGCGCCGGCAACCTGAAGGAATCCGCCGCACCGGCTCCGGTCAAGGAAGCCCCGGCCCCCGTGGCGCCGAAAGTCGAGGCCGTCGTCGAAAGCAAACCCGCCGCCGCACCGAGTCCGACCAAGGTTTGCCAGGGCCCGGTGGTGGCCCGCGAAGCCGGCGACCGTCCGCTGGCCTCCCCGGCGGTGCGCAAGCACGCGCTGGACCTGGGCATCCAGCTGCGCCTGGTGCGCGGCTCCGGCCCGGCCGGCCGGGTGCTGCACGAGGACCTCGACGCCTACCTGGCGCAAGGTCAGTCGAACGCTTCGGCGCCTGCCGCCAACGCGTATGCCCGGCGCAACGACGAAGAACAGATCCCGGTGATCGGCATGCGCCGCAAGATCGCCCAGCGCATGCAGGAATCCACCCAGCGCGCCGCGCACTTCAGCTACGTCGAGGAAATCGACGTCACCGCCATCGAAGAGCTGCGCGCACACCTGAACGACAAGCACGGCGCCAGCCGCGGCAAGCTCACCCTGCTGCCGTTCCTGGTGCGGGCGCTGGTCGTCGCCCTGCGCGACTTCCCGCAGATGAACGCCCGTTACGACGACGAGGCCCAGGTCATCCACCGCCTCGGTGCGGTGCATGTCGGCGTCGCCACCCAGAGCGACGTCGGCCTGATGGTGCCGGTGGTGCGCCACGCCGAAGCCCGCAGCCTGTGGGACAGCGCCGCAGAAATCGCTCGCCTGGCCAACGCCGCGCGCAACGGCAAGGCCAGCCGCGACGAACTGTCCGGCTCGACCATCACCCTGACCAGCCTCGGCGCGCTGGGCGGCATCGTCAGCACCCCGGTGCTGAACCTGCCGGAAGTGGCCATCGTCGGCGTGAACAAAATCGTCGAACGGCCGATGGTCGTCAAAGGCCAGGTGGTGATCCGCAAGATGATGAACCTCTCCAGCTCCTTCGATCACCGCGTGGTCGACGGCATGGACGCGGCGCTCTTCATCCAGGCCATCCGTGGCCTGCTCGAACAACCCGCGACCCTGTTTGTGGAGTGAGGCACGCATGCAAACCCTGAACACCACCCTGCTGATCATCGGCGGCGGCCCCGGCGGCTACGTGACGGCGATCCGCGCCGGCCAGCTCGGCATTTCGACCATCCTGGTCGAAGGCCGCTCGCTGGGCGGCACCTGCCTGAACATCGGCTGCATCCCGTCCAAGGCCCTGATCCATGTGGCCGAGCAGTTCCAGCAGACGCAGCACCACAGCCAGCATTCGGCGCTGGGCATCAGCGTCGGCGCGCCGACCCTCGACATCGGCAAGAGCGTCGAGTGGAAGGACGGCATCGTCGACCGCCTCACCACCGGCGTGGCGGCGCTGCTGAAGAAGAACAAAGTGCAGGTCATCAACGGCTGGGCCAAGGTCATCGACGGCAAGACCGTCGAAGTCGGCGACACCCGCATCCAGTGCGAGCACCTGGTGCTGGCCACCGGTTCGAAGACCGTCGACCTGCCGATGCTGCCGGTCGGCGGGCCGGTCATCTCGTCCACCGAAGCCCTGGCGCCCACGTCGGTGCCTAAGCGCCTGATCGTGGTCGGCGGCGGCTACATCGGCCTGGAACTGGGCATCGCCTACCGCAAGCTCGGCGCCGAGGTCAGCGTGGTCGAGGCCCAGGAGCGGATCCTGCCGGCCTACGACGCCGAACTGACCCAACCGGTGCACGAAGCCCTCAAGCAACTGGGCGTGAAGCTGTACCTCAAGCACAGCGTCCTGGGCTTCGACGGCACCCTGCAGGTGCGCGACCCGAACGGCGAGACCCTGAACCTTGAGACCGACCAGGTGCTGGTGGCCGTCGGCCGCAAGCCCAACACCCAGGGCTGGAACCTCGAAGCGCTGAACCTTCAGATGAACGGCGCGTCGATCAAAATCGACAGCCGCTGCCAGACCAGCATGCGCAACGTCTACGCCATCGGCGACGTGGCCGGCGAGCCGATGCTGGCCCACCGCGCCATGGCCCAGGGCGAGATGGTCGCCGAGCTGATCAGCGGCAAGACCCGCGAGTTCAACCCCACCGCCATCGCCGCCGTGTGCTTCACCGACCCGGAGCTGGTGGTGGTCGGCCAGACGCCGGACGAGGCCAAGGCCGCGGGGCTGGACTGCATCGTGTCGAGCTTCCCTTTCGCGGCCAACGGCCGGGCCATGACGCTGGAGTCCAAGAGTGGCTTCGTGCGGGTGGTCGCCCGCCGCGACAACCATGTGATCGTCGGCTGGCAAGCGGTCGGCGTCGGCGTGTCGGAGCTGTCCA
Source organism: Pseudomonas ekonensis (assembly GCF_019145435.1). Taxonomy (NCBI): domain Bacteria; kingdom Pseudomonadati; phylum Pseudomonadota; class Gammaproteobacteria; order Pseudomonadales; family Pseudomonadaceae; genus Pseudomonas; species Pseudomonas ekonensis. Next base: position 1,739,004 of record NZ_JAHSTS010000001.1, on the reverse strand, counting down.
CGGCGTTTGCCCAGAGCCTGGAGATGGGCGCGCGGCTGGAAGACATCGGCGGCACCATCCACGCCCACCCGACCCTGGGCGAGGCGGTGCAGGAAGCGGCGCTGCGGGCCTTGGGGCATGCCTTGCACATTTGATTGAGGAATATTGAAGGCGGCTGAGAAGGCCTCATCGCCAGCAGGCTGGCTCCCACAGTTGGATCGCGTACTCCTGTGGGAGCCAGCCTGCTGGCGATTTCCTCAAGGCAATGCGATTTATCTGCCCGTCATCCGATAGTCCGGGCTGCGAAACCGGATCAGAATGAAGTATTGTTGTGCCCATCCAAAAAAACGTCAGAAGCCTTGACCGTTTCGACGGTTGTTCAGTGATAGAGGGTGTCATGGGTAACGAAAGCATCAATTGGGACAAGCTGGGTTTTGACTACATCAAGACCGACAAACGCTATCTGTCGTACTTTCGCAACGGCGAGTGGGACAAAGGCACCCTGACCGAAGACAACGTGCTGCACATCAGCGAAGGCTCCACCGCCCTTCACTATGGCCAGCAGTGCTTCGAAGGCCTGAAGGCCTACCGTTGCAAGGACGGCTCGATCAACCTGTTCCGTCCGGACCAGAACGCCGCCCGCATGCAGCGCAGCTGCGCCCGCCTGCTGATGCCGCACGTGTCCACCGAGCAGTTCATCGAAGCGTGCAAGCAAGTGGTTCGCGCCAACGAGCGCTTCATCCCGCCGTACGGCACCGGCGGCGCGCTGTACCTGCGCCCGTTCGTGATCGGCGTGGGTGACAACATCGGCGTGCGCACCGCGCCGGAGTTCATCTTCTCGGTGTTCGCCATCCCGGTCGGCGCCTACTTCAAGGGCGGCCTGACCCCGCACAACTTCCAGATCTCCACCTTCGACCGCGCCGCCCCGCAAGGCACCGGCGCCGCCAAGGTCGGCGGCAACTACGCGGCCAGCCTGATGCCGGGCTCCCAGGCCAAGAAGGCGCACTTCGCCGACGCCATCTACCTGGATCCGCTGACCCACAAGAAAATCGAAGAAGTCGGTTCGGCCAACTTCTTCGGGATCACCCACGACAACAAGTTCGTCACCCCGAACTCGCCGTCGGTGCTGCCGGGCATCACCCGCCTGTCGCTGATCGAACTGGCCAAGACCCGCCTGGGCCTGGAAGTGGTCGAAAGCGACGTGTTCATCGACAAGCTGTCGGACTTCAAAGAAGCCGGCGCCTGCGGCACCGCCGCCGTGATCACCCCGATCGGCGGCATCAGCTACCAGGATCACCTGCACGTGTTCCACAGCGAAACCGAAGTCGGCCCGGTCACCCAGAAGCTCTACAAAGAGCTGACCGGCGTGCAGACCGGCGACATCGAAGCCCCGGCAGGCTGGATCGTCAAGGTCTGACCTGACGCCCGGAAACGCAAAAGCCCCTCACCGAGCAATCGGTGAGGGGCTTTTTCATGCCTGAGCGTCAGCCTGTCGGCGTGTCGGGTCAGGCGCTGCGCAGTTCGACGGTCAGGTGCGACAACTCATGCACCGGCGCCAGGCGCTCGCGGATCGCCTCGGCGCTGACGCCGGCGGCGGCCACCACACTGACGATGGCCGCCCGCGCCTGCGGGCCGACCTGCCAGACGTGCAGGTCGCTGATGCGCACATCGTCCGAGGCTTCCAGCAGTTCGCGGATCTCCTCGGCCACCGGCTCGTCGGTGGCGTCGAGCAGCACGGCGGCGCTGTCGCGCATCAGGGTGTACGCCCACTTGGCGATGACCACGGCGCCGACGATGCCCATCACCGGATCCAGCCATACCCAACCCAGGTACCGGCCCGCCAGCAGCGCGGCGATGGCCAGCACCGACGTCAGCGCGTCGGCCAGCACGTGCATGTAGGCCGAGCGCAGGTTGTTGTCGTGATGGTGATGATGATCGTGGCCGTGATCATGGTGATGCCCGTGGTCATGGCCGTGATGCCCCATCAACATGAAGGCGCTGACCAGGTTCACCGCCAGCCCCACCACCGCAATCACCGTGGCTTCGCCGAAGGCCACCGTGGTCGGCTGGAACAGGCGCAAGGCCGATTCGCCGGCGATGCCCAGCGACACCAACCCCAGCACCATGGCCGACGCGAAACCGGCCAGGTCACCGACCTTGCCGGTGCCGAAACTGTAGCGGCGGTTGCTGGCGTTGCGCCGGGCGAACCCGTAGGCCGCCGCCGCGATGCCCAAGGCGCCGGCGTGGGTCGCCATGTGGAAACCGTCGGCCAGCAGCGCCATGGAGCCGGTGACATAGCCGGCGGCGATTTCGCCGATCATCATCACGAAGGTCAGCGCCACCACCCACAGGGTGCGGCGGGCGTTCTCGTCGTGGGAGGCGCCGAGGAACTGATGGTCGTGGGCAAAACGTTGCGCGTTGGGTGTCATGGTGGGTGCGCTCACTTGGAATAGCGACGGATGGCCAGCAGCAACTCTTCCACGCCTTGGGCGCGGGCTTCGTCGCTGAGGTCGGGGTGGGCGACATGCTCACGGGCGTGGGCTTCGATGAACTGCTCCATCAAACCGTTGACCGCCCCACGGATGGCCGCCATCAGGTGCAGGGTCTTGCCGCAGTCGGCCTCGGCCTCCAACGACCGCTCCACCGCCTGCACCTGGCCGGCGATGCGCCGTACCCGGTTGAGCAGCTCGGTCTTGTGTTCGTGCGTGTGCGACATACCTATACCCCCTACCCCTATATTGGGCGCGATGATCGCTGTTCGGACCGGGCATGGCAAGGGGGGGGGGGCGGGGGGAAGGGATGAACGGAGTGCCGCGGGATCCATGTTCCGCTCTCAGCCTGCATTGCCTCTACCGACGCCATTGCCAGCAGGCTGGCTCCCGCAGGGTTCTGCGGTGAACTCAGATTCAGCCTCCACCTAAGATCCTCTGTAGGAGCCAGCCTGCTGGCGATGGCGTCAGCGAGAGCGCCACAGGCGCTGGACGGCCTGAATCCCCGAAAAATCAAGCATCATTTCAGCATCATCCGTCAGGCTACGTTGCCTTGCGCCTTTGCCTACAACTGCGCCAGAATCCGCCGGCTTGTGAGGTTTGGGGGGCGTCGGTAACTTGATTCGCATCACTGAAGGGTCAGTGATCGGGTTTAGTCGCCCGGCGTCTCACGAATTCTAAAGCAGCCATTCAGGCGGGTTTTTCAGTACCTGCGCTCAATGGTGGCTGTGCGCAGGGCGCCTTCGGGCGCGCCGGATTCGTGAGACCTGCCGGTCGACTAACCTGCGTGCAGCCGCCTCCCCCTCGATTAGTCGCGACGGGTGGGGCAGCCTTAATCTTCGAGGTCTCACATATGTTCAAGTACACGCCTAATCCGCCAGAAGCCGAAACAGACGACTCCGATCCAACGTCGCCCTACTCCACCCCCGATTCCCGCAAACTCCACGAAGCCGCCGAGCGCGCCCTCGACCACTACCTCAAACCCGAAGCCCCGAAACGACGAAGATCCCGGCCGATGTTCCTCATCGCCCCGGACATGGACCAGGAATCCCTGCTGGCCCACGCCTGCGAATCCATGGCCTCGGCCAACACCCTGCTCAACGACTTCGCCGCCCTGCTGGAACCGCCCTACCGCAACACCGTGCTGGGCATCGCCCAAGTGGTGATGCTCGGCGAACTGGCCGTCAACCGCGCCCTCGACAACATCGACCCGCCCAACCGCTGAGCAACCCCGTGGCGAGGGCGCGAGCGCCCTCGCCACACACCGGGAGAACCGACCATGCCCCATAAACCAGATGCACACGTCGTCGCGGCCCTGATGTCCATCGGACTCAACGAGCGGGATCACCGCTGGGCCCAAAGAACCTGCCTGGCGCTCTACGAAAGTGAAAGGGAGTGGGTGGTGACGGCCGCCGTGCAGGCACTCGGACAACTGGAAGCGCTGGATCCGGAACAGCTGTTGCCCACGCTCGAACGGCTGAAACGCCGGTTCCCGTCATGGGAAACATCAGCGCTTCACCGGCTGGAAGCAAAGGCGATGGCCGCCTGAAAGACCGCGTCTTCGTTCATCGCGAGCAGGCTCGCTCCCACAGGGAGACCGCATTCCCTTGTGGGAGCGAGCCTGCTCGCGATGACGTCGGAACAGACACTGCTTCAACATGCAATGCCCTGATTTTTCCGAACTTATGCGCTTATCAAAGCCAAGAAAGTAGACAGCAAGGGCAACGTTCAGGGAGTCAAAAAGTGAATTTGACCTATCAAGCCCCCTCCATCAGCCACGATGAAGCCACAAGACTGCTGGCCACCGACGAGGACAGAAACATCATCGCTGGACTGATTTCCATTGGTTTGAATGAACTGGACAGAGTCTGGGCCCAAAACGTCTGCCTGGCCTACCTCACCAGCGAGTCCGAAGCGGTTGCCGCTTCTGCCGTGACCGCTCTAGGCCACCTGGCTCGCCGGCATTGTGAAACAGACCGCGAAACAGTCATTCCAGCCCTGGAAGCCGTTAAGGAGCAATTCCCAACACTGGATGGCATCGTCTCAGATGCACTGGACGATATCGACGCCTACACCTGACCCGATCAAGTAAACATGGCGATGAATCAATGAGTGCACCATCGCCATGGTGCTCTAGCGGATTTGCGTCGCTTCAATCCTCCCGCGTCAACACTTCCAACAACTCAATCTCAAACACCAGGTTCGAGTTCGGCGGGATCTTGCCCATCGTGCGCTCGCCGTACCCCAGGTGCGCCGGCACCAGCAATTTGCGCTTGCCGCCCACTTGCATGCCCATCAGGCCTTGGTCCCAGCCCTTGATCACCCGCCCGGTGCCGATCACGCACTGAAACGGTTTGCCGCGGCTCCAGGACGAGTCGAACTCGGTGCCGTCCTCCAGCCAGCCGGTGTATTGGGTGGTGATCAATGCGCCTTTGACGGCGGCTTTTCCGTCGCCGGTCTGAAGATCGATTATCTGCAGTTCATCATTCATTGCGTTCGCTCTATTGTGCAGCGCCCCCGACGGGCTCAATGGCCGCCGTTTTCCCAGAATTGCCGGTCGTTGGCAACCGTTTGCGCGCTGATGCACGACAGTTGCCGCTGTTTCCGGCACTGGCCGTGCATTAAGATAGCCACCCGCCATCACTCTCGGACCGATACGCCATGACGGCAGCGCTTGCATGACTCAACTCTGGATCAGCCTCGCCATCGGCACCGTCATGCTGGCCGCGATCATCGTCTTGATCCGCCGCGAACGCTCCCTGCGCCGGCAGCTCGCCGAGTACCGCGAACTGCTGACCCGCGCCGCCGAGGGGCCGCACATCCGGCAGGACGGCGATGCCGAGCGTTTCAAGCGCAGCCAGTATTTCGCCCGGATCGGCACCTGGGACTGGGAGGTCGACACGGACCGGCTGTATTGGTCGGACGCGATCTTCGGCATGTTCGGGTTCAAGATCGGTGAAGTGACGCCCTCCTACGCGCTGTTCTGTTCCTGCGTGCACCCGGACGACCGCGCCAAGGTGCGGGCCGGCGAGTTGCGGTGCCTGGAGACCGGCGAAAACCACGACGAGGAGTACCGCGTGGTCTGGCCCGACGGCACCATTCGCTGGCTGCGGGAAACCGGCAACGTGGTGAAGAACGACCACGACACCATGATCAAGATGATGGGCGTGGTGCGCGACATCACCGAGGAAAAGGCCTCGGCCAGTTACCTTCAGCACCTGGCCCACTTCGACCCGCTGACCGGCCTGCCCAACCGCCTGGTGCTCGAGGAACGCCTGTCGCAGGCGCTGGAGCAGGCGCGGCTCACCGCGACCCGGGTGGCCCTGGTGTTCGTGGATCTCAACGGCTTCAAGGCAATCAACGACCGCTACGGCCACGCCGCCGGCGACCGCGTGCTGATCACCACCGCCACCCGCCTCAAGCGCATCCTGCGCGCCAGCGACACCGTCGCGCGGATCGGCGGCGACGAATTCGTGGTCATCCTCCAGGGCCTGGCGCCGGGCCTGAACCTGCCGGACGAAGCCCGCCGCATCTGCCAGAAGATCTTCGTCGAGCTGTCCCCGCCGATCACCATCGGCAACGACCAGCGCCACATCGGCAGCAGCCTCGGCGTCGCCGTATTCCCCGACCATGCGCCGACCATGGTCCGGCTGCTGCACATCGCCGACCTTGCGATGTACGAGGCCAAGCGCAGCGGGAACAATCAGTATCGGCTGGGGGGCGGCCAGGTGCTCAGCGGCACTCGCGTCGAGTGACGCTCAGGGCTGGGGCGTACAACCAGTCTTCCATGGCCCAGTGTTTCCAAGGGTTTAACGCACCACCGGCTGAATCTCCACGATGGTGCCGTTGGTGATCATCACCATCACGTACTTGTCGTCGATCTGTACCCATTGCGCCTGTGGCTCGGGGTCCTTGAGGCCTTTGCGGCGCCAGTCGGTGATCGCTTTTTCGCTGCGTTGGTAGATGTCCGGGGCGCGGTCGTTGACCTTCAAGGCGCGGTTGCCGGTCGGGGATTGCACGCTTGGGCTGCTGGAGGTTTCGGCGGCTTGAAGGGCTGTTCCGGTGGCGGCGAGGCCGGCGGCCAGGGCCAGGGCGACGATCAGGGTGCTGTTGTTCATCGGTGAAGCTCCTTGATTGGAGGATGCCTGAACTCCGACTGTGGAGCGCCGGAATCATTCCTTGGGGATTGCGGATGGCTGGACAGTGTAGTCGCCGGTGAGGCCGTCATCGCTAGCAGGCTAGCTCCCACAGGGGCCGGCGGTGTTCGCGGAAATAGCAGGCCAGCGCAATTCCTGTGGGAGCTGGCTTGCCAGCGATGAGGCCGGCACTGCCGACATCTCTGTTGTCTGGTCCACCGCTATCGCTGGCAAGTCGAATCGTCGCACCGCAGCTCCCACAGGAAAACGCATTGATCCACAAAACACATCAATCCATGCCAACAATGCAATTAACAGATCGATCCCGCTGCGCCACTATCCGCCCCAATAAAAACCGTGCGCCGCCCTCCCGTCGCGCACGTCATAAAAGCGGTGGAGTACTTTGCTATGACAGCCTCAATCCCACACGGCGGCTCGCGGGCCGGCGCCATTTTCCGGGTCACCTCGGGCAACTTCCTCGAACAGTTCGACTTCTTCCTGTTCGGCTTCTACGCCACGCAGATCGCGGCGGTGTTCTTTCCGGCGAGCAGTGAGTTCGCCTCCCTGATGATGACCTTCGCGGTGTTCGGCGCAGGCTTTCTGATGCGTCCGCTGGGGGCCATCGTGCTCGGCGCGTACATCGACGACGTGGGCCGGCGCAAAGGCCTGATCGTCACCCTGTCGATCATGGCCAGCGGCACGATCCTGATCGTGCTGGTGCCCGGCTACGAGACCATCGGCCTGTTCGCCCCGGCGCTGGTGCTGATCGGGCGCCTGCTGCAAGGCTTCTCCGCCGGCGCGGAGCTGGGCGGCGTGTCGGTGTACCTGGCGGAGATCGCCACACCGGGCAACCGCGGCTTCTTCACCGCCTGGCAGTCGGCCAGCCAGCAGGTGGCGATCGTCGTCGCCGCGGCGCTGGGCTATGCGCTGAACCAATGGATGGCGCCGCAAGCAATCGCCGACTGGGGCTGGCGGATTCCGTTCTTCGTCGGCTGCATGATCGTGCCGTTCATCTTCCTGCTGCGGCGCAACCTGGCGGAGACCGAAGAGTTCGCCGCACGCAAGCACCGTCCCGGCATGGGCGAAGTGTTCCGCACCCTGGGCCGCAACTGGACCGTGGTGCTGGGCGGCATGCTGATGGTGGCCCTGACCACCACCGCGTTCTACCTGATCACCGTGTACGCGCCGACCTTCGGCAAGACCGTGCTGCACCTGAGCACCTCCGACGCGCTGCTGGTGACCCTGCTGGTGGGCGTGTCGAACTTCTGCTGGCTGCCGGTCGGCGGCGCGCTGTCGGACCGCATCGGCCGGCGTCCGGTGCTGATCGCCATGGCGCTGCTGGCCCTGGCCACCACCTACCCGGCGCTGTCGTTCCTGGTGCAGGCGCCGAGCTTCAGCCACATGCTGCTGGCGCTGCTGTGGCTGTCGTTCATCTACGGCCTGTACAACGGCGCGATGATCCCGGCGCTCACCGAAATCATGCCGGTGGAAGTGCGGGTGGCGGGCTTCTCGCTGGCCTACAGCCTGGCGACGGCGGTGTTCGGCGGCTTCACCCCGGCGATGTCGACGCTCCTGATCGAGTACACCGGCGACAAGGCCGCGCCCGGTTACTGGATGAGCGTGGGCGCACTGTGTGCGTTGTGCGCGACGCTGTACCTGTACCGCCGTGCCGGCGGCCGTCTGCAACCGGTCGCGGCGTAAGGAGCCTGCCATGAAAAAATTGATCAGCCTCACCGCCCTCGCCCTGTTCGCCGTCAGCGCGTTCGCCCAGGCCGAAGAGCTGCGGGTAATGACCTCCGGCGGCTTCACGGCGGCCTACAAGATCCTCGGCCCGAAGTTCGCCGCCAGCAGCGGCAACACCCTCGACACCGTCCTCGGCCCGTCAATGGGCAAGGCGCCGGAGGCGATCCCCAACCGGCTGGCCCGTGGCGAGCAGGCCGATGCGGTGATCATGGTCGGCTACGCCCTCGACGACCTGATCAGACAAGGCAAGGTCGACCCCGCCTCGCGGGTGGAACTGGCGGACTCGCGGATCGGCCTGGTGGTGCGCGAAGGCGCGCCCAAGCCAGACATCGGCAGCGTCGAAGGCCTGAAGAAAACCCTGCTGGACGCGCACTCGGTGGCCTACTCCGACAGCGCCAGCGGCGTGTACATCGAGCAGCAGTTGTTCAAGAAGCTGGGCATTGAAGATCAATTGAAGCCCAAGGCCAAGATGATCCCGAAAATCCCGGTGGGCTCGGTGGTCGCCAGCGGCGATTACCAGTTGGGCTTCCAGCAGGTCAGCGAACTGCTGCCGGTGCCGGGGGTGAGTTTCGTGGCGAAGATCCCGGAGCAAGTGCAGTCGGTGACCCGCTTCGCCGCCGGCATTCCGGTGGGCGCGCAGCATCCGCAGGAAGCCAAGGCGCTGCTCGCCTACCTCGCCGCACCGGCCGCCCAGGCCGACGTGCAGGCCACCGGGCTGGACTCGGTCAAGCGCTGACCGGCTGGACCTTCATCTCCACCACCAGCCGTTCCAGCTCCAACGCCGCCGGGGTCAGGGTGCGACCCCGGCGTTTGATGAGGCCGACGCTGCGCATCACCTGCGGCTCGGTCAGCGGGATCCGCGTCAGGATCGGATGGTCCGCCGCCGGCATCGCCATCAACGGCACCGCCGCCACCCCCAACCCCGCCTCCACCAGACCGATCATGGTCGTCACGTGCCGCGTTTCGCAGATGCTCGGGCGCTGCGGCACCACGTGGGTCAACGCCTGGTCCAGCAAGAACCGGTTGCCCGAGGTCTTGTCCAGCGAGATGTAGTCCTGGCGGTAGAACTCGTCCCAGGTCACGCTGCTGCGCCCGGCCAGCGGATGGTCGCGGCGGCAGGCCACCACGTAGCTTTCCTGCACCAGCGGTTCGAAATCCACCCCCGCCTCCTGGGTGCCCATGAAGCTCAGGCCGAAATCCGCCTCGCCGTTGACCACTGCGCTGAGCACGTCGTGGGCGCTGGAGTCGAGCACCTTGACCTTGATCCTCGGGAACTGCCGGTGATAGCGGGCCACCACCCGCGGCATGAAGTAGTACGCCGCCGACGGCACGCACGCCACGGTGACATGGCCCAGGCGGGTCGAGGCCACCTCGCTGATGCCCAGCAGCGCCATGTCCAGGTCGTCCAGCAGGCGCTCGACGCTGGGCATGAAGCCGCGCCCGGCCTGGGTCAGGCTGACCTTGCGCGTGGTGCGCTCGAACAGCTTCACGCCGAGGGCGTCTTCGAGCTTTTCGATCCGCCGGCTCAGGGCCGGCTGCGACAGGCGCACGGTGTCGGCGGCCTTGCGGAAACTGCCCTGCTCGACCACGGCGCGAAAGGCTTGCAGGTCGTTGAGGTCGAAGTTGATGGCCATGGCGGGACTCGGGCTGGATTGATTCGCTGAAGCGATGAATGTTAGCAATTGATGCAAATCATTACAGCAGCGGACGCCCTACCGGGCCGCCGACAACTGCCGCTCGATGGCGGCCAGGTTGCGCCGGCGAATCCAGCCGCTGGCCAGGCGGATCACCAGCCAATAAGGCGTGAACAGCAGGCAGGTACGGGTGTTGGGGCAATGCACGAAGGTCTCGGTACGAAGGATGCGCACGCCCTGCCCTTGCTCGATGACCTGGAAGCGCAGCACCAGCCGGGCGATGCGCGGGTCGTCCAGCGCCATGAACGCCTGCGCGTCGGGCACGCGGTTCACGTTCAGGTCCGGGCGCCAGAAGCGCCCCGCCAGGCCCATGGAAATTTCGTCCGCAGCGCGTTGCAGCCGGGTGAACGAATCAAAGCCGAACGGCGCGCTGGCCTGTTGCGTGCGCCGGCGGCCCAGCACCCTCAGCAGTTTCGCCGGCAGCTCGCGCAGCGACAGCAGCGCGTTGACGACGCGGTCCTCGCGCATGTCGAAGGCGCAGACCGCCTCGATGATGCGCTCCGGTGATGCCGGGATCGCGCCCGACTCATGGCATTCGTAGAATTGGAACGCCGGCAGAAACGGCGAAGGCGAAATCCAGGGCGCAACGGCCCGGCTCGGGATGATGCCCAGTGCCGTCCAGAACGTCTGGTTCATGAAAGCTCCCTTGAAGGGTGAACGAGCGGGATCGCAGACGCGACGTGACGGTGCCCCTGAAAACCCGAGGCACCGCCACGTCTCGCAGACAGCTTAGGCTTGCACGCGCGCCGGCGCGTCCGCCTGTTCAGCCTTCTCCGGCACGAAACAAGGCGCCACGGCACGGGTCTGGCGAAGGTCGACCTTCATCGCGCCCCACGACAACCCGGCGCCGAAGCCGCACAGCACGACGTGCTGCGCCTGCGGCGTACCGACGGCGGCATGCCGCGACAGGACGATCGGGATGGACGTGGAGCTGGTGTTGCCGACGCCGTCGATGTCCACCGGCATTTTCTCCGGGGCGACGCCGATCATCCGGCGCAGGTAATTGAGCATGAAGCCGTTCGCCTGGTGCAGCACCAGCAGGTCGAGCGACTCGGGGCTCAGGCCTGTGTCTTCCAGCAGCGCCTTGACGGTCTGCGGCACCCGGGCGAGCGCGAAGTTCATCACCGCCGTGCCGTCCATCTGCAGGCAGCGGATGCTTGCGCAGGCCTGGCTGTCCGCGTCCCGGGTGTAGGCGATGTCGGAGACCAGAGCCTCACGGCCGCTGCCGTCGGTGCCGCAGACGAACTCGAACGAACCGTCGCCCTGCTCCAGCAAGGTGGCGGACGCCGCGTCGCCGAACAGCATTTTCACGTGCCGGTCGCGCTCGTCGAGTATCCGCGTGGTCACGTCGCCCGTGCACAGCAGGATCCTTTTGCAGGCCCCGGCCGAGATCAGCGCCCCCGCTTGCACCAGCGCGCTGACATAGCCGGAACAGCCGGCGGTCACGTTGATGACCAGGCAATGCTGCGGCAGGCCCAGCGCCTGCTGGACGATGTAGCCGACCCCCGGCGCCCAGGAATCCGGCGTCTGGGTCACCACGATCAGGCCGTCGATGTCGTCGGCGGCGCACAGCCCTTGATCGAGCAGGTTGCGGCACGCGGCGATCACCAGATCGGACGTGTGCAGGGTCTGGGTTTCCCTGACCGACTCGATGCCCGTGCTTTTTGCGATGCGGGCGACTTCCTTGGCGCCGAACAGCTCGGCGAAGCCGTCCAGCCCCACGCTGCGTTCGGGCAGCGCGGCCGTGACCGCGCGCACCGCAACCCCGGAAATGGTGTGCATGGTCAGGCCACTCCTTTCACTTTCCCGGCGGCCAGGTCGAAGATGTCCTGCACCGTCACCACGCCTTCGATCTCTTCGCCGGAAATGGTCGTGCCGGTGGTTTCGAACACCAGCGCCACAATCGAGATGCGCGCCATCGAGTCCCAGAAGTCGCTGCTCTCAAGCAGGGTGTCGCCCTTCAGTTCGTCCAGGGGGATGGACAGGATGTCGGCGATGCTTGCGCGCATTTTTTCCATGTCAGCCATGTGTCATTTCCTTATCGTTTGATGGCAATCGGGGCTCACGACCCGCTGAGGACGCCGGGATGGCGCATTTTCTTGAAGCGGCTGGTGATCAGCGGCGTATCGCTGACGGACACCAGCCTGGGCAGTTGTTCGGGCGCCAGCACGCCGCGGATCTTGGCGTACAGCACGGCCTTGAAGTCCTCCAGCGCCTGGGGCGCCAGCAAGGTGAACCGTGCCGCGACAATCTGACCGAGCAATGGGTTGGGCTGGCCGTACACGACCACGTCGGACACGTTGTCGACGCCCATCAGCACGCTTTCGACGTGCGCCGGGAACACCTTCTTGCCGCCGACGTTGATGACGTCCACCGCCCGCCCGGAGACCCGGAAAAACCCTTCGTGCTCATCCGTCAGGTCATGGGTGATCAGGTAGCCGTCGTCCGTCAGGTCGCCGGGGCCGGTCAGGTAGCCGAGCATGTTGGTCGGCCCGCGCACCTGCAGGATCCCATCGACGACCCGCAGGCGGTAGGCCGGATCCTCGATCTTCATCCAGGCGCTGTCGCCGGCCTTGACGTCGCACGGCAGCACGCCGATTTCCGACATGCCGTAGAGCTGGCGCAGCTTCACGTCCGGCAGCAGGTTCGCGATGCGTTGGATGGCGTCGGGGGAGCTCGGCTCGGAACCGAAATAGATGCGTTGCAGGCTGCGGGTGTCCCACTTCTGGAACACGCCGGTGATCGTCGCCAGGTTCAGCAGCGTCGGCGACACGTGCAGCGTCTGCACCTGGAACGCCTCGACGCAGCGGCCCACCTCCTGAGGCGAACGCTCCTTCGGCAGCACCAGGGTGCCGTGGGTCGCCAGCGCCTGCAGCACGGTGACCAGCCCGCCGATGTGGTCGAACAGCAGGAACGCCAGGATGGCGCCGCACCGCTCGGCATTCATGTAACGGTCGAAGAACGGCGCCACGCCGTGCACCACGCCTTTGGCCGGCCCGGTGGAGCCCGACGAAAACACGATGAAGCCGGCCTCGCGGCGCGACAGCAGGCCTTCGACGGTGGCCGGCAGCGCACGCGCTTCATGGGCAGTGAACGCGAAGCCCTGTGAACCGCCGCCCGTCACGGTGAACCGCGCGCCCGACGCTTCGGCCAGGTGCGCCAGCTGTTCGTCGGCCTTGGGCACCGACAGCGCGACCACGTTGTTGCGCAGCCACAGCGCGAACAGCATGCAGACGCTGTCGAAGCTGTAGTTGTCCACCAGCAGGACGCAGGCGTCGCTGATGCCGCGGGACGCGAGCTCTTCGCCACAGGCGTTGATCCGCTCATGCAGTCGGGCGTAGGAGAAACGGCCCTCGTCGCTGACGATGGCCGGCTTGTCCGCGCCGTCTTTCAGGTGATTCAGAAACTCGACAACTTGCATATCCACCTCTCGATAAAAGTGCGGCCGCCGGATCAGCTCGCCTGGGCTTCGAGCGCAGGCGACAGCCGGCCCATGACGTAGGCGGCCAGCGTGCCCAGCGTGGCGAACGGCGTGGCAGTGGGCGGCAGGTCGGAGGTGTCGGCGAGGTGGACCTCGACGCCGAACCGGTTGCGGATCTGCTCTTCGGTGTCGACGATGATCGACACCAGGGTCATGGAGTCGATGGTGCCCTCGATGCCATACAGCGGGCTGTCCTCGCCCCGGGACAGATCGATGGGCTCGGGCAGCAGCAGGTCCTGTTGCCGCACGACGGCTTCAACGAGGGTTTTGACGGTGTTCAGCATTCCAACATTCCTTTATTGGGGGTGCGCGTTCAGGGGTTCGTCAGGCTTGGGGCAACGGCTCCCGGGCTTTCTCGTGATGGGCCAGCACCGTTCGCATGTCGACGAACTCGCCGCTCTTGACCCCATAGTCGCCGGGTGCGGCGATCACGTTGCGGATGTCCTCGGCGCGCTGGGCGGCGGAGACCATGTAACCGGGCACCAACGCCCGTTGCTGCAGGGACAGCAGCTCCGGAAACTGCGCCGTCCGTTCGCTGAAGCTCACCTGCCGGGACAGCCCGGTGTTGACGTTGCACAGGCCCAGCACGGCGAAGAAGATCTCCGGGTTCTCTTGCGCGTAGACACCGCCCAACGCCTTGAGCGCCGCCTTCGACAGGCTGTAGGTCAGCGTGCCTGCGCGAAAGCGAACCCCCGCCATCGACGCCGACAGCACGCAGGTGGCCGGCCGATGGGGCGAAGCCAGAACCAGGTCCAGAATGGCCTTGTTCGCCAGCACGTTGACGTTGAGCACGTGCTGCACGTCCTCCAGCGAAAACGCCTCGGCGCGTGCCGGCACGTTGCCGCTGACCCCGGCGTTGAGAAACAGCACATCCACGCCCTGGCTCAGGATCTCGGCGAACGGCCCCTTGAACAGCTCGCCGATGTCGCCGGTCTTTGAGAGGTCGAACGGCCGGAACCGGAAATTCGGGTGGTTCATGAACCGGTACGGTTCGCGCCGGGCGGTGCCGAAGACGGTGCAGCCGTCCTGCAGGAGCCGCTCCACCAGCGCCTCGCCGATGCCGCTGCTCACGCCAGTGATGAACACCCGTTTGCCCGGCGTCCGGGCCGGGTCGCGCTCTGGCCGGCCCATCAGAATTTCCCGGCCGAGAAACCGCCGTCCACCGGCATCACGGTGCCGGTGACGAACGAGGCCGAGTCGCTGAGCAGCCACAGGATCGCGGCGGAAATCTCGCTGGCGGCGGCGAACCGTTTCATCACCGTCACTTGAAGCTTGTGTTTGGTGGATTCGGGGTTGGCCTCCAGGCGCTCTTGCGAGTTCATGCCGCCCAGGGTCGGGCCGGGGCACACCGCGTTGACGCGCACCGAATGGCGCTCCGGCAGGGATTCCTCGGCGGACTCGATGGCGCACACCTGGGTCAGCATGTTCAGCGCCGCCTTGCTGGTGGAGTAGGCGCTTTGCTTGGCCACGCCGAGCAGGCCGGCGCAGGACGACACGTTGACGATCGCGCCGCCGGCGTGTTTCGAGATCAGGTTGGTCTCGTGCTTGAGCAGCAGCAGCGGGCCCAGCAGGTTGATCTCCAGCACGCGTTTCCAGTCGGCGAAGTCCATCTCGCGGATCGGCGCATGCTTGGAGGTCACGCCGGCGTTGTTCACCGCCAGGTCCAGCCGCCCGTGCCGGTCGTTGATGACGCGGAACAGCTCGGCCACGGAGGCTTCGTCGGTGACGTCGCTCTTGATGAAGGTGCAGTTGTCGCCCAGGCGGCTTTGCGCGGTCAGGCCGTCGTCCTCGTTGCGGCCGGTGATGTAGCAGATGCAGCCGGCTTCGACGAGTTTCTGGCTGACGTCGAAACCGATGCCGCGCGTGCCGCCGACAACCAGGGCGATTTTTCCGGTGAAATTCATTTCAGGCTTTCCTCATAGTGCAATTGCAGTTTTTCCGGCCGCCGGTAATCCGGGTTGACGCAGCAGTACACGCGCTCGGCCATGGGATCCTTTTTGTCGCGAAAGCAAAACGCATCGCCCCGGCAGCGCGTGACCTCGGCGTCGCGGCCGGCCAGTTCCTTGGCGATGAAACGGTTGTCGGCCAGCATGGCACGGCCGAACCCGATGAAATCGGCGTCGCCGCAGCCGATGATTTCATTGGCCTGGGCCACACCGCTGACCGAGCCGGTGAAGCCCATCGGGATGCGCACGAACCCCTTGAGGTAGCGGCAGCCTTCGCGGGACATCGCCAGCGCCTTGTCCTTGTTCTTGAAGAAGAACGGGAAGGTCTCGCTGACGCCGGTGGAACAGGTGATGGCCGCCACCCCGGCGGCCTCCAGGGCGACCACCACATCGCCCAGCAGCACGGCCTGTTGGCCTTCCTCGCCCAGGCCGTCATCGATGCCCAGGCGGACGGTGACCGGCACCCGGTCGCCGGTGGCCCGGCGGATGCCGTCGACGATGGCCAGCAGCAGCCGGGCGCGCTTGAGCGGGCTGCCGCCCCACTCGTCCTCGCGACGGTTGGTGCGGGGCGACAGGAAACTGCTGACCAGATAGCCGTTCGAGGCCTGGATCTGGATCAGCTCGGCGCCGGCCTGCCGGGCATGCAGCGCGGCGGCCGCGAACTGATCGATGCAGCGCAGGATCTGCGTGTGCGTCATCGCCACCGCCCGTGCCTCGGGAAACGCCTTGAGGATGGCGGGGGACGCGATGCCGCTGGGCGTCAGGATCTCGCCCTGCGCCGTCGGCAACGCCTGCGGGCCGTAATGCTGCAGTTGCACGCCCAGCGGGAAGTTGCGCTGGCGGGCCGCCTCGAACAGCGGCCGCAGGGCCTCGGCGTGGGCCGGCGACGTCAGCCGCAGGCCACGGCCGTTGTAGCGCGCCTCGGCGTCCACGCTGGCGTTGCCCAAAAAACCGAAGCCGCTGCCGCCGTCCATCAGCGATTGATAGACCTTGAAGAACTCCGGCCGGGGAAAGCCGTTCCCGTCGCACAGGTCCATGCCCAGCGACGAAAAGTACAGTCGATTCTTCGCGACCGCCTGTGCGCCGAAATGCAGGGCCACGGTGGCGGGCATCGGTTTGCCGGTGGTCACGGTCATTGCCTCAGCGCCCCGAGGGCCGCCTCGTCCAGGTGAACGAAGCCGCGCTTGATCATGTCGCTGAGGACCTGCAGGTCGTTGAAGCCCAGCGTCGGGAATTGCCACGAGGTGTACTTGCCCTCGCCGACGCTGCGCACGGCGCCGGAAAACTCGAACTTGCCCTCGTAGCCGATGTGCAGCGTGACGGCGTCGATGAACCCCACCTCCGGCGTCGTCGTCACGCAGCCGTCCTTGCCCAGGCCCACCAGCAGCACGTCGGCCTTGCGGCCCTCGCTGTCGCTGAGGGTGCAGGTCAGCTTCGACTGGTGGATCGGCGTGAACCAATCGTTGGCGTGGATGAAGATGTTGCGGGTCTTCTCGAACAGCCGCAGGTCGATGACGGTCGCCTTGGTGTCGATCGTGGCGAACAGGGTCTGGCGCTGATAGAAGGCGACCCGGAAGAAGATCTTCTTCGGCGATTCGGCGTCGGTCGGGGTGATGTTGTCGACCACCAGTTCGATGGGGTACATCAGCTCGGCGTAGGCGAAGAAACTCGCGTTCAGCTCGTTGACGCTGACGGT